>NZ_JBNDJY010000014.1:2500-5612 GCF_050435225.1 Ensifer sp. LBL | reverse complement strand
AGCAATGGGAACGATCAAGCCAATCGAACGATTAGTACTGGTAAGCTTCATGCGTTGCCGCACTTCCACACCCAGCCTATCAACGTGGTCGTCTTCCACGGTTCTCAAGGGAATACTCGTTTTCAGGTTGGTTTCCCGCTTAGATGCCTTCAGCGGTTATCCATTCCATATATAGCTACCCTGCTATGCCCTTGGCAGGACAACAGGTCCACCAGAGATATGTCCATCCCGGTCCTCTCGTACTAGGGACAGATCCTGTCAATATTCCTACACCCACGGCAGATAGGGACCGAACTGTCTCACGACGTTCTGAACCCAGCTCACGTACCGCTTTAATTGGCGAACAGCCAAACCCTTGGGACCTGCTCCAGCCCCAGGATGCGATGAGCCGACATCGAGGTGCCAAACAACCCCGTCGATATGGACTCTTGGGGGTCATCAGCCTGTTATCCCCGGCGTACCTTTTATCCGTTGAGCGATGGCCCTTCCACGCGGGACCACCGGATCACTATGACCGACTTTCGTCTCTGCTCGACTTGTCAGTCTCGCAGTCAGGCGGGCTTATGCCATTGCACTCGACGACCGATTTCCGACCGGTCTGAGCCCACCATCGCGCGCCTCCGTTACTCTTTCGGAGGCGACCGCCCCAGTCAAACTACCCACCATACACTGTCCCGGATCCGGATAACGGACCGCGGTTAGACATCCATGACGATAAGGGTGGTATTTCAAGGATGGCTCCACAAGAACTGGCGTCCCTGCTTCAAAGCCTACCACCTATCCTACACATGCCGACACGAATGCCAGTGTAAAGCTATAGTAAAGGTGCACGGGGTCTTTCCGTCTGACCGCAGGAACCCCGCATCTTCACGGGGAATTCAATTTCACTGAGTCTATGCTGGAGACAGCGGGGAAGTCGTTACGCCATTCGTGCAGGTCGGAACTTACCCGACAAGGAATTTCGCTACCTTAGGACCGTTATAGTTACGGCCGCCGTTTACTGGGGCTTCGATTCAGAGCTTGCACCCCTCCTCTTAACCTTCCAGCACCGGGCAGGCGTCAGACCCTATACGTCGTCTTGCGACTTCGCAGAGCCCTGTGTTTTTGATAAACAGTCGCTACCCCCTGGTCTGTGCCACCCCAAAAGACTTGCGTCCATTGGGGTCACGCTTCTTCCGAAGTTACGCGTGCAATTTGCCGAGTTCCTTCAGCATAGTTCTCTCAAGCGCCTTGGTATACTCTACCTGACCACCTGTGTCGGTTTCGGGTACGGTCTATACGGTGGAGCTATTTCCTGGAACCGCGTCCCCGCCCAGACAATCCAATAAGTCTGAACAAGTTAAGCAATCCGTCACTACCACCAGGCCCACGAATATTAACGTGGTTCCCATCGACTACGCGTGTCCGCCTCGTCTTAGGGGCCGGCTAACCCTGCTCAGATTAACTTTAAGCAGGAACCCTTGGTCTTTCGGCGAGAGGGTCTCTCACCCTCTTTATCGTTACTCATGTCAACATTCGCACTTCCGATACCTCCAGGACCCCTCACGGGTATCCCTTCACAGGCTTACGGAACGCTCCGCTACCACACGTCTTGCGACGTATCCTCAGCTTCGGTGCATGGCTTTAGCCCCGTTACATTTTCGGCGCAAAGACCCTTATTTAGACCAGTGAGCTGTTACGCTTTCTTTAAATGATGGCTGCTTCTAAGCCAACATCCTGGTTGTTTTGGGATCCTCACATCCTTTCCCACTTAGCCATGACTTGGGGACCTTAGCTGGAGGTCAGGGTTGTTGCCCTTTTCACGACGGACGTTAGCACCCGCCGTGTGTCTGCCGACTAGTACTCCTCGGTATTCGGAGTTTGGTTAGGATCAGTAAGACGGTGAGTCCCCATAGCCCATCCAGTGCTCTACCCCCGAGGGTATTCGGTCGACGCTCTACCTAAATAGATTTCGCGGAGAACCAGCTATTTCCGAGTTTGATTGGCCTTTCACCCCTAACCACAAGTCATCCCAATCTATTGCAACAGATGCGGGTTCGGTCCTCCAGTTGGTGTTACCCAACCTTCAACCTGCTCATGGCTAGATCACTCGGTTTCGGGTCTAATGCGACGAACTGAACGCCCTGTTCAGACTCGCTTTCGCTGCGCCTTCACCTATCGGCTTAAGCTTGCTCGTCACACTAAGTCGTTGACCCATTATACAAAAGGTACGCTGTCACCCTTGCGGGCTCCAACTGTTTGTAGGCATCCGGTTTCAGGTTCTATTTCACTCCCCTTGTCGGGGTGCTTTTCACCTTTCCCTCACGGTACTTGTTCGCTATCGGTCATGCACGAGTACTTAGGCTTGGAGAGTGGTCTCCCCATGTTCAGACAGGATTTCACGTGTCCCGCCTTACTCAAGGACAATGAGTGTTCTACGTGTAAGGGGCTATCACCCTCTACGGCCGACCTTTCCATGTCGTTCCACTTTATTCCTCATTGCCACTGGCCTGGTCCGCGTTCGCTCGCCACTACTTGCGGAGTCTCGGTTGATGTCCTTTCCTGCAGGTACTTAGATGTTTCAGTTCCCTGCGTTCGCTTCTTACCCCTATGTATTCAGAGTAAGATACCTTTAAACAATACTTGGAAACCTAAGCCGTACTTGCGCACGACTTAAATTTTCCAAGCATTTAAGGTGGGTTCCCCCATTCGGAGATCCATGGATCAAAGCTTATTCGCAGCTCCCCACGGCTTATCGCAGCGTATCACGTCCTTCATCGCCTGTGCATGCCAAGGCATCCACCAAATGCCCTTTTGACACTTGATCGTTCTCATTGCCAATGCTCATCCATTAGCCGCCGTCCCGAAGGGACGCGGCAGAAAGGGTTACCTTTTACAACCCAATCCATATGAGATGCCATCGACGTGTTCGATAGGTCTGCTTTATTGGAACCACGCCGAGCGGTTCGCTTGCAGCCTATCTTAAGACCAGCTTCTCGAGATCTGTCCGGTGATGCGCGGTCAGGCAACACCAATCCAACATGAACACCAGAAGGGCACTCACAAGTGAGCACCCAAACAACATCCATGTCTCAAGGACAAGGCTTCCTTCCTACCTCCAGACCCTCCACCA
>NZ_JBNDJY010000013.1:0-17542 GCF_050435225.1 Ensifer sp. LBL | reverse complement strand
GTTCCGATCGCGATGGAAGAAAAGCTGCGCTTCGCTATCCGCGAAGGCGGCCGTACCGTCGGCGCCGGCATCGTTGCCTCGATCGTCGAGTAATCTGCTGATTTCAAATCAGTAGAGAGGCCCCGCCGGCGACGGCGGGGCCTTTTTTGTTGGGGAGGATGCCAGCACGGCTTCGATCAAGGCGCGCTTGCCGCCGGTGTAGAATTCCCAGTCGCTGCCGGCTTCCGTGGCGAGCCGTCTTTTCAACGCCTCATATTGCGCGGCGTCGTCCGGTCTTTCCCGCAGTCGGTCCCGGAAGAGGAGGCGGGCCGCATGGGCGGCATTGCCTTCTCCGCAGAGGTAGAGCCGCGTACCATAGGGACGCGTTGCCGTCGTAAACGTCCAGAGGCCGCTTGCGTGCGGGTCACCGTGAAAGATGAAGCCTGCGTTGCAGAGGCGGGCGCTGAGCGCCGGCAGCGCCCCCAGGTCCGCTATCACCGCGTCGATATCGATCTTCGGCTTCGCGGCCAGTCCGGGTATCGCCGTGCTGCCGATGTGGTGGATCGCGCCGACGAAGGGAGAGAGCAGGGTGGCGATGGAAAGCGCCCGCTGCTCGAAGAGCGACGGCCAAAGCGGATCATATTCGACCAGCGTGATGCGCGGCATGCGAATCGATTCCGATGAAGAGGGCTTCCGCCAGGATAACGAATGCCCGAAGCGCCGCGAGCATTTCTGAGTGGCAAGGCAATGACTTGCCTTTCTTTGTGGGGCGCCCCGGCCGACAGGGCAGGGGATAGATGCAATTGAATGCGGATTTTTTCGGATCGGCGTTGAAAGGTGCTTGTCATCCTCCGGCAAACTGAATATGAAGCCGCTGACTTGAGGCGGCGACACGTTGTTAAACGGGCACGCAGCCGAATAGGGGTATAGCTCAGTTGGTAGAGCGGCGGTCTCCAAAACCGCAGGTCGGGGGTTCGAGCCCCTCTGCCCCTGCCATTCTCTCCAGGCTTGCATAAGCGCTGAGGGTTCGGCAGAGTAAGTTTAAGGATCGGTTAGCCGATCGACGAAATTCACAGAAAAGACTGATTGGCTCTTGTAGTTTTCAGAATCGGTCTTTATGTAGGGTCCAAACAGACACGCGGTGCGTGGGGCTGAATCATCGGCTTTACGCGCCGTAATGGCGTGAGCATTACATGGCATCCAAAACGAATCCGGTAACGTTTCTGCAGCAGGTTCGCTCTGAGACGTCGAAAGTGACCTGGCCCTCTCGGCGCGAGACGATGATCTCGACGCTGATGGTCTTTGTCATGGTCTTTTTTGCCGCTGCCTTCTTCTTTGCTGCGGACCAGTTGATGGGTTGGGCGATCGGCCTCATCCTCAACGTTGGCGCTTGATTGGGTGGAGGCTAGTATGGCTGCGCGCTGGTACATTGTTCACGCCTATTCGAACTTCGAAAAGAAGGTCGCTGAATCGATCGAGGAAAAGGCCAAGCAGAAGGGTCTCGAGCATCTGTTCGAGAAGATTCTCGTGCCGACCGAGAAGGTTGTCGAAGTGCGTCGTGGCCGCAAGGTCGACGCCGAGCGCAAGTTCTTTCCCGGCTACGTTCTGGTTCGCGCCAATCTGACGGACGAGGCATTCCACCTCATCAAGAACACGCCGAAGGTAACCGGCTTCCTCGGTACCGACAGCAAGCCCGTTCCGATTCCGGACCATGAAGCCGAGCGCATCCTCGGTCAGGTCCAGGATGGTGTCGAACGTCCGAAGCCTTCGGTCTCGTTCGAGATCGGCGAGCAGGTTCGCGTTTCGGACGGTCCGTTCGCTTCGTTCAACGGCGTCGTTCAGGATGTCGACGAAGAGCGTTCGCGCCTCAAGGTCGAAGTTTCGATCTTTGGTCGCGCGACCCCGGTCGAGCTGGAATACGGTCAGGTCGAGAAGGTCTGATAAGGCCTTAAAAGGATAGGGTGGGTTTCGGCCCATTCTGGCGGAGAAATCCGCATGCGCGTGGAAGGATGCCGGCCTTAGCCGGGTCGGATGTTCCGCACCACGCAACCGCAGCCGCCGATCCCCGTGATCGGCAAAAGTCGGGAAACCGGCGCAATTGATCCTCGGTGCGATCCGTCGCAAGGGGATTTCAGAAAGGCAGAGAGAAATGGCTAAGAAAGTTGCAGGCCAGCTCAAGCTGCAGGTGAAGGCTGGGTCGGCCAATCCGTCCCCGCCGATCGGTCCTGCGCTTGGTCAGCGTGGCATTAACATCATGGAATTCTGCAAGGCGTTCAATGCCGCCACGCAGGAAATGGAAAAGGGTATGCCGATCCCGGTCGTCATCACCTATTACCAGGACAAGTCCTTCACCTTCGTCATGAAGCAGCCGCCGGTCAGCTACTTCCTGAAGAAGGAAGCGAAGATCCAGTCCGGTTCGAAGACCCCCGGTAAGGGCGGTTCGGCCGGCAAGCTCACCAAGGCTCAGATCAAGTCGATCGCCGAAGCCAAGATGAAGGATCTCAATGCTGCCGATATCGAAGGCGCAATGGCCATGATCGAGGGCTCCGCCCGCGCTATGGGCCTGGAAGTGGTAGGCTAAGACCATGGCGAAGATTGCAAAGCGAGTACAGAAGTCCCGCGAGGGCGTTGACCCGACGAAGATCTACGGCCTCACCGAAGCCGTCTCGATGGTCAAGGAACGCGCAACTGCCAAGTTCGACGAAACCATCGAAGTTGCGATGAACCTCGGCGTTGACCCGCGCCACGCTGACCAGATGGTCCGCGGCGTTGTCAACCTGCCGAACGGCACCGGCCGCTCGGTTCGCGTCGCCGTTTTCGCACGTGGCGCCAAGGCTGATGAAGCCAAGGCTGCTGGTGCTGACGTCGTTGGCGCAGAAGAGCTCGTCGAAATCGTCCAGGGCGGCAAGATCGATTTCGATCGTTGCATCGCCACCCCGGACATGATGCCGCTCGTCGGCCGCCTCGGTAAGGTTCTCGGCCCGCGTGGCATGATGCCGAACCCGAAGGTCGGCACGGTTACGATGGATGTCGCTGGTGCCGTCAAGGCTTCCAAGGGCGGCGCCGTTGAATTCCGCGTCGAGAAGGCCGGTATCGTTCACGCTGGCATCGGCAAGGCGTCCTTCGACGCCAAGGCACTGGAAGAAAACATCCGCGCTTTCGCTGACGCCGTCGTCAAGGCGAAGCCGACCGGCGCCAAGGGCAACTACGTCAAGCGCGTCGCGATTTCGTCGACCATGGGCCCGGGTCTCAAGATCGACCCCGCCACGCTCAGCGTCGCCTAATGAATTTCGGGCTTCGGCCCGAGACTGAATTCCCGGCCTTTCGGGGCCGGGAATCCGGACGTTAAGTCCGGAACTCCTGTCCGAGATTGCGGGTGGTTATACCTTAATCACTTCGGCCTGCATGAGACGGGTAAGATCTGAATTTCACTATGGCGCCGGAGGCGTCGAAATTCGGTTCGAACCTCGCTTGCCTTGTGTCAGACCCGGCTCTTCCGGGAACGCCAAGGGACAGGATCCTTAAGCGTTATCAGGGATCGAGCAGATCTCGGGTGACAAAGGCAAACCCGATGGGGCTGCATTATTGCAACCCTGTCTACTGGAGACAGACAGTGGAAAGAGCGGAAAAACGCGAATTCGTCACGGAGCTGAACGAAGTCTTCAAGGCTTCCGGTTCGGTTGTCGTGGCCCACTATGCTGGTGTCACAGTTGCGCAGATGAACGACTTCCGTTCGAAGATGCGCGCTGCTGGCGGCACCGTCAAAGTCGCGAAAAACCGCCTGGCCAAGATCGCTCTTCAGGGCACCGAGTCGGAAGGGATGACGAATCTCTTCAAGGGTCAGACGCTGATCGCATACAGCGAAGACCCGATCACGGCTCCTAAGGTTGTCATGGATTTCGCCAAGACCAACGACAAGCTCGTTGTTCTCGGTGGCGCCATGGGCACGACCACGCTCAACGCCGAAGCAGTCAAGTCGCTCGCGACCCTGCCTTCGCTCGACGAGCTGCGCGCAAAGCTGCTGGGCCTTCTCAATGCCCCGGCAACCCGCGTCGCAACGGTTGTTCAGGCACCGGCAAGCCAGCTTGCTCGCGTGTTCTCGGCCTATGCCAAGAAGGACGAAGCCGCCTAAGGCGGATTTTCGCTGTTGTATTTAAAACCAGTTCGAACCGAACAAAAGGAAAAGTAAAATGGCTGATCTCGCAAAGATCGTTGAAGACCTCTCCTCGCTGACCGTTCTGGAAGCTGCTGAGCTTTCCAAGCTGCTCGAAGAGAAGTGGGGCGTTTCGGCTGCTGCTCCGGTAGCTGTCGCTGCTGCTGGCGGCGCTGCTGCTCCGGCTGCTGCTGAAGAAGAAAAGACCGAGTTTGACGTTATCCTCGTTGACGCTGGCGCCAACAAGATCAACGTCATCAAGGAAGTTCGCGGCATCACCGGCCTCGGCCTCAAGGAAGCCAAGGACCTGGTCGAAGGCGCTCCGAAGCCGGTTAAGGAAGCAGTTTCCAAGGCTGAAGCTGCTGACCTCAAGAAGAAGCTCGAAGACGCTGGCGCCAAGGTTGACGTCAAGTAATTCGGCTACATGCAAGGGGAGGTGGCCTTTTCAGGCCGCCTCTCTTTGACCGTTTTTGGAACATATTACCCAAAAGCCTGTCGAAAAACGGCTTTTGGGTAATGGGTTCTTCAAGAGGATGGTCTCGAACGGAAGGCAGCACAGCAATCCGCGCTGAGCGTTTTTCGTTGGTTGGACGAGATTGAACTACTCATTGATTGACGGGGTCGACTGGCCATCGGTTCCCGTCCGTTGCAGGCCCGGATGCAAGATTGACAAGGAGCGACGATGGCTCAGACCCTTTCGTTTAACGGTCGCAGGCGCGTACGCAAGTTTTTTGGTAAAATTCCAGAAGTCGCAGAAATGCCGAACCTCATCGAGGTTCAAAAGGCATCCTACGACCAGTTTCTGATGGTTGAAGAGCCCAAGGGCGGTCGCCCTGATGAAGGGCTCCAAGCTGTTTTCAAGTCCGTTTTCCCGATCAAGGATTTCTCGGGCGCATCGATGCTTGAATTCGTTTCGTACGAATTCGAGCCGCCGAAGTTCGACGTCGAAGAATGCCGTCAGCGCGATCTGACCTACGCAGCGCCGCTCAAGGTGACGTTGCGCCTCATCGTATTCGATATTGACGAGGATACCGGCGCGAAGTCGATCAAGGACATCAAGGAACAGAACGTCTACATGGGCGATATGCCGCTCATGACCGACAACGGTACCTTCATCGTCAACGGCACCGAGCGCGTCATCGTTTCGCAGATGCACCGTTCGCCGGGCGTGTTCTTCGACCACGACAAGGGCAAGAGCCACTCGTCGGGCAAGCTGCTCTTTGCAGCCCGCGTCATTCCTTACCGCGGTTCCTGGCTCGACATCGAGTTCGACGCCAAGGACATCGTTCACGCCCGTATCGACCGTCGCCGCAAGATTCCGGTGACGTCGCTGCTGATGGCGCTCGGTATGGACGGCGAGGAAATCCTCGACACCTTCTACACGAAGTCGCTCTACCAGCGCGACGGCGAAGGCTGGCGCGTGCCGTTCCAGCCGGACGCCCTTAAGGGCCAGAAGGCCATCACCGAGATGGTCGACGCCGACACCGGCGAAGTCGTTGTCGAAGCCGGCAAGAAGCTGACCCCGCGTCTGCTGCGCCAGCTGCAGGAAAAGGGCCTGAAGGCGCTCAAGGCGACCAATGATGACCTCTACGGCAACTACCTTGCCGAAGACGTGGTCAACTACAGCACCGGCGAGATCTATCTCGAAGCCGGCGACGAAATCGACGAGAAGACCCTTCCGGTCATCCTCTCGGCTGGTTTCGACGAGATCCCGGTTCTCGACATCGACCACATCAATGTCGGCGCCTACATCCGCAACACGCTGACCGTAGACAAGAACGAGAACCGTCAGGACGCCCTGTTCGACATCTACCGCGTCATGCGTCCGGGTGAACCGCCGACCATGGATTCCGCGGAGGCCATGTTCAACACGCTGTTCTTCGATGCCGAGCGCTACGACCTTTCGGCCGTCGGTCGCGTCAAGATGAACATGCGTCTCGACCTCGAAGTGGCCGACACCGTGCGCATCCTGCGCAAGGAAGACATCCTGGCTGTCGTCAAGATGCTCGTGGAGCTGCGTGACGGCAAGGGCGAGATTGACGACATCGACAACCTCGGCAACCGCCGTGTTCGTTCGGTCGGCGAGCTCATGGAGAACCAGTACCGTCTCGGCCTGCTCCGCATGGAGCGCGCGATCAAGGAACGTATGTCCTCGATCGAAATCGACACGGTCATGCCGCAGGACCTGATCAACGCGAAGCCGGCTGCTGCCGCCGTTCGCGAGTTCTTCGGCTCCTCGCAGCTGTCGCAGTTCATGGACCAGGTGAACCCGCTGTCGGAAATCACCCACAAGCGCCGTCTTTCGGCTCTTGGCCCGGGTGGTCTGACCCGCGAGCGCGCCGGCTTCGAAGTCCGCGACGTTCACCCGACCCACTACGGTCGTATTTGCCCGATCGAAACGCCGGAAGGCCCGAACATCGGTCTGATCAACTCGCTTGCAACCTTTGCCCGCGTCAACAAGTACGGCTTCATCGAAAGCCCGTACCGCAAGATCGTTGACGGTAAGGTGACGAACGACGTCGTCTATCTCTCCGCAATGGAAGAGGCGAAGTACCACGTCGCCCAGGCAAACTCGGTTCTCGAGAACGACGGCTCGTTCGCTGAAGAGTTCGTAGTTTGCCGTCACGCCGGCGAAGTTATGCTGGCGCCGCGCGACAACATCAACCTGATGGACGTTTCGCCGAAGCAGCTCGTTTCGGTCGCAGCGGCGCTCATCCCGTTCCTCGAGAACGACGACGCCAACCGCGCACTGATGGGCTCGAACATGCAGCGTCAGGCCGTGCCGCTGCTGCGTGCCGAAGCACCGTTCGTCGGTACCGGCATGGAGCCGGTCGTTGCCCGTGACTCCGGCGCTGCTATTGCAGCCCGTCGTGGCGGTGTCGTCGACCAGGTTGACGCGACCCGTATCGTTATCCGCGCCACCGAAGACCTCGATCCGTCGAAGTCGGGCGTCGATATCTACCGTCTGCAGAAGTTCCAGCGTTCGAACCAGAACACCTGCGTCAACCAGCGCCCGCTGGTCACCGTCGGTGACATCCTGAACAAGGGCGACATCATCGCTGACGGTCCGTCGACCGACCTCGGTGACCTGGCTCTCGGCCGCAACGCGCTCGTCGCGTTCATGCCGTGGAACGGCTACAACTACGAAGACTCGATCCTGCTCTCCGAGCGGATCGTGCGCGACGACGTGTTCACCTCCATCCACATCGAAGAATTCGAAGTGATGGCGCGTGACACCAAGCTGGGTCCGGAAGAAATCACCCGCGACATTCCGAACGTTTCGGAAGAAGCGCTGCGCAACCTCGACGAAGCCGGTATCGTTTACATCGGTGCAGAGGTTCAGCCGGGTGACATCCTCGTCGGCAAGATCACGCCGAAGGGCGAAAGCCCGATGACGCCGGAAGAAAAGCTTCTGCGCGCCATCTTCGGTGAAAAGGCCTCCGACGTTCGCGACACCTCGATGCGCATGCCCCCGGGCACCTTCGGTACCGTCGTCGAAGTTCGCGTCTTCAACCGCCACGGCGTTGAGAAGGACGAGCGCGCGATGGCGATCGAGCGCGAGGAAATCGAACGCCTCGCCAAGGACCGCGACGACGAACAGGCGATCCTGGACCGCAACGTCTACGCCCGTCTCGTCGACATGCTGCGTGGCCACACGGCCGTTGCCGGCCCGAAGGGCTTCAAGAAGGGCACCGAGCTTTCGAACCTCGTCGTTAGCGAATACCCCCGCTCGCAGTGGTGGATGTTCGCCGTCGAAGACGAAAAGGCTCAGGGCGAGATCGAAGCTCTGCGCGCCCAGTACGACGAATCCAAGTCGCGCCTTGAACAGCGCTTCATGGACAAGGTCGAGAAGGTCCAGCGCGGCGACGAAATGCCTCCGGGCGTCATGAAGATGGTCAAGGTCTTCGTCGCTGTGAAGCGCAAGATCCAGCCGGGTGACAAGATGGCCGGCCGTCACGGCAACAAGGGTGTCGTGTCGCGTATCGTGCCGATCGAAGACATGCCGTTCCTGGAAGACGGCACGCATGTCGACGTCGTTCTGAACCCGCTCGGCGTGCCTTCGCGTATGAACGTCGGCCAGATCCTCGAAACCCACCTTGGCTGGGCTTGCGCCGGCATGGGTCAGAAGATCGGCGCAATGCTCGACGCCTACAAGGCAGGTGCCGATATCCAGCCGCTGCGCGACACCATCGACAGCGTCATCGGGTCGGGCCCGAAGGGTGAGCCGATCAAGCAGTACGACGACGAGTCGATCGTGCGCCTGGCCGAGCAGACCCGTCGCGGCGTCTCGATCGCAACGCCGGTCTTCGACGGTGCTGTCGAAGCCGACGTCAACGAGATGCTGGAGCAGGCAGGTCTGAAGGTGACTGGTCAGTCGACGCTTTACGACGGCCGTACCGGCGATCAGTTCGACCGCCAGGTGACCGTGGGCTACATCTACATGTTGAAGCTCAACCACTTGGTCGACGACAAGATCCACGCCCGTTCGATCGGTCCGTACTCGCTCGTCACCCAGCAGCCGCTCGGTGGTAAGGCGCAGTTCGGCGGTCAGCGCTTCGGGGAAATGGAGGTCTGGGCGCTCGAAGCGTACGGCGCCGCCTACACCCTGCAGGAAATGCTGACGGTCAAGTCGGACGACGTTGCCGGTCGTACCAAGGTCTACGAAGCGATCGTCCGTGGCGACGATACTTTCGAAGCGGGCATTCCGGAGAGCTTCAACGTTCTCGTCAAGGAAATGCGCTCGCTGGGCCTTTCGGTCGAGCTCGAAAACTCGAAGGTCGACGAGGCTGGCGCGGCGCAATTGCCCGACGCAGCCGAGTAAAGAGACCCAAGGTGCGTGCCGCTCATGCGGCGCGCACCGTTTCCGCCGGGAGACGCTGACGTCTCCGGCAGGAACGAAGCCGCAGCCAATGCGGTTTTAGCTGTTTATGGGGCAGGGGCCGGCGCCCGGGATTTGTCGGCACCCTCGCCAAGCTCAGGGCGTAAAGCCCGTAAAGGAGACAGGCATGAACCAAGAGGTCATGAATCTTTTCAATCCGCAGGTGCCTGCACAGACCTTCGATTCCATTCGGATTTCGATCGCCTCGCCGGAGAAGATTCTTTCCTGGTCTTACGGTGAGATCAAGAAGCCGGAGACGATCAACTACCGCACGTTCAAGCCGGAACGCGACGGTCTGTTCTGCGCGCGCATCTTTGGACCGATCAAGGACTACGAGTGCCTGTGCGGCAAGTACAAGCGCATGAAGTACAAGGGCATCATCTGCGAAAAGTGCGGCGTCGAAGTGACGTTGTCGCGCGTTCGCCGTGAGCGCATGGGCCACATCGAGCTCGCTGCTCCCGTTGCCCACATCTGGTTCCTGAAGTCGCTGCCGAGCCGCATTTCCACGCTGCTCGACATGACGCTGAAGGATGTCGAGCGCGTTCTGTACTTCGAAAACTACATCGTCACCGAGCCGGGTCTGACGTCGCTGAAGGAAAACCAGCTCCTCAGCGAAGAAGACTACATGCTCGCCGTTGACGAATTCGGCGAAGACCAGTTCACTGCCATGATCGGCGCCGAAGCGATCTATGAAATGCTCGCTTCGATGAACCTGGAAAAGATCGCCGGTGACCTGCGCGCCGAGCTCGCTGAGACGACCTCGGATCTGAAGCAGAAGAAGCTGATGAAGCGGCTGAAGATCGTCGAGAACTTCATGGATTCCGGCAACCGCCCGGAATGGATGATCATGAAGGTCGTTCCGGTGATCCCGCCGGATCTGCGTCCGCTGGTTCCGCTCGACGGCGGCCGCTTCGCGACGTCGGATCTGAACGATCTCTATCGCCGCGTCATCAACCGTAACAACCGTCTGAAGCGCCTGATCGAACTGCGCGCTCCGGGCATCATCATCCGCAACGAAAAGCGCATGCTGCAGGAATCTGTCGATGCGCTGTTCGACAACGGCCGTCGTGGCCGCGTCATCACCGGCGCCAACAAGCGTCCGCTGAAGTCGCTGTCCGACATGCTCAAGGGCAAGCAGGGCCGCTTCCGTCAGAACCTGCTCGGCAAGCGCGTCGACTATTCTGGCCGTTCGGTCATCGTGACCGGTCCGGAACTGAAGCTGCACCAGTGCGGCCTGCCGAAGAAGATGGCGCTCGAGCTGTTCAAGCCGTTCATCTATGCACGTCTTGACGCCAAGGGCTTCTCGTCCACCGTCAAGCAGGCAAAGAAGCTCGTCGAAAAGGAAAAGCCGGAAGTCTGGGATATCCTCGACGAGGTCATCCGCGAGCATCCGGTTCTCTTGAACCGTGCACCGACGCTGCACCGCCTGGGCATCCAGGCCTTCGAACCGACCCTGGTCGAAGGCAAGGCGATCCAGCTGCACCCGCTCGTCTGCACGGCCTTCAACGCCGACTTCGACGGCGACCAGATGGCCGTTCACGTGCCGCTGTCGCTCGAAGCACAGCTCGAAGCCCGCGTGCTGATGATGTCGACGAACAACATCCTGCACCCGGCAAACGGCGCACCGATCATCGTTCCGTCGCAGGACATGGTTCTCGGTCTCTACTATTTGTCGATCCTGAACCAGAACGAGCCGGGCGAAGGCATGGCGTTCTCGGACATGGGCGAGCTGCACCACGCGCTCGAAACCAAGGCCGTGACGCTGCACGCCAAGATCCGTGGCCGCTTCAAGACCGTCGACGCCGAGGGCAACCCGGTTTCGAAGATCTATGAAACCACGCCTGGCCGTATGATCATCGGCGAGCTGCTGCCGCGCAACGTCAACGTGCCGTTCGACACCTGCAACCAGGAAATGACCAAGAAGAACATCTCCAAGATGATCGACACGGTCTACCGCCATTGCGGCCAGAAGGACACGGTCATCTTCTGCGACCGCATCATGCAGCTCGGCTTCGCCCATGCCTGCCGCGCCGGCATTTCGTTCGGCAAGGACGACATGGTCATTCCGGACACCAAGGTGAAGATCGTCGGCGACACTGAAGCGCTCGTGAAGGAATACGAGCAGCAGTACAACGACGGCCTCATCACCCAGGGCGAAAAGTACAACAAGGTTGTCGACGCCTGGGGCAAGGCGACCGAAAAGGTCGCCGAAGAAATGATGGCCCGCATCAAGGCGGTCGAGTTCGACGACAATGGTCGCCAGAAGCCGATGAACTCGATCTACATGATGTCGCACTCGGGTGCTCGTGGTTCTCCGAATCAGATGCGCCAGCTGGGCGGCATGCGCGGCCTCATGGCCAAGCCGTCGGGCGAAATCATCGAGACGCCGATCATCTCGAACTTCAAGGAAGGCCTGACCGTTAACGAGTACTTCAACTCGACACACGGTGCCCGTAAGGGTTTGGCAGACACCGCCTTGAAGACCGCGAACTCCGGTTACCTGACCCGCCGTCTCGTCGACGTCGCGCAGGATTGCATCGTCAACTCCGTCGATTGCGGCACCGACAAGGGCCTCACCATGACGGCGATCGTCGATGCCGGTCAGGTCGTGGCTTCGCTTGGTGCTCGTATTCTCGGCCGTACGGCTCTGGACGATATCGATCACCCGGTCACGGGCGCTCGCATCGTCGATGCCGGCCGGATGATCCTTGAACCGGATGTCATCGAGATCGAAAAGGCTGGCATTCAGTCGATCCGTATCCGCTCGGCGCTGACCTGCGAAATCCAGACGGGCGTTTGCGGCGTCTGCTACGGCCGCGACCTGGCTCGTGGTACGCCGGTCAACATGGGCGAAGCGGTTGGCGTTATCGCCGCACAGTCGATCGGTGAACCGGGCACCCAGCTCACCATGCGTACCTTCCACTTGGGTGGTACGGCGACCGTGGTCGACCAGTCGTTCCTGGAAGCGTCCTACGAAGGTACGGTTCAGATCAAGAACCGCAACATGTTGCGCAACTCGGACGGCGTTCTCGTCGCCATGGGTCGTAACATGGCCGTCCAGATCCTGGATGAACGTGGCGTCGAGC
The DNA here is from genome assembly GCF_050435225.1 of Ensifer sp. LBL. NCBI lineage: Bacteria > Pseudomonadati > Pseudomonadota > Alphaproteobacteria > Hyphomicrobiales > Rhizobiaceae > Ensifer > Ensifer sp. LBL. The sequence continues at coordinate 5,445 of NZ_JBNDJY010000013.1, read as the reverse complement.
GCTCTTCGCAGCGTGTTGCCTACGGTTCGAAGATCCTCGTCGACGATGGCGACAAGGTGAAGCGCGGTCAGCGTCTCGCCGAGTGGGACCCCTACACCCGTCCGATGATGACGGAAGTGGAAGGTACCGTTCACTTCGAAGACGTCGTTGACGGCATCTCGGTTCTGGAAGCGACCGACGAGTCCACGGGCATCACCAAGCGTCAGGTTATCGATTGGCGTTCGACGCCGCGCGGTACCGACCTGAAGCCGGCGATCGTCATCAAGGACAAGAACGGCGCAGTCATGAAGCTGTCGCGTGGTGGCGACGCCCGCTTCATGCTTTCGGTCGACGCCATTCTGTCGGTCGAGCCGGGCACGAAGGTTTCGCAGGGTGACGTGCTTGCACGTTCGCCGCTCGAAAGCGCCAAGACCAAGGACATCACCGGTGGTCTGCCGCGCGTTGCCGAACTGTTCGAAGCACGTCGTCCGAAGGACCATGCCATCATCGCTGAGATCGATGGTACGATCCGCTTCGGCCGCGACTACAAGAACAAGCGTCGCGTTCTGATCGAGCCTGCGGAAGACGGTGTCGAGCCGGTCGAATACCTGATCCCGAAGGGCAAGCCCTTCCATCTTCAGGATGGCGACTACATCGAAAAGGGCGACTACATCCTCGACGGCAACCCGGCGCCGCACGACATCCTGGCGATCAAGGGCGTGGAAGCACTTGCTTCCTACCTGGTCAACGAAATCCAGGAAGTCTACCGACTGCAGGGCGTTGTCATCAACGACAAGCACATCGAGGTAATCGTCCGTCAGATGCTGCAGAAGGTTGAAATCACCGACGCCGGTGACTCGACCTACATCGTCGGCGACAACGTCGACCGCATCGAGCTCGAAGACGTCAACGATGGCCTGATCGAACAGGGCAAGAAGCCGGCTTACGGCGATCCGGTCCTGCTCGGCATCACCAAGGCCTCGCTGCAGACGCCGTCGTTCATCTCGGCAGCGTCGTTCCAGGAGACCACGAAGGTCCTCACGGAAGCCGCAATTGCCGGCAAGACCGACGGCCTGCAGGGTCTGAAGGAAAACGTCATCGTCGGCCGTCTGATCCCGGCCGGTACCGGTGGCACGATGACCCAGATCCGTCGCATCGCAACCGCGCGCGACGAAATGATCCTGGAAGAGCGTCGTCGTGGCACGGGTGCGGATGTCGCAACGCCGATGCTCGCCGATCTCGCCAACGAGAACGCGGCAGCCGAATAATCGGGGAGGGCGGTCTCGCCCTCTTGATCCCAAAAAAGAAGCCGCCGGGAGCAATCCCGGCGGCTTCTTCATGTGTGATGTGCCGCCGCGAGCGGCGGAATTCGTTTCCGGCTGATCAGCTGAAGCGGATGATCGCGACTTCGCCTTCGAGCGCGCCCTGATAGGCGGAGGCGTGCGGCTCTTCGCTCGGAACGTCGGTCAATGTGCCGATCTGGTCCAGGTCGGCCTCCAGAAAACCTTCTTCGGCAAGCGCGTTGAGCGCCTCGCGCACCGCGGTGTCGTCGTCGGGCGCCTTCAGCATCACGTGAATGTCCACGCCGTCCTCGTCGCCGTCGGTCTCGTAGGCCTTGCCGATGATGATGAACACCATCGGCTCGTCCGGGGCATTGTCGTTGTCTGGGGTGACGGCCATTTTGTTTCCTTTCGAATGGGCTTGGTGCGACCTTAGCGTCCTTTTTGAATCAGCGCGATGGAAATGCAGTGGCGCGCGGACGCTTGCCGTGGAGAGCGAGTCGATCGTGGTGGAAAACCCCCACAAAGTGGTTGCCGATTCCTTAATCCCGTCAGACACTCCGGGCATAGAGGGGCAGATGAGGCGGGCGCCAGGCGCCAAACCATGTGCAAAAGCCTTGTTTTTCAGGCATGCCGGGCGAACGCGTCCGGGAATATTTCTTAATTGCCCTTGACTGTTCGCCTTGAAATCAGTACACCCCGCCGCATCGGAGCCCATGTGAGGCTGGCTGGTTCGGAACGTCGCGTTCTGAAGTTCGCCTCAAACAAGGTTCGAAACGCACGCTGACGACTACAATGCTGCACGCACGACGCACGAAATAGTGCGTCCTCTGCTTTATTTGGGGCCATCTGCGGAAAAGGCGGATCGGCCCTTGTTTTGCGCATTTCATGAGGCGTTCGAAACTGCCGGCGACGGCAACGATCCGCCCGCAAGGGTAATGTGACAAGATTTTGCAAGGGATGGGTATATGCCTACCGTAAACCAGCTGATCCGTAAGCCTCGTCAGGCACAGGTAAAGCGCAACAAGGTTCCTGCTCTGCAGGAAAACCCGCAGAAGCGTGGCGTTTGCACCCGCGTTTACACGACGACCCCGAAGAAGCCGAACTCGGCTCTGCGTAAGGTTGCCAAGATTCGCCTGACGAACGGCTTCGAAGTCATCGGCTACATTCCGGGTGAAGGCCACAACCTTCAGGAACACTCGGTCGTGATGATCCGTGGCGGCCGCGTTAAGGACCTTCCGGGCGTTCGTTATCACATCATCCGTGGTGTTCTCGATACCCAGGGCGTCAAGAACCGCAAGCAGCGCCGTTCGAAGTACGGTGCGAAGCGTCCGAAGTAATTCGGTTTTGAAAATCCCGGCGCTGCGCGAGGTCCTCCGCGTGGTAGAGCGCTAAATAGTTTGAAGAGACGAGAAGTATGTCCAGACGTCATAGAGCAGAAAAGCGTGAGATCAACCCGGATCCGAAGTTCGGTGATCTGGTTGTCACGAAGTTCATGAACGCGATCATGCTGCACGGCAAGAAGTCGGTCGCTGAAAGCATCGTTTACGGTGCGTTCGATGCGGTTCAGACCAAGCTGAAGCAGGAGCCGATCGCTGTATTCCATTCCGCGCTCGACAACATCGCGCCGCACGTCGAAGTGCGTTCGCGTCGCGTTGGTGGTGCAACCTACCAGGTTCCGGTCGACGTTCGTCCGGAGCGCCGTCAGGCTCTCGCCATCCGTTGGCTGATCACGGCTGCACGCAAGCGCAACGAAACGACCATGGTTGATCGCCTCTGCGGCGAACTCATGGACGCAGCGAACAACCGTGGTAGCGCCGTGAAGAAGCGCGAAGACACGCACAAGATGGCTGATGCCAACCGTGCGTTCTCGCACTATCGCTGGTAATTCTGGCGCGAACGTCTCAAGAGGCAGTCCACTATGGCACGCGAATACAAAATCGAAGATTACCGTAACTTCGGTATCATGGCGCACATCGACGCCGGCAAGACCACGACGACCGAGCGCATCCTTTACTACACCGGCAAGTCCCACAAGATCGGCGAAGTCCATGACGGCGCCGCTACCATGGACTGGATGGAGCAGGAGCAGGAACGCGGCATCACGATCACGTCTGCTGCGACGACCACCTTCTGGAAGGGTCGTGACGGCAAGGCTCGCCGCTTCAACATCATCGACACCCCCGGCCACGTTGACTTCACCATCGAAGTCGAGCGTTCGCTGCGCGTCCTCGACGGCGCTATCGCGCTTCTCGATGCCAACGCCGGTGTTGAGCCGCAGACGGAAACCGTCTGGCGTCAGGCGGAAAAGTACAACGTTCCGCGCATGATCTTCTGCAACAAGATGGACAAGACCGGCGCGGACTTCTACCGCTCGGTCGAGATGATCAAGACCCGTCTGGGCGCGATCGCCGTCGTCATGCAGCTGCCGATCGGCGCTGAAACCGAGTTCAAGGGTGTTATCGACCTGGTCGAGATGAACGCTCTCGTCTGGCGCGACGAATCGCTCGGCGCCCAGTGGGACGTCGTCGAGATCCCGGACGACATGAAGGACAAGGCTGAAGAATATCGCGAAAAGCTGATCGAGACCGTTGTCGAGATCGACGAAGCCGCGATGGAAGCCTACCTCGAAGGCAACATGCCCTCGAACGACAAGATCCGCGAACTCGTTCGCCGCGGCACCATCGACGTGAAGTTCCACCCGATGTTCTGCGGTACCGCGTTCAAGAACAAGGGCGTTCAGCCGCTTCTCGACGCGGTTGTCGACTACCTGCCGTCGCCGCTCGACATTCCGGCGATCAAGGGCATCGACGCCAAGACCGAAGCTGAAATCGAACGTCATGCTGACGATGCCGAGCCGCTTTCGATGCTCGCGTTCAAGATCATGAACGACCCCTTCGTCGGTTCGCTGACCTTCGCACGCATCTACTCGGGCAAGCTCGAAAAGGGCTCGTCTGTCATGAACACGGTCAAGGACAAGCGCGAGCGCGTCGGCCGCATGCTGCAGATGCACTCGAACAGCCGTGAAGACATCGAAGAAGCCTTTGCAGGCGACATCGTTGCTCTCGCCGGTCTCAAGGAAACCACCACGGGTGACACGCTCTGCGACCCGCTGAAGCCGGTTATCCTCGAGCGCATGGAATTCCCCGAGCCGGTCATCCAGATCGCGATCGAGCCGAAGTCCAAGGGCGACCAGGAAAAGATGGGCCTCGCCCTCAACCGCCTGGCAGCTGAAGACCCGTCGTTCCGCGTCAAGACCGACCAGGAATCCGGCCAGACGATCATCGCTGGCATGGGCGAACTTCACCTCGACATCATCGTCGACCGTATGCGTCGCGAGTTCAAGGTTGAAGCCAACGTCGGTGCTCCGCAGGTTGCCTACCGCGAAACCATCACGCGTCAGCACGAAGAAGACTACACGCACAAGAAGCAGTCCGGTGGTACCGGTCAGTTCGCGCGCGTCAAGCTCGTGTTCGAACCGAACCCGGATGGCGAAGATTTCGTCTTCGAATCCAAGATCGTCGGCGGTGCTGTTCCGAAGGAATACATCCCGGGCGTTCAGAAGGGTATCGAAAGCGTTCTGTCTTCGGGTCCGCTCGCTGGCTTCCCGATGCTCGGCGTCAAGGCGACGCTCATCGACGGTGCATTCCACGACGTCGACTCGTCGGTTCTCGCCTTCGAAATCGCATCGCGTGCTTGCTTCCGTGAAGCGGCCAAGAAGGCTGGTGCACAGCTTCTCGAGCCGATGATGAAGGTCGAAGTCGTAACGCCGGAAGACTACGTCGGCGACGTTATCGGCGACCTGAACTCCCGCCGTGGCCAGATCCAGGGCCAGGAATCGCGTGGCGTTGCCGTTGTGATCAACGCAAACGTTCCGCTGGCGAACATGTTCAAGTACGTCGACAACCTGCGCTCCATGTCTCAGGGCCGCGCGCAGTACACGATGACCTTCGATCACTACGCGCCGGTTCCGTCGAACGTCGCGCAGGAAATCCAGGCGAAGTATTCCGGTCAGAAGTGACCGGAATACCCAGACGCTGACAGAAGTTAAAAGTTTTCCCCGGTAGGGGATAGAAAACGGAGAGCCGGAAATGGCAAAGAGCAAATTTGAGCGCAACAAGCCGCACGTTAACATTGGCACGATTGGCCACGTTGACCATGGCAAGACGTCGCTGACCGCAGCGAT
>NZ_JBNDJY010000012.1:0-71805 GCF_050435225.1 Ensifer sp. LBL | reverse complement strand
GACGACAACAGGCTCTGGCGGTTGCGCACGAAATCGCGCACCAGCCCGTCGATCTCCTCGCCGGCTGCGACACGGTCGAGCGCTATTCTGTAGGTGACGGTTCCCGCACCCGACGTACCGAGCGCACTCCCCAAGGTGTAAGCGACAACGGCCGAGCCGGAAAACGACGGATTGGGGGTAAACTTGAGATAATAGCCGACCGGCGTGAAGCCGCCGGCGGCCGCCAGTTCACCTTCGATGATCTCGGCGCGGCCGGCGATCGCAGGAACGACGGAAATGACCAATGCGCTGAGGATTGGGCCGCCGGTTGCGCCACGGTTGAGGTAGACGTTGTTCGGTGCCGTGCCGGCGGGCACGTCGATGACGATGCTTGGCGCCGTCACCGCACGCGGGTTGAGTTTGAGCGTATAGGCCGCCGAACCGCTGGCGCCACGGCTGTCGACGACGCCGATGGTGAAGCGGTAGGTGTCGGGTGTCGCATCCGCGGCCAGTGGCCCGGTCACTTCTCCGGTCGAGACATTGAGCATCATGCCTTTCGGCAAAGTACCGCTCTTGACGCTGTAGATCAGCGCGCCGGTGCCGCCGCTTGCCGAAATCGGCGCGGAATAGGCCTCACCGACCATGGCGTCCGGAAGGCTGCCGGCCGCCGGGCTGAAGACAATGTTGGCGGAGACGACGGCTATGCGATAGCTCGCCTGCCCCGTCGCCCCGTTGGCGTCCGTCGCCGTGACGGTGAACGAGAAGTCGCCGTCGGCGCCCGGCCGCCCGGAGATCGCGCCGCTGGCTGGATCGAGCGTCAGCCCGACCGGCAATGCCCCGGATGTGACCTGATAGAAATAGGGGGCCGTTCCGGCGCTGGCCGTCAGGCTCTGGCTATAGGAAACCCCAGGGACAGCGGCCGCAAGCGTGCCACCGGCCGGAGAAAAAACAAGCAGCGGCGGCGAGACCGTCACCGTGACGGTTGCCGGCGTGGATGTGCCGGTCGCATTCGATGCGGTGTAGGTGAAGCTGTCGGTGCCCGAATAGCCTGGCTCAGGTGTATAGAGGATCTGCAAACCGGAGATCGACGCCGCACCGCGCGACGGCGGACTTGCGATCGCCACCGATGCGGACGCGCCGCCCGAGAGGCTGGGCGAAATGGTGTTTGCCGTCGAATTGGCGGCAACTGTGGCAGCGACGGCGCCGGCTGACGGCGCCTCGACCGCGACTGCCAGGCTATAGGTGGCAGAGCCGGTTGCGCCGTTCGCGTCGGTCGCCTCGATCGTGAAGCTGTAGTTGCCGTCCGTCGTCGGCGTGCCCGACAGGCGGCCGTCGGCTGCAAGCGTCAGGCCCGGCGGCTGCGAACCGGTGATCGCGTAGCTGTAAGGCCCGGTTCCGTTGGCCGCCGAAATCGTCTGATCGTAGGGCTGGGCAACGGTCGCCCCGGAAAGCGATCCAGGAACGGGCGCAAAGGCGAAGATCGGCGCAGACACCGTCACCGTAACCGTCGCCGGCGCTGATGTCCCGGTCGCGTTCGTTGCGGTGTAACTGAAGCTGTCAGTACCGGAGAAACCCGCGGTCGGCGTATAGTTGAACGACGTCCCGGCCACCGTGGCTGTGCCGTGCGATGGCGCGGCGGTGATGGTTACGGAAGCGGCGGCGCCACCGGAAAGATTGGGCGCAATCACATTCGCCGACGAGTTGGCGGCAACCGTCTTTGTCGTAGCGCCGGCAACCGGCGCCTGCACCCGAACAATCAGGCTGTAGCTGCTGGTGCTGGACGCGCCGTAGGTATCCCTGGCGCTCACTGTGAAGTTGAAGGTTCCATCCGCCGTCGGTGTGCCGGACAGGGCACCTCCGGAGGAAAGGACCAGGCCGCTCGGCAAGGCACCGACCGCGACCGTATAGCTATGTGGCCCCGTTCCGCCACTGACGCTGAAGGTTTGGCTATAGGCCGTCGCTGCCGTTGCCGTCGGAAGCGCGCCGGTAGCCGGAGTGAAAACGAAGTTCGGCGCGGAGACCTGGAACAGTTGACGGACGGAAGGGGCAGCGAGAAAAGCGCCGTTGCCAGCTTGCGAGACCTCGATCTCGCAATCGCCACCATTGCGGAAGGTTACCGCACCGCTTGAGGTGACGACGCAGACGCCGGGCGTCATGGATTGCCAGGCTACGGGAAGCCCGGAACTGGCGCTCGCCGTCAGGTTCACCGGCGTCGCATAGTTCTGCGGGCCGGGATTGGAGAAGGCGATCGTCTGCGTCCCCATCGGGGTGACCGCATTGGAGACGCCGGACGCCGGCCCCAGTCCTCCGTTGCCGGTCGCTGTCACCGTGAACGTATAGGATGTGCCGTTGGAAAGCCCCGTAACCGTGACTGGGCTCACATTGTTCGTCGCGACGTGGCCGCCCGGGCTCGACGTGACGGTGTAGAGGTTAATGCTCGAACCACCTGTGTTCGACGGTGCCGTGAACTGGACGACCGCTTCACCATCGCCTGGCGTCGCCGTCACCGCGGTCGGCGCGCCCGGCGCGACCGCATCGACAATGAAGCTGTGGCTCACCGTCGGCGCCGGAAGATAAGTGCCGTCACCCTCCTGGTCCGCCGCAATCGTGCAGTTCCCGGCGCTGTGGAAGGTCAGATCACCGCCGGGAGTGATCGTGCACACGGCCGCGGTCGAGGATGTAAAGGCAATCGGCAAACTCGCGCTCGACGATGCCGTCAGTGTCGGCGTGGTGCCGAAGTTCTGCGCGCCCGGATTGACAAAGTTGATCGTCTGCGGCGAGCGCGGCGTCACCGCATTGGAAGGGACCGACGCCGGGCCGGGAGCAGCGCTGCTGTTGGTCGCCGTCACCGTAAACGTATAGGACGTGCCGTTTGTGAGCCCGCTCACCCTAATGGGGCTCGATGAACCGCTCATTGTCAAGCCACCCGGGCTTGACGTGACGGTGTAGCTGACGATCGTCGCACCGCCGGTGCTCGCCGGCGCAGTGAAGGCGACGTCCGCCCACGTATCGCCGGCCGTCGCCGCGCCGATCGTCGGTGCGCCGGGCGAAACCGCATTGACGGTGAAGTGCTGGGTCACAAGCGGCGCCGGTCGAAAACTGGCATTGCCGACCTGCTCGGCGATGATGGTGCAGTTTCCGGCCGAATGGAATGTCAGTGTCCCGCCGCTATCGGTCGTACAAACGGCCGTCGTCGACGACGTAAATGCAACAGGCAGACCGGAACTCGCGGTCGCGCTCAGCGTCGGGTTGGTGCCGAAGTTCTGTGCGCCGGGATTGGCAAACGAGATCGTCTGGTTGCCCTGAGGGATCACGGCGCCGGAGGGCGCTGACGCAGGGCCGACGCCGACGCTGTTGCTCGCGATCACAGTAAAGGTGTAGCTGGTGCCGTTGGCAAGGCCGGTCACAGTGATCGGGCTGGCCGATCCGGTCCCGGTGAAGTTGCCTGGGCTTGATGTGACGACATAGCCTGTAATCGCGGTGCCGCCGTCGAAGGCGGGCGGCGTGAAGCTCACAGCGGCGCGGGTGTCATCTGCCGTGGCCATAACTGCCGTCGGCGCGCCCGGAGCCACTGCAGCGACATTGATGCTATAGTTTTCGCTCGCCGTCCGGCTATGCATGTCGGTCGCCGTAACGGTGACGTTGAAGGCGCCTGCAACCGTTGGCGTGCCTGTGATCGCGCCGCTTGACGAGGCCAGGCTAAGGCCGGGGGGCAGCGTTCCCGGCGCTGCGGCATAACTGACCGTCCCAAGCCCGTTCACGGCTGCGATCGACGTGTCGGAATAGGCCGTCCCGGCAGTCGCGGCCGTCAACGCGCCGCCTGCGGGCGTCAGGGTCAGGGGCGGCGCCGAAATCGCGATGCTATAGCCAGCCGACGCGGACCCTGCGATCGAGCCTGTCGCGGTGATCGTGAAATTTTTGGTGCCGTAACCTGCCGCCGTCGGCGTGCCGGAAATCGCACCGGTCGAACTCAGGCTGAGGCCGTCTGGAAGGGTGCCGGCCGTTACCACATAGGTAAACGTCCCCACGCCGCCGGTCGCAGAGATCGATGCGCCCGGATAGGCCACGTTCACGTCGCCGCCGGCAAGCGCTCCGGCAGGTGGCGTCAGCACTACCGGTGGCGCTGCAATGGCGATCGAATAGACTTTGGAATCGGTTCCGACGGTCGAAGCCGTCGCCGTCACCGTGAAAGGCGCGGAACCATAGGCGCCAGGAAGCGGCGTTCCGGTGATCGCGCCCGTCGAGGGATTGATGCTCAGACCCGCCGGCAGGGCGCCCGCCGACACCGAATAGGTGATCGCACCGACACCCCCTGTCGCCGAAATCGAGCTGTTTGAGTAGGCAACCCCCACCGTTCCACCCGAAAGCGCGCCGGCCGCCGGCGTCAACACCACTGGCGGCGCCGAAACGTTGATTGTGTAGGTTGCCGAGGCAGTGCCGGATGTCGCCGCCGTCGCCGTCACGGTGAACGTCCTTGCACCGATCGCCGCGTCCGTCGGTGTGCCCGTGATCGCTCCGGTCGTCGTGTTCAGACTCAGGCCGACCGGAAGCGCGCCGGGCGGAACCGAGTAACTGATTGCGCCCGAACCGCCAGAAGCCGAAACCGTCTGCGAATAGGGGCTGCCGACCGTGCCGGCAGCGAGCGTGGAACCGCTCGGCGGAACAAAGATTACCGGCGGAAAATTGTTGATGGTAATCGTCACCGATTGCGTTTTCGAATGGCTGCCGCCGGTCGCGATCGTGGTGCTGTCCTGCACCTTCAGCACGAAGGTCGCGCTCCCCGCAGCCGTCGGTGTGCCGGACAGGAGCCCTCCGGGCGACAGTGTCAGACCGCTTGGCAGCGCATTGCCGCTATCACGCGTGAATATATAGGGAGCCGTGCCGCCGCTTGCGTTGAACTGCACGCTGTAGGCCGCTCCGACGTTCCCGTCAGGCACCGTCGCCGGCGTCACGTTGAATACCGGCGCGGCAATGTTGACGCTGTAACTCTTGTCGACAAACAGCGCCGTCGGGGCGGTGGAATCGGTCACACGAAGCGTGAAGCCGTAATTTCCGGATCCGGTCGGCGTTCCCGTGATCGCGCCCGCATTGACCGTCAGCCCCGGCGGCATTGTCCCACCCACCTGCACATAATTGTAGGGCGCGACGCCACCGGTGGTGCTGAGAGCTTGGCTGTAGGCGGTGCCGACAACCGGCGCCGGCAGGCTTGCTGGCGTTACCGTCAGTGGCGAACTTGAAGGCGTGATCGTGATGTTGAACGTGACGGGCTCGGCGAGATCGTCCTCCACGATAAAGGTGTCCGACGTCGCCCCGTCTCCATTGTTGGTATAGACCAACGCATAAACGTTCTGTGGTGTGCCAAATGTCAGGCTTCCGTGCGACGGAGCCGCAATCGTACCGCCAAAGCCACCGGCCGCGCAGGTGAACATCACGGTGCCGCCGGAGGCGATCGTGGCCGACTGGGTCGGCGAGCAAGCTGCCCTCGCGACGGTCGCGGGCAAAAGGCTGGCCATACAGACAAGAACTGTAAATGCGAGGAACGAAGCCCCCTGCGCCCACCGGGCGCGCGCGCCCCAGACTCGTCCCCGAAATCGTTGAAACATGTCGCCGCCCCCGCGCGCACCGTGCGCCGCATGGACGCTCGTCCATCGTCACGATCAGTCCGTTCACCGCCTCGTCCACTGATTGACATGTAAAATCGAGTCTCACAACCCAGAATCGCACTACCTGTGCGCGAATACGAATAAAAAGATCGCGTACCGTCACTTCCCAAGATGCTCGTTATGAGAGAGAGTGCGCCACAGGGGATATCCAGAGTCGTCGGGAATAGGGAGCGCGGCACGCATGACCGAAGTCTTCATCGGGCAGATAATGATGGGCGGATTCAATTTTGCGCCGCGAGGGTTCGCGCTCTGCAACGGTCAGATTATGCCGATCGCCCAGTACCAGGCACTGTTCTCTCTGCTGATGACCAAATATGGCGGCAACGGAACGAACAATTTCGCGCTTCCCGACCTGCGCGGCCGAACGCCCGTTGCTTTCGGACCATCCGCCGACGCGGGTTGGCAACCGCCGACACCTTATGGGATCGGCAACCACGACGGCGAAGAAGCGGTGGCGCTCACCTCTGCCGAAATCCCGCCGCACACGCATCAGGGCAAGGGGACGACCGCCCCCGGCAAGTTGCGCGTGCCCGCAAACATGCTCTATGCCACCACAACTTTGCCGATCTACGCACCGACGGGAGAAACCCAGGTGCAACTCTCTCAGCCAAGCGTGGCGCCGGCAGGCGACGGACAGGCTCATTCCAACATGCAACCCTACTCCGCCATCAATTTTAGCATCGCACTGACGGGCATCTACCCATCACGCAACTGAGCCAGTCGCCGGAGGTTTAACATGAGCGCTCCCTATGTTGGAGAAATTCGAATGTTCGGGTTTCCCCGTGTGCCGATCGGGTGGCAAGCCTGTGATGGTACGCTGTTGCCGATCGCCGACAACGAACTGCTGTTCAATCTGATCGGAACCACCTACGGCGGCGATGGCCAATCGAATTTCCGTGTTCCGGACCTGCGCGGCCGTGTGCCGCTTCACTTCGGCAGCGCACCAAACCGCTCACCGTACGCGATCGGCGCAGTCGGCGGCACCGAAAGCGTCACGCTTTTGAGCACGCATTTGCCGACGCACAGCCACCCGATGTACGCAACGAACGCCGCTGCAAATGCCACGACCATCGGCGCGGGCGTCGAACTCGGGGCGCTTAGCAGCAATACGATGTATGCCACGGACGTCTCCGGTCTTGACGCGCAGAAAACCAACCCGAGTTCAACCGAGCCGGCCGGTGGCAACCTCCCTCATGACAACACAATGCCGACGTTGCCGGTGCAGTTCTGCATAGCAGTCGTCGGCATCTACCCGACGCAAAGCTGATACGAGCGGCCATTTCACAATTAGGGGGAAAGAATGACAGAGCCTTTCGTTGGTGAAATCCAATTGTTCGGTTTCGATTTTGCGCCAAGAGATTGGGCTTTCTGCAACGGCACCACAATTCTGATCCGCCAGAATACCACGCTCTACTCGCTCATTGGCGTCACGTACGGAGGAGACGGTCGAAACACCTTCCAACTGCCGAATTTCTCCGGCCGAGCCAGCTGCGGTTCGGGAACCGGACCCGGCCTTTCGCCGCGATCGGCCGGACTGGCTTTTGGCGCGGACAATGTCACCCTGCACACTCCGGAAATGCCGGGACACACCCATTCATTTACCGCCTATCTGCAGCCGGACTCGACGAAAAGGGCAAGTGCCCCGTCAGCCGGGAACTCACTGACCTTGCCTCTCGACAGCCCGGTCATGGCCAAGGACGCCACGGCGGATGCAAAGTTCGCCGCGGGTATGATCGGCCCCACGGGAGGCGGTTCGTCGCATGAAAACCGTCAACCCTTTCTCGCGGTGAACTTCAGTATCGCCCTTCAAGGCGTGTTTCCGCAATTCTCGTGACGACATCCGACACCATGCCCCTGGTGGACTTTCCAGTGCGGACTGTCCCCGCTCGCATCACTGTCGCAGGCCTGTCTTTGCGCCATGCCACGTCGGAAGACGTTCCGTTCCTGCTGGAACTCTACCGATCGTTTCGGGCGGACGAACTGGCGCCGGTACCCTGGCCGCCCGAGCGGAAACTCGCCTTTCTCGATCAGCAGTTCCTGTTCCAGCATCGCCACTACATGGCGACCTTTGCCGATGCGGATTATCTGGTCGCCGAGGCCGAATCCCAGCCGATCGGGCGCGTGTATCTGGATTGGAACAAGGACCGATGGCTGATCGTCGACATTGGGTTTCTTCCGCAATGGCGCCGCCAGGGCCTGGGGACGAGGCTTATCGCAGCCATCCAGCAACAGGCTGCCCTCGCGGCGGCCACAGCCATAAGCCTGCACGTCGAACAGCACAATTTCCGGGCTCAAGCGCTCTATTACCGCCTTGGGTTCCGAGCGGTTGAAAACGGCCCGTCACACGTCCGCATGGAATGGCCTTGCAGCAACCACGCCGAAGCAGGTGACCGCTGACCGCCGTCGTGGCTTAATTGAAAACAGCCTGATAGACGATGCCCTGCTTGTCACGGGCGACCGGCACGAGAAAAATATCGAGCGCCCCGAGCGACGCATTTTTCAGCCGATAGATCTGCTGCGGCAGCACGATCGCCGAACCGCTGCGGAAGACGAGGGAAAAGGGGGCGCGAAGCATGCCGGGCATGATGTGCGTCGTGCCGGGCGTGGCTTCTGCCAGGGTCAAGGGCATCGTGCTCTCTCCCAAAGACAGATCGAACGCCTGACCGACGCAACCCGCGAAATGTTGAAGCGTCAGCAGTTCCATGCGCGGATCCCCTTGATGATTCCCGTCTGGGTCGTTCCCGACGTTTCTACACCATGGAAGTTGAACACAAAAGCCTCAGCCAGCGAGGATTGGCACGTCGCGATTTGAGAACGGCAAAAGCCGGGAGCGGCGCGAGCAACGCACTCCGCAGCCGCGAACATCGCCGCCCGGTCTGCCATCGCGATCACTGCAGCAATCGCGCGAGCCCGGTTCGAAGGTCGGTTGCGCAGCGATAGTCGAGTTTTGCCTGGAGCGCTTCAACACACCCGCGCGATCGCCTGACTTCACCCAGTAGGCCGTCGATATAGGTGAGATCCGAGCGGCTGCCGGTTTCCTCGATCATGATCCGCGCAAGGTCGCTGATCGATGTCTCAACACCGCTGCAAACATTGACGATGCGCGCGCCCGTGTCCCAGCGGCCAAGCGCGTGCAGCAATGCCTCCACGACGTCATCGACGTGGACGAAATCACGGGTCTGGCGACCATCGCCATGGATGGTGATGTTTTCACCGCGCTCCAGCCGTTCGGCAAACTTCGCGATCACGCCGGAATAGGGAGACGATGGATCCTGCCCCGGCCCGTACACATTGAAGAAACGCAAGCCCAGGCTCGCGATACCATAGACCTCGTAGGCAGATCGCGCGTGAAGCTCGCAGGAAAGCTTGTCCGCACCGTAAGGCGAAAGCGGGATACAACGTCCGGTTTCGGAAAGCGGCAATTCCTGGCTCGCCCCGTAAACCGCGGCCGATGAGGCGTAGACAAGGGGAAGATGCGCCTGGGAATGGGCAAGCTCCTCGATGATCGTGAGGAAACCGGTTATGTTGATTGCGTGCGATGACGTCAGTTGGCGCTTGCACCGTTCCACCGAGGAGATCGCCGCCAAATGGATGCAGGCGTCCACACTGGCGAGCGCGCGGCGCAAGGCGTCGCGGTCGAGCACCGACCCCTCGATGAAGGTCGCAGCCTGCGGAACGTTTTCTCGCTTTCCCGAACTCAGATCGTCGAGGATGGTGACGTCGTGGCCGGCCTTCACCAGCCGCCGGGCAAGGTGGGCGCCAATAAACCCGGCTCCACCGGTAACCAATATCCTTTTCAAGTCGATTTCCCTCGCGACACCTCATCGCGATCGGAGGCGCCTGGATCTTAAGTGCAGGTGGTTTCTTCCTGAGCCGCCGAGCCGGCCGGAGCGCGACCGGCCCTCGGCCAGTGCGTCCGTAACCGGACCTTCCGTCTGGGTTGCAATCTTCCCTGTCGCCCGGGCGGCGTCAAGGCTTCGGCCATCAGGTTTACCGTTTCGCTGAGATGTCGTCGCTTGGGAAAGCGACAAAGCCGAGGCGTGTCCCAGGCGAGACCGGTTGAACCGCCCAGTGCCTTAGGGCGCGGGGCAACCAAGGATCAGGTCTTCGACCTCGGATCCTGAGCCGACGCGCATCAGGACCTTGAACCGGCCGTCGGCGCCGACCTCGAAAAGCGTACCCCCGTTTTCGCCCTTCTCGTTCGTCCGGGTCACGATCAGCAAGCTTCCGGCGCCGCTCAGATAGGATCGAATGTTGGACACGGCCAAGCGGATCTGCGCGTTGGAGAAGTAACTCCTGTTGAGAATGTTCGCGGCTCTGACGAGATCGAAGCGGCCGGCGAAGTCCGGCGAGCGCCGCATGATGTCATCCTCGACGAATGCGATGGAATCGTCGCGCGACAACGACCGCGTGATCATCTGGACCGGCTCGCTCCTGCCGCTACGGATCAGCGCGCGAAGGCGCGGCTGCAGCATGGATTTCGCCAACTGGCGCGGAATGAAGGCAAGGGAAACATAGTCGAGCCGTCGGATCCAGGGGCGGATCGCAAGACCGGCGACATCATATTGCAGCGGCCAACCTTCCGGATCGGCAAGAACGCGAACCCCTGGCGCCACGTCGACGATGTGCGCGTCGATGAAGAGATCGGTGGCGGTGATCTTCGGTTTCGCCCCGCAGGCCTCCAGGTATCGCAAAAGCTCGACCGTCGTCACGCCGGTGGAAACGCCGACATCGAGCACCTCCCGCAACTGCCCTGCCCTCTGCGAAAGCAAGGGCCTGAATGCCGTTTCCAGCTCGCGAAAGCGCGACGGCTGTGTGAGCTTGAAGGTGCCGTTTCGCATCTTCAGTCTTGCGAAGAACTCAGACTCCCGGACCCAGTCCGTCGAGCCGTCGTTTCCCGAATAAAATTGCCGGGCGCTCATCACCATGGTCGGACAACCTGTAAAAACTGCCTGCGGCTCTCGAACCCTGGGGGGCGTCTGGTAGCGGCCGATTGCTCTGCCGCCTGCCTTTCCAGACAGGGGCTCAGCGCCCGCTAAAACGATCCTGAGGGTAAACTGGCCGACATCGGCTCCCAAAACATGAAAACGACAACAGTTAATTTCAGTATATTCGAAAACAATGCAGGGATAATACCAACTCCCCCGGAGATTCCAAGTTACATTTCAGCAGTTGCTTTCGAATGAGCCGCTGCGTGATGCCACGATCCCGGTGGCCCGATCGTGTCGCCTCCTGCTTTCTCCACATACCCCGACAGAACGCCGCGACTGCTCAGGGCAGATCCTGTGACGGGTGCGACGAACGGCGGAACCGAGAGGCGCCGGTATCTGCGCCGGCCGTCGTCAATGTCGGCGGACCGGGCTTGATCAGATCGTAAAGATCCTCGTAGCACGAGACGGTCCGGTCGATCGAAAAGCCCTGCGCACGGCGACGCGCATAGGCTGTTGCATTGCGATACTTCTCGTCATCACTGGAAAGTTCTCGAATGCGGTCGGCAAGCTGCCCGTGGTTTTTCGCCGGGAAGCGGTAGTCGTCGTTGTCAACGACGACGGCCAGCCCTCCGACATCGCTGACCAGCACCGGCAGGTCCGACGCCATCGCCTCGACCACCGCCACCCCGAAGCCTTCCCAGTGGGACGATTGCACATAGAGATCAAGGCGGCCGAGGAACGCCGGGATATCCCGGACCAAGCCGGAAAAGTGGACGCGCTCGCGCACGCCCAGAGCGCCAGCGAGTTCTTCGACGATCGGACGGCGGTCCCCCACACCGGCAAAGACCGCATGGACATTGCCCGGAAGCCGCTGGAGGGCGCGCACGATGGTTTCCTGGTCCTTCTTCTCGGTGAAGCTTCCGACCATGCCGATGTAGAAGAGGCCATCCTGTCTCGGCTTGCGGTCGCGCGCCGACGCAAACCGGTCCAGGCTGACGCCGTTTTCGACGATGTGGATTTTCGCGGCCATAGGCGCCAGCCATTCGGACAGGTGGTCGCGCACAGGTGTGCTGATCGCCGCAACACAGTCGTAACGGCCATAGACCCAGCGCTCGATGCCGCGCAGCCACCGCCTCGCCCTTCGGCGGTTCCAGGTGTTGTGCTCGGTGTAGATTTTCCGAAAGGGCAGGAGCGCGCAAAAATAGAGGGACGGAAACAGGTGGACGTGCACGACGTCCGCTGCGCGCATCGCGCGCCATGCTTTGGCAATCGAACGGGGGCTCGACAGCTTGACCGCGATGATCGTCACGGCAGCGAAGGCCGTGTCTTCGAGGAGCTCGTTATTGGCTCCCTTCCACACGATTACCGTTGCCGAAAACCGCGTCTGTCGCTGCGCCATTTCCACGACCAGGCGCTCGGCACCGCCGTTTCCGTTAAGGTCGTTGATGATGTGAACGACGCTGCCTGCCATCGTAAGACAATCGCCTCAAATATCCCTCGAAGGCGATTATGCATAGCAACCGTCAATTCAACAACTATTAGTAATGTATACATCGAAAATTATGAGTTTCTCATTGAAGCGCTAGAAACACGTGCAACCGAAAAGTTTCTAGAAAAGCATCGTCGCGGTTGTTCTTTTCTTGGAGAACACTCGCGACTATTCTGAAAAAGGTGAAATGTGCCCGTCAGATCAATGCCATGCGCTCAAGAAGCAGCTTGTTCACGGCATGCACGTCGAACTTTGATTGGGCGAGTTCACGTGACCTGAGCCCCATGTCCGCAATCAGCGAAGGCGCTCTCAGGAAGCGGCACATGGCTTCGGCCAGTTGCTTGGCGTTGCGCGGCTCCACCAGGTAACCATTGAGCCCGTCGACCACCGTCTCGTCGCAGCCCGGCAGATCGGTGGTGACCACCGCGCGCCCCGTCGACATCGCCTCGAGAATGCTGCGCGGTATGCCCTCGCGATAATAGGACGGTAGGACGAAAACGCTGCAATTGGTGAGATGCGGACGCACATCCGTGGTTTCGCCGAGATAGTTCAGGCTGCCGTCCTTGACCCATCCGTCGATGGTCTCAGCCGAGATCGCCGCCGGACTGGGATCGAACTGCCCCAGAAGACGAAATTCGGCCTCCGGAAATTGTTGGCGGACGATGCGCGCGGCCTCGACATATTCGCTGATCCCCTTGTCCTTCAGCAGGCGGGCGACAAGCAGAAAGACCGGGCGCCCGCTGGGCGGGCTCGAAAAAGCATAGTGGTCGAGATCGACCCCAGAGCCCGGGACCAGCGTCAGTTCGCGCTGATCGGAGATCAGCCTGCAGCTCTCGATGTCGGCGGAATCCGCGCGGTTATAGGCAAAGACCCCGCCAGCCCCCTTGAGCGCCAGCCGGTAGAGCAGCACGCTCAGCTGCTTGATGCGGCGCCCGACCCACCGCTTGCTTGCGGCATCCGAGTAGACATGGCCAAGGCCGGTCACGAGAAAATACCGTCGCTTGACGCCGGCCAGCCGGGCGGCAATGCCGCCGTAAACGATCGGCTTCATCGTATAGGGGATCACGACATCGATCTGCCGTGAACGAAAGAGCCGCCAGTAGGACCAGAGCGTCGTCAGATCCGTCAGGGGATTGAGCCCCGTGCGTGCCATCGGCGAGCGGACGAACTCCACACCGATCGCGGCAAGCTGACGGACGACGTCCTCGTCCTCTTCCGGCCCGACTGCCAGAACCGAATGGCCGGCCTCGACCAGGCGCCGCAGCAGCTCCAGCCGAAAATTGGTGAGCGAACGGCTGTAGCTCGAAAGCACCGCGATCCGCTGTTTCGGCACCACGCCGGCAACCGCCGATCCAGCGGTAACCGCAACCCGCTGTGGCGGCTGCCTGACCGGAGAATAGTCGCTCGCGTCAATCAACATCAGGCCGCGCTCCATACAAGCGTTCGAAAGATCGCACAGATCACATCGGCATCGGCGTCGAAGGCGGGCCCCGCCTAAGGCTCGACAGCGCTGCTTGCAGGACATCGTCAGTCAGATGCGTGACATCGGCGTCGGCGGCCCCTTCCTCCCCGTCATCCGACGAGAGCGCCCCAGCGGTACCTTCGGCCGGATGCTTGTCGAAGCCGGGAATGAGGCTGTTCATGATCGCAAAAACCATCGCCTGGTCGCCGAGTTCGGCAAAAAGCTTCAGGCGCGCGAACATCTCCTTGAGTGTCGTCAAGGGGACGGCATTCGGGATCGCGCCGAGCACGCCCGGAATGGGAGAGCTGATGCGTTGCTCGCCGCTATCGAACAGCTCCTCATAGAGCTTTTCGCCGGGCCTCAGGCCGATGATCTCGATGTCGATGTCCTTGCCCGGCGTGAGACCGGCAAGCCGGATCATCCGCTTGGCGATGTCGATGATCTTGATCGGCTCATTCATATCGAGAACGAAAATCTCGCCCTTGCCGATTTCGCCTTCGAGACCGTAGGCGGAAGCCTGCAGCGTCAGTTCGACGGCTTCGCGAATGGTCATGAAGAAGCGTGTCATGCGCGGATCCGTCACCGTCAGCGGGCCACCCTTGGCGATCTGCCGCTTGAACAACGGGATCAGCGAGCCGCTCGAACCGAGCACGTTGCCGAAGCGAACGGTCATGAAGCGCGGGCCGGAGCCCTTCTTCAGGCAATGAAGGTCGAGCGCCTGGCAATAGAGTTCAGCCAGCCGCTTGGTCCCGCCCATCACGCTGGTCGGGTTTACGACCTTGTCGGTCGACACCTGCACCATCGCCTGCACCTTGAAGCGGCGGGCGGCATTCGCCACGTTCATCGTGCCGATCACATTGGTCAGCACGCCCTCGCAAGGGTTAAGCTCCACCATCGGCACATGCTTGAGTGCGGCAGCATGGAAGACGAGTTCCGGCCGATACTTGGCAAAGACGTCGTTGACACGATTGGCCCGGCGGACGTTGCAAAGGTTTGCGGTTCGTTTGACGGCCGGATAGCGCTCTCCGAGCTCCATATCGATCGCATAGAGATTGTACTCGCAGTTCTCGACCAGGATGAGCTCGGCCGGTTCGCGCGCTGCCACCTGCAAGGTAAGCTCACTGCCGATCGAACCACCGGCGCCGGTGATCAGAACGCGACGGCCGCGGATGAGGCGCAGAATTGCCTCGTTGTCGAGGGCTGCCTGCGGGCGCTCCAGAAGATCCGTCAGCTCGATCGAGCGCAGCTCGAAACGGCTTTCCTGCTTGGCGCTCTTGAGTTCCGTGATCTGCGTCAGGCGCGATACGGTCATGCCACGCGCTTCGGCGCGCCGCATCACATCCTCCGCCCCATCGCCGAACGCCGAAAGCGCTTCGGTAAAGACGACATGGCGCGGCAGCTGCCCACTCTCTGCGAGCGCACAGACCACACTATCGAAATCGCTGAGCGCGCCGAGGATCGGAATGCCGCGCAAGGTCATATCCGTATGCTCCGGCGTCACTTCCAGGCAGCCGACCGGCTTATGGCTGCAATGCGGATCGCGGCGGAGCGCTCTCAGATAGAGGTCTGCCGCATGGCCGCTGCCGACGAGCAAGGTCGGGATCTGCTCGGCATTGTCCTCGGCGACCGGCTGGCGCCGGCTTGGGCGGAGTGCCAGTTCGTCAAGCCGGAAGCTCAGCCGCGAAGCCGAAAGGAATGCGGTCAAAAGCAGCGCCTCGAGCGGCACGACGCTTCGCGGCATATCCTGCAGACGGTTCGCAAAGAACGACATCAAAACCAGCGCCGCCGAACTGATCAAGACGGCCTGTAGGATCGAGCGCAGATCCGAAACGGAGCAGTAGCGCCAATCGCGGGCGTACAATCCGGCGACCGGAAAGGCGAGCGCACAGGCGAGAAGATATAGCGGCCCGGTCGATACCAGCGCCCAGATCAACTCCGGACGGGTCGACATCGCGTCGAAACCGTAGCGCAGGAAAAAGGCTGCCACGAGCGCCAAAGCTGCAGACGCTATGTCCATCGCATAGAGCACACGCGATCGACGAACCTGCTTGACCGAGGATACGGCCGTTCTTGCCGCCAGGCGCAAAAGTGCGCGTCCGACAGCGGCAAACCAGGTGAATATGGTGAGGAACCTTGCCCAGTATCTCGCCATGGACGGCGGAGACGGGGCGACGGCTTGCGTGGGCTGGGCAGCGGCCTCGTTGCGATGCATGCGACACCCTTCGATCCATAGAACGCCATTCAACCGCCGCGCCGAGAACGGACGGACGAATGATGCGCCTTGAGACGTCATGTCTCGTTGAATTTGTTTGGAATAAACTTCTGATACCGATCAGATCATACAAAGTTACCTGAAATCTATTTTATATATGCACGGATACAAGCTTTGGTCTTTGCAATAAAATACGTCAACTTCGCCCAAACTCTCGCACGCCAAAAACTGCGTGTAAATTATCTTTTCGTTTTATCGGAAGCAATTTACCTAATTATCTTAGAACTCAATAGTATTACTTCAAATTAATCCATAGCCCTTTAGGATTAACTAGCGACCATTCCGCTCCTCCGGGAACAGAACGCACCGCTCGAAATATAGAAATAAAATCCAAATTCCGAAAACAAACTCACCCATTCTTACGTATAAAAAGAGATATGATTTTCATTTCCAAAATTAGATAAAGAAAGCCTTGCAGTACATCCAAAAATATACAATTGACAAATCTTAGCGCGATTGGAGAAGGCGCTTCCACACTCCCCAGCACGCACCCCGGAACCGCTCTCGGGTGACGGGCGAGCGACGCCGACAGCCCCCAGACAACCGGAGGCGGCCCATGCCAAGGTGGCGCCCCGCGTATCAGCAGACACGCCGGTTCAGCACAATCTTGCGCGGGAAAGACCTTGTGGGCTCATTCCCCGGCAAAGGCACGGCGATAGGAGTCGGAAATCGGCCGGATCAGATACTCAAGGAAGGTGCGGTCGCCGAGTTCGATGAAGGCGTCGATCGGCATCCCCGGATGCAGTTGCTCCATGCGAACGCCGGCCGGCAGCGGCGTATCCAGGCGCAGCACGGCCCGGTAATAGGGCTCGCGCGTCGCCGGATCGGTAAGGCGGTCGGCCGAGACATGGGCAACCGTTGCTGAAACCTCCGGCGTCAGGCTGGTGTTGAGCGCCGAGAGGCGGACCCTCGCCGGCTGACCGACATGGACGACGTCGATGTCCTGCGGATGAATACGCGCATCGACGACCAGGTCCCCTGTCGGCAGGATCTCCATGATCTTTTCGCCGGGACCGACGACACTGCCGACGGCATTGTAGACCGAGGCGACGACAACGCCATCCACCGGCGCCTTGACGACGGTGCGCTCGAGCACCCGGCGTGCGGCCTCGACCTGTTCTTCGACGTCGGCGAGCCCGGTCTTCACCTCGTTCATCGCGGTCACCGCCTGCTCGACGCGCTGGGTCTTCAGCCGTTCGATCTGCTCACGCGCTTCCGCCACCTGCGTGCGGCTCGACGAGGCTTCCGCCTGCAGCATGCCGACCTGGCCGAGCAGGTCCGCTTCGACGCGGAGAAGCTGCGTGTACTCCGTGCGGTTCGTCAGCCCCTTTTCCAGGAGATTGAACTTGCGCTCGGCTTCGCTGCGCACGATCTGCGTCTGTTTCTCGACCGCCGCCTTCTGCGCGGCCAGACCATCAAGCCCATCGTTCAGGCTTTCGACGCGCTGCTGCAGGATGACGGTTTCGGAGGTGAAGCGCGCAAGCCGGGTCTGAAACTCCTTGACCTGCTCTTCTGTCAGGTCTCGGCTTGCGGCCGACATCGTGGCCGGCGCATTGCCGATCGCGATCGTCAGATCCCGCTTCCCGTCCCGCTCGGCGGCAAGACGCGCCTCCCGCGCCTTCAGTGCCACCCATTGCTTGGCAAGGCGGTTGAGCTGGGTGCGGGCCACGGTGTCGTCGAGGACCACGAGCGTCTGCCCCCTTGCGACGGCATCCCCTTCACGAACCGCGATCTCGCTGACGATCCCGCCTTCCAGATGCTGCACGAGGACATTGCGGCCCGTGGCCGTGATCGTACCGGAAGCGACGGCAGCGCCGGAGAGCGGCGCCGTTGCCGCCCAATAGCCGAAGCCGACAAGGATAAGGGCAAGCGTCCCATAGCCGAGCCGGGCGACAAACCCGGTATCGGTCACGATCGTCTCCCGCCAGGAGCGCCGAGCACCCGCCGCCGTCATGGCCGGTCCCCGGTTCTGCCAGGCAGGAAGGCGGAGATGTTTGCCGGTGGGACGTTCGACGGCCGCTTGGCAGCGGCTGCCTTCGCGGCCCGGTCCGCCCGCTCGGACTGCGCGCGCCGCGCCACCTCGTCCGTTGGGCCGAAGTCATCGATCCTGCCATTTTTCATCACCAGGATCCGGTCACATGTTGTTGCGATCGAAATGCGGTGCGTGACGATGATGACCGTGACGCCGCGCTCCTTCGCGTCTCTGAGCGCCCGTCCGAGTGCCGCTTCCCCTTCACTGTCGAGGTTGGCGTTCGGCTCGTCGAGAACGAGAAGACGCGGAGAGCCGTAGAAGGCGCGCGCAAGCCCGATGCGCTGCCGCTCGCCGCCGGAGAGATTGTTGGAGCCGGGCCCGATCGGCGTCTGATAGCCTTTCGTTTGCGCCAGGATGAGATCATTGGCATGAGCCGCGCGCGCGGCCGCAACCACCGCCTCGTCGGCCGCGTCCGGCTCGAAGCGCGAGATATTGGCAGCGATCGTGCCGGGCAGAAGCTGCACGTCCTGTGCAAGATAGCCGATGAGGCTGCCAAGCTGCGTTGCGTCCCAGGTTCTCAGATCCGCACCGTCGATGGTGATCGAGCCCGCGGTGGGGGCAACGGCGCCGGTCAAAAGCCGCGCAAGCGTCGACTTGCCCGCCCGGCTCGGGCCGACAACCGCAACGCTTTCGCCGGCAGCGATCGTGAAATTCAGCCGTTTGAGGATCGGCTCGGGGTCGGCTCCCGCGTCCGGCGAAACATAGAGCAGATCACGCACAGCGATATCGCCGGCGGGATTCGGCAGCAGAAGCTTGCGGCCATCGGCGTTGCCGGCCTCGATCACCTTTTCGAACCGCGACCAGGCGCTGCGCGCTTCCATTGCCTGCTTCCAGATCCCGACCAGCTGATCGAGTGGCTGCAGTGCGCGGCCCGACAGGATCGAGGACGCAAAGATCATGCCGGCGGTCATCTGCCCCTTCAGGACAAGGGTCGCGCCGACGGCGAGGATCGCCATCTGCAGGATCATTCTGATCGATCGCGATATGCCGCCGAAGATGGCGTTGACGACGAGATTTCCGTCGGCTGCCGCAGTCGCGGCGGCAAACTGGCGGCCCCAGACCTCGCTGACATTGTTCGTCATGCCCATCGCACGCACCGTCTCGGCACTGCGGCTGAACATCTGCGCCGTCAGATTGGCGCTGGTAATCCGCTCCTGCGCGAACTGCGACGCCTTCTTGTTCATGTACTGATTGAGGAAAACCAGGAGCAGGATCACGATCGCGCCGACGGTCGTCATCAGGAAGAGCATTGGATGCAGGAGATAAAGCAGTGCCGCGAACACCGGCGAGAACGGCAGATCGAAGAGGACCGGCGTGCCGCGTGAAGCGATGAAGCCTCGGACCGTCGCAAGATCGCGCAAGGGCTGGATGTCGCCCGGCTCCCTGCCCGTTGCTGCGACCACGTTCGCAAAGGCTGCCGCCCCGAGCTCGCTGTCGAGCTTGGCCGCCATGCGCACGGCATAGATCGCCCGAATCACATCGAGCAGGCCGAGGAATGCGAAGGCAAGGAATGCGATTATCGTCAGATAGACGAGCGTTTCGATGCTCGAAGAGGGCAAAACCCGATCATAGACCTGGATCAGAAACAGAGGCGACGTCAACGCCAGCACATTGACGACCGTCGAGAACAAGCCGAGATCGATAACGCTGCGCCGGAACGCAGAGCGTAAACTGCCGCTTGTGATTCTGTTGTCTACCATGCTGCAACGACACCGTTTCCAGGAATTTGAGTGGGGCCGTATCGATGGAAGTGTTCCCCGATGTCAACGTGCCGGGGGTTGAGTAGATACTATACATCTGTTGTAGCGGTTGCTTATAGATGCTATTTTAAGCCCCCACCATTCAACGCGACAGATCACAGTTTTCACACGCTCCGGTCGCTTGCTGTCTTTGCGCGGCGGTCGGTAAAAGCAACGGCGCGTATTCTGCCCCACTAATAAAGGATGGAAACATGATCGTTAAGGGAAGACCCGTAGCTGACACGCTTTATGGCACGAACGTAGCTGACACAATTTATGGATATGGCGGCGACGACAGCCTTTGGGGCTATGCCGGAGACGACTATCTCGACGGTGGCGACGGCAACGACCGCATGTACGGTGGCGACGGCAACGACTTCTTCAAGGCCGGTCCAGGCGACGATTATGCTGAAGGCGGCGTCGGCAACGACTCCTTCGATGGCGGCCTTGGCAACGACCACTTCGTCGGTGGCCTGGGCAACGACATCTTCGACGGCGAGGACGGCGACGACATCCTCGACGGCGGCGATGGCCACGACACCATGCTCGGCGGTGCCGGCAACGATACCTTCTACGGCGGCGCCGGCGAAGAATACATCGATGGTGGCGCCGGCAATGACATCATCTATGCCGGCGACGGCAATGACGGCTTCGTCAACCGCGTCAACCCGGCGACCGGCAAATTGACGACGCAGGCCGTCGGCGGCGGCGCCGGCGACGACTACATCTATGGCGAAGGCGGCAACGACGCGCTCAAGGGCCAGTCCGGCAATGACCACGTCTACGGCGGCATCGGCGATGACCGGGTCGACGGCGGCGACGGCGACAACTATCTCGACGGCGGCGACGGCAACGACATTCTCGATTCCGAGAGCGGTCGTGACGAGGCCCATGGCGGTGCCGGCGTCGACAAGATCAGCGTCGGCGCAGGCGACGACCTCGTCTATGGTGATGGCGGCAACGACAGCATCAGCGGCGAAGACGGCAACGACACGCTGAACGGCGGCGATGGCGATGACCTGTTCTATGGCGGCAACGGCAACGACACGATCCGTGGCGATGCCGGCAAAGATACGCTTATCGGCGAGAGCGGCTCCGA
Organism: Ensifer sp. LBL; assembly: GCF_050435225.1. NCBI lineage: Bacteria > Pseudomonadati > Pseudomonadota > Alphaproteobacteria > Hyphomicrobiales > Rhizobiaceae > Ensifer > Ensifer sp. LBL. Next base: position 51,139 of record NZ_JBNDJY010000012.1, on the reverse strand, counting down.
TTTCCTCTGGGGCGGCGCCGACGCCGACCGCTTCGTGCTCAAGGGCGCCGGCGCGCTCGTCGGCCAGGATACCATCATGGACTACCAGGATGGTCTCGATCGCATCGTTCTCGAAAAGCTCGGCATCACCCGCTACGCCAACACCGGCGGCCCCGGCACCGTGTTTGCCTATGACGACCCGAGTGGCGACGTGATCCTCAATGCACAGGATTCGGCTGGTCACGCCTTCCAGATCGTCGTTGACGATCCGAACGGTACTCTGTCTGCGGCCAACTTCAGCGCCGCGGACTTCACCTTCGCATAAAATACCGGCGGCCGCGGGTTTGAATACGCGCTCCGCGGCCGCCACGACTACCCGTCCCTGCCTTCACTGGCAGATCACATCGCGTAAGCTCAGCGCGAGACCGCTTCGCCCAAGGCAAGTGATCGCAAGGCGTCGTCCAGTTCGTCGAGATCGCTGATCCGCCTGTCGGCCTGGTGCGCCTCGTCGGGTGCTGCCGTGCGGTGGACCCGCGCTTCGCGCACCACCATCACAGTTTGCCATCCGCGCCGGCGCGGCGTGACAAAGTCCTTGAGCGGATTGTCGGCGATGTAGACGAGAGCGTCCGGCTTGACGTTGGCCCAGGCCTCGATCGCCTCATAGGCCCGTACGTGCGGCTTCCAGAACTCTCTCCCCCAAAGGTCAGTGAAGATCACCCGGTCGACGAGGGCTTCGAGCCCCAGCGCCTTGACCTTGGCCTGTTGCGTGGCCGCGGGCCCGTCGGTGATGATCGCCCTTAGGCCGACACGCACACGCTCCAGATAGCGGCGCGCATCGTTTGCCAGAGTGATTTCGGGCTGGTGTCCGCGATAGACGGTAACCAACTGGCTTACCAGCGCCTCGTCGGCGGCAATCCCCATCGCCGCCAGGGCCGTATCGAAAACGCGCCCGCTGTGTCCACGCGCGGCAGCGGCCTCGCAATGCCCGGCGAAGCCTTCTACGCCCAGATGGTGCGCCAGCCAGGCATCGACGGCCCTGAAGCCGCTTAGGGCGAAATCCCGCTCCAGATAGAGCGTATCGTCAAGATCGAAGACAAGCACCTGCTCGCCCATCCGCCTAACCCCTGAAGACCGCTGCATCGTATCGCAGCATCAGCACGCCTTCGCGCCAATCGTCGTGCGCTGTTCTCGACAGGCCCGCCACTTCCTCCAGCAGCCATTGCGCAAAGGTCGCGCCGGCGTGGTCCACGAGCGGATAGCCACCGCCGAAACGGGCATTGATTTCGATCACCCGCGGGCCGGTGAGCCGATCGTCCATGACCTGAAAACAGAACGCGCCGCGCAAGTCCGGCAACGCCCGCAAGATGCCCTCGGCCATCGCCCGATGCACCGGATGACGCTCGGTGACTCCCTTTTCGACTTCGCCTGCCCTTATGCGCAGGCGCCGGTGCGAAATGACCGACTGCAAGATGCCGCCGTCATCGACGAACGCATTGACCGTATGCTCCGGGCCGTCGAGATATTGCTGCAGGATCATCGGCTCTGCGGTCGTTTCCGGCAGATCGGCCATTGAGCGCACCATGCTGATCGAGCGGCTTGCGCTCCCGGCATTGGGCTTGAGGAACAGCGGCCAGTTCCAACGCGAAAGCTCGCCGCGAACCTCCTCCAGCATACCGGTTCGCGGGACCGGCACTCCGGCCGCGTCGAGCACGCGCATGGTTTCGAGCTTGTCGCGCACGACGTCGATGACAGGGGGAGTGCTCACATGCACGCGGCAATCGAAGCGGGCGAAATCCCCGGCCGCTGCCGCAAGCGGCACCAGTTCGGGATCGATCGTAGGCACGAGCAGGCGCACGTCATGCGCCCGCGCGATCTCCGCCAGGCGGCCGGTGAACTCCGGGTGATTATAGGCAGGGACCGCGAAGGCCCGGTCAGCGACGGCGCAGGCGGCGCTCAGATCGGGATCAAGGTCGCAGGCCAGAATCTGGATATCGATGTCCAGCGCGCGTGCTGCCCGACGAAAGCACTCGATCAGGCCAACACGCCTTCCCGCGGAAGAGACAAGGATCTTGAACGACCGGTACGCCATACACGCCTTCTCCTTGACTGTTAGGACGAGGGGTCAAGGCAATCGCCGCGGCCCCGCCTGACTGAACCCGATGCCAATGCCCGCGCGATCACGCTCCCAACTTGCTGTGCACCGGGGGGCGCCGGCCGTCGGCTGTACGCCACGCGGTTACCTCGATGCACTGCCGGTCTCCGCACATGACGGTGAAACCATCCGCCGTATGGGTCTGAACTTGCGCGGCAAGGCCGATGTAGCGAAAGGACTCCGCGAAGGCCCGCGCCGCGTCGAAATGGACGACCTTTCCGTCCTGACGTGAAAAGGCGCCAGGATAGGGATCGCCGACCGCCCTGATCAGGCGCAGCACCTCCGCCGCCGGGCGCTGCCAATCAATCAGGCCATCCTCGGCGACCCGCTTTGCGCAATAGCTCGCCAGGCTGTGATCCTGCTCGACCCGCGGCGCCCTGCCGGCTGCCGCCAATTCAACAGCCTCCGGCGCCATCTCCGCGAGATTGCGCACATGCTTGCCGTAGAGACTACGCGCCGTCTCCTCCGGCGCGACCGAAAACAGACGCTGCAGGATGATGGGGCCGGAATCCGTGCCCTCGTCGATCCAGAACAGCGACGAGCCCGTCGTCTTTTCGTCAAGCAGGATGGTCCAGGGGATAACGCCCCTGCCCCGCAGGCGTGGCAGCGCCGACGGGTGAAAACCGATCACGCCGAGCCGCGGGATGGCGCGGAAGGCGTGGCGGCAGATCTGCGACCAGCCGAGGACCAGGACGAGGTCTGGGTCGCTGGCGCGAATGGCTGCAAGCGTATCTTCGCCGTTTACATTGGTCGTATGGCAGACCGCGCTGCCCGCCACCCGCGCCGGCGTCGTCAAGTCCGCGAAATCGGAATGGCGGTCCGCAGCCTCCGGCGGCAGCGTAACCACCAGGGAGGGCAGCATCCCCTTCGCCAACAGGGCATCGAGCGCGATCCGGGATCCTTCGACGGCACCAACCAGAGCAAAACGCATTTTGGTTCTCAAATGCACAATGTGTCAGAGCGCAATATACAACTCGGATCACAACCAAGGGAAGAAATAACCCATCCGGGCGATATAAATGTATTTCAAGTATGATATGACGGGATGCTATTTCAGAGCCAGGCTATACTGCAAGAGAATAATTGCATGACAGTGTCTGCCGTTGTATCTTGAATCCACTGCTTTTCTAGGGTGCGCTCTGGAAGGCCAATTTAGAGTACGAACCTATTTCAGAAATGATCGCATCCGATGTGCCCTCCAAATTCGAGGCAATAGGAAGTTGATGTCCTGGCGTTCATGGCGCGCCCAGGAATTTAATGCTTGTGACCAGCGCCGGGATACACACCAGTGTGCCCCGTCGTCAGGCTCAGGGAATGCGGAGGAATGCCCTAACGGCGGCGCAACTTCGGATCCACGGTATGATTTTGCATTTGATCACCAATTTCAGCGCAAGCGCCGGAGCTGAGACGATGCTCGCGCGCCTGCTCAAGGCGTCATCTGACGAACGCGTCATGGTCGTGTCGCTACTCGATGTCTCGGCGCGAAACCGTGACCTCGCGGACAATCCGCGCGTCGAGTATGTGGCGCTTGGCGCGCACTCGCTCCCAGCCATTCTGCAGGGCACGATGCGGCTCGCCAACATCATCCGCCAGGAAAAGCCGAGCGTCATGCTCTGCTGGATGTACCACGCCATGGTGGTCGGCACGGTCGCTGCCAAACTTGCGCGCCGCGCCACCCCGGTCATCTGGAATGTTCGCCAGTCGCTGGATGATGTGGCCTCGCTGTCACGAAGCTCGCACTTGGCGATCGCCGCTGCCCGAGTGCTCTCCGGTTCGGCCTCCGGCATCATCTACAATTCGTCGCGCGCCCGGGAAATGCACCGAGCCTACGGCTACCGTAACCTGAATTCGGTCGTCATCCCGAACGGCTTCGAAATCCCGGCGGTGGCGGCCGGCCATGAGGCGCCGCCCCGCCGGATCGGCATCGTCGCACGCTTCCACCCGCAGAAGGACCACGCCACCTTCTTTCGCGCCGCCGCTTCGGTGTTGCGCACCCATCCCGACACGCGCTTTCTCGCCGCCGGCCGGGGGCTGGCCTGGGACAATCCCGAAGTCGTGCGGCTGATTGCCGATGCCGGATTGCCGAGCGAGGCCATCGACCTCAGAGGCGAAGTCGCTGACATGGAGGATTTCTACCGCAGCATCGACATTCTCGCTTTGTCCTCCAGAACCGAGGGCTTTCCGAATGTTGTTGCCGAGGCGATGAGCTACGCAAAAATGGTGGTGGCAACGGACGTCGGAGACGCGGCGGAGGTTGCCGGCAATGCCGGGATCGTCGTGCCTGCGCGCAATCCCGAGGCCTTTGCCGACGCCATGCGCAAGGTGCTCGACCTCTCGCCGGAGGAATATGCCCGCTACGCACATCTCGCCCGCGATCGCATCGAAAGCGAATACACGCTGCACAACATCGAACGGCGTTACTCCAATTTCCTGAGGAACTTCTAGCAAGCCACCGCGCGGCTCAAGCTGCGGAAAGAGAATTCGGAGAGGGGGACCGACACATGAACGACAACGACAAGGGGGCTCGACCTACGCGAATGCCGGCGGACTTGGCGCCGACAGTCAGGCGGGCATCATGACGACGCCGATACGCACGGTCATTATCGACGACCATCCGCTCGTCATCGTCGGCGCCCGCGCGACGATCGATACGACCAGCGATATTGTCTGCGTCGGCTCGGCGGGAACAGGTGCGGATGCGCTGGCGCTGATCAAGGAAACCGGGCCGGACGTTTCGGTCATCGATATCGCCCTTCCCGACATGAGCGGCCTTACGCTCGCCGAACAAATCCTCAAGCAGCAGCTTTCGGCCTATGTTGTGGTGATGACGATTTATCCGGAACGTTCCTACGCGCAGCAGGCGCTTCAGATCGGCGTCAAGGGCTTCATCCAGAAATGCTCCGCGCCCGAGCACCTGCTGCTTGCCGTTCGCTCCGTCACGCATGGCGGGCTCTATCTTGACCCGCCGACCGCCCAGGAATTGACCCGCGCGGCGCCAAGTCCCGGATCGCGCGCGTTGAAGACGGCCGGTGTGCCGGGGCTGACCCGTCGCGAGCAGGACGTTCTGCGCCTCGTCGCCCTTGGGTACTCCAATAAGGAAATCGGCGCGCGCGCCAATGTGAGCGTCAAATCGATCGAAACCTACAAGGCCCGTGCGACGGAGAAGCTGCAGCTCCACACGCGGGCGCAGATAGTCCATTTCGCCTTGACCCACGGCTGGATGAGCGCCGTCTAGGCCGTGGTCGGGTCGGGCGCAGGCGGGATTGTCCGCTTGCCCCAATCGAGACAGGAGCCGCCATTGCGAATTGTGTTCGTGCTTTCGGGGCTTGGTGCCGGCGGCGCAGAAAAGGTCGTCAACATCCTCGCGCGCCATCGCTCGGCCCGCGGTGACGACGTGCACGTGCTCGCGCTCAATGCGGAAACCCCTGAGACCTACTTCGCCTACGACCGCTCCGTCCGCGTCGAAGCGCTCGGCGGCGGTTCGTCGGTGCCTGTGTTCAGGACGGCCGAGCGTATCGCCCGATTGCGCGCGCGCCTGCGCGCCCTGTCGCCCGACCTCGTCATCTCCTTTCTGACGAAGGTCAACATCATGGTCGTGCTTGCCAGCCGCGGCCTCGGCCTGCGGCTCGTCCTTTCCGAACGAAACAACTTCAACACGCAAGACATGAACGGACTGTGGCGATTGGCGCGGCCGGTGGCGGCCCGCCTGGCGGAGCGGCTGGTAATGCAGACGACGGAAGCGGCCAATTCGCTGCCGCCGGCCCTCAAAGCCAAGGCCGTGATCATCCCCAACCCGATCACGCTTCAGCATGTGCGTGACAGACAGTCAGGCACCAGCACCCGGGTGCTGGCCGTCGGCCGCCTGGACAGGCAGAAGGGCTTCGATCTGCTGATAGACGCCTTTGCCGATATCGCCGGGCGCGCGCCGAACATGACGCTGACAATCTTCGGCGAGGGCCCGGAACGGCCGGCGCTCGAGGAACAGGTCCGACGTCTCGGCATTTCGAACCGCGTTCAGCTGCCTGGCACGACGAAATCCCCGGTCGAATGGATCAACACCGGTGATATCTTCGTCCTCAGTTCGCGCTTCGAAGGGTTCCCGAACGTGCTGCTTGAGGCGATGTCCGCCGGCCTTGCCAGCATCGCCTTCGATTGCCCCTGGGGACCGTCGGAAATCATCGACACGCCGGCAGTTGGCATGCTCGTCCCCAGGGAGGACACGCGCCGGCTGGCAGAGGCCATAGCCCGCCTGGCGGCCGACGCAACGCTCCGGCAGCAGATCGGCGCCATGGGCGCGCGCGCGGTCGCCGCGCGCTACGCCATCCAGTCGGTCCTTCAGCAATGGGACGACGTCATCGCAGCGCCTGACGAGGCCCAGGCGCTTTACCCGGCAGCGCGCGTATCGACCTGATGCGGCACCGCCTTGGGAAGGCGACGCCGCATCGCCCGATCACGATCCGGGCGGCGTCGCTGGCTTCAGATAGAGGGTCGGGATCCCATATCTGTCCTTGAAGCCAAGTGAGGCGGACTGCACGTAGCCGTGGCTTTCCGCAAAGGCACGCATCGGCTTTTCCAGCTCGTCTTCAAAGCCAAGCAGAAACGCCGCCGGCGGGTCTTTCTCGAACAGCGCTTCGATCGTCGATGGCGATGTCATCTTGTAGTACTTCGCCAGGTCGGGGCTCGTCATGTCGGCGGTGCGGTAGGCAAACGGCCCTGTCGCCAGCTCGGAATAGACATCGAGGCCGCCTTCCAAAGGATAGATGGGCGCGAGCGTCGCAACCTTGCCGGTGACGCCGGCGGCCTGCATCCTCTCGGCAATCGTCACGCCTCCCTCATGCACGCGCATCGTCGTCCATTGCTGCGGATGGGCCGCCTTGCCGAGGTATTGGCCAAGGCGCGGCGCGTTGACCGCAAGGACGACAAGCACGGCCGACAGCAGGATCGGCCGCACCATGGGCAGCGCGCGCGGCCCAAGTGCCTCGAGCAAAAACCCAAACGCCAAAGGAAGGCAGACGAGCGGCGGTGCAAAATACTGCGGGAACCCGGGCGTCGGAACGAAGCTCAGCACAAAGCTGCAGAAGAGCACGCCGGCAAGGACCAGCACCTCCCCCATGCGCAGCCTTGGTTCGGCTGCTGCATTGTCCGTGCGCCGGGCAAAGGCGAAGAACGCGATGGCGATGAGTGCGGCAAGCGCAACGGCCACGGCCGGCGCAAGCCATATGTCCTGCGCCATGACCAGTTTCTGGGCGAGCGACATCGCCCCGCCCTCTCCGTCGCCGCTCATCAGCCGCCAGTATTGCGGATGCGGACCGGTATGGTAGCGCACCACGTGCGCCAGAAAGAGTTGGGGATCCCTGACGAGGTAGAAGAGGATCGGCGCCCCGCCGACAAGTCCACCGATGAGCAGCGGCGCCGCGACCTTTACGATACGATCCTTCAGCGCCAGCGAGCGCGGCAGAAGGAATGCGGCCACGGCAACGGCCGGGATGAAGGCGATGGCGCTCAACTTGAAGCACACGGCCAAGGCCAGCAGAAATCCGGCGAACGCCACCATCAACGAACGACGCTGTTCATTACGCAGGGCGAGGAGAAAGAGACTGAGGCCGAGAAAGGCGAACGGCCACGGCAAGAAATTGTTGGTGGCGCCCACACCCGTCTGTGTCAGGAACAACTCGTTCACTAGCGACAGGATGCCGACGCAGGCCGTTGCCCAGGCCGAGCGCGTCAACACATACACCACGCCGCCGACGGCGACGGCCATAAGGATCCAGGCCAGGAAGACACCGAGGCGACCGCTTAGAAGCAGGTCGCTCGACCCCGTCAACTTGCTAATGGCGTAGAAGTACCAGGCGGAGGCGGGCGGATGATTGTAGAAGAAATCGGCGTAGAGCGCATGGTCGTTCAAGAGCCTGGCCGGCGGGACGTACAGCTGCTCGTCTCGGCGCATCTCGAAATTCATGATCCGAAGAAACAGGAAATAAAAAACGAACAGGAAGAACAGGGCTGCGGCAACTTGATAGAAAATCCCGACCGACTTTCCTTCAACGGAGCCCGGTCTTTCCGAAGAAACACTTGCTGGATAGGTCATGTAAAAACTCCGAACAAAAATAGACGAAGTATAAAATACAGGCTGGCGACGGGAACGATGCGGTCGCACACGACTTCAAATGGATCACACAGGATCGTAATGCGCAGTGGCGCACGGCCTAGCGGGACAACCCCGACAAGCGTGCAGGGATAAACCTGACACGTAAAAAGGCTTGCGGCCCAGCAGAATATAAGGTATTTCTTGTATATTAGTTACTTAACATAACGGAAACCCTGGGATTTATCCAGACATATTCCGTAGCACGCAGGTAACCGCCTGCCTTTATTGACGTGCATTTTTATCAGTTATTGAAAACGCTCAAATCGCGCATTGGATCGCGATTGCTCATGAATAAAACCTGAGACGTCAACACTATCCCAAACATATCTTCTTGGAGACCGCTATGAAAGTCGTTCTCTTTGCGGGAGGGCTTGGCTCGCGCCTGGCCGAGGAAACCACGCGTATTCCTAAGCCGATGGTTGAGATTGGTGGCAAACCCATCATTCTTCACGTCATGGATATTTACAGCCACTGGGGGCACCGCGACTTCGTCGTGGCCGGCGGCTATAAATGCATGTCGATCAAGAGCTTCTTCCATAACTTCCATCTGTCGACCGCGGACTTTACCGTCGCGCTCGGAAGCGGCTCGATGGTGCTGCACCCCAATCATCCGCTCGACTGGAATGTCTCTGTCGTGGACACCGGCCTGTCGACGATGACCGGCGGTCGGCTCCTGCGCCTGCGCGAATGGCTCGACAACGAGCCCTTCATGGTGACCTATTCGGACGGCGTCGGAAACATCGACATCGAGGCGCTGCTGGCGTTTCACCGCTCGCATGGGCGCCTTGCGACGGTCACCGCCGTTCAGCCTCCGGCCCGCTTCGGCAACCTCGAGATCGAAGGCGACCAGGTCGTCGAGTTCACCGAGAAGGTGCAGAAGAAGGAAACCTGGATCAACGGCGGCTTCTTCGTCTTTGAACCCGGCGTGCTCGACTACATCCCGAGCCTTTCCGAACCGCTGGAAATGTCGCCGCTGACCAATCTCGCCAGGGACGGTCAACTGTTTGCCTACAAACATCACGGCTTCTGGCATCCGATGGATACGGTGCGCGATCGCGATTACCTGAACGGCCTGTGCGAAAGCGAAGATCCGCCGTGGCTGCACTTCGAACGCGATCACCTGGCCGCCGCGACGGCCGCACCGTCCACCCATCACGTACGGATGTAGGACATGGCTTTGATCACCAGCGAGGCCGACCTTGCCGAGGCGTTCCGTGGTCGAAAGATCCTGGTCACGGGACACACCGGTTTCAAGGGAGGCTGGCTCTCGCTCTGGCTGAGGCGACTGGGTGCATCGGTGGTCGGCCTGTCGCTGCCACCGTCGACACCGTCCTTCTTCCTGGCGACCGGCCTCGGCGATGTCATCGACGGCCACGAGGGCGACATCCGCTCTGCCGCCGACGTGGCGCGGGCTATCGACGGACAGGATTTCGATCTCGTCATTCACATGGCCGCGCAGGCCGTGGTGCGGGCCTCCTTCGAGAGCCCGGTCGACACCTATGCGACCAATGTCGTCGGCACCGCCATCGTGCTCGATGCGGCAAGGCGCATGAAGTCCCTGAAGGGCGTGATCGTCGTCACCAGCGACAAGTGCTACGAGAACCGCGAATGGGTCTGGGGCTATCGGGAAAACGACCCGATGGGCGGGCGCGATCCCTACAGTTCGTCGAAAGGCTGCGCCGAACTCGTCGCAGCCGCCTATCGGTCCTCGTTCTTCAATGACCCCAACGGGCCGCAACTTGTCAGCGTGCGCGCCGGCAACGTCATCGGCGGCGGCGACTGGGGCGCCGACAGGCTCGTGCCCGATCTGGTCCGGTCGGTGGAAGGCGGCAGCCCTGCGCGGCTGCGCAATCCGGCGAGCATCCGGCCATGGCAGCACGTCTTCGAGCCGCTTCGCGGTTACATGATGCTGGCGGCACATCTGCTTCACGGCAGAACGCGCTTTGCCGGCGGCTGGAATTTCGGCCCCGACCAGGAAGCGACCGTCAATGTCGGAACGCTTGCCGACATGGTCGTCGGCCAATGGGGCGACGCGCCACCGAAATACATCGTCGAGCCGCAGGTAAACGCGCCGGTGGAATCGACCATCCTACGCCTCGACAGCACCAAAGCCCGCACGGAACTCGGCTGGAAGCCGGTGCTGCGCCTGCGTGACACCGTGGCCATGACTGTCGCCTGGTACCGCAGGTACCGGGAGGATCCGAGAACCATCCGGTCGTTCTCGGAGCATCAGATCGAGCAATACGCCGCCGCCTGGAAACAGGAAGTCGAACACGAAGCAAGACCATTGCCATTGCGCGACATCGGAGATTGGAAAGATGCGAGTTAATTACGGACAGTCCGTTTACGGTCAGGAAGAGATCGACGCCGTTGTGGCGGTCCTGCGCTCATCGACACAGATGGGCGCGGCCGTCAGGACGATGCAGGAACGTGTCGCGACGCTCTTTGCGAAACGGCATGGCATCATGGTGAACTCCGGTTCGTCCGCGAACCATCTCGCCATCGAAATCGCCGACCTTCCGAAGGGATCCGAGGTCATCACGCCCGCATTGACCTTTGCGACGACCGTCGCCCCGATCGTGCGCGCCGGCCTTGTCCCGGCATTCGTCGATGTCGTCGAAGGCACCTACAATATCGATGTCGATGCGATCGAGCGGATGATTACCAGGAAGACGAAAGCGGTGATGATCCCATCGCTGATCGGGAATTTGCCTGACTGGGATCGCATTCGCGCCATCGCCGACGCACACAAACTGCTGGTGATCGAAGACAGCGCCGACACGCTGGGCGCGACGATCAGGGACACCAGCACCGGCGCGCGGTCCGATATCAGCACGACCAGCTTCTACGGCTCACACGTCATCACCGCGGCGGGCAACGGCGGCATGGTCTGCGTCAACGACGACGAACTGGCGCGCAAGGCAATGCTCTATCGCTCCTGGGGCCGCACATCCTCGCTCTTTGTCGAATCCGAGACCATCGAGAACCGGTTCAACATCGATCTCGACGGTTTCGACTACGACGCCAAGTTCGTGTTCGAGGTGCTGGGCTTCAACATCGAACCGTCCGAAATGGGCGCAGCATTCGGGCTCGTCCAGCTCGACCGGCTGCAGCAGAACATCGACGCACGCGAGCGCAACTTCGCCAAGCAGCGCGCCTTCTTCGAGACCTACGAGGACTGGTTCGTGCTGCCGGAGCAACTACCGCTTTCACGAACCGGATGGCTCGCCTACCCGATGACCGTGCGCGCCGATGCGCCGTTCACCCGCCGGGAAATGCAGATCTTCCTGGAACAGCGCGACATCCAGACCCGTCCGGTGTTTACCGGAAACATCCTGCGCCAGCCGGCGATGAGTGGCGTTCACAGCAAGGTCGAACCGCGCGGCTATCCGGTCGCCGACGACGTGATGCGCGGCGGCATCCTGCTTGCCTGCCACCACGGCCTGACGCAGGCGCACCTGGACCATATCCACCAGTCCTTCCGTGATTTCGCCCAGCGGTATGCAAGCTCCGGCGCCACGAAGCGCCGGGATCATCAGCCGGCCTCGTTCTTCTGAGCGAACACGAAACGCGCCTCTCCGACCAAGGGGAGGCGCGTCAGACGGATCTTCGGTCCTCGGCGGTCACGCGTAGATGAGAAGAGGCGCATGTCGAGAATATTGATAACCGGTGCCGCTGGCTTCATTGGTTCGCATCTGACGCGAACCTGCCTCGACGCGCGCCATGAAGTGCATGCGGTGGTGCGGCCCGGCTCGGAAGACAGCCGGCTCGAGGCCGTCGACGGTGCGTTCATCCGGCACAATTTCGACCTTCAGTCCGACGATGCCATGCGGCGTTGCCTGCAGGAGGTCGAGCCGGAGATCGTCTTCCATCTCGCCGCCCGTACACGCCGGCGGGAAGAGGCGGAACTCAACGACGCCAAGGCCGGCATCCGCGAACACCTCAATGCATTGCTCGGCCTGCTCGGCGCGGCAAGCGCGCTGCGCCATCCACCGCGAAAGATCATCCGAACCGGATCGCTTGCCGAATATGGCGCGACACCCGCCCCTTACGAAGAAGACAGCCGCGAGATCCCGGTAAACGCCTATGGGGCCGAACTGACTGCCGCGACCCATTTCATCGGCGGGCTGCAGACACGCCTGCCCTTTCCGGTGATCACCGCACGGCTGGCGCTTGTCTTTGGCCCGAGGCAATCGACTGAATTCATGATCCCGTCCTTCATCGAGCGTTGCCTTGCCGGCCAGCGCTGCCTCGTCCGCCATCCCAGCGACCGGCGCGACCTGCTCTATGTCGACGATGTCGTCGAAGCACTGCTGCGGATTGCCGATGCGCCGGTCAGCACCCGGCTCGTCAATGTCGCAACCGGCATCGCCCCGCCGATGCGCGAGGTCGCACGCCTGATCGTCGAACAAACCGGCGCCGACCCCGCCCTCATCGAATACGGCTCGGCCACCTCGACAGGCGGCATCCGCGATTTCCGGGCAGCGCCGGGGCGCGCCAAGGATCTGTTCGGCTGGAGCGCCCGCATACCGTTTGCGGAAGGGCTGGCCCGCACCATCGCATGGCACCGGGCCGTCGTGCCGCCGGCCTCGACCGATGGCCACGCATCGCGCAAGACCGTCTGAGGGTGGTGACGACGAGATGAAGAAGAGACAGAAAATCTCGATCCTGGTACCGGCCTATAACGAGGAGGCCAATGTTCGGCGCGCCCATGAGGCGATCGTCGACATGTTCCGCAGCCTGCCCGAATACGACCGCGAGATCATCTTCACGGACAATCACTCCACCGACGGAACCTTTGAGATCCTGTCGGAGATTGCGAGTGAGGATCCGAGCGTTCGGGTGATCCGCTTCAGCCGCAACATCGGCTACCAGCGCTCGCTGCTGGTGGCCTACAAGGCGGCGACCGGCGATTGCTCGGTGCAGATCGACTGTGACCTGCAGGATCCGCCGCACTTGATACCCGGCATGATCGATCTCTGGCTACAGGGACACCAGGTGGTCTACGGCATTCGCCGAACGCTCACCGACGGGTGGCTGACAACCCATATTCGCCGCGCCTTCTACTGGTGCATCAATGCGCTCAGCGAGGATGATCTGCCGCTCAACGCCGGCGAGTTCAGGCTCGTCGACCGATGCATCCTCGACGAACTGCGCAAGGTCGACGACACGTCTCCCTATCTGCGCGGCCTCATCAGCGCCATGGGGTTTTCCCAGGTCGGCTTCGAATACGACCGTCACGCGCGCGTGGCCGGCGAAAGCAAGTTTCCGTTCAGGGCGATGCTGTCGCTTGCCGTCGATGGCATTCTCAACCATTCGCTGACGCCCCTGAGGCTCGCCTCGATGGCGAGCCTGGTGATGGGCACCGCCACGCTGCTGCTTCTGTTTGGCTACCTCGTCGGCAAGCTTCTGTTCGGGCAGGACTGGCCCGCCGGCTTTGCCACGACGACAATGCTGCTTTTGCTCTCCATTACCTTGAACGCCATCTTCCTCGGCATCATGGGCGAGTATGTCGGCCGCATCTTCATGCAATCGAAGCACCGTCCCGCCCCGATCATCGAAGCTTCAATCAACAACGACGAACACCGGCGACCGACGCCGGCGATGCCAGATTGGAGGCGCGGCGATGTCGCTGCCGACAACAAAAGACGCTAGGTCCCGGCAGCGCGCCGGAGAAACGCTTGCCCGGTTCGCGGCGGTCGGCGCCGTGACGACCCTGCTCGACATGGCGTTGTTCAACACGTTCTATTTCGCGGGGGCTCCGCCAACGCCCTCCAATCTCGTTTCCTATTCCTGCGGCATCGCGGTCAGCTACATGCTCAATCGCGCCTGGACCTTCCGCGCCGCCCATAGCCACGTGCAAGCGGTGAAATTTGTCGCCGCCACCCTGACGGGTCTCTTGATATCGACGGCGATCGTCGCGGGCCTTGCCCTCCTAATCCCGGCACCGGTCGCCAAGGTGGTCAGCGTCCCGATCGTCTTTGTCTGGAACTACCTGGCGTCGCGACTTTGGGTCTTTCGCGGTTCAGAGGCGCCAAGTACAGCCACTGGAAATAACACTTAAAACAATAAGTGCAGTTCGGTTTTGAGTCTATTTGATACACAACGCATCGACTGAAACAAAAGATATAAATTTGAGATTTTAGAATTTTTATTTTGAAGTTTTGGAGTATTCGCACCGATGTCCTTAACTCATTTGCAGCGCCTGGAAGCCGAGGCGATCCACATCTTCAGAGAGGTCGCCGCGACCTTCGCGAAGCCGGTCATGCTCTATTCGGTGGGCAAGGACTCCTCCGTCATGCTGCATCTGGCGATGAAAGCATTTTATCCCGGCAAGCCGCCCTTCCCCTTCCTGCATGTCGACACCACCTGGAAATTCCGCGAGATGATCGAGTTTCGCGACCGCACTGCGGCCGAACTCGGCATCGATCTCCTCGTCCATATCAATCGCGACGGCGTCGAGCAGAAGATCAACCCCTTCACCCACGGCTCCAACGTGCATACGCATGTGATGAAGACGGTCGCGCTGCGCCAGGCGCTCGACAAATACGGCTTCGATGCGGCCTTCGGGGGCGCACGGCGGGACGAGGAAAAGAGCCGGGCAAAGGAGCGCATCTTCTCCTTCCGCAACGCTCAGCACGCCTGGGATCCGAAGAACCAACGGCCCGAGCTCTGGAAGAGCTACAACACACGTGTCGGCCCATCGGAATCCATTCGTGTCTTTCCCCTGTCCAACTGGACCGAACTCGACATCTGGCAATACATCCTCAAGGAAAACATCCCGATCGTGCCGCTCTACTTCGCCGCCCGTCGTCCGGTCGTCGAGCGGGACGGCATGCTGATCATGGTGGATGACGAGCGCATGCCGCTCCATGCGGACGAGAAGGTTGAACAGCGCGTGGTGCGGTTTCGCACGCTCGGCTGCTACCCGCTCACCGCTGCGATCGAATCCAACGCCACGACACTCCAGGACATCGTCCGCGAAATGCTGACCGCCCGCACGTCGGAGAGGCACGGCCGCCTGATCGACGCGGACGAAACCGCATCGATGGAGAAGAAGAAGCGGGAGGGGTACTTCTGATGACCGCCAGCATTCCCGCAACACCGGGCAGCGTGCTCGAATATCTGGCCAAGCAGGAAAAGAAATCGCTTCTGCGGTTCATGACCTGCGGCTCAGTGGATGACGGCAAGTCGACGCTGATCGGCCGGCTGCTTTACGACAGCAAGCTGCTCTTCGACGACCAGCTCGCAGCACTCAAGCGCGAGACGAAACGCAACAGCGCAAACCACGGCGACATCGATTTCGCGCTCCTGATCGACGGCCTGGAGGCCGAAAGGGAACAGGGCATCACCATCGACGTTGCCTATCGCTTCTTCGCCACCTCGCGCCGCAAGTTCATCGTGGCCGACGCGCCGGGGCACGAGGAATATACCCGCAACATGGTCACGGCAGCGTCCACGGCGGCGCTTGCCGTCGTGCTCGTCGACAGCCGCAAGGGCATTCTTCGGCAGACGCGGCGCCATTCCTTCATCGCGTCCCTGCTCGGGGTGCGCCACGTCGTTCTGGCCGTCAACAAGATCGATCTCGTCGGTTTTGACCGCAGGGTCTTCGACACGATCGTCGCCGACTATAAGGCGTTTGCCGAGAACCTCGGTTTCTCGACGATCACCCCGATCCCGATTTCGGCGCGCTTTGGCGACAATATGACGAGCCGTTCGCCGAACATGCCCTGGTATGGCGGCCCGACATTGCTGGAGCATCTCGAGACGGTGCCGATCGAGGAAGAGGCGGCCGAAGCGGAGTTCCGTTTCCCGGTCCAGCTCGTCCTTCGCCCAAATCTCGACTTCCGCGGCTTTGCCGGCCAGGTGGCATCGGGCAGCATCGCTGTCGGCGATCCGGTCGCGGTGGCAAAATCCGGCCAACTCTCGAGGGTCAAGGAAATCGTCACCTATGACGGCAAGCTTGCGCGCGCGGTCGAGGGCCAGTCGGTCACGCTTGTGCTGGAGGACGAGCTCGACATCTCGCGCGGCAACATGCTCGTGCCGCCGGAAGATCGCCCGCATGTCGCCGATCAGTTCATGGCGCATGTTATCTGGCTCCACCCGGATGCGATGCTTCCCGGACGCAGCTACATCCTGCGCACGGAAGTCGACAGCGTCAGCGCGACCATTACCAGCCTCAAACACCAGATCGACGTGAACACCTTTGCCGAGGAAGCGGCAAAGTCGCTGCGCATGAACGAGATCGGCGTTTGCAATCTCTCCACCCAGGCGCCGATCGTCTTCGACAGCTACAAGGACAACCGGACCACCGGCAACTTCGTGCTGATCGACCGCTTCACCAATGCCACCGTCGGCGCCGGCATGATCGACTTTCCGCTGCGTCGCGCGCTCAACGTGCATTGGCAGGCCCTCGACATCAACAAGAAGGCCCGTTCCGCACTCAATCATCAGACGCCACGCGTGTTGTGGTTCACGGGCTTCTCCGGCTCGGGGAAATCGACGATCGCCAACACCGTCGAGAAAATGCTGCACGCCCAGGGCAAGCACACGTTCCTGCTCGACGGCGACAATGTCCGCCACGGCCTCAACCGCGATCTCGGCTTCACTGAGGAAGACCGCGTCGAAAACATCCGTCGCGTGGCCGAGGTTGCGAAACTCATGACCGAGGCGGGCCTGATCGTGCTCGTGTCGTTCATCTCGCCTTTCCGTTCGGAGCGCCGCATGGCCCGCGAATTGTTCGGCCCCGGCGAATTCATCGAGATTTTCGTCGATACCCCGATTGAGGAATGCGCGCGCCGCGATCCCAAAGGCCTCTACAAGAAGGCGCTCGCCGGCGAGATCAGCAATTTCACCGGCATCAGTTCGCCTTACGAACGCCCGGAGACGCCGGAAATCCATCTGCACACCGTGGGCCGCGAAGTCACGGCGCTTGCAGGCGAAATCGAGGCCTATCTCGACAATCGATAGGCGCCAGTCCGGCGCGGTGAAGGCGACGCCGCCTGCGGCAGTACGGAGAGTGATGATGATCGATACGCTCACGACAGCAGCGATAGAGGCCGGCAAGGCCATTCTCGACGTCTACGCGCGTGATATCACCGTCGATGAAAAGGCCGATTGTTCGCCAGTCACCGAAGCGGACCGCTGTGCCGAAGAGATCATCCTTGCCATTCTGGCACGGACCTTCCCCGACATCCCGGTGGTGGCCGAGGAAGCCGTCGCGGCAGGCGCCGTGCCCGAAATCGAGGGCCAGCGCTTCTTCCTCGTTGACCCGCTCGACGGCACCAAGGAATTCATCAACCGGCGAAGCGATTTCACCGTCAACATCGCCTTGATCAGCGACGGCGAGCCTGTTGCCGGCGTCGTCTTTGCGCCCGCCCGGCTGGTCGGCTATATCGCCGAAGGCGGACGGGCGACGAAGTTTCAGGTGACGGCCGACTTTGCCGTCACCGAGACCACGGAAATACGGTGTCGAGAACGACCGGAAAATCTGACCGCGGTTGCCAGCCGTTCGCACAGCGATGCCGAAACCGCGGACTTCCTGGAGCGCAATGCTATCCGCGACTGCACGTCGATCGGCTCATCGCTCAAATTCTGCCTGCTCGCCGAGGGGCTGGCCGATGTCTATCCCCGTTTCGGGCGCACCATGGAATGGGATACGGCCGCCGGCGATGCCGTGCTGCGCGCTGCAGGCGGACGCGTCACGACGCTTGACGGGCAACCGTTCCGCTACGGAAAGCGGCGCCAGGCAAATGATTGCGACTTCGCCAATCCTGGCTTCATCGGCTGGGGTCGTGAGTGCGGAACAGAGGTTCGCGAAAAGGAAGCGGACTAAAGGGAAAAAGGCTAGAGTGCCTGAAAACGAGGCTCAAGCGAGCAGCCTCGTATCGGTTGAAGGTGACGGCATGCCATGAACATGTTCAACCATACCCTTTCGGCCGGGCTGGCTCCTCGTCGCGAAGCCGCGCGCCGCGATGCGCCAGGCATCGTGCTCACCAAAAAGATCGAGTTCCTGCTGCTCGTCGGCGCCGTCTTCTTCTGCTCGATGAACTACTTTCGCTACGGCGATACCAACTTCACCGTCGCCGACTTCCTTGCTTTGCTTTGCTTCTGCTTTGCGCTGCTCAATCGCAACATCGATTTTCAACTGTTCGGGCGCGTCAGCAGCGGCTTGTGGTGGCTGGGGCTGACGATGCTGGTCTGCGGCCTGCTGGTCAGCAGCATCGCGGGCCCGGATCCGATGCGCGGCATCGTGGTCGTTACCCAGTATCTCTACGCCTATCTCTTCGTGGTGCTGTTGTTCAGCGGTCGTACGCTCGATCAGCTCGTCCTGCTTGCGAAGACCTATGTGTTCTCGATCCTCGTCCTGTGTTTCCAGGGCATCTATCTCATCCATATCGACGGCCGCACGAACACCAACTTCGTCAGCGGCAACGGCCGCTTCAGCGGTCTGATGGAGCGCGAAAACGAGTGCGCGGCGGTGATCGCGCTTGCCGTCCCAATCCTGCTTCTGCTGATCACGACGAAACGCATCAACCGGATCTATGCGGTTTTCGCCCTGCTGATCCTGATATACGGAATCCTGCTGACCGGCTCCAACACCGGCCTCATCGCCCTCGTCTTCGGCATGAGCGCATTTGCCGTCATTGGCGTCAACTGGAAGCGGCTGATGATCAACGTCGCTCTGCTCGCCGGCATGGTTCTCGCGGTTTTCACGTCCGCCCGCGACTATCTTCCGGCAGCCTTCCAGAAGCGCGTGCTCGGCGCCCTCGAAAGCGGCGACATCGGCCAGGCGGGCACATTCGATCACCGCGTCGAGCTGATCTACGAGGCGATGAACATGACCGACAGCACCTTGCTGCTCGGCGTCGGCGCGGACCAGTACCGGATCGCGAGCGCCATTCACCAGCCGGTTCATAATCTCTATCTGCTTTTGTGGACGGAAGGCGGCCTGATCTCGGCGCTCGGTCTTCTGGTGATGCTGCTTTCGGCCTTCGGCCCGGCGCTGGCCGTGGCGCGGCTTCCAGGCGGGCGACCGTTTGCGGGCTGCATCCTCGCCAACATCTCGATGATGCTGCTGGTTGCCAATGCCGTGCCCCACGCCTATAGCCGCTTCTGGCCGTTCCCGCTCGTGCTGCCTGTCGCCCTTGCCTGCGCCTACATCGCGTTCTCACGCGCGGCAAAGCCGGCGCCGGACACTTTTGCCCAGCCCGAACCGGTGCCACAACCCGAACTGCGGCAAAGGGATCTTATCGCTCAGGCACGCTCTGGCGTGCCGCGCTGAGCCGGCGTTCGCTGATCCTATCCCCGAAGATCATCACCAGAACTGTTTCAGCGATGATCTTCAGATCGACCCATGCTGAACGGTTGGTTATGTACCAGAGATCGAGATCGAGCTTGTCGTCGTTCGAAAGAATGGCATTGCCGCTGATCTGGGCCCAGCCGGTGAGCCCCGGCTGAACGCTGCAGCGGCGAACCCCGCGCTCGCCCAGTGCGTCGATCGTCTCCGGGAGGATCGGCCGCGGGCCGATGAGGCTCATATCGCCGATCAGGATGTTCCAGAACTCGGGCAACTCGTCGAGGCGCGTTCGGCGAAGCAGAAGCCCGAACCGTCCCGTGCGCTCGGCGTCGCTGAGAAGACGCCCGTCAGCGTCCCGCGCATCGGACATCGACCGAAACTTCATCATGCGAAACGGGCGCCGGTCGAGCCCCGCGCGGGTCTGGTAAAACAACACCGGCCGGCCGAGCCAGATGGCGACCGCAATCCCGACCACCAGCATGATCGGCAGGCTCAGAAGGCCTGCGATCAACGCAAAGACGATGTCAAAGCACCGCTTCATCTCCAACTCCCATACACCGGTCGGGATACGGCCGGGCAGCCGCGTCGCGGCGACGCGGCCGTTTCCGAAAGGGCGGCTTTATGCTCGCGCTTCCATTTCAAGCACCGGCGCGTGCTGCCCCAGAGCGGGAAGTGACGCCTCGGTGACGACGGCATGCAAAAAGCGGGCGGCCTTGGTCATTGCCTCTTCGCTCTGCGCCGGATCGACGAGAAGCGCGATGCTGGTTTCACCCAGCCGTCGTGCGACCGGGAGCCGCTCGGCCGGCGAAAGCCCAAGATCGGTGAAGCACTTCTCGAGGTAGACCTCGGAGCAGCTTCCGGTAAAGCACGGCACGCCCGCCGCGTTCATCGCCGCCACGATCCAGTCGCGGTCGTGTCCGGGCTTCAATGCCTCCGGCCGAACGAAAGCGTAGTAGCGGTAGTAAGCGTGGCGATATCCCTTCGGCAATGTCGGCACGCGCAACGCTGCAAGCTCTTGGGCGACATCGTCGAGGATCGCAGCGTTGCGGGACCTCGTCGCGTGCCATGCCGGAAGACGCTCCAGCTGCCGCGAGCCGAGAACCGCCGAAAGCGACGTCATTCGCCAGTTCGTGCCGATCGTTTCATGCAGCCAACGGAAACCCGGCGGGTGCTCTCGCAGGAACGCCGCGTCATAGGATTTGCCGTGGTCCTTGCGGCTCCAGGCCTTCTTCCACAGCGCCTCGTCGTCAAGAGCAATCAGGCCACCCTCGCCGCCGGTGGTGATGATCTTGTCCTGGCAGAAGGAGAATGCAGCGATATCGCCGAAACTTCCGGCCGGATTGCCGTCGATCTCCGCGCCATGGGCCTGGGCGCAATCCTCGATCACCCACAGTCCCTTCTGTCTGGCGAGGGCCATGATTTCCGGCATCTCGCAGGGAAATCCGGCCAGGTGGACCGCGATGATGCCCTTTGTCCGGCTGGTGATCTTCGGTGCAATCGTTGCGGCGCTGATGTTCTGGCTGTTCTCGTCGACATCGGCAAAGACCGGGATGCCGCCGCAAAACGAAACGCACGACGCCGAGGCGACGAAACTGCGCGGTGTCACGATTACTTCGTCGCCGGGTTCCAGACCGAGCGCGAAAAGCGCCAGCTCCAGCGCAAGCGTGCCGTTTGCAAGCGCGATGGCGTGTTTACGCCCGAGGGTGCGGGCGTAGGCTTCCTCGAAGGCTGCGACGTGCGACCCGGTCCAGGCATTCACCTTGCCCGACCTCAAGACCGCCGCAACATCTGCAATCTGTTCCTCGTCATATACCGGCCACGTCGCCACAGCTTGCTCCCTCGCTCGAGTGAAAACTCCGGAAATTCAGATGACCTGCCGCACCATCACGAAGGCCTCGGCGGCCGATTTGAGTACGGTTGCGCCGCGCAATGTGGCGAGCGCGTTCAAGGTCTCGAGGCTGCGCTCGTGCGGCGCCGCCCGAACCTGGGACTTGAACGCCTTCATTGCCGCAAGCTTTCGATCGATATGGTCGCTGATGTCGACAAACACGTTCGGTGCGAAGCCCGGCGTCACATAGGGCGCGTTCCAGTTGGTCTCCGACAGCGTCTCGTAGGCCAGGATCACCTTGGGATAACCGGGCTGATGCGGCCTTGCCGCCACCATCGACGACAGGAAGATCAATTGATGGTCGATATGCATGTCTCCGACGAAGGGGACGAGCAGCGTCTGCGGCGCGATGGAGCGCACCAGTTCGAACAGTGCGGCATTGAGTGCCGAGTGGGAGGTTTCGGAGAGGGCTGCAGCGGGGAAACCCAACCAGCGCGTTTCCTTGACGCCGAGAATCCGGTGCGCCTCATGTGCTTCCGCCTGAACGGCCTCGACCGAGGCCCGGTCATAGGCCGGTGGTTTTCCCTCCGTCACCACCGCCACGAAGACGTCGTTTCCTTGCGCCGCCAGCCGCGCCATCGTCCCGCCGGCGCCCAGAACCTCGTCGTCGGGATGCGGTGCGATGACCAGAGTGCGTCCGAGCGTTTCCATCAGGCTCATCTTGCCGCCCCCAACACGCCAATCGCCGCCGATCTCAGAACCGTTTCCCGACAAGGGTGGTCATCCCCGCCGCCCAAGCTCGACGTCAGCCCACATGCGAACTCGCCCCTCACGCAACTCTCCTTCTATGCACGGCCGAAGCCGCGAACATGCCGGCGCTACAGGCCGGCGATCGATACGAAGATGACATCCCCCGGCAGCACGGCAGTAAGGCTAGTCGCCTGGATACTCTGCCTGCCCTTGGTCTCGCCGCGCCCGGTCTCCCGGTCGATCTTGTAGAGAAACGATACCTGTTCCTGCTTGCTCGAATCGACTTCCGCAGCAGCCATCAGGACCATCTGCTCCTTGGTTGTCTGACGCTGCGTTTCGAGCTTCTTGAGCGTGGCCTCGCGCTCCTGGAGCAAGGTCAGGATCTCCTTCTCGCGGTTTGCCTTCAACGTTTCGAGCTGTAGCTTGAGATTGGCGAGCTCGCGGTTGGAGCGCCCGATCTCGGAGATGAGCTCCAGCAATCGCGACTTTTCGCTCGAGGTCGCCATCTTCACCCGTGAAAGCTCGGATTCCGTATTCAGCTCCCGTTTCCTGAGCGCGAGCGTCCTCGCCTCAACCTGTTCGTTGAGCGCGACGACCTCCTCCTGCTGCTCCTTGAGCTTGTCGAGGATCGTCAGGCTCGCCTCCGTCTGCATGATGCTCTGGTTGAGGATCTCCATCTGGTTCTTTGTCGACAGCAGGTCCGTCTTCAGGATCTTTTCTTCGATCGCGACCACGGGACCGACGGAAGCTTCATCGACATACATCTTGACGCTTTCCGGAATATCCTTGAGGTCGACCTTCTCGGAACCGCGCAATTGTGCGTAAAGCCGGGCGGTGTAGACCGCCTCCCGCACGATCTCGACATCCGTTTCCTCGATCGTGCCGCGCAGCTTCGCCTGGGCGATGATGCGATCGGCCGGATTGCTCATCGCTGTCTGCGGCCCACCGGCCAGGCCGACCGCCTGCTCAACCGTCAGCCCCGGATAGTAGGCGAAGGAGCCGGGCGTCCGCACCTCGCCAAGGATCAGCACTGGGCGAACCGTTACGATGGAAAGCGACAACTTCGGTTCGGTCAACAACTGGCGGGAAAGGTATTCGTTGCGCAAGGCGTCGACCGCCTCGGGAATGGTTCGCCCCTCGATTTTGAACGCGCCGATCAACGGAAAGGCGGCCGCTCCGTCGGTGCCGATCGTCAGGGACGTCGGCAGCTCGGCGTCATCCAAAATGTCGAAGGACAGCACGTCCCCGACCGAAACCCGGTAGGCGGCCGGCGCCGCCTGGATCGTCGGCATGGCGGTCGTTGTCGCAGCGCCCGATGCGGTGGCGCTCGGCGTACTGGCGGTCGATGCGCCGGCAGCGTGGAGGGGACCCGTCAGCGACAACGTCGCCGCCGCGACGAAAGCGAAATGGCTGACGATGCGAAAGATTGTTTGAGCCGGAAACTTCATGCTTCCCTCTAATGAATAGATCCAAACTTCACGATGGTTCAACCGCACCAAGAGAAGCGGAAATTAAACTCCAACAATGGATGAATTTATTTTACGAGACCTCTGTAATTTTTTTGGGTCACTATGATATGCTTCAAAAATAGGTTCCAAGGCACAATTTTTAATTGCATATGGATAAGTAATTAAATTCCCCCAGAAACAGGGAAACAAATTTTTCTCGCCCTGCGAGAACACTAAAACACATATTAGCATTCTTCCATGAAACAGACGTAATTGCAACCTCGAAGCAGGATGTAATTTTGTGATATTATTGGAATCACTACTAAAAAAGACAAGAAAGTATCGTTTAGCCTGGCAAGCCGAGGCAGACCTCCACGGACGGCTCAAGAACATAGCACACCTGCTGACTGGCAACTTCGCCAGCGCCTTCATTGGCCTCGCCGGCTTTGCCCTGACGGCGCGTGCGCTCGGTCCTGCCGACTATGGCCTCCTGGCCCTATCCTTTGCCTATACGCGCGGCATCGAGCGCTTCGTCAGCTTCCGCTCCTGGCAGCCGCTCATCAAGTACGGGGCGAAGGCCCTTCAGGTCGGCGAGACCGACGACCTGAAGGCATTGTTCAAATTCGGGCTGCTGATCGATCTCGCCACCGCGCTTGCGGGATGGGGGCTGGCTGTCCTCATCGTACTTTTCGCCGGGCCGCTTTTCGGCATTTCCGAAGAGATGAGCCGCTTCGTGCTGATCTACTGCGCGGTCCTGCCCTTCCAGGTGACCGGCATGCCGACGGCGGTGATGCGGCTTTATGGCCGCTTCAAGATTGTCGCCTATGGCCAGGTCGCCGCCAGCATCCTCAGGGCGCTCCTGTGCCTTGCCGGCGTCTATCTCGGCTGGGGGCTGTTCGAATTCATGCTTCTGTGGATGGCGTCGCAGATCTGCAGCAGCCTGAACAGGACCGCCTGGGCTTTCCGCGAGTTGCGCAAACAGGGACTGACCGGCGTCATGTGGGTGCCGCTCGGCGATATCCGGACCCGCTTCCCCGGCTTCTGGAGCTTCTCGCTGTGGACCAACATGGCGCTGATCATCCAGGCCTGCGCCTTCGAATTCGATACGCTTCTCGTCGGCTATCTCGCCGACCCGGGATCGGCCGGCCTCTACCATATCGCCAAGCGGGTGGCGAAGATCGCGCAGCAGGCGGGAGAACAGGTCCAGGCCGTGCTCTATCCGGATCTTTCGCGCGTCTGGGCGACCGAAGGGATCGACGAGTTCAGAAAGACCGTCAGCCAAACCGGATGGCTGCTGTTCGCCTTCGGCGTCTGCGCCCTCATCGGCGCTCACCTGACCATCGAATGGGTGCTGCGCGTGACGGCCGGTCCGGGCTTCGAGGCGGCCGCCTCTCTCGTCATGGTGCAGTTCGTCGCCGTCATCATCTTTCTTTGCGGCAGGACGCTCTATTCGGCCCTGCTCGCCATGGGGCACGAGAAGATCCTGCTGCAAAGCGCGCTTCTTGGGGGCGCCCTCTTCCTCTTCACGGCAGTCGTCCTCATCCCGCGTGTCGGCGCCGTGGGCGCGAACGTTGCGCATATCGTGATGTCCGGCATCTGGTTCGTGCAGATGGCAATCGCCTATCGCCGCAAGCTGGACAGCAAGCGCTGATCTTCGGCACAGCCTTTCAGTTGCCGGCCGCAGCTTCGGTCCGGCCGTCTATCGACGCGAGTATATATCGAGCAGACTGCAGACGAATTGTGCCGAGCCGAGGGAATATGAGCCTTGCCAAGGCGGATGTCTCACCCCGACGCAGGCGGTAGCGCCGCCGTCAGTGCAGATCGAATGCTGCTACAGCTATGAAGCCAGGCCGATCGCCTGCTCGAACGGCGCGCAACTGACGCGGCTGTCGAGCATCAAGGCTTTCTCTATTTGACGATGGGGATCAGCGGACCGGCTGCGCCAACTTTGTCGACCGGCGCCCGCCAGTTGCGAGCGCTTTACCGACCGGTTTGACCGCGGCGCCTACTCCGAACGGTCGCAGTAGTTCATGACGCTGCCGAGAATGACCGCGTGGTTCAGCGACAGCCGTTGCTGAACATTGGCGAGCTGGCGATCCGTCGTGCCGCCCGAGCGGCAGACCAAAATGACGGAATCGACGTGCGATGCGAGCCAGATCACGCCCTCGTTTTCCTCGACGGCCGGCGCGTCGACGATGATGAGATCGTAGCTGTCGCGCAGTTCGGCGCAGAGCACATCGAGGTTCATCAGACCCGGACGCACCGAAATGAACTCGAGGTGGGGATAGGCAGGCGACGTCGCGATCCGGCTCTTGATATCGACCTTGCCTTCGAGCGGCGCCGTGATCGCGGTATCCTTGGTGTTGGCACCGGCAATGTTCGGCGCGCTCTGCGCCGACATGTCGAGGTCGATGACGATCGGGCGCAGCCCGTCGACCTTTGCCATTGTCGCCATGCCGAGCGCGACCGTGGTCTTGCCGTCGCCAAGTGCCGGCGAGCACAACATCACCACCTTGCCGCCCGCCTCATGGTCGATCGTGAGCCAGGCCATGCACAAAGTGCGCATGGCGGTGGCCGCCGGCGACTCCGGATTGTTCAGCATGTAGTGGTAAAAGGCCGACGAGTTCCGCAGCCGCTTGCGCATGTCGGGGACGCTGGCAAGGTTCGGACGGTTGAGCAGTTGCTCGGCGTCGCGCGGCAGGTAAAGCCTGCTTTCCAGCGAGTCCGAAATGATGACCCCGACGACTGCGAGCAGGACGGCCCCGATGCTGCCGGCGACGATCACCAGCGTATTGTTCGGGAATGTCGGCTTCGTCGGCACTTCCGCATAGGACGCGATCCGGGCGGTCGGCTTGTACTCGCCTCTTTCGGGATTGAGCGCACCGAGCCTGAGCACGATCTGGTCGTAGACCGCCTGTTCCGACTGAAGGTCACGAGCAAGTTCACGCCGACGGATTTCGGCAAGGTTGCGGCCCTGGACCTTGTCCTGCAGCGCGCTCAGTTCCGCCTGGAATTTTTCGGCGCGCACAGTTGCGACCTTGGCGTTGTTGGCCAGCTCCTGCACGAGGCGCTGGGCCTCGTTGCCGATCATGGAGCGCACGGACTCAAGCTCGTTCGTGGCGTCGAGGACCAGCGGATGGTTCTTGCCGAACTTGGCGCCGAGTTGCGCGCGCGTGCGCTCGAGCCGCGCCTCTTCACCACGCAGCTGGTCAAGCTGCGTCGAAGTCAGCGCACTGCCGGCCAGCTCCTTGCCGTCGGCAGACACCAGCTGCTTGGCCTCGTTGTACTTCGCAACCGCGCCCGCCTCCTCGACACGCAGGGTCACATATTGCTCGTTGAGCTGCAGCATACGGGCTCTCAGAACATCGTCCTGCGGATCGAAGGTCAGGTCGCTGTCGCGGGCAAAGGCGGCGATATCGCGCTCCATGCCGGCAATTCTCGTAGCGCTGTTGGCCATCTCGCCGCGCAGATACGCAACCGTGTTGTTTGTGGCCTCTTCGGTCTTTTTCGCCGTCCAGGAGAGATACTGCTCGGCGAGCGCGTCAGCGATCGTGGCCGCCTTCAAGGGATTCGATTGCACCACGCGGATCGTCAGCGCGAGGCTTTCCCCGGTACGGGTGACGACATAGGAGTTCAGCAGCGTCGAGATGGCGCGGTTGCGCTGCACGTTTTCGGAGATCAGCCGCTCCTTCTGGGTGCTCTCTTCCGGCGCGCCGAAAATGAACTCGGAGATGTTGGCGAAGAACGACTGCAGGAACGTCTCGTGCTCGCTGCGGGTCTCAGGCAGGTAGGTGTTGAAATCGGGGTCGTTGACCAGGTTGAGCGCATCGACGACGACGCCGACGAAGACGCGCGAGCGGATCACGTCCAGTTCGGTTTCCATTACCGACCGGTCGCGTTCGAGCTTGCGCAGCTCGACCTGCGCCTCATAGGGGCGGACGTCGTTACGGTCAAAGACGATGGCGGAAGCTGCCGTATAGGAGCGCGGCAGCAAGGCGGCCGTCAGCAGCGTCGCAAGCAACGCAAATCCCAGCAGCGAGAAGAAGACCACGCGATACCGGCGGAAAAGCTCGAACAGATCGCGGATGCCATATCCGCGCGGCGCAAGGCGCGCCTCCCGATACTGAACCGCAGGCATTTGGCCTCGCCCTGGAGGCGCTTCGACTTTGCGATCGATGGTCAGCATGAGAGCCCTAACATATAAATTTGATAGAAATACCTGACGTCAAAGAACTAAAGGCACGCTCGCACAGACTCCACGCGGCAAGAGGCAATGCCACGCAGGTAAAATACTGACATAGAAATAACATTCAAATTTAGAAAACTATATTATACCGCGTCCGGAAGAGCAATAGTTGCTTGCCGCCGAACCAAGGGAACGATTTGACCTCATGGTTGCGACGGACATTCTCGGGCACTTCCGACAATTGCGGGCCGCCGCAGAAAAGAGACCGTAGGCCACCCGTTAGTTCGGGTAGCGACCGGCAATCCGCTCCTGCGACAGCCATTCCATGAATTGATCGAAGCGCGTGCCCCCACCGGTCGAGGCAGGCTCCCAGGCGTCGTTCACACCGACGACGCCGCCAAATTTTTCCTCCACGCTGTCGGCCATGCCATCACCGTCCTCGTCCGCATAGGCGTGCGCCTCCTCGATCGCCGGGATCTCGCCCGGCGCAACCACCATGCGCCCTGCCCCCCTCTCGCCTTTCGCGCCCATATCCTTGATCCAGGCGACGTCCAGATCGTCACGGGGAAACGCGCCGGACTGGCCGCGAACCTCTTCATATGCCTCACCGGCGGCAAGGAGCGTATCAACCGCCAACGGGCAAGGCGGACGGTTCACCACGAATTGGTCCGTTCCCGGCGAAAGCAGCTGAAGCGACTTGGAGGGCGGCGCCCACAACTCGTTGCCGCTCTCGTAGATCTGCGGCTGGGCGGCGCTTTCGACATTCTGCCACTTGATGGCGTAGGTCTTCTCGACCGTGCTCGGACCTGCCTTGAAGTAGTTGCCGACATAGGAGATTGGCGTGCCGCCCGGATACTGCGAGAACACCTCGCCCCATTCGGACCGTGCATTGAAGAACACGTTGTTGATGATCTCGATGCAGGATTTTCCGTAGTGGTTGTTGTCGGGGTTTCGGTCGTTGTTGGAAATGCAAGCGTTTCGCCAGAAGGTAATGTTCTGCGGAACTCTGGGGTCGGCGCCGAGCAGGGTGCACTTGCTGTGCTTGTTCAGCCCCTCGGCAAAGATCGAGTTCGCGATGGTGATGTCCGTCGTGTTGGAATAGGTGCTGACGTTCTCGTCGGTCGCCCAGGACATCGACGTATGGTCGAAATAGACGCGCTGGCTGTTTTCGATCACCGCCGCATGGACGTTCTTGACGGAGTTCGGCAGCCGCGGCCGAATACGCAGATGCCGGACGATCACGTCGTGCGTCTGCTTGGCAACCAACGGGGTATGCCTCAGCTCGTCATTCGTCTGGTCGATGGTCAACAAAATGCCGCCGCCCGGCGCCGTCTGTCCGAGGATCGAAACCGAGTTGTTATCCTCGCCGATCACGAGCGAGGATTTGAGCCGGATGATCCCGGAAATGCGAAACACGCAATTTCGGGCCCCGGTCGCCTCGATGCATTCGCGCAACGTACCGGGACCGGAATCCTCGAGGCTCGTTACCTGGATGATGCGGCCGCCCCGGCCGCCCTGCGCCATCTTCCCGTGCCCTTCGGCACCGGGAAACGCAACCATCTGCGGCTCGGCGGCCGAAGCCGCGACACCGCAGAAGGCGGAAAGCAGGGCAAGCGTGCACGCGCCATGCTGAAAAGCCTTTGCGCGCCGTGTCTGTTGCTGGATAGGCCGATAACCGAAATGACCGGCCGGCCGCGGCGCACGTGGCGATGTGCGCGGCATGAAAATCTCAATCGGCATATAATCTACTCCCAAAGCCTTTTGGCGAGGCCCCGCTCCAGAAGCTTGAAAACGCTTGTGCAGGGCAATTCATTCCGCCCTATATCGTCAATCAAAAGAATATTTTTCGCGCAATTCGGGGCGAAGCTTTCCACTTTTGTTATAGTTCGTCAATTCGATTTATTTGCATCACCCGAAATAGGTATATAACTCTCGCTTTTGGCCTCTCGAAGTAGCAATAAGACGGTGCTATAGTTTCGCCATATTTAGTTTACTTTCGGGACCTCGTTTCGTGTCTCAAAAAGCAATTACCGTCGGATTTCCATTTTCGGGTGATGACATCGGGGGGAGCCATATTTCCGCGCTCAACCTCATATCGTCGTTCGACAGGGAACGGATCAATCCCATCGTCTTCGTGCATCATCCGCGCAAGGCGCTCTCCAGATATCTGGACGAGAACAAGATCGACTACGTCACGATCGAGGACATCGACATCCTCTCGCCGCAACGGGATCGGCCGCTCACGCAGCAATCCTTCTCGGCACTGCGCTATCCGATCTCGATGGTGAAGATCATCAAGCTTCTCAGACGACACAACATCGACATCGTGCACACCAACGACGGCGCGATCCATACGACCTGGGCGCTTCCAACCTACCTGGCCGGCGCGAAACTCCTGTGGCACCACCGCGGCGACCCTCGCGCCCGGGCCGTCAACATGCTTGCACCGCTTCTTGCCAAGCACGTGGTGACGGTCTCGCGATTTGCGCAGCCGGCCAAGCCGTTGCTGCCGCTCGCAGGGCGTATCTCGGTGCTGCACAGCCCCTTCCGGCATCCGGACCAGATCCCCGACCGGGAGGAAAGCAGGCTGGCGCTGGTGCGCGAGCTCGGCCTGCCGGAGGAAACGCGGTTCGTCGGCTATTTCGGGCTTCTCAACGAGCGCAAGCGCCCTCTCCGCTTCGTCGAAGCGGTTCACGCCTTTCACCGCAGCAATCTGGATTTCCCGATTGCCGGCCTGCTTTTCGGCACGCCCGAACAGGCAGGGCCGCGGCTCGACCTTGAGACCGCGGAACGCGCGCGCGCGCTCGGGATCGCCGACAAGATCCACCTCATGGGATTTCGTCATCCGGTCGCGCCCTACATGTGCGCCGTCGACATTCTCCTCGTCCCGGCCATGAGCGAGCCGTTCGGCAGAACGCTCATCGAGGCCATGATGTACGGCACCCCGGTCGTCGCCACCAACCACGGCGGGAACCCGGAGGCGATCGAAAACGACGTCACCGGTTTTCTCGTCGAGCCGGAAAACCCAGAGGCTTTCGTCGCCCCGATGGAGCGCCTGCTGAAAGACAGAGGCGAGTGGCAACGCATCAGCGAAACGGCGCGCACCTCGACGCTCGCTGCCTATGGCATCAAGCCCCATGTCGACGGCATCGTCAGCATTTATCAGCGAATTCTCGGAAAACGGCCCTCCGACATCTCGGCGCACGCCGCCCACTGAGCCCACCGACAGCGGAAAGAAAGAGAACGACATGCAGCTCTCGGATATCGATTTCCTGATCATCGGCGCTGCCAAGAGCGCGACCACCTGGCTACAGCAGTCGCTGCAGCAGAACCCTTCCGTCTACATGCCGGACCCCGAGCTGCACTTCTTCAGCCGAAACTTCGACAAGGGCGACGCCTGGTATCTGGAGCAATTCGAGCCCAAGCCTGAGCAGACCATCGTCGGCGAGAAATCCAATTCCTACCTCGACGAACCGGAAGCGGCGGCCCGCATCAAGAAGGCGCTGCCGCGGGCACGGCTGATCGCGCAGCTGCGCAATCCCATCGACCGCGCCTATTCCGACTACTGCATGCTCTATCGCCGCGGGGAAGTCGGCACCGACATCACCCGGTATCTCGATCCGCGCCAGGCAAAGGGCGGACGTTTCCTGGTCGGCGGCCTCTATTGCCGCCAGCTGGAAGCCTATCTCGATCTGTTTCCGGTCGAAAACCTGCAGGTTCTGCTCTATGAGCATATGCGCCAGAACCCGCAGGCGCATCTCGACGCGGTGAGAGACTTTCTGCGGCTGTCCGCGCCGCTGCACCCGGTCGTCAACAAGGTCAAGGACAAAACTGTGCCTGTCGTGCCGCCGAAGCTGCGCCGACTTCTTCAGCCGCTAAAGCCGATCGCGGCACCGTTCCGCAGCAATCCCATCGTGAAGGGCCTGCGCTCGATGGTCGCCCGCGAACTCGACTATGTGCCGCTGCCGACGGACCTGCGCAACCGGCTGGTCGAATTCTACGCGCCGGAAACCGAAAGACTCGGCGCGCTTCTGAAGCAGGACCTTTCGGGCTGGCTGCAGGCGGCCGCCGGTAGCGCGCGACCAGCGGCCTGATGCCGGCCTAGCCCTCGGCGGGTCGCCCAAATCGTAGCGACAGAACGAGCGGTACGGCCACCAGATAGAGGGCGACGACCGACAGCCAGATGGCGCCTGGCCATTCCTGCCGGAAGACGAAATAGAAGCTTGAGAAAGCGAGCGGGCTGGCGATCGACGCCAGGCTCACCGCCGACGCCAGCACGCCCTGAAACTGGCCTTGCTGGGTCTCATCGACCTGGCGGGTCGCAAGGGACTGCAGGGCCGGCGCGCCGATGCCGCCGAGCACGAAGATCGGCATGACGGCGAAGATCATCCAGCCTTCCGTCGCAAATGCCATGACGAGCAAGCCGACGCATGCGCCGGCAACGCCTGTCAGGATCGTCGCGCGTTCGCCGAGCCGTTTCACCGCCGGGCCGGGGAGGAAAGCCTGGGCGAGGGCCTGGCAGACCCCGAAGGCGCCAAGCGAAAGGCCGATCCACAACCCGTTCCAGTGAAAGGCATCACTGCCCCACAGGGCCCAGCAGGTGCTGTAGGCCTCGCCTGTCGCGCTCAAGGCGATGAACAGAACGACGATCGGCATCAGGCCCTTTGTGGAGAAAGCCCAGCCGAGCGGACGGAGCGGATTGAGCGCGGCCAGATCGATCCTCTCGCGGCTGGGAATGCGCGGTTCCGGCAGGACGAAGAGCGCCAGCAGCAGATTGCAGGCGTTGAGAACGGCGGCTGCAATGAAGGGCAGCCGCAAGCCATGGTCGCCAAGGATGCCGCCCAGCACCGGGCCGACGATAAAGCCGATTCCGAACATGGCATTGAACAGGCCGAAGCGGCGGGCGCGTTTGTCTTCCGGCGAGATGTCGGTGATATAGGCCGTCGCCACCGCCAGGTTGGCGCTCGTCAGGCCGGCGATCGCGCGACCTGCGAAAAGCATCCAGAGGTTGGAGGCGAAAGCCAGAAACAGGTAGTTGACGGCGGCTCCCCCAAGGGAAAGCAGCAAGACAGGCCGGCGGCCGATGCGGTCGCTGAGTGCACCGAGCACCGGTGCAAACACGAACTGCATCACTGCATAGAGGGCTGTCATGGTGCCGATGAGCGGCGCGACGTCGTCGGTCTGCGTGACCTCCTTCAGCAGCGACGGCAGAATGGGGAAGATCAGCCCGATGCCGACGGCATCGAGGACAATGGCAGCAAAAATGACGATAAGTGGTTTCTTCATGGTAAGGGGTGTGGTCATGGCACGCTCCGGTAGACGCGAGCGTGCGGCACCGCCAGGCGCCAATGGCTCGCGAGCAGGGGCTGACGAAATGTCAGATATCTGGTTCTGGGAGACGCTGGCCGATCCGCGCCGAAATAGGCGGGGATGGCATGTACTCGACCGCCTGGACGCCAATTCGTCCACCTGTTTACTCCGCCACTGAGCGGATCAAGGGAAGCGGTCGCTTTTCGCGACGGGCAATATTTACGTCAGATAGCCGCGGGCCGCAATCCCTATCGCCGCACACGTCTATAACATGAGATTTAAACTCCACTATTGCGCTCCGGTCTGTGGCCGGCTATCCCATTCCCCGCGCCGGCACCGGTGCGGGGATGGCAGGGGCGACTTCAATCCGATGAAAAGCCGTGACGACAAGCTGGCTTTGATCTTCATGCGCGAGCGTGCGGGCCTTTCACGCTATCTGTCGTCGCGCGCCGGTTCGACGGAGGATGGCGAAGACCTGGCCCAGGAAGCCTGGATCCGCTTTTCGCGCAACGGCGCGGCCGCGTTGAAGGCACCCGTCCCCTATCTGCGTCGCATCGTGCGCAATCTCGCCATCGACCACAGCCGCGCATCCACACGGCGGCGACTGACCTCGCTGGAAATCGAGGATCTGCTGGCGCTGCCCGACGAGAAGCCGGGGCCCGAGCAGGCGCTCAACGCGCGAAGCGAACTTTTGCGCCTGGCCGAGATCCTTGCGGAACTGCCGGAGCGCCGCCGGGTAATCCTGATTGCTGCCCGCGTCGAGGAAAAGCCGCATCGCGAAATCGCCGAAGCACATGGTGTTTCCACGCGCACGGTGGAACTGGAAATTCGCGCGGCAATCGAATACTGCTCCCGCAGGTTGAGCGAAATCGGCCCGGCTACCGACAAAAATAGACGGTGAATTTCGGCCTCGGACGTCACCAATCGTTTATTGTCCTATACGTCGGCGTCACCGGAACCCTGATCCATGCATATTGAGGATTCGCGAGAAGCGGAAAGACTGAAGCGCGAGGCGATCGCATGGGTCGTTCGCATCACGTCCGGCACCGCGACCGAAGACGATGCCGCGCGCCTGGCGGAATGGCGAGCCGTGGGGCCGGCCCACGAAGACGCCTATCGCGAGGCCGTGCGCCTTTGGAAGATCACCGGCCCGGCGCTTAAGGCCGGCGCAGCCCGATCGCGCCCCATGCTCTCCCGTCGCCGCTTTCTTGGGGGCGCGGCGGCAGGTGCTTCGCTGGCCGCCGGGGCCTCGTTCGCCTCCTATCTTGGCCTGCTTCCATCGCTCAACGCCGCCCTCGCCGACTACGCCACCGCAAGGGGGCAGCAGCGGCAGGTCACGCTCGACGACGGGTCCACGGTCGATCTAGACGGAGGATCAAGCCTTTCCGTCACGTTTTCAGCCAATGCCCGGTCGGTGACCCTGCACGAAGGCGCAGCCCTTTTTGCGGTCGCACACGACCCGTCCCGCCCCTTCGCAGTCGAGGCGGCGCAGGGCCGGACGGTTGGGCTCGGAACCACCTTCGCGGTTCGCCACGGTGCCGGCGACGTCGAAGTGGAATGTCTTGAAGGCACGGTTCAGGTGGAGTGTATCAGCGAGGCCCGGCTCTCGGCCGGCGACAGCATTCTTTACTCGGGGCAAGGCCTCGGCACCATCTCCCCCGGCAGCCCCGACGAGATGGCGGCCTGGAGGCGCGGGCTTCTCGTCTTCCGCGACCGGTCGCTCGACGACGTCGTGCTCGACATCAATCGCCACCGCAAGGGGCGTGTCGTCATTGCCAGCAACCGTCTCGGCGCCCGCCGGGTCTCCGGCGTCTTTCACCTCGATCGGCCGGACGAGATCATCGCCCATCTGGAAGCGTCGCTGCAGCTCTCCGCCAGCCGGGTCGGCGGTGGCGTCGTGCTCCTCTACTGAACCTCAGCGCCTCAGCCGCGCTCAAAAAAATCCGGAAAATCATTTCGGTCCCGCGACGCGGAGTCGTTCTTGTCATCGAAGGCACGCGATTGGCATGCCGATCTGAGACAGGGTTCGGGGACATGATGAACGGAAATCGGCCGCAGCGCACGGCGAAGGCTGCAATCAAGAGGATGCTGGCGACG
Source organism: Ensifer sp. LBL (assembly GCF_050435225.1). NCBI lineage: Bacteria > Pseudomonadati > Pseudomonadota > Alphaproteobacteria > Hyphomicrobiales > Rhizobiaceae > Ensifer > Ensifer sp. LBL. Next base: position 15,942 of record NZ_JBNDJY010000012.1, on the reverse strand, counting down.
ACGGCATTCCTGGCGCTGGCAGGCGTAGTGGCCGGCGAGCCGGCAGCAGCGCAGCAACCGAACCAGTCCTACGCCATCGCCAGCGGGTCTCTGGATACTGCACTTTCGCGCTTCGGCGCGACCAGCGGCGTCCAGGTGCTCTACAGCGCCGCGATCACCAAGGGCAGAACGTCGAGTGGCGCAAATGGCGCCCTGTCCGCAGACGCGGCACTCGCCCGGATTCTCGCCGGCACCGGGCTCACCTATCGTTTCACTGGCCCGAAATCGGTAACGATCTCCGATCCGGCAGCCCCCGCAAGCGCGGAAGTCGACGCCAATGGCGCAACCAAGCTGCAGGCAATCGTTGCAACCGGCGAGGCTAGCGAAAACAGCTACGTCGTTGCCGATAGCAGCACGGGAACCAAGACCGACGCGCCGTTGATCGAGATCCCACAGTCGATCTCCGTGGTCGGCCGCAAGCAGATCGAAGCTCAGAACGCACAATCCGTCACTGAAATTCTCCGCTACGTTCCGGGCGTGACGATCGAGACCTACGGACCGGATCCGAAGGGTTACGACTGGATCATGATGCGCGGCTTCAACGCCCAGTCGACCGGCTCCTACAGGGACGGCCTGCGTCAGCTTTCGAGCGGCTACACCTTCTTCCGCACGGACCCCTACCAGCTTGAAACCGTCGAGGTCCTGCGCGGCCCTTCCTCTTCGCTCTATGGGCAGAGCGACGCAGGCGGCATCGTCAACCGCGTCTCGAAGAAGCCGACCACGGACCGCCGCAACGAGGTTGAGGTCGAATACGGCAGCTTCAGCCGCATGCAGGGCGCCTTCGACCTGTCGGGGCCGATTGGCGAGGATCCGGCGCTGCTCTATCGGGTGATTGGCGTGGCCCGCAACAGCGACACGCAATTTACCTATGGCAACGGCGCCGATATCGGCGACGATCGCCTGTTGCTGGCGCCCTCGCTGACCTTCGCGCCCGATGCCGAGACGTCGCTGACGATCAGCGGCGATCTGCTCCAGGACAAGAGCGGCGGCAGCGCGATCAGCTTTACCCCGACGGGCGTGCTCATCGGCGATCCGAGCTTCAACAGAAGCGAGCAGATCCAGAAGACGATCGGCTACGAATTCGAGCACCGGCTGAACGAGACCTGGACGGTGCGGCAGAACGTACGCTACGGGCACGTCAACTTCCTGCTCGACAACCTCCTGATCTCCGGCTCGGGCCCGGCCGGCCTCAACCGGGTGGCGCGCCGTTTCGACGAGAGCTTCGATGGTCTGGCAATCGACAACCAGGCGCAGGCGGAATTCGACACGGGTTCGATCGCCCATGACCTGCTGCTCGGTCTCGACTACGCCTGGTCGCGATCCGACGTGCGGCACTATACCGGGCCTGCGCCGTCCTTGAACCCGTTCAATCCGGTTTATGGCCTGCCCGTCACACCGCCGGGGACGCCACTTCAAAGCTACAAGGAGCGCTACCAGCAGATCGGCGTCTACGCGCAGGACCAGATCAGCTTGACCGACAGCCTGATCGCCACCCTCGGAGGGCGCTACGACTGGCTGGATCTCGACAACACCAACCGGCTGCGCGGGACCAAGACGGAAATCGACGTCGGGCATTTCTCTGGGCGTGCCGGCCTCACCTATCTGACCGATTGGGGCGTGGCTCCCTATGTCAGCTTCTCGCAATCCTTCGTGCCGAACTCGGGCGTGTCGGCTGATGGCGACACCTTTGATCCCTCTGAAGGCCGGCAATGGGAAGTGGGCGTCAAATACGAGCCGACCTCGTTCGACGGCCTATTCACGCTCGCCTATTTCGACATCGTGAAATCCAACGTTCTGACCCCGGACACACGGCCCGGCAACACCGGGTTCAGCGTTGCGACCGGCGAAGTGCAGTCGCGCGGTCTTGAGCTCGAAGGCAAGTTCAGCCTCGGCAGCGGCTGGGATTTCACCGGCTCCTACACCTGGACGGATGCTGAAATCACCAAGGACAACAGCGGTAATATCGGCAACCGGCCGGCGCTTGTGCCCGAGCATCAGGCATCCGCCTGGCTCAACTACACGGTCACCGGCGGCACGCTCGAAGGGCTTTCGCTTGGCGGCGGTGCGCGTTTCGTCGGATCGAGCTTCGGCAACAACACCAACACGCTTGAAGTCGGTGGACGTACGGTCTTCGACCTTGGCGCAAGCTACAAGGTGACCGAAAACGCCACCGTCTCCCTCAACGCCACGAACGTCTTCGACAAGAAGTACTACACGACCTGCAACCCCGCCTACTCCTGCTACGAAGGCGATCGGCGCAGCGTCATCGGCCGGTTGAAAATCGGCTTCTAGGACGCGAACCGATATGCTCACCCGTCGTCGCCTTCTCGCCGCAACACCGTTCGCGCTTGCTGCCGTCGCCGCCCCCTTCCGGGCGGCGGCCAGCAGCAGCGCCAGACGCATCGCGGCAATCGACTGGGCGGCGGCGGAAGCGCTGGTGGCGCTCGGCGCGACGCCGGTTGCCGTTTCGGATACGCAATACTTCCGGCAACGCATGCCGGTTACCTTGCCGGAAAGCGTCGCGGATATCGGCCCGTTCTGGGAGATCAATCTCGAGCGCCTCGCCGCGATCGCCCCCGATGCGATCCTCGCGAACAGTTCGAGCCTGACCATGACACCTGCGATCGGCGAGATCGCGCCAGTGGAACAGGTTCCCGACAGGGCCGAAAAGGGCAAGCGCTTCGAACTTGCGGTCGCGATCATGATGCATGCCGCCCGGGTCGCCGGCGTGCCGCTGGCCGATGTCGATGCGTACCTGCTTGACGTCGAGGCGCGGCTTGCAGTCCAGCGTCAACAACTGCGCGACACGCGCCGGCCGATGCTCGTGCTGCTGCCGGACCAGAATGGAAGACGAACGATGGTCTATGGCGAAGGCAGCCTGCCGGATGCGGTCTTGAAGAAACTGGGGCTTACGAACGCCTGGACCGGTCCAGTCAACGCCAATGGCCTGGCGCAAGTGGGGCTCGACGCCCTGATGCCGCTTGATGGCGCGACATTCGTTCAGGTCGAAATCCCGACGCTTAAGGCACGAACGGCCCGTTCGCTGGCGCGAAGCGCGCTTTGGCAACGGCTGGAACCCATCCGCGCCGCGCGCAGCGTCACCATACCGCAGTTTCACCCGTTCGGCGGACTGCCCTCGGTCACCCACTTCGCCGAAACGCTGGTTCCGGCACTTGAGGGGTTGCCGGCATGACGGATGCGTCTCTGTCTCCGGCGCGCGTCGCCTTCAGCGGCGCCAGTGTCGGCATCGCCGCGCTTACGATTACCGCGTTTGGGCTCGCTCTTGCCAATCTGCAGGCCGCCGCCGGCCCGTCCGGCTGGCTTCACCTGCTGCGGTCCCCCGATCTTGCCGACCCCCGCCAGGCGGTCGCCTATCTGAGCGTGTTCCCACGGATCCTGCTCGCTCTTGTCGCCGGCTTGGCGCTTGGTTTTGCCGGCTCGGTGTTCCAGACGGTGTTGCGCAATCCGCTCGCCGAACCCGGCCTGCTTGGCGTGACGTCGGGCGCGCAGCTCGCGCTTGCCGCATCGCTGCTCTATGCACCGGCACTTTGGATCAACGGCTACGAGCTGGTTGCCCTTGGCGGCGGCATTGCCGTCTTCGCTATCGTAGCCCTTGCAGCCGCCGGCCGCGGCGCCTCCGCGCCCGCCTTCGTCCTGACCGGCGTCGTGATCAGTCTTTATTGCAACGCCATCTACGGCCTACTCATCCTCTTCCATCATGACTTCCTGAGCGACCTGTTGACCTGGCAGGCGGGATCGCTGCAGCAGAGCGGCTGGCAATCGATGGCAAGGCTGACGGCACAGGTCGGCACGGTCGGACTGGTCATGATCCTGCTTCTGCGCCCTTTGCGGCTGCTCTCGCTTGGCGACGGGCCGTCCCGCAGCCTTGGGCTGTCGCCGGCCGTCGTCAAAGTGTCGCTGCTCGGGCTCGCATCCGCGCTGGCAGCGATCGTGACCGCCGAAATCGGTATCATCGGCTTCATCGGACTTGCGGCACCCGCACTGGCGCGGCGTCTGTGGCCGCGACGGTCCCACAATCCGCTCCCGGCCGCTTTCGTCGGCGCGATCCTGCTGCTGTTCATCGACCAGACACTCGCTCTGCTCGCGCCCTATGCCGGCGACATTCCCGCCGGTGCGGCCGCCGGCCTCTTCACCGGTCCGCTGCTAGCGTTCCTCGCCGTTACCGGGCGGCAGGCGGAGCGCCCGCGGACGGACCGGACGCCGCTTTCCGCGCGCCGGCTGCGCCGGCCCATGCTCGGCCTGGCGTTGCTTCTCGTCCTCCTGCTTGTGGCCTCGGCGCTCTCGGTCCTGGCCGGCGTCAGCGATCACGGGTGGCAGATCCTCTCCCCCTCAGATCCGGCCGTGCCGTGGCACTGGCGTCTCCCTCGCCTGCTCGGCGCCGCGGGCGCCGGGACGTGCCTCGCCGTTGCAGGTCTGCTTCTGCAGCGCGCCTTGCGCAATCCGCTCGCCAGCCCCGATCTTCTCGGCGTCGGCCATGGTGCCGGCCTTGGGCTGATCATCGCCTTCATGATCGTGCCGGCGGGCGCGGTCTGGTCCAAGCTTGCCGTCTCGGCGATCGGCGCCGCCGCGGTGCTCGCGCTCGTCGCGACGCTGGCCCGGCGCGCCTCTTTCCAGCCGGAACGAACGCTTCTCGTCGGCGTCGGCCTCGGCAGCATGGTCCATGCGCTGCTGGTCCTGTTCCTTGCAAGCGGCGGCCCGAACGGTGCGGCGCTTCTCAGCTGGTTCTCCGGATCGATCGGCGCCGTACGCCTTACCGACGCGGTCATGGTCTGCGTCGTCGCCCTTGCCGCAACGGCTGCAGCGCTCGTGCTTGGTCGCTGGCTCGCGGCACTGCCGCTCGGTGATACGGCGGTAACAGCGATCGGCATTCCCGACCGTGCGGCGAGGACCACCCTGTTCTTCGTCGCTGCCATCGCCATTGCCGCCGCAACGATGATCGTCGGGCCGGTCAGCTTTATCGGGCTCATGGTTCCCCATCTCGTTGCCCAGGCCGGGTTCCGCCGCGAACGCGATCTCGTCGTTGCCTGCGCCCTCACCGGCGCCGCCTTCCTCGTTGGAGCGGACTGGATCGGCCGCAATCTCGCCTGGCCATGGCCGATGGCACCGGGACTGATCTCGGCGCTTTTGGGCGGACCGATCTTCCTTTGGCTGATCTGGCGAGGTCGCGCCCAATGAAACCGGCCTTGAACAGCCTATCCGATCAAATCGAAACGCGGTCCGATCTCGGTCCGTCGGCAGACATTGCAGGAGCCCCGATGACGGACGCAAAACCACTCTTTGCGGTGCGCGACGCCAGCTTTTCCGTCGGCGATCGCGTGCTTTTGCACCCGACGAAGCTGGAAATCGCCAAGGGCGAAATGCTGGCGCTCGTTGGCCATAACGGCTCGGGCAAGTCGACCCTTCTGAAGATGCTGGCCCGACAGCAGGCGCCGTCGTCCGGCGCAATCGCGTTCGATGGCAAGCCTCTCGACGCCCGGCCGACCCGCGAGTTTGCCCGCCGGGTCGCCTATCTGCCACAGCAGATCCCCGCCGCTCCGGCCATGACGGTTCGGGAACTGACGGCGATGGGCCGTTACCCGTGGCACGGCGCGCTCGGCCGGTTCGGACGTGACGACCGTGAGAGCGTCGAGCGGGCGCTGGAGCGCACGCATATGCTGCCGCTTGCCGACCGGCTGGTGGACACGCTTTCCGGCGGCGAACGCCAGCGCGCCTGGCTCGCGATGCTGTTGGCGCAGAACGCGGCATGCCTGCTGCTCGACGAGCCAACGGCCGCTCTCGACGTCGCCCATCAGATCGAGGTGCTTTCACTCGTTCGCACCCTGTCACGCGCCAGCGGCCTGACTGTCATTCTCGTGCTGCACGACATCAACATGGCGAGCCGCTTCTGCGACCAGATCGTTGCGCTCCATTCCGGCCGGCTCGTCGCCAGCGGCCGGCCGAACCAGATCATGGAAAAGACGACCCTCGAACGCATCTACGGGGTGCAGATGGATATCCTCGCCCACCCCTCGGCCGATCGTGTCATCGCCGTCCCCTGTTGATGAAAGGGCACGCCCAGACCTGTCGTTGATTTGGAGGCCGGGAGGCCGCACCTTTCCCGTCTCGACTGCCGCTTAGGCAACCTGCGCGTCTGGCTCGGCGTCCTTGGCAAGCACGACCGTATTCCTGCCCATGCGCTTGGCTTCGTAAAGCGCGTCGTCTGCCTTCTGCAGCAGCCGCTCGAGCGTGGTATCCGCGGCGATCGCCGTCGCGGCCCCGAGGCTCGCGGTCACGCAGCCATCGGTCAGTCCGCGATGCGGTAGGCGCAGCCCTTCGATCGCCACCCTGATCCGCTCTGCCATCGCCAAAGTCGGCAGCGGCTCCCGTCCGGGCGCCAGCACCAGAATCTCTTCCCCGCCGAAACGGAAGACGAAGGCAGCCTCGTCGACCGTGGAGCGGATGCACTGTGAGACGGCGCGGATGCAGGCGTCGCCTTCGATATGGCCGTGAACGTCGTTGAACCGCTTGAAGTGGTCGATGTCGAGCAAGATCGCCGAAATTGCGGTATCGCCCGGTGCTTCGTTCCACAGCAAGCCGCCGATCCGCGCCAGCGACCGGCGGTTCAGCAGACCCGTCAGTTCATCCCGTTCAGCGTTGCGTTCGAGTTGCTGGCAAAGGAGGCTGCCTCTCAGCTGATTGAGAAAATTCTGCCGGTCCTTCTGCTCCAGGAAATAGGCGCTCACCGCCAGGAAGATCGACAGCGTCAGATAGAAGGTGATGATGCCGGAATAGGTTACGTCGTCGAAAGCGCCGGTCAGATGCGTCGTGGTGAAATGCGACGCGCACATCAGCGCAAGCCCCGAAACGACGGCCAAGAACCGCGGCCGGAGCGCGATGACGAAAAATAGGAAGGCGGCGGAATTGCCGTTCTGGTAAACGAAAAGGTAGGGACTGGTGCTCTGCGTGGCCACCGCCATCGGCAAGGTGACGCCGAGCACCGCGATCGCCACCGCCAGGACGTCGTAAAGGCGAGCGTCCGGCCAGCGGCGCACCGCCAGGATGCAGGCAATGACGAAGGGCGTGAACACCAGGAAGCGAACGGTGAACAACCCGGCGAAGACATCCGGCAACATCGTGTGGTCGCCGAAATAGACGAGATCGTAGATGAAGATGCCGATCACGCCCCAGATTGCGGCGAGCCGCACGCGCTCTGCCGCATAGTCTTTGCGGAAGAGTTCTTCAATCTCCGGCGAAAAATGCAGATAGCGAAAGCCCCGCGCGATCTGGCCTTCTACCTGGTCTAGCGTCACAACGCCCATCGCCCATTTCCCGAACTGCGGAAAGACTCGGTGCAGACTAGCAGAGAAAGCTGAATATTCGTCTAAAGTTAGAACGGTTCATTGCATCGGGCGCGCGAACCGGCCTGAAGCGACGTCACGCCTCGGGAACCTTGATCAGCACCGTTCCTGACGCATCGATCGGCTTGCCATCCTGTGTGCGGATATCGAGCTTAACCGGCAGGCCCGTTTCCTTCTCGACCAATTGGGAATGCTCCTCGCCCGGCTGAAACAGATGCTTTTCCCCGAACTGCCGCAAGGCGACCATGACCGGAAAGAGGTCGCGGCCCATCGCCGTCAACTGGTACTCGACCCGGGCCTTCGCCTCGCCGGCCGGAACCGTTTCGAGAATGCCGCGCTCGACGAGCGTTTTCAGGCGGTCGGTCAGGATGTTCTTGGCAATGCCGAGGCTTTTTTGAAAGTCGCTGAAGCGGCGCACGTCATCGAAAGCATCGCGCACGATCAGCAGCGACCACCAGTCGCCGATCGCATCCAGCGATCGCGCGCTTGGGCAATAGTCTTCCTTCAGCCGTCTGCGGGCCACCATGCATGATCTCCATTTGGAATTTTGGTTGCATTATGAAACCAAAATGTTATCCATTTCTTGGTTTCATTATTAAACCAAAACAAGGAACACGTCCAATGGATGGTAAAATTGCTGCGGCGCCGGTCGGCGCTGCAAACGATGTCCCCTGCCCGGTCGGCAAGGCCTGCCCGTCATCGCGGCTGACGCGTCCGATGATGACGCTCTTTGCCTTCGCCGCCGGCCTCGCCGTCGCCAACGCCTATTTCGCTCACCCCTTGCTCGACGTCATGGCTGCCGATCTCGATCTGTCGGAAACCCGCGCCGGCCTGATCGTCGGCGCAACCCAACTTGGCTACGCGCTCGGGCTGATCCTGCTTGTTCCTCTCGGAGACCTTTTCGATCGCCGCAAGATCATCGTCTTTCAGTCGCTGCTTTCGGTCGTCGCCCTTGGCTTCGTCGCTTTTTCGGCGACTGTCGAAATGCTGATGGTTTCCATTGCCGCAGTTGGCATGCTCGCCGTGCTCACGCAGGCGCTGGTCGCCTATGCGGCCAGTCTCTCCCACCCCTCGGAACGGGGCCGGGTGGTCGGATTTGTCACCAGCGGCATCGTCATCGGCATTCTGTCGGCCCGCGCCGTCGCGGGATTGCTGACCGACCTGGCCGGCTGGCGGGCGGTTTATTTCGTATCTGCCGGGCTCACCTTCTTGATCGCGCTGCTGCTGTACAAGCTGCTGCCGCATCAACAACGGGAAAATAGCAAGCTTAGCTACCTCCGCCTTGTCTCCTCCACCTTCACGCTGATTTCCCAGGAGCCGGTTCTGCGCGTCCGCGGCATCATCGCGATGTTGATCTTCGCCAACGTGACGACGCTGCTCACCCCGCTTGTCCTGCCGCTGAGCGTGCCGCCCTTTTCGTTGTCGCATACTGAGGTCGGCCTCTTTGGACTGGCAGGGATTGCCGGAGCGCTCGCCGCCTCGCGCGCCGGACACTGGGCCGATCTCGGATTTGGACAGAGGACGACGGGGGTATCGCTCGCGCTGATGCTCGCCGCATGGCTGCCGATCTCGCTGCTGGACCATTCGCTCCTGTGGCTCGTTGCCGGCGTCCTCATCCTCGACTTCGGCCTTCAGGCTGTGCACGTTACGAACCAGGCTCTGATCTATCGCGTGCGACCGGAAGCCCAGAACCGGCTGACCGCCGCCTATATGCTGTTCTATTCGCTCGGCAGCGGGCTCGGATCGTCCCTCTCAACCGTCGCCTACGTCCATGGCGGATGGCAGGGCGTCTGCCTGATGGGCGCAGCGCTCAGCCTCGTTACGTTGCTCTTCTGGCTGGCGACGAAACCTGCAGATCAGCAAGATGGCACGATGCTGAACGGCTAGTTTTGCACCACCCGCATCGCGAACGGCCGCTCTCGGCAAGGGCGGTCATGCTTTTGCACCATTTCCATCCCCCTCCTCCCCCAAAAAAACGTCCGACATCGTACCGCTCGTCGCTAGGGAACCGTTACCGAAACCGAGCGTTTACGTTGCTTGAGCGTCATCTATCGGGGATCAACGCCATGTCAGACGCCGAGAACACGTCCGACAGCGCAGTCGCAGCCAAGGAAATGGCGTGGCCCGCGTCACACGACGAGATGCAGTCGCTGATCGACGACTTTGACTGGTCGCAGACCTCGCTCGGGCCGATGGGAAATTGGTCGCCGACGCTGAAGATCATGATCCCCTTCCTTCTGCGCAACCGGTTTCCGCTCCTGTTGTGGTGGGGACCGCACTATGTCTCGATCTACAACGAGGCCTATCGCCCGGTGCTCGGAGCAAAACACCCCTGGGCGCTCGGCAAACCGGTCAGCGAATGCTGGAGCGAGATCTGGCATGTGCTGAAACCGTTGATCGACACCCCTTTCAACGGCGGGCCTGCGACGTGGAACGACGACATCGAGCTCGAGATCAACAGGCACGGTTTCCTGGAAGAGACGCATTTCACCATCGCCTACAGTCCGGTGCCCGACGAAACCGCAGCAAATGGCATTGGCGGCGTGCTCGCCACCGTGACCGAAATTACCGAGAAGGTGATCGGCGAGCGCCGCATCGTCGTCCTTCGGGATCTTGCTTCCCGCTCCGGCGATGCGCGAACGCCCGACGAGGCCTGCGCGATCGCAACGGAGACATTCAGGAAGCACGAACGAGACGTGCCCTTCGCCCTTCTCTATCTCGTGGAACCCGGCCGGAGACGAGCCCGTCTTTCCGGATTGGCAGGCCTTGAACCGGATCACGCGCTGTGCCCAGCAAAGGTCGAGTTGGCGCAACAGGACAGTTCTACCGGCTGGCAATTCGGTGCCAACCTGAAGCCTATCCTTGTCGATGATCTCGCAAGCCGTTTCCCGAGCTCCGCGAGCGCATCCGACCTCGACCTGCCCCACACGGCAATCGTGCTTCCGTTGCCCGCCGCCAATGCCCGCGATGCCGCCGGTTTTCTCGTGGTCGGCATCAATCCCCGCCTGACGCTCGACGAGCATTACCACGACTTCCTGCATCTCATGCGGGCGCAGATCGCCAGCGCCATCGGCAACGCCCAGTCCTATGAAGACGAACGTAAGCGCTCCGACGCACTGGCGGAGATCGACCGCGCAAAGACCGTCTTTTTCTCCAATGTCAGCCACGAGTTCCGCACGCCGATCACGTTGATGCTCGGCCATATCGAGGACCTTCTGGCCCGCAGCCAGGAGCGGCCCGATGATCATGATCGCCTGCTCGTTGCCCATCGTAACTCGCTGCGCCTGCTCAAGTTGGTCAACACGCTGCTTGAATTCTCACGCATCGAAGCCGGACGACTGCAGGCACGCTTCGAGCCGACGAACCTTGCGACCGCAACGTCAGAGCTTGCCAGCGCTTTTCGATCGGCGATGGAAATGGCGGGACTGCGTCTGACCGTCGACACGCCGCCGTTGCCGGAACCGGCCTATGTCGATCGCCAGATGTGGGAAAAGATCGTTCTCAACCTTCTCTCGAACGCCTTCAAGTTCACGCTTGAGGGCGAGGTCACCGTCAAACTCGCGGCCGAGGACGATGATTTCGTCCTGACCGTCCGCGATACCGGCATCGGCATTCCGGCCAACGAGATGCCCAGGCTTTTCGAGCGCTTCCATCGCGTCGAAGGCGCAAGGGGTCGCAGCCAGGAGGGCTCAGGCATCGGGCTCGCCTTCGTCCAGGAATTGGTGCAGCTTCACGGCGGAACGGTCACCGCCGAAAGCCGCATCGACGAAGGCACGACCATACGCGTGGCGATCGCCAAAGGCAGCCGCGCGTCCGCGCAACACCGGAACGGCAATGGCGAAGATCGCCCGTCAACGTCGACCGGCGCCGCACCCTTCGTGGAGGAGGCACTGCGATGGCTGCCGGATCATCCGTCCCCGGATACGGGCCTGCCCGAGGTTGATCCGGCCCCGCATGTAACGGAACAGCGAGATGGCGGCCGTCGGTCCCTGTTGATCGTCGATGATAACGCCGACATGCGCGACTATCTGCGCCGCCTTCTCAGCGCACAATACGATCTCAAGGTGGTCGGCAATGGCGAAGACGCACTCGCCGCCGTCGGATTGCAGAAGCCGGACCTGATCCTCACCGACATCATGGTGCCAGGCTTCGACGGGATCGAACTGCTCAGGCGCTTGCGCGCGGATGCGCGCACGAACACCGTGCCAATCATCATTCTGTCGGCGCGCGCCGGCGAGGAGAGCCGGATCGAGGGCATGCAGGCCGGCGCTGACGACTACCTGATCAAACCCTTCAGCGCGCGCGAACTGCTGGCCCGGATCGAGGCGCACCTGAAGATCTCACAGTATCGCACCGAAGCTGCGGAAACCCTACGCGCGAGCGAAGAGCGGTTCCGCGCGCTCGTCACCGCGAGTTCGGATATCATCTACCGCATGGGCCCCGATTGGCACGAGATGCGGTTTCTGCAGGGCAAGGACTTCGTTGCCGATACGGACGAGCCGAGCGGCAGTTGGCTCGAAACCTACATCCCGCCCGAAGACCAGACGCTGATGCTCGCGCGCATCGATGACGCCATCGACAACAAGGCCGTTTTCGAAATGGAGCACCGGGTCATCCGCCGCGACGGCGGCGTCGGCTGGACCCATTCGCGCGCCGTACCGATGCTCGACGGCAAAGGCGAGATCGCCGAGTGGTTCGGCGCGGCACGGGACATCACCGACCGCAAGCGCGCGGAAGAGACCCAGCAACGCCTGCTCAGCGAACTGAGCCACCGCGTCAAGAACATGCTCGCCTCGGTTCAGGCGATCGCCCAGCATACCTTGCGTTCGGCCAAGACCCCGGCCGACTTTGCCGCCAGCTTCAGCGGACGCCTGCAGTCGATGTCGCGCATGCACTCGCTTCTGACCCGAACCGCCTGGGAGGGGGCTGACCTCGACGACATCATTCGCGACCAGCTTTTGTGGGGCGCTGCCGACGAGCGCCGGGTCACGACCTCCGGTCCACCCGTTCGGTTCGACGCGCAGACGGCAACACATATGGCAATGGTCTTGCATGAACTTGGGACCAACGCGGCAAAACACGGCGCGCTTTCCTCGAACAAGGGATCGGTCTCCATCGATTGGAGCGTGACCGGCAATGCCCTTTGTCTCAACTGGATCGAACGGGGTGGACCACCGCTCAAAACCCCGATTGGTCCAGGCTTCGGCACGCGGCTGATCGAGAAGGTCGCGACGGGCGGAGGTGGAAGCGCCCACCTGAAGACCGAGGCCGATGGCATGCGGTGGGAGGTGTGGCTCCCGCTCGAAGCCGATGTTCCGCCGATCACCGATCCCGACGCGGAGCAACCTTTACCAGACGGGCCGGCGACGGGTGCCCAGGTTGCATCGACGAAGCTCAAGGGAAAGCGCATATTGGTGGTTGAGGATGAGGCGCTGATCGCCTTCGAAATCACCGCGATCCTGGAGGAAGAGGACGCCGAGGTCGCCGGGCCCGCAGCGACACCCGGCGATGCGTTGCGCCTGATCAACGAGATGGCGCTGGATGCCGCGCTGCTCGACGCCAATCTGCGCGGCCAGCCGGTTGATGCGATCGCCGCAGCCTTGACCGACAAGAAGGTCCCGTTCGTCTTCGTATCCGGCTACGGTCGCGAGGCTCTGCCGCCCGGCTTTGCCGACACCGCTCTGCTGGCAAAGCCGTTCAACCCTCGACAACTGCTCGAGGCCGCGGCCCTGCTCGTCGCCGAGTCCAAATCCGTCTTGCGTTTCCGGCACTGAGGGAGGACGCTTGATAGAGCCTTCTTCCCCTCGGACACCGTTGCATTTCGGCGCGCTTGCGGTAGTTTTTCAGAACGCCCCGCCAAGCAGCGGCGGCCTTTCGCAACGTGTGGCCATCACCGATGCGGTTCCACTTCGAGTTCGTGGGAGCGGTCAATATGCTGGTCGACAATAGTGGCGCAAACGCCTCCGAACAGCCCTATCGCGAGAGCGAGGCGCGGTTTCGCGAGATTTTCGAGAACGCCGGAGTCGCAGTCTGGGAGCAGGACTTTTCCGGGGTCTGCGATCTCTTGGATCGGCTTCGCTCGGAAGGTGTCGAGGATCTGCGCGCCCATCTGAAGGCGCACCCCGAGCGGCTGAACGAAGCGATCGCGCAGGTGCGTATCGTCGACGTCAATCCTTTCACCGTGGAACTGTTCGAGGCCACCGAAAAGGACGAGTTGCTCCGGTCGCTCTCCAACGTCTTTCTGCCGGAAACGGCGCCGATCTTCCTCGAAGAACTGGTGACGCTCTGGCAGGGTCAGAGGCGCTTCGGCAGCGAGGCCGTCGTTCAGACGTTGCGCGGCCGGCGGCTGCATGTGGTCTTCACCGTCACGTTCGAAGGCGCGCGCTGCGAGCGCACCTATGTCAGCATCCTCGACATTTCCCAGCGCAAGGCAGCCGAGCGCCGGCTGCAGGCGGTCGACCGGATAGCCAAGGCAATCGCCGGCAATCTCGATCTCGATCACATCGTGCAGACCGTGACCGATGCCGCCACGGAGCTGACAGGCGCAAAGTTCGGCGCCTTCTTCTACAATCTCACCGACCCGGACGGCGAGCGCTACACGCTCTACACCCTCTCCGGCGCGCCGCGCGCGGCCTTCGAGAATTTCCAGTTGCCCCGCAACACCGCCGTGTTCGATCCGACCTTTCGCGGTCGCGGCATCGTGCGCTCCGACGACATCCGCACTGACCCGCGTTATGGAAAATCCGCGCCGCATTTCGGCATGCCGAAGGGTCACCTGCCGGTGGTAAGCTACCTCGCTGTTCCGGTGCTCTCACGGTCCGGTGATGTCCACGGCGGGCTTTTCTTCGGCCATGATCTGCCGGGCGTCTTTACCACCGAGACCGAGGCGACGGTGACCTCGATCGCCGCACATGCCGCGATCGCCATCGACAACGCCCATTTGCTCAAGGCGGCCGAACAGGAACTGACGATCCGCCGCGCAACGGAACGCGCTGCCCAACAACTGGCGGCGATCGTCGAATCCTCGGAAGATGCGATCCTGTCGATGGATCTGAACGGCGTCATCACCAGCTGGAACGCCGGCGCTGAGCGCCTCTATGGCTATACGGTAGAAGAAGCGGTCGGCAGCCCCGTCACGCTGTTGATCCCGGAGGATCGCCTCGGCGAAGAACTGGAGATCCTCGCAAAGGTTCGCGCCGGCCAGCGCGTCGACCACTTCGAAACCTTCAGACAGCGCAAGGATGGCGGGCTGATCCCGATCTCGCTGCGGATTTCACCGATCCGCGACAATACCGGCGTGGTCGTCGGCGCTTCCAAGATCGCCCGCGACATCACCGAGCGCCGGCAGGCCGAGCAGCAGAAGGATCTGCTGATCCAGGAGATGGCGCACCGGGTAAAGAACCTGTTCATGGTCTCAAGCAGCGTCGTGTCGCTGAGCGCCAAGGCCGCCGCATCCGCCGAAGAACTGGCATCTGCCGTCGTCGCACGGCTGGGGTCGCTGGCGCGCGCGCACGTGCTCACTTTGCCAACGCCCGACCGTGACGGTGCAGGCGAAGGCCGCGCCAATCTGCAGGCGCTGCTTTCGACATTGCTCTCACCCTATGACGGCGATACGCCCCAAGGCCTTCGCCGGGTCACGACGCGAGGCTGCGATCTTGGCATCCCGCGCGCCGCGATCACCGGCTTTTCCCTGGTCGTGCACGAGTTCGCCACCAACGCCGCCAAATACGGCGCGCTGTCAACCGCCAGCGGCTCGCTCGATATCGAATGCATCGATCGCGGCGATACCCTGGAACTGAAATGGACCGAACGGGGCGGGCCTCTGGTAACCCGAACCGAGACCGAAGGCTTCGGCACCAAGCTCGCCAAGCTGACGATCGAAAGGCAGTTCGGCGGCGAAATTCTCCGCCAGTGGCGTCCGGAAGGCCTGATCATCCACCTGATCGTCCCCAAGGACCGCCTGCAGCCGCTGGAGTGAGGCGCGCGACCCGAGCCCGCAAGGGCCACCTGTCTGTCTTCGGCGTTTGTCGATGGGGCGGCTCACTCTGCCCCAAACGCTTTCGGACATTCGGGTAGATGCGACGGCGACGAAGGGTCTGCTAGCGCAAATCCCGTTTTTTGGATTTGCTGGGTTCTTTTGCCCTTACCTGCTCTGGCGCCTTTCGGCCTTCGCCGGTATCGACCCTGTCGCTGTGCCTTAGAACGGACAAAAGCCCGCCGGATTTCTCCATGCGGGCTTTTGTTTTGATTTGGTTGCGGGGGCAGGATTTGAACCTGCGGCCTTCAGGTTATGAGCCTGACGAGCTACCGGGCTGCTCCACCCCGCGCCAAGCGTAAACCGCTTCAGCGGTTTATCGCGGTAACGTAAATCCCGAAGGGATTTATGGTCTGTTCCGAGCAAATCCGTGAGGATTTGTCTCGTGTAAGGGACGCACTGATTACGTTTCAGGCTAGCAAAACAAAAGGGCCGCTTGGTGGCGGCCCGTGTTCGGCTGGGCCGAGGGATGAAGAGAAGATGTTTTCCGGTATTTCTTGCGCTTTGCAG
>NZ_JBNDJY010000011.1:0-82911 GCF_050435225.1 Ensifer sp. LBL | reverse complement strand
ATAACCTGAAGGCCGCAGGTTCAAATCCTGCCCCCGCAACCAAATCAAAAAGCCCGCATGGAGAAATCCCGCGGGCTTTTGTCCGTTCTAAGGCACAGCGACAAAACCGAGCAAAGCCGGCCTGAACTCAACCTCGCTCCTGTGACCCAATGACATCGCGCAGGATGGCATTCAGAGCAAACGGTCGCTCCAGCGGAACATAAAGTCGGAAGCTAAAACCGCTCCAGCATTCTCTTGAGCGTCGCGTTCTGCACACGGAGCTGGTTCGCCAACAATTTTCGAAGGCGACTGTTTTCCGCATCAAGTGCGGCCAGTTCTTCGAGAGACGTCATTGGCGTCGATCTCGATTGTAGATCCGGGTCCTCGCCCACGGATGCCAAAGTAGTATTCGGCGCCGGGCGGGAAGCTTTCTTCCTGGACGTCTGCTTTGGTGCGCTGCGGGTCTTGGCGACCATGAGCGGGGCGGACGTGGAACCAGCGACTACGTCATCTGACTGTGCGCCAGCCACCGGGTCAGCCACTGCATGGGCTGCATCGGAGGCTGTCACGACGGCCGGTTCTTCCACAAAACTCGGAACAGCAGCATCAGCGGCGTGATCAGTACCACCGTTGCCACCCAATTCCCGGTGGCCGAACAGATGAGCCGATTCGGTTTCAATCTCGCGCGCGAGGGTCTTGAGGTCGGTGTTTCCCCATATCGAACCCGTTGGCACTTTTGGCTGACGGCGGCCGGATTTGAACTCAACAACGAACCTGCGTTGTGGCGTTTTCATATAGTTTGAACCCAATGTGGATCGAAATGCTGCGGCACGACTGGTTGCACAAAGTCAGGTGCTTGGATCACAACCGACCGCTAAAGGAGCAGTGGAGCCACAGCGCTCAGCGCGTGGCTTCTCCCTGCCTCAATCGATGCCAAGCTTCTTGCGCAACTCGGCATTCTCCGCGCGCAACTTTTCTGCCAAGAGCTTTCGTAGCTTCTGGTTCTCGGCCTCGAGCTGCACGAGTTCAGCAAACTCGTCGCCGGCCGAAGCGGATTTGCTGCTCGGCTGATCGTCCGCCTTCAAGCTACCCTTCCAGTTATAATAGGTTTGCTCGGATATTCCTGCGCTTTTGATCGCATCTTTCATCGTACTCGCGCCGTCAGCGACCTGTGCCCCGATCTGCCTGAGCTTCTCGAGTTTTTCTTGTTCGCTGAATTTTCTGGACTTGGCGGAGGGTTTTGATGCTGTTGCCTTCGAAGTCGCGCTCTTCGTTTCCCCGGCCGCTTTTTGACGTTTTGCTGTGCTTCGCTTTGCGCGTTCAGGTGTGTGCACAGTCGCTGAGCCCTCGGCAACCAGGGTGGCTGGCGTCGTGTTTTCTTCAGGCATTAGTAATCCTTTTTTTAAGATCGTCCTTTTTTCAACCGAGTGAAGGCCAGAGTCAACACGACTCGCCGGCCGATTTTCGATGCCGATCCAATAGGGTATACGAATTGCCTCGTCGTTCTCCGAGCCGTTGTCGGGGCAGTTCGGCCCGATATCCGCGGGGATCCACATTCACGCTCGCCGTCTAGGCTTCAACCTCACTGCAGGCCTGGCAGTCGTCGATGGCGCGGGAGTTACCCGCCCCATCGACGACAGGGTTCAAGACTGAGGCATCTATGGCTGCTCTGCGCCTATGCTTTGCCCAGGACTGACGTGACGGCCTCGGCCGCCGCTTTGACGACAATATCGGCCTCGTCCATGGTGAGGCAAAGCGGTGGCGCAAAGCCGAGGATATCGCCTTGAGGCATGGCGCGGCCGATGACGCCGCGCTCAAGCATGGCGGCCGCAATCTGCGGGCCGATCTTCTTTGCCGGGTCGAAGAAGACCCGGTCGTCCTTGTCCTCGACGAACTCGATTGCGGCCATGAGGCCATCGCCACGCACCTCGCCCACATGTCTGTGATTGGCGAGGGCCTTCGTCAACTCCGCGCGGAAGTAGGCGCCGGTGTTGCCGGCGTTTTCAACCAGGCGCAACTCGTCGATCAGTTCGAGATTGGCAACGCCCGCGGCGGCGCAGATCGGATGGGCGGAATAGGTCCAGCCGTGGCCGATCGCGCCCAGTTCGTCGGAGCCTTGCACTAGCACCTGCCACATCTTTTCCGATACGATCGTGCCGGAAAGCGGTGCGTAGGCCGAGGTCAGACCCTTGGCGATGGTGATGAGGTCGGGCTTCATGCCATAGTGGTCGGATCCGAACATCGTGCCGAGACGCCCGAACCCGGTCACCACTTCGTCGGCGACGAGCAGGATGTCGTATTTTTCGAGCACGGCCTGGATCTTCTGCCAGTAACCCTTCGGCGGCGGCACGATACCGCCCGTACCGAGGATCGGCTCACCGATAAAGGCGGCGATCGTCTCCGGGCCTTCGCCGAGGATCATTTCCTCAAGCTTGTCGGCGCAATATTGCGAGAACTGCTCTTCATCCATCGAGCGATCCGGGCAGCGGAAGAAGTAGGGTGCTTCCGTGTGCAGGATCGGTGCGCGGGGCAGGTCAAACGCGGTGTGAAAGAGATGCAGTCCGGTCAGCGAGCCCGTCATCACGCCGGAGCCGTGATAGCCGCGCCAGCGAGAGATGATCTTCTTTTTGTCCGGCCGACCGAGGATGTTGTTATAGTACCAGATCAGCTTGATGTTGGTCTCGTTTGCATCGGAGCCTGAAAGACCGAAATAGACGCGGCTCATGCCCTCCGGCGCGCGGTCGATAATCATCTTCGAGAGCGTGATCGAGGCTTCCGTGCCATGGCCGACATAGGCGTGATAGTAGGCGAGATTCTTCGCCTGCTCGGCGATCGCGTCGGCGATCTTCTGCCGGCCGTAGCCGACATTGACGCAGTAGAGACCTGCAAAAGCATCGAGGCTCGTTCTGCCGCTGGTGTCGGTAATGTACACACCTTCGCCGCCGCCGATCACCCGGGTCGGTGTTTCGCCACGCGCATGCATGCCCATGTGCGTGGACGGGTGGAAGAAGTGATCACGGTCCCAGGCGCTGAGTTCGTTGCTTTTTTCGAGCATGGTCTTTCCTTTCGCGTATGAAGTGTGGCGCGCGTTCAGGCGGCTGTGTCGATGCAGAGATATTTGAGTTCGGTGAAGGCCTCGATGCCGTGGCGGGAGCCTTCGCGGCCAAGGCCCGACTGTTTCCAGCCGCCGAAGGGGATCGGTCCGCCGGTAAATTTCACCCGATTGATCGCAACCATGCCGTATTCCAAAGCTCGCGCAAGACGCATCTGGCGTGCGCCGTTTTCGGTGACGACATAGGCGACGAGGCCGTATTCGGTGTCGTTTGCCCGGGTGATCACTTCGCTCTCGGTGTCGAAGGCGGAGACGGCGGCAACCGGGCCGAAGGTCTCCTCACGCATGATCAGCGCATCGTCCGGTACATCCGTCAAAAGGGTCGGTTGGAAGAACAGAGGGCCTGCCTTGTGGCGCTTGCCACCGGTGAGGAGCTTCGCGCCGCGCTTCAACGCATCGGCGACCTGTTCTTCCACCTTGGCGATGGCACGCTCGTGCATCAGAGGACCGATCTCGGCGTCTGGGTCGAGGCCCGAGGCAACCTTCAGCGCTTCGATGCGAACCTGAAACGCCTTGGTAAAGGCCGCAACGACGGGCTGTTCGACATAGATGCGATTGGCGGCGAGGCAATCCTGGCCGGAGGTCGCGAACTTCGCGGCGACGGCGATGTCGGCTGCCTTCTCCACATCGGCGTCGGCGAAGACGATCAGCGGCGCATGGCCGCCGAGTTCCATGACCAGCCGCTTCATGGTCTCCGCGCACTGGCCTGCAATCAGCTTGCCGATCTCCGTCGAGCCGGTGAAGCTCATGGCGCGAATGCGCGGATCGGCGTTCACGCGGCCGACGATGGTGGCGGCGTCTCCGGTCACCACATTGAAGACCCCCGCGGGAATTCCGGCCCGTTCGCCGAGTTCGGCAAGGGCGAGTGCCGAAAGCGGTGTTTCGCTGGAGGGGTGCGCAACCACCGTGCAGCCAGCCGCGAGCGCGGCAGCGGCCTTGCGTGTGATCATGGCGGAGGGGAAGTTCCAGGGCGTCACGATCCCGACGACACCGAGCGCCTCGCGCCGCACGATCATCTCTGCTCCGGGCAGATGGCTGGTGACGCTTTCCGCATTCAGCCGCTTTCCTTCCTCCGCGTACCATTCGATGAAGGAGGCCGCGTAGTCGATCTCGCCGCGGGACTCGGCAATGGGCTTGCCCTGCTCCAGGGTCATCAAGAGGGCAAGATCCTCGCGCGCCTCCAGCATCAGGTCGTGCCACTTGCGCAGGATCGCGGCGCGCTGCTGCGGCAGCATGCTGCGCCAGGCGGGCAGCGCGTCACTCGCCGCCGAAATGGCCTCCCCGGTCTGCTCACCATCAAGGGCGGCGACCCAGGCAAGCGTCGCCGCCGAGGCGGGATCCGTCACCTTGAAGCTTGCGCCGTCGCGGCTCGCAATCCAGCGCCCACCGACATAGGAGAGCTCCCTTAAAAGGTGCGGATCGGCAAGGCGGGCAAGCGCGTCGTGAAAGGTCGTGCGGGCAAATACGGCGGTCATGGCGGCCTCCTCTTGGTGTCTGGAGGGAGTCTGCCAGAGGGCGAGGGACAGATTGTCCATTGCCGGGGTCGGCGTTAGAGACTTTGGCCAAAGATGGGGCCGGCCGTAGACAATCTCTCTATTCGGAAGGGGGAAGCAACGTCTCGAGCGGAAGCACGGTCTCCTCCTTCACCGTCTTGGTAACGATGTAAGTGAAGTAGCGGTCGATGCCGAGTTCGCGGTCGAGCAGGCTGTCGACAAGGCGCTGGTAGGCGTCGATGTCACGCGCCACGATCTTCAAGATGTAGTCGACGCCACCGCCGACCGACCAGCAGGCAACGATTTCGGGTGTTGCCGCGACAGCCCGTTCGAAGCGTTCGAAATCCACTTGCCGATGATTGGCGAGCGTCACCTCCATCATGACGCTGGCAACAGGCGCAACGCGTCGCACTGCAACGCGCGCGTGATAGCCGGCGACGATACCGGCCTTCTCAAGTTTGCGCAGGCGCAGCCAGCAGGGCGTTGGTGAGAGGCCCGCCCGTTCCGCCAGCGCCAGCTTGGTGATGCGCCCGTTCTCCTGGATCGCCTCCAGGATGCGCAGGTCGATGGCGTCGAGTTTCATTCAGGGCGCCCTCCGGGCGGGGATCGTGTCAAAGTGGAGGAAAAGACAATGGGAAACCATTTTGGCGTTGTCAATTGAACTGATTTTGAGCACTGTCAAAATCATGACAAATTGGCGACCCGATATATCCCAGTTGCGCCGGCCGGCTTATCTCTCTCTCGCCGAACAGATCGCTCGCGCCATCCAGGAAGGGCACTTGCCGAACGGGACGCGCCTTCTGCCCCATCGCAAGCTCGCCGACGACCTGAAGCTTTCCGTGCAGACCGTCAGTCGTGCCTATGACGAGCTGATCCGACGGGGGCTCATCTCTGGCGAAATCGGTCGCGGCTCCTTCGTGCAGACAAGGCCGAAAGAGCCTGAGCCGCCGTATCTGCCCGAGCGTCTTGGCGAGCTTGTCGACCTTTCGATCCTCAAACCCGTGTGCGAACAGCTGCATCTGGAGCGCATGCGCGGAGCCTTCGGCTGGCTGGCGGAAAACCTTCCGTCGAGTTCGGCGCTTTCCTTCCGGCCCAACATGGTTTTCCCGCGCCATCGCAATGTCGCAGCCGAATGGCTGTCGCGTTGTGGACTGGAGGTGTCCCCGCTCAACATCAGCCTGACCAACGGCGCCACCTCGGGCATGACAGTGGCGCTGATGAGCGTTGCTCCGCCAGGCTCGACCGTTGCGACGGAAGCGATCAGCCACCATACGCTCGTACCGCTATCCAGCTATCTTGGCCTTCATCTCGAGGGCTTGCCGATCGATCGCGAAGGCATGATCCCCGAGGCGCTGGATGAGGCCTGTCGCACGGGCGTCATCCGCGCCGTCTTTCTCCAGCCCTCGGTGATCAATCCGACCGCCGCCTTGATGGGGCCTGAGCGCCGGCAGGCGCTTGCCGACGTCGCACGGCGCCACGATATCGCGATCATCGAGAACGACATCCTGGGGCCGCTTGTGGAAGGTCGGGCGCCGCCGATTGCGGCCTATGCGCCGGAGCGCACCCTCTACGTCACCAGCTTCACAAAGATCACGGTACCGGGCCTGCGCATCGGCTATCTTGCCGCCCCGGATCGTTATGTTGCGGCGGTTGCCAACCGCCATCTCGTCTCGAACTGGATGGCGACGCCTTCAATCGCCGAGATCGCAACCCTCTGGGTCAGCGACGGCACGGCGATGGAACTTGTCAATTGGCAGCGCCGGGCACTTGGCGTTCGTCACGCGATCGCCGAGGAGGCGCTCGCAGGCTTGCCCTATTATACCCATCCACAGAGCTTGCATGTGTGGCTGCCGTTGCCGGAAGGGCATACGGAAGACGGCTTCGTCTCCCAGGCGCGTCTGCGCGGTGTGGCGATAGCGCCCGGTTCTTCGTTCCGCACGGCCGACCAGGGCTGGCAGCCGGCGGTGCGCATCTCGCTCGGCTCGACCACCGAGCAGGAGTTGCGCACTGGACTTGGCATTCTCGCCTCGCTCGCCAGCGGAAATCCGGAAGCGCTGTTGCTCGCGATTTGAGTGATCTGCCTTGCAAATGGGCGATGTCAGAATAATTGTACTGATATTATTATTGACATTGACATGATTTTGATTGCCGCGCATCGTTGCGCCATCACTTGTCTCAATAGGGAGAGACATGCATGGCAGCGCCGATCATCCGCATCGACAACATTACCAAACGCTACGGTCCCTTGACCGTACTCGACGGTCTGTCGATGGACGTGCTTCCGGGCGAAAAGCTGGCGCTGATCGGTCCCTCCGGATCGGGCAAGACAACGATCCTGCGCATTCTCATGACATTGGAGGCGATCAGCGCCGGCCATATCGAGGTCGACGGCGACCAGCTCTATCACATGCCGAAGAATGGCAGTCTCGCGCCGGCCGATGACCGCCATCTGCACAAGATGCGCGAGAAGATCGGCATGGTCTTCCAGCACTTCAATCTCTTCCCGCACAAGTGCGTGCTCGACAATGTCACGCTGGCGCCGATGCTGACGAAAGGCATGGCGAAGGCCGCGGCGGAGAAGCGGGCGATGGAGCTTCTCGACATGGTGGGCATGGCCGACAAGGCAAAGAGCATGCCGGCGCAACTGTCCGGCGGACAGAAGCAGCGCGTTGCGATTGCCCGGGCGCTGGCTCTTTCGCCAAAGATCATGCTGTTTGACGAGGTGACCTCGGCGCTCGACCCGGAACTCGTCGAAGAAGTGCTGAATGTCATGCGCAAGCTCGCGGTCGAAACAGACATGACCATGCTGCTCGTCACGCATGAGATGGGCTTCGCCCATGATTTTGCCGACCGCATTCTCTTTTTCGACCGCGGCAGAATAGTCGAGGAGGGCAAGCCCGACGAGATTTTCCGCGCACCCAAGCAGGAACGCACGCAGACCTTCCTGCGCAAGATCATCGCGGCAGGGCACCGCGTCTGAGCGGCTTTGCCGCCCGGAAACAAGGCTCCAAACAAAAACCAGGGACAGCCAGAGGAGTTCGGAACGATGAGCATGAGAACCTTTTTGACCATAACCGCCAGCACGGGCGCCCTGACGGCAATGCTCGCCGCAGCACCAGCCTGGGCCGACGGCAAGCTTGAGGAACTGAAGGAACAGGGTTTCGCCCGCGTTGCCATCGCCAACGAGCCGCCCTTTACGGCAGTTGCTGCCGACGGCAAGGTTTCCGGCGCAGCTCCGGACGTCGCACGAGAGGTCTTCAAACGCCTCGGGGTCGAAGACATCGTCGCCTCGATCTCGGAATACGGTGCGATGATCCCGGGCCTGCAGGCCGGCCGCCACGACGTCATCACTGCCGGCCTCTTCATGAAGCCGGAACGGTGCAACGCCGTTGCCTATTCAGAACCGATCCTGTGCGACGCCGAAGCCTTCGCGCTGAAAAAGGGCAACCCGCTGAAGCTGAAGAGCTACAAGGACATCGCCGACAATCCGGATGCCAAGATCGGCGCGCCAGGTGGCGGTACGGAAGAAAAGCTCGCGCTTGAAGCCGGCGTCCCGCGCGACCGCGTTATTGTCGTGCCGGATGGCCAAAGCGGGCTGAAGATGCTGCAGGACGGCCGTATCGACGTCTATTCGCTCCCGGTGCTTTCGATCAACGCTCTTGTCTCCAAGGCGAACGACCCCAGCGTCGAAGTCGTCGCGCCGGTTGAAGGCGCTCCAGTCTATTGCGACGGCGCGGCCTTCAAGAAGGGTGAGGAAGCCTTGCGCGACGCCTTCGACGTGGAACTGGCAAAGCTCAAGCAGTCGGGCGAATTTGCCAAGATCATCGAGCCCTATGGTTTCTCGGCCGCAGCCGCGATGTCGACGACCCGCGAAAAGCTCTGCGCCACCAAGTAAGCACCGCAGCAATTCGGCCTCTTCCCGAGCCGGGGAGAGGCAATCCGCTCCCTCGTAGTTGGAAGAACGATGACCGACTGGTCTGGTTACATAGGGCTGATCCTTGAAGGCGCGCTGGTGACGCTTGAGCTTACCGTGCTCGGCTCGATGCTCGCCGTCGTCATGGCATTCGTCGCCGGTCTCGGGCGCGTCAGCCGCTTTCTCGTGGTTCGCGCGCTTGCCACCACCTATATCGAGTTTTTCCGCGGCACGTCGATCTTCGTTCAGCTTTTCTGGGTCTATTTCGTGCTGCCATTCGCCGGTGTCACCCTGTCACCGCTTCAGGCCGGCGTGCTGGCGCTGGGACTGAACGTGGGAGCCTATGGGGCGGAGGTCGTGCGCGGCGCCGTCAAGGCTATCGGTCGCGAGCAGCGCGAGGCCTGCATAGCGCTCAATCTCTCGCGCTATCAGTCGATGCGTTACATTATCCTTCCGCAGGCTCTGCCGTTGATGCTCCCGACCTTCTGCAACAACGCGATCGAGCTTTTGAAGGGCACGGCCGTCGTGTCGCTGATCTCGCTCACCGATATGACCTTTCAGGCCCAGGTGGTCCGCGCCCAGACCGGCAGCACGCTCATTCCTTTCGCAACGATCCTCGTACTCTACTTCCTGATGGCGCTCGCCATCTCCAATGGCATGCGCTGGCTGGAACGCCGGGTAACGCGCGGCCTTGATGGCGTGAGGACCTGACGATGGAATGGGATTGGAATTTCGTCTGGGAAATCATGCCGGCCCTGCTTGAGGGCCTGAAGATCACCATTCTGGCGACCGTGTTCGGCGCAGCATTTGCCGCCGTCATCGGCCTCGTCTTTGCCATCCTGCGCATGACCGCGCCCAGGCCGATTGCGAAGGCCACGGGCTTCATCGTGGAGTTCATTCGCGGCACGCCGCTTCTGGTGCAGCTCTACTTCATCTTCTTCGTGTTGCCGGATATCGGCATCCGCCTGCCGGCAATGCTCGCCGGTATCATCGGCCTCGGGCTTCACTATGGGACCTATGCGGCCGAGGTCTACCGCGCCGGTATCGAGAACGTGCCGCGCGGCCAATGGGAGGCGGCCAAGGCGACGAACCTCACCGGCCGCCAGACCTGGATCCACGTCATCCTGCCGCAGGCGATCCCGCCGATGATCCCGGCGCTCGCCAACTATCTGATCGCCATGTTCAAGGAGACGCCGCTGCTTTCCGCCATCACCGTGCTCGAGCTGATGAACCAGGCGAAAAGCGTCGCCAACAGCAGCTATCGCTATATCGAGCCGATGACGCTGGTCGGGGTCTTCTTCCTGATCATGAGCCTGATCTCCGTCGTCTTCCTGCGCTGGCTGGAAGAACGCTACGCCCGAGTGGAGGAACGCTGATGCAGACGTTCGACCTTACTCTCGCCTCGCGCATGCCGAAGCTGGATGAGCGTCCGCTCGAAAAGCGCGTCGGGCTGATCATCCTTGCGACCGACCACACCACGGAAGTGGACTTTCAGCGTATGGTGGCAAGCGAGCGGATCGGCGTCTACACAACGCGCGTTCCTTACGCGAACCCGGTGACGCCGGAAAACCTGCGCGCCATGCAGCCCTCGCTGACCTCGGCGGCCGCGCTCATCTTGCCGGACGAGCCCCTCGACGTCGTCATGTATTCCTGCACCTCCGCCTCGGTCGTCATCGGCGACGCGGAAGTGGGAGCGGCCGTGCGCGCCGCCAAACCGAGTGCCGCCGTCGTCACGCCGACTGCGGCGGCCGTCTGTGGTCTCAAGGCGTTCGGCGCCAAGCGCATTTCGGTGCTCACGCCCTATACGATCGAGACCAGCAAGCCGATGGCCGACTATTTCCTGTCCCTCGGCTTCGAGATCGCCCGTTTCACCTGCCTTGGACTTAACGACGACCGGGAGATGGCGCGCATTTCTCCGGACGAAATCGTTGCCTTTGCGAGGCAAGCGACTGCACCCGGTAGCGACGCACTCTTCATATCCTGCACGGCTGTGCGCGCGGCAAGCGTCGCGGCAGAGATCGAGGCCATCATCGGCAAGCCTGTCGTTACCAGCAACCTCGCCACCGCATGGGCGTGCCTGCGGCTCTGCGGCAATGAAACCGCGCGGCCGGAACTCGGTCGCCTCATGACGCTTGCCTATTCGGACCGGTAGCGATGTCGAACCTCCCCGTAACATTGGCGGATATCGAACAGGCGGCCCGGCGCATCGACGGTCGGGTCTTGAATACGCCTCTCGTATTTTCCGCGTCGCTCTCCGAACGCTGCGGTGTTCCTGTCGGCCTCAAGCTCGAACATCACCAGACGACGGGCAGCTTCAAGCTTCGCGGCGCCACGAATGCCGTGCTCTCGCTGACGCCTGAGGAGCGGGCAAGGGGGGTCGTCGCTGCCTCGACCGGCAATCATGGTCGGGCGCTCGCCCATGCCGCCAGGACTGAAGGTTCGATTGCGACAATCTGCATGTCCAGGCTTGTGCCCGACAACAAGGTGTCGGAGATCCGCAGGCTCGGCGCCAATGTCCGGATCGTCGGCAAATCGCAGGACGAGGCGCAGCTTGAGGTAGATCGCCTGGTTGCTGAAGACGGTCTCGTCATGGTGGCACCCTTCGATAACCGGGCTGTCGTTGCCGGCCAGGGCACGCTCGGGCTGGAGATCCTTGAGGCGATGCCGGACGTGGCGACAGTGCTTGTGCCGCTTTCGGGCGGTGGGCTTGCGGCGGGTGTCGCCGCGGCGGTGAAAGGGCGGTCGCCGAAGACCCGCGTCATCGGCCTCACCATGGAGCGAGGTGCTGCGATGAAGGCCAGTCTCGATGCCGGAGGGCCGGTTGCCGTCGAGGAGGTGGCGAGCCTTGCCGACTCCCTCGGTGGCGGCATCGGCCTCGATAACGCCGTGACCTTCGAAATGTGTCGGGCACTGCTCGACGACGTGATCCTGCTTTCCGAAGACGAGATCGCCGCCGGCATGCGGCATGCCTATTCCCAGGAGCGCGAGGTGATCGAGGGGGCAGGGGCGGTCGGCATCGCAGCCCTGCTTTCCCGCCGACTTGGCGGGCTGGATGGGCCGGTGGCAGTTATCCTCTCCGGCCGCAATGTCGACATGGACCTGCATCGCCGGGTCATCAATGGCGGGGTTGGTCCGCTGGCGGAGGCAGCGGCATGACCACGATGAAGATTCTCACCGAGGCAGAACTGAGGCGCATCGTTCCGCTCGATCTTGAATCGATTGCCTGTGTGGAAGACGCGTTCCGCGCGCTTGCTACCAAGGCGGTCGCCATGCCGCCGATCCTGAGGCTCGACATTCCCGAAGCGCGCGGCGAGGTGGACGTGAAGACGGCTTACGTGCCCGGTCTCGACGGTTTCGCCATCAAGATCAGTCCTGGCTTCTTCGACAATCCGAAGATCGGCCTGCCGAGCACCAACGGCCTGATGGTGCTGCTTTCCACGAAAACTGGCCTGGTAGAGGCCGTACTGCTCGACAACGGCTACCTGACGGATGTGCGGACCGCCGCGGCCGGCGCCGTTGCGGCTTGGCACCTTTCGCGCCCGGATGCCAAGGTCGCCGCCATCTTCGGCGCCGGCATGCAGGCAAGGTTGCAGCTTGAGGCCTTAAGCCTCGTGCGGCCGATCCGCGAAGCGCGCATCTGGGCAAGAGACGTTACAAAGGCTAAGGCCGCCGCAGCGGACATGACGGTGAAGCTCGGCTTTCCGGTTCGTGCCGAGGCCGACGGCCGCGCGGCTGTCGATGGCGCCGACATCATCGTCACCACCACGCCGTCCGAAACACCGGTACTTCGGACCGACTGGCTCCAGCCTGGCCAGCATGTCACGGCCATGGGGTCGGACGCCGAGCACAAAAACGAGATCGAGCCCGCCATTGTCACCGGCGTCGGCCTCTACGTCGCCGACAGCCTCAAACAGACGCGCAGGCTCGGTGAACTCCACCATGCCATCGAAGCGGGTCTGGTGGCGGAGGGCACGATCTTCCCCGAACTCGGCGAGATAATTGTCGGGCGCAAGCCGGGCCGTAGCGGCCCCGAGCAGATCACCGTGGCGGACCTGACCGGCACGGGCATTCAGGACACGGCCATCGCAACGCTTGCTGCCGCCCGCGCGGCTGCGACGGGCACCGGCACGATCTTCGAGAGTTGAGACCGGCTTTTCGCCGGGTATAGAGGAAAAACCGATGAAACAAGCGAACCTGAAGTTCTCACTTCCGGAGTATGAAACGCGTCTTCAAAAAACGCGGAAAGCCATGGAGGCCAAGGGCATCGACGTGCTGATCGTCAGCGATCCGTCGAACATGAACTGGCTGACCGGCTATGACGGCTGGTCCTTCTACGTGCACCAATGTGTCGTCGTACCGCCGGCGGGTGAACCGATCTGGTACGGCCGCGGCCAGGATGCCAACGGCGCCAAATTCACCGCCTACCTCAAGCACGAAAACATCATCGGCTATCCGGACCACTATGTGCAGAACACCGAGCGCCACCCGATGGATTACCTATCGGCCAAGCTCGCCGAACGCGGCCTGGACAAGCTGACGATCGGCGTGGAGATGGACAATTACTGGTTCTCCGCCGCCGCCTTCGCGGCGCTTGTGAAGCACCTGCCGAACGCCCGCTTCGTCGATGCGACCGCCCTCGTAAACTGGCAGCGCGCGGTCAAGAGTGAGGCGGAAATCGGCTACATGCGCAACGCCGCAAGGATCGTTGAAAAGATGCATGAGCGCATCTTCGACAAGATCGAGGTCGGCATGCGCAAATGCGATCTGGTCGCGGAAATCTATGATGCCGGAACCCGTGGCGTTGACGGCATCGGCGGCGATTATCCGGCGATCGTGCCGCTACTGCCCTCGGGCGTGGAGGCTTCTGCGCCGCACCTCACCTGGGACGACCGGCCGATGAAGACAGGCGAGGGCACCTTCTTCGAGATTGCCGGCTGCTATCACCGCTACCACGTGCCACTCTCGCGCACCGTCTTCCTCGGTAAACCGACGCAGGCGTTCCTCGACGCGGAAAAGGCCACGCTGGAGGGCATGGAGGCAGGCCTCGAAAAAGCGCGACCCGGCAATACCTGCGAGGATATCGCCAACGCCTTCTTCGCCGTGCTCAAGAAGTACGGGATCGTGAAGGACAACCGCACGGGCTATGGCATCGGCGTTTCCTATCCGCCGGACTGGGGCGAGCGCACGATGAGCCTGCGACCCGGCGACCGCAGCGAACTGAAGCCGGGCATGACCTTCCACTTCATGACGGGGCTCTGGCTCGAGGACATGGGCTTTGAGACCACGGAGAGCATTCTGATCACCGAGACCGGCGTCGAGTGCCTTGCCAATGTGCCGCGCAAGCTGCTCGTGAAGGATTGAGCCATGCGGGAACTCAACCTTCGTCCGTCGCCGATCAACCCCACGGTCGATTTTTCAGCCGACGGTGTGCAGCACGGTTTCCTGCGTCTGCCCTACAGCCGCGACGATTCCGCCTGGGGCTCGGTAATGATCCCGGTGACGGTCGTGAAGAACGCGGAGGGGCCGACGGCCCTTCTCACCGGCGGCAACCACGGCGACGAATATGAGGGGCCGATTGCGCTCTTCGATCTCGCCCGCACGCTGAAGGCCGAAGAGATAACGGGTCGCGTCATCATCGTGCCGGCGATGAACTATCCGGCCTTTTTGGCCGGCGCCCGCACCTCGCCGATCGACAAGGGAAACATGAACCGCAGTTTCCCGGGGGCGCCGGACGGCACAGTGACCCAGAAGATTGCCGACTATTTTCAGCGCACGCTGCTACCGCTTGCCGATATCGTGCTCGACTTTCATTCCGGCGGAAAGACGCTCGATTTCCTGCCCTTCTGCGCGGCCCACATCCTGCCGGACAAGGCACAGGAGGAGAAATCCTTTGACCTCGTCAGGGCATTCGGCGCCCCGTGGTCGATGAAGATGCTGGAGATCGATGCCGTCGGCATGTACGACACGGCCGCGGAGGAGATGGGCAAGGTCTTCATCACCACCGAGCTTGGCGGCGGCGGCACGGCGACGGCGAGGAGTGCTGCCATCGCCAAGACGGGCGTTTCCAACGTGCTGAAAGCGGCGGGCATCATGAAAGGCACTGTCGAAAGCGCAGAAACCACGTGGCTCGACATGCCCGACGGAAATTGCTTTTGCTTTGCCGAGGACAGCGGCCTCATCGAGCCGTTCGTCGATCTCGGCGACCAGGTGAAGAGCGGGGAAATCGTGGCCCGGATCTACCCGATCGGCCGCACAGGCGACGAACCGCTGGACATCAGGGCAAAGATGGACGGCATCCTCGTCGCTCGCCATTTCCCCGGCCTCGTCAAATCTGGCGATTGCGTCAGCGTGCTGGCAACCATTGTCACGGCGTAGGTCGGAGGATCATCGGCGGCCGTCGTTTGCGAACCATCGCCCGCGCGATTGGGGGGCACCGCGCTCGCGTCGATAAGGCGTGAGTTGAATTAACGCACCCTGCGGAATTGGCTGACGTCAAGGCCGGCCAGTTCTCTCCAGGCGTGCTCGAATTTCGAACTCGCAGATTGCCAGGGTGGCATGGCCCGCCTGGCAGTCACGCGCGCCAGGACAATGCCGCCTGCGCGTTCGACAGTCACGATGACGCTACGGTGCCTGTCGTCTTCCGCGATCTTGTCGGCGATCGACCTGCCATTGGTCACCGCCTGACTGTCATTGGCGTGAAACGCCCCATGGTCATCGCGACTGATCCTGCCGGACAGGTGAATATGAAAGAGGTATCGGGGCATGTTGCCACTCGAGCAATGATTGCTTTTTCTACTTCTTAGCAGTCTTGCTGATCTATTGCGCGTGACGGTTGCGTGACATGCCTTGTGAGACGTGACGAAGCTACAATCGATGTCACGCGAGGTGAGGCTGCGTTTCAGAGCGGCCGAGTGGTTGGCTGCACCGTTCTACAGCGCACGTTTCCGATGAACAGGGTCTTCGGCCGTCGATCGCGGTTCTCTCCAGGCAGAGTTCGCCCCCTGCTGTCTCACGCCCTTTTCGCGTGACGGGTGCTTCTCGGCGCAGCGACGGTGGAACGTTCAACCAGGCGGACGCCGAGATTGACCCGGCGCACATTGATTTCGGGGTCGTTGATCCGTTCCAGCAGAAGCTGGATTCCGGCGCGGCCAAGCTCGCCCCGATCGATGCGCATCGTCGTCAGTGGCGGGCGGCTGTGCCGGGCGATGGCAATATCGTCGACCCCGATGATCGAGAAGTCTTCCGGAACCGCGTGGCTGCTGGCTTCGAGAGCCTGCATGACGTTGATCGCGATCAGATCGGTGCTGCAGAAGAACGCGGTCGTGTCGGCGAAACGTCCCTGCTTTATGGCCTGCCGTATCGCCGGCGTGGTGTCGGGCTCTTGCAGGCCCATGCGGCCGAGATCGAAGAGGTGCCTGTTTTCGTCGAAGGTCATCCCGGCCTCCTCCAGCGCGATCCGGAAGCCTTCGAGCCGCCGGCGCAACGACAGGCGGTGGGGAATGGTCACGTGCACGATTTCGCGGTGGCCGGCCGCAAGCAGCCTTTGCGCAGCGAGCCAGCCGGCGGACCAGTTGTCGGGCAGTACGCAGGAGAGCCGCATCGTCCGGTCCATGCCGTTGATGATGACGGCCGGGATGCCGCTATCGACAATCCTGTCGATCATGACGGGATGGTCCATGCCGAGCACGACAAGGGCGCCTGGCCGGATGTCGCGCAGAATGTCGGAGATTTCGCTGATGGCGATCTCCGGATCCAGCGAGACGAGCCGGACGTCGATCCTGAGCGAGCTTGTGCTAGCCTCTGCAAGCACGCCTTGGATCACGTCCTCGTAGAAAGCCGAACTTGCATAAAACTGCGCCGGCATCACCAGCACAGTGCTCTCGACGCCGGCGCGGATCAGCGAGCGCGCCGCCCGAACCTGGTAACCCAGCCGCTCCGCATGGTCGAGGATCTTGCGCCGGCTCTCGTCGCCGACGCCACCGCGATTGTTGAGCACCTTCGATACGGATGCGACCGAAACGCCCGCGGCGTCGGCGATGTCCTTGAGTGTCGGGGCGTTCGATTCGTCATCCATATCGACGAAGATCCTAACTGGCCGCGGAAGGCGAGATTGATGGCGGCTGCATGGTCATGATCGTCCACTACCAGAAGAAGCGCGTGTGCCCAAGCGACCGCATCAACGCCTCCATGAAATAATAGTCGCCATAGGGCAGCATCGCATCGGAGTAGCCGGCACTGGCATGGGCTGCGCCATGGGCGAGCAGCCCTTCCGCCTTCGGATCGCCGGTCAGGTCGCAACTGTCGAGCAGGCCGCCGATCAGGCGATCGCCGAGTGCGTACCAGCGCTGTGCCTCCTCCGGTTCACAAAGCCCGGCGAGGATGAAGGTGCCGGCCGCCATGATCGCGCCCGCGGAACTGTCGCGGGGCGCTGACTTGGCATCGGGAACCGAATAGTCCCAGACCGGAACGTCGTCGTTGCCCATCAGGGCTTCGGCCTTGGCAGCCAGACGCCTGGCCGCGTCGGCGAAGTGAGGGTTGCCGGTGGTTGCCGCGCATTGCGCATAGCCATGGATCAGCCAGGCCTGGCCGCGCGACCAGCAGGAATCGTCCGCATATCCTTGATGGGTCTCCCCGCGCAGCGGCTTGCCGCTTGAAGGGTCGAACAGGAAGGTGTGGAAGCTCGTGTCATCGGCGCGAACCAGGTGCTTCAGGGTCGTTTCGGCGTGGCCGTCGGCGGCTTCGGCAAAATCGCTGCGGCCGGTCTCGCGGTGGGCCCAGTGCAGCAGCGCCAGGTTCTGCATCGTATCGACGATGACGCGCCCATTGACGAATTCGGCGCGAATGCCGCCATGGATCGGACGCGCATTCCAGGCCTGGATATACCGTGCATCCGGGCGATAGCGCTCAAGCAGCCTTGCCGCAGCCTCAAGAGCGAGATCGCGGGCCTCCCGGTCGCCCGTCAGCAGCCACTCCGCGACGCAGCTCAATGAAAACTGGAAGCCGAGATCGTGGTCTTGCGCATCGCGATGGCGCAAGATGTCGCGAAAGACGGCGCGGCGGGCCCGCGCGGCGTTCAGAAAGCAGGGGTCGCCCGTGAGTTCCAGCGCAAGCCAGAGCTGGCCGGCTTGAAAGCTCACGACCCAGTCAAAGGGCCCGCAATAGCTCCAAGTCTGATCCGGCAGGCCGATCTTCGGATTGCGCAGGCCGATCGTCGGCATGGTCTGGCGCAATTTGGCAATGCAGCGTTCCAAAGCTTGCTGGTGACGTTCGCGATTGGGACGATTGCCAACCATTTCGACCGCGTTGAAGTAGCCGTTTCGTTCGATGCGCATGATAAGCCTCACGTTGGTTTCGTGAAGTTTTCGCACGATTACGATAATTTCGTCAACTACGAAACTTTCTGTTGACGGGAAAATTTCTAACCGGTAGGAATCGGATGCTCGGGAGGAGCCGGGCATCGCAGGAGAGGTACCATGTCCATATCAGGGACAACTGAAAGACCGGTTGCCGGCAGCGGGCTCAGGTTCGCAGAAAGCTTGGCCGGTTACGGCTTTCTGACGCCGTGGCTCATCGGCTTTTTTCTGCTGACGCTCGGGCCAGCGGTCGCTTCGTTCTATCTGTCTCTGACCGACTACAGCGGCCTTGGCGCAGCAAACTGGGTTGGCGCGGAAAACTACGTGCGCATCGCGACCGATGATCCACGCTTCTGGACCGCGATGAACGTGACCTTCACCTTCGTGCTGTTGTCCGTTCCCTTGAAGTTGCTCTTTGCGCTTGCCGTGGCCGTGGCGCTGAACAGGGGGCTTGAAGGCCTGTCGCTCTTCCGTGCGATCTTCTACCTGCCGTCTCTGGTGGGCGGCAGCGTCGCCGTGGCGGTCCTGTGGCGACAGGTGTTTGCCGGCGACGGATTGCTCAATCAGGCGCTCAACACGTTGTTCGGTTTCGAAGGGCCAAGCTGGATCTCGAACCCTTCGACGTCGCTCTATACGCTCGTTCTCCTGGCGGTCTGGCAGTTCGGATCCTCGATGATCATCTTTCTCGCCGGTCTGCGTCAGATCCCGCAGGACATGTACGAGGCGGCAAGCATCGATGGCGCCGGCAAGGCACGGCAGTTCTTCAAGATCACCTTGCCGCTTTTGACGCCGGTGATCTTCTTCAATGCCGTGATCCTGACGATCGATGCCTTCAAGGCGTTTACCTCGGCCTTTGTCATCAGCGACGGAACCGGCGGCCCGATCGACTCCACGCTGTTTTACACGCTCTACCTCTACCAGGAGGCCTTCACCAATTTCCGCTTCGGCTATGCCTCGGCGCTGGCCTGGGTCCTGGTGCTCATCATCGCCTTCTTCACCGCCATGTCATTCCTGACGGCCAGGTTCTGGGTTCACTATGATGACTGATGCCGCTCTTTCGACGACCACCATCGCTTCGCGCGCCGACGCCGGCGCATCCACCGCATCCCCGTGGAAACGTGCTCTGCTTTATGCGCTGCTCGTGGCGGTCAGCTTTCTCATGCTCTATCCGCTGCTCTGGATGGTGGCGAGCTCGTTCAAGCCGGACAGCGAGATCTTTACCTCGACGGGCCTGATCCCGACCGATCCGACGGTCGATGCCTATCGTCGCGGCTGGAGCGGCTTGAGCGTCGGCTTTGGCTGGATGTTCTTCAATTCTCTGGTGATTTCGCTGCTCGTCGTCATCGGCAATCTCTTTTCCTGCTCGATGGCGGCCTATGCCTTCACACGGCTGCGTTTCAAGGGGCGCGGCTTCTGGTTCACGCTGATGCTCGGCACCTTGATGATGCCGCAACATGCGGTGCTGATTCCGCAATACGTGATGTTCCTCAAGCTTGGCTGGGTGAACTCCATCCTGCCACTGGTGGTGCCGAAGTTCCTGGCGATCGACGCCTTCTTCATCTTCCTGATGGTGCAGTTCTTCCGGGGCATCCCGCGCGAGCTCGACGAGGCGGCCATCATGGATGGTTGCGGCCCGTTGCGTATCTTCCTGAAGGTGATCCTGCCGCTCTCAACGCCTGTTTTGGCGACGGCAGCAGTCTTCTCGTTCATCTGGACCTGGGACGATTTCTTCGCGCCGCTCATCTACCTGAACGACATCGAAAAATACACCGCCCAGCTGGGTCTGCGCACCTTTGTCGACTCCACCGGGACGTCGGACTGGGGCTCGCTCTTTGCCATGTCGACGCTGACAGTGCTGCCAATCTTCATCCTCTTCATGCTGTTCCAGCGACTTCTGATCGAAGGC
The DNA here is from genome assembly GCF_050435225.1 of Ensifer sp. LBL. NCBI lineage: Bacteria > Pseudomonadati > Pseudomonadota > Alphaproteobacteria > Hyphomicrobiales > Rhizobiaceae > Ensifer > Ensifer sp. LBL. The sequence continues at coordinate 63,155 of NZ_JBNDJY010000011.1, read as the reverse complement.
ATCGCGACAACCGGCATGAAGCGCTGACATCAACTGGAATCGAGAGATAGGGACGGAAACGATGACGACGCTGGCTTTGAACAAGATCAAGAAGAGCTTTGGCAATCTCGACATCATCCGCGGCGTCGATCTGGCGATCGGCTCGGGAGAGTTCGTGGTTTTCGTCGGCCCATCGGGGTGCGGCAAGTCGACCCTTCTGCGCATGATCGCAGGGCTCGAGCCGATCAGCGGCGGCGAACTGTCGATCGGCGGCGAGCGCATGAACGAGAAGGAGGCGAGCCAGCGCGGCATCGCCATGGTCTTCCAGTCCTATGCGCTCTACCCGCACATGAGCGTCTACAAGAACATGTCCTTCGGCCTCGAAACGGCCAAGATGCCGAAGCCCGAAATCGACAGGCGCGTGCGCAAGGCGGCCGACATCCTACAGATTACCCATCTGCTCGATCGTAAGCCGAAGCAGCTCTCCGGTGGCCAGCGGCAGCGCGTGGCGATCGGCCGGGCGATCGTGCGTGATCCGAAGATCTTCCTGTTCGACGAGCCGCTCTCCAACCTGGATGCGGAGCTTCGCGTCCAGACGCGCGTCGAGATTGCCAAGCTGCACAAGGATATCGGGGCGACGATGATCTACGTCACCCATGACCAGGTAGAGGCAATGACGCTTGCAGACCGTATCGTCGTCTTGCGCGCCGGGGTCATCGAACAGCACGGCACGCCGCTCGAGATCTATAACCGGCCCGCCAACCGCTTCGTCGCCGGCTTCATCGGCTCGCCCAAGATGAATTTCCTCGATGCCGTCGCAGGCGACATCCGCGACGGAGGTGTTTCGATCGATATTGCCGGCAGACATGCGCGGCTCCCGATCGAGGAGCACATCGCCGCTGGCACAAAGGTCAGCCTCGGCCTGCGGCCCGAACATATCGGTATCGATGCGACCGGCGGGCTCGAACTCGGCGCGCTGACCGTCGTCCATGTCGAGCATCTCGGCGGTCAGACCATCGTTTACGGCCGGCTTGCCGACGGGCAGTCGCTGACGGTTGCGCTCGATGGCCAGCGCCCGATCACTGCCGGCTCGACGCTGGACGTCAGGATTGCTGCGGAAAACTGCCACCTGTTCGACGAGGCCGGCGACCGCATCGGCCATTGATCGCAAAGAGAGATCTCAAGAAACAAATCATGGAGGAGGAGAACATGATCAACAGACGCCACTTCTTGCGTAACGCCGCGCTTTTCGGGGCGGGCGCCACGCTGACGACGATGCCCGCGTTCCGCGCCTTTGCGGAGGAATCCATGCGCCTTTATTGGTGGGGCACGCCCAGCCGAGCCGAGCGCACGCTTGGCGTTGCCAAGCTCTTCGAGGCGGCGCATTCCGGTGCCAAGATCGTCGGCGAAGTGGGCGGGAGCGACTACTGGGCCAAACTGACGACGATGATCGCCGGTGGAAATGCCCCGGACATTTTCCAGCTCGAGCCCAGCCGCTTTGCCGATTATAGCCGCCGGTCCACCAACCTGCCGCTCAACGACTATCTCGGCAAGGTGATCCGTACGGACAAGCTGGTGCCAGGTGTGCTCGACCTCGGAACGGTCGACGGCAAGGTGACCGGCATGCCGCTGTCGCTGAACGCCTTTGCCATGATCTACGACGCTGATGCCGTCACGAAAGCAGGGCTTGCGCCGCCTTCGGCCAAGACGACTTGGGACGACTTTGCCAAGTTCTCAATCGACCTTACCAAGGCGATCGGCAAGAAGAACGTCTGGGCGGTTGGAAACGCGTCGCGCTACACATACGCCTTCGAGGCGTTTCTGCATCAGCGCGGTAAGAAGCTCTACACCGAAGCCGGAAAACTCGGCTATGAGGCCGGCGATGCGGCCGATTGGTTCGGCTATTGGGAGAGCCTCACCAAGAACGGCGGCTGCGTGTCGGCGGAGATACAAGCGCTCGACAAGGTGCTGGTCGACAGCAACCCACTGGCAACCGGCAACGCGGCCATCGCGATTGCCTTCTCAAACCAGCTGCCGGCCTTCCAGAAGATCTCCAAGAGCACGCTCGATATCACCTCGCTGCCGGTCAGCAGCGCCGATGGTCCCTCTGGTCTTTTCTATCGCCCCGGCTTGCACTGGTCGATCGCAAGCACCGCGAAGAACCCGGAGTTGGCAGCGCAGTTCATCGACTTCTTCGTCAACGACCTTGAGGCCGGCAAGATCCTTCAGGTCGAACGCGGCGTGCCCGTGAACACCGACGTTCAGACTGCCGTACTTCCCTCGATCGACCCCACGGCGAAAAAGACAGTCGATTACGTCAACGGCATCGCCGGCCGCGTCGGAGCCTACCCGCCGGCGGTGCCGCTCGGCGCCGGCGAGCTTGACGAGCGTGTTTTCCGGCCGCTCGCCGACAAGGTCGCCTTTGGCCAATTGACGCCGGCCGAAGCAGGCAGCGAACTCGTTTCGTCGGCCGACCGCATTCTCAAGGCCTGAGCATCCGCTCGATTTTGCCGGGCTGCGCGAGAAATCATCCTTCCCGCGCAGCAATGTTTGAACGGAAGCTTTTCGCATGACCGACACGATCTTCCCCGAAACTCTCTTCAAGCCCTGGGCCGGCAATCAGATGAAGGGCCGCGCCGATGTCGAGGCAGCGCTCAAGGCGCTGGTGGAGCCGGTTGAACAATATCGGTCTGCCGGTGGCGCACGCATCCGGCTGGATGCGCATGCGGCACATTTCGACCAGGCGTCCGCCGACATGGAGGGCTATTCCCGTCTGCTCTGGGGCCTGGCACCGGCCGAAGTCGGCGGCGCGACGTGGATCGACTGGGCGCCGATCGCGCGCGGGCTCGCCAGTGGCTGTGATCCGGCACACCCGGAATACTGGGGCGACCCGTTCGACCGCAGCCAGCGCCTTGTGGAATTGGCCGCGATCGGTTTTGCACTGAGGCTCGTACCGGAGAGGCTCTGGGTGCCGCTCTCTGCGGCCGAACAGCGAAACGTCGCTGCCTATCTGCTCAAAGGCCATGCCTGCGAATACAGCGACAACAATTGGAAGTTCTTCCGGCTGCTCGTCAGCATGGGGTTGAGACACGTCGGGGTCGACTGTGATCGAGACCTCGACGATCAGTACCGGCGGGAACTCGACGCGTTCTACCTCGGCGATGGCTGGTATCACGATGGGGACACGCGTCGCGCCGACCATTACATTCCCTTCGCCTTCCATTTCTACGGCTTGATCCTGGCCGTGCTTGATGGCGGCGACTGGACGAAAAGGTATCGCGAACGGGCCCGACTGATCGCCGGAGACATGGCGAGATGGTTTGCCGATGACGGGCCGGCGCTCTGCTTCGGCCGCTCGATGACCTATCGGTTTGCCATTGCCGGTTTTTTCGGCGCCATGGCGCTCGCAGGCGACGAGGAGATCCCCTTTGGCCAGCAGAAGGGCTATTTCCTGCGTCATCTGCGCTGGTGGGCGAAGCACCCCTTCGCCGCGCGCGATGGCGTGATGCCCGTCGGCTACGCCTATCCCAACCTCATCATGTCGGAACCATACAATTCCGCGCAATCGCCCTATTGGGCGCTGAAGGCCTTCCTTCCGCTGATGCTGCCGGCGGACCATCCTTTCTGGGCGAGCGACGAGGACGCCTGCCCGAAGCGATCCGCCATCTCCACACAGCCGCATATCGGTTTCCTGATCGCCAATCCGCCAGGGGATGCGATTGCGCTCTCCTCTGGCCAGCACACGAGCGCCGAGAACACCTTCATCCGCTTCGCGCCGGAGAAATACGCGAAGTTCGCCTATTCGGCGCGCTACGGCTTCAGCGTCGAGAACGATCTCTGGCGGTTCGATAATTCCGTGCTCGAATCCATGATCGGCTTCAGTGATGATGGCGTACATTTCCGCGTGCGCGAAACCAACGAAGAGGCGTTGGTCGCCGACAACCTTCTCTATGCGCGTTGGCGGCCCTTCGCCGAAGTCTCGGTCGAGACCTGGCTTTACTGGGACGGCGATTTTCAGGTTCGGCTGCACCGCATCGACACGCCGCGGCCGCTCGCCACCATCGAAGGCGGCTTTGCAGTCGGGCGAGACGCCGGCGAAGTTTGCAAACAGGATGCTGGTCGCGCCGTCGTCGCTACGACCTCGGATCTGTCGGCCATCCTCGACCTCGGTTCGACGAGCCCTCGTGAAGGCCGCTGCCATATCGCTGCCCCGAACACCAACCTGGTTTCCGCAAAAACCTTGGTTCCGCAATTGCGCGGGACTGTTCCAGCCGGCGTCAGCACGCTCGCGGTGGCCGTGTTGGCCCAGGCCGATGCGGGAGAAGGCGCAAGGAAACTGTCCCGCTTGCCTCGATCACCCGACGTCGAGGCGCTGCGACGGCGCCTGTCCGAGACGGGGACCAGGGTCACGCTGATGCGCGGCCGACCGCTCTGACATCCCTCGATCCTCTTACAACGACCGAAAGACTTGATATGACGATCCCCGATTTTACATCCCGCCACGCCATTGATCCGCTTGCCGCCGCAGCGATGGGAACCGACGAGCTGCGCCACAATTTCCACATTGGCCATCTGTTTGCGAGCGATCGCGTCAACCTCACCTACACCCATTACGACCGCATGGTGATCGGTGGGGCGATGCCGGTCGAGACCGAATTGACGCTCAAAGCCATCAAACCGATGGGAACGAAGACGTTTCTCGAGCGCCGCGAGTTGATCGCCGTCAACATCGGCGGGCCGGGACGGGCCGTCGTTTCCGGCAAGAGCCATGCGCTCGGTCCCCGTGACATGATTTATGTCGGCATGGGAGCGGACGTGGTGTTCTCGTCGGACGACCGGTCGAAGCCGGCAAAGTTCTATCTGTTGTCGGCCCCGGCGCACCGTACTTATCCGACGGCGCTGCTGACGATCGCGGGCGCGAAGCGGCTCGATCTCGGCAGCCTGGAAACATCGAACGAACGATCGATCTTTCAGTTCACCAATGGGATCGAGACCTGCCAGCTGGTCGTCGGAATGACGGAGCTCAAGAAGGGATCGGTGTGGAACACAATGCCGGCGCATATCCATGATCGACGCATGGAGGCCTACCTCTATTTCGATCTTCCGGAGCCGGCGCGGGTTTTCCATTTTCTCGGCGAGCCTTCCGAGACCCGTCACATCGTGATGGCGAACGAAGAGGCCGTGCTGTCGCCGGTGTGGTCTATCCATTCCGGTTGCGGCACCTCCAGCTATGCCTTCATCTGGGCGATGGCGGGCGACAATGTCGACTACACCGACGCCGACCCGGTGCCGATGGAGACGCTGCGATGAGTGATCTCTCGGCCTTCAGCCTCGAAGGCAAGCGCGTGCTGGTCACGGGCGCCAACACCGGGATCGGCCAAGGCATCGCGGTGTCGATCGGCCGGGCCGGCGGTGAAGTGATCGCGGTCGGGCGCTCGTCGATGGCCGAGACGGTCGAAAAGGTCGAGGCGGCGGGCGGCCGGGTCCTGCCGGTTGCCTGCGATCTCGCCGATGGAGATGCGGTCAAAACGTTGATTGACCGCGTCTGGGGGCAATGCGGTGCTCTGGATGGACTGGTCAACAATGCCGGCATCATTCGTCGGTCGGCCTCCACCGAACTCTCGGAGGCCGACTGGGATGACGTGATCGACCTCAATCTCAAGGCGGCGTTTCTTCTTTGCCAGGCCTATGGCCGAAAACTCCTGGACGAGAAGCGGGCCGGGCGGATCGTCAACATCGCCTCGCTGTTGTCCTTTCAGGGCGGCATTCGTGTCGCGTCCTATACCGCCTCAAAACATGGGGTACTCGGCATTACCCGCATCCTTGCCAACGAATGGGCAAGCCAGGGCATCAACGTCAACGCGATCGCACCTGGCTACATCGTCTCCAACAACACCGAGGCGTTGCGCGCGGATGCGGACCGCTCGGCGGCAATCCTGGACCGTATTCCTGCCGGCCGCTGGGGCACGCCTGAGGATATCGGCGAGGCTGCGGTGTTTCTGTTGGCGCCGGCATCGCGCTACATGCATGGCGCGGTCGTGCCGGTCGATGGTGGTTGGTTGGCGCGATGAATTGCGTCGCTGCCGTCCGGGTGATGATCAGGCCGGTGTAGCGGTGAGCCTGCGGGCAATGTCGAAAAAGGCGCTGACCAGTTTTCCGTTGCTACGCTCGCGCAAACAGATGAGTGCTTCGTCCATCAGCATCTCGGGCGCGTCGATCTCGATGGGAATGAGGCGGCTGTCCTGGCCGAACTCTGCTGACGATACGAAGCCGACGCCGCCGCCGGCGGCGACGATCTCGCGCACCGCCTCGCGACCTTCGGCTTCGATGAGCGGCGTCAGTTGCACACCGCATTGCTGCGACATCGTTTCGAGCTTTTGCCGCGTCTTGGAACCTTGCTCGCGCATGACCAGGGGGTGTTTCACGAGTTCGGCGAAAGTCACCTTTTTCTTGCCTTGCAGCGGGTAGTCGCGGCTCGCAAAGGCGATGATCGGCGTGGAATTGAGTTTCAGAATGTCGAAGTCGCTCGACTGCGGGATCTCGCCGAGAACGCCGATGTCCGCTTCATAGGCGTGCAGGCTGGTGATGACGGTTTCGGTGTTACCGGAATCGATCGAGACCTGGACGGTCGGATAGGTGCGCCGGAAGGCGGCAAGGATATGCAGCAGGTGGTGTGCGGCATCGGCAACGATCCGCAGTTTTCCCGCTCTCAGCGCCCGTGATTCCGACAAGAGATCGAGCGCCTGCTGCTCGACGTCGAACATGCGGCGGGTGACTTCCAGGAGCTGTTGGCCGGCCTGGGTCAGCGTCACCTGCTTCTTGTTCCGGTTGAAGAGGAGGACATCATATTCCTCCTCGAGCTTTCGCACCTGGTCCGAGACCGCCGGCTGGGTGAGGAAGAGCGCTTCGGCGGCGCGCGAGAAGCCGCCGTGGATGGCGACGTTGTGAAAGGCGCGAAGCTGGACATAGCGCATGCGTACGACGCCTCTTTGAATAGATTTGATCGATGGTTTGATTAAAACGAACGATTTGATTTATGTAAAGCGGGCGCGGATAGTTTTCAGATTCCACCTCTATCCGGAGCGCGCCTCATGAACCTCCCGGCCATCGTCCTCGAGCTCGCCGCCGCCACCGTCCTCCTCCTCTACGCCGTCAGCCTCGTGAAAAAGGGCGTCGAGGCAGCGGCAGGCGACATCGTCGCGCGCACCGTCGGCGGCGCCGGTGGACGACCACGTGCGGCCATCTGCGGCTGCGCCGTTGCCATTGCGCTGCAGAGTTCGACCGCGGTCGCTATGCTTGCCGCCGGCTTTGCCGTCAGCGGTGCGCTGGCGCTTGATACGGGCCTGGCCGTGCTGCTTGGCGCCGATCTCGGCTCGGCGCTCGTCGTCAAGATCCTGTCCTTCGACCTGCATTGGCTGGCGCCGCTTCTGATCGCCGTTGGCGGTCTCGCGCATCTGAAGGCATCGGCCCGCAAGACGGTGGAGACCGGGCGCACCCTGCTCGGCATCGGTCTGCTGCTGCTCTCGTTGCAGATGATCGGCCATGCGACGCAGCCGCTCTCGCAGAGCCCGATGCTGCCGTCCGTCGTCGCTTTCATCGGCAAGGATGCCTTGACCGTGATGATCCTGGCTGCCGTCTTCACCTGGGCGCTGCACTCCAGCGTGGCCGCGATCCTCTTAATCCTGACCTTTGCCGTGAAGGGCATCGTGCCTCCGGAGGTCGGCATTCCCCTGGTGCTCGGCGTCAACGTCGGCGGCGGGCTCATCGCGCTGTGGCTGACCCGAGGCCTGCCGGTCGAAGGCCGACGCCTGCCGCTTGGCAATCTCCTCTTCCGCGCCCTGTTCGGCGCAGCGATCTTCGGTCTTTTTTCGCTGCATTCTCCGTTCGACTGGCTGCCCGGGGAGACCGTGGCGGGCAAGCTCGTCAATCTGCATGTGCTCTTCAACGCTGCCCTGGTGCTCGTCGGGGTGATCTTCTGCGGGCCGATGGCGCGCCTCGTTCGGTTGCTGATGCCGCAGGCCGCCGGTGCCAATGACCGAGCGGCTCATGTGAGCGCCCTTGACCCGGCGCTGATCGACAAGCCGGCGCAGGCGCTCGCGGCCGCGGCACGCGAGGTGCTCCACATGGGCAATCTTATCGCCCGGATGCTGGAGCCCGTCATGACCGTCATTCACGCGCCGACACCGCAGGCGGTGAAGGGACTCAGAAGCATCGACGGCGACATCCACGTGGCCCACAGCGCAATCAAGCTCTACATCGCCGCCGTCAACCGCGGCATCCTCACCGAAGACCAATCGCGACGCGGCATCGAACTCACCGAAGCGGCGATCCATCTCGAATATGCCGGAGACGTCATCGCAAAGAGCCTTCTGCAAATGGCCGAGGAGCGGCTTGCGGGCGCAGGCACCTTCTCGCAGGAGGGATGGCAGGAGCTCACTTTGCTGCACGCGGCCGTGTCGTCCAACGTCAGGCTGGCGGCCAATCTTCTCGTCTCCCCGGACCCGGTGATAGCGCGCGAAATGGTTCGGCAGAAGGAACATGTGCGTCGGCTGGTCGAAGAGAGCAGCAAATGCCATCTGGAACGGCTTCGGCAAGGCATCGCGACCAGCATCCTTTCGAGCGACATGCATCTGGAGATCGTTCGGGCGCTGAAGGAGGTCAATTCGCTGGTGACGACCATGGCCTATCCGCGCCTGCGCGAGAGTGGGGACCTTCTCGAAAGCCGGCTGGTGCCGGCCGCCTAGATGTATAATTTCTATCGATAGATTGATACAAAAGAACGATTTTACAGATAGATCTTTCCGCCCCATTGTCGTTCTCGAACACGCCAACCGCGAGGACGGACAATGCCAAACACCGCTTCTGAAAGAACCATCGCGCCCCTGGAAACGCCAAGGCTGGGCGAGCCTTATCTCCTGACCCCCGGTCCGCTGACCACGGCCTATCAGGTCAAGGAAGCCATGCTGCGGGACTGGGGTTCCTGGGATGGCGATTTCCGGGCAATGACCGCCAGGCTCCGCCAGGAACTGCTGGAGATCGCCGGCGATACCAAGGGCGAGTACGATTGCGTGCCGATGCAGGGCAGCGGCTCGTTTTCGGTCGAGGCCATGCTCGGCAGCTTCGTCCCGAAGGACGGCAAGGTGCTGGTGCTGATGAACGGCGCCTATGGCAAGCGCATCGCCCAGACGCTTTCCTATCTCGGTCGTGACCATGTGACGATCGACAAGGGCGACTACATGCCGCCGCGCGGTCCGGAGGTTGCAGCGGCACTCGATGCAGACCCCGCTATCACCCATGTCGTGGTCGTCCATTGCGAAACGAGTTCCGGCATCCTCAATCCGCTGAAGGAGATTTCCGACACGGTCTACTCCCGTGGCCGCAAGTTGCTGGTCGACTCCATGAGTGCCTTCGGCGCAGTGCCGGCCGGTATCGCCGATTTCCGCTACCAGGCGATCGTTTCTTCCGCCAACAAGTGCATCGAGGGTGTGCCCGGCTTCGGCTTCGTCATCGCCCGCAAGAGCGAGCTGGAGGCCGCAAAGGGGCGTAGCCATTCGCTCAGCCTCGATGTGCACGCGCAGTGGGACTACATGAACAAGACGGGCCAGTGGCGCTTCACGCCGCCGACCCACGTGGTCGCGGCCTTCCTGGAAGCCTTGCGCCTGCATCGGGAAGAGGGGGGTGTCGCCGGTCGTGGAGCCCGCTATGCCCGCAACCGCGACGTCATGGTCGCCGGCATGCGCGAGGCAGGCTTCGAGACGCTGCTTGCCGACCAGTGGCTGTCGCCGATCATCGTCACCTTCTTCAGCCCGGCGCATCCCGCCTTCGCCTTCGACCGCTTCTATGACCTGATGAAGGACAAAGGCTTCATCATCTATCCGGGCAAGCTCACGGTGGTCGACAGTTTCCGCGTCGGCTGCATCGGCCGCATGGACGAGCATGTCATGCGCCGCGTGGTCGATGCCGCCCGCAACTCACTCTCCGAAATGGGCGTCGACAGCGCCGCTCCCCCGGCCGTCGCCCTTGAAGAACGCCGCCGTCTCGCCGCCTGAACTGAGGAAATTACGATGAACAAGATGTCCAAGATCACTGTTACCGCCAACCGCCGCACCTATCCTTGGCCGAATGTCCCGGCCATTGCCATCTGCCTCGACGGCTGCGAGCCGGCCTATCTCGACGAAGCCATCAAGGCCGGGCTGATGCCGACGCTCGAGCGCATCCGCAAGACCGGCACGGAGCGCACCGCGCTCAGCGTCATCCCGAGCTTCACCAATCCGAACAACCTTTCCATCGCCACCGGCCGTCCGCCGGCGATCCACGGCATCTGCGGCAACTATCTCTACGAGCCGCAGACCGGCAACGAAGTGATGATGAACGATCCGCGCTTCCTGCGCGCGCCGACCATCTTCAAGGCGTTCTACGATGCCGGTGCGAAGGTCGCCGTGGTGACGGCGAAGGACAAGCTCAGGGCGCTGCTCGGCCACGGGCTCAAGTTCGACGAGGGCAGAGCGATCTGCTTCTCGTCTGAAAAGGCGGACAAGACGACCAAGGCGGAAAACGGCCTCGACAATGCCTCGGCTTGGCTCGGCCGCCCGGTGCCGGAAGTCTATTCGGCCGATCTCTCGGAATTCGTCTTTGCCGCCGGCGTCAAGCTGCTCAAGGAATTCCGCCCTGACGTCATGTACCTGACGACCACCGACTACGTGCAGCACAAATATGCGCCGGGCGTACCCCAGGCGAACGCCTTCTATGAGATGTTCGACAAGTACCTGACCGAACTCGATGCACTTGGCGCGGCCATCATCGTCACGGCCGACCACGGCATGAAGCCGAAGCATAAGGCGGACGGTTCGCCTGATGTCATCTACGTGCAGGACCTGCTCGACCAATGGCTCGGCAAGGACGCCGCCCGCGTCATCCTGCCGATCACGGACCCCTATGTCGTGCATCACGGCGCGCTCGGCTCGTTTGCTACGGCCTATCTGCCCGAAGGTGCGGACAAGGAGGAGATCATTGAGCGGTTGCAGGCGATCGAAGGCATCGACGTCGTGCTCTCCCGCCCGGAAGCTTGCGTACGCTTCGAGTTGCCGGACGACCGGATCGGCGATCTCGTGCTGATCTCGTCGGAAAACAAGACCCTCGGCACCAGCGAACATCGCCACGATCTCGCGGCGCTGAACGAACCGCTGCGCTCGCATGGCGGGTTGACCGAACAGGCGGTGCCGTTCATCGCCAACCGCAAGCTTCCCGAATTGCTGACATCCGCATCGCTGCGCAATTTCGATGCGTTCTACTACGCGCTCGTCGCAGCAGCCCAGACAGCACACTAGGGAGGGAGCGATGACCAAGGTGGAAACAGCATTTGCAATTCGCCACGAGCCCATGCGCATCGCCGGCAAGGCGGTCGATACCGAAGGGCGCGTCGAGGTGCGCTATCCCTTCAACGATGCGGTGATCGGCACGGTGCCGGCGGGCGGCGCCGAGCACGCTCGCAAGGCCTTCGAGATCGCGGCTGCCTATCAGCCAAAGCTGACGCGCTACGAGCGCCAGCGCATCCTGCTCAAGGCCGCGGACCTGCTCGTTGCCCGCAAGGAGGAGATCTCCGATCTGATCACGTTGGAGCTCGGGATCTCCAAGCAGGACTCGCTCTACGAGGTTGGTCGTGCCTTCGACGTGCTGACGCTTTCGGGCCAGATGTGCATCCATGACGACGGCGAGATCTTCTCCTGCGACCTCACCCCGCACGGCAAGGCCCGCAAGATCTTCACCACACGCGAACCGCTCAACGCCATTTCGGCGATCACGCCGTTCAACCACCCGCTCAACATGGTGGCGCACAAGGTGGCGCCGGCCGTCGCGACCAACAATTGTGTGGTGCTGAAGCCCACCGAGCTGACGCCGATGACGGCGCTGATCTTCGCCGACATTCTCTATGAGGCCGGTCTGCCACCGGAAATGCTCTCGGTCGTGACCGGGTGGCCCGCTGATATCGGCATGGAGATGATCACCAATCCGAATTTCGACCTCATTACCTTTACCGGCAGCGTTCCTGTCGGCAAGCTGATCGCGGCTCACGCCCACTACAAGCGGCAGATCCTGGAGCTCGGCGGCAATGACCCGCTGATCATCCTTAATGATCTCTCGGACGCCGATCTCGCCAGGGCGGCGGATCTTGCCGTTGCCGGCGCGACGAAGAATTCCGGCCAGCGCTGCACGGCGGTAAAGCGCATCCTTTGCCAGGAAAGCGTTGCAGATCGTTTCGTGCCGCTGGTGCTGGAGCGGGCGAAAAAGCTGAAGTTCGGCGATCCGATGGATCGCGCGACGGACCTTGGCACGGTCGTCCACGCCAAGGCGGCGGAAGTTTTCGAGCGGCGGGTGCACCGGGCAGCGGAAGAGGGGGCGGAGATCCTCTACGATCCCGGCCGCAAGGGCGCCCTCCTGCCGCCGATCGTCGTCGACAGGGTCAAGCATTCGAGCGAACTGGTGATGGAGGAAACCTTCGCGCCGATCATACCGATCGTGCGCGCGCCGGATGACGACGACGCGCTGATCGCGCTCTCGAACTCCACCGCCTTCGGCCTCTCGTCCGGCGTCTGCACCAACGACTTCCGGCGCATGCAGAAGTACATCGCGGGCCTCAAGGTCGGCACGGTCAACATCTGGGAAGTGCCGGGCTACCGCATCGAGATGAGCCCCTTCGGCGGCATCAAGGATTCGGGCAACGGCTACAAGGAAGGCGTCATCGAGGCGATGAAGAGCTTTACCAACGTCAAGACCTTCTCCTTGCCATGGTGATCTGACGCGCTTCCCCCGCAGATTCACCCCTCTGGGAGCTGCCATGGCGGCTCCCTTTTTTATTGAACGCCGGACGGTCGCGGCAGCTCGTTTCCCGCGCAATCGTCGATCTGCCTCTTCGTTTTGCAGGTCGAGCGACATTGTCCTGGGTGTTGCTGATGGCTTCATCGTTTGCCTGCCGGCTTGCCTCGTTTTGCGGCAGAGCATCCATAGTTTTTATCTTCTGAACGATAAGAATAATAAATTTTACTTACCAGAAACCGCTGCGCAGAATGGTTCCCGAAGCCGATCACAACAGGGCAGCAGCAAGATTGCCCGCCGTGCTTCCCCGGTATTTCCAGGACTTCAGAGGAGAACTTCAACATGAACAGACGCATGCTCATCATGCTTGCCAGTGCTGCTTCCGCCGTGCTTCCCGCCGTCGCTTTTGCTGAAACCCAGCTGACTGTCTACACCGCCGTCGAGGCCGTCGACCTTGACCGCTACAAGGCGACCTTCGAGAAGGCGCATCCGGATATCAAGATCAACTGGGTGCGCGATTCCACCGGCGTCATGACGGCAAAGCTGCTCGCCGAAAAGGACAATCCGCAGGCCGACGTGGTTTGGGGGCTTGCCGCCACCTCGCTCTTGCTCCTCAAAACCGAAGGCATGCTTGAGCCCTACAAGCCGGCGGGCGTCGAGGCGCTCGACCCGAAATTCGTCGACCAGGACACGCCGCCGAGCTGGGTCGGCATGGACGCCTATGTTGCAGCCCTTTGCTACAACACGGCGGAAGGCGAAAAGCTCGGCCTCAAGCCGCCGACCAGCTGGAAGGACCTGACGAACCCCGAATACAAGGGCCATGTGGTGATGCCGAACCCGGCATCCTCGGGCACCGGCTTCCTCGACGTCTCGGGCTGGATGCAGATGTGGGGTGACGAGAAGGCCTGGGACTTCATGGACAAGCTCCACCAGAACATCTCCGCCTACACCCATTCCGGTTCCAAGCCGTGCAAGATGGCAGGCGCCGGCGAAGCGGTGATCGGCGTGTCCTTCGAGTTTCCGGGCGCCAAGGCCAAGAGCGCCGGTGCGCCGATCGACATCATCTTCCCGGCCGAAGGCTCGGGCTGGGAGGCGGAGGCAACCGCGATCATCGCCGGCACGGCAAATCTCGAAGCCGCCAAGACCCTCGTCGACTGGTCGGTCACCAAGGAAGCCAACGAGATGTACAACGCCGGCTACGCCGTCGTTGCCTATCCGGGCGTCGCCAAGCAGGTCGAGCACCTGCCGGACGACATTGCATCCAGGATGATCGTCAACGATTTCGAGTGGGCCGCCAACAACCGCGCGGCAATCCTCAAGGAATGGCAGAAACGCTACGACGCCAAGTCTGAGCCGAAGAGCTGAGCCTGATCGGCCGGGCGCAGCGCGATTGCGCTGCGCCCGCTCGCATTCTCCTGAGATTCCTCAAGCCAGCGGAGCTTGCAGATGAGGCATGCCCTGTCGATCGAACCGACACCAACCAGCCGTTCGCTGACTGCCGATTACGCGGCGACGGACACCGCCCCCTATCTGCAGATTTCGGACCTGTGGAAGACCTATGGCGATTTCGTCGCGCTGCGCGATATTTCGCTCTCCATCGCCAGGGGCGAGTTCATCTGTTTTCTCGGCCCCTCCGGTTGCGGCAAGACTACGCTGCTTCGGGCGATTGCCGGTCTCGATCTTCAGACCAAGGGCACCATCCTGCAGGACGGACGCAACATCTCGACGCTGCCGGCCTCGAGCCGTGACTATGGCATCGTCTTCCAGTCCTATGCGCTCTTTCCTAACCTGACCATCGAGCAGAACATCGCCTTCGGCCTGGAAAACACAGGCCGGTCGAAGGCTGGTGTTGCATCCCGTGTCGCCGAACTCCTGGAAACCGTCGGCCTTTCGGCTCACGGCAAAAAATATCCGGCGCAGCTTTCCGGCGGCCAGCAGCAGCGCATCGCGCTTGCGCGCGCCATCGCCATTTCGCCGGGGCTCTTGTTGCTCGACGAGCCGCTGTCGGCACTCGACGCCAAGGTCCGCGTGCATCTTCGCCATGAGATCAAGGCACTGCAGCGAAAGCTCGGCGTCACCACCATCATGGTGACGCACGACCAGGAGGAGGCGCTCGCCATGGCCGACCGGATCGTCGTCATGAACCACGGCGTCATCGAGCAGGTCGGCTCGCCGACCGAAATCTACCGTCATCCCGAGACGTTGTTCGTCGCCGACTTCATCGGCGAGACCAATCAGTTCGAAGCGCGGGTGCTTGGAGATGGCGAAGTCGAGATCGGCCACTCCGCCTTCTGCTGTTCGACAGAGGATTTTTCCGCCGGCCATGCGGCAACGGCGGTCGTTCGCCCGGTCGACATCATTCCCCACGGAGCGGATGCCCATGCCGTCAACGCCAGCGACCGGCCGGCCACACCGCAGAACCTGATCGATGCCGAGGTGCGCGAGATGGAGTTCCTCGGCATGTTCTGGCGCACGCGCCTGACGGCACCCCGTCTCGGCGAACGCACGCTGGTTGCCGACTTCTCGGTCAACGCGGTCAGACGCCTGCGGATCGAAACCGGCGGCGCCATCCAGGTGGAGATACCGCGCGAGCGCCTGCTGCTCTATCCGAGGGGTGCCGGACGATGAACATGGTTCTGGAAGCACCCCACCTTCCCCTGATCGGCAAGCGGCTGCGCCAGGAGTCCTCCAAAGACGATCGCATCAAGCTCGGCTTCATGGCGGTCATCGGGCTTTATCTGGTGGTGGCACTCGGCGCGCCGCTCTTCGTGATGCTGTCGAAGTCGCTTTCGACCTATAGGTTCGAGCTTTCAGCCTTCGAGTTCCAAGTGAGCGACGAGACCGGTGCGAACTGGGGTCCAATCGCTAGCGCCGAAGACCTGAACCGTACACTCGCTGCCGTGACGGAAGCCGAGCTTTCGGTGAGTTCCGACGGGCGGCTTGCGGCCACGAAGTTCTTCCCGGAGTTCAAATTCCGCAGTCCCGTCCACTACCGCATTCGCGGCACCAGCGATGACGCGGCCTTCCTGGTCGGCTCCACACTGGAGAAGGGCACGGAGTGGCGCGAATACGATTCCGGCACGTTCCGGCGTGTTGTGCTCCGGCCCGCCCGCAGCCTCGGCTTCGAGAATTTCGGCACGTATTTCTCGACGCCAGCCCTTGCGCAGTCGATCTACAATTCCGTGCTGATGGCGGTCATCAGCACCGTGTTCACGGTCGCGATCGCCTTTACGCTGGCCTTCGGGCTGACACGAAGCTGCATGCCGTTGAAGGGGCTCTTTCGCGGCATCCTGACGATCCCGATCCTCGTCCCCTCGCTGCTGCCGGGCATCGCGCTCGTCTATCTCTTCGGCAATCAGGGGGTCTTCAAAGACTGGCTGCTCGGCTATTCCATCTATGGACCGATCGGTATCGTCATAGGCTCGATCTTCTTCACCCTGCCGCACGCCTTTCTGATCATCCTGACCGCCCTTTCCGTGGCTGACGCCCGGCATTACGAGGCAGCGGCTTCGTTGAAGGCCAGCAAATGGCGCACGTTTACGACGGTCACGGTGCCCGGCGCGCGCTACGGGATCGTCTCGGCGGCCTTCGTCGTCTTCACGCTTGTCATCACCGATTTCGGCTTGCCCAAGGTGATCGGCGGGCAATACGGTATGCTCGCGGTCGATATCTACAAGCAGGTGATCGGCCAGCAGAACTTCGAGATGGGAGCCGTCGTCTCCGTCATCCTGCTCGTGCCGGCGGTGCTTGCCTTCTATGTCGACCAGCGCATGCAGAAACGGCAGGTGGCGTTGCTGTCGGCGCGCGCGGTACCCTATGCGCCGAAACGCAATGCTCGTACGGATACGCTCTGCTTTGCCTTCGCCTGCCTGGTCAGCCTGTTCATTCTCGGCATGATTGCCATGTGCCAGATCGCGGCGGTCGTGAAATTCTGGCCGTATGACCTGACGCTGACAGCGAAGAACTTCGCCTTCGACCTGATGGATGGTGGCGGTTGGGCTGCCTATGGCAACTCGATCCGGCTTGCCCTGCTGACAGCGCTCTTCGGTTTGGTCGTCGTCTTTGCCGGCGCCTACATGGTCGAGAAGGCCGATGGCTTCCGCTTCGGCCGTGGCCTGTTTCATTTCCTTGCAATGATGCCGATGGCGGTGCCCGGCATGGTGCTCGGCCTTGCCTACATCTTCTTCTTCAACAACCCGGCCAATCCGCTGCACCCGATCTACGGCACGATGACGATCCTGGTCGTTTCGACCGTGACGCACTTCTACACCGTCGCGCACCTGACCGCGTTGACGGCGCTGAAGCAGATGGACCCGGAATTCGAATCCGTCGCCGCCTCGCTGAAGCAGCCCTTCCACCGGCTGTTCTTTCGGGTCACGGTGCCGGTCTGCCTGCCGGCGATCCTCAACATCGCGATCTATCTCTTCGTCAATGCGATGACGACCGTCTCGGCAGTGGTGTTTCTCTACTCGACCGATACGAAACTCGCGTCGGTTGCCGTGCTCAACATGGATGACGCCGGCGACATCGCGCCGGCGGCCGCGATGGGCATGATGATCTTCTACACAAATGTTGCCGCCAAACTTGTCCACGCGCTGATCTCCCGCGGCTTGCTCGCGCGCACCCAGGCCTGGCGCTAACTCGCTTCCAGGCCTTTGCAAAGCGCCGCCTCCCTTCGCTCTGAAGGGGGCGGCGCTTTTTCTGCGCCCCTCCCTAAGCCACCCGGAGTTCCGCCATCACCGCCTTGCGGCCGTTTCCGACGCGCAGGCGCTCCATCTCGTTGAGACGCGAACGCTGCGGCGTAAGGCCGTAGCGTTCGCGGTAGGTGCGGGAAAAGTGCGAGGCGGTGGAAAAGCCGCAGGCGACTGCGATCTCGATGACCTGAAGGGACGAGGTGATGAGCAGCAGGTGGGCGCGCTCCAGCCGCAGGTCGAGATAGTAGCGCGCCGGCGTGCGACCCATTTCCCTTCGAAACAGGCGCTCGATCTGGCGTCGGGACAATCCGGTCGATGGTGACATGTCGGCGAGCTTCAACGGCTCGGCGAGACTTGCCTCCATCTTTTCGATGACACGGATCAATAGCGGGTTGTCGATGCCGAGGCGCGCCTGCAGCGGCAGGCGCTGGCGCTCGCCGGTCTCGCGCAGCCGCTCACAGAGCGCTGCCTCGCAGATGCGGGTGGCCACGTCCCGACCAAGGTCCGATTCGATGATGTGCAGGAACATGTCGAAGGGCGCGTTGCCGCCGGCGCAGGTGTAGATCCCGTCGTCGATCTCGAAGGCGGTCTGGCGCGGGTTTGCGACGAAGAACCTTTCGGAGAAATCGGGAAAGTGCTCCCAGTGAACGGCGCAGCGACGCTCATCAAGCAGCCCCGCCCGCGCCAGACAGTAGACGCCGCCGCCAAGCCCGGCGAGGCGCGCATTGCTGCGTGCGCTCGATCGCAGCCAGGCTTCCAGGGCCCTGTCGGCCGGCGGTTTCGTGCGGCCGCCGCAGACGACGATGAAGCCCGTGTCGCTACCACGGCCAAACCGGGTGCGTTCGGCCGAGAGCGGCCCCGCTACCGGGATGCCTGTGCCGCAGGATGAGATGGCGGGTGCGCCATCTGCTGTTACCATGTGCCAGCCGTATACCGGGCGGCCGGCAACGTCATTGGCGAGGCGTAGCGCTTCGATCGCTGCGGAGAAGCCATGCAGGGCGAACCCATCGAGAAGGTAGAAGGTGAAGTGGCGGGCGTGCGCACATGCCTGTTGCATTGTCTCTTCCTGATCACAAAAGGCGTCAACGTGGTACGAGTGGGGAATAATAGTTACATTATGCAACATTTCGCGTTGTTGCCAATCCCCGTTTGAGCAAGGATCCGATGAAATTCGCTTGAATTCGGGGAGGTGAAGTAGTTTTGCGCGTGCGTCGCGGCGTGGGCAGGCGCCGCAGCTTGTCAAATGGACAAAAATGAACACAGATAGTCACATGTCAGAACAACAAAACGCTCGCGCTCTTGCTCCCCGTCGTCACGGCGAAATCCTCAGGCGTCTTGCAGCCGATGGTACCGTCGGTATTAGCGAGCTTGCGGACTTCTTCGATGTTTCGCGTCAGACCATCAGGCGCGACCTGAAGCTTCTTGCCGATCGCGGCCAGCTCGATCTTGTCCATGGCGGCGCCACCCTGTTCGAGCCGACCGAGGCGGCCTTTGTCGAGCGGCGGGAGGAGAATGCCGGGCCAAAAGCGCTGATCGGTCGTGCAGCAGCAGGTCTCGTGCGCGACGGTATGGTGATCTTCCTTGATTCCGGCACGACGACGCTTGCTGTGGCCCACGCTCTGGCTGGGCGAAAAAACCTAACGATTTGTACGACTTCGTTATCGATCGCGCTTTTGATGTGCCGACAGCCCCAGGTGCGCGTCCATATGCTCGGCGGCGAAATCGATCCGGATGAAGAAGCGGCTATCGGGATCGATGCGCTCGAGGCCATCAGCCATTTCCGTGTCGACGTCGCGTTCCTGGGCGGCGGCGGCCTGTCGCCGGATGGCGAGGTGACCGACTTTACCCGCAGCGGCGCCGAACAGCGCTCACGCATGGTGGCAACGGCGGCCAAGGCCTATTTCGTCCTCGATAGCTCCAAGTTCGGACGGCTGACGCCGTTGCGTATTCCCCGGTTCGAAGCGGCCGCCGGAGTGATTGTCGACCGGCATCCGCCGGAGGCAATCCGCGAGGCGCTTGAGCGCAAAGGTCCGGTCTTGGTCGTTGCAGAAGTGTGAAATGTAATATTTTGTAACTTTATGTCTTGTTCTTTGCCTGCATTTTGTTACCGTGCGGCCTTCCATGGGTTCGGGAGGTCGTTTCATGGCACAGGAATTTCCAACACAGGCACAGGTCGTCATCGTCGGTGGCGGTATCATCGGCTGCTCGGTCGCCTATCACTTGACCAAGCTTGGCTGGAACGACGTCGTTTTGCTGGAGCAGGGTCAATTGAGCGGTGGCACGACCTGGCATGCGGCCGGTCTCGTCGGTCAGCTGCGCAGCCACGCCAACATGACGGGTCTGATCAAATACTCGACCAAGCTCTATAGCGAGCTGGAGTCCGAAACCGGACTTGCCACCGGCTGGAAGAATTGTGGCTCGCTCTCGGTTGCCCGCACGCAAGACCGCATGACCCTGTTGAAACGCACGGCGGCCTCGGCCCGTGCACAAGGTGTGGCGATCGAGGTGATCTCGCCGAAGGAGGCGCAGGATCTCTGGCCGGTCATGGCGATCGACGATCTCGTCGGCGCCGTCTGGCTGCCGGGCGACGGCAAAGCCAATCCGACAGACCTCACGCAATCGCTCGCCAAGGGCGCACGCAATCGCGGCGCGCGGGTGATCGAGCGCGTCCGGGTCATCGGTATTTCGACCAAGAACGGCGCCGTCACCGGCGTTGAAACCGATCGGGGCGCCATTGCCGCGGAGATCGTCGTCAACTGCGCCGGACAATGGGCACGTAAGGTCGGCCAGATGTGTGGCGTCACCGTGCCGCTGCACTCGGCCGAGCACATGTATATCGTCACCGGCCGCATCGAGGGCGTGCATCCGGATCTGCCTGTCATGCGCGATCCTGATGGATACATCTATTTCAAGGAGGAAGTCGGTGGGCTCGTCATGGGCGGCTTCGAGCCGGAAGCCAAGCCCTGGGGCATGGCCGGCATTCCCGATGATTTCGAGTTCGCGCTTCTGCCTGACGATTGGGACCAGTTCGAAATCCTGATGCACAATGCGCTGCAGCGCGTGCCGCAACTTGCGACGTCAGAGGTGAAGAAGTTTTACAATGGCCCGGAGAGTTTTACTGCGGACAACAACTTCATTCTCGGCGAGGCGCCGGAACTGAAGAACTTTTTCGTCGGCGCTGGCTTCAACTCCATGGGCATTGCCAGCGCCGGCGGGGCAGGTCGGGCGCTTGCCGAGTGGATCGTCAACCGCGCGCCGACCATGGATCTTTGGCCGGTCGATATCCGTCGCTTCGCCGGCTTCAACAACAATCCGCGTTGGCTGCACGACCGCGTCAAGGAAACGCTCGGCCTGCACTATGCGATGCCCTGGCCAAATCGGGAGCTCGATACGGCGCGCCCCTTCCGCCGCTCGCCTCTCTACGATCGCCTTGCCGCCAAGGGCGCGTGCTTCGGCTCGAAAATGGGATGGGAACGGGCCAACTGGTTTGCCGCGCAAGGCGAGCGCCCGGTGACCGCGTATTCCTTCGGTCGGCAGAACTGGCATGAAGCGGTCAGGCGGGAGATGAAGGCGACGCGCGACGCTGCCGGCATTTTCGACCAGACCTCCTTCGCCAAGCTGCTTGTCCAGGGGCGTGATGCGGCAGCGGCGCTCAATCGCATCTGCGCTGCCGACATCGACGGCGAGATCGGCCGTTCCGTCTACACCGGCCTCTTGAACGCCCGGGGCGGCTACGAGAGCGACCTGACCGTCATGCGACTTGCCGCCGATCGTTTCTTGCTGATTACAGGTTCGGCCCAAGCGGTCCATGATGCGGACTGGATCCGCAAGAACCTTGCCGCGGACGCCCACGTGACTTTGACCGACGTGACGTCGTCCTATGCAGTCCTGGCGCTGATGGGGCCGAAGTCGCGCGACATTCTCGCGAAGCTCACCTCGGCCGATATCTCGAACGAGGGCTTTCCCTTCGCGACCATCCGCGAGATCGATATCGGCTACGCCACGGCTTTCGCCAACCGCATGACCTATGTCGGCGAACTCGGCTGGGAACTGATCGTGCCGACAGAATTCGCCGTCGGTGTCTACGAGGCGCTGCACGAGGTCGGTCGCGCGTTCGGCCTCACGGATTGCGGCTACTATGCGCTTGAGGCGTTGCGGCTGGAGAAGGGTTATCGCGCCTGGAGCCGCGAACTGACACCCGACATCAACCCCTACGAGGCCGGTCTTGCCTTTGCCGTTGCTCTGGGAAAACCCGACGGCTTCGTCGGCCACGACGCGCTCGTGGCTGCAAAGACCAAAGGCACGCAGTCGCGCCGCATCGTGCAGTTTACGCTCGACGATCCCTTGCCGATGCTTTGGGGCGGTGAACTGATCCTGCGTGCGGGAAAACCGGTCGGCGAGGTCCGCTCTGCCGCCTACGGTCACACGCTTGGGCGTTCGGTCGCACTCGGTCTGCTTGAAAACCCTGGAGGCGTGGACAAAACCTTCCTCGAGGGGGAGCGCTTCGAGATCGATCTTGCTGGCGTTCGCTATGCCGCGACGGTGCATTTGGCGTCGGCCTACGATCCGCGTGCGCTGAAGGTCAAGATTTAGACTATCTCCCGCAACGCGGCGAATTGCGCGTGTTGGTCTTTCCGCGAGCCTGTCTAGGCGGGCTCGCGTTCCAGCAGGAGCTTTGCCGTCTGCCAAAAATCTTCGACCCTGCGGCTGCGCGTTGCGGCGTGACGGTAGAGGCGTATTTCGAGGTCGAGATTCCAGCCCTTATCCGCGGAAGCGGGTACCAGAGCCCCGGCATCGATCGCGTCGCGGGCGAGGCTTTCGGGCAGCCAGCAAACGCCGGCACCTGTCATGGCCATGTTCATCAGCCCTGCGCTGATCGTGTTTTCATGCGTGGTGCGACGCCGGAAGGGCGGGCGCCGCAGCATGAGACGCGAAAGGGCGACACCGAAGAACGAATTGAACCCGTAGCTCAGATAGGGAATGGAGAGCCGCGGCTGCGCCACGGCCCGGTCGAGGATGTGCAGTCCCGGTAGCGTGCCGTCGGGGGTGGAGACCTTTGCCGCGGCGAGCGGGATCAGCCGGTCATGGGCGATCGTCAACGACGAGAATTGTGCGCGGTCGAGATGGAACGGCACCTCCGAATGCGCATAGGTCAGGAAGAAATCCGCCTCATCGCCGATCAGGGCGTCAAGATTGGCCTCGATGCCGCCGCGGTCGGGCATCAGCGAGGTGCTGAAGGCGCCACCTGCATTTTCCAGCAGTTTGAGCCAGCCCGGGAAGATCGTTACCGTCAGCGTATGGAGCGCGGCAAAGCGGATGAGGCCTTCTTCGTGCGACGGGCGCAGCGACTCGCGTGCTGCATAGAAGGTTCGGATTGCCTCCTGTGCGATGGGCAGGAAATTGCGACCTGCCGACGTCAGTTCCGCCGGCATGGTGGCGCGGTTGATCAGCGTTGCGCCGAGCCAGCGCTCCAGCTGTTTGATGCGACGGCTGAAGGCAGGCTGAGTCACGTTGCGCAACTCGGCAGCGCGCGAAAAACTCGATGTGTCGGCAAGCGTCACGAAGTCCTCCAGCCACTTGATCTCCATGCCCAGATCTCCCCTGCGTTGCAGCCGAGGGGATCATAAGTCCTTGGAAAGAAATCGCTATGCCGATATTGCATCAGCCTTTGCTAAAAGCGAATTAGCCAAACCCCGACAAACCTTCCACGTTGCACCCAAGGCAAACAGTTTTGATTTCGAGGCAGCGAGGAGGCTCACGAAATCAAGCTGATAACAAAAGGGGGATTGTTAATGGCCTTCCAGCTTCACGCTGATCTTATTCTGCACAACGGCCGTATCTGGCGGGGCAGGGAGGAGGGGACCAGCGAGGCCGTTGCCATCTGGCAGGGCAAGGTTCTGGCAACCGGCAGCGATGCCGAGATGGCGAGCCTCAAGGGGCCGCATACCGAGGTGATCGATCTCGAAGGCCGTTTTGCCAGCCCCGGTCTCATCGACAATCACCTGCACCTGATTTCCACCGGCATCACCATGGGCTGGGTCGATGCGACGCCTGCCGCCGCGCCGACACTTGCCGCCCTCATGGAAAAGCTCGCCGAACGCGCGGCCGCCACGCCGAAAGGCGCCTGGGTGCGGGCGCGGGGCTATGATCAGGTCAAGCTCGATGTCGGCCGGCATCCGACCCGCGAGGAGCTCGACCGCGCCGTGCCGGATCATCCCGTGCTCTTGACGCGCGCCTGCGGCCATGTGGCCATCGCGAATTCGCTGGCGCTGAGCCTGGCCGGTGTCACCGAGGCGACGCCGGTGCCTGACGGCGGCGTGATCGGCACCACGGACGGCCGCCTCAACGGATTCCTGGCGGAAAACGCGCAGAACCTCATCAAGACGGCTATTCCCGAGGTGACGACGGAGGAGTTGATCGACGGCATCGAGCGGGCAGGGCGCTATCTTCTGTCGCTCGGTATCACCAGCTGCATGGATGCGGCGGTCGGCCAGCTCGCCGGCTTTGCCGAAATCCAGGCCTATGAGATGGCCAAGCTTTCCGGCCGCTTGCCGGTGCGCGTCTGGTTGACGCTGCTGGGCGATCCCGGCGTCTCGATCGTCGAGGATTCCTGGCGGGCGGGGCTTATTTCCGGCGCGGGTGACGACCTGTTGCGCGTCGGTGCCGTGAAGATCTTCCTCGACGGCTCGGCCGGCGGGCGCACCGCCTGGATGACGAAGCCCTATCTCGGCGAGCCCGACAATCTCGGCGTGCAGATGCTGCCGGATGCCGACGTCGAGGCGATCGTCAAATCCTGCCACGACCGCGGCTATCAGATGGCCTGCCACGCGATCGGCGACGGTGCGATCGAGCAGTTGATCACCGCCTATGAAAAGGCGCTGGCCGCCAATCCCGATCCGGATCGGCGTCATCGCATCGAGCATTGCGGCTTCTCGAGCCCCGAGCAGGATCGGCGCATGAAGGCGGCCGGCATCTTGCCCGCGCCGCAGATGGCCTTCATCCACGATTTCGGCGACAGCTACATCTCGGTGCTGGGCGATGAGCGCGGCAAGGCGTCCTACCAGATCGGCACCTGGATGCGCATGGGCCTCAAGCCCTCGACAGGCTCGGACTCGCCGGTCTGCTCGCCCGACCCCTTCCCGAACCTTCACGCCATGATCACGCGCAAGACCGGCAAGGGCACCGTGATGGTGGAGACGGAGAAGCTGAGCCGCGAGGAAGCGTTGCAGGCCTACACGGAGTACGGCGCCTATTCGCAGAAGGCCGAGGGCGTGAAGGGCAAACTGGTGCCGGGCCAATGGGCCGACATTGCCGTCTTCGACAACGACCTGCTGGAAGCACCGGCGGACACCATCCTCTCAGGCACACGCTGCCTGATGACCCTGCTTGCAGGTCGCGTCGTGCATGACGCGCGCTGACGGCCTGCCGGACTGACCAACACAAAGCCGAAAACGGCACGAGAGGGAAAACAGCATGCTGAAAAGATTGACATTGGCCGCAATGCTCGGCCTCGGGGTGGCAACCGGAGCGCTGGCTGCGGGTGAACGCCACGGCGGAACGCTCGTCTTTACCGCACCCTATGGCTCGAGCTTCGCTACGCTTGATGTTCAGGCAAGCCCGAACACGCAGGAAGAATTCATCACCCAGGCGATCCACCGCGCCCTCTACAGCTGGGATTCGATCCAGAACAAGCCGGTGCTGGAACTCGCAAGCTCGGAAGAGGTGTCCGAGGACGGTACGGCGCACACCTATCGCCTGCGCGATAATGCCGTCTTCCACAACGGCAAGCCGCTGACGGCCGACGATATCATCTACAGCTACAAGCGCATCGCCAACCCGAAGAACGCCTTCCCGGGTGCAAGCTATATTGCCGTCATCAAGGGTGCGGATGAGTTCATCGCCGGCAAGGCCGAGGAGATTTCCGGTCTCAAGAAGATCGATGACCACACGCTGGAGATCACCTATACCGGACCGATCAACCCCGGATTCCCGCTGATGCAGAACACGACGGTAATCTATCCGTCTGACGTCAAGGATGAATCGAGCTTCGCCAAGACCCCCGTCGGCCTCGGCGCCTTCGTCTTCAAGGAACACGTGCCGGGTTCGCAGGTCGTCGTCGAAAAGTTCGACAAGTACTACGAGGAGGGCAAGCCCTATCTCGACCGCATCAACATCGTGCTGATGGCCGAGGACGCCGCGCGCGACGTCGCATTCCGCAACAAGGAAATCGATGTCTCCATCCTCGGGCCTACCCAGTACCAGGCCTATCAGGGTGAGGACGCGCTCAAGGACCACCTGCTCGAAGTTGCCGAGGTCTATACGCGCAACATCGGCTTCAACCCGGCCTTCGAACCTTTCAAGGACAAGCGGGTCCGCCAGGCGATCAACCATGCGATCAACGCGCCGCTGATCATCGAACGGCTCGTCAAGAACAAGGCCTACCCGGCTTCCGGCTGGCTGCCGCTGTCTTCGCCGGCCTTCGACAAGGACAAGGCGCCCTACGCCTTCGATCCTGAGAAGGCCAAGGCTCTGCTGGCGGAAGCAGGCTATGCCGATGGCTTCGAATTCGAAGTGACGGCGAGCCCGAACGAAAGCTGGGGCGTGCCGATCGTCGAAGCCATCCTGCCGATGCTGAAGAAGGTCGGTATCACCGTGAAGCCGAAACCGGTCGAAAGCTCTGCGCTTGGCGATGCCGTGACGTCGAACAACTTCCAGGCTTTCATCTGGTCGAACCTGTCCGGTCCCGACCCGCTCAATGCGCTGCGTTGCTTCTATTCCAAGACGGCGCAGTCGGCCTGCAACTACGCGAGCTATTCGAGCCCGGATTTCGACAAGCTCTATGAGGCGGCCCAGCAGGAACGCGACCCGGCCAAGCAGGGCGATCTGCTTCGCCAGGCCAACAACATCGTGCAGGACGATGCGCCGGTCTGGTTCTTCAACTACAACAAGGCGGTCATGGCCTACCAGCCCTGGATCCACGGCCTTGTCCCGAACGCCACGGAACTGGCGGTCCAGCCCTATGACGAGATCTGGATCGACGACACGGCTCCGGACGCACGCAAATAGCCCTTGAGAGGTTCGGGGCGGCTTCGGCCGCCCCACACATCAGTTGTCCCACCCATCCGGGTGGCCAAAATGGAACCGCTCATGCTTCGTTTTACCCTGCGCCGCATTCTGCAGGTCGTCCCGACGATCGTCGTGGTGGCGTTGCTGATCTTCGTTATCTTCTCCGTCGTCCCCGGTACCTTCGCGGCCAGCCTCTTTGCTGACGGCAAGCGCGCCGCCGATCCGCAAATGATCGCTCGCCTCAACGAGGAATTCGGTCTGAACAAGCCGCTGATGGAGCGCTTCGTGACCTATGTCACGGATCTCGCGCAGTTCGATCTCGGCACCAGTTTCCGCACGCGCCAGCCGGTCATCGACCTCATCGGTGACCGCATGGGCGCCTCGCTTCAGTTGGCCGTTGCCGCCATGGTCTTTGCCATCGTCGTCGGCGTGCCGCTCGGCTTTCTTGCAGCACTCAGGCCCGGTTCGATCCTCGATACCGTGACGATGATCGGCGCGGTTTCGGGCCTCTCCATGCCGCAATTCTGGCTCGGCCTTTTGATGATGTACCTCTTCGCGCTGCAACTGAACTGGCTGCCCAGCTTCGGTTATGGCGACGGCTCATTTAGGAATCTCATCCTGCCGGCCGTGACCCTCGGCGTCACACCGCTGGCGCTGCTTGCACGCACCACGCGGGCCGGCGTCCTCGACGTGTTGAACGCCGATTTCATCCGCACCGCCCATTCCAAGGGCATGAGCGAGGCGAAGGTCGTGCGCTGGCATGTGGCCCGCAATGCGCTGGTGCTGATCGTCACCACGGTCGGCCTGCAGTTCGGCTCGCTGATCGGCCAGGCCGTCGTCATCGAAAAGCTGTTCGCCTGGCCGGGCATCGGTTCGCTCCTGGTCGACAGCGTGGCGATCCGCGACATTCCCGTGGTGCAGGGCACGATCCTCGTCATCGTGCTGTGGTTCCTGATCATCAATACCGCCGTCGATCTGGTCTATGCCGCGATCGATCCGCGCATCAAGCAGGAGTGACGCCCATGCGCCTCGGCTTCAACTTCTGGCTCGGTGCGACGCTGACGGCGCTGGTTATCTTCGCCGGTCTCCTTGCCCATTGGATCGCACCCTTCGACCCGGTGCTCGATGCGGACCTGATGAATTCCGAACTGCCGCCGGACGCCACCTTCTGGTTCGGCACGGACGCGCAGGGACGTGACGTCTATACCCGCATTCTCTACGGCGCGCAGATCTCGCTGACCGTCGGCATCGTGTCGCAGGTGATCAACTCGATCATCGGCGTCACGCTCGGTATGACCGCAGGCTATTGGGGCGGCTGGTGGGACGACCTGGTCAACGGCCTGACCAACGTCATGCTCGCCATCCCCTCGCTGATCTTCGCGCTTGCCGTGATGGCGGTGCTCGGCCCCGGGCTGCCGTCGCTTTTGATCGCGCTCGGTCTCACCAACTGGAGCTGGACCTGCCGCATCGCCCGGTCTTCAACGCTCTCGCTGAAATCGCAGGGCTACGTGCAGGCGGCCCAGACGCTGGGCTATGGCGACCTGCGCATCATGTTCACACAAATCCTGCCGAACATGATGGGGCCGATCCTCGTCATGGCGACGCTCGGCATGGGCTCGGCGGTGCTGTCTGAAGCTGCACTCTCGTTCCTCGGGCTCGGCATCCAGCCGCCATTCCCGAGCTGGGGCTCGATGTTGACCGATGCCCGCCAACTTATCCAGCTCGCCCCCTGGGCGGCGCTCTTTCCCGGCCTTGCCATCTTTCTTTCGGTGCTCGGCTTCAACCTCCTCGGCGATGGACTGCGCGACAGCCTCGATCCGCATATGAGGACGCGCAAGCCATGACCGCGCCGCTTCTCGACATCAAGGACCTCCAGCTTGGCGTTTCGCTCGGCCGTTCCAGCCACCATCCGCTGCTCAAGGGCGTCTCCTTCCAGATCATGCCCGGCGAAGCCTATGGCCTCGTCGGCGAATCCGGTTCTGGTAAATCGGTAACGTCGCTTGCCGTCATGGGCCTTTTGAAACGGCCTCTCGCCGTCACCGGCGGCGAGATACTGTTCAAGGGGCAGAACCTGCTGGCACTGCCGAAGCGTGAGATGCGGCGGCTGCGCGGCAACCGTATCGCCATGATCTTCCAGGAACCGATGACGGCACTGAACCCGCTTTCGACGGTCGGGCGACAGATCGCCGAGATGTTCGTGCTGCATCAGGGAAAAAGCTGGGCGCAAGCCGAAAAGCTCGCCGTTGAAGCGCTCGGGAACGTGCGCGTGCCCAATCCTGATCGGCGTGCCAGGAACTACCCGCACCAGATGTCCGGCGGACTGCGTCAGCGGGTGATGATCGCGATGGCGCTTGCCTGCAGTCCGGACCTGTTGATCGCCGACGAGCCGACGACGGCCCTCGACGTGACCGTGCAGGCGGAGGTGCTGCGCCTGATCAAGGAACTCTGTGCGGCACGCGGCACGGCCGTTCTCTTCATCAGCCACGACCTCGGCGTCATCGCCAGCATCTGCCAGCGCGTCGGGGTGATGTATTCGGGCTGCCTCGTCGAGGAGAACGAAACGCGGGCGCTCTTTGAAAGCCCGAAGCACGAATACACCCGCGGCCTGCTCGGTGCTCTGCCGCGCCTTGGCAGCCGCAGCGAGCATGGGCGGCAGCGGCTCGTCGATATCGACAGCATCATCGACGACCGCTCGAAGCTGACGGAAAGCCGCTTTATCATGCCCCGTGAACTGGAGGGGAGCCAGCCATGACCGCTCCGCTGTTAGAGGTGGACGATCTCCACGTCCGTTTCCCGATTTCCGGCGGTGGCCTGCTCGGCAAAGGACGACGTACGCTCCACGCCGTCAACGGCATCAGCTTCGAGCTCGCCAAGGGCGAATGCCTGTCGATCGTCGGCGAATCCGGCTGCGGCAAGTCGACGACTGCGCTTTCCATCCTCGGCCTGCAGGAACCGACCGAGGGCATGATCCGCTATCGCGGTCAGCCGCTGGCGGGGCCTGGCGCGCCGCACCGAATGGACCGGGCGAAGGCGGTGCAGATGGTGTTCCAGGACCCTTACGCCTCGCTCAATCCGCGCCAGTCCGTGCGCACCTCGCTCGCCGCACCGCTGCGGCTGCACGGCATTACCGCCGCCTCGGAGATCGAGGGCCGCATCGAGGCGATGCTGAAGAACGTCGGCCTGACGCCCGAACAGGCCGGGCGCTATCCGCACGAATTCTCCGGCGGTCAGCGCCAGCGCATCGGTATTGCCCGCGCGCTGATCCTCGAGCCTGAAATCGTCGTGCTCGATGAACCGGTCTCTGCCCTCGACGTGTCGATCCGCGCGCAGATCATCAATCTCCTGCTCGACCTTCAGGAAAAGCTCGGCCTCTCTTATCTGATGATCAGCCACGATCTGAGCGTGGTGGAGCATATGAGCGACCGGGTGTTGGTGATGTATTTCGGTGAAGTCGTGGAAGAGGGCGGCTGGCGCGAGATTTTCGAAGCGCCCACTCATCCCTACACGCGCCGGCTGATTGCCGCCATTCCCGATCCGGATGCGGCGTTGAAGCCGGCGGCCGGGCAGGCGAGCGACGCCGCCGTGCCGCACCTTGCCGGCCGCAGCTTCGTTTCCGATGGCAGCACCGCGCCGGATGTCTTTACTGCTCCCGTGCGGTCCGAACTGATCGAGATTGGCAGAAACCATCGGGTTCGGATGGCTTTGGCCTAAACGATGGAATGTGTTGAGCGAAGGCCCGTTCCGCCCTGCTGCAAAGATGGGCTAGGTTGCTCGACATCCGAGCGTGGAATCTTTGAAATCTAGGATGAGCCAATGAAACGCATGCCGAAGATCGCCGTGATCATGGATGAAAACACCAGTGCGGGCGGCGGACGCTATGACGTCTCGAGAAACTACTTCTCCGCTCTGCGCCGCGCCGGTGCCTTTGCCTTCGGCATTCCCTATATTCCCGATCTCGTCGACCAGGTCGTCGAGGAGTTTGACGGGTTCCTAAGCGTCGGCGGCCGCATCAACTTTCCGAAAAGCTGGTATGTCGAAGGAGACCAATCCCAGTATCCGCCCTCGGATCGACTGGCCGTCGACATGGCATTGATGGAGAGCTTCCTTGCCCGCGACAAGCCTGTGCTCGGCATCTGCAACGGCATGCAGATGCTCGGCTGCCTCAACGGTTGCCGGATGGTTTCCGATGTCCATTCGTCGTGGCCCGGCGCGCTCAATCACGACCAGGCCAATTTCTCGCATGACGTCAGCATCGTAGCCGGCACCAGAATGGCCGACATCCTCGCCGTCGAAACATTCGCCGTGAACACGTTTCATCGTGAGGCGATCGTCGAGGTCTCCGATGCCGTGACCGTGACTGCCCGAGCCCCCGATGGAGTGGTCGAAGCGATCGAGGTCGCCTCGCAGACCTTTGCCATGGGGCTGCAATGGCACCCTGAAATGCTGGATGCGGACAGCCATCCGGGCGCTCGTGTTTTCGAAGCCTTCGTCGAGGCGTCAAACCGGCATCTTCGATAACCTGCTCTACGGCCTTGTTGCGCTCTTCCGGAAGCACATTTTGCCGTCTCGCGATTGACGTTGGCGGCGCCAGCAAATAGGGCCAAGCCGAGAGGCGTGCCGAACGCCGGCAGACAGCAACAGGAGTGTAGAGTGAGCGAACCGACCGTAGCAGAGGCAACAGATCGCATTTACGCATCGCTGCAGGCAGACAATGCCGACATCGATCTTCATATCGCGACCCTCAAGGCAGCTTTGACGCGGGCTGGTTTGAAAGAGGCCGTCTTCGATCCGACCAGGCTCGTGCAAAACAACCGTTCCGGACGGAAGCTGATGCAGGCATACTTTCGGCAGCGCGGCGTAACGGTGAAATTCTCCGCTTAAGGATGTCTTCACTCAGATAGGCCGCGGCAAGGCGGCCTATGAGGTGGCATTCCTGGTCCATTTGGAGCGGTCGGCGAACTACCCCCGGCCGAACCTCTCGGCGCGCGACCCTTTCAATCGGTCATGTCGCGCGCAAACGGCCCTTGGCCGCATTTTGTAGCCGCGTCCGGTAAGCGCAGCACGTTCGCGCTTCAGCCCCGCGCTTTGGCGATGGCGTCCTTCAGTCCTTTTTCATCCAGAACGCCGGGAATGATTGCCGAACCGATGACGAAGGATGGTGTACCAGCGAAATTGAAGGCGAGTGCCTGACTGTAGTTGCGGTCGAGCAGTCCGGAAATCTTGGCATTGTGGGTGTTCACGGCTGCGGTCAGCTCCTTCATCGAAAGACTGGCGCCGATCAGCGCTTTCTCGATGTCGTCCTGCGACAGCCTCGCCTTGGTCTTCATCAGTGCCTCCATCGCCGGCTGGTACTTGCCGATCTGGGCGGCTCCAAGCACCGCCTGCGCGGCAAAGACAGAGGCCTCGCCCAAAATCGGCCAGTCCTTCAGCACGAGCCGCACGTTGCCGTCGGCCTTGACCACCTTCTCGACCGTCGGATGCACTTTCTTGCAGTAGGGGCACTGATAGTCGAAGAACTCGACGATGGTGACATCACCCTTCGGATTGCCGAGGACGGGCGCGTCCTTGTCGAAAAACACTTCCTCCTTGGTCAATTGCTGGGCGAAGGATGGTCGGCCTCCGACAAGCACGGCGGCGGCGGTCGCGACCGTGGCGGTCAGGACGGTTCTGCGGGTGAGCATCAGATTTCTCCTTGTGCGAATGGGGTGACGCCGAAAGCGACGGCGCGTGTGGCGATGGCAAGGACCATGCCGCGCAGGCAAACGGCGGAAGTCGGAAAGGCTGGAGCAATCACTCTGTCTGCTTCCTGTCTTCAGATGAAAAGGCGGCGAGCCGTTCGGCGATTGCCTCGCGCGAGATTTCGCCGAGATGGGTCGCGGCGAGCGTACCGTCCGGATTGATGAAAAGTGTGGCGGGAAGGCCGATCGCGCCGTAGTGCCGGGATAGGTCCGAGAAGGGATCGAGTAGGATGGTTTCCAGGACGACGCCGGTTTGGCGCAGATAGGATTCTATCGCAGCGCGGCTTTCGCCCTGGTTGGCGAAGAGGAAGTCGACCTCGGGATTGCCTTCCGCCATCCCCGCCATCATCGGCATTTCCCGCCGGCAGGGCGGACACCAGCTTGCCCAGAGATTGAGAACCGCAGGCCGGCCCTTGCGCTCGGCGATGGCAAGGGTCTCGTCCCGTGCGAGCACGGCATAGGACGTTTCCAGCGCACGGGGTGCCGCGCCGCTATCGGTGAGGGTTGTAACGACGACCCAGACGAAGAGGCCGGCAGCGAGCGGCAAGATCGCCCAAGGTGCGGCTTTTGGTGCTTTTCGCCAGAGGATCACCGCGGCGAGGAGAACGCCGAGGAGGCCGCCTGTCGGGGAAAAACCGCCCTGCCAGATGGCGAGAACGCGCAACGGCTCCTGCAGGAAGCTCTCGGCATGGGCGAGCACATGCCCCGCCCGCGCGCCGACAACGCCCAAGAGTGTGGCCGTCGTCGTAAAGCTGCCAAGCCGGTTGTCGACGCGCGAAGCAAGGAGAGAGCCGATCAGCATGAACACGACCAGGCCGACGATCACCGAAAAGCGATCGGCGGAAAAGGCGAAGGGACCTATCGCGACGGCGTTCATTGCGAACCACCCTTGGCGATCCGTGCCGCCTCGGCAAGCGAGGCGGACGTGATTTCGCCGACGAGGCGTGTACCGGGTGCCTCCTCCTTGCTGCGGTCGAAGAAGATCATGGTCGGCGGGCCGACGACGGCAAGTGAGCGCATCAGCGCGCCGTTCTCCGCATCGAGGGTGCTGACGTCGAGGCTTGCCAGCCGGACCCCGTTGAGGCCGGCAACGACATCAGGCGCCGTCAGCACGGAGCGTTCGATCGTGCGGCAGGTGACGCACCAGTCCGCGGTGACATAGACGAGGGTCGGTTGCCTGTTGGTGGCTGCGGTGTCGAGAAGGCTGGAGAGTGCACCGGCCGAGCCGACCTTGGTAAAGTCCGACTTCTGGATGGTGGCTGTCTGCCCAACGCTCGCTGCCCCCTTGAGCGGACCGAGCGGGGTGAGCGGATCGCTGGCTCCAAGGCCGAAGCCCACCAGCAGGAGACCGCCCCAAATGAGCGAGACGACAGCGGTCAAGCGCGCCAGCACGCCATAGCCGCGCGTCGGGCGCAGCCCGTCGAAAGTGCCCGCGTAGATGCCGAAAGCAAGGGCCAGCACGGCCCAGGGCAGGAGGAGGAAGCGCTCCGGCACCAGTGGCGTCGCAAGCCAGATCGCCGTTCCCAGAAATGCAAAGCCGAAGACGTGCCGGACACGTTCCATCCAAGCACCGGCGCGCGGCAGCGCCTTGCCGCCGATCGTCGCCATGATGATCAGCGGAATGCCCTTGCCAAGTCCAAGGGCGAAAAGGGCGAGTGCGCCGACCGCAATGTCACCTGTCCGGGCAATGTAGAGGAGAGCGCCGGCAAGCGGCGCGGTGACGCAAGGGCCGATGAGGAAAGCGGAGGAAAGACCGAGCAGGGCGGCAGCACCGACCGAACCGCCCTTCTGCCGGCCACCGCTCAGGCGGTTACCGATCGCTGCCGGCAGCTTGACCTCGAAGAGCCCGAAGCTGGAGAGCGCCAGCAGCACGAACAGTGCCGCGACCACGCCGATCGCGACGGGTGATTGCAGCACGATCTGCAGGTTCTGCCCCGACCATGCGGCCGCGATGCCGAGGAGACCGAAGGCGGATGCCAGAGCCAGCACATAGGCGGATGCGAGCACGAAACCGCGTCCCGCGGTCAGTCCCTTTCCCTCGCGCGTGAGCATGGCCGCGACGATCGGATACATCGGGAAGACGCAGGGCGTGAAGGCGAGCAGCAGTCCGAAGCCGAGGAAGCCGGCAAGAAGCAGCGCAAGCCCGCCCCCGGTCATCAGTCGGTCGACCGCCGTCTCGCCGCCGTCAGCTGCGATGGAAAACCCTGCGTCCGTCGCTTCCACGGGGCGTGCGTCCTTGGCAGGCGCAAAGGCAAAGCCACCCGCCGGCTTGCTGATGGTCATCGCGGCGGTATCGATTGTCCGCGTTGTCGGCGGATAGCACAGCCCGCCATCCTGGCAGCCCTGATAGGTGAGGCGAACGGTTTGAGGCGCATCGGCGATCCGGGCCGAAGCGTTCCGATAATAGACCTCGGTCGTGCCAAAGCCTGGGTCGTCCTTGACGGTGCCCGGATCGGTCTGCAGGGCGATCGGTTGATTGCCCTCATCTTCTGCTGCCAGGAAGTCCCTGTAGAGATAGTAGCCGTCGGCGATCGTCCATGTGATCGCCAGCCGGCCGTCGTCCTGCCTGGCGATTGCAGGCACGAAGGCCTGATCCATCGGCAGGGGCGCTTCGAGCGCCCGGGCCGGCAGGATCGCCGCAATCAAAACCCAAACCAGTGCCAGCAAACTTGCTTTCCGCATCGTACTTGCGTCCTCGTCTTCATTCGAGGGCGGAGCGATCAAGCCGCTACCTTAAGGCAGCCTTAAAATGACGGATCGGGGTATAAGGTTGGGAAAAGGCCGCGCAAACTAATCCGTTAAGACCTTGGCGCTGACTTTCTCCAGCGTCGGGTTGTCGCGGACACTGCGGTCGGTCACCAGAACATCGACCACCGAGAGCGGGGCAAATTTGTAGGCGCCGACGGTTCCGATCTTGTCAGGTGTCGCGATCGCGACCACCTCGGCGGACACCTGCAGCATCGCGGCTTTGACCGCCGCTTCGTCATAGCCGGCGGTGGTCAGGCCGTATTCCTCATGGAGACCATGAACGCCGATAAAGCAGATGTCTGCGCTCAGGGCGTGGATCTGCTCGAGGACACGCGCGCCCAAGGTCATCTGGCTCCGCTTGTCGAAGACCCCGCCGAGAAGGATGACCTCGAGGTTTCGGTGTTCGGCTGTCGCCGTCGCAATGGTTGGGCTGTTGGTGATGACTGTTGCCCTCAAGTCCAGTGGCAGATGCTTGGCAAGCTCGAGATTGGTGGTTCCGCCATCGATCATGATGATCTGATCGGGCAAAACGATCTCGGCGGCGATGCGTGCAAGCTTCGTCTTTACGTCCCTGGCAATCTTGTATCGCCCCTGGAAGGGTTGTTCACCGGGCGTCACCGGGAGGGCAGCGCCGTGAACGCGCTTGATCAGGCCGTCGGCTGCCAGTTCCCGAAAATCGCGCCGCGCCGTGTCCTCCGAAAGCGAGAAGCGCTCTGCCAGGTCGGCGGTGGAAAGGCGGCCCTTTGACTGCAGTTCAGCAAGAATGAATTTTCGGCGCTCGTCCGGGGTCGATTCCAATTTCCTGCTCCATCCAGATTGCACGATTGTACGTATTCGTGCATATACAGGAATCACAAGATCTCAACAAGGATTATGTGATGAGCGCTTTGGCTATCAAAGGAAATGTCGTCCTCCCGAACAGGGTTCTGGAAAACGCGGTGGTCGAATGTCGCGGTGGTCGCATTGCGAATGTTGCGGCCGATTTGGAACCTGGCGAGACCGCGAGCGTACTCGACATGTCCGATCACTTTATTTGCCCGGGCTTTGTCGATATCCACATCCATGGGGCCGCGGGCGCAGACTACATGGATGGCACGGCTGAAGCGGTAAGGACGGTCAATCGCGCCCATGCGCGACATGGCACCACCTCGGTGTTCCCGACGACGACCACCGGATCGTTCGAGCAACTCGATGCGATGATCAAATCGTGCGAAAACGTGCAATCGAATTGGTTGCCCTCGGATGGTGCCCGGATCTCCGGCGTGCACTTCTACGGTCCCTATTTCGCCGAGGACAAGGTTGGGGTCCATTCTAAGGAAGGCCGCCGGGATCCCGTTCGGGAAGAGTACGAATACTTCCTGACCAAGGAGATCGTCCGGATCGCGACATGCGCATCCGAGCTGCCAGGCGCGCTCGAGTTTTTCGAGTTTGCGCGCCAGCAAGGCTGCTTCATCACCTGCGGCCACTCGAATGCGGCATGGGGCGAGCTGGAGGCGGCGTTTGCACGTGGCATGCGGCATGTCGATCACTTTTGGTGCGCAATGAGCTCCGTGTCGTCGTTGCGGCAGCGCTTTGGCACGCCGATGCAGGCGGGCATGGAACAATACGTTCTCATGAACGACGAGATGAGCACCGAGGTGATCGCTGATGGAATCCATCTCTCCGACGATCTCCTGCGCTTCGCCTTCGAGATGATCGGCCCGCAAAGGACCTGCCTGGTTACGGACGCGAACCGCGCCATGGATGCGCCTCCCGGCAAGTACAGGTTCGGCTCGGAAGATGACGGCACCTGGGTGTTCAGCGACGGCAATTCGGTCAGAGGCGCCGATGGAAGCCTTGCAAGTTCCATGCACGGGATGGACCGGATGGTTCGAACGATGGCTCATGCCGTCGGACGCGATCTGCCTTCGGTCATTCGGATGGCGTCGCTGACGCCTGCGGAACTGGTTGGCGCTGCCGGCGACATCGGAAGCATCGAGACGGGCAAGTTGGCGGACTTCGTGGTGCTCGACAGTGATCTCAACGTGAAGTCGGTGATCATCGGGGGTGTCGTTGCCGTCGGCGATGGTGCAAACCTCGGGCAACACATCTGATGCGGGCGCCCGAAGTCGCTCTCGGCATCGATGTCGGCGGCACCAAGACGCGCTGGATGATCGCTCACGACGGGGTCCTTCGGGTCGATCATCAGGTTCCGACGGTTGCCTGGAGGCACGCCAGCTACTCCGACGAGGATTGCCTTCGGTTGAAGCGCCTCGTGGAGGCGACCTTCGACGGGGTTACGCCGTCGAGGGTTGTCATGGGGGCGAACGGCTGCAACGACGAACAGGCACTCCGCCGTTGCGAGACCGCGCTTTGTGATGTGACGGGGTGGAACATCCGGGTCGTGAACGACGCAGAGCTGCTTGCGGCTGCAGGCCATGGGCGAGGCATTTCGCTCATTGCCGGAACGGGGTCCATTGCTGTCGCGAGAGACCGCGCCGGCACGCTGATATCGGCCGGCGGCTGGGGATGGCTCATTGGCGATGACGGCGGCGGGGCCGGCTTGGTCCGGCGCGCCCTTCAGGAGGCGCTCGCCGCCGAGGACCTTGGAATGCCGGATCGCCTGCTTTCGCAGGCGCTGATGGAGAGCTTGGCGATCCCAAGACTTCTGCGCGCGAACGAGCGGCTGGCGGAGGCACCTTCCGCGGCTTCCCTGGCATGCCACGTGCCGGCGATCTTCGAGGTTGCAGCACGTGGCTCCAGGATCGCCGGGCGCGTTCTGGAGGACGGGGCGTCCAGTCTTGCAGATCTGGTCGGCAGGCTTCACCGACGCGGCGCACCCGGCCCGGTTTTTGCCGGAGGCGGCCTATTGGAAAGCCAGGCCCGGTTCTTCAGCCATGTGAGCCGCCTCATCCGGGAGCGATACGGCCTCATCGTGTTTCTCGTGCGTGACCCACCTGTGGTCGGCGCGCTGAAGCTGGCGGGGCGAGTGGGGTGTGGCGCCAGGCACCCGTGAATGCTCGCCGAGCATTGGTCTCCCTTCTTAAGCTGCTGGGAGAGCGGGTGGGGAGATTGCTGTTCGGTGGCACTGCGGTCGGGTGTGGCGATCGACCACGCCGAACAGTCGCCCTTGATCGACTGGTGGCTCTAGGAAATCGACATTTGTTCGAAGTCTGTCTTGTGCCGGACGAGCACTTTCGGGGCGGCCGGTCGGTGCACTTCGGTCGGACAGTTAGAGAGTGTGCCGGCCCTTCGAGAGCAAAGGCCGAGCGATCGTGGGCATTCAGTCGGCTCTCCTGCTGATGAGCACCGGCCCTTCGGCCGGCGCCCAGACTTTATTGCCTGTGTTTCCTAGTGGGTTGCACCCGATCCGCCGGCTGCGACGATCGCGAAGGGGTGTCCTTCAACCGCGATGGTGCGGGTTTCCTTCAGGGTATCCGTGTCGACCAGGCGTACCAGGCTCTGGCGCGGATCGGTGATCGCGAGGTGGTTGCCGGCGACGGCCAGGCGGGGCCTTGCGTCGCGCCAGTGGCCATCCTTGCTATAGGGTTCCGTGACGGTCTCCGATTTGGTGATCACGCCATCCACGACGTCGAGCAGGTGAAGTTTGCCGTCCTCCGTCAGGATGTAGGCGTTGCGTGACTTTGCCGGATCGAGGATGAAGTCGACCCGCCGCAGCGGCAGTTCGACGAGGCGGTAGGGTTCTTTCGCGTCGGCGTCGACCAGCACCACCTTGTCCTCTCCGTAGTTCCCAAGGAAGAACTGCATCGAGGTGCCCCCGAGCAGGGTCGAGACCTTGCCTTCCGGCAGCTTGTCGCCATAGGCGAGCATCTCGAGCTTGGGGCCGTCGAGCCCGCCCGGACGCGCGACCAGGACGCCCTCGGCGCAACCGAAGGCGACCAGACGTGCGGACGTTGCTTCACCGTGGAGCCCCGTGCAGGTTGCGACATCGCCGACCTGTTTGCCTTCCTTGTCGAGGACGCGCAGACCCAGGCGAGGGGGAAGCTCGCCTTCCTTGACCGGGGCTTCGAGGTTCGGGACCGAAACGAGAAGATGGTTGCCGGTCGAGACCGCGACGCCATGGTGTGCGGCGGTCGTGTCGTAAGCCTTGAGTTCCGCCTTGCCGTCCAGAAGCGCGCTTTCGCCAAGCAGATCGAACTTGCCGCCGCGGTCGTAGAAGATGGCGAGATCGTCACCATGGGCAACCACGTGGCCCGGCTTTTGTCCGCGGATCGTCGTCTCGAGAAGCCTTGGCTCCTTGACTTCGATGTCTCGGTGCTCGCCGTGATCGGAAAGGGCGATGCCGGTGTCAATGGCATGGATCAGGTTCTGTTCGCCCTGGACGGCAAAGACCGTGCGCCCGGTATCGCTCAACGAAAGGGCGGCGTAGCCCTCAAGGTCGAAACGGCCGATTTCCTTGTCCGTTTCCAGATCGATGGCGCGGACCACGGGCTTGGTGTGGTCGGCAATGAACAAACGCCAGGTCTCGCGCTGCTGTTCTTCCTCGGCATGGGAGGTCAACGGAAAGGCGAGGGTCGCAAGAATGGTCGTGGCAAAAAGCGCGGGCAAACCGGAGCGGGACATGAAATCTCCTATAATGTAATAACGTAACGTTCGTTGTGTTATAGCGTTACGTTTCTCTTGTCCAGCGGCAACAACCTGGCGTTTGCATCTGAGCCGGCGAGGGTGTCAAAGGCTGTTCGCTGCGAGCGCTGCGGCGACCTTGGCGTCAAGGATGGTGAGGCTTGGTCGCGCCAAAGCGATTGGCGTTTTGTGACTTCGCCTGTGGGCGGCGGATGGCGGCCTGACTTGCCGCCATCCGCCGAGACGTTTGGTTTTATCGTGGTGGACCTTGCCGATCTTCCTGGAAGGGCGGGGCGGCGAGACGGACCCAGACCCACCATAGGGCCACGCATCACGGATGCGGTCGCCAAAATGCGGCTGGGTCCGGTCGTGCCGTCACTTCGTTGCGCCCTCGCTCAAGGACAGCTTGTTCCCGCGGCGCTGCGGCAGGCGGCCGTTCAGAACGATATAGGCGAGAAGGCCGATCACCAGACCCCAGAAGGCCCCGCCGATGCCGAGCAACTTGATGTTGGCGGCGGAGGCCAGGAACGTGATGAGCGCCGCTTCGCGGGAGGCCGGGTCGGCTGTCGCTGCCGCAAGGCTGCCCCCGATCGTGCCGAGCAGGGCAAGGCCCGCAAGCGTAGTGATGAAGGTTGCCGGAAACGCCATGAACACGGCCGCAAGCGTGACGCCGAACACGCCCACGAGCACGTAGAAAAAGCCCGCAGCGATACCCGCGATCCAGCGCCGGGACGGATCCTCATGGGCCTCCTTGCCGGTGGCGATCGCCGCCGTGATTGCCGCGATGTTGAAGGCGTGCGAGCCGAAAGGCGCCATGATCAGCGAGCCGAGGCCCGTCGCGGTGACAATCGGGTTCGCGCTGGTCTTGAAGCCGTCATTCCGCAGCACCAGCATTCCCGGCATGTATTGGCCGGTCAGCGTGATCAGAAACAGCGGTAATGCGACCGAAAGCAGCGCGTTCAGTGAGAATTCCGGCATCGTGAAAATGGGGGCCGCGAACTTGAGCTTCAGGCCCGACAGGTCGACCCGGCCCTTTGCGAGCAGGAACAGGAGCCCGAGGACGAGAATGCCCACCACGGCATAGCGGGCGGAGAAGCGCTTCAGGACGACATAGGCGACGATCAGCAGG
This sequence comes from Ensifer sp. LBL, assembly GCF_050435225.1. Taxonomy (NCBI): domain Bacteria; kingdom Pseudomonadati; phylum Pseudomonadota; class Alphaproteobacteria; order Hyphomicrobiales; family Rhizobiaceae; genus Ensifer; species Ensifer sp. LBL. Next base: position 22,425 of record NZ_JBNDJY010000011.1, on the reverse strand, counting down.
CCGACGAGCAGCGGGTCGACGCTTGCGCCGCCGAATGCGCCGATGCCGAACTGCAGCAAAATGCCGGCGAGCAGGCCAGCGGCGATGCCGGGCGGGATCAGCCGGATGACCTTCTCGAAATAGCCCGAAAGCCCGAGCGCGACGAAAGCCAGGGCCGAGATCATGTAGGCGCCGATGGCTTCGGCGTAGGGCGTGGTCGCAAGCGCTGTGACGAGAAAGGCTGCGGCCGGCGTCGACCAGGCGGTGATGATCGGCTCGCGGTAGCGCCAGCTCAGCCAGAGCCCTGTCAGTCCGACGCCGATGGATATCGACCAGACCCAGGACGCCGTCACCGCGGGGCTGAGCCCAGCCACCTTCGCAGCCTGAAAAACCAGGATGAAGGTGCCGCCATAATTGACGATGACGGAGATCAGGCCCGCGACGATGGGATGAGCAAGATCGTTGAAGCGAAGGGATGACGGGGAGACATGGGAGGTCATGATCTATCGGGCTCCTGAATTTTCGGGGAGGACTGGAAGGCCTCGTTGACAAATAGCCAGTCATTGGCCCGATATACCCATCCACTTTTCTCAATCTGGCCAGACCATTTGTTCAAGCATTCCCAACTCGAGTCCGTGAAGGCATGGATTGCCCAGCCCGCCCAGGCGGGCATGCCGCTTCATGGGCGTATCCAGCGGGCGATCCGGCAGCTGATCCTCGACGGTGCGCTTGGGCCGGGAAAGCCGCTTCCGGCTTCGCGGGCGCTGGCCAAATCTCTCGGCGTGTCGCGCGATACGATCGAAGCGGCCTATGGCCAGCTTCATGCCGAAGGCTTCATCGACCGGCGCGTCGGCAGCGGCAGCTTCGTGGCCGAGGTGACGGAGTTTGCGCCCGGCAGGCGCCAGTCTCCAAGACGCACGCAGTCGCTCAACCAGGCGCCGGCCCTGAGCAGGCGCGGCAATGCCATGTTTGGCAGCGGCGGCGTCAGCGAGCAGCTGTTGCCGCGCCCCTTCGCCCATGGCGTGCCGGAGACGCGCAGTTTTCCGCTCGCGCTCTGGGAGCGCCTCGGACGGCAGGTCCTGCGCGAAACCGGCAGACGGGCGCTGCTTCACGGCGACCCGCAAGGGATCGAAGAGCTGCGCCGTGCCATTGCCGACTATGTGAACCTTGAGCGCGGCGCCCGTGCCACGGCCGAACGGGTGCTGATCCTCACCAGCTCGCAGCAGGCGCTGACCTTGTGCGCCAACATGCTGCTCGATCCCGGCGACCGTATCTTCATCGAGGATCCGGCCTACTACGGCGCACGCAAGGCGTTCGATGCGGCGGGGCTCGAATGTGTGCCGATCCGCGTGGACCGCCACGGCATCGCCGTCGACCAGATCAAGGCGGAGACACGCAAGGTCAAGGCGGTGTTTCTGACGCCCTCGCACCAGTTCCCGGCCGGGGCGACGCTGGCGCTCGATCGCCGCCTGGCGCTGATCGAATGGGCCAGCCGCCATCAGGCCTGGATCATCGAAGACGATTACGACAGCGAATTCCACTACGCCGGCAAACCGACGGCCTGTCTCCAGGGCCTCGATCCGCACGACCGGACCATCTACATCGGAACTTTCACCAAATCGCTCTTTCCCGGCCTCCGGATCGGCTACGCCGTTCTGCCGCCCGAGCTGGTCAAGCCGATGACCGTGGCGCGCACGCTGCTTGACGGACACTCCGCGCCGATGGCGCAGCTGACGCTTGCCCGGTTCATGGAAGGTGGGCATTTCGGCGCCCATGTGCGCAGCATGCGCGGAATCTACGCCGACCGGCTCGACCTTATGGCGACGCTCGTCGGAAAACATCTGCCACAGTTCCTTGAAGCACGGGTGCCCGATGGCGGCCTGCAGATGCCGTGCGCACTGACGGGCGCGATCTCGGAGGCCGTGGCCGTCGATGCCGCGCGACGTGTGGGGATCGAGATCATGGGACTGTCGGCGCTTTACGCCGGCGGCAAGCCCGAGCCCGGGTTTCTCATGGGGTTTGCTGCCTATACGCCAGGCGAGATCGAGGGGGCGGTCCGCAAGCTGGCTATTGCCTTCCAGGCTGCAGCGCAGTCATAGGGCGTGCGAGCATCGCTCCAACGTCTCGCTATTCAGTCCTGGATGACGAGCTGGAACCATGTGTCGAGGAATCGGCTGCGCTTGACGGCGTCGAGATAGACGAGCAGCTCCGGTCCCAGTTCGATGAATTGCACGTTCTTCATCGTGTCGAGGTCGCGCGACCGGGTCAGGCCGACCTGTTCGAGCGCGCGGTCGGCGCGATCGGAAAGCAGGAAATCGACCACATCGCCGGCGGTCGAGCGATTGCGCGCCTTCTCCGGGATCAATGCCGTCCAGGGCAGCGCCAGCACGTAGTCTTCAGGGATGACCATCTCGATCGATGCGGTCTTGCGCATCCATTTGCGCACGGCGGACAGGGGCACGTTGTAGCCAATGTCGATGCGGCCTTCCGCCATCGCCTGCAACAGTTCCTCGTTGCTGTCGAATATGCGGGCCTGCGATGCACCGACAGCGCGGGATATGCGCCAGAAGAGCGGCGATCGAAGCGCCTCCTGCGAGGCGAAGGCATAGCTGACATCGTCGATGCCGATGTTGACCAGCCCGACCCGGCGCAGCAGGCGCGCGCGGTTCTGCTCCAGCGTACGCGCGAGCTCGGTTCGGGTGCGCGGGACGTCGGACGGTGCCAGCGCGCCCTTGCGCACGACAAAGACCGCCGGGTCGTAGCCGATGCTGAAGACTTCGCTCCGCCAGTGGGCCTGCTGTTGCGGCCGGTGCTTGACCGCCGAAGCGCCATGCCGCGAGACACTGCCTTCGTTGGCGAGGTAAACGGCAAGATCCGGCGTCGGCAGCACGAGCACGTCGATCGGGTCGGCGTCGTCGACGCCCGCCAGCAGCCGTGAAATGATCTGGCTCGGCCGCGCCTGCCTGTACTGGCCCTTCGTGTGCGGCATGTCGGCCCGAAGGGCGTCGAGCAGCGGCTGCATCGTCGGCTGTGCATCGACCCCGACGATGGTCAGCCGTTCCGGGGCGGCCCGCGCCGGCGGCGATGCGGCAAAGAGTGCGACAAGAAGCATGAACGTGAAGCGAACGATCATGCCGGAGTTCCCTCCTTGGGCAGGCAAACCGCAACCGACAACCCGCCTCCATCCCGATCGTCGAGGCTGATGCTGCCGCCCATGGCTTCCGCGACGGTTCTGGCAATGGCAAGCCCAAGGCCCGAGCCCGGTTTGCTGCTGTCGGCCCGGGAAAAGCGTTCGAACATTTGCTTGCGCATCTCCATGGGAATCCCGGGCCCCCGATCGGAAACAACGAAACGGACCAGGCGATCCGCCTCCGTCACGGTGACCTCGATAGATCCCGGCGCGTGTACCAGCGCGTTTTCGATGATGTTGCGTATCATCTCGCGCAGACTGACGGCCTCTGCCTCGATCTCGACGGCGTTGCTGGGCAGGTTAAGCGTGAGCATGTCGTCGAGGGCGGGATAGGAACCTTCGGCCTGCAGGCGACGGATGGCCTCCCGCACAACGAGGCGTATGTCGAGGGTCTCGCGCAGACGCGATTCAATGCCGTGCAGCGTGCTTGCATCCGACAGAAGCTGGTTTGCGAGAACGCTGGCATTGACCGAGTTGGCGTGGATGCGCCCGAGAATGTCACGCAATCTGCCCGACGGCGCTTCGTCGATCGAAAGTTCTGCAAGGGCGCGCAAGGCAGTCAGCGGCGTGCGCAACTGATGGGCGGCGTCGGCCGTCACGCTCTTCAGGCCGACGAGCACGGAATCAAGCCGGCCCATGAAGTCGTTCAGCGCCGAGATCAGCGCGCTCACCTCCCTTGGCACCGGGCCGGAGACCGGGCTCAGATCAGACGAGGCTCGGTGGCGCAAATCGGCCTCGACCGTTCTCAGCGGTGCGAAAGCCTGGCGGACCGCCAGCCAGATCAGCAGGAATGCCAGCACGGATACGGCGATTGCGGGAAGGGCCGCATTGAAGGTCAGGTGCAGCCCGAGCTGATCGCGCGCCTCGCGGGTCTCGCCGACGAGAACGTCGACCCAGCCGCCGCCGGCTGCGTCGGTGCTGTAGCGGGCGACGGCGGCGATGCGGATCCGCTCGCCCCTGTAGGTGCTGTCGGCCAGCCGCAACTGCGGTCCCGTCCCGTGCGGGATCTCCAGACCGAGGATCGGCGAGCCGGTGATGATCGTGCCGTCGGGGGCGGCCACCCGATAGAAGATGCGATTGAGCCGGGATGTGCCGAGGATGGCGAAGGCGGAATGCGGCAGGTCGACGCTTGCGGTGCCGTCCTCGATCGAGACCGTGTCGGCAATCGAAAGTGCGGCCGCGCCGAGCACGCGGTCGAAGGCTTCTTCGGCTGCGTTGTGTGCATTCCAGCGCACCATCCAGAACAGGAAAAGCCCGATGATGATGAGCAGGGCAGCGCCGCTGAACAGGATGCGGCGCTCGATCGAATAGTCAGACCGCACCGCTTGCGCCGCCCCCGGTGCGCTGGCGCAGCATGTAGCCCACGCCGCGATGCGTGACGATCTCGATGTCGCAGTCCTCGAGCTTCCGGCGCACCCGGGAAACCAGCAACTCGACGGCATTCGGCGTGCCCGTGTCCTCATAGCCGAAGAGCTTTACGACCAGCTGCTCCTTGTTGACCGTCGTGCCGGCGCGGGTCGCCAAGGCCTCCAGCACGTCGAATTCGCGGCGGCCGAGGTCGAGCGGGCGGCCTTCGAGCATCACCGCGCGGGCCGAAAGGTCGATGGAGATCGAGCCCAAGCGCAGAACCGATTGCGCCGCTCCCAGGTGCCGGCGGGAGACGGCCCGGATGCGCGCGACGAGCTCGTGTAGGTCGAAGGGTTTGACCAGATAGTCGTCAGCGCCTAATTCGAGCAGGTCGACCTTGTCGGCCACCTGGTTGCGGGCGGTGATGACGATGACGGGACGCGTCAACCCACCCTGGCGCATGGCACTCAGGATGGCGAAGCCGTCCCGCTTCGGCAGGTTGATGTCGAGGATCACCAGATCGTGCGAGGCGTTGAGGGCGAGCCGCTCTCCTTCCGCGCCGTCGAACGCGGTCGTGACCTCGTAGCCTTCCTTTTCCAGGCGCATGGAAATGGCAAAGGCGATGTCGGGGGTGTCTTCGATCAGGAGAATGCGCATCGCGTTTCCAGGTGACAGGATTGTGACAGTGATACTCCCATACACAGATCAAAAGCAGATGAGAACTATGAAGCTTTCGCCGGGAGAGCGGAGCTTCGGGGAGGGGTAGACATGAACGCGCACAGGCTGTTTTTGGCCGGCCTCGCATTGGCGTGCGTGCTGCTGTTGCCCGTGTCGACAACGGCGAAAGCCGGTTGCGGGACAAGCCCCGATCTCGACGAGCGCTACTGCGACGCCGACAAGGACTTCGTTGCCGATGCGCCGACAGACCCTTCGAAATGGCGGGATCCGCAGACGCTCGTCTGGGCCTATGCTCCGATCGAGGAGCCGGCCATCTATGCCAGCCTGTTCAAGGATTTCACCACCCATCTCGGCGCCTGTCTCGGCCGCCAGATCGTCTATTACCCGGTGCAGTCGAGCAAGGCGGAGATCGAAGCCATGCGCTCCGGGCGGTTGCACTTCGCCGGCTTTTCGACCGGACCGACGGTCGAGGCGGTCAACCGCGCCGGCGCCGTTCCCTTTGCCGCGAAAGGCATCGGAAAGGTAGTGCGCGGCTACAATCTGATTGCCATCGTTCGCGCGGACTCCCCGTTCAAGACGCTCTCTGATCTCAAGGGGCGGCGCGTGGCGCACGCGTCCGCGTTCTCGAACTCAGGGCATCTGGCGCCGCGCGCGCTTTTCCCGGGCGAAGGCCTGAGCCCGGGGGAGGACTATGCGCCGATCATGTCCGGCGGTCATGACAAGTCCATTCTCGGCGTGATCTCGGGTGACTACGACATGGCGGCCGTCGCGTCCGACGTGTTGGAACGTTTGATTGAGCGGCGGATGGTCAAGCGCGAAGACCTCCGCGTCATCTTCACCAGCGGCATCTTTCCGACGTCGTCCTTTGCCTATGCGCATGATCTCGCCCCGCCGCTGGTCGCGGCGATGAAGCGGTGTTTCTTCGACTTTGAGTTCACCGCGGAAATGAAGAGCGAGTTTCACGGCGACGAGCGCTTCCTGCCGATCCGCTACGATCGGGATTGGGCAAGCGTGCGCGAGGTCATCGACAAGGCCGGCGCTTCCACTTTCTGACCTCATCCAACAGCCCGACGGGAGACCGATGCGCCGCGTGCGCAGGCCCTGTCGCGCGCCTACCACAAACGTCACCGCAGGCCGGGCCAACCCGCCCGAGGCTGCTGTGCGGCTTCCAACCCACGGGATTGCTATGCGAAACTTTGGCAAAGCCATTTACAACTACAGGGTCCACAACCAGGACCCCACCACGATGGTGGGCGTCGGTCTGGTCGTGCTGTTCGCCTATCTGATTGCCGCGCCCATCCTGCTTCTGCTTTCGGATGCGTTCTTCGTGCAGTTCGCCGACCAGGCCCGCTCCGGGCAATCGATGGGCGAGCTGACGCTTTACTATTTCAACCGCGTCTTCCTGTCGAAGATCGCCACCGACGTCTTCTGGCAGCCGCTTTTCCACACCGGGACCATAGCCCTCGGTGCGATCGCGGTCGCGCTGGTGGTCGGCATCCCGATGGCCTGGCTGATCAGCCGAACCGACATGCCCGGCAAGAAGTGGTTCGCCACCGTTCTGATCATCCCCTACATGCTGCCGTCCTGGACCTTTGCTCTTGCGTGGCAGACGCTCTTCAAGAACCGGACCACCGGTGGACAGCCGAGCTGGATGGAAGCGCTCGGCTTCGCCCCGCCGGACTGGCTCGCCTACGGCGCCTTGCCGATCACGCTGATCCTGGCCCTGCACTATACGCCCTTCGTCATCCTGCTGTTCGGCAATGCGTTGCGGCAGTTCGATTCCACACTTGAGGATTCCGCCCGTGTCATCGGCGCCGGCAACGGCGTGATCGCCCGCAAGATCATCCTGCCGCTGATGCTGCCGTCGCTGGTTTCGGCCTGCACGCTGATCTTCGCCAAATGTCTCGGTGACTTCGGCGTCGCCTATATCCTCGGCGTTCCCGTCGGCTACGACGTACTGGCGACCTCGCTGTTTCGCGCCATCTCCACCAGCCAGACCGGCATGGGCGCGATCCTCGCGTTGACCATCGTCGTGCTCGGCACCATCTCGATCACGCTCGACATGTACCTGCTGAAGGAAGCACGCCGTTTCGTGGTCATCGGCTCGAAGGGGTCGATGAGCCGCACGACGTCGCTGCGGGGTTACCGGTTGCCCGCAGCGGGGCTCGCCACGCTGGTCTTCCTGGTCAGCGCCGTCGTCCCGTTGCTGGCGCTCGCCATGACCACGGTGATGAAGGTGCCCGGCGTCTTTGCGCTCGACAACTTCACGCTCGCCTATTGGATCGGCTCCGATCTCGGCACCACGGCGCTCAAGCAGGGCATCCTCCTGACGCCGGAATTCTGGCAGGCGACGTGGAATACGCTCTGGATCGTCGGGTCGGCTGCTGCCGGCGCAGGCTTCCTCGGGCTCCTCGTCGGCTATGCCGTTACCCGCACGTCCTCGACGATGATTGCCACGTTCCTGCGGCAAGTGACGTTCCTGCCGTATCTGGTGCCGGGAATAGCCTTTGCCGCCGCGTATCTCTCGATGTTCGCGGTTCAGCGCGGACCCGTTCCCGCACTCTACGGTACGCCGATCATTCTGGTGCTGGCGATCCTTGCCGACCAGATGCCCTTTGCCTCGCGGGCCGGCATCTCGGCGATGATGCAGCTCGGGCGTGATCCGGAAGAGGCGGCCCGGATTGCCGGTGCCGGCTGGTTCCGGCGGCTGGCATCGGTCGTCGTGCCGATCCAGAAGGGCGCGCTCGTCACCGGGATCCTGCTGCCCTTCATTTCCGGCATCAAGGGACTGAGCCTCGTCGTCGTGCTCGCCGTCCCCGGGACCGACGTGCTGACGACCTATGCGCTCAGGTTGGTCGACTACGGCTACGGCCAGGCGGCCAACGCCGTGGTGCTGATGATCTGCATCATCGCCTTCGGCGGCACGCTGATCGTCCAGAAACTCACAAAAAGCAAATTGTCCGACGGTTTGGGAGGCAAGTAATGTCAAGCATCAGCATCCGCGATGTCAGAAAGAGCTACGGCAACACGGCGCAGGCGGCTGTCGAGCGGTTGAGCATCGAGATTCCGAAATCCGATTTCCTCTGCCTCCTCGGCCCGTCCGGCTGCGGCAAGACGACGACGCTGCGCATGATCGCCGGCCTCGAGCATCCGACGGCCGGCCAGATTCACCTGGGTGACCGCACCATCGTGTCGGTTGAAGACGGCATCTACGTGCCGGCGGAAAAACGCGGCCTCGGCCTGGTCTTCCAGAACTATGCGCTCTGGCCGCACATGACGGTGGAACAGAACATCGATTTCGGGCTGAAGCTGCGCAAAGTCGCCAAGCCCGAGCGCGACGCGATCATCGCCGAGGTCCTCGAAAAGCTCGCGATCGACCGCTACCGCACGCGCCTGCCGTCGCAGCTCTCCGGCGGCCAGCAGCAACGCGTGGCACTCGCCCGCATGCTGGCGCTCAAGCCCGACATCATCCTGCTCGACGAACCGCTGTCGAACCTCGACGCCAAGCTGCGCCTGGAAATGCGGGCGGAGCTCAAGCGGATCCATCAGGAGCTCGGTTCCACCATCGTCTTCGTGACCCACGACCAGTGGGAGGCGATGACGCTCGCGACCACCATCGCCGTCATGAGCGAGGGCGAGCTGCAGCAGCTCGGCACGCCCGACGACATCTATGAGCGTCCGGCCAACCGCTTCGTCGCCGAATTCGTCGGCAACCTGCCGATCAACATCATCGAGCTTGGCAGCGAGCGATCCGGCGCCCTGGTCGCCTGGATGCGGGGCCAACTGGCTTCAAGGACATTGCCGCAGCCGGCGGGCTCCGTCGGCATCCGCCCGGAATCCGTGCGCCTGGCGCGCACCAAGGTGGAAGGCGCAAAGGAGGCGAGGGTCGTCGAAGTGGTGCCAACCGGCGGAAGCTGGATCGTCGAGCTTTCGGTCGACGGCGAACAGTTCTTCGCGATCGCCGGCGAGCTGCCGGCGGCTGCCCGCGGCGACACCGTGTTCTTCCACGCCGAACCCCATCACCTGCACATCTTCGATACCGAGGGCCGGCGCATCGCCGCCTGAGACGAAGCAATCCCGTACCGACAGAGCAATTGACCGTAAGGAGGATAAAATGCTGTCAATACAAGAAGGTAGACTGCCAAAGTCCGTTCGCCGCGCCATTCTGGCCGGCGTGTCGCTGGTGGCGCTCGCCGCACCCGCGGCAGCGCAGGACGCAGCCGAGCTCGGTATTTCCGATGCCGACTATACGCTGGAAGCGCTGATCGAGGCGGCCAAGAAGGAAGGACCGATCACCGTCGTCGATGCGACCGGCAAGATCGTTTCCATGGCCGAGAACTTCACGGCGAAGTACGGCATTCAGGCGACCGGCGTGAAGCTCAGCGGCCAGGACCAGCAGCAGGTCATCCTGCGTGAAGCGGTTGCAGGCAGCGTTCGCTCCGACGTCTTCAACATGAGCAATCTTCCCTCGGTCACCACGGAAATCATTGCACAGGGCGCCGGCGTCAGCTGGATGCCACCGGACCTGAAGGAGGTCGTGCCGGTCCAGTACCAGACGCCCGCGATCACCAGCCTCAACCCCTGGGTCTGGGCCTACAACACGGACGTGCATGGCGACAAATGCCCGATCGACAACGTCTGGGCGCTGACGACGGAGGACTGGAAGGGCCGCGTCGCCATTCCCGATCCGCTGCTGCGTAACGAGACAATGTTCTGGTTCAACCAGATCGAAACCCATGACGACGAGGCGATGCGCAAGGCCTACGAGGCCTTCTTCGGCAAGCCGCTCGAAACGGAAGAGGCAAGCGCAACGGCCGAATGGGTCAAGCGTCTGGCCAAGAACAAGCCGAGCGTGACGCGCAGCGATACCGATGTCGGCCCGATCATCGGTGCGGCCGGACAGGAAAAGCCGTTCATGGGCTTCCTGAGCTCCGCCATCTTCCGTGACGCGAAGAAGAATGGCTACGGCATGGGCATCTGCGCCGGCCTGAAGCCCTGGGTCGGTCAGCTGACCCCGCGCGTGGCCGTCATCGCCTCGGGCTCGAAGCATCCGAACGCGGCCAAGCTCTTCGTTCACTTCATGATGACCGAAGAGGGCATGGCGCCGCAGCTCGCCGACGGCAAGATCTCCTCCAACCAGGAAGCGAAAATTCCGAAGGAAGAAGCCTCCGGCGTCATCGACGTCGTGCATGAACTGCACGTCCCGCATTCCGAGACCTCGGAGGCCGATTTCGCCAAGCTGCAGGATTGGCAGGACTTCTGGATCGTCAATTCGCGATAAGCAAATCAACGTCGCGCCGCGCTGGGGACTATTTTCCGTCCCCGGCGCGGTGTTGTATGCGGGGTGAGGTGCCTCGCCTCAGACGGCCGGAGCGCGCCCCATCGGGCACAGCGGCGGAAAAACGATTCCCATTTTGATGCATTTTTGCGGAGAACCGGCGCACTGCATAAAGTTGTAGGTACCATCGAAATGGAAAATCCATAAACTCACGCTAGACCGATCGTCATTCGTGAATCGGGAGCGAGGCATGCAGAGAGACGTGCAGTTCAACGGGCAGAAAGATTGGCGGATCGCGCGATATGCCGTCGGTGGCATTGTTGGATTTGCCGTGCTTGCCCAGCTCCTGGTCTATCTCAGCCTGGTCGCCCTGGTCGACCAGCCCTATGCGGCCGCCGTGGTCGGTGCCGCGCTGATCTCCCTTTTGATGGGCGTGCCGCTGATCGTTGTGGCAGCGACACAGTTTCGGCGGGCGCAACGCCTGCGCAACCAGATCAATCACGTCGTCGCCCATGACGCCACGACAGGCTGCGTGACCGGTCGCGGGCTCGTTCAGCAGGTCAATGGCCTCGAACGCCGCCGCCAGCATGCCGGCGAGGAACTGCATGGCGCGCTCATCCATTTGCGCATCAACAATCTCGATGACGTCGGAAACGCTTTCGGTCCGGCCTGGAGCGAAGAACTGCTGCAATTCGTCGCCTCGACGATCAGCACGTCCGTGCGTCGCGACGATATCGTCGCCCGAACCGGTCCCGCCAGTTTCGACGTGCTGCTCGTGGGCGCAACGGAGACCGATGCGGAACATGTCTCCAACCGCCTGACGAAGGCGCTGTCGTCCGCCCATTTCTCTGCCGATGGCAGCAAGGTCGACCTCGAACTCAGCGTTGGCGGTGCCTTGTTCGATGGCAGCGTCGATCTGGAACGCCTGCGCCGGGCTGCAGCCTCCGAGACGGTGATGGTCGCCGGCGAGGGGACCCAGCGTGTTGACTTCGTACGCTTGCCATCGGCCTGAAGGACAGGTCGTGACGTTGCTTGCGTCGGGATGATAGGCAACGATCGCTCGCGGCGGCTGAGGTTAGGTCTTTTGGTCGCGTTAGGGTTGTGGTACACTTGACCCCATTGTTGCAACGGGGTTTCTGTGATCAGCGGTGCGGTCGCGAGGCCTATTTCATTTCAATAGGTTACTGAAATCTTTCGGCGCAACACCGTTGTTCCATTTTTGCAACATAGCCGTGCGAAAGCTTGAGGCTTTTCGGGACCACCCCAAAATTGGTCCCCGCTTTATATTACCTCTGTATTATCTGTCGATAAATAAGGCAGTTGCGGCGTAGGCTTGGATTAACCAGCATGGCGTACTGAGGGGGATAGACTTGAAGGTGGGGAAATTTATTGGGGGCGGGCTGCTTTCCATTCTGCTCGCGTCGACGGTATTTGCGGGTGGTGCTGCGGAAGCGATGACGCTGAGGGAAGCGCTTCAGATCGCGATGGAATCGAATCCGGAAATCGGTCAGTCGATCGAGAACCGTGAGGCGATCGAATTCGAACTGCGGCAGGCACGTGGCCTCTATCTGCCAAGTGTCGACGTCGAAGCCTCGACTGGCGTGCGCCATCTCGAAGACAGCAGCCGTCGCCTTGGTTCGATCGAGAACGATCCGCTCTATCCTTCCGACGTTGGACTGACCATCACGCAGAAGCTCTTCGATGGCGGTGGCCGTCGCGCTGAACTCGAGCGTCAGGCAGCGCGCGTCGACAGCGCCTCCTTCCGCGTGCTGGAGCGCTCCGAGACGATCGGTTTGCAGATCGTGCGCGAGTATTTCGAATATATTCTCCAGCAGCAGATCGTTGCCGAAGCGCGCAAGAACGTCGGTGTGCACCAGTCAATCCTGTCGGATATCAGCTCGCTGATTTCGGGCGGCGCCCTCACCGACGCGGACCGCCAGCAGGCAAGCGAACGGTTGCTTGCGGCCAAGGCGCGCCTGCAGGAGGCGGAAGAAGCCTTCGATACGGTCAAGATCAGCTTCAACCGCCTGGTCGGACAGCCGCTCACCAATCCATCCATGCCGAAGTCGGTCGCCGGCGCGCTGCCGAAGACGCTGGAGACAGCGATCGGGATTGCCCGCACCAACAATCCGCGGATCAAGGCCGCCGATTCCGACATCAACGTCGCGGACTCGCAGGTCAAGGCGGCGCGTTCGAACATGCTGCCTGAAGTCTTCGCCGAGGGTCGCGTACGCACGGGCAACGATATCGACGGTTCGACCGGCAATACCTGGGACGCCCAGGGCCGGATCGTCGCGAAGTGGAACCTCTATCGTGGCGGCATCGATGTCGCCAACGAGCAGGAGCAGATGCGCCGCGCAAGCGAGCAGCGCCTGGTCTTCCACCAGGCGCATCGCGAGGTCGAGGAAGCCGTGCGCATCTCATGGGAGCGCCGCGGCAGCCAGTATGACATTGCCCGCACGCTGAACCAGCAGGCGCAGATGAACGTGCAGCTCGTCGAATCCTATCGCGAGCAGCTCAAGGTCGGTCAGCGTTCGCTGCTCGACGTGCTCGGTGCGCAGAATTCGCGTTTCAACGTCAGCGTTCTCGCGAAGACCGCGCAGTATGCAGCGCTGTTTGCCGAGTACCGGCTGCTGGCGGCAACAGGCCAGCTATTGCCGACCATGAAAATCAAGGCGCCGGCGCAGGCGGAAGCCTATGCGCGCAATGAGTTCAATGTCCCGGATGCGCCGGCCACAGAAACCTATCGCCGTGTCCCGTCGCGCCAGACGAACGATCTGCCGCTCGACCTTTTGGCGCCGATCCGGCAGAAATGAATAGTCCTCGTCAGGGTGGACACAACCGGTGGTGATGCAAGGCATTGACAGGCATGTGCAGATTGGCCCGTCTCTGACCGGCTTTTCCGAGGCGTTCAAGGAGATTTGCATCTTCTTGAACCGCCCCTCGTCAGACAGCGTGCTCTATTCAGACGTGCCCTTCGACCCTCGGTTGCCGAGCGCCGAGGACGTGTCCCGTATTGCCGAGCGGGTCGGCCTGGAAACGGAGCCCGTTTCGGCGCGCGCGATCGGCAATCGGGATTTCGTCTATCCGTTGCTGCTCGTCTTTCGGGATGGCCGTGCCATGGCGCTTCTGGAAGAGGCGCCCGACGGAACTTTGAGCCTTTCCAACAGGCTGGCTGCGCCCAGCGAGATGCCGATAAGGCTGTCCGACCTCGACGTCGGCGGGCTTGCCTATGCCTTGTCCTTCTCGGCCACCTATCTCAATACCGCGTCTGGGCGTGGCGTCGGCGAGGCGCGCAACATCGATCGCCGCCACTGGCTGACCGCCACGGTCAAGCCGTTCTGGCAGGCGTATGTGCAGGTGGCCATCGCTGCGTTCTTCATCAACGTGCTGGCGCTTGCAGCCCCGCTCTTCACGATGAACGTCTACGACCGCATCCTGCCGAACAAGGCGATCGCAACGCTCTGGGTGCTGGCGCTCGGCATCAGCACCGCCATTCTCTTCGATTTCCTTTTGAAGACGGTGCGCGCGGCGCTGATCGACTATGCCGGCCGCAAGGCGGACCTGAAGCTCTCCTATATGCTGTTCGAGAAGATCCTGCACGCGACCATGGCGTCGCGGCCGCCTTCGACCGGCGAATATGCCAACCGGGCGATGCAGTACGAATTCGTTCGGGAGTTCTTCACGTCGAACACGCTCAGCACGATCATCGACAGTCTTTTCGTCTTCGTTTTCATCGCAGCCGTCTACGCGGTGGCGGGATGGATCGCCATAATCCCGGCGGTCGCCTTCATCTTCAGCCTCCTGATCGGCTATGTCGCGCAGTACAAGATCGGCAACCGTGTTGCCGCCGCGTCGAATGAATCCGCCCAGCGTCAGGCGCTTTTGGTCGAAACGATCAGCGCGATCGAGACGGTGAAGACGTTGCATTCGGAAAAGCAGCTGCTTCGCCGCTGGAACGAGCTCGCCAAGCATTCCTCCAACACGTCCGAGCAGATCAAGGAGATTTCCTCCTGGGCTTCGCATGCGACGCAGTTCGTGCAGCAGTTGGTCACGGTCTGCATCGTGGTGGCTGGCGCTTACCAATTTACCGAGGGCAAGATTTCATCCGGTGCGATTATTGCCGCAAGCATGCTTTCCGGCCGCGCCGTCGCGCCGCTCGGCCAGATCGCCATGACGCTGGCGCGGCTGCGGCAGGCCATTCTGTCGCTGCGGATCCTCAATGCCGTGATGGAGCAGCCGGAAGACCGGCCGGACACGATCGGCTTCGTCAACCGCGAGATCCGCAACGGCAGCATCACCTTTACAAATCTCGATTTCGCCTACCCGCAAACGGACCACAAGGTGGTCAGCGGCATGAACGTCACCATCAAGGCCGGCGAGCGTGTCGGCATTATCGGCCGCATCGGTTCGGGCAAGACGACGATCGGCCGACTTTTGGCGGGTCTCTATGCGCCGAGCGCCGGGCGCATCCTGCTCGACGGCGTCGATATTCGGCAGCTGCACCCTTCCGTCGTCCGTTCGGCCGTCTCGTTCGTCTCGCAGAATTCCGACCTGTTTTCCGGCACCATCAAGGAAAACCTGCTGATGGCGAACCCGACCGCCAGCGACGAAGAGGTGGTTGCGGCTGCGAGGCTGGCCGGCGTCGATGAGTTCGTCTCGCATCATCCGCGGGGCTACGACATGCCGGTCGGCGAACGCGGTTCCCAGCTGTCCGGCGGACAGCGTCAGGCGGTCGCCATCGCCAGGCTACTGTTGCGCAAGCCGAAGGTGGTGTTTCTGGACGAGCCGTCCGGTGCTATGGACCTCGCCAGCGAGCGCGAGTTGATCAACAAGCTTTCCAACGTCTTCAGCGGCGACGTCACCCTTTTGATCTCGACGCATCGCCACAGCATGCTGAGCCTTGTCGATCGGCTGCTGGTACTCGACCGGGGGCGCATCGTCGCCGACGGGCCGAAGGCTGCGGTCATCGAGCAGTTGCAGCGGCGTCCCGGTCCTGCCGGACCGGCGGAAGGAGCGGGGCTGTGATCCACTCTCCCCACGCGACGACGAAGCAATGCCGGTCCCCGCGTTTCGGAGGGCGCCGAGATGACTGAGAAACCGCCGCTGGCCGCGCGCGCCGGACTGTTGGTGATCGGGCTGTTGATCAGCTCCTTCGTCGCCTGGGCGGCGATCGCCGAGGTCGACGAGATCGCCCGCGGCGAAGGCAAGGTCATTCCCGTCTCGAAAACGCAGATCATTCAATCGAGCGAGCCCGGTATCGTGCGCGAGATCGCCGTGCAGCCCGGCCAGGTCGTGCGCCGTGGTGACCTGATCCTGCGGCTCGACGATACGGCAAGCGGCTCGTCGCTCGGCGAACTCGAAGCCAAGGCCCGCTCGCTGCGCGCACAGATCGCACGGCTGGCGCTGGAAGAGACGGGGGCCTACGACACCCAGTACAGCTGCCCGGAGGATGTCAACAAAGTTGCGCCCGCCATCTGCGCCAACGAGGAGCAACTGCTTCAGGCCAAGGCCGGCAATTTCAACAACAAGCTTTCGGTCATGCAGGCCCGCGAGGGCCAGCGTCAGAAGGAGCTGGCGGAGGCTCAGGCCAATATCACCCGCCTGAGCGAAAGCCTGCAGCTCACCGAGCGCGAGCAGGGACTGCTCGAGCCGATGGCCAAACGCAAGCTCGTGGCGCAGACGGAGCTGCTGCGGGTCGAGAAGGAGCTGACCGACACCAGGGGGCAGCTTGCGCTCTGGAAGGAATCGGTCGGCAAGCTCGAGGCGGCGCTGAAGGAAGCTTCGCTGCAGGTGACCGAACTCTCGCTGCAACTGAAACAGGAGGCCCTGGCGGAAAAAACCGAGGCGCTTTCGCAGCTTTCAGTGATCGAGGAGACCATTCGCGGCGCCACCAGCCGGGTTGCCAATACCGACATTCGCTCGCCGGTTGATGGCATCATCAATACGCTTGATGTCAACACGGTCGGCGCCTATGTGACGCCCGGAGCGGTGATCGGCGGCGTCGTGCCGACGTCGGAGACGCTGCTCGTCGAGGCGCGGCTTTCGCCACGGGACGTCGCATTCGTTCGCACCGGACAGCCGGCGCTGATCAAGATCTCGGCCTATGATTTCTCGATCTATGGGGGGCTCGGCGGAATTGTCGAGACCGTCAGCGCCGACAGTCTCGTCGACCAGAACAGCGGCGAGACCTATTATCTCGTGCGCGTCAAAACCGACATGGCCGCCCTCGTGAAGGATGGGCGCGAATATGCGATCATGCCGGGCATGATTGCCTCGGTGGACATCATGACCGGCAAGAAAACGATTCTTGCCTATCTGATGAAGCCGATCAACAAGGCCCGCGAGGAAGCGCTGCGGGAGCGCTGACCGATGAACGAGACGCCGCCTCTGGCACATGAAGAGGACATGAGCGCGCTGCGGTTCCGCGTCGTTACCGTCAGCGGTCAACGCCGCGGCATCAAGCTCGAGGAAATCTACTGGCATTGCCTGGGCGAGCTTGCCACCCGGCAAGGCTGCCGACTTGCCGATATCGTCGCGGCCTGCGAAAGAGAACTCGACGGCGAAGGCAACTTGACGGCACGTCTGCGCTATGTCGCCACCCGCCACCTTCACGATCAGCTTGAATCGGCCAGGAAACGCGGCAGCCTGGCGGCCGTCGCCAGCCAGGTGCGCGCCAGCCCGTCGCCAGCTTTCGCGCTCACGGGCAGCAAGCACATCGTCGCCTACAACGCCGCCTTTCTCGCCTTCGTCCAGACGCGCGTGCTGCGCTCGCAGCAGCCGCAGGCGGCGCGTGGGCTGAGACTTTCGTTCGATGTTCAGTTCGTCGATCTGGTCCAGCGCTTGAAAGCGGCCCCGGGTGAACCGCAGCCGGCGGGCTTCACCATCGGCGTGCAGGGGCAGGTTACGCGTGGCAAACTCAGCGCCGCACTCGCCCCGCTCGTCGACCAGGACGTGATCATCGGCTTCATTCTCGGCTGACGGCAGCGCCGTCGGGCAGGTCGAGCCTGGCGGGCACGGTCAGCGAACGGCGATGCCTTCGCCGGGCATGACGTCGGCAGGCGGTGCGGCGGCGGCGACCTGGTCGCCGGTGGTCTTGATGCCGTGGATCCACGAACGATCGGCGCTGACCGAAAACAGCGGCTGATAGCTCGGCAAGGCGCTATCGAGCTTCACCTCGTCGCTGAGGTTGTCGAGGATGAAGTGGCCCTGGCTCGTCGTGATCGCGAGAACCGCGTGATAGAGGTTGCGCCTGACGTCGCGCAGAACCACGATCGACATCGCCTCCGGCGGCAGCCCCGCCGCCTTCAGGGCAGCCATCTTCAGGATGGCATAGTCTTCGCAGTCACCCTTGCCGCGGGCAAGAATTTCGTCCGGCGTCGCCCAATAGTCCTTGGACCCGTAGTTTTCCGCGTCCGGCTGGTAGCGAACGATCCGGTTCACAGTCCGGTTGATGCCGCTGATCTTCTGGCGAAAGGCAAGACCGTTCGCGTTTTCGATCGCCTTGCCGAGGATGTCACGGGCGGCGCAACCGCTCTGTTGTGCGCAATGGCTGAAGTCCGCTGCCACGACCGCCGGGTAGACCGTCTTCCATTTGCGGGCGACCGGGATCGATGACACGCGGAACGCAACCGAGTGGAAAACGGCAGATGGCTCCGGCTGCGCGGACGACTGGGGCCGCAGATCCGGGCGGGTGGCCAGCGCCACTTGCTGCACGTTCTGACGCTTAAGGGCTTCGGAAGCCTGCTTCGACCAGTTGTCGATGGTCTGGGCCGCAACGGCAGCGAGCGGGCTTGCCAGGCTCACCATCTGGTGCAGCAGGCCGGGGCTGAGCACGGCCGGCTGGCCAGCCTGCGCGGGTGTCGTTGCGAAAAGCGACGCAAGGCCGATCGCGAAGACCGAAGTCTTCAGGTATTTCCCGCCGTGCTTCAAACGCGTCTTGTTCATCGCCGTGTCTCTCGGTTTCTTGAGAGCACTGTACGAATGAAAAGAAAAATGCCGGTAAAGCCGTATGTATTATTTAGAGTGTTTCGAAAAAATACGTTTTATCTAAAATTTTATTCAAATTTTATACTTGTGTATTATTTCGGATCAGGCCTCTTCTTTCTTGAAGAGACATGGCGGGCGTGGTGATCATTGCCGATGACATCCGCCGCCGGACACACCCGCTCAGCTCTAACGAAGGCTTGCGCTGTTGCCTGGAGATCCAGTCGTCCTCTTCGCTGAAATGAGGCGCATTTTGCGGTTGCCGCATCGCGGCGCTGGTCCGCAAGCGATGTTGGTTTCCAAGCGATGGCCAGAAATACTAAATTTGTACTAACGTCACCAATTTTGGGTATTAGCATAACATAGTATGCCGTTTTGGATCGGCGGCGTCAGCGCCAATTGCGCTCCCGGAAGGTTGATGTTTTCGTCCCCCGCAAAGGTCGAGGGGTATTTTCATGGCAACCGAAGGCACCGCAATTTCCAACGAGGCCGCCGCTCTGTCGGCAGAGGCGATCGAGTTCCGCAACGCGCCGGACGGCAAGGCTGGCCGCCTGGTTGCGCAGGCTGCTCCCGCAGGAGAGCCGGAACTCATCGACCCCGCGACAGGCGCTCCCGTGAAAGGCGTCGAAACGGCGCCTCAGGCAGCGCCCATGCCGGCGGAAGTCAGCGCCGATGCTTCGAATGTCGTGCATTTGCCTGAGGGCGCGTCGATCGAAAAGATCAAGGTCGTCGGCAGCGATATCGTTTTGGAACAGCCTGACGGTTCCACGATCACCATTCACAACGCGGCTTTGAAGGTCCCGACCTTCCTAATCGGGGACGCCGAAATCCCGCGCGAAACGCTCGTGGCGGTGCTTGGGGAAAACGGCATCAACGTCGCGGCCGGCCCGGACGGCAGCATCAGCGTCGTTTCGAACCAGAGCAGTGGCGGCGATTTCGCAGGGGCGAATGTCGATATCGGCGAGGCCGGGCCGGTCATCAACTTGCTGGCGGCGACAGCGCTGCAGTTTCCGACGCTCGAGACGACCGAGCTATTGGCGCCGACGCTTGACCCCAACGACGCGCCGTCGATCGTCCCCGACGGCAGCAGCGGCCCCGGCGGCATCTTCGTCAGCGACCGACAGGTCGATGAAGCGGGCCTTGCCAGCGGTTCGCGCGCCGGCGACGGGAGCGCGTCGGTCAAGGGCATCTTCACCATTTCCGATCCGGATGGTGCCGGCGATATCGCCAGCCTGACGATTAACGGCCGGACTTTTCCCATTGGCGGTCTCGTCGGGCAATCGGTTGCCGGCCAGTTCGGCGTGCTGACCATCACTGCCTATGATCCCGCGACAGGTGTCGCTCAGTATACCTATGAATTGACGAGCCCGGTCACCAGCTCGGGCGTCGACCCGGGCGCCAATGTCGAACAGGATCGCGATACTTTCACCCTGACGGTCACCGATGGTGACGGCGCGACCGGCACCGCCACGCTGCGCGTCGACGTCGTTGACGACATTCCCGTGATCGGCATCACGAACCCGGAGACCGCACAGGTTGCTGAGGGGCAGACGCTGAATGGCGGCTGGACGCTGACGGCAGGTGCCGACGGTGTCAGCACGGTGGACGTGACGGTCGGCAACACCACGCAGACGCTGACGTTGACCGCAGGCCAGAAGGTCGAATTCGCGCTCGCCGAGGGCACGCTGACGGTCAACGCGGATAAGACCTGGTCGTTTACGGCAGCAAGCAATCTCAACAATGCCGGCGGTCTCGACGTGACGTTCTCGCTGTCGGCCAAGGACGGCGACAACGACACGACGAGCGACAGCCAGACGATCAAGGTGATCGACGGTGCCGGTCCGTCGGTCGATCCGCCTGCCGCAGCCGCAGCGCTGACGCTCGATGAGCAGAACCTCGTGAACGGCTCGGCGCCGGTCGGTGGTGCCGAGACGAGCAGTGGCACGATCGGCTTTGTCGCGGGTTCGGATGCGATCGCGGCAATTGCGTTCGGTGACATCAGCGGGCTGACCGGTGTGCTGGTTTGGGACCGTGTTTCCGATACCCAGGTCGTCGGTCGGGCCGGTGGTACGGCTGTCGTCACGCTCGACCTGGTTCGCGCAGGCGATAGCGCGACGGTAACGGCGACTTTGAACAGCAACTACGCCAGCCATTCCGGCATCACGCCCGATGACCTTGCAAACCTCGGCCAGGTCAAGGTGATTGCGACCGATACCGACGGCGACAGGGCTGAAGGCACGGTGACCATCGCGGTCTCGGACGACATGCCTCTCGCTGTCGCGGATGCGGACAGCGTATCCGAAGACGGCGCCCTTGTGGCCGATGGCAACGTGCTGACCGGTTCGGGTGGTTCGGATGCGAACGGCACGGACGGCGCCAAGGATGTGGCGGGCGCCGACGGCGTATCGGTGACTTCCGTTTCATTTGGCGGCACGGCGGGCCTGGTCGGTGGTTCGACGGCGGGTCAGTACGGCACGTTGGTGCTCAACGCCGACGGCAGCTACACCTACACGCTCAACAACGCGACCGCCGGTGTGCAGAGCCTTGCCGCTGGCCAGATGGTGACGGATACGTTCACCTACGAGATCACCGATGGAGACGGTGACAAATCGTCGACGACGGTGACGATTACGGTCACCGGCACCAACGACGCACCACTCGTCACCTCGGGTGTGCAGAGCGGTGCTGTGACGGAGATCGCCGACAAGGCGACCGACGAAAATACCGTCACGCATATGCAGGGTGGTGCGGTTGGCTTTAGCGACGTCGACACGCTGGATGTTCATACGGCGAGCTTCAAGGCAGGTGGCAACGGCTATCTCGGGACCTTCTCACTCGATCCCGTCGATCAGGCGGGCGACAAGGTCGGCTGGAATTTCCAGGTCGCCGACAGTGTGCTCGACTCGTTGCAGGCCGGGCAAACACTGACGCAGACCTATGACGTCACCGTCGACGACGGCAAGGGCGGCACGGCGACGCAGACGGTCACGATCGTGATCACCGGCACCAACGACGCGCCGATCATCACCTCGGGTGTGCAGAGCGGTGCTGTGACGGAGATCGCCGACAAGGCGACGGGTGAGAACACGATCACGCACACGCAGGGCGGTGCGGTTGGCTTTAGCGATGTCGATACGCTCGACACGCATACGGCGAGCTTCAAGGCGAACGGCAACGGCTATCTCGGCACCTTCTCGCTCGACCCGCTGAACCAGGCAACCGATCAGGTCGGCTGGAGCTTCAAGGTCGCCGACAGCGTGCTCGACTCGCTGCAGGCCGGCCAGACCCTGACGCAGACCTATGACGTCACCGTCGACGACGGCAAGGGCGGTACGGCGACCCAGACCGTGACGATCACGATCACCGGTACCAACGACGCCCCGGTGATCACGTCCGGTTGGCAGCTCGGCGGCGTGGTGGAACGCTTTGACGGTTTTCCGGGCGAGAACAAGGTCACGCACACCCAGGACGGCACGATCGGCTTTCGCGACGTCGATACGCTCGACACGCACACGGCCAGCTTCACCGCCGGCGGTAACGGTTATCTCGGTACCTTCTCGCTCGATCCGCTGAACCAGACAACCGACAAGGTCGGCTGGAACTTCCAGGTTGCCGACAGCGTGCTCGACTCGCTGCAGGCCGGCCAGATCCTGGTGCAGACCTACGACGTCACCGTCGATGACGGCCACGGCGGCAAGGCGACGCAGACGGTCACGATCGTGATCGCCGGCACCAACGACGCCCCGGTGATCACCTCGGGTGTGCAGAGCGGTGCGGTGACGGAGATCGCCGACAAGGCGACTGGCGAGAATGCGGTGACGCACACGCAGGACGGCGCGGTGACGTTTACGGACGTCGATACGCTCGACACTCACAGCGCCAGCTTCTTGCCGCAGGGCCGTGGTTATCTCGGGACCTTCTCGCTGGATGCGGTCGATCAGACAGCTGACAAGATCGGCTGGAACTT
>NZ_JBNDJY010000010.1:0-160572 GCF_050435225.1 Ensifer sp. LBL | reverse complement strand
GTCGAGCGGACGCTGGAGCTGGAAAACGGCCTGATCCTGTCGCCGACGATCGGCGCCGATGTCGGCTTTGCGTCGCTCGATGGCGAAGGCCTGTTTGGCCGGGTCTCGGCCGGGCTTGCCCTTTCCAACAACGACAACTGGGACCTCGACTTCTCGCTGTTGTTCAACATCGAGGGCGATGGTTCGCAAGCCGCCGGCGCCAAAGTCGGCGCCCGCGTCCGGTTCTGACGCCCACGATACGGCGGTATCGCGTTGCGCTCGACGCGATACCGATGGATGGGTGGCGCTTGGGCGATACGTCTGTTGCGATCGACCGAACTTCGATTGACCGGCGGCTCACCGGCGACCATTGGCTCCATGCTATGCGCGTGCCCGTTTGGGTTTGCCGGGTAAACGTCTCGCCATGGTCAAGCTTCGCCTGCGCCTGAATGAAGGCCGCAGAAAGCGGGCCGAAGGGCTTCAGATGCCGGATTTGAGCTTGCCGCTGATGTAACGGAACTCCTGCGTCTTGCCGCCATAACCATAGGCGGCGGCCGAAACCTCGTGGACGAGAACGTAGCTCTCGTGGTGCACCCGCCCGAGCAGCTGTTCAAAGCGCCCGAAGATGGCTTCGAGATAGGCAGCCATTTCCTGCTTGGTGTTGGTGCCGTCGACGACCTTGATGTCCAGCCAGAAGCTGTTGGTATCCTGCTCGGCAAGCGACTTTCCGCCGGCGAACCAATGTTCCGGGTCCGCATAGGTGACGACGATGGCTGTGATCGTCGGATCCTTGCGCAGGTGGGCAGCCGTCAGTTCGCTGACTGAAGCGGCAATCCGCGACGAGAGTGCCGGATCCGGCTTGCCGCTGACGGTGACGTTGATGATGGGCATTGGCTGGTTCCTTTCGGGTTTCCCATTTCTTGTGTGAGCCCAATCTGCCATGTCCCTATCTTCGGAAAAATCGAATTGTTTGGCATTATAAATTCGACTAAATTGAAGTAATGCAAACCTTCGATCCTGACCTGCTTCGCACCTTTCTTGCTTTCGCCGAGAGCGGGTCTCTCGCGAATGCGGCTGCGGCCGTGGGGCGGACACCTTCGGCGGTGACCGCCCAGATGCAGCGCCTTGAAACGATGATCGGCGAACCGCTGCTTGCACCCTCAGGCAGAGGGCGGATTCTGACTCCGGCCGGAGAGGAACTGGTCGTTCATGCGCGCCGGATCCTCGAGGTTCACCGGGACGCGTGGCTGAGCCTCAAGGGCGCCAGCACCGACGGCCGCCTGGCGCTCGGCTGCACCCAGGATTTTGCCGACAGCAACCTGCCGGATCTCCTACGTCGCTTCGGGCGCACCCATCCGCGTGTGCGGCTGGACTTGAGGGTCGGCCGGTCCCGCGAACTGACATCGGCCTACGATCAGGGGCTGATCGAGGTGCTGATCGTGATGCGGGAAGGGCCGACACCTGACGAGATCACCATTCTGCGCGAACCGATGCTGTGGCTATCGGCATCGGATGTTCCATCCATGGCTGACGGCGAATTGCCGATTGCTGTGCTGGATCCGCCTTGCGGCTTCCGCGCGGCTGCGACGGCGGCCCTCGACGAGGCGGGGCGCCATTATCGCATCGCGGCGACCAGCCCGAGCCTTTCTGGTCTGCGCGCGGCGGTGAGAAGCGGCATCGCCGTCACCGCCCGCACGCCGCGCTTCCTCGGAGAAGGCATAGCGCTTGCACCCCCGGCACTTTCGCTACCGGCATTGCCGAATGCGGATTTCAGCCTGCGGCTGAAAGCAAAGGCCGACAAGCCGGCGTCGAGCCTGGCGGCACTGCTTGCCGAAGGCTTGGCGGTCGGTATCGAGCGGTGGTGAAGACGATCGCCCGGCAAGGCTGCGGCGCGGCCGCGCTGATCTACGGGCACTTCAGATCCGAGCACACAGCGAAAAAGCGAGATGCGAAGCAGCCGCTGCAGCGGAAAATTGTCGACGATGACACTCACATCTGCGCGGTCATACCGCCGTCCACGGTCAAGGTGATGCCGTTGACGAAGCTGGCAGCGGGCGAGGCCAGGAACACAGCGGCCGGCGCGATCTCCTCCGGTCGGCCCCAGCGTTTCAGGGGAATGCGGACATCGACGAAGGCCTGCAGCGCCGGATCGGCGGCAAGGGCCGCATTGGTCTCGGTTGCAAACCAGCCGGGCGCGATCGCATTGACCGTGAGTGTCGCCGACCCAAGCTCCACCGCCAGCGAACGGGTGAGGGCATCGAGACCACCCTTGGCCGCGGTATAGGCGGGGTCGCCCGGCCGCGCCACGGAGGCGGCGATCGAGGTGACGAAAATCAGTCGGGCGGACGAGGACCGGCGAAAATAGGGAAGTGCCGCTCGCGCCATAGCATAGGCGGCCGTCAGGTCCGTGTTGACGAGGGCGGCAAAGGCTGCAGGGTCCATGACGTCGGTCCCACGCCGATCGCGCTCGCCCACGGCATGAATGAGGATGTCGAGTTGGCCGGTCTTGGCCGCGGCCGCCGCGACGATCTCTTCCGCATCCGTCGAAACGTCGCCGACGACAAGGTCGAGTGCGATGCCTTCGGCGGCGGCCTCGTGGCGCGCCAGATCGAGGGCCGCTTCATTACGGCCGTTGATCGTAACGATCGCGCCGGCCCGCGCGAGCGCCTTTGCCATTTCAAGGCCGAGACCGCGGCCGCCGCCCGTTACCAATGCCGTCATTCCGCTGAGGTCGAACATGTCGGTCTCCGATGCTTTCCGCCGATTCCGGGGTGAGGCTACACCAAATCCGGGCAGGAGAGCTTTAGCGCCTGCCGTTGCCGCCGCCAATGGCGCAAGCCCGCCGGACCGCAGACCAGTCTGGAGCGGTTACCGTAAGGCGCTTGCGCTGCACGGCCCGGCTGTCTAGTCCGACGATTGCAATCGCGCTCGATCCGAGGGCGCAGGTATAGAGAGGTAACAAGATGACAGTGTCCAACGCCGTGCGCCGGTCGGCTGAAGCCGGTCTGAAACGGGACGACCTGATCGTCTCCACCCTTTCTTCTAGCGGCAGGGATGGGATATCCCGCCGCAACAGGATTGCATTTTCATGTTTCTACTCGAACAAGCCGCCTATCCGGCTGCTCAATCCCTCCTAAAGGACCTTTCCTCCACGCACGTGGCCATCGCTGCCGTACTCGACGGCATCATAGAAGGTGAAGTCTGGGTCGATCGTCCGGTAGAGCCGCGCGTTGCGCTGCTCGCCAATGGCGATGCCTACTATCTCGCGGGCGTGCCGGACGAGGCGGCCGACAGCTTTGCCGAGCTGAAGGAACTGATCCCCGACTGGGCCTATTTCTTCGTCGAAGACCGCTGGTCCGATCGTCTGGGCGATATCTGGTCCAATGGCTTCGCCCGCCCGCATCCGCGCGTCAGGATGGGCTTGCCGGGAGTAAGGCATGGCCTCACGGCGACGGCGTTGCCTGACGGCTTCCGCCTCGTGCAGATCGACCAGTCCCTGCTCGATCTGGGACCCGGCGATATCGAGACCGTGACCTATCTCATGGAAGGCTGGGCCTCCCCCGAAGTCTTCCTGGAGAACGCCATCGGCTTCTGCGTCCTTCACGACGGATCCATCGTCAGCCATTGCGCAACCGACAGCGTCAGCGGCACCCGTTGCGAAGTGGGTGTCGGGACCGAGCCTGCGTATCGGCGCCTGGGGCTCGGCAAGGCGGCAGCGGCTGCGACGATTGCCGAGTGCGTCAAGCGAGGTCGACCCGATATCGAATGGCACACGCACGCCTCCAACAAGGGATCGATGGCGATTGCCAGGGGCATCGGCCTCATCGAACGCGACCGGCATGTCGCCTATAGCGGCAACTTGCCGGCGGAGAACGTCGGCGATCTCGATCTCGATACTTGCCGGGAATGGGGGCTGCATCTGGAGCGGGCAAGCGATCACATCAACTGGTATCGCTTCCACGCAACCGGAGCCTGGACGCTTGCCGGCGACCGCACCCGGGCGCTTGCCAATCTTCGCCAGCTTGTCGATGGCGGTTGGGAGGGCGAGGCCGAGTGGCTCGAGGGCTACTGGGCCGTGCAATCGCTCGTCGACGATCCCGAATTCAAGGCGATCGTGGCGAAGCAGCGCGCGGTAAACGAAGCCTAGCCATAACAGGCCGGCCGCGCCCTTGGGGCGCGGCCGGTCTTTCGTAGGGGCCGTGTCGGCCGGCCATCCATGCGTCACTTCATCGTATAGACGTCGATGGTGAAGTACTTGTCGTTGATCTTCTTGTAGGTCCCGTCGGCACGGATTTCGTCCAGCGCCTTGTTCAGCCGTTCGCGAAGGTCGTTGTCCTCCTGGCGCACGGCAATGCCGACGCCTTCACCGACGAATTTCTTGTCGGTGATCGGTTCGCCGATCAGTTCGCAGCATGCCTTTCCGTCGGCATTCTTCGTCACCCAGTCGAGCAGCGGCAGCATGTCGCCCACCTGCAGGTCGAGGCGGCCGTTGACCATGTCGAGGTTGGCCTCGTCCTGGGTCGGATAAAGCTTGATCTCCGCGTCGGGATAGGTGGCGGTGATGTATTCGGCCTGGGTCGTGCCCGACTGCGCGCCGATCACCTTGCCCTTGAGCGCTTCATTGGTGAACTCAGTGATGCCGGCGCCCTTCGGGGCGGCATGGGTCATGGCGGCCAGGTAGTAGGGGTTGGTGAAGGCGACCTGCTTCTTGCGTTCTTCGGTGATGAACATCGAGGCGATGATCAGGTCGTATTTCTTGGCGACCAGACCCGGAATGATGCCGTCCCAGTCCTGGGCAACGACTTCGCATTCGACCTTCATGCGCTCGCAAAGCGCAAGTCCGATATCGACGTCGAAGCCGCCGATCTTGCCGGCGGGATCGATGAAGTTGAAGGGTGGGTAGGCGCCCTCCGTGCCGATCTTGATCTTCTCGGCGGCCTGGGCCGTGACCGCCGTTGTCGCCATGATGGCGAGCACTGCTGCTGCAATCCGCTTCTTCATTCGCGTTCCCCTGTTGTGCATCATTCTTGATGCTTCCAGGGAAGACTAAGTCGCGCTCGCCTATAAGCGAAATAGATAGGCGCGATAATCGCTATTGTTTTCGTTGATTGCCATGGCCCGCCCGGTCACTTGTAGCGACCGTGGCGCTGCAGTACCTCGACCTTGTAACCGTCCGGATCGACCAGGAAGAAGAAGCGCGCAAGCAGGGCGCCGTCGCGGTTGAAATCGACGATCTTGCCCGGGTTAAGGCCAGCGTCCGTCAACCGCTGGTGCTCGGCACCGAGGTCGTCGACCGACAGCGCCAGATGGCCATAGCCGTCACCGAGCGCATAGGGCTCGGTCCGGTCCTTGTTGACCGTCAGCTCCAGCTCGAATTCGCCTTCCTCGTTGCTGAGATAGATCAGCACAAAAGTTTCGAACTCCAGCCGTTCGGCGACTTCGAGCCCGAAGGCCACACGATAGAAATCGATCGATCGCTTCTCGTCGAGAACACGGATCATCGAATGGATCGCTTTGGCCACGGGCATCTCCTTCACGCTTTGACCTCGGCGGCGTAGCAGAGTGTCGCCGATGATGGAACCCCGCCGGGGTGGAGGTCAGGCTTTTGCCTTTCGCTTCTTCAACTGCTGTTCGCGGAAGAAGATGAAGAGGCCCGAGGCGACGATTAGTGCCGCGCCGACGAGCACGGTCGGACGTGGTGTGTCGCCGAAGAAGAACCAGCC
This sequence comes from Ensifer sp. LBL, assembly GCF_050435225.1. Lineage (NCBI taxonomy): Bacteria > Pseudomonadati > Pseudomonadota > Alphaproteobacteria > Hyphomicrobiales > Rhizobiaceae > Ensifer > Ensifer sp. LBL. The sequence continues at coordinate 154,870 of NZ_JBNDJY010000010.1, read as the reverse complement.
GAAGACGACGGCCCAGAAGAGCAGCGTATATTGCAGCGGGACGACGGTGGCGGCATCGGCGAGCTTGAGCGACCGATTGACAAGGATATGCGCGAGCATCGCGACGATGCCGAGTGCCCCGAGCTGCAGCAGCGCCTCGCCATCGACGGGTGCCCAGCCCGAAGGATTGGCGGCAACGCCGACGAGCGAGAAGATGAGCGCGCCGACGATCTGCCAGAAGACCAGCGTGGTGTCAGGCGTGGAGCGAAGCGTGCGACCGAGCATGAGCGCAAAGGCGAAGGCGGTGCTGCCGGCAAGCGCAATCAGGGCCGGGAGGCCGAGGCTTTCCTTGGAGGGTTCGAGCGCGATCAAGACGCCGGCAAAGCCGATGAGGATCGCCGTCCAGCGCCGCCAGCCGACCTTCTCGCCAAGCAGGAACGGCGAGGCTGCAGCGACATAGATCGGCGCTGCCAGCCAGTAGGTCATGGTATCGGCAAGCGGCATGTAGGCGACCGCGAAATAAAAGGCCGAGGCGTCGATGGCAAAGAGCAGCGAGCGAAGGGCCTGGAGGCCGGGACGTTCGACCTGGAACATCGAGCGCAGGCCGCGCCTGAGAATGAAGGGCGACAGGAACAGAAGGGCCGCAACGCTTCGGATCACCATCAGCTGGCTGACGGAGTAGGTCGCGACCAGCCACTTGCCCATGACGTCGTTCAGCGAAAACATCAGCATGCCGAGCAGCATGATGAGAACCCCGGTCCGGGCGGCGTTCGGGGCGGTTATGGGGGCGGTCATCACGGTCATGTCGGGGCTCTCGATAAGTTGCGCACGCCATGCCACATTCGGTGCGGCCGATCCATCGCCGTGTGCATATGGAACCATAAGTTTTGCGAATGAATCGGCGCCGGCGCCCAGGAGCGGTAGCAGAACCAAGGCAGAGCTTGGTAACAACCGTTTTGTGATCCTTTGTCAAAGCGCGAAGCGGCCCCCTTGACGTTCCGCCCGACACTGCTAATTAGTCAATCGTTCCCGCCGTCCAGACATCGGATCGCGGGTCGAACACTGGTGCCGGGCCCCTCTGGCGAGAGTTTTTACGGCGCTCTCGTGATGTCGGTACCGCCAGCAAATTAGCCGGCGGATTAGCTCTCATGAAAACTGATCTCATGCCTCACGCATGTGCCCCTTCGGCCGTGCGCATTTCTGTTTTGAAACCCCATCTTTTCACCGAATCCGGCGTCGTCCGCGCGAAGGAGGCACGTCGATGAACCAGCCTCAATCGCATTCGAGCGCGCTCGGCTATTTCACCTGGGCCTTCATCGTCACGGGCGTCGGCCTCCTGCTCGGCGCGTGGCTCGGCTGGCAGTCGACCGGCACCATCGGTGGCATGGCCTCCGTCTTCTTCATCTGCACCGTGCTTGCGGTGCTCGAAATCTCCCTGTCCTTCGATAACGCGATCGTCAATGCCAACAAGCTCAAGGACATGACGCCCGAGTGGCAGCATCGCTTCCTGACCTGGGGCATTCTCATCGCCGTCTTCGGCATGCGTATCGTCTTCCCGCTCCTGATCGTCGTTATCGCAGCGAAGATCGGTCCGATCGAAGCGATCGTTCTGGCGGCAAGCAAGCCCGAAGAATACGCGCGCATCATGAACGACGCGCATCTGCCGATCGCGGCTTTCGGCGGCACCTTCCTGATGATGGTCGGCCTCAGCTACTTCTTCGACCATGAGAAGGACGTGCACTGGATCAAGTGGGTCGAAACCAAGATGGCGCGTTTTGCTACCATCAAGGGCGTCGAGATCGCGTTTGTCCTCGCGCTCATCCTCGGCTTCTCGACGCTGCTTAAGCCGGAAGACGTTCACACCTTCGTCTATTCGGCGATCTATGGCCTCCTGACCTTCCTCGTGGTCGAAGTGGTCGGTGGCCTGCTCGATGCGCAGCAGGAAACCATGAGCGCTGCAGCAAAGGGCGGCTTCGGTGCCTTCCTTTATCTCGAAGTTCTCGATGCCAGCTTCTCGTTCGACGGCGTTATCGGCGCCTTCGCGCTGACGCAGAACCTCTTCATCATCGCGATCGGCCTCGGCATCGGTGCCATGTATGTGCGCTCGATGACGATCATGCTCGTCGAAAAGGGTACGCTCAGCGAATATCGCTACCTGGAACACGGCGCGTTCTACGCGATCCTGATCCTCTCGGTGGTCATGTACTTCCAGACGCTCGTCCACATTCCGGAAGTCATCACCGGCCTCGGTGGCGCTGCGCTCATCGGCATCTCGCTCTGGTCGTCGATCAGCTACAACAAGCGGGAACGCCAGGAAGAGCTTGCTGGCGCGCACCAGGAAGAGCGGGCTCGCGCAGAAGCCTAAGCGGCGGACGCTCTTTTCAAATCGGAAACGGCCCGGCGGAAACGCCGGGCCGTTTTTCTTCGGCTCGGTTCGACCGTGCCGCGTTGTCAAATCACGCAGCACACCGGATAAGGAACGGATGCTGGCTGACGATCTGAAGAGTGTACTTGAGGAGCTATACAGGGCAGGCGCACATCGCGTGCCGGCCGAAGATATCGATTGGCCACAAGACCTGCATGCGGCGGTTTTCCGTGCGCTCAACATGCAGTACATGGTCCGCCGGCAGGACGACGCCGGTCATGTCGAGTTCTCGCTGACGCGAGCCGGTTACGCGGCGATCGATGCGGAGGTTCCCTGGTCGCAGATTCTTCGGATGCGATTGCGGGATTTCCTAGCCTTCCGAAAATCTCGCTGATACCCCCAGATGCAAAGCGGCCCGGTGGTCTCTCGACCCCGAGCCGTTCTTCATCCTTGGGAGGATAAGGCGCCCCTGAGGGCGCTGGAATTGTTAGCCGCGGCGCGTATCCGGGAAGTTCGCGGGGTCGATGCCCAGCGTGCGCAGGTCGCTTGCCTTCGGGCGGCGGTGACCTTCGACAGCGGCGGCGGCAGCGCTAGCAGCGCCGAGAACTGCGAATGCACGACCGATGAAACCCTTGTGATAAGTTGTGGTAGCCATCTTCTTGCTCGCTTTCGTTTTCTCTCTTATGAGCAAAAAATGGGGTTTGGTCGGTCTTTTTGCAATGCACAATCGGACACGCCAGCTATGCAATGGAAGCAGGCCCGGTCGGTTTTCAAACCGGCCGGGCCTTCGGATAGGCCTTGGGAGGAGGCGCTAATTCGATCAGGTCCGGGAGGGTTTCCGGACCTGATTGTTATAGGGGCTTAGTCTTCGTTGGCGGCGAGCTGCGAAAGGACTTCGCCGCGGCCACGGGCCCGAAGGATCAGCGGTACGATCAGTGCGGCAGCCGCGATGATCAGGAGGCCGGCGGCGATCGGTGAGGTGAACAGCACCGAGATGTCACCCTGGCTGATCGCGAGGGCACGACGGAGCTGTTGCTCGGCCAGCGGCCCAAGGATCAAGCCGACGACGACTGGAGCGATCGGATAGCCGAAGACGCGCATCGCGTAGCCAAGCAGGCCGAAGGCGAGCAGCATGCCGAGTTCGTAGACCGACGGGTTGGCGCCGATGGTGCCGAGCGTCGCGAACAAGAGGATGCCGGCATAGAGCCACGGCTTCGGGATCGTCAGCAGCTTCACCCAGAGCCCGATCAGCGGCAGGTTCAGGACCAGCAGCATGAAGTTCGCGATGAGCAGGCTGGCGATCAGGCCCCAGACGAGCTGCGGGTTGGTCGCAAACAGCAGCGGGCCAGGTTGAAGGCCATATTGCTGGAAGCCGGCGAGCATGATCGCGGCCGTTGCGGTGGTCGGCAGGCCGAGCGTCAGCAGCGGCACGAGCGTGCCGGCAGCCGAGGCGTTGTTGGCCGCTTCGGGGCCTGCGACGCCTTCGATTGCGCCATTGCCGAACTCTTCGGGATGCTTTGCCAGTTTCTTTTCCGCCGCATAGGACAGGAAGGTGCCGATCTCGGCGCCGCCGGCCGGCATCGCGCCGATCGGGAAGCCGATGAACGTGCCGCGAAGCCAGGGCTTCCACGAACGCGCCCAATCGAGCTTGCTCATCCAGACCGAGCCACGCACGGCCTCGACCTTGTCCGGTCCCTTTTCGCCTTGCGCGGCGATAAACAGCGTCTCGCCGATCGCGAACATGGCAACGGCAAGGGTGGTAACCTCGATGCCGTCGAGCAGTTCGGGAACGCCGAAGGAGAGGCGCGCCTGGCCGGTCAGCTGGTCGATGCCGACGACGGACAGCGCCAGGCCGACGAAGAGGGCCGTCAGGCCGCGAAGCGTGCTGTCGCCGAATGCCGAGGATACGGTGACGAAGGCAAGGACCATCAGCGCGAAGTACTCGCGCGGACCGAAGACCAGGGCCAGCTTGACGATGTAGGGTGCGATGAAGGCGAGGCCCAGCGTCGCGATCAGGCCGGCAACGAACGAGCCGATGGCGGCGGTGGCAAGGGCCGGTCCACCGCGTCCGGCGCGCGCCATCTTGTTGCCTTCGAGCGCGGTGACGATCGAGGCGCTTTCGCCCGGTGTGTTGAGCAGGATCGAGGTGGTCGAGCCGCCATACATGCCGCCATAATAGATGCCGGCGAACATGATCAGCGATCCGGCGGGATCGAGCTGATAGGTAACGGGCAGAAGAAGTGCCACGGTCAGCGCCGGGCCGATGCCGGGAAGAACGCCGACGGCGGTCCCGAGCGTCACGCCGATAAGGGCGTAGAGCAGGTTCATCGGCTGGGCAGCAACCCACAATCCCTGGATCAGGAAGTCAAAAGTAGCCATGGTCGACGGCCCTCTTAGAAGAACAGGTGTTCAAGCGGCCCTGCGGGCAGCGACAACTGCAGAAGCTTGGCGAAAATCACCCACACGACGAAACAGAGCGCGATGCCGACTGGCAGGGAGAACCAGAGCTTGCGCTTGCCAAAGCCGCGCGCGGTGAGCGCAAAGAGAATGCCGGTGGCGATCGAGAAGCCTGCGACCTTCAGGAGCAGCATCTGTGCTGCAAGGCCCGCCACGATCCAGATGACCGGTGCGACTTCCTGGCGCTCGCGCTCTGGAAAATCGTTGCGAAACGCAGCGAAGATCGTCCAGACAGCGAGGGCTGCGAGACAGCAGGCAATCGCATAGGGGACCGTCGTCGGTCCGACCTGGGAGTAACCGGCAGCGCCCGTCAGGCGCGACACGTCCCAGAAGATTAGGCCAGCGATAGCGGCGAGAACCGCCGCGATGAAGAGCGCCGCCCGATCCGGGCGACGCGTTGAAGTTGAAGGGTTATGCCCCGTGGTCATTTCACCAGTCCAATGTCCTTGAGAACACCTTCGGTGGCCGCAACATCCTTGTCGAGCTGGGCGCTGAAGGCGTCACCGGCGAGGTAGCTGTCCTGCCAGCCCTTGGTCTTCAGCACTTCCTGCCAGCCAGCGGACTTCGCAAGCTTTTCGATGTCGGCGGAGACGGCTGCCTTCTGCTCGTCGGAGAGGCCCGGAGCTGCTGCGACCATGCGCCAGTTTTCGACGACCACGTCGAGACCGGATTCCTTCAGCGTCGGGGCATCAATGCCGGCGACACGCTCGGGACCGGACACGGCGAGCAGGCGAAGCGTGCCGGCCTTGACCTGCGACTCGAATTCACCGTAGCCCGAAATGCCAGCCGTTACCTGGCTGCCGAGGATTGCGGCCAGTGCTTCACCGCCGCCCGAATAGGCGATGTAGTTGATCTTGGTCGGGTCGACGCCGGCCGCCTTGGCGATCAGGCCAACGGCGATGTGGTCGGTACCGCCGGCCGAACCGCCAGCCCAGGAAACCGCGCCAGGATCTTTCTTCAGGGCTTCGACGAGGTCGCCCATCGTCTTGATGTCGGACGAAGCCGGAACGACGATTGCTTCGTATTCGCCGGTCAGGCGAGCGATCGGGGTGACGTCCTTGAGGGTGACCGGCGACTTGTTGGTGAGGATCGCGCCGACCATGACGTAGCCGCCGACGATCAGGGCGTTGGCATTGCCCTTCTGCTGGCTGGCGAACTGGGCAAGGCCGATCGTGCCGCCGGCGCCCGGTACGTTCTGGACCTGAACGTTGCCGGAAATGCCTTCCTGCTGCAGCACCGTCTGAAGCGAACGGGCCGTCTGGTCCCAGCCGCCGCCCGGGTTTGCCGGAGCAATGATCGTGTAGTCAGCGGCAACCGCCGGGAGCGACATGGCGCCGGCGAGAATCGTTGCGAGGAAAATATGTTTCAAGGTCAGTCCTCCGTGAGGCGCGTTTTCACCGCGCACGTTGTTGCTGTGTGCGAACGGGAAGACAGCGACGGGCTCTTTCGACCCTTATCGCTTGACCGGATTGGTGGCTTCCTCCCAGTACGCAACCGGCGGCCCGCCTCCACGGGTGCCAGTGACCTTAAGGCACCATAGAAAGCTGACATTTAGCTGACATCAAGTCCCGAATGCGAAAATCCTGCCGCATCGTTTACGGAATTTTAGGCTCTCGCATGCGCTGACGGGCGATGTTTCCGGTCCTCTTCACCCCAAATGAGCAGGCCCGCAGACCGAATTTCGCGACGGAGCCTCGAATCGCTACTCGGATATTGCCGCCAGCCGGGCCGAGCCTAGGTATGAGGAGGCGACGCCGACAAAGTGACGACAGGTTTGCGCCGGTGCGCCTGATGGCGAGTTCCGGCAAGGATGACGGGAGAGTAAATTCGATGGCGAAAGCGACGACAAAGGCGAAAAACAACGATGTGGCGGAAGAGGCCGTTTCCGCCTCCAGTCAGATCGATGCGAGGATCGCGGAACTTGGCGACTGGCGCGGAGCGACGCTCGCGCAGATCCGCAAGCTGATCAAGGAAGCCGATCCTGACATGGTCGAGGAATGGAAATGGCGGGGTGTTCCGGTCTGGGAACATGCCGGCATCATCTGTACCGGCGAGACTTACAAGGCGGTGGTGAAGATGACCTTTGCCAAGGGGGCAGCGCTTGAGGATCCGGCCGGACTTTTCAACTCCAGCCTGGAAGGCAATACCCGACGCGCCATCGACATCCATGAAGGAGAGGCGATCGACGAAGAGGCTTTGAAGGCATTGGTTTTGGCCGCCGTTGAACTGAACCTTTCCGCGCAGGCCTCACGGCCCGGGCGCCCGCGGAACAAGGTTTAAGGCCGAAGGCTGGCGCGTTTCCGGCTTGGCCAGAGGTGTCGCGCTTCCGTTCACTGCCGTCAATGAAGCCTCAGAACCTCGTTCCATTTGGCAATCAGCCGTGAGCGCTTCACCTGATCGAGATAGACCATCAGGCCCGGGCTTACCGGGACGGGGCGCAACTGGCCGCCAAGCATCTCCTGCATGGTGTTGGCGGTGTTTTCGCCCGCCACTTCGGGGCTGACGGCCGGGATCTGCAGTTCCCGCGCCATGATCGTCTGGCCTTCCTTGGACATGAAGAATTCCAGGTAGCGCCGGCCGAGGTCGGGGGAGGCGGCGGCCTGTGGCACGAGGCCGATACGCGACATCACCACGGTGTAATCTTTCGGCAGAACGATGCCGACATCCGGATGCCGTGCCGCCCAGTCAGCGGCATAAGAACCGAGGATGTTGTAACCGAGCACGAAGCGGCCGTCGGCGACGCGCTCAAGGATTGCTTCGCTGGTCGAGTAGAGCTTGACGCCGGCCGCACCCATGGCCTGGATGACATCCCAGATATCGCCGAACTGTTCCTGGTCGCGCGACATGAAGAGGAAGCCGACGCCGGACCGCTCGATGTCATAGGTTCCGATCCTGCCAAAGACGGCGGCCCCCTGGCGCTTCAGGTAATCGACAAATTCTGCGCGGGTCGAGGGTGGCTTTTCCTTGGTGAAGCTCGGCTTGTGGTAGACGAAGACGGCAGGCTCGAAGGTCAGCGCATAAGCCGTGTTGCGCCAGTTGGCCCAGGCCGGCCAGCGTTCGCTCATCGGCAGGTCGCTGCGCTGGGCGTAACCGTCGTTGCTGAGCTTGACTTGCAGGTCCATGGCGGAAGAAAAGGCGAAGTCCGCCGTCCTCATTCCGGCGTCGGTCTCCTTGATGATGCGGTCGTAGATTTCTCCGGTCAGCATGTCCTCATAGCGCACGGCAACATCCGGATTGGCTCGTTGGAAACCGATGATCATCGGCTTTGCAAGCGGCTCGTCGAGCGATGAATAGACGACCAGCGTGCGCACGTCCGCTTTGCCGGAAAGAGCCGGGAATATGATGGGGGCCGCAAGGAGCAGCTGGGGACAAAGGGCGAAAAAAAGAAAAGAAATCAAGAACCGCATGAATCCACAATGCCTCAGTGTCGCACCGTTCACAAGCAAGGCATCGGCGGATAAGGTGGTCGGGGGAGTGATGATAATTGCGTATCTTGCTTGTTGAGGACAACCAGGACCTGGCTGAGGGCCTGTCGGCGATCTTGCGCGGCAGCGGCTATGCCGTCGATGTCGTCAGTGACGGTGCGTCGGCGCATGCGGTGGCCGCCACCGAAACGTTCGACCTTGTCATTCTCGATCTCAATCTGCCGGAGATGGATGGCCTTGATGTGCTAAGGGCGATGCGTGCCCGCCAGAACCGCGCGGCGGTCTTGATCCTGACGGCAAGGGGGGCGCCCGAAGAGCGGATCAAGGGGCTCGACCTCGGCGCCGACGACTACATGATCAAGCCGTTCGACGTCGGCGAACTCGAAGCGCGCGTGCGCGTGCTCTTGCGCCGGCAAGCGGGGCTTAGGGCCTCGACCGTCAGCTACGGCAATGTGTCGCTCGATCTCAACACGCGCAGCTTCTCGTCCGGCGGCGCGCCGATCGAGATCCCGGCGCGCGAGCTCGGCCTTCTAGAGCTTCTGTTCATGCGTGCCGGCAAGGTGGTCGCCAAGGATGCGATCATGCAGTCGCTGACCGGCTTTGACGATGATCTGAGCCCGAATGCGATCGAGCAATATGTCAGCCGGCTGCGCAAGCGTCTCGCGCCGCACGGGCTGACCGTGCGCACCGCCCGCGGCATCGGTTACTATCTCGACAAGGCGGCCGGGCCGGAATGAGGGCGACGGTCTACTCCCTCCGCCGGCGCCTGCTTGGCTGGCTGTTGATCTCGACGGTGGTGATCGGGGTCATCGCGCTGACGGATACCTATCGGGAGGCCGTGACGACCGCCAACGTCGTTTCCGACCGGGTGCTTGCCGGCTCGGCGCTGGCAATCGCCGAGCGCGTGGTCGTGGCGGAAGACGGGTCGCTCGAAGTCGATATTCCCTATGTCGCCCTGGAAATGCTGACGTCGGCCGCGCAGGACCGTGTGTTCTACCGGGTCGACGGGCCACCCGGCCAGTTCATCACCGGCTACCAGACGCTGCCGTCGCTGGCGGAGGAACCGGGAGCATCGACCACCTTTGCGGATTCGATCTTCCGCGGCGAACCGATCCGCATCGCTGCCCTACGACGCTCCGCCTCGACGGGCATCAATTCCGTGCCCTTCGTGGTCACGGTCGCCGAGACGACGATCGCGCGCCGACATCTGGCGCAGACGATCCTGGTGCGCTCGGCGCTGCGCCTCGGGATGATGATTGCCGGTGCGGCCGTGATCGTCTGGATCGCGGTCACGTTTTCCTTGCGGCCGCTCTACAGGCTGGGTGACGCGATCTCGGAGCGCAGTCCGGACGATCTGCATCCGATCGGCGAGCGGGTTCCAAACGAGGTCCAGGGTCTCGTCGATACCGTCAATTCCTTCATGGGGCGCCTGCAATCGGCGCTCGACGCGCTTCGCAATTTCACCGGCAATGCCAGCCATCAGCTGCGCACGCCGCTCGCCATCATCCGCACGCAGCTCGCGCTTGCGCAACGTGCGGGCTCGATCGAGGAAACGCGAAATGCTGTGAAAAAGGCCGACGAGGCGGTTGCCAATGCCGAGCGCATTCTGGGGCAACTGCTGCTGATGGCGAAGATCGATGCTGCCGGCAAGGACGAGGCGCGCTCGCTCGAGCGCGTCGATCTCATCGAACTCGTGCGGGAGATAACGGCCGAGCACGTGCCGGCGGCAGGGGACGCCGATATCGATCTCGGCTTTGACGGCGAGGGCGAGGCCTTCATTCGCGCCGAGCCGTTGCTGATCGGCGAGCTGCTCAAGAACCTCATCGGCAATGCTTTGCTTTATGCCGGCCGCGGCGCGGAGGTGACGAGCCGTGTCTTTGCGCGGGACGGTTCCGTGTCGCTGGAGGTGGAGGACAACGGACCTGGCATTCGGCCGGAATTGCGCGAGACGGTGCTCAGGCGTTTCGAACGCGGCGGCAGTGATGCGCCCGGTTCCGGGCTCGGCCTGCCGATCGTCGAGGAGATTGCCGAGCTTTACGGCGCCACGACCAGCCTCAGCGAGGGGGGCGACGGTCGCGGTCTCAAGGTGACCATTCGCTTTCCGGAGGGCTAAGCACGAATGGGCTCTATCCGGCGCCGCCAAATGCGAGCCGGTTGAGCGAAAGCCATCTGCGAGCGGTCAGGCGACACGCTCAGATGGTTCAGGCAGTTTTCGTTTTTTGGGTCTTGCTTAGCGGCCGCGGTGGCCGAAGAAGGAAGCTGTCTCGCGGGTCTGTACCCGCAGCATCGCGTTCCAAAGCTGAAGAACGAAACGCGGCTGAAACTGGCTCGCAAGCTTACGCTGCGACAACATGGGAAGTCTCCAATAGTTTTAAACGCCTGGCATATAGTGCATCGCCAAGGTTTTTGCCAGAGCGCGTGCGCCGGGGCAGCCCTGCGCGCCAAGCATATGTGAAAAATGGCTTGAGCCTGCCGATATAGCCTCCTGAACAAAATAAAATGCCGGGATGACTTTCGTCATCCCGGCCAGTTGGCTTCACTGGGAGGAGGGTATTGCTTTTGGGTGTCAGGCCTTCTTGCGGTTCTTCTGTCGATAGACGTCGATGACGACGGCGGCGACGATGATCAGGCCCTTGACGATTTCCTGGTAGTAGGCGTCGACCCGGAGGAAGGTGAAGCCCGAAGTCATGACGCCAAGGATGATGGTGCCGATGACCGTGCCGGTGACCCGGCCGACACCACCCGTCAGCGAGGTGCCGCCGATGACGGTCGCGGCGATCGCGTCGAGTTCGTACATGACGCCCATGCCAGCCTGTGCCGTCTGGGCACGGGCAGCCGTGACGACACCGGCGAGGCCTGCCAGCATGCCGGCAATCGCATAGACCTTGATCAGATGCGCCTCGACGTTGATGCCGGAGACGCGGGCGGCCTGGACGTTGGCGCCGATCGCATAGGTGAACTTGCCGTAGCGGGTGTAGCGCAGTGCGATGTGGAAGATGATCGCGACGACGAGGAAGACGATGACGGGCCAGATGCCGGTGCCAATGAAGTTAAACTGCTCGGTGAGGCCCGAGACCGGTTGGCCCTTGGTATACCACTTGGAGATGCCGCGTGCAGAGACCATCATGCCGAGCGTGGCGATGAAGGGTGGGATCTTGGTGCGGGCGATCAGCTGACCGTTGATAAAGCCGGCGAGCAGGCCGATGCCGACGCCAAGGCCGATCGGGACGATCGCCGGCATGTCGGTGAGCGACGGATAGAGCGCACGCGGCCAGGTGGACGCCTGGGCCACACTTGCCGAGATCATCGCCGTCATGCCGACGACGGAGCCGGAGGAAAGATCGATGCCGCCGGTTATGATGACCTGGGTGACGCCGACGGCGATGATGCCGATCACGGACACCTGCAGGATCATGATCGTCAGGCGCTGCGGGTTCATCAGGAAGCTCTGGCCGACGAAGATCCAGCCAAGGATCTCATAAACCAGCGCGATGCCGATCAGCACCAGGAAGATGTTGAATTCGGGGGGCAGGCGGCGCTTTGCGCCGGCAAGCTGCGTGCTTGCTCCCTGTGCGGCGATGTTGGTGTCCATTTTCATTCCTCCCTTTCGTCAGGTGGCTCTTCGCTCAGCTCGCGGCGAGCTCCATGACCTTGATCTGGGTTGCTTCCGCCCTGTCGAGGAAGCCGGTGACGCGGCCTTCATGCATGACCATGATGCGGTCGCTCATGCCGAGCACTTCGGGCATTTCTGATGAGATCATGATGACCGCGACGCCGTTGCGGGCGAGTTCGGTGACGAGGCGGTGGATTTCCGCCTTGGCGCCGACATCGATGCCGCGTGTCGGTTCGTCGAGGATCAGGATGCGTGGATTGGTGAGCAGCCAGCGGCCGATCAGCACTTTCTGCTGGTTGCCGCCCGACAGGTTCTCGATGCGCTCCTGCAGGTTCGGCGTCTTGACCCTGAGCTTGCGGCTCATCTCTTCGCAGGCAGCCGTGATCTGCTTTTCGGTGACAAACCCGCCTTTGACGAAGCGATCCTGCAGCACGGCGATCTGCATGTTTTCGAGGATATCGAGGATCAGAAGACAGCCGGTATCCTTGCGGTCTTCCGTCAGGAACGCCATGCGGTTCCTGATCGCCGTATTGGGGCTGTCGATCGAAAGCGTCTTGCCGTCGATCGAAATCGTGCCGGAGCTTGCCGGCGTCACGCCGAACAGTGTTTCGGCGACATTCGAGCGGCCGGAGCCGACGAGACCGGCAATGCCGAGGATTTCGCCGGCGCGCACGTCGAAGGAGACGTCGCGGAAGACGCTGTCAAGCGCGAGGTTCTTGACCGACAGCACGACGTCGCCGATCGGCACCTCTTCCTTCGGGAACATCTGTGTGATTTCGCGGCCGACCATCATGCGGATGATGTCGTCGCGGGTAACGTCGCTCGACGCGTGCGTGCCGATGAACTTGCCGTCGCGGAAGACCGAGAACTCGTCGGCGATCTCGAACAGCTCGTTCATCTTGTGGGTGATGTAGACGATGCCGATGCCCTGTTCGCGCAGATCCCGGATGATTTCGAAGAGGTGGGCGACCTCGCGCTCGGTCAGCGCAGACGTCGGCTCGTCCATGATCAGCACGTCGGATTCGTAGGAGACCGCCTTGGCGATCTCGACCATCTGCCGGTTGGCCACCGACAGGTGACGCACTTCGATTTCGGGATCGATCTTGATTTTCAGGCGATCGAAGAGGCGCGCGGTGATGCGGTTCATCTCGCGGTGATCGACGAAGCCGAAGCGGTTCTTCGGCTCGCGGCGGATCCAGATGTTTTCCGCCACGGTCATGAACGGCATCAGGTTCAGTTCCTGATGGATCATGGCGATACCGTTTTCGAGCGCGTCGAGCGGGGACTTCAGCCGGATTTCGGTACCCTTCAGCTTCACGTCGCCCTTGTCGGGCGTGTAGATGCCGGCAAGGATCTTCATCAACGTCGACTTGCCGGCGCCGTTTTCGCCCATCAGTGCGTGGACCGTGCCGCGCTTCAGCTTGAACTCGACATCGTCGAGCGCGACGACACCGGGGAATTCCTTGCGGATCCCTTCCGCAGAAAGAAGATATTCGGCCTTGGGTACCGCGCCGCTGGCGCGCACGGCTGCCATCGTTGTCGGACTGAGCGTCATGTTCCTTGCCTCCCCGTCGTTTCCGGCTGTCGCGGAAAGTCCTCATCGCTGGCGGGTGACCAGCTCATTTTACCGCGTACGGCATCCATTGGACGCAGAGATTTGCGGTCGGACCTGCATTTTTGAAAGAGAGCGCGGGGTTTCCCGCGCTCTCTATTGCGGCGATCAGTTCTTCGCCTGGTACTTGTCGAGGTTTTCCTTGGTCACGAGCTCGAAGGGAATGTAGACCTTCTTGTCGACCGGTTCGCCCTTGGCGAGCTTGAGGGCGGCATCGACCGAGCCCTTGCCCTGGCCGGCGGCGTTCTGGAACACCGTGACGTCGAGGTCGCCTGCGGCCATGGCTGCAAGCGCGTCCTGCGTCGCGTCGATGCCGCCGATGACGACGCTATCCATAGAACGGCCGGCGGCCTTCAGCGCCTGGATCGCGCCGATTGCCATTTCGTCGTTGTTGGAAATGACGGCGTCGAATTCAACACCGGCCGAGAGCCAGTTCGTCAGAAGGTCGGAGCCTTGGGTACGCGACCAGTTGGCGGTCTGCTCCTCGACGATCTCGATGCCCTTGCACTGGTCGGTCGCAAGCACGTCGTGGATGTCCTTGGTGCGCATGCGGGCAGCCTGGTTGGAGAGTTCGCCCATCATCACGACGGCCTTGCCCTTGCCGCCAAGCATCTTGCAGATTTCCTGCGTCTGCAGCGTGCCGGACTCCTGCTCGTTCGACGCCACGAAAGCCTGCTTTTCCGGCAGCGTGTCGACGTTGACCGGTTCGCGGTTGACGTAAACGAGCGCAATGCCGGCGTCCGCCGCGATCTTCGACATGGCAGCCGTCGCATCGGTATCAACCGGGTTGACGATGATGGCGGTGACGCCAGCGGCGATGAAGTTCTGGATCTGGCTCTGCTGCTTGGAGACGTCGTTCTGCGCGTCTTCGATCTGCAGTTCGACGCCATCGAGCGTCTTGGCGTAGTCGGACATGCCGTTACGCAGGACGGTCAGGAAGTTGTCGTCGAAAAGGGCCATGGATACGCCGATGGTCTCGGCATGTGCGGCCGTAGACATCATCACGGCCAGCGCTGTGCTGAGCACGAATTTCTTCATTGTCTTTCTCCTCCACAATGGTGCCCGGCGCCACCTTCTCCTGCCGGGGACGCAATGCCGGATTGCGCTCATTCATCTCGAAAGCGGCACTCCCGCTGCGCTTCGAATAAAACGGAACAAACGAACCAGTAAATTGCGATTACGGAATATGTATTCCATTTTATGCGGACGCCGTCAAGACCCGATGCGGCGCCCGTTGTTGATTTGCCGGCCCAGCGCCGAGATGCTCAGATCTGGCTTTGGATATAGTCTACGCTCCGCTGGACGGCTGACGCCGGATCCGCCAATCCATGGACTTCGGTGGCAAAAGGCTCAAAGGAAAGCGGCCCCGCATAACCGGCCGCCCGCAGGCGCCTTATCTGTCCGACATTGTCGAGCAGGTCGCTTTCATCGACGAGGACACGGTGCGAATCACGCAGATCCGAAACGGCCACGCGTTCATCGGTGACGCCGGAAATATGGATGAGGCCTGTCATCTCGGGATAGATCGCAGGCTCGCCGGCGAGGTGATGGTGAAACGTGTCGTGTACGAGGCGGAACGTTTGCTCGCCGTCGACGGCCTTGATTGCCTCGACAGCTTCCGTCTTCGAGCGTAGCGAGCAGATCTCGAAGCCGAGCGGTTCGACCAGGCCGATGATCCCGGCCTTTTCGAGCACCGGCTTCAGCGCCGACAGTGCCTTGCGAAGATTTGCCTGGCGCTCGCCATCGGCCTGGCCGGTGCCATCGTTGACGGGAACAAGGACAAGGGCCTTGGCGCCGCAGTCGCGCGCATAGGGGATGAGTTCTTCGGCTTCGACCTGACGCGCCCCGTTCCATTCGTTGAAACGTTGAAGGGCATTGATCGAGATGATCGTGATGCTGTGACGGCCGGCGAGTGCGGCGACATCCTTCGCCGGCGTCCCGTCGAGGATTGCGTTGCCGGTCAGATCGTTTCGGATTTCGACAGAGTTCATGCCGAGCGATCTGGCGAGTTCGAAAAATGCGCCAAGCGGCAGGCTCGGCGTCGTCATGTGATTGAGGGCGAAGGGCAGGGCGGTCACGGGAATGTCTCCTCCAGTGGGATGGGTGATGAGTTATAAATGGAACGTTCATTCCATTTATAACCTCGCGGACAATTCACCAACTGTCGGAGCGCAGTCAAAGCGCGCAACGCCCAAACGTCTTGCATCCCTGCAAGATTGCCTTTCGTCAATGATGGTATTCCATCAGCCCGTCGCTAGATATTCTCCGGCGTAAAGAGGTCAAAAGGCAGGAAGGTTTGTCCTGGCGCACCGGTCGGGCCTTTGTCGATCGCTTGGATCATCAGGTTGATCGTTTCGCGGGCGAGCGCGGCTGTCGGTGTCGATATCGCCAGGGTCACGACATCGTCGCCAAGGGCGGCACGGGAATCTGGTGTCAGCTCGTTGACGACCGCAATTAGCTTGCCTTCTAGCTTTTCCTCGCGGATTGCCGAGATCGCGCCTTCCATGCCGCCGCCGCAGACATAAAAGCCAATCAGATCCGGGTGGCGCTGGAGTAGATTGAGTGTCGCTTCATGGGTGATCTCGGCGGTGTCGAGGTTGACCATGGTATCCAGCACTTCGAAATCGGGTGCGTGTTCGCGAAAATAGGAGCGGAAGCCGATCTCACGAAGCTCATGGCCGAGAAAGCGATGGCTGCCGACGAAGGCTGCGACCTTGCCGGGACGTTTTGCCGCCTTGGCGATCATCCACGCGGCTGTGCGGCCGACCTTGTGATTGTTGAGGCCGACATAACCCTCACGGACGCCGGCGGCAAAATCCGAAAGCAGGGAGAATACAGGAATGCCGCGTTCCTTAAGTTCCTCAATCGCGGTGGTCACGGCCGGGTAATCGGGAGCGACAAGCGCGATGGCCTGGTTGCGGGCTGCGGCGGCCCTAAGCTTTTCCGTGATGGCCGATGGCGTGGAATTTGCGACGAAATCGACCTGGGCGAAGACGCGGGCATGCGACAGCGACAGCGCCGCGTTTTCGATTTCCTTCGCCACCGTTTGATAGAAAGCCTGCTCCGGCTTTTGCAGGACGAAGCCAAGTCTGTATTGCGGCAGGTCCTCAAAGACGCGCTGCCGGATCAAGCCCACGGCGTGATAGCCGATTGATTTTGCAGCCTCATAGACCCGGCGCGCGGTCTCCTCACGCACGGGATGGCGCCCGTTGAGTACGCGGTCGACGGTGGCGACGCTGACGCCGGCAGTGCGCGCAAGGTCGGCAATGGTCGGACGGTTGCTCATCGTGGCTCCTGATAGGTTTGTATCACGCGTGAAATGCAGGTTATGACATCATTTGAGAGAATATATCATTGCTGCATTGAGGCCTGGCAAAAGTCAACCTATCGTCATTGCACGACATGAGACGTCGCCGGCCAGATCGGGTCGGACCGCGGGGAGGAGCGCAAATGACGATGATGCCGACGAAGCGAGACTACAGCCTGCTTGGCCGGGATGCCCAGGCGGCGGTCGCCAACGGTCTCTCGGCCGCGGAGTGGTACCACACCGACATTCCGCGCAAGCAGATGAAGGAACTGATGAAGCGCGAGGATGGGCCGGCCATCCGCGACACTGCGATCTGGCTCGGTTGTCTCGTTCTGTTCGGTGCACTCGGCATCACCCTGTGGGGCACCTGGTGGGCCGTCCCGTCCTTCCTTGCCTATGGCGTTCTCTACGGTTCCGCCTCCGATAGCCGCTGGCATGAATGCGGCCATGGCACGGCGTTCAAGACGATGTGGATGAACGATGCCGTCTACCAGATCGCCTGCTTCATGATCATGCGCAATCCGGTCACCTGGCGCTGGAGCCACACGCGCCACCACACGGATACGGTGATCGTCGGCCGGGATCCCGAAATCGCGGTCATGCGGCCGCCGGATCTGCTGCGCCTCGTCCTCAATTTCTTCGGTGTGCTCGACGTCTGGCACGCGATGATCGACATGGTGCGCAACACGTTCGGCATCATCAGCGCCGAGGAAGCGACTTTCATCCCTGAAATGGAGCAGCCGAAGGCGATCCTGGTCGCACGCATCTGGTTTGCGATCTATGCAGCCACCATCGCCGCCTGTTTCTATCTCGGCTCGATCCTGCCGCTGATGCTGATCGGTCTGCCGAGGCTCTACGGTGCCTGGCACCACGTGCTGACCGGGCTGTTGCAGCACGGCGGCTTGGCCGACAACGTGACCGACCATCGGCTGAACAGCCGCACTGTCTACATGAACCCGGTGAGCCGCTTCGTCTATTGGAACATGAATTACCATGTGGAACACCACATGTTCCCGATGGTGCCTTACCACGCGCTGCCGAAGCTGCACGCCATGATCAAGCATGATCTGCCGGAGCCGAACCCGTCGATGCTGCACGGCTACCGAGAAATGATCCCGGCCTTTCTGCGGCAGTTGCGGAACGAAGATTACTTCCTGAAGCGCGAACTGCCGGCGACGGCAAAGCCCTACCGGGAAGAGTTTCACAGCGACGCGATCGTGCACGCCGCCGAATAACCAACGAATGCCAGGAACTGGGAGGAAATCATGAACGGAAACTGGGTTGAAGTCTGCGCAGCGGACGAAATCGACGAGGAAGACGTGATCCGTTTTGATCACGACGGGCGCACCTTTGCGGTCTACCGCAGTCCCGACGACGAGTATTTCGCAACCGACGGGCTTTGCACGCACGAACACATCCATCTCGCCGACGGGCTGGTCATGGACGACATCATCGAATGTCCGAAGCACAACGGCCGCTTCAACTACAAGACCGGCCAGGCCAAGGGCGCGCCCGTCTGCGTCAACCTGAGGACCTATCCGGTGAAAGTCGAGGCGGGAAGCGTGTTCATTGCGCTGAGCTGAAGCCGTTCTCGAGAGATTGGGCTCGCCGCAGCGGGCAGGGAGGTTGAGATGGGTTCCATCGTCATCGTGGGCGCCGGCGAGTGCGGCGCAAGGGCCGCCTTTGCCCTCAGGGAAAAGGGATACGACGGCAAGGTCACACTGATCGGCGCGGAACCGCATTTTCCCTATGAGCGGCCGCCCCTTTCGAAGGGTGGTCTCAAGGCAGAGGGCGTTCCGAAATATGTCGCCGATGCCGAGCGCTACGCGGCGGCAGGGATCGAAGTGCTGACGGATACCCCGGTCGTGGCGATTGACCGCGCGGAGAAGCGCGTAACGCTCGCAGACGGAAGCAGCATCGCCTACGACCGGCTGTTGTTGACGACCGGTGCGCGGGCACGAACGATCCCCGGGATGGACGAGGCGTCGCGTCGCATCCGCACGCTTAGAACCCATCGCGACGCTGAAGAGATCCGCCGCGAACTTTCGCCCGGCCGGAAGCTTGCGATCATCGGCGGCGGTTTCATCGGTCTTGAGCTTGCTGCAACGGCGCGCGGCTTGGGTGCTGCCGTGGTCCTGATCGAAGGGCTGCCGCGCATCCTTTCGCGCGGCGTGCCGGAGGAGATCGCCGCGATCGTTGCCGAGCGGCATCGTGCCGAGGGCGTCGACATACGCTGCGAAGCGAAGATTGAACGTATCGATGCGGACGAAAACCGTGCGCGGATCGTTCTTGCCGGCGGCGAGACAGTCGAGGCCGACCTTGTCGTCGTCGGCATCGGTGCGGTCCCGAACACGGAACTTGCAGCCGTCGCCGGCCTCTCGATCGAGAACGGAATTGCTGTCGACGCAACGCTTCAAACCAGCGATCCCGATATCTACGCCGCCGGCGATTGCTGCTCGTTTCCGCTTTGTCACTATGGCGATCGCCGGATACGTCTCGAGGCATGGCGCAATGCGCAGGATCAGGGAACGCTCGTTGCCGGCAATCTCCTCGGCGGTGGCGAGGCGATCGCCAGTGTGCCCTGGTTCTGGTCCGACCAGTATGATCTGACGCTGCAGATCGCGGGGCTTGCCGACGGCGCTGCGACGATCGTGCGACGCGAAGTCGCCGACGATTCCTTCATTCTTTTTCATCTCGACGATACCGGCCGGCTGCTTGCGGCCGCCGGGATAGGTCCGGGTAATGCGGTCGCGCGCGACATTCGGCTTGCCGAAATGCTGATTTCGGCCGGAAAGCACCCAGATCAGCAGGCGCTCATCTCGCCCGAAACCAAGCTCAAAACACTCCTCGCCGCCTAGCGCGAGCGGCAAATCTCGTCCTGTTTCCATGATTTCCGGAGCCGTCTCATGAAAAGCCACCGTCCGACCGTTGCCGATCTCCTGTCGATGAAGGGCAAGCGCCAGCTCACCATGCTGCGTGTCGAAACGCTGGATGAAGCCGAAGCGGCAGAAGCCGCCGGCATCGACCTCGTTTCGGTTCCCCCGACGCTCTTAGGACCGGAGTTTCGTGAGGTGGCGCCGACCTGTTTTGCCTTTCCGGGCCTCGAATACGGCGACTACGTCACGGCGGAAGACTATATGCGTGCAGCCTTCAAGGCGCTGAAGGCCGGCGGCGATGCGGTCTATTGTGCCGCGGGGCTTTCCACCGTCCGGCGGATGCGCGAGGAGGGCATTCCCGTCTGCGGCCATGTGGGTCTCATCCCCTCCAAGGCCACCTGGACCGGCGGTTTCCGTGCCGTCGGCAAGACGGCCGCGAGTGCACTCGAGATCTGGCGGCAGGTCAAGGCGCTTGAGGACGCCGGCGCCTTCGCTGCAGAAATCGAGGTTGTTCCGGGAAATGTCGCAGGGGCGATCAGTGCCAGAACGTCGATGCTGATGCTTTCGATGGGAGCGGGGGCAGGCTGCGACGCCCAATATCTGTTTGCTGCCGACGTGCTCGGCAGCAATCGCGGCCACGTGCCGCGCCACGCCAAGACCTATCGCAACTTTGGCGCCGAATACGACCGGCTCCAGCGCGAACGGATCGCCGCGTTCGCGGAGTTTGTCGAGGATGTGCGCTCCGGCAGCTACCCACAAGAGGGTCACCTCGTCGGCATTGACGGCGCGGAATTGCGGGCATTTCTGGCCGAACTCGAGCGCGGCTAGAGCCTGACGGCTTGCGCGGAGGAGGGTGCTTGGTATAGTCCACGCGCCAGTTCAACTTTCTTTCCGCAACGGATCACGATTTGAGCGCCCTTCTTCAGGACAGTCTCACCTTTGTCGGCTTGCTGGCCGCGATTTATGCAGCGACGGTGGCGCTGTACTTCATACTCGGCTACGGCATCACCTGGCTCAACGACCGCAACCCCGAGCGCCGCATTCAGAAGGGGCGGCGCGGCGAGAAGCGCAAGGCCATCGAGATCCGCCAGAGCATGGCCTCGATCCTTGTCACCTGCACGTCGGTCGCGATCGGCCTTTTCGTCCAGTACAAGGGATGGACGCTGTTTTCGCCCTGGGAGTTCAGTTGGTGGACGGCCGTTCCGCTCTTCGTGCTCTGCATGGTGCTCTTCGACGCCTGGTTCTATTTCGCCCACCGGCTGCTGCACACCAAGCTCTTTTATGAGTACCACCTCCTGCATCACCGCAGCGTCGCGCCGACGGCTTGGAGCAACGATTCGATTGGCCTGGTGGATACCGCCATGAGCCAGGGCTACTACGCCGTCATCACGTTTCTCGTGCCGTTCCCGCCGATCATCCTTCTGGCCCACCGCCTGTTCGATCAGATCAACGGCACCTTCGGCCATGCCGGCTTCGAATATTTCGCGTCACGCACGGCGCGGTATCCTTCGCCGATGCTTTGCACCACCTACCACGACCAGCACCACGCTGAATTCAAATACAACTACGCGAACTATTTCTCGTTCTGGGACCGCGTGATGGGAACCGTCGCGCCGAACTATGATCGGCGGGTGGAGATTTTCGAAGGTGAGGCGCCAGCGCTGAAGCTGCGAAAGGCGGCAGGTGCAGCGGGTTTGGCTGAAGGGTCGTCGGCCGACTGAGGCGTTCTCGTGTCGGCGGGTTGCCTTAAAGGGGCCCTGACTTGAACCGGTGCGGCTGTCGATTTCGTTGTTTGCTATCGACTTTTCTGCGAATGGATGGCTCGACTGAGATGTGAAACCGCTCCAGGCGGTTGATGGATGGGATCAGATGGTCGAGCCATCGCAGGATGAATTCAGCGTTGCGATGAAGCATGGTGCGGGGCATTACGCTGACCGCCCGGTGACACTGCTGGTGCGCGATCCCGACCATCGCCTCGGGCGTCGGCCGCGGCTTGCGCTGAGGCGCCAAGGCCGGACGCCCGACACGGTGTTCCGCTCGTTCCTCATTGACGGGCGAGGCCGTGGGCGCTTCTACGGCTGGATGCCGGTGCAGTTGCGGGCGATGACCTTGCTCGTCGATGACGCAACGGCAAACAACAAGGCAGGGATTGAGCCGCAGATTACGATGCGACGGATGTCATTGATCGAGGTCGCCGTTCTCATCGCCTTGCGGCGGACGTTGATCCTGCTGCAGATCATTTCACTCTTTCTCGCGGGCAACAGGAAAGGGGCAGAGTTTCGCTTCGTGCGACAATACGATTCGCTTTCGGCTCCTGACTATCAAGACTGGATTGAGGCCCAGGCGCTGGCGGCGTTGCACGCGAACCGGGAGGATCCCCGCAACTGGCCGCGAAGGCCACATATCCTCGTTTCGATAGATGGCAGGGACAGCGCTGCCGCCGCCGAAACCAGGATGTCGCTTGCAGCGCAGACCTGGCGCGATTTTCGTGAGATGCCTGCAGCGGACGTGACGATGATGGTGAACAGCAGTGAAGCTGTCGACGACCTCCTTTGGATGCGGCTACCGGCGGGCATGCGGGTTGCGCCGAATGCCCTGGAGAGGCTGGCTCGACCTTTTACCTTGTCAGCCGATGTTGCGGTCGTCTATTCCGACGAGGACCATATTGATAGACGCGGCAGGCGCCTGAACCCCTTCTTCAAGCCGGCCTGGAACGAGCCGCTTGCTGTCTCCGGATGGCTTCCGCTCGAAGGGGCGCTCTTTCGTCTGATCTACATCCCCAGGGACGTTTGCCTGGAACGCACATCGGGTGCCAATATTGCTCTCGCCGTCTGCCGAACTCAGGCAGGAAGGATATTGCATCTGCCAGAGGTTCTCCTTCATTCCGGGCCGTCATGTCGCCGTCGAGCAGAGTGCGCGACGATTACGCAGCCGAAGCGGGAACGCCCGGCAGTCAGCGTTATCATACCGACGCGCGACAGGGCCGATCTGCTCGAAGCGTGCCTGAAGGGTCTCTTCGAACACACGGCGCCAGCGGACCTGGATATTCTCGTCATCGACAATGAAAGCGTCGAACTGGCCACGCTGGCGCTCTTTGGCCGGTACGAGCAGGCCGGGCTAATCCGCCGGATACCGCTTCTAGGCGCCTTTAACTTCTCTCGGGCATGCAACATCGGCGTCGATGCCGCGCGGCACGACCTCATCCTTCTTTTAAACAATGACGTGGAACCCATCGGCCCTCACTGGTTGGAGCAGTTGGCGGGGGAGCTCGATGATCCGACGGTTGGAGCCGTTGGCAACTTGCTACTGTTCCCGGACGGGTTCGTTCAGCACGGCGGCGTTACGCTCGGCGCCGGCACGGTTGCCCGGCACAGCTTTCACTTTCTTGACCCGAAAGGGCGGGGTGATAGGGCGCTTCTCAGTCAACGCCGGGACATGTCGGCGGTGACTGCGGCCTGTCTGCTGACACGCAAGTCACTCTGGCTCGGCCTTGGCGGCATGGACGAAGAAAAGCTCGCGGTCGCCTTCAACGATGTAGACTATTGCTTGAAAGTTCGGGAAGCGGGCCTGCGTATTGTCTGGACCCCGGCAGCGGCAATGTTGCATAGAGAGAGCGTTTCGCGTGGAGCCGATGACACGCCACAAAAACTTCAGCGCTTCGCGCGCGAAGAACGAGCCATGCACGAGCGCTGGAGCGACACCTTGAAATCCGATCCATATTACAATCCGAACCTCTCGTTGATTGCCGAAGAATTCGTTCTCGAAGCCTATCCGAGAAGTCTGGCACCGAGGTCCAGCGTTTGACGCGCGTGCGCGAACGTTTGGCCCGCTGGATCGAGCGGCGATTGCCGCAACCTCGACTTCGGCAGGGGGCTACCGGTAGCCCGCGGCGGCCGGTGAAGCGGATCATCGTTTTCGGTCGCATACCGAACCCGACCTTCGACTATTATCTCGCGGCTCGTCTTGAGGCGCCAGGCATGCCACCATATGAGGTGGCCGATATCCGGGGTCGAGATACACCGGCACTGAACGCCGATGGGGCCTTCGTCGTCCTTTGCCGCTATGCTTCTCCCTCGGTCTTGCGCTGGATCGAGAGCAATGCAAAGCATCTCTCCGGCGTGGGGCTGTTCCTCGATGATGACATCCCCGCTGTTGTTACAGGCAAGGACGCGGACTTCCTCTACCGGCTGTTCCTTTGGTACCGCGCCCTCTGGCCGCTTCGCCGACTGAACCGGAATCTCGATATCGTCTGGGCCTCGACACCGCACCTTGCGTCCAGACTGGCGAGGGTGGAGGCAATAATCTTGCCGCCAGCGCCGGCGAAGGAACTTTGGAGGGGGGACGGGAGTGATGGTGATTGGCATTGTCAGTCAAACGGAGATGTCTTGATTGGGTATCATGCGACCGGAGTTCATCTCGAGGAGCATCGGTTTCTTCGGCCAATCATTGCCGAAGTTCTGCGCGCACGGCCACGCGCCCGGTTCGAAGTATTTGCGGATCGCCGTGCCAAGGCAATCTGGCACGGTCTGGACCGGGTGCAGATCCGGGAGCCAATGCCTTGGGCTGAGTATTTGGCGGACGCGAACACCCGACGTATCGATATTATGCTTGTTCCGCTCTCTCCTTCACACGTGAACGAAAGCCGTTCGCCGACGAAGCGGATCGACGCGGCCCGGTACAAGGCGGCCGGGGTGTTTTCGGAAAGCATTGCATACGGCTGGTCCCGTGATACCGAGGAACTGCGGATTCCCTATGCTGCAGATGCCTGGCGCGAGGTCATCCTTCAACTTGTTGATGACGACGAATTGCGTCGCAGGGTTGCAGGCGCGATGCACCAAACAGTATTGCAAATGACGACGGCAGCGGATACGGGTCTTGAAGTTCTTGAAGGGCGACAAGTGTAGGTTCGTCGCGCGGTTGGTGGGGTTTAGGAGCCCGGGCCTTTTCACATAAGGTATTTGTAATGACTTCCAAGGTTGTGTTGCTTCGTCCCAAACGATATGGCGACGATCGCGGATGGTTCACTGAAGTTTACAATGAGAAGGCTTTTGCCGGTTACGGCATCGGCGATCGGTTCGTTCAGGACAATCATTCACTTTCGGCTCCCGTTGGGACTCTGAGAGGCCTGCACTTCCAGACACCGCCCTTTGCACAGGCTAAGCTTGTTCGTTGCATCCGGGGTCGAATGTTCGATGTTGCAGTGGATATCCGCCGGAATTCACCGACCTTCGGGCACTGGGTCGGCGCCGAACTCTCCGCTGAAAATGGCCATCAGCTTTATGTTCCAGTGGGCTTTGCTCATGGGTTTGTCACATTGGATCCGTCTACGGAAGTAACATACAAAGTCTCCAATTTGTATTCGCCGCAGAACGATGGGGGCATCTTATGGAACGATCCAGCGATCGGTGTCGAGTGGCCACTGCCGCAAGGGGTTGGTCCGATGTTGAGTCCGAAGGACGGGCAGCAGCAGCTGCTCAGCGATTTCGATAGTCCGTTCGACTATGACGGGACTCCGCTCGAATTGGTCGAAGTATAATTTTAGAGGAATCGATCATGCGTATATTCGTCACCGGCGGCGCTGGCTTCATTGGATCGGCCTTGGTTCGGCACCTCATCGAAAACACGGAACATGAAGTTCTGAACTTCGACAAGCTGACTTATGCCGGCACCCTGACTTCTCTGTCATCCGTCGCTGCTTCGTCGAGATATAGCTTCAAGCAGGGCGACGTCTGCGACGAGCGAGTTGTGGCGGCCGCCATCGGCGACTTTCAACCCGATGTAATTACGCACTTGGCAGCCGAATCTCACGTCGACCGATCGATTGATGGTCCTGGCGCCTTTATCCAAACGAACATCGTCGGCACCTACACAATGCTGGCCGCTGCGCTCGACTACTGGCGAAAGCTTGGAGAGGAGCGCGGGCTGCAGTTCCGTTTCCACCACATCTCAACAGACGAGGTCTTCGGATCGCTGGGAGAAACCGGCTACTTCACCGAAACGACGCCCTACGATCCCCGTTCGCCTTACTCGGCTTCCAAGGCGGGTTCGGATCATCTCGTCTCCGCGTGGGGGCACACCTTTGGCCTGCCCGTTCTCATTACCAACTGCTCGAACAACTATGGACCTTACCACTTCCCCGAGAAGCTCATTCCGCTGATGATAGTCAAGGCACTCGCCGGCGAACCGCTTCCGGTCTACGGAAATGGCTCGAATGTGCGCGATTGGCTTTATGTAGAGGACCATGTTCGTGCCCTGCAATGCGTATTTGAGAAGGGGATCCCTGGGCAGACATACAACGTTGGCGGTAGCTCAGAGAGAAGCAACATCGATGTCGTGACGACGGTGTGTGCAATTTTGGATCGCTTGCGACCGCGCGATGATGCGCACTCTTATACCGAGCAGATCACATACGTTTCCGATCGCCCTGGTCACGACCAAAGATATGCGATCGATGCAGCCAAGATTTGCGGCCAACTCGGGTGGACACCAGTCGAAAGCTTCGAAAGCGGAATAGAGAAGACGGTGGCCTGGTATTTGAGCAACCGCGATTGGTGGAGAGAGATTCTTGATCGCAGTCAGGCCGTTAGGCGGCGAGGTCTGGGCTCGTGAGCAAGCGGCGGATTCTTGTTACCGGTGGTACAGGGCAAGTTGGCACCGAACTACTTCGTAGTATTTGGCCAGAAGATGTCCAATTGGTTGCGCCAACGCGGCAGGAATTGGATCTGAGTGATTGTGACAACATCGCCCGTTACATTTCAGCGGGAGATTTTTGCGCGGTTATCAACTCGGCTGCCTATACTGGAGTAGATCGGGCGGAGGACGATTTCTTGGCGGCGTGGAAAGTAAATGCATTAGCGCCGGCAGCGCTCTCCGAGGCGACAAAAAAACAATCGATTCCGCTAATTCAGGTTTCAACAGACTATGTGTTCGACGGAGAAAAAGGTGAGGCATATGCAGAGGACGATCCGGTGGTCCCCCTTAATGCATACGGAGCATCTAAGGCGGCGGGCGAACAGGCTGTGCGGTCTGGAAATCCTCTTCACGTCATCGTCAGAACGTCTTGGGTGTATAGCGAACACGGTAGTAACTTCGTCAAAACAATGCTCCGGCTCCGAGAGCAAGGGGGAAAGATTCGTGTTGTCAACGATCAGCAAGGCTGTCCGACAAGCGCCGCAGATCTCGCGGAGGTCCTGAGTAGACTCACTCTCGCCTTACTTGACTGCCAATCCGCTCCAACGGGCACATATCATTTCGCTAACGCGGGCATGGCAACTTGGTACGACTTTGCTCGCGAGATATTTAGGCAAGGAAACGTAGCAGATTCAGTCGATGTTGTGCCGGTTCAGACGCACGAGTTTGCGCTCAGGGCTCACCGGCCAAAGAATTCGGTTCTGTCGGTACATAAGATAGCCTCAGACTACGGAATCGTTCCGCGCGACTGGCGCATGGCTCTTGAATCGGTACTCGCTTCACTACGACGCTCTGCCAAATAAGAGGAAGAACAGATATGAAGGGGATAATACTAGCCGGGGGCGCGGGGTCGCGGCTTTATCCAGCAACACTTGTTGTGAACAAGCAACTGTTGCCTGTATACGACAAGCCGATGATTTATTACCCCTTGTCGACTTTGATACAGGCCGGTATCGCAGACGTGCTAGTCATATCCGCAGGAGAGTTTGTCGAAAGCTATCGAAGACTTCTGGGAGATGGATCCGATTGGGGAATCACAATCACATATGCCGTTCAAGAGTCCCCAGATGGTTTGGCGCAAGCATTTGTAATCGCCGAAGAATTTATTGGAAGCGACAATGTTTGCTTGATACTAGGTGACAATATCTTTTTTGGAGCCGGGCTGGAAGATATGTTGTCACGAGCCCGGGATCGCACGGTGGGCGCAACGGTTTTTGCGTACGAAGTCGAGGACCCGCGCCGGTATGGGGTTGTAGAACTTGATACGGATCGACGCGCGGTTTCCTTAGAGGAGAAGCCGAACGCTCCAAAATCGAACTTTGCGGTTACGGGACTATATTTTTACGACAATAGCGTCATCGAAATTGCGAAGAAATTGACGCCGTCTCCCCGGGGAGAGTACGAAATTACAGACGTCAATATAGAGTATTTGAGAAGGGGCGAGTTGTTCGTTGAAACCATGGCGCGAGGTTACGCTTGGTTGGACACGGGTACCCACGACAGTCTTCTTGAAGCATCTGAGTTCGTCCGGACCATCCAGCACCGACAAGGAACACAAATCGCATGCCTGGAAGAGGTCGCTTATCTGCGGGGCTTAATATCCAAGTCCGACGTCCAAAGGATAGGACGTAGGTATGAGAAAACGGCCTATGGGCAATATCTTCTTCGAATTATTTAGTAGAATGCGGTCGATAAATAATGGAAATTCTTATGAAGCGAAGGTTCGGACGTCTTCCGTCACTATTCCAACGGTTCCAAACAAACGCCAAGGCGCTTTTTGATCGCGATTTCTACCTGAGAATGAATGGTGATGTACGGCTAAGCGGCATTGAGCCCTGGCGTCACTACCGCAGGCATGGCTTCAAAGAAGGACGTCGACCAAATAGCTTGTTTGATCCCAATTGGTACCTGGAGCAATATCCGGATGTGAAACGTTCGGGCATTGAGCCTCTGCTACACTATTGTATGCACGGGTTTACCGAAGGTAGAGATCCAGGACCACAATTCTCGACGCGTGGCTATCTCGCTATGCACCCCGACGTAGCGGTTGCGCGAGCGAATCCCTTGCTTCATTATCTTCAGCACGGCAGAACCGAGGGGCGAGCGATTGTCGTAGCAGAGGCATTGCGGAACTCGGCCATCAGCTTCGCAGAATGCAGCAAAAAGCAGGTTGCTGATTCTACAGAAGAAAGTACGGCGATCTCCGGGAGCGGCCTATTTGACAAAGACTTTTATTTGTCAAGATATCCGGAACTCGGTCTGAGTGGCGTTGACACCGTCTCACATTTTTGTGAGCGAGGTTGGAGGGAGGGTCGTTGGCCGAACCCAACTTTCGACGTGCCGTATTACCTCAAACAAAACCCGGATGTAGCTGCTGTGGGCATGAACCCGTTGCTGCATTGGATCAACTTCGGGCGTGCAGAAGGGCGAAAAGTCGGCGCGGTTCAGTTGCCTGCGGATGATCTTGGCGTGGGCGCCCAGGGCCCCACCGTAATCTTTCTTTCTCACGAATCTTCCCGCACCGGCGCCCCGCGGGTATTGCTCAACCTGATCGAGTGGGTTTCTCGAAACACCAGCGTTTCATTCCGTATCGTCATTGGCTCTAGGGGCGCGTGGTCCGACAAATTTGAGGCACTTGGCGAGTGTTTCCATCTGGATGGAGATCATGGGAGCTCGTTCGAACGCAATCTTCGAGAGTTTTGTGGAGATAGGGTCGGCCTCATTTACGCAAATACGATTGCGGCTGGGCACTACATCCATCTTTTTGATTTTCTTGACGCTGAAGTGTTAACTCACGTCCACGAAATGGAAAACCTGTTCGCTCTCTATGAGAAGTCCTTTGCGGCATTGAAGGAAAGAACAAATAGATACATTGCAGTGTCCGAGGCGTCAGTGACTTGTTTGCGCTCTCGTGGAGTGCTCGCCGATAGCATTAACTTGTTGCCGCCATTCGTGGCGCCGAGCTTGCCGACGAACTCAGTCGAGCGGTTGGGCGGAGCACGTATCATCTTAGGCTGTGGCACGGTTGAAAGTCGAAAGGGCTTCGATATTTTCTGTGAAGTAGGCGCGGCGTTGAAGCTTACAACGACGTTGGACTTTCAGATGTATTGGATCGGATCTGCCAGTGAGAGTGGACCCGATCCCGAACTGGAAATTTCGAGGCGCGGCGTTAGCGATGTCGTAAAATGGCTTGGTCCCAAAGATGTCCCAAGCGACTATTTCCGGCAGGGGCATGTATTTCTGCTGCCCTCTCGCGAGGATCCATTCCCCTTGGTTTGTTTGGAAGCCGCACAACTTGGCCTACCAGTTGTGTGCTTTGATGAGCGCGCGGGTGGAATGCATAGTTTCGTAGAGCAGGATGCGGGCATTGTTGTAGACTATCTAAATGTTGAGCAAATGGCTGCAAAGGTCAGGGAGTTGCTCGAGGATGATGCTCACCGCGTAGCTCTAGGTTCTAAGGCTAAGGAAAGAGCATTCTCCAAATATAGCGTCGACAGCGCTGCTCGGCGAATAATAGCACTATATCCGGACTTTACGCTGGACCCGGATTCGACTTGGCTTCATCGTGCCCTACGGTGGATCGACCGATCCGAAATCGTCTCTTTCGACATCTTCGACACTTTGGTCACGCGTCGGCTCAGCCAACCGGAGATCGTTTTCGATTTAGTTGAGTTCCGGCACACTCGCCAAGAGGCGGCTCCCGTAAAACTATTCCCGGAGCGAATGGAAACCGCGGGACGGGTTTTGATGTCGCACGGCGGAAGTCGCGACGACGTTGATATCGATCAAATCTATGCGGAAATGGCGTTCTTTAAAAATTCCGAGATAGAAAAGGAAATGGAGGTATCTGTCTCCGTTGCTCATCCAACAGGGCAATTGCTATACAATTACGCTAGGGAGAAGCAGAAGAAGATATTTATCGCTAGCGACATGTACTTGGATGCAGATACGATCAAGAGCATTCTACGCAAGAATGGCTACATGCATTGGGATCACTTCTTTCTCTCGTCCGTTACAGGAAGAAAGAAAGAAAGCGGCCGGATGTATGAATTGCTGAAGGCGAGCGCAAACGAAATCGGGATCGCTCCTGACAAGATTATCCATTTTGGCGACAACCGGCATAGTGATGTCGACATGGCTCGTTTGGCCGGACTAAAAGCTTTTCATTTCCCCGCGTTGTACGAAGAGCGCGCGTCGGTTCTGGATCCTGGTGTCGTCAGTAGTCTATCTCAAATCGGACGTCTCTGGGCTAGTTTGTCTGAACAATCATTAAAGCTCTGGCGCAAGACCCCGATCGGAGCGACGGCCTCGTTTTTTACGCGTCTCGGGTTTGAGGTCACGGGCCCCCTCTCCGCAATGATGGCGCTTTTCGTCAAGCAGACAGCAGATGAAACTGGTCTCTCCGAGATCGTTTTTATGGCTCGTGATGGTCGGATTATAAAAGACGCATTTGATGGACTATTTAAGGACGATATCGCCTCGGGAAAATATGTTTCGCACTACCTGCATTTGTCACGAGCAACTGTGGTTCCTGCGACTTTTGAGCGCGAACTATCATCGAACGATGTCTATTTTCTATTGGAAGGTTTGCATCTTGGTGTAAAGCCAATAGCCTATTTTCTTACCAAGGCGGGCTTGGATCCCAATGATCGCGCCATTGCAAAAAAGGTAAGAGAATACTTCGCTGGACCAGACTTTGTACCGAACTGGAGCCATCTCGCTGAAGCCGCAAAGCTTATGAGAAGCTTGTCTGACGCCATCTTCTCGGCAGCGGCTTTAAATAGAGCTCTACTAAAGGACTACCTGACGCAAAATGGCCTTTTGAAATGTGGAAAATTTCTTGTAGTAGACGTCGGGTGGTTACTGAACATACAATCTCGACTGGAGCGTTTTGTTGCTGAGATTGGCTCTGATGTAACGGTAAGTGGGTGTTATGTCGGCTCGCGTGATCGTGTCAGCAAAAGCGTTAAACACAGGTCGTTCCTGTTCGATTGTGGCGATCCAAGCTACTATGCGTCGTTCGTGGAGTCTCATACAACGCTATTTGAACTACTTTTCTCCGCAGGGGAACCTTCTGCAAGCGGACTGACGCGAAATGAGGCGGGGAAAGTCCTGCCCGCGCTAAAGGCTGTGACACATCCACTTTCAACCGAGTTTACTGCGGCATTGGCTCTTCAGCTTGGTGCCCGTTGCTACTTCGAGTATCTTTCAGGTGCACTTGCTGACTTTTTCCCTCAGCAAGTTTCGCGGGACTATTTTTTTGCTTTGTTCGAAAGACTGGTGCGAACCGAAAGTCCTTTAGCACATGCGATGTTGAACGGTGTGCAGGTCAAACTTGGCGGCCATCACGAGTTTCTCGCGACTCAAAACCTGCTGCCAGCAACGCTGGATGTCGAGTACACCGCAGGGCCAACGAACGAATATTTTGAGCCCAAAGTTCTTACTGGGGCTACGTTGCGTAATATCGTTATTGTTACCGCGGCGGGTCTTAGTAACGCGTCGACGCGATATAGAGCGCTATGGTTGGCAGAATCCTTGAATAAGGTCGGCTACCAAACAGTTGTTATGCACGCAAGCACACCAGTGGGCATCGCAGAAACGTTCATTTCCAAAGCATCCGCAGTCGTTTTCCAGCGTTGCTTTGAGGCTCAGGGACACGTTGGGACCTTTTACGCCATGGCAAAGAGCCGAGGGCTTTATTGTATAGGCGAAATGGACGATCTAATTCTCCCGGATCAGATAGGTATCGTCGGCTCGGTCAAGGGCGGCGAATGGGATAAAAAAGAGGCAACGTTCGTCGCGCAATCATATGACGATTTTATGCATAAGATGGATGGGTTCGTTGTTTCAACCCCAGCGCTCAAGAAGGCGTTCGAAAAACGTTACAGGAAAAGTGCGGTAGTCTATCGAAACAAGCTACCGGCGAAGTATGTCAAGGCTCCAGAACGGGAGTTTGGACAACTTAGAATGATATACGCTTCTGGAACACAGTCACACAAATCGGACTTCTCTATAGTTGAGAATGTTCTATATCAGTTGTTGGTTGACCGGCCCGGTGTTAAGTTGACATTGCTCGGAGCTGTGCAAAGTTCCGAACGTTTGTTGGCACTTCCGAACGTGCGAAGTCTACCTTTACTTCGATATGATGCGATGATGAGTGAATTGGAGAACCATAACGTTCTGCTTGTACCGCTGGAAGACACGCCGTTTAACGAATGCAAATCATCGGTTAAATTCGTTGAATCTGGTGCGGTATCACTTACCGTGGTGGCGTCAAAGATCTCTGAGTTTGATCTTGCAGTCAAAGACGGTTTTAGTGGCTACATCGCTGCCGGATCCGATGATTGGTACAAAATTCTGAGCAGACTAGCGGATGATCCAATGAAACTTGCCGAAACCGGCGACGCGGCGCGTCAATCAGTTGCCAAAAGCTTCACGACGGATTTCTTAGAGCCTGAACTCAGCGATTTCCTGAGCGCGGTGTTACACTCTCCAAGTTATCAAAACTTCAGGTGAAGAAATGGGTGATCTGCATTTGAATCCTCATATCTGGACGATTCTCATCTCTTTTTGAGTGCTGCCGGAGTTACTCAAAAGTTTCAGAAGTTGCTGAGCTCGGGTTGGCAGCGATCGCCCTCGCGGGCTGTTGAGTTCGGACTCGGAGTGCCGAGTTGCGAAATTGGTATTCGTCGGGAGCAGTCCCGCGCCAATTTCCAACAAGTTGATGATGAGAACGGAGGTTGGAAAGGAAACATCCCGTGTCAGTGGCCGTTCATGTACATATTCTGGAGTCAATCGGCCTGGGAGGCTTGGAGTCACGTTTAGAGGCAATTCGCCGCCTGGATCGCAGCGTTGAACATGTAATTGCCATACCGCGCGGCCTGCAGGCAAACGTTCCGAAGTACTGGGGCGGAGGTGTAATCGAGCTACCGGTCAGCCCGAATTTGGTATGTACTTACCGAGAACTTGTGGAATTCCATGAGTTTCTAGGGCGTGTCTTGGGTCGAAACGACCGTAGCATCATTCATACACACACGCCATGGCCTGCGATTGCCGTCGCATCGGCGCCATGTATGGTGACGGGAGTGCACGTACACACGATCCACGGGCCTATCTGGGTCCCCTGGATTGGTAAGGGCAGGCGAACTTTCAACGATGTCATTACCACGCTCGTTGACCGCACTATAGCCGTGTCTAAAGAGGTGGAGGAACGTGCGCGGTCGGTTGGCGTGGTAAGAAGATTGCTAACAATTTCTAACGCATCGGCAATCGAACATTGTCCGAAGTCGCCGGTGCGGCAAAAGAGTGGGTTTTCGCCCTTGAAGGCCGCTTTTGCTGCACGTCTAGATCACGGAAAATGCGAGGGCCTCTACCAACTTTTCGATCTAATGAAGGACTGCCCAGCCCAAATCCAACTGGACATTTTTGGTGATGGTCCGTTGTTGCGCGACGTCAGCGAAAGCGCTCGGGAAGTCGGAGAGTATGTTCGGATCCTGGGAGCTGACCATTGGTTTAGATCCAGAATACCGGAGTACGACTTGATAGTCGGCGAAGGGCGCGTGGTGTTGGAGGCGCTTTCGGCGAGTAGGTCGGTACTTGTTTGTGGTTCCCAGCTTGCCACCTTCGCAACATTCGAAAACATTGACGCCCTAACTTATGCAAATTGCACCGGCCGCGGGCTGACAGACACTAGACCGCCAACAGCAGTGGAGCTCTTAGATCCGCCTGCGCCCCCCCCGTTTCCGGTAGCACCTTCGATTTCCAAGCTGAATTCTCTCCTTGCTGTCCGCTCGACCAGAGCCGCCTTAGCGCGCCGGCGGTTCGCTTCAATTTTTGCGAATATGGTCCGACGCACGGAGGGTTCCGCCGCGAATGTGATTGAAGTATTAGATAAGCTAGAAGAAGAGAACGCCTTAGGCCTGAATGATGAGTTGAGCGGGGATTCTTTCAGGCATTCCATTCGGTTACCAGAAACCGCTGAGGGTCTTCCATGACCTCTATCTTATTTCCTTGATGGTTGGGGATTGGTGACGTGAACAAAACGGTAGTCGTTGTTTTTGGGACTCGCCCGGAGGCAATCAAGATGCTTCCAGTCCTGAAACAGCTCCGCGCTGAGAGCTTTTGTAATGTGCTTTCAGTTTCGACTGGGCAGCACAAACAAATGTTAGAGCAGGTGCTTGCGTTCTTTGACGAAAAAGTGGACGTCAATCTTAACGTGATGACGCCGAACCAAACTCTGGCCGAACTTACTGCGAAAATCCTTGCGGAGTTTACCGACCTTTTAAGCAAGGTGCAGCCAGCCTTAGTCCTCGTGCATGGTGACACGACAACCGCAATGGCTACGGCCCTCGCCTGTTTTTATTCGCAAGTTCCTATCGGCCATGTCGAGGCCGGCCTTAGAACGCGAAATTACGGCCAGCCGTGGCCCGAAGAAATGAACCGGGTATTCATAGATTCGGTCGCAAAGCAGCTTTATGCTCCAACATCCCAAGCGAAGGACAATCTCCTCAGTGAAAAATCAGTGCGGGGAGAGATCTATGTCACGGGAAACACGGGAATTGATGCGCTGTTTTATGCTCAAGCAAAGCTAGACCGCGCCGATTCAGGGTTCCAACGTCCCGACTTCCTTTCAAATGACAAGAGAATGATCTTGGTAACCGGTCACCGACGAGAAAGCTTGGGGGAAGGACTTCGCTCAATCTGCACGGCGTTGCTGGAGCTTGCGAGAAGACCTGACATTCAAGTCGTCTATCCAGTGCACTTCAACCCTATTGTGAGAGCAACGGTAAACGAGGTATTGCAAAGCAGCGCCAACATACACCTCATTGATCCTGTGAGCTATATGGAGATGGTCTTTTTGATGACGAAGTCTCACCTGATTTTGACTGATTCGGGTGGTGTTCAGGAAGAGGCGCCCTCGTTGGGCAAGCCCGTTCTCGTCATGCGCGAAGTCACTGAGAGGCCAGAGGCCGTTTCGGCTGGAGTTGTTAAACTGGTTGGGACACAAAAAGACGTGATAGTTACGGAGGCTAATCGCTTGCTTGACGACGAATCAGCTTATATGGAGATGTCCCGTAGTATTTCCCCTTATGGTGATGGCAGGTCGGCTCAGGCAATCGCTAATATAATACGAGGTACACTTTAGCTGGGTGAGTAAAATGGTTGATAATAGATATGCATCTCCGGACACTATTGCTCAGAGCTCCATTGATACCTTGAGGTTGCATTCAGAAATTACGCGGCTTTCGACTGAGTTGATGACGGCGAGGGCTCTGTTGGCGTCGGACCGTGATGCTAGACGCGAGTTAGAGCTAGTACGAAAATCGTTAATGGAAGCAAAGTATAATTTAAGAACAACAGGGTCATTTCAGGAAACATTCGGTGCCGATTTGGCTTCTGCCGCTGTTATATTGCAACATGCGGATACAAGCGTGGCTGATCGCCCCTCGTCTAGCAATGGGACCGGAGGGTTTCCCAGACGTTGTTTAGAAATCCGGCCATATGATATCAGCGTGGGGCTTCGTCTCGGTTGTCATCTGGTGAAAACTGGGTTGCGACAAGGGCTTTTCGTTGTGAATTCCGAATTTGAATTCAAGCCCGAGTACAATCAGCGCGCCGTTGCAATGGCGAAGGAAGCTGCCACGGCAGGCTACTTCGTGATTTTCGTGGTCTCTGAACGGGAACGGGAGCCAGAATCGACCCACAGAGGGCGCATGTTTGGCGGCTCCGTCCTTGAGATCGGCCGCATTGATCTCGATTTTCTCGAGCAAGTGGTGCGTGAGGCGGCTGTAGAAGCCGAAGGGGTTTATCTTCTAACGCGGCCAAGCAGCGAGTTTGTCGATTTTATCCCCTTGGCTCAGTCGCTTGGTCTAAAGGCAATCTATGACATCATCGACGACTGGGAAGAACTCAATGAAGTCGGCCAGGCGGCTTGGTGGCATGAAGATATTGAGTTGAGGGCGATCCAGTCAAGTGACAGAGTAGTTGCGGTATCGGACGTACTTATCGCGAAATTTTCGCGCCTACGTCCCGATATTGTGTGCGTTCCAAATGGCCTGGGGACGATAAACTATCGTGAGCACTTCGTTTCCAACCGGAACCAATCCCAGAATGGGAAAGTTGTAGTTGGATATTTCGGTCATCTTACGGATGAGTGGTTCGATTGGCCTGGGGTGATTGAACTGGCCACCTGTCATCCCAACATCGAACTGCAAATCGCTGGTTATGGCGAGCCAGGATGGGTTCTAGAGCGCTGCAGAGACCTTCCGAATCTTAAGCTAATAGGAATCATTCCTGGTGATAGGCGGGCAGAGGTTGCCGCTTCCTGGCACCTCGCCATAATACCATTCGTTGACGGTCCTAGGATTCGTGCCGTCGACCCGGTTGCGATCTACGAGTATCTATACTTCGGATTGCCGGTAATAGCGAGTGGTATACCACACCTCGCGGCCTACCCTGAAACGGTTGTACTTGAACGTTTCCGCGACAGTGCTAAGTTAATCAGCCAAATTTATCAGCGATTGTGCGCCGGCGTAGTAGATTACCGAGCGATGGCCCGTTTCACCAGCTCGGCGATGTGGCATGAGCGTTTCGCTGCTTTGATGGTTGACGGTGAAGACGTATGTGATGGTGGCCATTAGGCGGACCCGGCGCAGGTGATGGCAGCAGGTGACCGATTCCAGGGGAGCGGTTAGTCTTTTGATCTTATGATCGTGGATGCGGTCGAGCACATCGGCGAGATAGGCCTGCGGGTCGATGCCGAACGGCATGCCTTTTCAATGATCGGCACGGCGCGCGCGAAGGTTTCCTCGCCAGTGCCGGAGCCGCCGCATATCCAGCTCCTTCGTCAAATTCCAACCAGCTGCCGGTGGAGTTGTCCGTCACCTGAACACTATACAACGCGAGGCTGCTTTACGGTAACTGGTGTTCCACTCGCACGTTGTCCTTGCCGCCGTGATCTGTGATGGGCTTTCATGGACGAGCAACGTATCCATCCGAGCAGGGCCGCGGGATTTTGGGCCCGCGCGTGGTAACGTCGGTTCATAGAGATCGATGAGGACAAGATCGACGATGCCGTTTTGTCGCTGTTATGGCTGACGCTACATAACGAGCGTTGTGCCTGGAAGGGTTTCGACTGGGCAGCGACGGATCGGCTTCGCCAGAAGGGCATGATCGGCGACCCAGTCAACAAGTCGAAGTCATTGATCCTGACTGATGAAGGCTTGGAGCGTTTGGAAGCGTTGTTCCGGAAGCTGTTTACGCGGCCGCCGCCATAGCCTTCTCTTTGTGTGTCTTCCATTGCCAGGGCAGTAGTTCGTGCAGGCGGGAGACGGGAAGATCGTCGATGCGGGCGAACACATCGGCAAGCCATGCCTTTGGGTCGACGTCGTTGAGACGGCAGGTCGTGATGACGGAGAGCATGATGGCGGCTCGATCGGCCCCACGCTGGGAACCGGCAAAGGTCCAGTGGCGATGCCCGAGCGCAATTCCTCTCAGCGCCCCTCGGCGGCATTGTTCGTGAGACAAATCCGGCCATCTTCGAGGAAACGGGCAAAACCATCCCAACGCTTCAGCATGTAATCGATCGGTTCGATCACCTCGGACAATTTGCTGCGGGTTTCGGTAATTCGCGGACAGGGTTTCCATTAAATCCCGGACAGCGTTTTCACTAAATCCGGGACAGCATCTCCGCTAATTCCCGGACAGCGATTCCGGTAAGTCCCGGACAGTCTTTCGGCGATTAAAACATCGACTTTCGCACGCGCCGTTTTGCCATTCTGGACCCCGATTTGAGAGAGGTGCGGGGAATGGCGAGACGGAAGCAGGCGAGACTTACTGACGTGAAGGACATTCGATCGATATTGCGATTGACGCACGAACAGGGGCTTTCGGTTCGTGCGATATCGGAACGGCTGAAGATCAGCAAAACGACCATTTCGACCTACCTGCTGCGGGCGCGTGAGGCCGGGCTGACGGGCTGGCCGTTGCCGCCTGGGCTTGACGAGTACGCTGTGTTGCAGCGTCGCCTGTTCCATCGTCGCGGTCGCCCGCCCCAGGACATGCACGCGCCCGACTGGGGCCAGATCGCCAGTGAACTAAAGCGAAAGGGCGTGACGCTGACGCTGTTGTGGCAGGAATATCGCGAGCGTCACCCCAACGGTTAGGGATACACATGGTTCTGTGAGCGTTTCGCCGCTTTCGAACAGCGCGCCAGCGCCACTTTCCGCCATCGCCGCACTGCCGGCGCGGCGATGCAGACCGACTATGCTGGCCACACCGTCCCCGTCATTGATCCGGCGACGGGCGAGATCCGGCCGGCGCAGATCTTCGTCGCGGTTCTGCCGGCCCCCTTGTACACCTTCGCCTATGCGAGCTTCACTCAACGGCTGCCAGACTGGATCGAGGGTCAGCAACGGGCTTTGAGCTTCTTCGGTGGCGTAACGAAAGCGATCGTCTGCGACAACCTCAAGGCCGGCGTTGCGAAGCCCTTGTGGTTCGAGCCGACTATCAACGCCACTTTTGCAGCATTCGCCGAACATTACGACACGACGATCCTGCCGACCCGCCCAAAACGGCCGAAGGACAAAGCCAAGGTCGAAGGCAGCGTTCTGATCGTTGAGCGCTGGATCCTGGCGCGACTGAGGAATGAGCGCTTCTTCAGCCTCGTTGATCTCAACGTGCGGATCAGCCAGCTCCTCGGCGATCTCAATAACCGGCCGATGCGGCGTGTTGGCAAATCCCGACATCAACTCTTCGAGGCGATCGAACGCGAAGCGCTCGCCCCATTGCCAGCAACGCCATTCGAATATTCCGAATGGAAATTGGCAAAGGTTCATCCCGACTATCATGTCGAGGTCGATAAGGCCTTCTACTCCGTGCCGCACCGCCTGATTGGCCGCCAGGTCGATGTCCGGCTCACAAGCCGGATCGTCGAGGTCTTCCATGATCACCAACGCGTCGCCAGTCACCGCCGGACGTCGCAGCGGGCTGGTCACGTCACCGTCAACGAACACATGCCCAAGACGCATCAGCACTATTGCCAACACCACCCCGGCGAGCCTGATCAAGCAGGCCGCAACGCTGCGATCTTGATCGAACGGCTGATGCGCGACAGGCCCCATCCCCAGCAGGGATACCGCGCCGCTCAAGGCGTTTTATCACTCGCGCGCCGGTACGGACCTGAGCGTCTTGAAGCCGCGTGCGATCGGGCGCTGACGATCAATGCGGCCAGCTATTCCTCCGTCAGCACCATCCTCAAATCCGGCCTTGATCAAGCTCCACCAGCCGCCGAGCCGGTCAAGCCAGCCCCGCCGCATGGCAACATCCGCGGCAGTTCCTATTACCAGTGAAGAAAGGAAGACACTTGAATGCTCACACATCCAACCCTCGACCAGATGCACGCACTCGGTCTATCCGGCATGGCAGCAGCTTATCGTGAACTGGCCAATCGGCCCGAGGGCAGCGATCTCAACCGCGACGAATGGCTGGGTCTGATGCTCGACCGGGAGATGGCCGTGCGCGGTGACAAGCGCCTGACCAACCGGCTTGCAATCGCCAAACTGCGCTTCCTCGACGCTTGCATCGAGAACATCGACTTCGCCGCCCATCGTGGCCTTGACCGCAGACAGCTTCTCTCCCTGGCACAAGGCGAATGGCTCAAACTTGATCCTGACCGGACAAGCGGGAACCGGCAAAACCTGGCTTGCCTGTGCCATCGGCCGGCAGGCGGTCCGCCTCGATTATTCCGTTCTCTATGTCCGGATGCCTCGTCTCTTCGAGAATTTGGCCCTGGCGCGCCTCGACGGTCGGTTCCCTCGATTGGTCAACAAGCTCGCGCGTGTTCAACTGCTCATCTTGGATGACTGGGGAACCCATGCGCTCAGCGATCAGCAGCGGCTGGATCTCCTGGAAATCTTCGAAGAGCGCTACCGCAGGAAATCAACTCTGATCACCGCCCAACTCCCCGTGGCGCAGTGGCACGAGATGATCGGGGAACCAACCATCGCTGACGCCATCCTCGATCGCATCGTTCACAACTCTCACCGAATTGCGCTCGAAGGCGATAGCATGAGGAGGCAAAAGCAAACCTCGCTCTTGACCGAAACGCGAAACGCCGAAATCAATAACAAATGACATCAACCAGGCGAACGAAAGTCGATCCCGCGAGACTGTCCGCGATTTAGTGAAACGACTGTCCGGGATTTACCGGAAATCGCTGTCCCGTTAATCCGAAATCCGCACTCCGACCAGTGTTGACAATCTCAAGGCGGTGTTCACGCTGACTCTCACTATAGATGTCCATACCCGCAGTCAGCTATGTTTCAGGAGATCTCTCAAGGCGGCCTTCCACGTAAGCGTACTGAGCAACAGGAGTTTCTCCATGGAGAGTACATTGGAGCTTCTCACGATCAGGAAGTCTGGACGTGAGGTTCACGGGAATTGTTCGGATGAGGTTAAGGCGCAGATCATTTCGGAGAGCCTTCGGCCAGGTGCGATGGTGAATGAGGTCGCTGAGCGACATGGCCTGAAGCCGAACCAGCTGTCCATCTGGCGGACGATGGCTCGGCAGGGCAAGTTGGTTCTTCCCGCACCCGAGGATGCGGTAGAATTTGCAGCGGTCATCGTTGATCCACCCGTTTCGGAAAAGCCAGCCGTCCCGAGATCATAATCGGGTCCGTCACCATCCGCCTTGAAGAAGTGTCAATGCCGTTCGAATTTTCCCCAAAAGTGCCGAAGTAAAATTCCCCACTTACGCCGACGTAGACGGCACGAATGCGTGACCATTTTTCGGTGGCCGTCCCCGTGGTTTTTCTGGTGGCGCGAAAGCGGGCGGCGTGATGAGGGCTTTCGAGCGAAAAGGCTCTGGCATCAGTTCCGCATGTTGTCGCAGGCGGTAGCTTGATCCTTCGATCTGAATGACGACGGCATGGTGAAGGAGCCTGTCGAGCAGCGCGGTGGCGACGACGGGATCGCCAAAAACGTCGCACCACTCGGCGAAGCCGCGGTTTGAAGTCAGGATCATAGCGTCGCGCTCGTAGCGAGCATTGACGAGTTGGAAGAAGAGGTTGCCGCCGCCGGCGACCACCGGCAGGTATCCAATCTCATCGACGATGAGCAGGCTCGGCCTGCAGAAGAAGCGGACACGTTCCTGTAATCTGCCTTCCCGTTCAGCACGCGCGAGCGAGGCGATCAGATCGGCAAGCGTCGTGAAGTAGACGCTTTTGCCGGCCTTGACGGCTTCGACGCCCAGTGCCGTGGCCAGGTGGCTTTTGCCGATTCCGGGTGGGCCGAGGAAGTGAACAGCTTCATGGCGCTCGATGAAGCCGAGCTGCGCCAGCGTGAAGACGCGATCTCTATCGAGCGACGGTTGGCAGGTGAAGTCGAAGCCTGCCAAGGTTTTGATGGTTGTGAGCCTGCCCATCCGCAACGCCGTCTTGATACGGCTGTTCTCACGCAATGTCAGTTCTTCCGATAGCAGAATGTCGATGGCCTCCGGCGCCGCCAATCACGGCTCTCTTCCCGCCCACCTTCTGCGAGTCGAGGAGATCGTCGAGCCGGAAGCCTAGTCTCCTCTCGGCCGAGAATATAAAGGTCAAGTGATGCAGCCAATCGATAACACGATGTGGGAATAGAACAGCGCTTACGCTTTACGTGCGGTCCTGGTCGGATGGTCATCGTACGCTCGTCCGATCTCTGTTGAGAATGACGCCGAGAATACGATTGGTTGATCAACGGGAGTCGAGCTAGGCAGGAATGTCGATAAGATGCCGAAAATTCATGGTCGTGCTCAGAGTTGAGCCCGAAAAGAAGAGGCTCATCGTGACGCTAAGTCGTCACGGCACATGCATCCACCAAGAGGCAGTTCACTTGGGCATAAAAAATGTCCTCATAAAGAGGTGCTGCCCCATTCGACAAAGCTCGATGAACTGTATACTAAAATCGGGTCCGAGATGTGCTTTTTTGTTGAGTTCGCGGCATGATTCACGAGAGCTCTCGGCGCAAATGGCTATTGTTTGTGGGAAATCCGGCGGTCTTCAACTGGCGCCGTTAGAAGGATCTTGAATGCGTTTTCTTGGAACAAGCGTATCGCTGGTAGACCTGTCGGATCTAAGGACGCACTCTTGCCTGGTGGAAAGGACGTCGCCTGGCATTTCCTTTTTTGGGCTGTGAACTAGATGGACATTTTCCTGAAGAAAAGAAAAGCCAACCGCGGAGTCGCGTCACGAGTTGGCAACGCAATCGAGCGCGAGGCTGCTCGAATATTTGATAGCTCGTGGTATTTGGCCACATACCCGGACGTCGAAGGTTCGCATTTGGCTCCGTATCTTCACTACACCAAGTTTGGTTGGCGTGAAGGGCGTCAGCCAAATCCTCTGTTTGACGGACAATGGTATCTGGCCGCTAATCCCGACGTAAGAGATGCCGGGCTGGAACCGCTGGCACATTACGTCACGACAGGTTGGCGCGAGCACCGTCGACCCCACCCGCTCTTCGACG
Organism: Ensifer sp. LBL; assembly: GCF_050435225.1. Classification (NCBI taxonomy): domain Bacteria; kingdom Pseudomonadati; phylum Pseudomonadota; class Alphaproteobacteria; order Hyphomicrobiales; family Rhizobiaceae; genus Ensifer; species Ensifer sp. LBL. The sequence continues at coordinate 112,049 of NZ_JBNDJY010000010.1, read as the reverse complement.
CGCAATGGTATCTCGCACATAATCACGACGTCGAGGAGGCAGGATTAGAGCCGCTGGCGCACTACTTGCAGTTTGGATGGCGTGAAGGGCGTCAACCAAATCCCCTGTTTGACGGACAGTGGTATCTGGCCGCTAATCCCGACGTAAGAGATGCCGGGCTGGAACCGCTGATGCACTACGCCGGTGAAGGCTGGCGCGAAGGTCGCCGGCCTCATCCGCTGTTTGACGCCGGTTGGTATTTTAGGGAAAATCCAGACGTTGCGCGCACTGGCGGAAATGCGCTGATTCATTATATCGAGTTTGGTTCGAGTGAAGGGAGGACCCCGCATCCCCTTTTTGACCGTAATTGGTACCTCGCCGCTAACCCCGACGTGAGCGTTGCGGGGATTGATCCACTGGCTCACTATCTCAAATTCGGGTGGCGTGAGGGACGTTCACCGCATCCGTTGTTTGACATTGAGTGGTATCTAGCGTCGAATCAAGATGTTGCTCAAGCCGGTCGTGAACCGCTGTCCCATTATACTGAATTGGGCTGGCAAGAGGGACGCGAACCACACCGCGTTTTTTTAGGTCGCCAATATCTCACAAAAAATCCGGATGTCGCAAACTCGGGTCGAGAGCCACTTTCCCACTATGTGGAGTTCGGTTGGCGAGAAGGACGCTCGCCACATCCCCTGTTTGATCTAGCTTGGTATCTTTCAGCGAATTCCGATCTTCGGATCGCCAACGTGGACCCCTTGTCCCATTACTTGCGCATGGGATGGACTGAGGGACGCAAGCCAAACCCCTATTTCGTACCTCACTGGTACAGATCGGAGTACCCCGCAGGAAACGTTGAGCCACTCTCTCATTACGCCTCAGTTGGTGAGGCGAATGACTACAAACCGTGCCCATATTTTGATCCTCGATGGTACCGTGAAAACTACAAAGACGTGGCTGTAGGGGCGCTCGAGCATTTTGTTGGGCAGGGGGCCTTGGAGCGTCGTCGGCCGAACGCGGCGTTTGACTCGGATTGGTATACGACAGAGTATCAACTCCCGTATGAAGTATCCCCGCTTCAGCATTTTATGGAGATTGGGGAGGTGTCAAACTTGCGTCCCAATCGCGTCTTCGACACGAGATGGTATAAAAGAGAGTTCGCCGCAGAACTAGCCAATACCGGATGTGCTCCATTCGAACACTACCTGTTGTATGGACGTATCAAGGGTGCTTACAGATCAGAGTTGGAAAAACTCGCCGGTCGCGAGCGAAGCGGAGGGGCGGATTATAGCCCACTTAATCCTATTACTCTGATCGAGGCAGCGGTAGAGAATATTGTGTCCCTCTACTTCGGCAGCGAGCCGTACATCATCTTCTTGTCAGTCGTTGATCCATTCACCTCTCCTTCAGGCGACGGATATGTGCAGCGTCTGCGCTCTATCGACTCCCGTTTCAAGGACTGGAACCGGCTGTATGTTTGCCAAAGTGGACAAGGCGATGGAGATAGCTTCGTAAAGCATGAAGAGGGTGTATTCGCCGTCTACTTGTCAGATAATTTTGCCGGGGAATTAGTGGAAGGTCTATCGAAAAGGGCGGCGGCTGTCTATGCGCATACGATCTTCCCGCTCCACGACGCCAATGCGTTTAAAGCGTTCTGCAGTTGCAACAAGCGGATTGTAGACTTGCATGGCGTAGTACCCGAAGAGTTAGAACTTCAAGGTGACCCGAGGAGAGCAACACAGGCCCATGAACTCGAGCGGGAGGTTCTTCTAATAGCAACAGACGTTGTTTGCGTCACGCACTCAATGAAGGATTGGATAGTAGCAAAGTATCCTATGCTTCAAGATACCGTTCTTTTGGTCGTGCCTATCATCATAGATTTCCCGCACCTTATGACTGTAAATGAAAGGGCGAACATACGTGATCGGCTAATTTATGCTGGCGGCGTCCAAGAGTGGCAGTGTCTGCCTTTGACAGTGGCTCACGCCGTCTCAATCGATCTTAGTGTAACGATTGTGACACAAGATATTGAGGCTGTGCAAAGTATGTTGCTGAAATATCCTGAACCCGAACGGGAGAATATTTCGGTAAAAAGCGCTGGAGGTATAAACGAGGTTTGGAAAGAGTATCTGAAAGCTGACTTCGGCTATGCGTTGCGAACGAACTCCGTCGTCAATCGCGTTTCATGTCCGACGAAGATCGTCGAGTACTGCGCAGCCGGGGTTATACCGATACTTCACTATGAAGATATCGGCGACTTTAGACGTTTAGGACTTGGCTATGTCACTCGCGAATCTCTTTCTAAAAGTCTTACGCAACAAGAGCGCATGGCGATGATGGAAAATAACCTGAAGGTATTTCATCAAATGCGCGCACAGCACTTTGAGGGGATTAGGCTCCTTATCTCTAACATAGTTGGGTCTTTTCATTGAAATCGGGATGCCGCGGACATGGTAGTCCCCCCGGCAATTAACGGACTTCAAAAGTAGATTTTTCTCGATATGATCGAAGAGATTTTGATGAAGACGAGAAGATTCAGCGAACCGCAAATCCTTGCAATCCTACGCTAGGCGGAGGGCGGCGTTCCCGTGCCTGATTTACGCCGGGAGCACGGGATGAGCACGGCGTCGTTTTATAAATGGCGAGCCAAATACGGCGGCATGGACGCGTCGATGATCAGCCAGATGAAGGCTCTTGAAGACGAAAACCGTTGGCTGAAGAAAATGTAATGCTAAGATGAGCATGCGGGCGGAACTGCTCAAAGAGGCTCTTGGAAAAAAGTGACGCGGCCATGTCAACGCCGGGAGATGGCCGGGAAAGCGGTGGCGTTACGCGGGGTGAGCATTGCACTCGCCTGCCGCACCTTTGGTGTCAGCGAAACATGCTATTGTTACAGTGCCAAGCTGAACGAGGAGAAAGAGCAGATCGCCGATCTCCTGATCGTGTTGACGCGGGCGAAGAAGAGCTGGGGCTTCGGCCTTTGCTTTCTCTACCAGCGCAATGTCCGGGGGCATCGCTGGAACCATAAGCGGGTATACCGCATCTATCGCGAGCTGGAACTGATACGGCCAGAGCATCCGGCTTCTCGCGCCTCAGCCGCTTGCGGGGTTTGATCCTGAAGTTACCGGAGAAACCAAACCTGGTCTGGTTATGGACTTCATGGCGCATCGTCTTGAGGATGGCTGCGGATTTCGGATTAACGGGACAGCGATTCCGGTAAATCCCGGACAGTCGTGGAATGCACCCCTCAACTGAGACATATTAAGTAGCGGACAATTTCTCGAATACAGGAACTGGAGATGGCAGGCAATTCCGCCTGTTGAACGTTCTGGATGCGTTTTCCGAGGATGCCGGACGGCTATTCCAATCTTCAGCGAGGCGCTCGACATCGTGCCGGCGGTTGTCCGGGTGAAACGGACGCTCCGGCCGCGCTATGCCTGCCAGGCCTGCGAAAGCGTCATCGTGCAAGCGCCCGTGCCGGCGCGTGTGATGGACGGGGGCATGGTGACCACGGCCTTCGCTGCCCATGTCGCCGTTTCGAAGTTTGCCTGGCATTTGCCGCTGCATCGCTAGGCCCAGATGCTTGGTAAGCGCGTAGGGACCCCCACGTATCATTTGGTCCGCTGATCGGGGATTTTCTGCATGAATCATGCGGAGAATCCTATGAGCGACAGTGTGAATCAGCCGCGAACATTCGAGGTTTTGACGGCGGCGCCGGTGGGGGCGCGACGCAAGCCGCGCGACTGGCCGGACGAAGAGAAGGAGCGCCTGATCGCCGAGACGTTGTTGCCTTGCGCCAATGTCTCGGCAAGCGCGCGTGCTGAGGGATTGGATCCTTCGCAGCTTTACGGATGGCGGCGCAAGGCACTGTTATCAGGCTTGGTTGCGCCCCTGACGGAAGCCGCGAAGGAGGAGGTCAAGTTCGCGCGCGTTGAGTCGGTGGCAAGCTCTACGGTGGAAATCGTCATCGGTGATGTCGTGGTGCGCGTCGCCGGCGATATCGAGTCGGATCACCTGGCGAAGATACTGCGGGCGGTCCGCAAGGCATGATCGCGTCCGGCGTCGTCGTCTACGTGTCGTGCCAGCCGGTCGACTTCCGCAAAGGTGCGGCATCCTTGATGGCTCTGGTCAGAGATGGCGGTCTCGACCCGTTCAACGGAGCGCTTTATGTGTTCCGGTCGAAGCGGGCGGACCGTGTTCGCATCGTCTGGTGGGATGGCAGCGGCGTCTGCCTCTAATCGAAAACGCTCGAGGAGCAGAGCTTTTGCTGGCCGGGCATATCGGCCGCCCGGATACGTCTGGACCATTCGCAATTAATGGCGCTTCTGGCCGGTCTGGATTGGAAGAAGATCCAGCCAACCAAGGTCAGGCGGCCGCTGCTGACGGGCTGATCAGGACTGCGGCAAGATGAATCATGCTGCTGTAATGATTGGGAAAGCGGCTGTTCTTGTGCTCTATTTGACCTCATGGATTTGCCCCTTAGCGACCTGCCGGACGACGTTGATGCGCTGAAAGCGATGGTCCTCGAGCTGGCGCGCGAACAGGCTGCGAAGGAGGCCCGGCTGAAGGCGGCCGAGGCTGAGATCGCGCGGTTGGAGGCGGTTGAGAAGAGCGCCAACGAGCGGATTGCCAACCTGACCTTGATCATGAAGGTTTTGCAGCGCACGCAAAATGGCAAGCGTTCTGAGCGGCTCCGCCTCGGGGTCAACGACGAGCAGGTCTCCTTTGCTTTCGAAGAGGTCGAAACCGGCCTATCGGCAATCCGCAGCGAACTCGACCGCGCGGCCAAAGACAAGCCGAAGCGAGCACCGCGTCCGCGCAAGGGTTTTGTCGCCCATCTCGAACGCATCGAGGAGGTCATCGAGCCGGAAATTCCGGCCGGGTGCGAGGGGCTGGTAAAGGTTCTGATCGGTGAGGACCGCTGCGAACGTCTGGACGTCGTGCCGCCGAAGTTCAGGATTATCGTGACGCGCCGTCCCAAATGCGCTTTCCGGGGCAGCGATGATGTGGTCCAGGCCCTGGCGCCGGCACACATCATCGAAGGCGGCCTGCCGACGGAACGGCTGCTCGCTTATATCGCCGTTTCCAAATACGCCGATGGTCTTCCTCTTTATCGGCAGGAAGCGATCTATCTGCGTGGCGGCGTCGAGATCAGCCGATCGCTGATGGCCCAACGGATGGGGCATCTCGGCTTCGAACTGCAGATGCTGGCCGATTATATCCTGGAGAGGGTCAAGGAGGGCGAAAGGATCTTTGCCGGCGAGACGACCCTGCCCACTCTTGCGCCCGGTTCGGGCAAAACCACCAAGGCCTGGCTTTGGGCCTATGCGCGCGACGATCGCCCCTATGGTGGGACCAGTCCGCCGATGGTGGCCTATCGTTTTGAAGACAGCAGAGGCGCGGATTGCGTGACGCGTCATCTCGCCGGATTCAGCGGTATCCTGCAAGTGGATGGCTACTCGGCCTATACCAATCTCGCCAAGACGCGGGCGAAAACCGGCAGCAACGAAACGATCCAGCTTGCAGGATGTTGGACACATCTACGGCGCAAGTTTTACGATCTGCACATTAGCGGTGTCTCTCAGGCCGCCACAGACACTGTCCTGGCAATGACCGAGCTCTGGCGCATCGAAGATGAGGTTCGCGGCAAGGATGCCGACAGCCGCTCCACGCTTTGCCCGGGAAAGTTTGCAGCCATTGTCGCCAGTCTCTTCGGTCTTTGGGAAAAAGAGCTCGGCAAGGTCTCCGGGAAGTCCAAGACCGCTGAGGCGATCCGCTACGCGCTCATCCGGCGCGAGGCGCTGGAGCGCTTTTTAGCGGACGGTCGCATCGAGATCGACTCCAACATTGTCGAACGCGCGATCAGGCCCCAGACAATTACGAGGAAGAATAGTCTATTCGCCGGAAGCGAGGGCGGTGGACGAACCTGGGCGACGGTGGCCACCGTCTTGCAGACCGCCAAAATGAACAACGTCGATCCGCTCGACTGGCTCTCGCAGACCTAGACCCGCATTGCTCAAGGCTGGCCAGCATCCGAAATCGAAGCCCTCATGCCCTGGAACTTCAGGTCAGACGCTGTCAGCTAACCGCTTACGATGCTTGCCTCCTGCGGCGTGATCATCGATCGCGGCACGCTCGGCGCCTGGGTGACGCGAGTTGCGTGGTGGCTCGAGCTCCTCTACGACGCTCTCCACCCTCATCCAGGCCGCCAAGATGAACGAAGTCGATCCACTGGCGTGGTTGACGCAGACGCTCGAGCGCATCGCGGCCGGTTGGCCGGCGAGCGATATCGACGCATTGATGCCCTGGAACTTCAAGAAATAACGGTCTCACATTCACATCACCGCTTACGGTAGACTCCTTCATGCCTGCCTTCATCGATGGCTTCTCCAAGACTCCAGGCATCATCAGCAATGAAAAGCTGGGGTGTTCGTCGTTCGTCGCGCTCACACAATGGATGGCCCAGGAGCGATATTGACGCGCTCATGCCGTGGCACTACGCCGCCTGACCGGCCCCAGCTTGTGGCTTACGGTGGAACTCGTTATGGCAGACGATATGAAACGCGGTCTATATTATCGGCCTCTCGACCAAGCGAAAATGCCTTCGCCGGACGCTCACAAATAAACAGCCCTGGAACCAAGAGAAGCGACGGCCTCACGTCACCGCTAGCGGTGGTCAGTGCAAAGCCAAGCCGAACGCACCGAGAATGCGATCTCGCCGATCCATAGGCTGGCGCAATTGCAGATGGCGCAATGCATGGGTAAGCTAGACGCTGTGAACCAACTCTATATCCTGCTATCTTTGATGCTCGCGAATAGTAGACACCCGATTCCCCATACGACCAATAGGCCCAAGAATACAACAAAAGTGTCCAGCACGGGCCTGGGTAAAAGCGCGCTTTCAGGTAAAAGCGGGGGGACCACAACGACAACGTACAATTGTTGCGCAATAATCCGTCTGCGAGCTTGTTCATAGTCCGAGCGCGCAAGCATGTAGATCTTCTCTGAAAACTCCTCTTGAAGCTTAAGGAGCTGATAATCTTTCAATTGCGAAGAAAGCGTGTCGCTAGACATTCCCGTCAATTTTTCTGAAAACTGTTGGATCTGGTCATCTATGACTTTTATTTTTGTCTCAAGGTATTTATCTCCTGGGCGCTCGTTTAACCCAGAAAGACTGCCTACGTCAATTTGAGCTTGCAGTTGTATTTTTTTCAGCGAAAGCTCAGTCACCGCGGACGTCATCTGCTTGACGGTCATCACCGGATCAATGCTGCCAGACTTCTGTTGAAAATTGAGGAGCGCCGTTCGGACGCCGGCAAGATCGGATGCCGATCGGGTGACCTCTTGGCGAGCGCGAAGTAAAGCGTCATTCTTTGTACGGTCCGAAATGCGGTTGATCAGCTTCTCGCTGTTTTCAACAAGTTTGAGAGCAAGATTGTAAGTATCGTCGTTGCTATATGCCCGAACGCGCATCGTAAGAATATTGGATACCGTATCTATAGACACCGTAATGTGTTCTCTCCAGTATTCCCAAATCTCTTCCTTATCTGCACCTGTCCCCAACCGTGAAAACCAATCGATGTCGCCGCGAGAAAAATACTCGCTCACGATGGGTTTCCCACCGAGATCTTCAATTACAATTCTACTCTTCAAATAATCAGAGATGATCTGAGTGTCTTGCCCAGACGAGAGTGACGATCCCAAATCAAGCTTTTTGAGGAACGAACTTGCCAAGGATGACGAGGCTTCCCCGGACGATGCTTCCTGCGATTTTCTGACCGTAAGCTTTACTTCGGTAACGTAAACGTTGGATGCTAGAGAAATGTAGTAAAAGAGTACCGCAGCGGTCGGTATGAGGACTACGAACAAAAACGATCGGAGCACCCCTCCAATACCGCCGGACCGCGTTGTGGAAGGGTTGCCCGATCCCGCGCTTGAGGCAATGTGGTTCTCACCGTTTCGCCGTTCTAGTACTTTGACGAACCTTGTCGTCGTCGCAGCAACTGCCGCACTTATTCCCGATGGGGGTTTGATGCCGTTCAACGTTGCAATTTTGTGTGAAATTTCACGCGGAAGTAATCTAAACATCGGCGTTCTCGGCGTTTTTCCATGCTTCCTTTGCGAACGAATAAAGCGCGACGTCTTCATCTAGTAGATCTAAGACCAGCCCCATTGTCGACAGACGTTTACCAAGTTCCAAAGCGGCCTGGAGTTCGTCTAAAGTTTGCGAGGGGGGGATAATGTTTCCTAGTCGCGCATTGACCATACCGGCAAACTGTTCGAATTGCTCTCTCGACCCAACAATGGAAAATTGAGCTAAATTGTCGAGCGCTACGCTGACATTGCGTCGCTGTATGTCTTCCTCCGGCAGGGAACCATAAAGCCTAGTCATAGGTGATCGAAAAACCTTTCGAATGGATGGCGACATCGTTCGAAAAGCCATGAGCAGCGATTTGTCGTCGGAGAAGTCGACTGCCGCTATTTTTGGAAGGACCTCTGAGTAACTGGAAAGCGCCGCATGGCTGCTAAGCGGGCTTTTCCCCGGATTCTTTGCTAAATGCCATAAGAATAGGAGCTTCTCGGCCAGTTCGTCAAATGGATCTCGGAGCAATGCGCACGAGACGAAATCTTGCTCTAGTGCAAGTGCCCCATAACGCATCCAGTTCAGGCTACCACTCACAAAAATTGAGTTGGAAAATCTGAGCGACAAAATTCCACTTAGTGTTTCGAGTGAGAGTCTTTCCGAAAGGGGATAGCTCATAGCGAAACGGTGCGACAACGCACGCATCAACTTCATTTGAGGAAGGAGACTTGAATCCGCGATTAAGAGTTTACCATCCTTGTGTTTTTCCGGATTAAAGCGCCGATAGATCGTAATTCCGCTGTCTGCCTCAACAACGCTTACATCTTCCAGCCGGCCAAGTTCGGGCACTGTAAAGCTATCAATGTGAAAACCAGCGAGACCTGTGCTATGCATTCCCAGATCACGTAGGTCAGTTCGCAGTACATTGGCTTTGAATTGTATGTCCTCTCGTGAAGCGACCTTAATGACCAACTCTGGGGTCTCTCCTGGATTGTCCGGTATAAGCCAGCCAGAGATCACCGAGCCATTATCAATATCGATGAAAAATTGCATAAAATTTCACCGAATTATGCCGTATGGTCGCGGGCTAACATTGCCGCACCAATGACCATAGCCCACAACACTGCCGTCGCAAGCGCGATTGTAATGACCATCAGGAACCGTCTGGGGTATAGCGCCTCCTGAGGTAACGATGGTTGCACGTGGGTAAGAATGTAGGATCGTTGCCGCTCCAATGTCATACGCGCTACCTCGAACACAGCCACGGATTTCTGGTATTCGGCCTGAGATACTTTCAGGTCGGTCTCGGCTTCGGCTAAACCCGCACCTCTGGAGGCAATGCTCGATTCGGTTGTTGAACCAGCAATCGATTGTTCGTACTTTTGAATCTGTTGGCCAATTGCGGTCGCCTGATTTCTAAGCGTCCCGAGCTGAGGAGCCCTCCCGGAGTCGCTGTCCTCGAGTGCGCTTATCTGAACATCTAATTTCGCTTTTTCGAGTCTCAGTTTTGTGAGTATCTCAGTATTAGCTGCTGCCGCTGAATTGACGTCGAGGATGCCGGTCGAGTCTCTCATTTCCTTGAGTTTCGATATGGAATCACTCAGACGACGCTTGGTCGTCTGTACTTCGGCTTCCGCCTCGCGCAGTGCATTCTCCTCCGTCCTTCGCGTTAGGCTGTTTACCATATGTTCTGCAACTCTTAGTATCTCTTTAGTAAGATTAAGACTATCAGTCGCATTGAATGCTCTGACTCTCAAAGTAGTCAATCCTGAGCTTCTTTCCACGGAAATGTCGACCTGCCCCTTCCAGTACTTAACAAGGTCTTCTGATGTCGGGTTCGCCTCAAGGCTGGCGATTGGGTCCCACCGCTCTGTCGTAAACAACTTAATCAGATTAAACGATTTGCCGAGCTGGCTGATGATTGCGCCACTTTTTACGTATTCAGCTATTATCGCTGCATCTGTAGCTTGGCCACCTCCCAGTAGAGCAGATAGACCGGCCATCGGACTCGAGCCAGATGTATCTGCAGAGCGGATCGAAAAGCGTGCTTCTGATACATATTGATCAGATGCAAAAAACGAATAGTACATTGCAGAAAGTGTTGTTGGAATGACGAACAACATTACAAGGGAACCGACAGCAAACAGCCTAAACAGTCGATCGCCTTTACGCGCTCTAAAGCCTCCGCCACCACTTACAATCGGTCGGGGTGTCCGTGCCTTCCTCGCTGCCTTTCGAAATTCAACTGATATAGCCTTTGCCCGACGAAGACCTTCATTGACGGCTAGGCGCCGTTCTTCTTCGACGGCAATATCTTGCATCATCTTAAACCTACTGGTTGAGTTTGTTGTACAACTCTATGGCGTCATCGACGTTCGAAAATTCATATGCAACGCCGTGCGCCAAGACGATAGCTCTGCTACAGTAATCGCGTATTGTTTCCATGGAATGAGAGACCATTATAACGTCGGATCTGGCTCGCCTTCGTGAGAACTCCTCATGGCATCTCGCCTGGAACCTCGCATCACCGACTGCGGTGACCTCGTCGATAAGGTAGCATTCAAAGTCGATGGCCATAGAAAGTCCAAAAGCAAGCCGTTGCGCCATCCCAGAGGAGTACGTGCTATAGGGTTCGTCGATATATGCACCAATTTCGGCAAAGTCTTCGACAAAGTCCGTTGCCGCCTTTGGGTCATGACCGTAAATCCTTGCGACGAAACCAATGTTTTCTCGCCCTGTCATTGCGGGATGTAGGCCCCCTGAGAAGCCGAGTGGCCACGAGATCCGTGCTGAACGCGTTATTCGACCGGAGTTAGGTAGCTCTGTTCCCGCAAGCATTCGCATGGTCGTGGACTTCCCGGCCCCGTTGATTCCTAATATTCCATACGATGTTCCGGATCGGAACGTCAGATTCACATGGTCCAGAATGACTTTCGCGCTACCGCGAATCCGGTAGTATTTGAAGACGTCGTCCAGCTGAATCATGGCGCTAACAACTTGCCTCTCAGGAAACGCTCTCCAAGTAAGCCTAAGAAGAAAGATACGGTCGCGACGGACAGGAGGTACGTTCGAGACAATGCATCGTCACCATAACCTTCATAGTAAGCTGACCTTAGCCATTCGACGCAGTGAAACAGGGGATTGAACCACATCAACTCTCGAGCGTCGGCCGTAAGGGCGGAAGGGACGGCAAAAACTCCCGCGGTCATATAAAGGATGATCATAATCATAACAAACGTGATGTTCCACATCCGAAATATTGAGGCAAGGACCACGTTGAGGAAGCCGAAGGAAAGCGATAGGTATATCGTAGCGAGTAGGCCCGACGCCAGGGTGACCTTATCAATTGGGGTCACATCCACAGATATCAGTGTGAGTGCTGCGTATGCTAAGATCACGACCACAAAAGCGGTCAAGAACTCAATCACAGCCCTCGAAACGATAACATCAAATGGCCGTACCACTGGAAAGAGGAATAGCGGACGGTTAACGTCTAGTGCCATCCCCATCATTCTAGCTGGATAAAGGCAAACTATATAAGGTAGTACCCCTGTCGATACAAACACGGCGGGATCGCCCCCAATCGGTGCGACTTTGTTCACGAATGCCATAATGGTCACAAGCACGGTTAGGTGTACAAACGGCCAAGCGATTGCGAGCAAGTAGCCAATATGAGAGCGCCCGAAGCGCGTTCTCATATCTCGTAGTATCAGTGCGCCGATAACGTTCATCCGCGATTGAATGCTGGTTGAAGGCATTGTACGAGCACCCAGCTGCTTTGCATGCATTTGCATCTCAGTATTTTCGGCTGGTGCGTGGTGGAAATGCAAGCGAGTAATCTTCGTACGCCAGCGTCAAGTTGTTTGAGTACCATGGGTCGTTAACGAGCCTTTCGCCCCATCGCTTGTGCATGTAGTTAACCTCCTTACGAAACCTCTGCACCTTCTCCGGCGTATTGTCTTTACCCCTGGTGAGGCTTTCATGGTGAACGAGCGTCGAAAATGGCGTGAAAACATTGCGGTAGCCAGCCTCGATGGCTCTAAGGCAAAGGTCAACGTCGTTAAATGCTACTGCTAAATTAGCCTCGTCGAGGCCGCCCACTTCTTCAAAAACTTTCTTTGTCATTACCATGCACGCGCCGGTGACGGCGGATACGTTCCGATGCAGGCGTAAGTTTGAGAAATACCCTGGGTGATTGCTTTTGTAGTATTTATATGGATGCCCCGCGACTCCGCCGATGCCTGTAACGACTCCAGCGTGTTGGATTCTGCCCTCCGGGTACAGGAGTTTAGGTCCAACGCAACCGACGCCGTCTTGCAACGCGATTGATACGAGTTCCTCAAGCCAGTCCGGAGATAGGACTTCAATGTCATTGTTGAGCAAGCATAATACGTCACCGGCCGCGATTTTAGCTGCATCATTGTTCAGTTTTGAGTAATTGAAGTCGCCCGGTTGGTTGAGTACGGTTGCCGCGCCATTACCTGACAAATAGTTCAAGTATGAAATTGCTTCTGTCGATGTGGATCCGTTGTCAACCAATATAATCTCATACCTATCGTACGTCGTATTGTGGAGGATTGAGTTTATACATTTCTTTAGAACGTCAATATTATCTCGTGTTGGGATAATTATGCTTACTAGAGGTCGGTGCGTCGGCAACCTGTGCCGCGTTCGATAATATGGGACATCGTCAAGCACCACCACCTGCGCATCCAAATTTAATCGCGAGATGTGAGCTTGAAGCGCGCGTTGGCCAGCAACAACCGCGTAGGCCTTGTTTTGGATGGAGTGGGCCGTTGAGCCGTTGGTTGCGCGCCAATGGTAAAGCACAAACGGAATGTGTATAATGTCGCGATCGGCTATACTTTCAACGATACGCAGATTCAGATCGTAATCCTGACTGCCGTCGAACTCCTTTCGCCACTTACCTACCCGGTAGATGTTGGCTGCTCTGTGTACGGTAAAGTGGTTTAAATAGTTCTGTGCCCTCAGCAGTTCGAGCGAGAAGTCTGGCTTAAAGTACGGCTGAAAGCGATTACCGCGTTCGCCGATCTTGTCTTCGTCCGTATATATCACTTGGACGCTCGGGTGCGCGCGTATGGTGCGGGACACTACGGCGAGTGCACTTTGGTGCAAGACATCGTCCTGATCCAGTAACCCAATCCATTCTCCAGTCGCGAGATCAAATGCCGTATTTGTTGCCTCGCTAATGTTTCCATTCTCGGACCGGAATGCGGTTTTTATGCGAGCGTCCGCCGACGCTAGCTCGGAAATCGCCTCTCGTACGCTGTGCGAACTGGAGCAGTCATCAACAATGCAGAGTTCCCAATTTCCATACGTTTGCTTGCGTACGCTGACAATTGCCGCCCTCAATTCCTTGAGGTCAGGGTTGAAGACGGGCATAAGTATCGAAAATAAAGGCGCATTTGAGGGGTGTTCAATTGAAGCTAAGTCCGGCTCTGTATCATACAATTTAAGCCAGTTTGAATATCGACCTCTTCGCCTTCGCAAGGCCCTGAAAAACAACTCTTTGTAAACACTGCAGTACTCGAGAAATTTCGTTAGGCAATTGCGATACATCTGAGCCATCATACATCTTACTTAGTTCTCCAGTGCGACGCTGGCGATCCCACCGGTTCGATTGCCATTGGGGTAGCGTGAAACGCGACCGGCTTCGGGGAGTTAGCGCTGTATAGCCTGGGTCACCGTTCCATTCAATGTCAGCTTGAGTTGAAGCAGAGCGACCCATCTGTAATGGCGCCATTGGGAGCGTCGTGAGTGAGTGGCGCAACGAAGTGCCGCGGCGTGCCATCTCGCTGCCGCACCAGCTTCCCGCTGGCTGTGTAGGAGGGCTGAGGCTCGAGGAGCTCAGTTGTAGCGGAACAGTAGTGTCCTGAACCCTCCTTGATTTGCTCATTGTAGCCGGTTTCGAGGCGCGCCTCGGAAAACCGGGGCGCGCTGTCACCGATACTCCGTCCGATGGCCGGGAGAGGGATTTCTGATCAAGATCCTGGAATGCCGGTGTCGTCGATCGCCGAGCAAGCTGGCATCGACCGTAAGACTGTTCGCAGATATACAAAGCGTGGCCAGGAGGCTCGCTCCTATGACCCACAGTGAGACCCGGTGGCTACGCAGCGGTGTAAGATTTCCTGATCGACGGGCAGCTAACGGCCAGACAACGATTTGAAGTCCGGTTTGATGCTCCGTCCAGGCACAGGTCGATTTCGCTGCGATCCATGTCCTTTCACGGGCGAGCCGATACCGCCGGGGACCGACTAGCTGCTCTCTATGGCGCTAAGAATAGCCACGTATCTGGGCACGTTTTGTTGTGCCCAGAACCTGCCGCTGTGCTTTGATACTAGCTGGTCGCTTTTGAAGCGATCGTCGGCACACCGAGGGGATACTCGACGATTGGATGAAGACGGCACTGATTCGCGAACGTCGGGAGTAAGATATCGTCTACAAAGCTCGTTCGCTCCAAAGCCCCGATCACGCCGCGAGCCTACTCGCCACGATGGAAGCCCGGAGGACGATCACCAAAAAATGTCACACATTGATGCCGCCTACGTCGGCATCTAGGGAGTGCGCTCCGCATTTAGAGTACGCCTTTACGCAAAGACGCGATCAGGGACGCACTCCCAGCTTTCGAGGAAACTTGAGCGGCGTTGATAGCTCTCCCATATTTCCTCTCGGAAAGGCGCCGACGGACTGAAGCGTGAACCGATCGCGCTGATTTTTATGCCGAGTGTCGCCCGGCCCCGGTCGCGGTTGGATATCGCGCCCCGAACCCAAGCAATTGACACCCCCGCCCATGCTCCCCTAGCATCCCTCTTGCCGAGGGGCGCGCAGTGACTGCGCTGAGATGGCGGTGAGCCAGACCCTTGAACCTGATCCGGATCATACCGGCGTAGGAACGGCGAGGGCCCTTCTGCTCACCAGCCGTCTTTGCGCTTGTCGACCGGATCTCCGTCCATTTCCGGGAGGTCGCTTTGCTCGTGTCTGTCCTTGACTCAAACCGAAAAGGCTCAGGCCTCAAGCAGGTGGGGCTATGACCGCGATCGCCGTCACCATCGCAGGCTCGGATTCCGGCGGCGGCGCCGGCATCCAGGCGGATCTGAAGACGTTCTCTGCGCTCGGCGTTTATGGCGCAAGCGTGATCACTGCGGTCACGGCGCAGAATACCCGTGGGGTTTCTGCGGTTGAAGATATCTCCCCGACTGTCGTTGCGGCCCAGGTCGACGCGGTGTTTTCGGATCTCGCCGTTGGAGCGGTGAAAATAGGCATGGTCTCGCGGCGCGAGACGATCGCGGTGATCGCGGCTGGTCTGAAGCGCTACGACCGGCTGGCTGTCATCGACCCGGTGATGGTGGCAACCTCCGGCGATCATTTGATGCAGCCGGACGCGATCGCGACGCTCAAGGAGGAGTTGCTGCCGCTGGCGCTCATTCTGACACCGAACCTGCCCGAGGCGGCGCTGTTGACCGGAGGCCCAATCGCCGAAACCGAAGCGGAGGTCGCGCGTCAGGCAGAGATGCTTCTGAAGCTCGGTGCGCGTTCGGTGCTGATGAAGGGCGGACATGCCAAGGGCAAGGACGCGATCGATATTTTCTATAGCGGGGAGGATGTCCTCAACCTGTCGCGGCCGCGGATCGAAACCAGGAATGATCATGGCACCGGGTGCACACTCTCGGCAGCAATCGCCGCGGGGCTTGCCAAGGGTATGCCGATTGACGATGCGGTTGTGGCAGCCAAAGCCTATTTGCATGACGCGCTGGTGGCGGCCGATGGCCTGACCATCGGCCAGGGGCATGGGCCGGTGCATCACTTTCATCATTGGTGGGGCAACGACAAAGAGTCGGGCGCCGAGGCTTCGAACGTAGCCGAAGCCCAGGGCGCTCTTGGTCGTGCTTGGCGATCTGGCTGAGCAGTGTGGGCTCCGGGCCTATCTCAGGCGACTGCGGCACTCGGCGCAGCCGGTTGCTCGCCCTTGAGCATTTTGCGGTAGAGCGCGACATGCTCCCGCGCGCAATCGACATGGCTCGTCGGTCGCCGCAGCGTTGCCCGCAGATTGTCCCACGCCCGCGGCGCGCCCAACACGTCGATCAGGCGGTCGGCCAGATCCTGGGCGCTGCCGGCGCGGAAGTGATAGCCGTCCAGCCGGTCGCGAACCTTCTCGGCCATGCCGCCGATGTCGGAGCAAATGATCGGCCGGCCGTGATGAAGCGCTTCCTGGATGACGACGGGCGAATTTTCCCACCAGACGGAGGGCATCACCACCCAGTCGACCGAGCGCATCAGTCGCGGCATGTCCTGGTTCTGGTAGGCGCCGTAGAAGCGGACGCGGCGACCGGCGTCCTCGATCAGTTTCGCCACTTTCTCCTGATAGTCCTTCGGCTGACGCTCGAGGTTGCCGCCGAAGATCATCAGCGAGGAATCATCGCCCCAGATGTCGTCGGGCACCCGTGATACGGCGTCGATCAACACGTGAACGCCCTTGAACGGCGTCATCTGTCCGAAATAGGCGAAGCGATTGCGCCGGGCCGTCGGCGACGGCAGTTCACGGGCCGGCGCCTTGTCGCCCATGACGATGCCGTTCTCGATGACGAAGATCTTTGCGGCTTCGAGCCCCCACTCGACATAGCGATTGGCGAGAAAGGCACTCGGCGCGATAAAGGCATCGGCGAGATTGAGCATGCCGCGCACGAACTGTTCGCGGCGAACGAAGCGCGACACCGGGATTTCGGGGAAGCACGTGTGACAACTGATCGGTGAGGCGCCGTTGCAAAGCTGGCCCGAAAGGCGTTTCACCATTTGCCCGTGATTGTGGCAGATCGGCAGATACTCGTGGAACGTCACGACGATGCGCGCATTGGGCAGGGCATCACGAACGGCGTAGAGCGCTTCCAGGCCGAAGCCGAGGATATGATGGAAGTGAACGACATCAGGCTTGATGTCGCCGACGAAGCGCAAGAGGTCGCGGCGGATCGCTTCCGTATCGCCGTTCGACAGGAAGAAGTGGTCGAAGTCTTCGGCGTGGTAGAGCACTTCGTCCATGGCGAGACGCAGGCTCATCAGCGCGGAGGCGCCATGGCGCGGAACCGGATTGCCGACGCGGGCGAGGTAGATCGATTCCACACCCGACAGGCCATTCAGCGCCTTGTGAAGACCATGCGAAGCGATTTCCGCACCTCCGAGCGAGTGGGTCGGGTGGCCATGGGAAACCACAAGTACGCGGAGTTTTTCGCTCATGCGTCAGTCTCCTCAAAGAATGTTTGGGCGGTTTCGGAGGCGGGCATCCATCGGGCGCGGAAGAGCGTCCGGTCGACACGCTCCACGAACCGGGCGGTGGCGGCAGAGCCCGCTGCGGGCACCTCGTCCGATCCGACCATCTGCAGGGAAGGAAGCCAGTAGGCTTCGTAGCCCTTTCCGCTGAGGCGAAGGGCGAGATCGAGGCCCTTCAGCGCTGCGCCGAGATAGGTCGGCGACAGTCCTGCGTCCTCCATCAGCGCTTCGCGCGGCAGGATGCAGCAATCGAGCGATGCGGATGCAACCTTCGTCAGCTTCAGACGATTGACGGCGCCGACGGGATAGCCGGCGTATCGGCTCGATTGCAGGTGGTCGGGACGATCGAGCGACGTGCTGCCGGCCCAGCGGATCGAGTGATCCTCGTAGGCAAGGGTCGGCGAGATGATGCTTCCCGTCTTTGCTTCGTAGGCGGCAACGAGTGCCCGGTACCACCCGGCATTGGCTGGCGTCAGCGACGCGGAAAGCAGAACGACCGCGTCGCCGTTCACGCTTTCGGCGGCCGCTTGCGCCAGGTCGCATGCATCGCCGGCTCCCTCGACGGAGACGAGCCGCAGCGGCAAGCGATAGAATTCCACGAGTTGACGGATGTGGACTGCGTGCCGTCGGAACTGCTCGGCCTGGAGCACGAGCGCGATCGGCACGCGACGCGTTTGGGGATCAAGTGCGAGCAGCCCCAAAAGCGGTGCGAAATCCGTCTCGGTTTCTCCGGCGACAAGAAGGATGGCGGTACCCTCGGTCTGGTCGAAGGGCCCGATGTCGACGGTGGTTTCCACAGTTGGTGCACTGCTCCGCGCCGCCGTCAGGAACGGGACGATCTGCCGGTCGATGATATCGGGCAGGGCCCAGCTTGTCGGATCGATCGAGCCAAGCAGCCGTAGGGCGGCGGCGCGTGCGGGCAGCCGCACCGGGAAAAGTGGCATATAGGCGCGGCGGGCATCGCGAAGGGTGAGTTCAAGGTGAACTGGTCCGTCCGCCTCGTCACCAAGCGCCTCGACCTGAGCGATAAAGCCATGGGATCGGCGGTAACCGAAAATCGCGCTGTTGAATTCCGGGCGATCGACGAAGGCCTCCTCCACGTCGGACCGATCGGTTCGGGTCCAGCTTGTGTCCAGCCGTGTTCCGCCACCCTGTCGGCAAAGCCGGACGCTTTCCACGTGGCCTTCCGCGTCCAAAAGCCAGCCCGAAATCAGGAAGGCACCATCCTCACGCTGGTAGAGGGCATCCACGCCAAGGCGGACAGGAACCGGAAGGCTTGAGATCGTTTCGGTGCCATCATATCCGCTCGCGGCATCGCGCAGGCGAAGCATGACTTGCGGCGAGCTCTGGCTCTGCAGCAGCATCGCGCGGATATGGCCGGGCGTCTCGAGCGGACCGGTCACGACCCGGCGTTCGTGGAGCCCGGCATACCGCCAGGCGCCACGGCCGCGATAGAATATGCCCTTGATGTCGCGCGCTCGGGGCAGGTCGTTTGCGGACAGGAGGCCGACAAAGCCAGCCGCACCGTCAGGCGCGTCGTTGCGCTGGAAAATGGCGACGTTGCAATCGGCCAGAAAGGCGTCGTCGCTCTTGACGATCGCCCGGCAGACGCCGGCGGGCAGGTCGTGCGCCCATCCTTTCAGGGCGATGCTGCCGTCATGCCCCTCGCCAAGGAGCTCGATGTACCCGTCGCTCGCAGCTCCCGTCTTGAGAAGGGGCGTGATGGCTGCGAGCCGTTGATCGGCATGTGGCGGCTTGATCAGCACGTCGACCAGGCGACCGAGCACGTGTACCAGCTGCGGACCGGCAAAATCCTTCAGCATCGCGGTCACTTCAACGATCGAAGCGGCGCGTGGCGCAACCATGTAGCGTTTGCCGTTACCGGCCGTGCCGAAGCGCAGGGTCGTCGGCAGACGATCAGAGCCTTCGAGCGGTAACAACGCGGCAAAGCCATGCGTGGTGGAAGACTGAGGTGCCGCCAGCCGCCAGCCGACGACCGACGCCGTCACCTGGTTTGACGCATCTTCGTTGATCTCGACCGACAACTGATCGGCCATCGGACCACCGGTGCCGACGACGAGCAACAGTGTTTCGTCGATCGGGCAGGCGATGATGCGACCACTGCGCGCGATGCGGCCAAGCGGAGCAGGGCTTGCGGAAAGGCTAAGTTCCGTACTGGGCATGAGATGCGCCTCAGGTCCGAAGGAAGACGGAAAGGATCGCGCCTGCCGCAAAGCCTGCAAGGACAAAGAGAAGCAGAAACGCCGGCTTCAGGTCGCCGTTCGAGCGCTGCTTCAGTGCGTTGAGGCTCTTTTCCATGCCGGCGATCACACCGTCCATCCGCATCAAGTGGACGTCTAGATCGGTCAGGCGTTGGGTGATCTCGCCGCGGAGGTTCGCGACATCGTCGCTGATCGCCGCAAGCCCAGGGCTCTCGGCTTCATCGCCGTCGTCAACTCTCGACCGCTGCGCGGAACGTTGCGAGACCTGCAGTTGACGCTGTGCCGCCATCAACACGTCGAGCTTGTCGAGCACCTTTGCAAGCGGCGCCGCAATCAGCGCCTCAGCGGCCTGTTCATCGGGTTTGGGAACACGAAGCGGCAGTTCGCCGCCTTTGCCGGTCGCCGCAAGCACGACGAGTTCACTGCTGCGCGCGCTCGCCATCTCAGGCAACGCGATTTCAAACGCGTGGTTGCCGTCGCCAATCCCGTTGCGCTTGAGATCGGGCCGGTTGCGGTCGGCGAGCGCCTCGGCGATCACCTTGCCGTCGAGAAGCACGCGAATGGCAAGCCGCTTCTCCGGGGTTTCCGGGTCGAAGGCCCACCCAAAGACGCGGCCCTGGTCGATCGCGTCCACGCGGCCCTTCAGCGGCTTTGCATTGTTCTGCTCCGGTGCGACGTCCGGTTTGTCGGCTGCTACAGACATGGTCTTCCCTCTAGGCGGCGACGGTTTCTCGGGGCTCGATCGCGTCGATGAGCGTGAGATAGCGCCGGGCCGTGGTATCGATATCGTTGGGCTTGCAGGCATTGGCCGAAAGGCGGCGCCGAAGGTCAGGGCTTTCCGCCATGCGACGCATGGCGGCGGCCAACGCACGCGGATCGTTCGGCGAAACGGTGATGCCGTTGACGCCGTCCCGCACCATTTCGGCCATGCCGCCGATATTGCTGGCGATCACCGGTTTGCGCTGGGACTGTGCCTCGCCAATGACGAGCGGCGCGTTCTCCCACCAGATCGAAGGCACGATGGTGCAATCGACCGCCGCAATGAGGTCGCCGATGTCTTCGCGCCTGTAGGCGCCGCGCTGCTGAACGGAGGGCGCCGTCTTCTTGAAGAGCCGGGCGATCTCGTCCTTGAAACTGTCGGCCTGGAAGGGGGCGCCCCCGTGCACCCGCAGCTCAAAACGCAGGCCCTCGTCGATCAGCTGCCGCGCAGCCTCGAGAAGCACGGACGTGCCTTTCCACGGATTGAGATTGCCGAAATAGCCGAAGACCGGCCGATCGTTCTCCGGCTGGCCCTTGCGCGACGGCGCGTCTCGCGGCGGCAGACCGTTGGCAATCACGTCGATCTGCTCGCCGTTAAGACCCCAGTCGATGAAACGCTGCCTCAAGAACTGGCTCGGCGAGATGAAGCGATCGACGGTTCTGAGCAACGCCTTCAGATGCTGTTCGCGCAGGACGAAGCGGTCGAGCGGAATATCCTTGAAGCAGCTATGGCAACGGTCGGGGCTGGACTTGTGACAAAGCTCCTTGCCGCTCGTGCGCACCATCAAGCCGTCGTGGTGGCAGAGCGGATAGTAGTCGTGCAGCGTCATCACGATCCGGCAGTCGGGCAGGGTGCGGCGGACGATGTGGGGAAACTCAGCGCCAAGCAGCAGCAAATGGTGGATATGAACCACATCCGGCCGGAAATCGCGCAAAAGCTCGGTAAGGTCGGGCACGACTCCATAGAGGTCGATCTGGCTCATGAAGAAGCGATCGAAATGGCCGGACCACAACAGCACCTCGTCGCCTTCGGGGCCGATCGCCTGAAAGCTCGTGCCGGGCCGCACCTGGCGGTGGGTCTGGTTGGTGGCGCCGAGGAAGAGCGCCTCGTGACCAGCCCGCTGATAGGCGCGGAAAAGGTCGTGCGCGAAAATCTCCGTGCCGCCGGGGTGGAGTGCGGGATGATTGTGCGCGGCGACCAGAATGCGCTTCTTCATCCGCTGACACTCCGGCGTTCGGCGACGAAGACATCCTGGTAGTGTCCGGCACTTTGGCCGCGCCAGTGACCGAGCGATTTCAGGACCGTCGTGAAGCCTGCCCGCTCCAGCGCCCGATCGAGGAAGCCGTCGTCGAAACCGACGGCGGCAAGCGGCGGCAGGCCGGGAACGAACCAGCAGGGGCCGTCGCCGCTGCGAACGAAGGCAAGACGGGGATCCCGCCGGCCGTGTTCGTCCTTTGCAGCGATGCTGTCGACCACGAAGGCGGTAACGAAGAGGCGTCCGCCGGGTTTCAGCATCCGGTTGATCTCGCTGAAATAGACGAGCACCTCGTCCGGCGGCAGATGGGTGACGATCGACGTCATGATGGCGAAGTCGAACTGGCGATCCGGGTAAGGCAGCTTCAGCGCCTTGCCGTTGATCCTGCCTGACGGGTTGTAGAGTTCGTGGGCGATGTCGACATGCTGGAAAGTGAAGTTCGGATAGACCGGCGTGACGGATTGACGGCACCAGGTGACGCCGCCTTCCACCGGGTCGATACCGACATAGCGCCCGTGATCCGCATCGAGATACTGCGTCAGCGGAACGGCCATGCGGCCGATGCCGCTGCCGATGTCGAGCACGCTGCTTTTCGGTTGCAATCCGCCCATGCGGATGAAGTGGCCGAGAAACTCCGCGCCGACAGCCCGGTAGTTGCCATCTCCAACGAAGACGCTGTTTTGGTCCGGCTGCGGCAGGAAACGATTGGTAAGAACCGTCTGAAGCATGCCTTCGATACGGTCTTCGTTCTGTTGCCAGGCCGGCTGCAGGTTGTCTGCGTGGCGAAGTGCGGGCTGGTTCATGCGGCGCTCCTGGCGGCAGGCTTACGGGTGCTCGGCGGTGCCGCCTCTTCGGCGCCGAGGTAGGATGGCATCAGGGTGGTAATGTCTTGGTTCCAGCGCTCGGTATGCAGCCATGCATTGTACTGGCTGGCGACGCCGCGCGTGTAATCCTGGCTGCGGCTGATCGAGCGCCGCTCCAGATGATAGAGACAGGCTGCAGGCTCATAGACGATGTCGAAGCCGGCCTGGCGGATCTTGAGGCAGAGATCGCTGTCCTCGTAGTCGCCGATCACGAAGTCCTCGGCATAGCCGCCGACGAGGTCCCACACCTCCTTGCGCATCACCTGGCAGGCGCCGGTGACGCCGGGCACGCTGCGCATTTGCTGCGCCGGCGCATAGGCGCCCGGCATGCCTTTGTAGAAATGGTGATTGAGCCAGATGTCCTGCTTGTTGCGGGCAAAATAGAGGCCCGCATGCTGCAGCGAGCCGTCCTCGAACAGCAGCTTCGGGCCGATGGCGCCGATCGACTTTTCCTTCAGCACCGGCAGCGCAAGCTTTTCCAGCCAGCCGGCCCCACAGGGCACGACGTCCGAGTTGAGCATGACGATGACAGAACCGCGGGCAAAGCGTGCGCCGGCATTGCAGGCGCGCGCATAGCCGCCGTTGCGGTTCATCACCACGAGCTTCATCGAAAGCCCGTGAAGCAGATGGAAGCCGCCGAGCAGATGCTCCGTCTCGTCGTGGATCTCCGGCGAGTCGAGCACATAGATGATCTCGGCATTGGCCGCGACGAAGGGGTCGGTCGCCAGTCCCGACAGCTGGAAGCGCAGGAAGTCGAGCACGCGGTAGAGCGGAACGACGATCGAGATGAGCGGCGCGGCCATCATCGGGCCGAAGTCCTTGGTCTGATCGACCCTGATCGTCTTGCCCAGTCGCTGCTCCACGTCTCTCAGCGCCGGCGCAAGGATCGTGCGGAATGCCTGGTCGTTGGCGTGCTGAGGTGGAACGGCGCGCAGGATGCGGTTGCGTTGCGTTGCCGGATCGAAGGGTTGCGGTTTCGGCACCAGCGGCTTGACCGCGCCGGACGCCAGCCGCAACTGGAAGCGCGGCTGGAGAAGGGGGCCAAGCGGGTCGCGCATCGGCAGCCAGCTGACAAAACCGGTCACGTCGGTCTTGGAGCCGTCCTCGGCACCGCGGGCCCAGCCTGGAAATTCATACCAGTTGCCATCGAGCGGCAAGGCCGTGCCGTCTTCCTGGAGATAGTCGATGCCGGCAAGGACGCCGTTTGCGTCGCGTGTCCAGCCGCCGACGAGCAGGCCTTCCGACATGGCAAGGGCGAGGTCGATCTCAGCACCCGGATGGACTGCGGATTTACCCGCCTGCTTTGCTGGCAGGGCTGAGCGAAGCTGTAGGTCGATCGCAAGGGCCGTGCCGCTTTCCGGAACCTCGCTCAAGGACCGCACGATGAACTCGCGCAAGCCCGGCGCTGCGCCGTGCTCGAGCCACCATTGCTGGAGGTTGGGATAGCGGGAGCCGCGCGGCGAAAGCTCGCGCACGGCGATACCGCGCTTTCCCATGATGATGAGCGAGAGCGCCTGCGGCGCGCGCGGCGATTCAAGAACGAAATGGCAGCGGCGCTGGCCGCGATCGGTTCGGCCGGTCACGCCGAATTGCTGCGGCAGCGGCAAGATTGCCTCGGCGCCGAGCGCATAGATCGCGTTGATCTCGCCGAGTTCGGCATTGACGGTCGTCTCTGCCAGGTAGCGTCCATGCGCGAGCCGACAGGCGATCGTTGCAGGGCGCTGCCCAAGGTTCAGGGCGTGGATGACGTCATCGACGAGGCCGATAAAGAACTCGTCACGCGACAGGCGAAACGCGCTTCGCCAGACCGTGAGCAGATTGTTGAGAAACTTGAGACGACCTTCGGGCTGAAGATCGGAAAGCTGTGCCGCCAGATCGAGGAAGGGGAGCTTGGCGGTCGGTTCCAGAACCACCGTCTGCAGAACCTCGCCGTCCGCTGCGATTTCGGCGAGTTCGCGCTCGTTTCCGGGGCGCATCGCCCAGAAGATCCGCTGGCCCCCTTGGGTGCGCGGAAGCGCCATGCTGACGAGAGGTACGAGGGACCGTGACGCGGAAAGGGCGTATTTGGTCTTCGCCGAGAGTTCGGAAGGTGTGTCCCAGATCAACACAGCAACGTCGAGGCCGAGCCTGAATGCTGCGGCGCTTGTGAAGTCGAGGCCGAAGCTTCTGATACGGTCGTCTGCCGTCACGCGCTACTCCTGAAGGACGAAAAGGGAGGGCGCCCCACGGGAGGAAGTGGGGCGCACCAGTCAATCTCAATGGATCGTGAAGTAGTGGTTCGGGTTCGCCTGGATGTCGTCGGCGTCCGCATTGACGAGCGTCAGCGTATCGCCATGGCCGAAGTCGATGACCACGTTGCCACCAACCTGGGTGACGCGCGATGCCAGATCTTCCGGCGACGAAATGTCGAGGCCGTTGATGTCCTTCGAAATCTGCAGAAGGTCTTCGCCGGGCGTGAAGTCGAGGATGACGTCGTTGCCGCCACCACCGTCGAACACGAACACGTCGCTGCCCTCACCGCCGGTCATGACGTCGTCGCCCTGGCCGCCGTTGATGATGTCGTTGCCGGCACCACCGAACAGAATGTCGCTGCCACGGCCGCCCATCAGCAGGTCGCTACCGTCGCCGCCAATGAGAATGTCGTTGCCGTTGTCGCCGTAGAGCAGGTCGTTGCCCTGGCCGCCGAACAGGACATCGTTCCCGTTGTCGCCATGGAGAACATCGTCGCCCCAGCCGCCGAACAGGGTATCGCTGCCGTTACCGCCGAACAGCATGTCATCACCTTCGTCGCCGAAAATGGTGTCGTCGCCATTGCCTCCGTTCACGAAGTCATCGCCACCACGGGCATGGATGAAGTCGTCGAAGCGTGAGCCAAAAAGGGCGTCATCATACGCGCCGCCTTCCAACGTGGCCATATGCTACTCCTCTTAGTTGTTGCTTACGTCATCTTGGTTGTTGCTTGCGCTCATCCCCGGTCTCAAACCGGTGGCGAGCGCGGCGACATTGCACTGCAAAAAAACATATGGCAACAGCAAAAAAGAAATAAAAACAGCTGTACTGTATTATTATATGCTACCTACGATGTATATCTTGTGTCAGTTTGATGATTATCCCTGAGATCTAAGGGGAGATAGTTTTGTTATTACTTAGAAATAAATTCAAAATTAGAAACAAATTGCCGGCGAAATTGAATTTCGCCGGCGCAGGTGGTGTTGGAGCTCTCTCGATCAGTCTTCGCGGAAGGCTCGATTGAGGCTCTCTGCAATCGGCGAGACCATGTAATCGATCGCCGAGCGCGGCTTGTGCACGATCAGCACTTCCGCAGGCATGCCGGGATAGAGGCGGATGTCCGGGTTGGCGGTGAGCGACGCCGGCGCAATGCGGGCGCGCGCCACGTAGTAGGAGACGTTCGACTTGTCATCGACCGATTGGTCGGCTGCGACGTAGCTGATTTCGCCGTCGAGCGGCAGGTGCGAGCGCTGGTTGTAGGCGGTCAGCCGGATCTGCGTCTTTGAGCCGATGCCGATGCTATCGATGTCTCGGGTGCCGACATGCATCTCGACGAGAAGCGGCTCGTCCTCGGGGACGATGTCGAGCAAGGGCTGGCCGGCAGAGACCGCGCTGCCGGGTGTACGCAACTGAATGTTGGTGACGATGCCGGTCTGCGGCGAGCGGATTTCGAGGCGGCTCAAGACGTCCTTGGCCGAGACGAGCCGCTGTCCGACATCGGCCAGTTCGAGACGCGCCGTCGTGATCTCGCCGGCGATCTCCGACTGGAAATCGTTCTCGATACCGGTCAGCCCGAGTTCCGCTCCGGCTTCCGCCTTTTCGGCCTGGGCCTTGTTGCCGGCAAGCTCACCGCGCGAAGCGGCAAGTTCGCTGAGCTTGGCATCGATCTCGATCAGCTTGGAGCGCTGGGCAAATTCCTTTGCAACCAGTGTCGCGATCGCGGTGCGCTGCTCATTGATCAGTTCGATCTGGCGGTCGGTCGCCCTGATCTGCTCGGCAAGCGACTTGGCCCTTTCCGAGTACTCTTCGATGGTCTTGCCCTGAACCTCGAGCCGGCCGGCCTTTGCTTCGCGCCGGCGGTCGAAGAAGTTTGTCTCCGCCTTCACCGCGTCGTCGGCAGCGGTTTCCGCGGTGCCCATCAGCTCGTCAGGGAAGTCTATCTGCGCGGCCTCCGTCTGCTCCGCCCTGAGGCGGGCAAGCTTTGCAATCAGACCAAGGCGCCGGCTTTGCAGTGCCTCAAGGTCGGACCGGGCGCGGGTGTCGGCAAGCTTGACCAGCGGCTGGCCGAGCGTGACGCGATCGCCTTCCTGGACGAGAAGGCGGTCGAGGATGCCGCCTTCGAAGTGGCTGACGGTCTTGCGCTTCGAATCGACCACGATCGTGCCGCTTGCGACCGACGCGCTGCTGAGTTCCGTCGAAAACGCCCAGCCGAAGAAGCCGCCGAAGGCGACGAGGATCGTCGTCAGGCCCGCAAGGACCACGCCGCGCAGCGGCGCGGTGGCACTGCTTTCCGCGTCCGCATCCAGCCCATGCAGCGGGTGGGGCCGCTCGGGGATCGCGGGCAGGTTCGCGCGGTCGTCCTTGGCCACGAGTGTGCGCGCCTCGCGAGAGGCTGGCAGGTTCTGTTTGTTCGTCATGCGGATACGCCTTCCCGTCTCGGCTCGCCGGGTGTCATGGATGCGACCACGTCGGTGCGCGGGCCGAACTGGGTGATGCGCCCGTTTTCAAGAACGAGCAGTTTGTCGGCGGCCTGCATGATCGTCGGCCGGTGGGCGATCATGATGACGATCGCGCCGTCGTTGCGCGCCCGCTCGATCGCGCGGATCAATGCGCGCTCGCCGATGGCGTCGAGATTAGCGTTCGGCTCGTCGAGAACGATCAAGCGAGGGTGGTCGTAAAGGCAGCGGGCAAGGGCGATGCGCTGGCGCTGGCCGCCCGAAAGCGTCAGATGCCCGTCGCCAACCGGGGTGTCGTAGCCGAGCGGCAGGCGCCCGATCATGTCGTGCACGTCGGCAGATCGCGCCGCCTCGAGCACCTTCTGGGGTTCGCCTTCCTCCATGCGCGAGATGTTGTCGCGGATGGTTCCCTCGAGCAGCGAAACGGACTGCGGCAGGTAGCCGGTCATCTGGCCGAAGGACGAGCGTTCCCACAGATAGACATTGTTGCCGTCGAGGAAGACGCCGCCGGTGGTCGGCTTTTGAATTCCGACGAGGAGCCGGGCAAGCGTCGACTTGCCCGCCGCAGAGGGGCCGACGATGCCAAGCACTTCGCCGGGCGAGAGCGAGAAGGAAACGCCCTTGATGATCGGCACATCGAGGCCGGGCGCTGCGTAAACGAGCTTATCCACAACAAGATCGCCCTGCGTGCGGGGCTGCGGCATCGTCTGGCGTACGGCCAGATCCTGGTTCAGCGCGGTCTCTATCCGGCGCCAGCTTGCGATGGCGAGAACCCACTGGCGCCAGTTCTCAATCATCGAATCAAACGGGGCGAGCAGGCGTCCGACGAGGATGGTCGTCGCCATCATGGCGCCGGGGGAAATCTCCTGTTTCATCACGAGGATAGAGCCTGTTGCCAGTGCCGCCGCCTGGATCATGAAACGCAGCGAACGGGTGATCGAAGCCATCGCCTTGCTACGGCTTCCGCTGGTCTCCAAAGCGTCGAGCGCGTGCAACTGCGCGGTGCGCCAGCGGCGGGCGAGTGCTGGCAGCATGCCCATCGCTTCGATCGCTTCGGCATGGCGCAAGCTCGAACCAATTTTCGAGACGGCCTCGATATTGGCTTGATTCGCCTCTTTCATCAGCCGGCGAGTCAGCAGGTCAGTCAGCAATCCACAGCATACGAGCAGAGCAATGGAAACGGCACCAAGAAGGCCGAACATCGGGTGCAGCGCAAACAGCACCCCGAGAAAGATCGGTGACCAGGCGGCATCGAGCGGGGCGCTGACGGCAGATGTCGTGAGGAAGCTTCGCAATTCGGCCAGGTCCCGCAGCGACTGGGTCGCCCGGGTCAGCCCTTGATCGGCGGCCGCCTGCACGGCGGCGGTCAGCACCGGCAAGTTCAGCCAGCGCACGACCGCACTGCCCATCGCCTGGAATGTCAGAGCCCTGATGTATTCGAGTATGCCGTAGATCACGAGCGCGCCGATGACGAGAATCGTCAGCATGGTCAGCGTGTCCATGCTCTGGCTGTTCAACACACGGTCATGAACTTGCATCATGTAGAGCGGTGTCGAGAGCTGCAATATGCCGATGCAAGCACTCAGCAGGGCTGCATAAATAAGTGCCAAAACGAACACGCGGCGTGCCTTCAAAATAAGCAGCCGTGGATCGTTTGCTCCATTTTGCGCCTTCTTTGGCCCAATTTGGTTCTTGCTAATCATATTGCCTCGTTTGCTGTCACGCGTGGCGATTTTCTGGATAAGTTCATTGGGGTCTTGAGGAAGCTATTTTGTTGGTTATCACTTAAATCACAGTGTTGCCGTGATAAGTGTGACACAATAATGGTGGAATGCTCAAGATAGTCGTATTCGGGGGGAGTAAAGGGGGCGAAAAATTGCTTCAAAATTTGAAGTAATTTTTGAATATCGTAGTAATGCTCAGTTGGAGAGAGGGATGAATCAAAGGATTCTCTATCCGTTCGCAGATTTTGGCGGCGCTGTTGCCATCCGCCCCGGGGATGACGCAGTTGGAAGTGCCCCTGAACATGACAATATTGACCAGGAGAGCGAAGCGTCCGTGGTCACATATTTCGAGCTGGCACGGATGATGGAACGGGCCAGCCGGCGCTTTACCGGCCTGTTGCGTGCCGAGCTGACGAAGCTCGGTGTCGACGATATCGGTCCGGCGCAGGCGATGGTCCTTCTGGCGATCGGCGATGCGGAAGTGTCGGTGGCGGAGCTTTTGGACCGTGGACACTATGTCGGCTCCAACGTTTCCTACTACCTGAAGCAGTTGGGCGACGGGGAGTATATCGACCGGGCTGCCTCCCAGCGCGACCGGCGCTCGGCCCGCATCAAGCTTTCGGACAAGGGCAGGCAACTCTGCGATGCCCTGCGCAAGGCGGCCGGCGCCTATGAACGTGTCCTCAGCCACGGCGAGCAGGACCGGCGCAATCTCGAAACCGCATTTCAAACGCTGCACCGGCTCGAGCTGGTTTGGGGGAATGCAACGCGCTACGGCATCTGAGATGCCCGCGCACAGGCTGTCCTTTCAACGGCTATAGGCAGGGAATATGCACGTAGCATTTGTACACCGGCGCGGCTTCTGCCAGTTCGCCGCTCTCGCGTCTCATTTGGCGCAGACGGGAAATGAAGTGACACTCGTGACGGAAACCGTTGATCAGCGGATTCCGTCAACGCGCGTCATTCGCCACCGAGCAGAACCCGGCCCGCAGGCCAATTCGCAGATGGCAAGGCACCTCGGTGTGCCTGACCATCATGTCCGGATCGGTCACCGGGTCGCCGAAACCTTCGATGCCATGGCCCGCCAGGGACAGGTGCCCGACGTTATCGTCGGGCACATCGGCTGGGGTGGTATGACCTTCGTCAAGGATGTGCTGCCCAACGTTCCGGCGCTCGGCTATTGCGAGTTTTTCTACCGCTCCGAAGGGGCCGATATCGGTTTTGCCCCTGACGACAAGCCCGACCAGGACACGCGCAAGCGGCTGCGGTTGCGCAACATGGCGCAACTCCTGACGCTGGATGCGATCGATGGCGGCTTCAGTCCGACCCAATGGCAAAGGAGCCTTTATCCGGCGGAACACCGCGCACGCATCGGCGTCTGCCACGAGGGCGTCGATACCCGCGTCTTCCGTCCTGACCCGTCGGCGTCGTTGAAGCTTCCGGACGGGCGGGTGCTGAAGGCGGGCGATCCGCCGATCGTGACCTTCGTCGCCCGTGATCTCGAGCCCTATCGCGGCTTCCCGCAGGCGCTGGAGGCAGCGGCAAAGGTCGCGAAGCGCCATCCCGACGCGCTCTTCGTTTTCGTCGGCGGCGATGGCGTCAGTTACGGCGCCCCGCCGCCCGGTGGTGGCTCCTGGAAAGACTACATGCTTCAGTCACTGGATATCCCGGCCGACCGGTTCCTGTTTCCAGGCGTCGTGCCGCACGGCGTCCTGAGACAGCTGTTCCAGATTTCGGCCGCCCATATCTATCTGACCTATCCTTTCGTGCTTTCCTGGTCCGTGCTGGAGGCCATGGCCTGCGGCGCGCTCGTCATCGGTTCGGATACGGCGCCGATGCAGGAGGTGTTGAGTTCCGGCCGCAACGGCCTGCTCGTTCCCTTCTTCGATACGGATGCGCTGGCGGAGGCGATCTCCGGCGCCTTGCAGCAGCCGGAGAAGTATTCCGAGTTGCGTGCAGCGGCCCGCCGCACGGTCGAACAAAGATTCCGCCTGGGCGATTGCATTGCGCGGCAGATGACGTTGCTGGATAAGGCAACGGGAAATCCCGGATCCACTCAAATATTACGGGTCTCATCTGCATAATACTTCAAAACCCGAAGTATTATTTCACGAAAAACGCAAATATAACTTATTGTGCAGTGCAAATAACCTTGATATGCTTTCTCTAGGTCGTTGAATTCGCCGGTTTATTTCGTATCGGCGGATTCAACTACAGAGAGAATTCGGTTGTATTGAGGGTGGCGCGTGCAAGGGTTGGTGTCTTCTGGCGTGAGGTATTCGCAGGCGAAGAGAAAGCTGGTGTTGGCCTCGGATCACGATAGGGCGAGTGTCCAGGGCAGTGGTATCGAGCACCTGGTTCATTTTCTTCCGGCAGGCGATCGGCCTGATGCGACCCTCGAAAACGTATTTCCGTTGATCGGGCTTGCTTTTTCAAGGGAGGGCGAGGCGGATCTCGCCGACGGCATCGTCTCGTTGCGGGCGCTTGGCACCGTCCCGGAGATCCCGATCAAGCGCTTGAGCGCCGAGGCCGTCAGCGAAAGTGCTGGGCTCATTCAGGCACTGGTCGACGGTGGTGTCGGGCGGCTTGCCCGGTTTTCGTCGGCAATCACCTCTGAGCTTGCGCTGCTTCGCCGTGAGCGCGAAACGCTGCTCGAAAACTACCGCGCGCTCGAAGATGCGTTCCAGGCACGCAACTGGGAGCCGGTCGCGGAAGTCTTTGCGCATGATCCCTATGTCGATCCCAAGGATGAAGGTATCGGCCATCTGATTGCCAATGCCTTTGTCGAGCAGCTCCTGCCGGTCTCGAGCCATGGCGTTGCCGGCATCGCCCTACACTTCAACTCGGTCCCGCGGGATGGCGGCGAGCTGGTCGTCGTCCTGAGTTATGTCGAGAGCGGCGAGGGGGTTGCCGAGTGGGCGGTGCCATTCTCGCAGCTCGTCCCAGGCTGGAACTTCTTTGCCCTGCCGCGCACCTGCGGGGGTGGCGCCAAAACATTGCGGTTGCGCGTTTCGACGACCGGTAGCGAAACGATCGGGCTTTCGCTCGGCTATCCCATCGCCAGCGAGCATTATACGGCACGGTCTGAGACCCGCCACGCCGACCTTGATCTGCGCCCTCTGGCGTTCCGCGTCTATACCGGCCTGCCCGGCGTCAAGCCGACGCGGATGCCGAACATGATCGCGCCGACCGCACTGCTCGACGGCCACTTCATCGAGGACTATCGCCTGTCGGTCGATCTGCTCAGCCAGATCGTCGACGTATCGGTGACGCCCGTCGTGCCGGAGTTCCAGACGGTACGCTTTCTCGAACACGAGCACGCCGTCGTCTGCCATCCGCTTGCAAATGGCGTGTCGGCCGGCGCCGTCGGTCGCGCCGTCGAGCCCGGCACCATATCCTTCTCCGCAAGTGCTGTGGTCGACCATCCCAAGGGCGCCCCGGCGGCCGTCAGCTTTCTGCTCGCTCCAGCGGGCTCGAACGCGCGCTCTGAAGTGGCCGAGCTTGCCCGCAAGGGATCGGTCAAACCTTCGGCCTTCTTCAGTGGTTGGCGCGAAGTCACCAATGAGCAGCCGATCAGCATCAATTTCCAGCTCGACGAGCCGGTGCGCCAGCCCATGGATCTGATGATCCTCAGCCGCGCGGTAACCGACTCGGTCGATTTCTCCTGGCTCAAGGTGTCGGGCTTCCGGATGGTCAAGCAGTCGGGTGGTGCGTCTCATGCACAGCAATAGCGATCCAAGGGACCTCGTTGCGATCGCCATGCCGCTCTATGGCCACGCGGCGCTGGCGCTCGAAGCGCTCGAATCCGCGCTCGCCTCGGATCTCGAGGGCTGCCGTATTGCCATCGTCGTTTCGGTCGACGGCGACCCGCGGCAGGAAACCTTCGATCAGCTGTTGCTTTATTCTGCGGCCCACCCCGATATCCATGTGGTCTTCGGGCGCAACGCCGGCCCCGGCGGCGCGCGCAACCGTGCCATCAACTACGTGCTTGAAAATCTGCCCGAGGCGAAGGCTGTCTATTTCCTCGACGCCGACAACCGCGTCCTGCCGGGCACGATCGAGACACTCTATCGGCGTCTGCATGAAAGCGGCGCCGGCTGGGTCTATACCAACATCGACACCTTCTCGGTGAGCTGGCGGGCCCACTACGGCAACCAGTATTCCAGGCTGGTCCACTGCATCACGGACAACATCTGCGACACCGGCTCGATGATTTCGATCGAAGTCTTCCAGGAAGGCGTTCGGTTCAACGACGACCGGCAGAACGGTTTCGAGGATTGGGAGTTCTGGCTTTCCTGCGTCGAGCACGGCTTCGTCGGAACGCCTTGCCACGACACGACGTTCGAATACCGCCTGCGCGCCGAAAGCCGTTTCAAGGAAGCCAACCGCGACCGCGCGACCTCCGTGAGCTTCCTCAGGAAGCGCCACAAGGCTCTGTTCCAGCGGCCGATGCTCGTCGATTTCGAGCATGAGGAGTGCCCGCGTTATCTCTTTGCGCGCACCGAAGACGCGGCGATCTCGTTCTTCACCGATCCGACCAAGCAACCGAAGCGACTGCGGCTCGACGACATCATCCCGGCCTTCTGGGCAAGTACCGGCGAGCCCGACAACGTGCACTTCCCGCCATTCGTCATGGCCGGCAGCGGTGCGACGATCGATTTGCTTTTGCGCTCGCGCATGCTGCCCAACGTGCTTTGCCACCTGGAGCGTTTGAGCGAGAAGGCCAATGTGGTCTTCGTGCATCTCGGCAACGACGCGACGCAGCGCAAGATCGAGCCGACATTCCTCGACGCCGGCGCCCAGCATCTCGGCCAGCCGGATCTCATTTTCATTTCGACGGCGCTCCTGCGTGACGTCATCCGCAACAACGCGCTCGACTGGTTCGCCTCGATCGGCACGCAGCAGGTCTGGCCGACCTCGGCGGTGCTCAATGTGCGCTTCCCGTTCCCGCGCGCCCTTCCGCGCCGCACGCTGATCACGCCGCAACAGGTGATGATCAATTGCGTCAACGCGATCGCCACCAGTCCGCTTCGCCGCACGGCCGGCCG
The DNA here is from genome assembly GCF_050435225.1 of Ensifer sp. LBL. Classification (NCBI taxonomy): domain Bacteria; kingdom Pseudomonadati; phylum Pseudomonadota; class Alphaproteobacteria; order Hyphomicrobiales; family Rhizobiaceae; genus Ensifer; species Ensifer sp. LBL. The sequence continues at coordinate 78,148 of NZ_JBNDJY010000010.1, read as the reverse complement.
TCGCTGGACCTGGCGACCCGCACGGCTCATGCCCTATTCCGACCTGCACAAGGCCTTGCGAACGGAAATCGGCGGTTCGCCGGTGCTGCCGCTCGGGCATAGTGAAGCCGGCAAGAAGACCGCGGCACTTCTCGTGCCGAACGCGTCCTTTGGTGGCGCCGAGAAGGTCATCTATGCCGCCTCGCGCGAGCTCAGGGCCGCAGGCTACGAGACGCATCTGTTCGTGCTCGGCACCAGCCGCATGGACGTGATCGACGAGTTCGATTCGAGCTTCGACTATGTTCACTTCTGGGATCAGGGCATCCCGGCCTGGGGCGGCTCCGGCTCGTTCCTCGGCCAGGATTTCATCGCCGACCACCATGAAGTCGACTGGGGTGCGCTGAAGGGCCAGCTTTCGGGCTTCGATCTCGTCATCAACAACCATGTGATGGCGATGCATCCGCTGATCGCGCGGCTGCGCTCGGAAGGCACGCGCACGGCCTGCTATCTGCACGTCGTCGACAACACGCCGTTCAAGCGCCCGGCCGGCCAGCCTTTTGCCGCCATCGCCCACGAACATTGCTACGACGCCTTTCTGACCTGCTCGGAACAGCTGAAGTTCTACCTGCACAGCTTCGGCGTGCCGCTCGAAAAGATCTTCGCCGTTCCGAACGGCGCAAGTTTCTCCGTGCCGCCCAAGGTGCTTGCAGACGTGCTGCAGGTGCGGCGGATCGAGCGCAAGGACGACCGGTTGCGTCTGCTCTACATGGGCCGTCTCGACCAGCAGAAAGGCATCGATCGGCTGGCTGCGACGATCTCCGAATTGCGCGCGGCACACGTGTCGTTCGACGCGCGGGCGATCGGTGGCGAGATCCTGGCGGACGCTTCGTTCTCCTGGACGGACCGGCTCAAGGAGTTGGGCGTCGACGTGCGTCCTCCGGTCTTTGCCAGCCGCGACCTGATCAAGGCGCTCGGCTGGGCCGATGTGCTGATCATGCCTTCGCGCTGGGAAGGTGCCCCGCTGATGATCGCCGAAGCCCAACAGCTCGGCTGCGTGCCGATCGCAACCGCGGTTGGGGCCGTCGACGAACTGATCGTCGATCGCGAGGACGGCATCCTGATCGACGCCTCCTCGGATCCCCAGGTCGTGCGCGACATGGTGAAAGCTATCGCCGAGGTCTCCCGCGATCGCAACCTGCTTGCGCCGATCATGGAAGGGTGCCTCAGAACCGCGGCCCGCCGCGGCTGGGTGAACTCCTTTTCGGAGTTCCTCGGCTGGTGCGATGGCGCCGTGAACAATTCCTCGCTTTCGCGCGCCAAGGTCATCCGGGCGCGTGAGATATCCAATACCGGCGTCGCAGCTGCAGGCTGATCGACCCGTACGACTTTTCAAAGAGAAGGGACTTACGCATGCGTCCAAGAATCCTCCTGACGGGTATTCCTGGTCATTACACGCGCCTCGCAAACGGCGCCAATGGCCTGTCGGTTTCCTATTCGGAACGGCAAAAACAGCCCGAATCCAAGGACGAGTTTCTTCAGGAGCTTCGCAACATCAGCAACACCGGCAACTATCTGATCGGTGAGGGCGCTCTGCGTGCTATTGCGCCCCACGCCAAGCAGATCCCGTTCTGGCATCTTTACAACGCCCACAAGAACGGCACCGGTTTCGATGAATTCAACAACAACTTCGACATCTGCGTGTTCACCTGCGCCAATCTGTTGCGCAAGGGGCTTTCTGCGGATGCCGAGGCTGATGTCTTGAGCAAGCTCAAGATGCCGATCGTCATGCTCGGCATCGGCCACCAGAACCGCAAGGACCTGGAAACAGGCCTGCCGGAGGGGACGAAGCGTCTGCTCGATGTTCTCAAGGACCGCGAGCACTATTTCCTGACCCGCGGCTACGAAACCGCCGGCTACCTGAAGGACCAGGGATTCAAATACGTCCGGCCAACCGGCTGCCCCTCGGTCTATTTCGCGCCGAACAACATGCGCGCCTCGATGAAGAAGTTGCCCGACGTCAAGATCGGCCAGGCAAAGACGATCTTCTCGGGCTATCTCGGCGCCAATCACGACTGCATCGTCGATGCGATCGCGCTCAACCCGGAAGGCGCCACGCCGCAATACATCATCCAGGACGAATTCCTGCACTTCGACATGAAGGTCGAGCCGGATGCCGATGGAAGGGTCTTCGATTCAAGCTCGGGCAAGATGCTCGGCGAACTCACTTTTCCGGGCGCCGAACGCCAGAAGGTGCCGTTCGATGTGCGCACCTTCTTCGATACCAACATGTGGCGCGCCTGGGCCTCGCACATGGACTTCAATTTCGGCCGTCGTTTCCATGGCTCGATCATTGCCATGCAGGCGGGCGTGCCGAGCCTGATGGTGGCCGTCGACGACCGCATGCGCGAAATGCTGGGCTTTACGGGCCTGCCGTCGGTCGACGTCCAGGAGCTCGAAAAAGCGGAAAACCGCGCGGAGTTCGTAGCCAGCCATCTGGCCGGGCTGAACGCCTCCGAGCTGGTCGATCGCTATTCCGATCGCGAGCGCAATTTCCGCACGGTGCTGCGCGAGATCGGCATCGGCCTCTAAACCCGGATGCCTTGGGCACGTTCGACCCGAGGCGCTCAATTCATGAAGTTCGGGCGGCGTGGTGAGGATTGCAGATCCGCTTCCTCGTGCCGCCCTCGCTCTTCCTCAACTCTGTCGGCCAGTCCACAAACCAGGTGTATCGATGCGTATCCTGCTCACCGGAATTCCCTCCTACCTCCAGCGTACCGTCGCGCGCGTTTCCGGTGCGACGGTCCATCACAAGCCCTATTTCGACGACATCCGAAGCAAGAAGGATCTGGTCGACCAGGTCAAGAAGATCGCCAACACCGGCAACTACCTGATCGGCGAGGGTGCAGCTTACGCCTTGCGCGGTCATGACGTGACCTATGTGCCGTTCTGGCATCTGGTCAACAGCCGCGGCGCCAACGACGTCTACGATGCCCTGAACAAGGAATTCGACATGTGCGTGTTCGCCTCGGCGAACCTGCTGCGTCCGGGATACTCGGCCGATCTTGAAGCCGACGTGTTCGAAAAGCTGAAGATGCCGGTTCTGGTGATGGGTATCGGTATCCAGAAGCGTGAGGGTCTGAAGGAAAACCTGCCGGCCGGTACGTTGCGGTTCCTCGAGGTATTGAAACAGAAGGAAAGCTTCTTCCTGACCCGCGGCTATTTCACCGCCGAGTTCTTGCGGGCTGAGGGAATGAAGTTCGTCAAGCCGACCGGCTGCCCCTCGCTGTTCTTCGCTCCCAACGAGATGCGCCACTCCTTGACCTCGCTTGCCAATGCCGATTTGGCGTCGTCACAGAAGCTCGCGCTCGGCGGCTATCTCGGCAGCGTTGCCGACACCATCGTCGATGCCCACGCACTCCTGAAGCCCGAGAGCGTGGCAAGCTACGTCATCCAGGACGAAATCGTCGCCTATAACCTGACGCTGCCCGTGGATGACAACGCGCCGGTCTATGACCGCTCCAGCGGCCGCATCACCGGCAAGACGGAATACAAGCATCAGGAAAAATGGCAGCGGCAGAACGAACTGATGGTGTTCTTCGACACCAACCAGTGGCGCGCCTGGTCATCGACCCGGGACCTCTGCATCGGCCGGCGTTTCCATGGCTGCGTCATCGGCATGCAGGCGGGCACGCCCTCGCTGATGATCGCCGTCGACGACCGCATGCGGGAGATGCTCGAATTCATCGGCTTTCCCTATATCGAGGCGGGGGTCTGGAATCGCGAGGCGGACAAGAAGGCGCATCTCGCCAGCTTCCTGTCGAAAATCGATGCGCAGGCGGTTACCGAACGCTATTCGGCGTGCGAGGCGAACTTCCAAAGTGCGCTGAAACAGGTTGGCATTTAATCGGCACCTGACCCGGGCAGCGCCGTTGGCGCTGCTCCTTGCCGCCCTGGTCTCCTGGGCGGCATTTTCGCATGGTGCTCCGGCGTGGGCGGCCGAGACTGCAGCTGCACGCTTCGGCGTCAACCGGCTCAATCTCGCCTGGCTGGAGCACGCGGATCAGGAACGCATCCTTCGCGAAATTGCCGACAGCGGCGCGACGCATGTGCGGCTGTCGCTGTCGCGCCCCGTCGACAAAAGCATCGACGCGCTGGAGATTGCCAATCGGCTCGGTCTGCGGATCCTGCTCGAGATCCAGCTGTCGAACAAAAGCTATTATCCGGACGGTGTCCGGCCGCGCACCGGCTTCGGGCGCATCTGGGATATCAACCGGTTGTCCGATCTGGATCTTGATCGTTACCGCGCCGGCCTGACGGCGGCGCTGCAGCGCATCGATGCCCTCGGCATCCGTCTGGATGCGGTAGAACCCGGAAACGAGATCAACCTCGCCGGCTATAACGGCGACCTCGCCGTCTACGAGAAGCCGGGCCAGGCGACGCCGCGACATCTCGGCGAACTCACAGATCCTGAGACCTTCGGAAAAGGTCTCGACAACTATGTCGAGGCGCTGAAGATCACCCGCGACGCCGTCAGAGCGAGCGCCAACAGCGAGGCGATCATCGTCTCCGCCGGGCTCTCCGACATGGGGCCCAAGGAAGCAGACCGGCAGGGGATGGAGCGGCTGGATCCGGGCGAGGTGATTGCGCTTTTGAAGGCGCGGGGCATGGACGCGCTCGTCGATGCCTATGGCATTCACATCTATCCGGCGCGCAAGGATAAGGCGGCGATCACGTCGATCGTCACCAGACTTCTCGATTTCTGCGCGCCTGCCGACCGGGGGCGGCCCTGCTGGGTGACGGAATGGGGGATTGCCAACACGGCGCGCAGTTGCCCCGTCGACGATCGTGAACGCGAAGGGGCGATGTCGGCCATGCGGACGGTCTTCGAGCGGTTTGCCGAGGAAAAACGCCTGGATGCCGCCTACTACTACGACTGGGACACCCAGCAGAATTACCGGTTATGGCGCTGCGGTGCGCTAAGCCCGGCCGGCGTGCTCGCGATCGAACCGGCCAAGGACGGTTGAAAACCGTACAGGTCGCGCGGGCCGAAGCGTTCGGTGTCGGATCAGCGCCGCGTTGCGCGGCTCGTCGCCGGCTCAAGCCCCTTCCCGCGGTAGGTGACGGGAATGCCGAGTTCCTCGTGGGTCCGCGCCAGCGTTTCCAGCCACGTCGCCAGTTCCTCCGGCACCTTTTCGTCTCCGGTCTCCATCGCCTCGATCCATGCCAGGTTGCAATGGAGGGCGCTTGCCAGATTGATCGGCGTCCAACGAAGAACGAGAAGGCATTGGGTGAAACGGGCGGGTGTCATCGGTCGTGCTCAAGGTTGCATGTGGAACGGATGAAGCAGGCTTTACACGTCAAAATAAGTCAAGGTGATGACTTGCCGCGGCCAAAAGCCGTGATCTTTTCGTGAGTTAGAATTGATTGGGCAAAATGCCGCAGCGCAGCATGCGTTTGGCGCCTTTCACACGGCATTTGCCGGGAACGCCTGGAACCGATTGCCACGCCCAAGAAGCCAAATCGGCAAAAATGCGGGACTGACTGTCGCTCAGCAGGGGGTTCTCTGCCCCGAACCGGTGCGAATCGCGCGCCTTTGAGGTTGAATGGCCGCAAATTCCGAGGACCGATTCGGTCCTGGACAAAGCGCTGAGGCGATCAACCGTTGCATGCACCCCTCTACCAGACCGCGATCAACATCGCCGCGAAGGCCGCGTTCTATCTGTCGCTCGCGATGCTGCTGCCGGCCGCCGTCGATCTGTTCTATGGCCACCCCAACTGGAGGGTGTTTGCCGGTTCGGCCTTTGCGACCGGCGGGCTGTCGCTCCTGGCGATCGCTGCCACGCAGGGCGGCTCGCCGCTGTTCAGCCGCAAGATGGGCTTTCTCGTCGTCAATCTTCTCTGGATCGTCGTCTCGCTGGTCGGCGCCATGCCCTTCTGGCTGTCGTCGCTGAAGCTCGATTTCGCCAAGGCCTTCTTCGAATCGGTGTCCGGCATCACGACGACGGGATCGACCGTCATCAGCGGCCTCGACCATGCGCCGCCAGGCATTCTTCTCTGGCGCTCGATCCTGCACTGGCTCGGCGGTATCGGGATCGTGGCGCTCGGGCTCTTCGTCATGCCCTATCTTCGGGTCGGCGGCATGTCCTTCTTCAAGATGGAGTCCTCGGACACTACCGAAAAGCCCTTCGCCCGCATCGTCACCTTCACGCGCGCCTTCATCCTGATCTATGTCGTGATGACGGTGACGTGCACGATCATCTTCTCCTATCTGGGCATGAGCCGCTTCGACGCGATCAACCACGCGATGTCGACGGTCGCGACCGGTGGCTTTTCCACCCACGATGCCTCGCTCGGCTACTTCAACAGCCTGCCGATCCTCTGGGTCGCAACCTTTTTCATGACGCTCAGCAGCCTGCCGTTTTCCGTGCTCATCCTCTTCATTGTCCGTGGCCGGCTCGACACGCTGAAGGATCCGCAGATCATCGTCTTTCTGTCCTATCTGACGGCCCTCGCGCTCGCTGCAAGCCTCTACCAGCGGATCGTCAACGGGGTGTCTGCGCACGAGGCGTTGGCGCACGGCTTCTTCACCGTCTCCTCCATCCTGTCGACCACCGGTTTTGCCAGCGACGATTACATGCTCTGGGGTGAGTTCATTGTCGCGCTTGCCTTTGCGGCCACCTTCATGGGCGGCTGCTCCGGCTCGACGGCGGGCGGCATGAAGGCCTACCGCTTCATCATCATCTTCAATTCGATCCGCGCCGGCCTTTTCAAGCTGATCTACCCGAACGCGATCCACACCGTGCGCTACGGAAAAACCTTGGTCGATATCGACGTGCAGCGCACCGTGTTCATGTTTTTTACGGCCTACATGTTCATCTGGGCTTTCGGCAGCCTGGCGATGGGCGCCATGGGTTACGATCTCGTCACGGCGGTATCGGCGGTCGCAACGGCGCTTTCCAACGTGGGCGCCGGGCTCGGCCCGATCATCGGGCCGGCCGGCAATTTCTCCACGCTGACCGACCCGGCGCTCTATCTCCTGTCGCTCATGATGCTGCTCGGCCGTCTGGAGATCCTGACGGTGCTCGTCATCCTGACACCGCTCTTCTGGAGGAACTGAGCGACAGGTCGAAACGAGGCGCGCCCTGTCAGGCGGCCTCGGTCTTGCGGCGCGTGCCGGCGCTTTCGATGTAGTACTTCTCGTAGCGGTGGCGATAATGCTCGGCACCGCCAAAGTCGCTGTACTTTGCCAGCTCCTGCATGTCGGTCTTGTTGATGATCACGCCGAGGATCTTGGCGTTGATCTGCGGTTCCGAATGCAAGAGGTCGCGCACCAGCCGCGACGGCGTCCGTCCCCATTCGGCGACGAAGAGGAAACCGTCCGCAAGCGGCGAAAAGGCCTTGGCATCGACGACCGGGGCGAGGGCCGCAAGATCGACGACGACGTAGTCGAACGACTTGCGGGCGTTGTCGATGAGCTCGGCCATGGCCGGCGACGCGAGCAGCTCATGGCTGTCATAGGGCCCGTTGCCGTCCACAGCTTCACCGCCGACCGGCAGGATCGCAAGTTTCGTCTGCTGGTCGATCTTGATGCCCGCCGGCCAGGATGCCTGCCCGGTCAACGCTTCAACCAGACCCGCCTTCGGCGGCGGATTGATCATCTTGCTCAGACCTGGCTTGCGGATATCGGCATCGATCAAAAGGGTCTTCTTGCCGCTTGCAGCGAGAAGCGCCGCAAAATTCGCGGCGATGATCGACTTGCCTTCATCGGGCACCGCCGAGGCGATGCCGATGACGCGCGAGCCGTTGCCGGTCAGCATTCTGTCGCAGGCGAGCTTGGCGTTGCGGAAGGTCTCGGTGAAGGAAGAGCGGGGAGCGTCGAGCACGATACGGCTGAGCCGCTCGAAAGACGGAGCCCCTTGTGTGACCGGCGGCGGCATCTTGTTCTTCATCAGCTTGGCGCGAACGAGATCCGTCGTTCCCGGATGACGCGGGCCGACCAGCGGAATGTAGCCGAACGACCGGTGACCGAGGATGGCGCGCACGTCGCCTTCGAGCCGGAACGTCCGCTCGCGGAATTCCTGGAACGCGGCAAACGCGCCGCCCGCCATCAGGCCGAGCACGGCCGAAAGCGCCAGCACCATGGTCTTCTTCGGGCTCGACGGCGAGGTCGGGACGCCGGCGCTGGAAATCACCCGCGCCTTCGCAATCGGGAAGGAGCGCTGCTGCGAGGCCTGCTCGTAGCGGTTCAGATAGGTTTCATAGAGCGTCTTCAGTGCGGCCGCCCTCTGCTCCAGTTCGCGCAGGTGCACGAGCGAGAGATTGGCGTTCGCGTTGCGGCCGGTGGTGCCTTCGATGTTTTCGCGCAGCGACGCTTCGCGTGAGCGCGCCACCTCGTATTCGTTGCGGTAGCTTGCCGTCAGTTGCTGCAGTTCCTGGAAGATCTGGCGGCCGACATCGGTCTTCTCCTTGCGCAGCGACACGGCCTGCGGATGATCGGCTCCGAAGCTCTGGCTCACATCCTGTTCACGCTTGCTGACTGCAAGGTAGCGCGTGCGCAGCTCGCGGATAACCGAGTTGTCGCCTTCCTTGGCGGAGATCGTCGCGTTCTTGACGGCCGTCTCCGGTCCCTGGTCGACGATCGCCTGGAACTGCTTGTAGCGCGCCGAAGCGCTTGCGCTATCGGCCTGGGCAATGATCAGCTGACTGTTGAGATCGGCCAGCTGCTGTTCCGACATGAGTTCGCCGCGCGCCAGCGTCAGGCCGTTTTCGCTGCGGTATTTTTCAACCTCGAGCGACGCGGTCTGCGTGCGCTGCCGAAGGTCTGCAAGACGTTCCTGCAGCCAGACCGACGCTCGTTCCGTCGCCTCGAAATTGGCGTTGAGCTGGTCGTTGAGATAGGCGTCGGCATAGGTGCGAACGATGCCAGCGGCGAGCTGCGGATCGCTCGAGCGATAGGCCAGCGAAACGACGGAGCTTCGCGTCACGCGTTCGACGGCCAGTCCCTGCTGCAGCAGGGCCGCTGCCTTTTGCCTCCGACCGTTACGGGCCATATCCTCGGAAATCTCCGGTCCGCTCGAGAAAATGCTCGTAACCGACTTCAGCCCGTCCTTGACGACGTCGAACGGCGAGCGCGGCGGATTGAGGACGGTATCGTTGTCGGCAAGGTTCATCTTGTCGACGACACGGAGGGCAAGTTCGCCGGATTTCAGGATTTCCACGGCGCTGGCAATCTGAGTGTCGAGCAGGGCGCTGTTTTGCGGCGGCGCCTGCTCTTCGGCAAATTTCGACAGGTTCTCGTCGAGAAGGACCTGCGTTGCCGATGTGTAGAGTGGTGTCGCGAAGACTAGGTAGGCGACACCGAGGGCGATGAAGAGCGCCACGAACAGGCCGACCATTCTGGCGCGACGCAAGACGACCGAAAACAGACGATCGAGGTCGATGAAGCCGTCGGGCTCCTCCACGTTGCGCGGTACGACACTGTTGAAGGGGAGACTTCTTTGGTTCATTGGGTCGCTCTGTCCGTTTCCCTTTGGTCCGAAGGCTGGCGCCTCTTCTTTTCAAAAGAGGCGCCGAAGCCAGTTATGCGGCGCGGATGCGGCCTTCGTGAGACAGGACCATGTCCTTGACCGAAGCATAGACCGCGTCGCCGAGATCGGAACGCGCCAGCGCGAAGGCGACATTTGCTGCGATGAAGCCTTCCTTGGAGCCGCAGTCGAACGTGCGTCCATCATAGGGATGGGCGTGAAACGCTTGATTTTGTGACAGTTTCAGCATGCCGTCGGTCAACTGGATCTCGTTTCCGGTGCCGCGCGGCTGGTGGGCGAGGATGTCGAAGATCTGCGGCTGCAGGATGTAGCGACCGTTCAGATAAAAATTGGACGGGGCTTCGCCCATGCGCGGTTTTTCGACCATTTGGGTGACTTCGAACCCATAGGGGACGGCGGCACCCTTGCCGACGATGCCATATTTCGAGGCATCTTCCGGAGCGCATTGCTCGACGCCGACGACGTTGCCGCCGGTCTGGCGGTAGAGGTCGACAAGACCGGCCATGCAGCCGCGTCCGCCGTGGCAAAGCATGTCCGGCAGGAGCAGCGCGAAGGGCTCGTCGCCGATGAGATCGTGAGCGCACCAGACGGCATGGCCGAGACCGAGCGGCGCTTGCTGCCGGGTAAAGCTGACGGAACCCGCGCGCGGCAGCATCTCCTCCAGTTCGGAAATCTGGGCGTTCTTGCCGGAGCGGGTCAGCGACGAGATGAGTTCAGGCGTGTCGTCGAAGTGGTCTTCGATCGCCTGCTTGTTGCGGCTGGTCACAAAAACGATGTGCTCGATGCCCGCCTCGCGGGCTTCATCGACCGCATATTGCACGACCGGACGATCGACGATCGTCAACATCTCCTTCGGTATCGCCTTCGTCGCGGGAAGAAACCGCGTTCCATTGCCGGCGACCGGGATCACAGCTTTCCTGACGGTCCTGATACGGTCCATGGTCTTATCCTTTACTTACGTGCGGGCTTCCGCCCGAGGTGGGTCGTTCGGCCGCCACCGTCGAGGTGGCAGGCGTCATGCGTGCGATTGGCGCAAGCAGCCGGCGCAATCGCACGGCGATCGGCATTCTGAGGTGCCGAAGCGCTCTGGGGTTGGTCAGAGCCACCCGGGTGGCTCCGGCCAGCGATCTGGATTTCAGGTGTTCGACGAGGCGAAGGAAGGCGTGCGCTTCCACGAGGCTTCTCTCGCGCCGGCGCTGCATCGCCATCGCCTCACCATCGAGCGTGTGCCTGGCTAGGAATTCCCGGTCGGCCGTCATCATCGCTTCGATGTGGCGCAGTTCGAGCACGCGCGAGATCGAGCCTTCTCTGATGTGATAGCAGTAGCCCGCGGAGGGATCGATGGCGCAGCGGCCGCCACGGGCAAGCGCCGAGGCGAGCAGGATGTAATCCTCGCCGATCCGGATCGTCTCCTCGAAGCGCAAGCGATGGTCGTTGAGGAACCGACGCTCGAAGATCGGCTTCATGTAGCCGAAATTGAAGGTCGAGCGGAAAAGTACGTTCGAACCGATGAAGGCCGCAAGCGTCAACGTCCGTCGGCGCTCAAGCTCGGCTTCGGGAAACATGCGCTCCAGCCGCCCATCGAGATTGAGGACGTCGATGTTGTCGACCACAATCGAAGCCCCGGTTGCGGAGGCGAGACCGATCATGCACGACAAGCGCTGAGTGCTGACAGTGTCGTCCGCGTCGAGAATGGCGATCCAGGTGCCGCGCGCCGCTTCTAGGCCGGCATTGCGCGCGCCTCCAGGCCCGCGGTTTTCGGCAAGCCGCAGCAGCCGCACGCGCGGATCAGCGAGTTCTTCGACGACCGTACAGGTCTCGTCCTTCGAGCAATCGTCGACGACGATCACTTCGACGTCGACCTCCTTCTGCGCAAGCGCACTGTCGATGGCGCGTCGGACCGTTTCGGCAGCGTTATAGGCCGCGATGACGAAGCTGACGTCGGGGGCGCGTTGCGTCATCAGGCGGTCGCCGCTCCGTATTGCTGCAGCTCGCGCACGCCGATGAGGCCGCTGACGACGCCTGCATGCATGATCGCGCGCAGCGCATAGCGCGAGCGGGCGACCGGCGAGCCAAGCAGCAGCAGACTGGCGACGGCGCAATAGCCTGATTTCGCCGTCGCGCGGACGATTTCGGCAACGCGGCTGCCGGCTTGGCCCGGTTCACCCAAGAGCCGGCCATGGGTCTGACCGGAACGGAAGCGCCGTTTTGCCAGCCAGGCAAGCCGCGCGCGTTTCTCCGGTACCGGTTCGAAGACCAGCGCATCGGGTGCATAGGCCAGACGCCCGCCATCCGCATGCATGTGGCGGAAGAACTCCGTATCCTCGCCGCCCGTCTGCCCGAGCGCCAGGTTGAACCGCCTGTTGAAGACGACTGGGCGGGTGAGATCGATGAGGACATTGCAGGTGTAGCCCGTGCGGATCTCGCCATCGACCCAAACCGGCCGGGTCGAATGAAAATCGCCGCGGCGCATCCAATTCGGGGCAGACAGCGCGTACTCGGCGCGAACCGGACCGAGCACCACATCGGCGCGGGTCGTCTGCGCGGTATCGAGCAATTGCATGAGCCAGGTCCTCGACACCGTCTCGTCATCGTCGACGAAGGCGAGATAGTGCCCGGTGCTGTTGTCGAGACAGGCGTTGCGGGCGATCGAAATGTTCGACGCCGGGCAATGCACGTAGAGGATCTCGCAAGGCATGGTCGGGCGCATCTGGTTGACGAGTGCCTCCGCACTCGGCGTCACGTCGTTGTCGGCGACGATAATGCGGATCGCAACATCTGCAGGCACGGTGATGAGCGCGAGGGAATGCAGCGTTTCTGCAAGTTCCGGCCGGCGAAACGTGCACACCGCTATGTCGATCTGCGTCGGCGCGACGGTGTTGGTCATCGTGCCACCCTCCGGTTACGTGTGGTCAGCAATTCCCGCCAGAATCCGGCCGACCAGGCAAAATGCATGACCATTGCCGAAACGGCGGCGAGCGGGCCGTAGGGGTTCTTTTGGCCGAGCGCCATCCACATGCCGTAGCCAATGCAGGCCGCAGCCCAGAGCACGACCGGAACGACCGCAAGCCAGCTGACGACCGCGAGCAGCGCGCCGACGGCGACCGGAGCGACGGCCAGCGGCAGCAGCTGCCTGAGGCTCGGCCAGGCGCGGTGCTTCAACACATTGCGCGCACGTCCGCGGCCATAGGCGAAATACTGGCGGAAGAGGGGGCCGACCTTGGCGCGGGGGTAGTAGACCATGCTGGTCCGGTCGGTCATCCAGATGCGGTAGCCTGCCTGACGGAAGCGATAGTCGAACTCCGCATCTTCGTTGTGGCTGAAGATCTCGTCATAGCCGCCGATCGCCTGGAAGGCGGAAATTCGCATCAGCGCATGGTGACCGTGATCGGCCCAGTGGCTCGTCGCGCCCAGCCGGTGCTTCGCTCCGCCATTGCCGAGCTTGGAATTCTGGGCGTAGGCCGTGGCCTTCTGGAAGGGCGTGAAGCCAACCGTCTGCATGGCGACGACGACCGAGTCCGCGCCGGTCTGAAGCGCCTCCTCGACGAGACGCTCGCAGTAATCGTCCGGATATGTGCCGTGCGCATCGATGCGGATCATGTAGTCGAAGTCGGCGCCGTGGCGCGCGACGGCGAGATTGATCGCCGCGCTCTGGATGCGTTTCGGATTGTCGAGCACCAGCACGGCCGTATCCTTCTCGGCCAGACGCGCCGCGATCTCGCGGGTGCCGTCGGTGCTGCCGCCGTCAGCGATCAGAATGGCACCGTTGAGGCGCCTTGCCGCGGGTAGCAAGGCTTCGACGAGGCCTTGCAGATGTTCGGCCTCGTTGAGGCAGGGAATGACGATGAGAATACGCATGCTCATGACAATCCACCTTCGTTTTGGGGCGTTGAGGCATTTTGATGTGCTTGCGGGAATTCCAGCGCGACGCGCGGCGGGGCGGCGGACGTAACGGCCGACAGGCGGCGCACGAGACCCTCGCAATCGCTGCGATTGAAGATCCAGGTTTCCGGCGCGCAGGCTGCGATCCGCCGGGACGTGGCGTCGTAAATCTCTGAGGTCATCGACCCCATGAGCGCGGCAAGTGCGGCGGGATCAGCTTCGTCGAGCAGCACGCCAAGGCCGCGTATGGCCAGGAACCGCGCGGTCTCGGTGCCGCGCAGCGCGATGGGCACCCGCCCAAAGCGGCAGCCTTCATAGAGCCGGTTCGGCAGCAGCCATTTGGAGTTCTGGCCTTCCTCGAAGAAGTCGATTGCCCAGGTGAAGTGCACGTCGGAGTAGATCGCGCCAAGCTCTTCCGGGCTGCGATAGGGGCCGTGGAACGTCATGAAAGGTTCGTTGCGGATGATGCCGTCGAAGTCGTCGAACTCGCGATAGGCCGGCCGGCCGCGAAGCACGATTTCGAAGCGGCCCTCCATGCGGCGCGAGAAGGACGCCAGCAGCGCCAGCGATTTGCGGCAGCGCAGAGCACCGAACCAGCCGATCCGCCACGGGCCATCCGTCGGCGCGGCGGCAGCGGTCACCGATGGCCGCGCATCGGTTTCGTCGAGCTCGAGCACCTTGTTCTCAAGCATCATGGTCGGCGCCGAGATACCCGATAGCGGGCGGAAATAGTTTTCGACGAATGCGGGAGAACTGGTGATCAAGAGGCGCGCGTCACGGCCGAGCACGCGCTCGCTTGCCCGCAATGCCTTGCCAGCGATGCCGGGGGAGAGGAGCAGTCGGTGAATGTCGAGGCATTCGTAGACAATCGGCATGTCACCGCCGAAGAGGCTGACGGCCTTTCTGGCGATGGCCAGCATGTCGAGGTTGCGGGCAATGATCAGGTCTGGACGTTCGACGCCGCGCAGCGCCTGCTTCAGCGAGATGCAGCTTTTCGCGATCGCAGCGACACGCTGAACGAACCGACCGTCATGCGTGGTGCCGAGCTCGACCGGTACGATGCCCTCGATCGTCGCCAGCGGGTTTGTGTCGCGCCTGAAGCCTGCAAGCGTCACCTTTGCGCCGCCTGCAAGCAACATCAGCACCCGCCGGCGAACGGCGGGGTCGGCAAGATCCTGTGCGAAGTAAAGTATCTTCAGCATGAACATCCAGTTTTCTGTCCGGCCGCGCCGGGCATGGTTCAAATTTCGCGCCGTGCAGCGGCGGGAGCCAGGCTGCCGACCGTGCTCCCGCTCGTCGGCTAGTTCGTCTTGCAGGCAATCGACTCAGGGAACTGGCAGTCGTCCCCCGGTGCGGTGAAAGCCACCCGGTCGACCTGCATCATCGAGGGACCCTTGTAGGCAAAGGCGCCCATCCAATCCGTCAGGGTGTCCGTTCCCCAAAGGCTGAAGAAAATCTTCTGCGGATTGGCCGGTATCTTTGCGGGGTCGGTGACCTCGTGGACCAGTTCGCCATTTACGTAATAGCGAATGCGCTCCTTCTCCCAGACGAAGGCGTAGTCGTTGAAGCCTTGGTTGGCGCCTCCCGGCACATCGACCAGCTTCTCGTTGCCGCCCTTGGCCGAGACGTATTGGTTGATCTGAACCTTTGCCGGGTTCTTGCCGAGCACTTCGAAATCGATCTCGTCATGCGGCTTCTTGTCGGCTGGCCCGATATAGGTGAAGAAGGCGGAGTTCAGCCCCGAGCCGTCGGCCGTCTTGATCCGCGCCTCGTAGGTGCCGTAGCTGAAGCGCTTTCGGGTCTGGATTTCGCCGCAGGCGTAATTGCGCTCGCCGAGTTTTCCTTCGGTAAACGTGAGTTCAGCGATGCCGTTGGCGACTTTCGCCTGCTTCTTTGACCAGGTGCAGTTCTGATGCCCGCCATTGTTCCACCCGTCCGAGACGTACCAGACGGCAGTGTCGAGCGTATCGAAATTGTCGATGAAAGAGGTACCCGTAGCGGTTCCTTCGGCCAGGGCCGGGCCGGCAAGGCCGGCGCCGAGGAGGGTGAGCAGGGCGAGGCGGTGAGGTCGTTTCGATCTCATGGTCAGGTCCTTTGCTGGGGGGAGGGACCGGCGCGAACAGCCCCTGTCCGCGCACGCATGTCGCGGGCGGAGCCGGTCCGGCTGCCGGTGAGAATGGCGGTGAGGGCGGGCAGCCAGCGCTCGGAAAGCGCGTAGGCGCCGGCGAGGAGGGCGATCGTGATGAGCGGAACCGCGCAGTAGAACGCCGGATAGTAACCGATGTCCGATCGGTTCCAGATCATCCAGAGAAGCACGAGCAGCGGAAAATGCGTGCAGAAGATCCAGAAGCTGAGGCCACTGCCGCGCGAGAGTGCCGCGCCGATGTTCGTGCGCACGAGCAGTGCGGAAACGGCCCAGGAGCCGACGATGCCGGAAATCGCAATCAGGCTGCGCAGCATTTCGAGCCACACGGGAAAGTTCGGCCCAAACTGAAAGAGCAGGACGGACAAGAGCACGGCTGCGCTCATGAACGCGATGGTAATAGGCCAGGAAAATCGATCGAAGCTGCGGACGTCGATGCGATGCAGGCTCATGTAGATGCCGGCGCTAAACCCGAAGAGGATCGACTTCTTCAGAAAGATGCCGTTCGGAACGGGCAAAACCGCATAGGCGAAGAGGACGGCGAGCGTCTGTGCCGGATAGCGCTTGATCAGCCAGGCGAGCACCGGCGAAAGAACGATACAAAGCAGGAGGTCGCGGAGGAAATAGAGCGGCAGATTGATCGGCAGATCCTCAAGCGCGAAGGCCAGGCTCAGCCATTCCCTGGGGCTGGCTCCGACGACCTCGGGCAGGTACCCCGAACTGATGTCCTTGGTCTGCGCGACGAAAACCAGCGCGAGAAACGCCAGGTTCCATAACAGGAATGGCAACAGAACGGTCCGTGCCTTGGTCTTCAACGTCCGGCTATAGTCGAAATTGTCGAGACCGCGGCGGAACAGGAGATAACCGGAAATCGCGCTGAGACACGGGACACCGACACGGAAGAGGCTGTCGCCCAGGAAAATGCGCAACCAGTCGATGCCGCCATAGGTGCCGACATACGGACTGGTCGCCGGATCATAGGGCACATGCACGAAGACAATGCCCGAGATCAGCACGATGCGCATCAGATTGATCCGCGAGGAGATATTCGCGTTCACATCAACGATGTCCGTCACCCCCATCTGGCAGCGCGTTTTGAAGCGGCCGTTTCAACAGAGCAGACCAGAGCCCGCACCCAGAAGAGTAGGCTCGGGCACGGATCAAAATATGGCGTCGCAACAAACGAATCGCCCTTGGTCTGCTGCAGTGCAACATTAGAAGGTTCGATAATGATAGGAAAATAGGCCTATAGACTCGCGTGGAGTGGGAAAAAACCACGACCTGGGCGTCAGTTGCGGAATATTACCAACGGCTGATTTTCAGATGCTTATGCTTGTTGAAGTGCATGTGTAACGCTGAGAAGTTGTGCGATTTTTCTTCAACTTTTCAGTAGAAACGATCACGCAAGCGTTATTCCTTGCCGAAATACGGCAAGGGTGGGGCAGGCTTTGGCGCTCTTCCAGCCGCTACTCGGCTGCGGCCGGCACAGAGGCCGAAGCACCGCGGGAACGAACCATATCGTTGAGCTTCGCCAACAGCGGCCGTTCGGTGGCGAGCACCAGCACTAGGTAGATCAGGCCACCGATCGCCGCACCGGCGAGAACCTGGAGCACCGCGCTTGGAAGCAGCGCGCCGTAGTTGTCCAGCAACAATCTGACGATGACAGCCATAATGAAGGCCGAGACCAGCGGCCTCACCGAAATCAGGAAGCCGCGCAGGAAGGGCAGTTGGTCGGCGCGAAAGACAACCCAGGAATAGCCGACGAGCGTCGCGAGGTTCACGAGGCAGAGCGCGATCATCGCCTCCACTAGCGATCCCCCGATCGCGCCATAGGCGACGGCGGCGGTGGTGGCGATCGCCCGGATCACCGCCCACCAGAAGAGGGTCGCGCCCTGGCCGATACCCTTGAGATAGGGAATGTAGGTGCTGCAGGGTGTCAGCAGGCCCTTCGACAGGGCGAGCAAGCCGAGCACCGGCCAGGCTGAAGCCCATTGCTGGCCGAAGAGCACGAGCATCGCCGGCTCGGCAAGCGCCCAGAGGCCGAACATCATCGGCGCGAGCAGCACGGTGGTGACCTGCGTGCTGAGCATCAGCGCCTGCGAGCGCCGCTGCCGGTCGTCGCCCATATGGCTGAAGGCGGGAAAGAGGACGCCCATGACCGCCGAAAGGACGATCTGGTTGGGAATGCTGGAAAAGCGGTTCGCCGCCGAGTAGGCGCCGGCATCCGAGAGACCGAGATAGCGACTGATGACGACCATCGGCGATTGGAAGGTGATGAAGTTGGCGATCTCGGAGCCCATCATGCCGAAGCTGAAGCGGCAGAGCGAAAGAACGCGCCGTGCCGAAAACACGAAACGCGGGACGTAGCCGGAGACGGCATAGAGCCCGGCAAGCCGGATGAACGCCGAAACGAAAAGCTGCGCAAGCAGCGACCACACCCCGAAGCCGAGAAGCGCGGCCCCAACCGCGACGAGGGCGCCGAGGATTTCCGAGAGCATCGTCCAGACTGCGTCCTTGCTGAAATTCATCCGGCGGGCAAGCAGCGCATAGGCGACATCGCCCGCAAGCTGCAGCGGGATGAGCAGGCTCATGATCTGCAGCAGATGGCTTGCCTCCGGTGCGCCGAGCAAGGTCGCGAGCGGTCCGGCGAAGACGAAAAGTCCAAGCGCCATCATCAGCGAGACCGCCAGATTGGCCCAGAATGCGGAGTGGATGAGCTCCATGTCCTCATCGCGCTGGATGACCAGAGCCGAGGCAAGACCGGCGCCACCGATCATCGCCAGAAACTGCACGACTGTGAGCGCGACGGCGACCGTTCCGAACTCTTCCGGCGTCAGGATGCGCGCCAAAATCGGCACGGTGACAAACTTCAGCCCGAATGTGCCTGTCTTTGAAAGGACGCTCCAGCCGACGTTCCGAGTCACAGACTTGGCGTTTACGTTTGAAGGCATGTGAGCATCCCGTGATGCCTTTGAAGGAATTCCGACAAAGGGCAAGCGCTAGATTAGAGGTCGCGACCCGGTGGGAGGAGACCACGCACTACTCTTTTAGAGAAACCCCAGGGGCGAAAAGATGGCGAAGCTGACTGTTATTATTCCCTACTACCAGAAGGAGCCGGGTATTCTTCGGCGCGCGCTGGCGTCCGTCTTTGCCCAGAGCTATCAAGACTTCCATGTCCTGGTGATAGACGATCAATCTCCTTACCCGATCGATGAGGAATTGAACCCGCTTGCCGATAGCGAGCGGGCACGCCTGACGGTGATCCGGCAGGAAAACAAGGGTCCCGGCGGTGCGCGCAACACCGGGCTCGACAACGTTCCGGCTGACTCGGCCTTTGCCGCATTCCTCGATTCCGACGATGTCTGGACCGTCGATCACCTCCAGAATGCGGTCGACAGCATGAGCCGATATGGCGCCGACTGCTACTGGGCGTCGATCACCGGCAGCGAGGCGTTCTACTACCATTTCGGCGTGGCCGATCTCGCAGAGAGCGATACGGTCGTGCGCCTGCAGGAAAGCCCGCTTGTCGTCGAAATTCCCGACCTTTCCAATGTCATGCTGCGGAACTGGAGCTTCCTGCACCTCTCCTGCATGGTGATTGGCCGCAAGCTTTTCGAGACGGTGCGCTTTGATGCCGAGCTGCGTCTTGCGGCCGAGGACGTGCTGTTCTTCTGCGACTGCATTCTGGCTTCCAGCCGCGTCGTGCTTTGCGATGCGGCCGGTGCCGTGCGCGGGGAGGGCATCAACATCTTCCACTCGATCGACAACGATTCGCCGCAGTTCCTGCAGCAGCAGTTCAACACCTTTGTTGCCCTTGAAACGCTGGAGCACCGGCTTTCGCGCAGGCCATCGGCCGTCGCGTCGATCCAGTCCTACCAGCATACGGCCCGGCGCCAGGCGCTCTGGAGCCAGGCGCGCCGTCTGAAGCGGCGCAAGTCGCCGCAGTTCCGGCTGCTGGCGCGTTGGGTCCTGCGCGATCCGAAGCTTTTGCAGAGCGCATTCGAGCTTGCCGTCGGCAAGTTCTCCCGTTCACGCTGATCCGGACAGAAACGCCTTTTCGGAGGAAGAACAAGGCCGCCAGGCGCGGCATAGAACCTATCTCGCATTCTGAAAGAAGGGACCGCCCATGAAGCCCTATTATTGGGAATCTCAGCACGGCAATTTCGGCGACGACCTCAACCTCTGGCTTTGGGATTTCCTGCTGCCGGGTTTTCGCGATGTCCATGACGACATCCTCCTCGTCGGCGTTGGCACGGTGCTCAACCGTGCGCTTCTGCCCGACGGCGTCCGCAAACTCGTGATCGGCAGTGGTTTTGGCTACGGCACCTTGCCGGACATGCGCGATGCCGCCGAATGGGATCTTCGCTGCGTGCGCGGGCCGTTGACGGCCGAAAAGATCGGCCTTGCGCCGGAGCGCGGCATTGTCGATCCCGCGGTCATGGTCGCCGACATGCCGGAATTCCGGGACCTGCCGAAACTGTACAAGCGCAGTTTCATTCCCCATTGGGAAAGCGCGATCGCCGGCATGTGGCCCGTCACCTGCGGCACTGTCGGCCTGCACTACATCGACCCCCGCGGAGAGGCCAAGAACGTGATCCGCGAGATCGCGCAGTCGGAGTTCATTGTGGCCGAATCGATGCACGGGGCGATTCTCGCCGACACATTCCGCGTTCCCTGGGTGGCGGTGACGACATCCGAAAGCATCAACAGCTTCAAGTGGAACGACTGGGCAAAAACCGTCGGGGTCGAATACCGTCCCCGTCATGTGCCGGTCTCCAGCCGTACCGAAGCGATGATCAAGGGCGCGCGTTTCTGGGGCATGGGCTTCGAGGCGCAGACCGTGCCGGAGGCTGCGAACCTGCGATCCGCTGACGACGAGGTGATCGTTGCGGCCAGAGAACCGCGTCAGACGTTCTTGCGCAGTGCTGCCAAGCAGGTTCTCGCGGCGCCGTCGACGCTGGCACTGTGGCAGGCGAGCCGGGCAGCGCCGCAATTGAGCAGCGACAGCCGGCTCGCGGAACGCAAGGAACGCTTCCAGGAGGCGTTGGCCGCCGTGCGGCGCGCCTACCTCTAGCACGTCGCAAACGCGCTCCGGACTGGAAGCCGGAGCGTTTTCCACCCACGATGGTTCGGCGCGGCGGTGACGCCGCCAAGCTTGCTGCTAGCGCGCGTGCTTGGCGCCGACGGGCAGAAGGTAACGCACAGACGCAGCGCTGTTCGGTGCCGCATCCTGGCCTGGTCTGAAGCGCTCCGTCTTGTCGGCGAAAATGCCGGCCGTCACGGCCGGTGCGGCGCCTGGACGGCGCATCAGGTAGCCGATTGCGGCCATTGCGCCGCGCTCTTTCTTTAGGTCGAGAAAGTGGCGGTGCTGGTAGCGGCCACGCACGTGACGCTCGTGCCGTCGCACGGCAGCCGCCGCTTCACCGTCGAGGTCGTTTGCGGCAAGGACGACGCGGTCGGCCTCGTAGAGGCGCTTGAGATCCTCGGTCCGGTGGCTGCCGCTCAGCGAATTGCCGCGCACGATTGCCGCATAGCCGCAGCTTTGAATGACCTTGTAGCGCGCGCCCTTGGCCAGCGCGCGAAGATAGAGGTCGTAGTCCTCCCCAAGCCGAAGCGCCTCCTGATAGCGGATGCCATGCTCGTCGAGGAAGCGGCGGCGCATCAGCGGCTTCAGGAAGCCGATCTCGCCACGTTTCACGCCCGGCCGCGAGATATTGCCCTCGACGAAATCAATGAGGCTGAGAAGGCGCGGCCGCGGCGGGAAGTCATCGACCCTTGGAGCCGCACCAGTCGCTGCGGCCTCGCCCATGAAGGCGATGTTGTCGGCGATGAAATCCCATTCGTCTTCTGCGAGCAGTCGGCCGAGCCTGCCCGGTAGAAAGAAATCGTCGGCGTCGAGGATCGCCAGAACCGGGGAGCGGCTGATGGCGATCGCATGGTTGCGAGCCGCTGAAGGGCCGCGATTGCTCTCGAAGCGTGCGATCGTCAGTCGGCCGCTATTGTCGTCGGCAGAACGTGCTGCAGCGACGGTCCGATCGGTGGACCCGTCGTCCACCACGATCACTTCGGCGGTTTCCGGTTCGGCCAGCGCCGACGCGACAGCACGGGCGATGGTCGCCTCGGCATTCTTTGCAGCAATGATGACGCAGACATCTGTCCGGGCGACTGTGGTCATGGGGGGCCTCCAGTATCCTGTCTCGCGGGCAGCGCGGCGCCTATCGGCCAAATGGACTGCACCAGTTCTCGATCGCTGCATGATGAAGCCGGATCATCGGTGACTGAGTTCATGCAGTGCCGGCATTGAATCTTGCCGTAACGGGCGGCACCATGCAGGGCGATCATGTCGCAACCGCGTCGAAAGAGATTTTTTTGAAGAATGGGAAGGCGGGCCGACCCGGCCTTGCGGTCAACGGTTGAAGTGGCCGGGGCGGTTCAGACGGTGGCTATTGCTGCCCGGCTTGTCGTCGTTGGCCGACTGCAGCACTTCAGCCTGCTTTTTTCCACGCTCGCGCGCCTTCCTCCAGATGAGGAAGACGACGGCGAGGAAGTAGCCGATCTGAATGAGTACCGCACAGATCGCCGTCTGGATCAGGGTGGATGTGAGCGAGCCATTGAGGAAATAGGTGACGACAGCAAAAACCGTTAGGGCGCCGATCATACTCACGAAGACGCGTGGTGCGTACATGGCACTAGCTCGCAATCGGTTCTATCGTTGCAGACGTCATCGCAAAATCGGCCTTTCCTCTGCAAATGTTAATATATTGGCGACGGACATCGGCTGCAACCGGCAATAGCCGCCGCTTTGCTCCATAGAAACAGGCAAATCTTTATGTCGCGTTTCGAACAGCGACGATCGAATCAAAATCAGTTGATTGGCCCCAAGCGCCATTGTGACGCGAGCCTACGTCGGCAGCTGATTTTCCACCTCCCGTCGGAAAGCGGTCGGCGCGTCGCCTGATGGTTGCCGCCGCACTCACGTGCTGATCAATTTTTATTACAAGTTTGAACGATGTTGCGAGCGTTTGTGTGCGCCGCAAAGACTTGGTGCGCCGCAACAAAATTTGCGAAATATCGGCTGCCGGCAATTTCGGAGCAGGGAAAATCACGCGCCCGAAGCTCAAGGAAAACATCGGCCTGCGAAGATATCGCTACTTCTCCGGAAATGTAATTTGGCATGTCGAAAACAATACAGGAATACGTGCCAGGTGATACTTTTTCTAGCAATAATATAACGGCAGCCGTCACGGGAAATATTTCATATTCGAAAGTGGTGATATACGCATTTTGGCTGCGGCGCTGATGCCCGCCTTTATTTCGCCTTCAAAAAGCAAATCCTTACCAAACGTTCATTATTCAAGATGAGCGCGCCTCAGCGTGGTCTAAAGGCCCCTTCTGGGGAGACCGACAAATCGCCAAACGTAAATGGAGTCACCTCTATGAAGTCTGCGACCAGATCGGCCAATTCGCCGTTTTTCAGTGCCGCAGAGTTTGCGGCAGTTCCGCCTGTGGGTGGTGTTTCGAAGCGTGGCTTCGACGTGCTTGCCGCTTCCCTCGCCCTCGTTTTCCTAAGCCCGCTGTTCCTGATGCTCATGGCGCTCGTCAAGTTTTCCGACGGCGGCAGCATCTTCTACGGCCACCGCCGCGTCGGCCACAGCGGCAAGTACTTCCGGTGCCTCAAGTTCCGCACGATGCGCCCTGACGGAGACCGGATTCTGCAGGACTATCTCAAGGCCAACCCGGCCGCCTATGAGGAATGGCGCGCGACGCGCAAACTGCAGGATGACCCGCGTGTCACGGTCGTCGGCAGCGTGCTGCGCAAACTCAGCCTCGATGAGCTGCCGCAACTCTTCAACATCGTGCGCGGTGAAATGAGCATCGTTGGTCCGCGCCCGGTGGTGGAGGACGAACTGGAACTCTACGACAGCGCCGCCGTCTACTACCTGCAATCCCGCCCCGGTCTCACCGGCCTTTGGCAGATCAGCGGGCGCAACGACGTTTCCTACGCAACCCGCATCGCGTTCGACACCCAATACGTCCAGAACTGGTCGCTGCTGAGCGACTTTTCCATTGTTGTCAGGACCATTCCCGCCGTTTGCCTTTCGCGCGGCAGCTACTGACGAAACAGCGCCTGGAAAGCCCGCGCGACCGGTCGCGGGACGGCGCCCCTTCATTCGGGAAGCCCAAATGAAAAAACACAATCTGTCGGGAAAGTCGCGCATGCCGCGTACGCTGCCCCGTTTCCTGCGTCGCGCCGCTCTCATCGCCGCGGCGCTCACTTTCGCGCTTCCGGCTTGGGCCGACGAGTACCAACTCGGCACCATGGACAGGCTGAGGATCCGCGTGGCCGAATGGCAGACTGCTGAAGGAGCCGTCCGCGACTGGTCCGTTGTCAGCGGCGAGTACACGGTCGGTCCGTCGGGAGCGCTCTCCTTGCCCTTCATCGGCGACCTGCCGGCAGCCGGCAAGACGACGACCGAAGTCGGCGAAGCGATCGGCGAGAAGATGCAGACGCTCTTCGGTCTGCGTGACCGACCGTCCGCCTCCGTCGAGCTTGCGCAATACCGCCCGGTCTATCTCGCGGGCGAGGTGCAGAAGCCCGGCGAATATCCTTTTGCGCCCAATCTCACGGTGCTGAAGGCCGTAAGCCTCGGCGGCGGTCTGCGTCGCTCCGAAAGCGGTCAGCGCTTTGCCCGCGATTACATCAATGCGCATGGCGATTCGAGCGTCCAGACGTCCGAGCGCAACCGGTTGTTGATCCGCCGTGCCCGCCTTCAGGCCGAGATCGCAGAAAAAGAAGGCATCGAGCTACCGAAGGACCTTCAAGGAGTACCGGGCATCGACAAGCTTCTCGCCAACGAGACGGCGCTGATGGCCTCGCGCGACAGGAAGCAGAAGCTGCAATTGAAAGCGCTCGCCGATCTGAAGTCCCTGCTCGAAAGCGAAATCCAGTCGCTGGCAAAGAAGACGGAAACACAGAATCGCCAGCTCGAGCTCGTCGTCGAAGACCGCGAGAAGGTCGAGAGCCTTGCCGAGAAGGGGCTGGCGCTCAGCCAGCGCAAACTGTCGTTGGAGCAGCGCGTCGCCGAACTGCAGGCTGCTCTTCTCGACATCGACACCGCTTCGCTGAAGGCGAAGCAGGATGTCAGCAAGGCGGGGCAGGACGAGACCAATCTTCGCAACGATTGGGACGCCCAACTGGCCCAGGACCTGCAGAACACCGAGGCCGAACTCGACACGCTCTCGATCAAGCTCGGCACCAGCCGCGATCTGATGGCCGAAGCGCTGTTGCAATCGGCCGAAGCCGCGCAGTCGAAGGACAATACGGCGGAGGCCACGATCGCCTATTCGATCATGCGCGAGCGCGACGGCAAGCCGACGGAGATCGCCGCCGACGAAAATACGCCTGTATTGCCCGGTGACGTGATCAAGGTCGAAGCCAACCTGGCAACGCAGTAGGACCGGCTGTGAAGATTTCGAAGGCGAGCCTGATTTCTGCCGATCGCAATGGTGTCTATGGCACCGTTGCGATCGCGCTATCGCTCTTCATCTTCGCCTATTCCTCGCGTTTCGGGCAGGCATCGATCCTGCTCTACTATGGCCTTTGGCTGCCGCTGGTGCTGGTCGATTATCGTCGCGTGCTCGGCAACTACGGCATCCGCCTCTGGGTTCTTGGCTTCGCGATCTTCGCCTGCCTGTCCGTCTTCTGGTCGGCAGCGCCCGGTATGACGGCGCGAACGGGAGTGCAGTATCTCTCCCACGTGATTTGTGCCCTGATTGCCATGCGGGTCGTCGGCATCAGGACGCTCGTGCGCGGCGCGATTGCAGGCACCGGCGTCGTTCTCGTCTACTCGCTGCTCTTCGGCGTCTACCACCTCGATCCGCTCGACGGCACCTACAGTTTCGTCGGCGCCTTCGCCTCGAAGAACCAGCTTGGCTTCTACGCCTCGCTCGGCATCTATTTCGCCTTCGTCGCGCCGATCGCGCTTGGTGAACGCGGCCTGTGGCTCGCGGCATCGGGCCTGGTTGCGATGCTGTCGGCCTATTCCCTTTTTGCCTCGCAATCGGCGACGTCGGTGTTGACCACCGTGGTCATCCTCGGGCTCTGGCTCGGCATGCGGGTCGTCGGCCTATTGTCGCCGGCACACCGCAAGGGTCTCTTCCTCGCAGCTACCGTATGCGCCGTCATGGTTGCCGTTGCAGGTATCTATGGCGGCGGCGTCGATCTTGTCCTTGGCCTTTTCGGCAAGGATTCCACCCTGACCGGGCGAACCTATCTTTGGCAGCAGGGCATCGAGGCCGCCATGTCGTCACCGCTGGTCGGTGTCGGCTATCAGGCCTATTGGGTCCAGGGTTTCTCGGAGCCCGAGCGTCTTTGGGAAGAGTTCTATATCGCCACGCGCTCCGGCTTCCATTTTCACAACACCTTTATCGAAGCGATGGTGGAGACCGGGGCAATCGGGCTCGTTCTCTTGTCCGGCATCCTGCTGATAACCGTGCTCGGACACACCAAGCGGCTGTTGACGCAGGACCACGACACGCAATCCTCGGTGCTTTTCGGCATAGCGCTGCTGCTGCTGGTGCGGTCCTTCGTCGAGATCGACATCATGAACCCCTATCATATCGGCTCGTTCCTGCTCTATTTCGCCGCCGGAAAGCTGACATTGCCGGAAGCGCGTACGCAGCAGAGCGTCGAAGATCGTCCCGCGCCGGCCGTATCGGAGATCCCGCTGCGACTGAGGTATCGATGATCAGCCCTCCGACGACGATCTACGGCATCCAGTATCTCCGGGCCGTCGCAGCGCTCGGGGTCGTCATCTTTCACGCCGCCGAACGCACCGGGCACCACTTCGCGATCGGTGCTGCCGGCGTCGATGTCTTCTTCGTCATCAGCGGCTTCATTATGTGGGTGATCAGCGAGCGGCGGCCGGTGTCACCGCTCGCCTTCCTGCGTGATCGCGTTCAAAGGATCGCGCCGATCTATTGGCTCGCGACCGCGGTGATGGTCATCGGCGGTCTTGCCGGCCTGTTTCCCAATCTCGTCTTGAGCAATGGACATGTGCTTTCCTCGCTGCTGTTTATTCCCGTGCGATCGCCAAGCAGTGGCGAAATCTGGCCGGTGCTGGTGCAGGGTTGGACGCTGAACTACGAGATGTTCTTCTATGCGGTCTTCGCCCTGACGCTGCTGTTGCCGCGGTCGAGGCGGCTGCTGGCGATCGCGGGCTGTTTCTCAGCGCTGGTGGCCATCGGCTTTGCCGTCGACAGCGACAACGCGCTTTTCGTCACCTATACGCGGCCGATCATTCTTGAATTCGTGGCAGGAATGATCGTCGCCGAGTTCTGGCTGAGAGGCAGGGTGCCGGGCGCAATGTCCGGCCTTGTGCTTTTCGCCGGTGCATTTTCGGGATTCGCGGCGGTTGCCGTGCTTCGCCTGCCTTTCGACGAGTTCATTCTCGGACCCTTGGCCGTCATGCTGGTTTTGGGAACGCTGGCGCTCGAGGCGCAGGGCTGGTTTCGCCCGCGCAGGCTGCCGATGATGCTTGGCGACGCATCCTACTCGATTTACCTCTGGCATACCTTTGCGATTTCGGTCGTGGTCAAGGCCTGTGGAATGATCGGGATTGGGCCGCTCGCATCGGGGTTGCTGGCGATCGCTGCCGGGACCGCGCTTGGCGTTCTCGCCTATGTTCTGATCGAGAAACCGCTGGCCACCCGTCTGCGCTCGGGCTTTTTCTCAAGGACGCTACAGCACACGGCCTGAGGCGTCGGAGCGATCCTGGTGCGGCGATGACAGCCGCACCAGCGCCACCAAAGCCTCAAACGCCCTGATTGCGGCGGGAATGCCAGTTCCAGGCCGTGCGCGTGATGTCGGTGAGGTCGTATTTCGGAACCCATCCCAGCACGTCGCGAGCCTTGTCGTTGTTGGCGACCAGTGTCGTCGAATCTCCCTCGCGGCGGTCGACGAGATCAACCTGGTATTCACGTCCGGAAACCTCGGAAATCGCCGTCAGCAGTTCCTTGACGGTCGTGCCGGTGCCCGTGCCGAGGTTGAGCTCGACGCTGTCGCCGCCGGCAAGCAGGTGTTCGACCGCGCGCACATGGGCGTCGGCAAGATCAAGCACGTGGATGTAGTCGCGTACGCAGGTGCCGTCGCGGGTGTCGTAGTCCGTGCCGAAGATCTTGAAGCTCTGCCGCCGGCCAAGGGCGGCGTCGATGGCGAGCGGAATGGCATGCGTTTCCGGCTCGTGCCACTCGCCAATGCGGCCTTCCGGATCGGCGCCGGCGGCGTTGAAGTAGCGCAGGATGACCGAGCGCAGGCCCTTGTACTGCCCATAGTCCTTCAGCGCCTGTTCGCACACCCACTTGGTCCGGCCGTAGGGATTGATCGGCGCCTGGCGGTGCTGCTCGTCGATCGGCACGCTCTCCGGCAGGCCATAGGTGGCGCAGGTGGACGAGAAGACGAAAGCTTCGACGCCGGCGGCAAGGGCAGCCGAAAGCAAGGTCAGCGTGCCGATGACATTATTGTCGTAGAAGGAAACCGGGTCCTTCACCGATTCACCCACCTCGATCATCGCGGCAAAATGCAGGATGGCGCGTGGCTTGTGACGGGCAAGGACTTCGTCGAGCCGCTTGCGGTCGCGGATATCACCCTTTTCCAGCACGCCCCATTTGACGAATTCCTCGTGGCCATTCGAAAGGTTGTCGTAAACGACCGGCTCGAAACCCTTGTTGGCGAGTTCGAGGCACGTATGCGAGCCGATGTAGCCGGCACCGCCGACGACGAGGACTTTGTTGCTTTCCATGATGCTTACGATCCTTGGGAGGTTCAGAGAAATTGCCAAGATTTTTCAACGGATGACGACAATGGTGTCAATGCCGCGCGCAATCAAGCACGTGTCCATGTCGCGTATGTGGCGGTGGTTACCAGCGTGCTTCTTTCCACACTTCTGTCGATCCTGGCCCGTCAAAATCGGTGGGAAAAATGCGGGAAGGGACAATTATCTCCCGGGCGACGGCGCGCTAGATGCTTCTTTCGGTTCGGGTAAAACATATAGCATATTAATTTACTAGATTTAATTGATTATGCCGGCCGCGGTCGTACCATAGCCTCCAGATTTCTGAAGGAAGGCTCTCATGACGACGAAACTGAAACGCCTGGCGCTGACGCTCGCCACACTTGCGACCTCTGGCCTGGCTCTGAGCGGCGCCCAGGCGCAAACGACAGATCCGGTCAAGGGCGGCACGTTGATCTATCTGGAGCAGCAGGCCCATACGAACCTCTACCCGCCGGCCGGCGGCTTCTATCCGAACGGTGGCATCCTCAACCAGATCACCGACAAGCTGACCTATCAGAACCCAATGACGCTGGAGATCGAGCCCTGGATCGCCGAGTCCTGGACGGTCAACGCCGATGCGACGGAATACACGTTCAAGATTCGTCCGGGCGTGACGTTCTCCGATGGCTCGCCGCTCGACGCGGCTGCCGTTGCCAAGAACTACGACGTCTTCGGCCTCGGCAACAAGGCGTTGAAGCAGCCGGTTTCAGAGGTGATCAACAACTACGAGCGTAGCGAAGTCGTCGACCCGCTGACAGTCAAGTTCTACTTCAAGAAGCCGTCGCCGGGGTTCCTTCAGGGAACGTCCGTGATCGGTTCGGGCCTGGTGGCCGCAAGCACGCTGGCGTTGCCTTTCGAAGAACTTGGTGACGCGACGAAAATCATCGGCTCCGGTCCGTTCGTCGTCGAGAGCGAGACGATTGGCAAGGAACTGAACCTGAAGGCGCGCGAGGAATACAACTGGGGCCCGGCCAAGCTCGAACACCAGGGCCGCGCCTATCTCGACGGCATCAAGTACATCATCACCGGCGAAGACAGCGTGCGCATCGGTGCACTGCTCGCAGGGCAGGCGGATTTCATCCGCCAGGTCCAGGCCTATGACGAGGGTCAAGTCGAGGCGCAGGACTATCAGATCTACGCGCCTTCCACCCGCGGGGTGAACAACAGTGTCGTCTTCCGCCCGGACAACCCGTTGGTGGCCGACATCCGGGTACGCCAGGCGCTGCTGTACGCGACCGACACCAAGGAAATCGTCACCACGCTGTTCTCGGCCAATTATCCGCAAGCCACTTCGATCATCGCGTCGTCGGCGCTCGGCTACAAGGACATCTCGGCCAAGCTCGCTTTTGATCCCGTAAAGGCCAAGGCCCTGCTCGATGAGGCCGGCTGGTCTGTCGGCGCCAACGGCCTACGCCAGAAGGACGGTAAGGAACTGGTGCTGACAGCCTACGAGTCCTTGCCGCAGCCGCAGAACAAGGAAACGCTGCAGCTGGTCGCGCAGCAGTGGGGCAAGGTGGGCGTGAAGCTGAGCGTTCTTGCCGGCGACAGCGGCAGCAAGACGGTGGATGATCTCGATCCGCTGAAGACGCCGGTGTCGCCTGCCATGGTCGGCCGTGCCGATCCCGATGTGATCAAGAGCCAGTACTATCCGAAGAACCGCGACGTGCTGCGCCAGAAGGGCGGGCTCAGCGACAAGGTCCAGAGCTTCGTCGATCCCAAACTGAACGGTCTGCTCGATGCGCTCGCCTCCGAGCCGGATCGCCAGAAGCGCCTCGCGATCGCCGGCGAAGTCCAGGACTACGTCGTCGACCAGGCCTATGCGATCCCGATCTTCGAGGAACCGCAGGCCTATGCCGGTGCGCCCTACGTCCAGGGCGTGGCCTTCGAGGCCGTCGGGCGTCCAAGCTTCTACAGCACCTGGCTTGCCGAACACTGATTGGTTCGGCGGCCACTGCAAGGCCGGTGGCCGCCGTCTCTGAAATCCGCCTGCGAGGATGGGATCATGTCCGCCTATTTGTTCAACCGTGTCGCTCAGGCCCTGTTTGTGCTTTGGGCCGCATTCACGATCTCGTTCGTGCTGCTGCAGGCCATGCCCGGCGACGCGATCCTCATCAAGTTCCAGAACCCCGAGCTCGGCCTGACCGCCGAACAGGTCGCCGAAATCCGCGCTTCCTATGCCGCCGACAGCTCCGTGCCGGTGCAGTACGTGCGGACCCTCGGCAACTTCCTGGCCGGCAACTTCGGCTACTCTGTTCAGGCCGGCGTTCCGGTTTCAAGCTTGCTCGCCGCGCATCTGCCGGCAACGCTGAAGCTCGCGGGGCTCGGCTTCCTGCTAGCTGCGGTCCTGGCGACCGTCATCGCTTTCCTCTCCAGTCTCGCGCCGTTTGCGTGGCTGCGTGGCGCGCTGCAGTCGGTTCCCTCGCTTTTCATTTCGGTCCCGACCTTCTGGCTCGGCATTATGCTCATCCAGATCTTCTCCTTCCGCCTGAAGCTCGTGCCCGTCATCAATCCTGGTCCCTGGCAGGAACTGATCCTGCCGGTCGCGACACTTGCCGTGCCGATTTCCGCGCCGCTGGCGCAGGTGCTCGTGCGCAACATCGATGAGGTGATAACGCGCCCCTTCGTCGCCGTGGCGCGGGCAAAGGGTGCCACCCACCTTTGGGTTCTCTGGCGGCACGTTGCAAAGAATGCGCTGCTGCCGACGCTAACGATAGCCGGTGTCCTCTTCGGCGAACTGATCGCCGGGGCCGTGGTGACGGAGACCGTCTTCGGGCTGAACGGCATCGGCGGACTGACTGAACGCGCGGTCGGCAGCCAGGACGCCGCCGTGCTTCAGGCGATCGTAGTGCTGTCGGCGTTCGCCTTCGTGATCATCAATCTCGCTGTGGACCTGCTCTATCCGGTGTTCGACCCACGGCTCAGGACCAAAACGGGAGCCGTTGCATGACGACCTTCGATACGCTTCACGATGACGCCGTTGCGGCGCCAAGGGCAAAGAGCGAACGGCGCAATGGCGCGGCATCGCGGCTGCGTCGCGTACCCCTAGGGTTGGCTTTTTCTTGGCTTATCCTTGGCACCGTGTTCCTCTGGGCGGTCGCCCCTTCGCTCTTCACAGGTTACAACCCAGTTGAAGGCGTCGGTGGCGCGCAGTTGCAGCGACCGAGCGCTGACCATCTGCTCGGAACCGATGCGCTCGGGCGCGATCTCTATGCGCGCATCGTCTACGGGGCCGTTCATTCGCTGACCGGTGCTTTTGTCGCCGTCGGGCTGGGCCTTGCCGTTGGCACCGGTCTCGGCGTCGTCGCCGGCTCGGTGCGGCGTCGCTTCGACGATGCGATCATGCGCGTCGTCGACGTGCTGTTGTCGATCCCTCCGCTGCTGCTTTCGCTCAGCATCATCATCCTGCTCGGCTTTGGAACCGTGAACGCGGCAATCGCGGTCGGCGTTACCTCGGTCGCAGGCTTTGCCCGGTTGGCGCGGGCGGAAGTCGTGCGCGTGCGTCGCAGCGATTATGTCGAGGCGGCCTTCGGCAGTGGCGGAACCTTCGCCTCGGTTCTGTGGCGCCATATTCTGCCGAATTCCCTGACCTCGGTCGTCGCCTTTGCCGCGCTGCAATTCGGATCGGCCGTTCTGCAGATTTCGACGCTCGGATTTCTCGGCTACGGCGCGCCTCCGCCGACCCCGGAATGGGGACTGCTGATCGCCGAGGGACGCAACTACATCTCGACTGCCTGGTGGCTGACCACCGCGCCCGGCGTCGTGGTCGTCCTCGTCGTGCTGGCTGCCAATCGCGTCAGCCAATCTTTCGGAAGGGCCGCAGCATGACCGTCATACCTGGACCGTTTCCGCCCGTTCTCGAGGTCGAGGGCCTCTGCATCGCCTATGCTGACGGTAGCGGCGAGCGCCGCGCCGTTCACGACGTTTCGTTTCGCATCAATCCAGGCGAGGTTGTGGCGCTTGTCGGTGAATCCGGTTCCGGCAAGACGACGACGGCCCAGGCGATCATCGGTCTGCTCGCTGCGAATGGCCGGGTGGAGCAAGGCAGCATCAAGCTGAATGGAACCGATATCGCCCGCTGGACGGATCGACAACTGGACACGGTGCGCGGCGCGAAGATCAGTCTCGTGCCGCAGGATCCGGGAAGTTCGCTCAACCCGGTCAAGACGATCGGCTCCCAACTCGGCGAGATCTTTCGCATCCACAGGGCACTGCGTTCCGACGAGATCGAGGCCCGCGTCATCTCTCTTCTTGCCCGCGTCGGGTTAAGCGAGCCAGCACTTCGAGCACGGCAATATCCGCATGAACTGTCGGGCGGCATGCGCCAAAGGGTGCTGATCGCGATTGCGATTGCGCTGAAGCCGCAGTTGATCATCGCCGACGAGCCGACGAGCGCGCTCGACGTCACGGTCCAGAAGCGCATTCTCGATCTCATCGACGAGCTGCGAACGGAATATGGTACGGCCGTGCTTTTGGTGACCCACGATCTCGGTGTTGCCGCCGACCGGGCCGATCGGATCGTCGTCCTACAGGGCGGCCGGATCCAGGAGCAGGGCGCGACGGGCGCTATTCTGGCCGCACCGCGCAGTCCCTACACAAAACAACTGCTTTCGGACGCGCCGTCCTTTACCGCCCCCGCGAGGCTGGCAACGGTTCGATCACCCGTTGCTGAGGCCCCGGACGATATCGTCGTCGTCGAGGGCCTTGTCCGCGAATTCGTTCGTAAGGACGGCGGGTCCCCGCAACGTGCCGTCGACGACCTAAGCTTCCGCGTCCGCCGGGGAACGACCCATGCGATCGTCGGGGAATCCGGGTCTGGGAAGACGACGACGATACGCAGCATCGTCGGCTTTGACAGGCCGACGGCCGGGCGGATCGAGATCGACGGCACCAATGTCTCGGGCCTGACGGGAGAAGGGCTTAGGCAGTTCCGCCGCAAGGTCCAGCTCGTTTACCAGAACCCCTACGGCTCGCTGGACCCGCGTCAAAGCGTGCTGCAGATCGTGACCGAGCCGCTGACGAATTACTCGGGTTTCCCACGTTCTGATCGCGAGGAGAAGGCAAGGGCGATCCTTGGTCGCGTTGGTTTGCCTGAGGAGGCATTTGCACGGCGGCCCCATGCGCTTTCCGGCGGCCAGCGCCAGCGCGTTGCCATTGCTCGGGCGCTTGTGCTCGATCCGCAACTGGTTGTGCTCGACGAAGCGGTTTCCGCACTCGACGTCAGCGTGCAGGCCCGTATTCTCGATCTCTTGGACGAACTGCAGAGCGACCTCGGACTCACCTATCTCTTCGTTTCCCACGACCTCGCCGTGGTGCGCCAGATCTCGGACGCCGTTTCGGTTCTGAAGGATGGGCGGTTGGTCGATGGCGGAACGGTGTCCGAGGTCTTCGAAAACCCTCGCAGCGATTACACCCGTGAGCTGATCAATGCCATTCCCGGGCGCAACCGCCGGGCTGCGGCCTGAAGCAACGGACTACAGACAGGACCAATCATGATTGAGACGACGCCACGCAAACGCCTTGGCTTTTTTACCCGGCTGCTCGACGACGTTCCGGCGGGCACCCGTTATTACTACGCAAAGGAGCAGATCGTCACCGCCGAGCGTTTCGGCTTCGACACGGCCTGGGTGGCGCAGCACCATTTCCACGCGGACGAAGGCGGCCTTCCGGCACCTCTGGTTTTCCTTGCCCATGTCGCGGCGGAGACGACGCGCATCCGTCTCGGCACCGGTGTCATTACGCTGCCGCTCGAAAATCCGATCCGGGTGGCCGAGGACGCCGCCGTTTTCGATCTGCTCTCCGGCGGGCGACTGGAGGTCGGGTTCGGGACCGGCGGCACGCCGTCCTCCTTCACGGCCTTTGGGTTGGAAAGCGCCGATCGCGGCGCGATCTTCGGCAGGCATCTCCAAACGGTTCTCGACGCTTGGGCAGGCCGTGGGCTTCCAGGCGGAGATCGCCTCTACCCGGCAGCGCCGCAACTGCTCGGCCGTATCTGGCAGGCAACCTTTTCGGTGGCGGGCGGCGAGCGGGCAGGGCGCGCCGGCGACGGCCTGATGTTGTCACGCACCCAACCGCGGCCAGAAGACAATCCGCACGCTTCGCTGGCGGAGTTGCAAAACCCGATCATCGACGCCTATCTGCATACGCTCCCTTCCGGCCGCGCGCCGCGTATCCTCGGTTCTCGCAGCCTGTTCGTTGCCGACAGCCGCGCCGAAGCGTTGCGACTTGCCGAGGTTGGTTTGAGACGGGGTGCGGAACGACTGATCGCTAGCGGTCATACGGTTCCCGGCAATTCACTTGCCGATCTGATTGCGGCCTTCGACGTGCATGTCGGCTCCGTTGACGACGTCATCGCCAGTCTCAGCGCAGACGAGACGCTGGAGCGTGTCACCGATCTGGTGTTCCAGGTTCATTCCGTTGATCCGCCGCACCCATTGATTCTGCGATCCATCGAGCTCATCGCCACCAAGGTCGCGCCAGCGCTCGGCTGGTCGCCACAGGAGAAATTCCATGCCCGGCGCTTCGGCGCTGTCGGTTGAAACGGATTGCTTTCCCATCTTGCAAAGGAGACGACGTCATGACCACTACGTCACCGGATATCATCGATCTGCTGGCCGGCATTACTGCCGGATCGGCGCTCGACCGCATTCGCGCCCAAAGGCCGGAAACCCGCGAACAGGCACAGAAGAGCTATCTCGCACTCTTTCAGTCGGCGGATTTCGGCGACGTGTCGGCGGCGGAGCGTCATGCGATCGCGAGCTTCGTTGCCGGCCTGCACCGTCAGCCCGACATTTTCGAGTTTTATAGCAGCCCGTTCGAGGAAAGTGGCGATGATCGCTGGCTGGTCGAGGTCATCAAGGCCGAGATCGGGGCAGGGCGGGCGACGGGCCCCTACGGCAACTATCCCGACGGTCCGCTCAAGGACGAGAACGAAACCGGCCCGCTCTACCGAGTATCGCAGCCAAGCCGCGAGGCGCTTGGCCCCAAGCTGTCCACCGCGCTGGAACACGCCCACCTGCTCGTGTTCCACTTGCGTGATGCCAGCCCGCAGGCATTGCAGGCCTTGCTCGACGCGGGCTGGACGACAAATGCTGTCGTGACCCTCTCACAGCTGGTTTCCTTCGTCGCGTTTCAGATCCGTGTGATCGCCGGCCTTGCATTGCTGTCGACCGCCACGAAGCGCGCTGCGGCTTAAGAACTCGAGAGGACGTGTGAATGACCGAACATGCCATCATCCCGATCGTCGAAAACCCGCCTGTTACGTTCACGCAGGCCGAGATCGGCTGGACACCGTGGCTGCAGCCATTGCCGGAGGAAGAGTTGACAGAGCGTCACTTCAAAGGTCTGGTTGAGGCTGGACGCGCAAAGTCGCCCTACTTCCGTCTGCTCGTGCGCGATCCGGAAGTGCTTGAAGCGCGCACGAAAACCGACAAGGACATCTTCTACAACACGCGCTCGGGCCTGCCGCGCGCCGAACGCGAACTGGCTGCGACCGCGGCGTCGCGATCCAACGGCTGCATCTTCTGCGCTTCGGTCCATTCGCGCTTCGCTTCGCATCACTCCAAGCGTAGCGAGGATGTGCAGAAGCTCCTCGACGAGGGCGTCGAAACCGATCTCGGCGAACGCTGGAATGCAATCGTCGCCGCTTCGGTGGCGTTGACAGCGACCCCGCCAGTCTTCGGGGAGGAGCACATCTCCCGACTTTCGGCAGTGGGCCTCGACGAACTGGAGATCGCCGACGTCATCCATGGTGCCGCATTCTTCAACTGGGCGAACCGGCTGATGCTCTCGCTTGGAGAGCCGACACCGGCAAGCTGAGCCGCCCACCCGATCTGCTGCAACCGGTACCAGACACAACCAAGCCCGCAAGGTCGAGAGATTTTGCGGGCTTTCGCATGTGCGTCACCCCACGTGTCTCCCGGCTGTGCGCGGGCGCAACAGATTCCGCGTTGGAGGTGAACCCTTGGGGCAGCATGCGGGAGGCAATGCAAAAGGACTGCAATCACGCAAAGCGCTCATGCTGGCTCTGGGCGAAGTAATCCGGCCTATCCTAAGTCTGGAACAAGAAACGGGGGCCGACTTTACTTTCGCCATAGAAAAAGCCCGCAACCTCTTGCGAAGTTGCGGGCTTCTTTCATCCGAGTTTAATCGGATTAGAAGTTACGCTGCAGACGGACGAAGCCCGAGACGTAGTCGCGGTCGGTCGTAGCCGTCAGGTCTTCCTTGTTGTACTGAACCGACACGCGGGTCGCCAGACCTTCGGTGATCGCGTAGTCGAGGGTCACGCCAGCGCGCCAACGGTCGAGGTCGCTGTTGAACTTGTAGTCGCCCCAGTACTGAGCGCCAGGGGTGATCTTCAGCTTGTCGGTTGCCTTGAAGGCGTACGAAGCTGCAACGGTCCACTCCGAAGCCTTCCAGTAGGCGTTCGGGTCCGAGGCCCAGATACCAGCGAGCTGGAACGTGCCTGGGCCGAGGTCAGCCGAAAGCAGGGCGCGGATCGCACCTTCTTCGAATTCGGTGTCATAACCGCCGAGCAGGTCGATGGAAACGCCGCCGACCGTAGCCGAAACGATGGCTTCAACGCCAACGCCGTTCTTCTTGGTGGTTTCGGTGCCTTCGAGTTCGTCGATGGCGATACCGGCCTGGAACGAACCGCCGTCATAGAGGTAGGCGATCGAGTTGAACTCGGTGTTGTTGCCGAGCGAGTCGGATTCGCCGTTCAGGCCCTTATCCCACCAGCTGTAGAAGAAGCCGGCCTTGAGGCCGCCGAGCTGGATGTAGGCTTCGTCAACGTCGATACGGCTGTCGCCTTCGTCGGAGTCGTTATCGGCGTTGAATTCACCAGCGAAGAAGCCGGTGAGCGTGCCGAACTCGGTGTCGCTCTTGGCGTCGAACGAAATGTAAGCGCGCGAGAACGAATCCCAGTCAGACGTGCCGCGGTTGCCCCAGCCCTGACGGCCGTTCACTTCGTCCGGACCAAACGAGGTCTGGAAGCGGATGAAGCCGCCGATCTTGAGGCAGGTTTCGGTGCCCGGGATGTAGAAGTAGCCAGTGCCGAAAGCGTCGCAAACGCGAACGTATTCCATGGGCTCCGGCTCGGCTGCGACGATGGCGTCGGCTGCCTGGGCGCCGGAAACTGCTGCGAGAGCAGCAGCGGAGCCGAGAAGAAGGCTTTTGATAGTCATTCGATCGATCTCTCTAATGGTTATCAAGGTCAACAAGGCCCGGCCCTGGTGTCCCCCAGAGATTTATCGGTTACCTCGCTCGCGCTGCTACGAAATGAACCACTGCGATGACTCGCAGCGGGCAGCGGCGTCACCGCTATCACAAAAAACAAGACAGTTATGCTACAAACGCGTTTTGGACGTTTGTTAATAGCTATTACTATAAACTGTTGCATATGGGCAACTATCATATATTTCTAAAATAAGATTATCTTACAAATGATAGTAATGAATCCGAATTATATTAAAGACGAAGTCTTCATATGACAAAATGCTCTCATAAAAACTTCACAGTTTGCAGATTGACGTCTTAAATTTGTTATTTTACGTAGAGCCGGCCTTTGAGAAGAGAGGCTTCCGGTGAAAGCGCCGTCAACTATCAACAGTTGGCGGCGCAATTATTTTCTAGGGGTGTGTTCGGAGGTTTTTGGGCTTCTCGGGCGCCCGGGAGTGGCCTTCGAAGATCTACTGCGTCGTCGCCGCAGCAGACGGCTCGGTGTTTCGCCTTACGACCTTGCCTTCCTCGGCCTTGTAGAAAAACTGACTTGAGACGAGCCAGCCCTTGAGGGGGCGAAGCGGCGGAATGCAGGTCAGCAGCATGAAGGGGCCGGTCACCAGCAGGTGTATCCAGAGCGGCGCGCTATATTGAACTTCCAGCCAGACGCCAAGAAAGACGCTCGGCACGCAGGCAAAGCAGATGACGAAGAAAGCAGGGCCATCGGCCGGATCGGCGAAGGAGTAATCCAGGCCGCAGACTTCGCATTCCTTGCGCATCTTCAGGAAGCCGTTGAAGAGGTGCCCTTGCCCACAGCGGGGGCAGCGACCGCGCAAGCCGGTCTGCATGGGTGGGATTGACGGCCAGTCACTATCGGAAGACATCTATGTTCCTTTCAGGCGTCCTTGTTGGCGCTTGGGGTTTTGCGCCGAAATTGCCTGGATAGGCGGCCAGCCTTTTCTCGGGGCCGTCTCAGGCTTGCCAAGATTAGGCGCCGAAAAACATACATTGTCAATTTATTGTATGCATACATATGTGCGACAATTTCGCCGCTGGCGTTTACACCACGAAGCTGGAAGCGGCCGGGGGATGGCCGATAAGGTCAGTGATGATGAGAAGGCTGCGGCGCAGCTCCGCGTGGCTGGCAGCAGCGCCGAGGCCGAGGCGGACGGCTTCCGGTGGCGAGCCGAGCGCAAAGGCGTCGCTCGCAACGATGCTGATCCCGGCCGCCTGCAATCGCGCGCTCAGTTCGCCGCGTGTCCAGGGGGATGGCAAGTGCAGCCAGGCGTGGAAGGCGTCCGGGTTCGTTTGAGCGACGTTGGCGGGAAGAAGCGCAGAGACGATGCGCTGTCGCGCCGCGGTCTCGCTGCGAATGGCTGCGAGCACGGCGTCAGCCGTCCCGTCCTCGATCCAGCGCGTGGCGATTGCGGCCGCAAGAGGGGACGCCATGCCGACCGTGGCGCGGATCGCGCCCTCGACGCGGACAGAGCTTCGGCTGTCCGGAACGACGAGATAGGCGATGCGCAAGGCGGGCGACAGGCATTTTGCAAGACCGCCGACATAGTAGACGAGGTCCGGCGCCAGCGCTGCCAGCGGGCGCGGTGCGGAAGCGGGAAGAGCGCCATAGGCATCGTCTTCGATGATCGCTACGTCGTGCCGCCTCGCGATAGTGACGATCGCCTGGCGCCGCTCAAGCGAAAGCGTCGTCGTCGTGGGATTGTGAAGCGTCGGATTGCAATAGAGCGCTTTCGGCGTCTCCGTTGCGCAGAGGTCCTCGAATGCTTCGGGCAAGAGGCCTTCGCGGTCCATTGCGAGGCCGTGCAGCCTGATGCCGAGGTGTGCTGCCAGCGCGCGGAAGCCGGGATAGGTAATAGCCTCGGCGCAAATCATGTCACCGGCTTTGGTGAGACTGCCAAGCGTCGCAAGAAGAGCCCCTTGCGCGCCGGCGGAAATCAGCACGCGCTCCGCCGGAACCTCGCCCAGCCTG
This sequence comes from Ensifer sp. LBL, assembly GCF_050435225.1. NCBI lineage: Bacteria > Pseudomonadati > Pseudomonadota > Alphaproteobacteria > Hyphomicrobiales > Rhizobiaceae > Ensifer > Ensifer sp. LBL. The sequence goes on along the minus strand of NZ_JBNDJY010000010.1, from coordinate 38,563 downwards.
GATTTCAGCCACGCGGCCCCTGCCGCGCGATTGTGCAGGGCGCCGCCCGGCGGCTGGTATCGCATCAGCAGTTCAAGGCCGTGTCCGGCCTGCAGCGCCGCCATGTCGTCCCAGAGACGAGTGGCGAGAATTGGGTCGTCGAACAACGGCGGCAGGTTCATGCTCATGTCGACGGGGCCGCCGGTCGGCGTGCCGCTGGCTCTTACACGTCGCGTTTTCACGTAGGTGCCCTGGCCGACCCGGCCTTCGACGAGGCCGCGATGTCGGGCCTCGTTATAGGCGCGACTGACTGTGGTGAAGTCGATCCCGAGCGCCTCGGCCAGCGTGCGCTGCGGCGGCAGGCGCATCCCTTCGGACAAGCGCCCTTCGCCGATATCCGCCGCGATGGCATCGGCGATGGCGAGATAGAGCGGCCCATCCGATTTGCGGATTGCCGGTTGCCACGAAATTCCCAAGCGCTCGTCCGCCATCGCGAATACCTCATGCTGAATTGTATGGATATTGCATGTGTTCTGCGGCTGAGGCAAGTGCTCGCAGCGGAGAAGGCAGGCGGCACGCCGCGACCAAGCGTCACCTAGCGTGACACGCTCGCCGTTGCCAGCAATACGCCGAAGCCGACGAGCAGGGCACCGAAGGCGCGATCGATCCAATGGCGAAGCGCAATCAGGCGAAGTCGTACTTTGCCCGACGAAAAGAACAAGGCGACGATCGTAAACCAGATTAGATGTGCGGCAGAGATGAACGCTCCGTAAGTCATTTGGACGGGCAGCGCCGTGGTCGGCTCGATGACCTGCATGAAAAGGCTGACGACAAAGATCGTCGTTTTCGGATTGAGCGCATTGGTCAGAAACCCCATACGCAGCGCGCCGAGATCGGAGAGCGCAGGAGGTGCGGCCATGGCGGCCTCTTCGGCCGGTTTCGCGCGCAGCATCTGGATGCCGAGCCAGATCAGGTAGGCGGCGCCGACGAGTTTCAGCAGGGTGAAGAGAAGCAGAGACTGGCGGATCAGAAGGCCGACGCCGAGCAGAGTATAGGCGATATGGACCCAGACGCCTGCGGCGATACCGAGCGCCGTCAGGACGCCGGCCCGTCGCGACAAGAGCAGGCTGTTGCGCGTCACCATCGCGAAATCCGGCCCCGGACTGATGACGGCGAAGATTGTAATGGTCACTACAGCTAACAGTTCGGTCATTGTCTTTCCCGTTCGTCTCTTTCATTACTGCTTCAATAGTTTGATCGATGAGAAACGACTAACGATGAGTTCTGACGATTTCGGTGAAATCTACTCACAGATAAAAGCGCCGCGGCTTCCGCCGCTTGCGGCGCTGCGGTGTTTCGAGGCGGCGGCCAGACTCGAGAGCTTCAGTCGCGCTGCAGACGCGCTGCATCTGACGCATGGCGCGATCAGCCGCGCAGTTCGCCTTATCGAAGACGATCTCGGCGTGGCGCTGTTCGAGCGCCGCAGCCGGCGTGTTTTCCTGACGGAAGCCGGGCGGAAGCTGGCGGCGGCCGTGCGCCAAGGCTTCGGTCTGGTGGAGAATGCTGTCAGGGAGATCAGGGACGTGGCGCGAACGCCGGCGCTGGTGGTCTCCTGCGAGCCGACACTTCTGATGCGCTGGCTGATACCGCGCCTTCCGGACTTCCAGGTGCTGCACCCGGATGTGTCCGTCCATCTCGTTGCGGGTGGCGGGCCGGTACCCTTGGGGCGGGGTATCGATCTGGCGATCCGTCGCGACGATTTCCCTTGGCCGGAGGGCACACATGTGGTGCGGCTTTTCCCGGAGCGAATAGGTCCGGTTTGCCGCGCAGACAAAGTCGCCGCGTTTTTCGAGGCAACCGAGGTCGGCTCCTCGCCCAAATTGCGGAAGGATGCGATCCCCTTGCATACGCGAACGCGACCAAAAGCGTGGGAGACCTGGGCGAAAATGGTCGGCTGTGCCGCCCCGGAGCAGCGCGGCCATGTCTTCGAGCATTTCTACATCAGCCTTCAGGCGGCGATCGCCGGGATTGGCGTCGCGATTGGGCCCTGGCAGCTTGTCCGCAACGATATCGACAATGGCATCCTGGCCGCGCCGTGCGGCTTTTTCGAAGACGGTTCGGCCTATCATCTGCTGTCGTCGGCACCGATCGGCGAGCGCGGACCGAGCGCGGCGTTGCGCGACTGGCTGCTGGACGTCTCGATCTGAAACGGACCGTTTTCATTTCTGTCATTTGCATAAAGGCGAGCAACGCCATACGTTTAACGAAGACGTGCGCATGACCGGCGATGCCAGTCGGCGGAAAGGCGCGCGAAACACCTGATATGCAATCGATTCGACCTTCGGGTCCTGGAGTGGCGCCATGAACATCCTCAAAATCAATCCCGGCCAGGAACGCGGTACACTGCGCCCGGTCCGCGCAACGGCATCGAGGATCTTGGCCGACGTCATGAAAGGACTAGTCGTTCCGGCGGCTGCCTTGGGCCTTGTCGCGTTCGCGGCGCCGTCGATGGCGCAAGCGGCCAGTTGCAAGGATTCGGCATCGCCCGGAGCCGATTGGACCGACTGCAACAAGAAAGCGCTTATGCTCGGCGGCAGCGACCTTCAGGGTGCCAATCTCGTCAACACCGACTTCACCTTGACGGATCTGCGCGGCGCGAACCTGACGGAAGCCAATCTGGAAAAGGCAACTCTGGTTCGATCCTCGATTGCCGGAGCGACGGCGAATGGCGCGAACTTCTCCAAGATCGAAGCCTATCGCTGCAACTTTGCCGGCGTGTCCGCCGAGAAGGCATCGTTCGTGAACTCCGAGCTGCAGCGGGCCAATTTCAGCGGCGCCCGCTTGACGGGCGCAAGCTTTGAGAAAGCCGAACTGGGCCGAGCCAATTTCGACAAGGCGGAGCTCACCGGAACCCGATTTACGCACGCCAACCTTTCGCGCGCGGACCTGACCAGCACGAGTTTTTCCGGCCCGATCGATTTCCAAGGCGCGTTCATGTTCCTGACGCGTATCGAGGGCGTCGACCTGTCGGAGGCAACCGGACTTGAGCAGGAGCAGGTCGACATGACCTGCGGCGACAGCTCGACCAAGCTTCCCGCCGGCATGAATACCCCGGCGGGCTGGCCCTGCGCCAGCGACTAATTCCTGTCACAAAGCCCCGGCTTCCGGCCGGCCGTTATGCCAGGTGCTGCTTGGCGGCAATCGCAAGACATTCCTTGAAGGCTTGCAAGTCGGTCAGGCGATCAGCCTCGGGTACTTCGCGCTGCACGAGCCTGCCTTCCCGTCGCAGAACGCCGCCGTCGAGCATCAGGTTGTCGGCCATATCGAAGTCTTCGATGCTGATCCCGTCCGGACCGGCCATGCGGCCGTCGGGGCGCAAGGCGGCCTTTCCGCCGTAGTGGTCACGCAGGATGCGCTCGTAGTAGCTGCGGGCGGTGTTCGTATAGGCATAGACGTTCTTGCCATGGCCGCACATGAAGCCGAGTTCGAACACTGTGCCGACGTCGGCGCTGATGCCGCGAAACGGTGTCAGGTTGGCGATGATCATGTCGGCGGCAAGCATCATGCCTTCGTCGACGGCGTAGATTGCAAGGCCGCGCTGATGCTTGGTCGGAGCCGGCGGGATCTCGAGATCGCCCGGCACCAGCGGCGTAAACCCGGCAGCGCGCGCCAGTTCCGCCTTCAGTTTCTGGATCTCAGCCGCATTGGGCAGAAACACTTCCGGGCCAGCGAGATAGACTTTCACGCGCATTCCTCCTCATATCGTCGAGCGGTCAATCTAGGAGAGCTTCAGCCAAGAACCTAGCCATGGACGTCAGCTTGCCCACGGATTTTTGGAGCGCGGGACGCCGGTGGCCCAGATCGCCTTCGTCCAATCCCGGGACGTGGAGAATGCCACACGGGCGAACTTGAGATCCAGGCGTCTCGAAATCTGCAGCCGGTATCAGCGCCGGCGGTGATCGCGACCCCTGCCACCAGTGCGCGCGCCTCCGTTTGAGAAGGTCACCCGCCGTTGCCGGCTCGGTATGCCCCGCCCTTCCGTGCAGAAACACACATAAACGCCAGTGTTGCCATGCGAATCCGGTTTTTGCGCCGATTTTGCACCGTGTCCGTGCGTGGCTTGCCTGCCGAGTCTTACCGGTTTCGATTCGCCCGACAGTTGCTGCGTTCCCTGAAATGTCCCCATGCCTTTGTTCGTCGACGAGCGGGTGTTTTCGCCGTCGTATGCGACTTTAAACAATCATGCATACAAAATTGTCGACAAAATAGTTGACATTGTCGCCGACAGCTTCAAATCTAGGGCAACTTGCTCACGAGTGGGTGAGGGCGCCTGCATATGGCGACTGATGAGAAAACAGAGGGAACGACATGAAACTGAGAAAGCATCTCCTCGCGGGGTTGGCATTTGCCTTTCTCGCATCCTCGGCCTCCGCCGAAACGCTGCGTTGGGGTAGCCCGCGGGATATCTTCTCGCTCGACCCGTATTCCTATGGCAGCACCTCGAACCTGGCCTTCCTCAACCACGTGTATGAGGGCCTGACCCGCTATACGCCGGAGTTCAAGGTCGAGCCGGCGCTTGCCACCAGCTGGGAGATGGTCAAGGACAAGGTCTGGCGCTTCCACCTGCGCAAGGGCGTGAAGTTCCATAACGGCGCCGAGTTCAACGCCGATGACGTCGTCGCCTCCATGGCCCGCGTCAGCCATCCGACCTCGCCGCTGCGCGGCAACATTCCGGCCTATGTCTCGACGACGAAGGTCGACGACTACACGGTCGACATCGAAGTCAATTCGCCGAACCCGCTGTTCCTCAACGACATGACCAACATCTTCATGTTCGACAAGGACTGGCTGGTCGACAATAAGTCCGAACTGCCGACCGATGTCGGCTCCAAGGTTGAAGGCTACGCCACCTACAACACCAACGGCACCGGCCCGTTCAAGGTCGAGTCGCGCGTGCCGGACAGCAAGACCGTTCTCATCAAGAACGACGGCTGGTGGGATACGCCGAAGCACAATCTCGACCGCATCGAATTCATGCCGATCACCTCGGCCGCAACCCGCGTTGCGGCGCTGCTTTCGGGCGAAATCGATCTGACCGACGGCGCGCCGGTGCAGGATCTCGAGCGCCTGAAGAGTTCGCCGGAGATCAAGGTCATCGAGCGTACGGACCTGCGCACTGTGCACATGGTCTTCAACCGCCACGAGACCTTTGCCGACGGTCGTGAGAACTTCTTCAACAACATCAAGGTGCGCCAGGCGATCGACCATGCCATCGACCGCCAGCTGATCTTCAAGCGGGTGATGCGTGGCAAGTCGCATGTCGCCGGCACCATGGTTGCTCCGGAAATCCCGGGCTACAGCGCCGAACTCGACGTGCCGACCGCCTATGATCCGGAACTCTCCAAGAAACTGCTCGAAGAGGCCGGCGCTGTCGGCAAGGAGTTCACGCTCGTCTGCATGAACGACGAAAGCGTCAACGAGGAAGACGTCTGCAGCGCGCTCGTCTCGATGCTGTCGCGCGTCGGCCTGAAGCCGACCCTCGACATCGGTCCGCGCGCCGTGCAGGCGCCGAAGCGCGCCGGCGGCAAGTCCGATGCCTACATGATCGGCTGGGCCAACGAGCCGACGCTCGATGCCTATTCGATCCTGGTTCAGGTTCTCTCGACCCGCGAAGGTGCGGCCGGCGTTGCCAACTATGGCGGCTGGTCCTATCCGGAACTCGACGCGATGGTGAAGAAGGCCGCGCTCGAAATGGATCACGACAAGCGTCTGGCGATCGAAACCGAGGCGCTGAAGTTCGCCAAGGATGAGGTCATCATGATCCCGTTGCATCAGCAGCCGATGGCCTGGGCAATGTCGAAGAACGTCACGGACGTGACCATTCGGGCCGACAACAAGCCGCGTCACTGGCTGACCCGTATCGGCGATTGAGTTTTCTTGCCCCGGCGGAGATTGCTCTGCCGGGGCTCCTCATTCAGCGAGAAACCCAATGATTGTCTTTCTCATCAAGCGGCTGGCCAATGCCGTGCTGGTCATGCTCGCCGTTGCGCTGCTCGCCTTCCTGATCTTCCGCTTCGCCGGTGATCCGGTCGAGCTGATGGCCAACGAGCAGATGTCGCAGGCCGACCGTATCGAGCTGCGCGAAAAGCTCGGGCTCAACGATTCCTTCCTCACCCAGTTCGGCCGCTTCGTCGGCAATGCCGCACAGGGCGATTTCGGCATCAGCTACCGCAACGGCCAGGACGTGATGAAGCTTATTGCCGAGCGCTTCCCGGCAACGATGGAACTGGCGCTGGTCGCGACCGTCCTGTCGCTTCTGATTGGTCTTCCACTCGGCGTCCTGACCGCAATCCACCGAGGGCGATGGTATTCCGAGGGGTTGCAATTCGTCAGTATCATCGGCGTCTCCTTGCCGAGCTTCGTCGTCGGCATTCTTTTGATCCTCGTCTTTGCCGTGACGTTCGGCCTCGTTCCCGCCTTCGGGCGCGGCGACGTAGTGCAGCTCGGTTGGTGGAGCACGGGCCTGCTGACGCCGTCTGGCCGGGCATCGCTGCTCCTGCCGTCTCTCGCGCTTGCGCTCTACCAGATCACCCTGGTCATGCGCCTGGTGCGCGCAGAAATGATGGAAGTGCTGCGCTCGGACTTCATCAAGTTCGCTCGCGCTCGCGGTGTGCCGCGGTGGCGGATCTACTTCCGGCATGCGCTCCGGAACTGTCTGATGCCTGTTGTCACCATGACGGCGATGAACTTCGGCTCGCTGATCGCCTTCGCGCTGATCACCGAAACCGTGTTCCAGTGGCCGGGCATGGGCATGCTCTTCATCCAGGCGGTGACCTTCCTCGATATGCCGGTCATGGCGGGCTATCTCTGCATCGTCTCCTTCATCTTCGTCACGCTCAATACGCTCGTCGATATCGCCTATGCGGTCATCGATCCGCGGTTGCGCGATGCAACCCGCTGAGGTCGTTGCCATGACAGATCACGTCCAGCAAACCACACCGGCACGCAAGCCTTCGCGGCTTGCCCGCTGGCGCCAGAGCGATCTCTGGTGGTCCTTCACCCACAAGCCTTCGGCAATCATCGGCGCGATCATCCTTACGTTCCTGATCGTGACCGCCTTTGCAGCACCTTTGATTGCGCCGCAGAACCCCTTCGATCCGGCCCAGCTCGAGCTCTGGAACTCCGAGCTGCCGCCGATCTGGGAAGCCGATGGCCAGTGGCCCTATGTGCTCGGCACGGACACGCAAGGGCGCGACATGCTCTCGGCCATTCTCTATGGCTCGCGCATCTCGATCCTGATCGGCGTCGCCTCGGTCGTGCTTTCGCTCGCCGTCGGGCTTAGCCTCGGCCTCGTTGCCGGCTATTTCGGCCGCTTCATCGACAACTTCCTGATGCGCATCGGCGACGTGCTTCTGTCGATCCCGACCATCCTGATCGCGATCCTCGTCAGCGCCGTCGCGCGCCAGATGCTGCCGCCGGAACTCAGGGATGTCGGCTCTGCCGCCGTTCTGGTGCTGGCGATCACGCTCAGCGCCTGGGTGCAATATGCCCGCACCGTGCGCGCCCAGACGATCGTCGAGCGCGGCAAGGAGTATGTGCAGGCCGCGCGTCTGTTGAAGACGCCGGCGCGGCGCATCATGCTGAAGCACATCCTGCCGAATACCCTGACGCCGATCATGGTCGCTGCGACGCTGAACTTCGGCATGGCGATCCTGACGGAAGCGACGCTTTCGTTCCTCGGCATCGGTATGCCGCCGAGCCAGCCGAGCCTCGGAACGCTGATCCGTCTCGGCAACCAGTTCCTGTTTTCGGGCGTATGGTGGGTGGTACTCTTCCCCGTCGTCCAGCTCTGCCTTCTCGTCGTCTCGGTCAACCTTCTCGGTGACTGGCTGCGCGATGCGCTCAATCCGAAATTGAGGTGAATGATGTCCAATCTCCTGATCCGTAACGTCAGGCCCAACGCCGGCGAAGCGACCGACATCCTGGTGCGCGACGGCAAGATCGCCGCCTTCGGCAAGGGGCTTGCCGCCGATGGCGTGGCCGTGGAAGACGGCAGCGGCCATATCGCAATCTCCGGTCTGATCGAGGCGCATACCCATCTCGACAAGTCGGTCTGGGGCATGCCCTGGCACGTCAACGCCAAGACCGCGACGCTGCGCGAACGCATCGATTTCGAACGCGAGAAGCGGCTTGAAATCGGCATCGAACCACACCGCCAGTCCATGCGCCAGGCGATCATGCTGGCCGCCAATGGTGCAAGCCACATCCGCAGCCATGTCGACATCGACACAACCCATGGCCTCCGGCTGATGGAAGGCATCATCGAAACCCGCCAGGCACTGAAGGATGTCATCGATATCGAGATCGTCGCCTTCCCGCAGTCGGGCCTCGTCACGCGGCCCGGTACTGTGGAACTGCTCGACCAGGCTCTGAGCAATGGCGCTGAAGTCCTTGGCGGCATCGACCCCTGCGGCATCGACCGCGACCCGAAGGGCCATCTCGACGCGATCTTCGGTCTTGCCGAGAAACATGGAAAGCCGATCGACATTCACCTGCACGAGCAGGGCGAGCTCGGCGCCTTCAGCATGGAAATGATGTTCGAACGCATTCGCGCGCTCGGGATGCAGGGCAAGGTGGCGATCAGCCATGCGTTTGCGCTCGGCGCGCCGGATTATCTGCGCGTCGGCGGCCTGATCGAACAGATCGCCGAACTCGACATTCGTATTGTCACGACCGGCTCGCCGTCCTCGACCGTGCCGTCGATCCTGCGTCTGAAGGATGCCGGCGTGAAGGTTGCTGCCGGTTGCGACGGTATCCGCGACACCTGGGGCCCGTGGGGCCAGCCCGACATGATGGATCGTGCCCGCATCCTTGGCATGAAGAACGGCCTTCGCCGCGACGTCGATCTTGAACACGCGCTTTACGTCTGCTCCAAGGGCGGCGCCGACGTCATGGATATCGAGGGTTATGGCCTCGAGGTCGGCTGTGACGCCGATTTCACCCTGCTTACTGGCGAGACGCTGGCGCATGCCGTTGTCGACGTCGCGCCGCGGCCTCTGGTCGTTAAGCGTGGCCGTGTCGTCGCGCGCAACGGCGTTGCGGAGGTTGCGATCCCATGACCAGCATCAAAGATCTGACGCTCGGAGAGCGCGCTGAAGGACGCACGCTTCTGACCGCGCAATGGGTGCTCGGGCACCGCGATGGTTCGCACCGGCTGATCCCGAACGGCGAAGTCGTCATCGAAGGCGGGACGCTGCTCTATGTCGGCCCCCGCTTCGAGGGAGAGGTGGCACGCCGCATCGATCTCGGCGCTGCCATGATCAGCCCCGGGCTGATCGACCTCGACGCGCTCTCCGATCTCGACACGACGATCCTTGCGATCGACCATCAGCCTGGCTGGGCCAAGGGTCGCGTCTGGCCGCTGAGCTACATCGAGCGCGGCCCCTACGAGATGTATACGCTGGACGAACTGGCGTTCCAGAAGCGTTTCGCCTTCGCGCAGCTTCTCCTGAACGGCATCACCACCGCGGCGCCGATCGCCTCGCTCTTCTATCGCGAATGGGGCGAGACCGTTGCTGAATTCGCGGCTGCATCCGACGCGGCAGGTGACCTCGGTCTTCGCGTCTATCTGAGCCCGGCCTATCGCGCCGGCGGCATGATGGTCACGGCGCCGGGCCAACTCGAAGCGATCTTCGACGAGGCAAGGGGCCTGAAGGGCCTCGACGACGCGATCGGCTTCATCCGCGAGCATGAAGGTCGCCATGGTGGTCTGGTGAAGGGCCTTTTGGCTCCCGACCGGGTGGAAACCTGCACCGAGAAACTGCTGGTGCGCACGGCCGACGCGGCGCGCGACCTCAAATGCCCGATCCGGCTTCACGCCGCACAGGGCACGATGGAAGTCGAAACCGTCCGCCGTCTGCATGGCAAGACGGCGCCGGAATGGCTGGCGAGCTTCGGTTTCTTGAGCGACCGTCTGATTGCGCCGCACGCAACGCAGGCGACCGACAACGATCTGCGTCTCTATGCCGAAAATGGCGTGAGCATCGTGCACTGCCCGCTGGTTTCGGCCCGCGGCGGCAGCACGCTGAACTCGTTCTGCTCGGTGAAGGCCCGCGGCGTGAACATTGCCATGGGCACAGACACCACGCCGCCGGACATGCTGATGAACCTGCTGGTCGGCCTGATCGCTGCCCGCGTCGTCGAAGGCGACCCGTCAGCGGTCAGCTGCGCCGATCTCTTCGATGCCGCGACACTTGGTGGCGCCAAGGCGCTCGGCCGCTCGGATCTCGGTCGCCTGGAAGCGGGCGCCCGTGCCGATATCGCCGTCTTCGATCTCATGGACCATCATATGGCGCCGGCGATCGATCCGATCACGACGCTCGTCGTCGGTGGTTCCGGACGTGTCACCAAGGCGGTCTTCGTCGATGGCCGTCTGTCGATGCGCGATGGCGAGGTGGCAGGTTTCGACATGAACGCGGCCCGCGCGCAGGCGCAGGTCCAGTTCGATGGCCTGATCGCCAAGTATCCGGAGCGGAGCTTCGGCCATCCGCCGGTCAGCGAGATCTTCCCGCCGAGCTACCCATTGGAGGTACAGCGATGACTGAACATGCCTCATCGGCCGTGCTCGACGTGCGCGGTCTCTGCGTCGAATTCCCTGGCCGCCATGGAACGGTGCAGGCGCTGTCCGACGTTTCGCTCAGCATTCGCCCCGGCGAAATCCTCGGCGTCGTCGGTGAATCCGGCGCCGGAAAGTCGATGACCGGTCTTGCCGTCCAGGGTCTGCTGGAGCCGCCTGGCCGCATTTCCGGCGGCGAAGTCTGGGTCGGCGGCCGCCGCATCGACCAGCTCGACGACAAGCAGATGCAGCAGGTGCGCGGCCGGCAGATCGGCGCGATCTTCCAGGATCCGCTGACGTCGCTGAACCCGCTCTTCACCGTCGGGGCGCAGCTAGTTGAAACCATCCGCCTTCACCTGAAGCTTTCCAAGGCCGATGCCAAGGCGCGGGCGATCCAGCTCCTGAAGGAAGTCGGCATTCCGGCGCCCGAGGCACGCTACGATCACTACCCGCATCAGTTCTCAGGCGGCATGCGCCAGCGCGTCGTCATCGCTCTGGCACTTGCCGCGGAACCGAAGCTGATCATTGCCGACGAGCCGACGACGGCGCTCGACGTCTCGATCCAGGCGCAGATCACCTCGCTGCTTCGCCGTCTTTGCGACGATCACGGAACGGCGGTCATGCTCGTCACCCACGACATGGGCGTGATTGCCGAGACGGCCGATCGCGTGGCGGTCATGTATGCCGGGCGTCTCGTCGAAATCGGCCCTGTGGCAGACGTGCTGAAAAACGCCCGCCATCCCTATACGCGCGGCCTGATGGGCTCGATCCCGGCGCTCGGCCGCCGCGTCGAGCGGCTGAACCAGATCGACGGTTCCATGCCGCGGCTGAACGCGATCCCCGCCGGCTGCGCCTTCAATCCGCGCTGCCCGGATGCCGGACCGCGCTGCCGCAAGGATCGGCCCGAACCGGCACCGGTCGGGACCGGCGTCGCCGCATGCTGGCTCAATGCAGGAGGAGTGCTATGAATGATGCCCTGACGGTCAACGACCTGACCTGCAATTTCGACGTTTCGGCACCCTGGCTGAACCGGGTTATCGAGCGCAAACCGCGCCAGTTCGTGCGCGCCGTGGATGACATCAGCTTTACCGTACCCATGGGCGGCTGTCTGAGCCTCGTCGGCGAATCCGGCTGCGGCAAGTCGACGGTGGCGCGGCTGGTCACCGGTCTTTATCGCGCCAGCGAAGGCGAGGTGCGGTTTGCACCGAGCAAGAACGGCGAGCCGCTCTCGGCTCAAATGATCTTCCAGGATCCCTATGCCAGCCTCAATCCGCGCTGGCGGGTGCGCAACATCATCGCCGAACCGCTGCGCGAGTTGAAGCTGCGCAACTCCGAAGCCGAGATCATGGAGCGGGTCGGCGAATTGCTGACCATCGTCGGCCTTGCGCCCTCGGATGGCGCCAAGTTCCCGCACGAGTTTTCAGGCGGCCAGCGCCAGCGCATCTCGATTGCCCGCGCGCTTGCCGGCGAGCCGGAGTTCCTCGTCTGCGACGAGCCGACCTCTGCGCTCGACGTTTCGGTCCAGGCGCAGATCCTCAACCTCATGCGCAAGCTGCAGGACGAGATGGGGCTGACCTATCTCTTCATCAGTCACGATATGAGCGTGGTGCGCCACATGTCGGATCGGATCGCGGTCATGTATCTCGGACGGATCGTCGAGGAGGCCGACACCGAGACGCTCTTTGCCAATCCGCGGCATCCCTATACCCAGCTGCTGCTGGAGACGATCCCGGACATCACCCATCCGAAGCGCGGGCGCAGCATTGCGGCAAGCGAAGTGCCGAGCCCGCTGAACCCGCCGTCCGGCTGCACCTTCCATCCGCGTTGTCCGTTTGCAGACGATCGCTGCAAGAGCGAGCGGCCCGAGATGCGCAGTTTCGCTGACGGCTCGCGTGCCGCCTGCCACCGCATCGAAGAAACGGTGAAGGCGATCAACGCAGCGTAACGCCGACCTCTTTCCCTGAAGCCTTGGGCTCCGTGTCGTGCCAGTCGCGGAGCCTCTTTTTTTGCCGCCGGCAAGTTTCAGTCTTTGCTCCGGGCAAATCGCACGCCCCTTTCGCACCGCTGTCGTGCGGCAAATGCTAGGCTGCTAACCGGAATTCAACGAAATAGACCGATGACCATTCCCGGGCTCCAACACTCACGTTAGGGTAGGGGCCGATGGCCGGACCGCATCCCGTTTGGGACATCTGGCCGGGATCGAAATGCGTTGATTTGAAGAGTTGGCCTATGAACACGACCTCCGACACCGATTTCCCCATCCTCAATGCCGTTGAAGCCCGCGTTCTCGGATGCCTGATCGAGAAGAAGGAAACGACGCCCGACGTCTATCCGCTGACGCTCAATTCGGCGCATTCGGCTGCCAACCAGAAAACGGCGCGCGATCCCGTCATGGCGCTCGAACAGGTCGAGATCCACCGCGCGCTCTCGTCCCTGGCGCAGAAGGGATTGGTCCGGCAGGCGTTTGCCTCGCGGGTCGAGCGCTACGAGCACCTCGCAGCCAACCGCTTTTCGCTCACGTCGCCGCAGATCGTCGTGCTCGGCCTGCTTCTTCTTCGCGGACCCCAGACGGCCTACGAGCTTTGGGCGCGTAGCGAGCGCATGGCGCGGTTCTCGTCGGTCGAGGAGCTGAAGGACAATCTGGATCTGATGATGGGCCGCCGGCCGCCGCTCATCGTGCAACTGAACCGGGGGGCCGGCCAGCGCGAGGACCGCTTCGCGCATCTGTTGTGCGGTGAAGTCGAGCAGCCTGCCGAAAGGGCCGTCGTGTCTTCGGCGCCGAGCGGCTCGGCTTTATCGGTCCTCGAAGAACGACTGGAAGCGCTTGAGCGGAAGGTGGCGACGCTCGAAGAGCAACTCGACGTCCTGACGCGCTGAAAGCGTCAAGCTTCGGAATATAATGTCACCGGCGCGCCATGTGCGCCCGGTGACATATTGGGATTCGCTCAGCCGGCGTCGACCAACCGGCAGGCCGGTGCTTCCTTGGCACGCGGATAGTCGTAGGCGCCCACCTTAGAGGTGGCATAGCCGCCGCCGACCAGCGCTTCGGCAAGCTTCACGGCCGCCGTTACGCCGTCGATCACGGGCATGCCGGTCCGCGCTTTCAGCCGGTCGCAGAGCTCGGACATGCCGGCGCAGCCGAGGATGATCGCTTCCGCGCCATCCTCCTGACGTGCTTTCAGGATTTCCTGAACCAGCATCTCCTCGGTGTGGGCAAGATCTTCCTCCAGCGCCAGCACGGGCATGTCGACCGAGCGCACCTTGCGGCAGCGATGGCCGGCACCATAGGCCTCGGCCAGATCCTCGATGATCGGCACGGAGCGGGGCAGGGTGGTGATGATCGTGAAACGGGTCGCGATGTTCATCGCTACCTGCACGGCCGCCTGACAGATGCCGATGACCGGACCGCGGGCAATCTCGCGTGCAGCGCCGAGGCCGGGATCGTCGAAGCAGGCAATCACATAGGCATCGACGCCGCGCGCTTCGCCCTTGCGGATCTCCCCAAGCATGGCCGGCACCGCCATCGCTTCGTCCGCATGGCCTTCGATGCTGGCCGGGCTCGATGTCGGGTTGATCGATTCGAGCTGGGTGTCGGATGCGGCGACGCGCTCGGCGCTGCGGTGCGCCTGTTCGGTCATCGAGCGGGTGGAGTTCGGATTGATCAGCAGGATGCGCATGGATCAGCTCGTCTTCCGCATGGCGTTTGCAAGGGGGGCGTAGGCGGTAATGTCGGGCGTCGGCATGACGAATTGACGATCCGATGTGATGTAGTTGTTGGCGTGCAGCCGTGCGATCGGCTGGTATTGGGACGGGTCGACGTAGCGGCCCTCCTCGTCGAGGCAATCCTTACGCACGTGCATATGCACGACCTCGCCGAGAACGATGACGCGGCGGTCGTATTCAATGAGCCGCTCGACCCGGCATTCCATCGAGCAGGGCGACTCGACGATACGGCGGGCCCCGACCTTGAGGCCGTCAGCCGCTGTCAGCCCGGCGATTGCCACTTCGTCGACATCCGGCTCGAAGGACAGGCCGCAGACCAGCATCTGGTCGGCGATTGCCATGTCCACCATGTTGACGACGAATTCGTTGGTGCGCCGGATATTGGCGACCGTGTCCTTCTCTTCCCCGTTCGGGCGGGTCTGGATACCGAGAATGACGATCGGCGGGTCGTGCGAGAAGACGTTGAAGAAGCTCATCGGCGCGGCATTGTCCTGTCCGCTCGGCGAGAGCGTCGAGACCAGCGCGATCGGTCGCGGGCCGATGAAGTTCGTCAGCAGGCGATAACGGTCCTGGGCCGGCAGTTCTGTGAAATCGAAGTCCATCGGAGCTCTCAATTGGCGCCGCGGGCCGGGTTTTCTGCCGGTCGCACGGTCGTGTTTAAGCGGTTGCCATTGCACATCAAGTTGCGGTACACAATATTGTCTACAATTTTGTAGTCAATATCTAACTGCAGCGGATGGAATTGACTTTGAGCGCCGCACGGCGAGAGTAAGCGAACGGCTAAGGGAGATTTCATGTATAACGCGGACGAAGTCGCCGGTGCTCCGACGGCGATCATTTGCGAGAAGATCTGGCTTGCGATTGCAGAGCGTCGGCTACGGCCGGGAACGCGATTGAAAGAAGAGCAACTTGCCGAAATATTCTCCGTCAGCAGGGCGCGCATCCGCCAGGCACTGACCGCGCTCGAGCGCGATGGCCTTGTGACGATCATGCCGAACCGTGGCGCCTTCGTCTCCGAGCCTTCGGTGGACGAGGCACGCGATGTCTTCGTTGCCCGCAGGGCGATCGAGCAGCGCGTCGTCGAGCGGCTTTGCGAGCGCGCCAATCCCAAGGATATCGTCCGCTTGCGCGCCCATATCGAAGAGGAGCGCATTGCCGGCCGGTCCGGCAATCTCTCTGATATCGTTCGGCTTTCCGGCGGTTTCCACCTGTTGCTTGCGGAGCTTTCGGGTTCTGCCTTCCTCTTCGGCATCCTGCGAGACCTCGTGTCCCGGACATCCCTGATCACAGCGATGTACCGGTCGAACCACCTGCACAATTGCGGGCCGGACGAGCACCTGGCCGTGGTCGAGTTCATCGCTTCTCGCGATGTGGCGAGCGCGATCAAGGAGATGGCCGAGCACCTGAACCACGTGGAAGCGGAACTGGATCTGGACGAGGAGAAGGACCAGCCCCGCGATCTTCGCACCGCATTGCTTTGATGCGGCGCGCGCGACCTATTGCACCGCACTTTAGAGGAGGCGGTGCCTGCCAGCAGACTGAAGGAAGATATGACCAACCGTAGTTACTATGCGCCGCATGGCGGCAACCCGCCCCAAACCCAACTGCTTTCGGATCGCGCGGTCTTCACCGAAGCCTATGCGGTGATTCCGAAGGGGACGATGATGGACATCGTCACCAGCTATCTGCCGTTCTGGGACAAGACCCGGCTGTGGATACTGTCCCGGCCGCTCTCCGGTTTTGCTGAAACATTTTCACAATATATCATGGAAATCGCTCCGGGCGGCGGTAGTGTCAAGCCGGAACTCGACGAGGGCGCCGAAGGCGCGATCTTCGTCGTCGAGGGCGAATTGACCATCACGCTCGACGGCAAGGCGCACAAGATGCAGCCGGGCGGTTTCGCCTTCATCCCGCCGGCGAGCAACTGGACCGTTCGCAACGGAAGCGAAGCGACGGTTCGTTTCCACTGGGTGCGCAAGGCTTACGAATATGTCGATGGCCTGCCCGTGCCGGAAGCCTTCTTCACCAACGAGGCGGATATTACCCCGTCGCCAATGCCCGGCACCGAAGGCAAGTGGGCAACGACCCGCTTCGTCGATCCGACCGACTTGCGCCACGACATGCACATGACCATCGTCACCTTCGAGCCCGGCGCGATCATTCCCTTTGCCGAGACGCACGTCATGGAGCACGGCCTCTATGTGCTCGAAGGCAAGGCGGTCTACCGGCTCAATCAGGATTGGGTCGAGGTTGAGGCCGGCGACTATATGTGGCTGCGCGCCTTCTGCCCGCAGGCTTGCTATGCCGGCGGCCCGGGCAAGTTCCGTTACCTGCTCTACAAGGACGTGAACCGCCACATGAAGCTGCGCTCGCGTTAAGCGAGCCCACGCTCGGACAGACAAAACCGCGCGTTCCAGGGAACGCGCGGTTTTTCTTTGCAATCAGATGACTATGGCGTCGCCCGCATCCCTTTGTTCGACGGAAGGCGCTTCCGCCTGTTCAGTCCACCAGTTGCGGATCTGCCGGCTGCAGGCTGCGTGGCTGGAGACGCCTGAGCGTGTTGCCGGTCGGGTTCTTGTCGAGGTGCAGCACGCGGGTAAAGAAGTCGCTGCCGCGCTCGGTGCGTCCGATGTTGACGATGGCCACGCCCTGAAGCTCGTCGTCCATGAATTTCAGGACGCGCTGGTAGGCATCATCTTCGAGCGTGTCGAGTGCTTCGTCGATGATCAGCCAGCGGGGCTTGTGCAGGCTGAGCCTAGCGATGGCCAGAAGCCGCTGCTCCGCCTCACTGAGGTTCATCTGCTTTCGCGCATCCTGTTCGAGCCGGCCGCTGAGCCGCCCAAGGCCGACCTTGGAGAGAACGGCGGCAAGTTCGCCCTTGCTGTAGGTATCGGGCGGGCTTGGATAGGCGAGCACTTCTCCAAGCGTGCCGGGCGGGAAATAGGGGGATTTCGGCACGAAGGCGAGGCCGTCGTCCACAGGCAGCGCGATGCGGCCGTGCCCCCAGGGCCAGAGCCCGGCGATTGCGCGGAAGAACGGCGCCTTTTCCACCTCGGGAGCGCCGGTGACGAGCACACGCTCGCCCGGATCGATGGTGACGCTCGGCTCGCGAAGCTTGATGCATCCGGTCGGCGAGACGATCTCGATGTTGTCGAAGCTCATCTGCGGCGTATCGGAGGTTTTGAAGTCGATGCGCTTGTCGCCCTCATGCCGTTCGTCGGTCATCAGGAGCGCGGAGCGGAAGGCGGCGACGCGCAGCAGCGTGGCGCGCCAGTCGGCGATCGCGCCGATATTGTCGACGAACCAGCGCAGCGACGCATGCACCTGGTTGAAGGCGCCGACGGCCATCATCAGCCCACCGAAGCTGAGGTCGCCGGCGAAATAGACCGGCGCGGCGATGACGATCGGCGCAACGACGGTGATCCAGCCATAGCCGCCGGTCACCCAGGTGAGCCGCGTTACCGCGCGCAGCAGGCCGTAGCTGATCTCGAGCACCGAGGCGAGATCGCGCTGCAGCCGCTTTTTCTCGTTGGCTTCGCCCGACGAAAGCGACACGGCCTCGATATGCTCGTTGACCCGCATCAGCGAGAAACGCAGCGCCGCCTCCCGGGCATAATGTTCGCCATTCAGCGCCACCAGAGGCCTGCCGACGAGCCAGCTCAGCCAGGAGGCCGTCCCCGCATAGAGAATTGCGGCCCAGACCATGTAGCCGGGGATGGCGAAGGAATAGCTCGCGACATGGAAGACGAAACCGTCCGATAGCGACCACAGCACGCCGATGAAGCTCACCAGCAGGATGCCGGACTGGAAGAGACCGATCGAAAGTCCGGCCGAGAGGTCGGTCAGGTGGCGCGCATCCTCATGGATGCGCTGGTCCGGGTTGATGCCGATGGCGCCGGCATTCGCCAGCCGGAACGCCCGGGTCGGGCGCATCCATTCGGTAATCAGGTCCTGGGTCAGGCCTTCCCGCAGGCGCAGCTTGATGACCTGGCCGAGCCAGGTTTGCAGAACGTTGAGGACGAGAAGGACGCCGGCGATCTGGGCGAAGACGACGAGTTGATGGAGAAAGGCCGGAAGGTCGCGTCGCTCGAGCGTGTCGTAGAACGGCTTGTACCATCGGTTGAGGATGATCTGACCAAAGGCTGTCACAACGATGACAACGATGATGCTTATGCTCAGCCAGATGATCTTGTTGCGCAGTGGCGAGGCCATGAAGGCCCGATGCATCATCCGCAATTGATCACCGAGGGATTGTTCGTCGCTAGGCTCTATCCGGCCACTAACTTCGCCGTTCGTCCGGTTCGACATCGGTGCGAATCTCTCCTTCCCGGTCTCCTCAATGAGAATATAGCCTGCCTTACCCTCTCTCCCTAGCGCGGATTGTCTGCGCCCACATGTAACCGCGGTCACTGCGCGCCCGGCAAAGCCCGATATGCTTCAAAATCCCTGCCTTCGCGGCACTGAGAAAGTTGATTTGTAACCGCGTGCAGAGAGTTCATAGTTTTGTGAACGAGGTCGAAAACGGCACTGAGGGAGGAACCTGCATGTCGGCGCATCTCGATCAAATCCGCGACCAACAAAGAGAGACCTGGGACCGCTTCTCCGCCGGCTGGAAGAAGTGGGACGCACTTGTGCTCGGCTGGCTTGCCCCCTTCGGCGAAGCGATGATCCGGCAGGCGGCGATCAAGGACGGCGATCAGGTGCTGGACGTTGCCGCCGGTACCGGCGAGCCGGGTCTGACGGTGGCCGCGTCGATCCCGAAGGGTCGCGTGACCGTTACCGATCTTTCCGATCGCATGCTGCAGGTGGCGACGGAAAATGCCTGGCATCGCGGTCTGACGAATTTTGAAACGAGGGTCTGCGATGCCGGGGCGTTGCCGTTTGCGTACGCGACATTCGACGCCGTCCTCTGCCGCTTCGGCTTCATGTTCTTTCCCGATGTTGCCGCGGCTGCCCAGCAGTTGACGCGGGTCGCAAAGCCCGGGTCGCGTGTTTGCGCCGCCGTCTGGGGCGCACCGGAAAAGAACGCCTGGGCTACGACGATCATGGCGACGATTGCCCGCCACGTCGACATGCCGAAACCACCCGCCGGCGCGCCCGGCCTGTTTCGTTGCGCGCCCGAGGGCCTCATGAAGGCCGTCTTCGAGGATGCAGGCCTGCGGGATGTCCGCCAGGAGGAGGTGACCACCACGATGGTCCACGAGACCCCGGAGGACTACTGGGCCTTCATGACCGAGATCGCCGCACCCGTCGTCGCCGGACTGGCGCAGGCGGACGACGAGACCCGCAGGCGCATCCGCAGCGAGGTTCTCGATCTGGCGAGCCAGGCGATGCGGGCGGGCAAGGTGGAACTGCGCTCGACGGCAACGATCATCGCCGGCACGCGACCATAAAAGAAGGGAACGACGGGAGGGGAGGTTTCCATGGACAAGCGGTCGGCAGCGTCCAGCGGGGTGGAGGAAACGCTCGACCCGAAAGACTGGGCTGAATTGCGGGCTCTGTCGCATCGCATCGTCGACGATGCGATCGACTATCTGAGCGGGGTCAGGGACCGGCCGGTGTGGCGCAACATGCCCGATACGGTACGCGAGAGCTTTTCGGCCCCGCTCCCCAGAGCGCCAAGGCCGCTTGACGAGATCTATGCGTCGGTTGCGAAAAACGTGCTCGGCTATCCCATGGGCAACATCCACCCGCGCTTCTGGGCCTGGTACATGGGATCGGGCAATTTCACCGGTGCGCTGGGCGAGTTTCTGGCAGCCGTTCAGGGATCGAACGTCGGCGGCGGCAATCATGCCGCCGCGCTCATGGACCAGCAGGTCGTCAACTGGTGCAAGGAAATGCTGGGGTTTCCCGCGTCGGCCAGCGGCAGCCTCGTCAGCGGCGGTTCCGTCGCCAACATTGTCGGCCTGACGGTCGCCCGCAACGTCAAGGCCGGCGTCGATGTGCGCGCGCATGGCATCGGCGATCGCTCACTTTGCTTTTACGGTTCCGACCAGATCCACAGTTGCCATCGCAAGGCGGTGGAACTGCTTGGCCTCGGCGACCAGGCCTTGAGGCGCATCGCGACCGATGCGGAATTGCGCATCGATATCGTCGCCTTGCGCCGCGCGATCGAGCAGGATCGCGTGGCCGGCCGACTGCCCATCTGCATCATCGCCAATGCCGGAACGGTGAATACCGGCGCCATCGATGACATCCAGGCTCTGGCGGATCTCGCCGCAGAGTCTGGCCTCTGGCTCCACGTCGACGGCTGTATCGGCGCTCTGCTACGGATCGCGCCCGAGAATGCCTGGCGCGTGGCCGGCATCGAAAGGGGCGACTCGATCGCGCTCGATCCGCACAAGTGGCTGCATGCGCCCTTCGAGGCGGGCTGCGTTCTCGTTCGTGATGCGGCCGCGCACCGCGGCACCTTCGCCGTTACGCCGGAATATCTGGAATCCACCGTGCGCGGCCTCGCCTCGGCGCCCTGGCTCTATGACTATGGCCTGCAGACGTCGCGTGGTTTTCGTGCCCTGAAAATCTGGATGTCGCTGATGGAGCACGGCATCGAGAAGTTTGGCCGCCTCGTCGACCAGAACGTTGCTCAAGGCCATTATCTGAGCAGCCTCATCGAGGCCGAGCCGCGGCTCGAGCTGGTGGCGCCGACCAACATCAACATCGTCTGCTTTCGCTTCCGATCGGAGGATATGCCGGCCGAAGGATTGAAGGCGTTGAACACGGAAATCATGCTCCGGCTCCAGGACGAAGGCACCGCCGTCATCTCCGACACCACGGTGCACGGGGAACATTGCCTGCGCGTGGCGATCAACAACCATCGGACGCGACGGGAGGATCTGGAGCTCTTCGTGCAGGAAGTCGTCAGGCTCGGACGGGAGATTGCCCCTGGCGGCGGCATCGGCTGACGCGTAGTCATGCATGCTGCAAGTGTCACCGCGTTGCGGCTGGCTCCTGCGCGGGCGCAATTTGTGGCGACGACGTGGCTTGAAGCAGTCGCACCATCTCGGCGATCGCGGCCTCCCGCTGCGGATCCTTGCCGGCCGCATAGGCAAGCGGCAACGCCACTTGTACGTCCGGCGCAATGCCAACCCCCTCAAGTCGCAGCTCGTCGCCGATGACCGCATCCGAAACCGCGACTTCCAGGAGACTGTCGTCCGGCAGGACATAGGCTCGGCCGGCAAGGAGGGCACCGGCCGTCCTCTCGCCGACGAGCGGGATCGCATGCTGTCGCAGCGTGTAGGCGAAGAGCTCGAGGCCGCTGCGGGTTCCCCTGTCGATCAGCGCGACAACTGGCTTTTGCCAACGGAAATTCGCAAGCGTGGCCTCTCCCCGACGCGGTATCAGCCGGAACGTCGGCGTGCCGCCGACCAGGAACTCGGCTGCGTCCGCCGGGCCGCCGCCCCAGCGGCCGCGCAGATCGACGACGAGCCCGTCCGCATCCTTCAAGCGGCCGCTCGAAAGCGCCTCGGCCACGAGATCGAGCCCGTCTCGCGTGGAAAGGGTCCAGAGCCGCACATAGCCGATCTTCCGGCCGCCGGTCTCGACCAATGCGATGCTCTCTTCGATCGCGCGCTCGAACATCGGGAGTGGCCGCAAACTCTCCACCGGAACCTGCAGCAACAATGGCTCCGCATCGCGGTGGCGGCGGAGCCGGATTTCGACCGATCGGCCGACCTTGCCTTCGAAGGACCCGATCTCCCGATAAGCCTGCTCGTCGACCGACAGGATCTCGTCGCCGACGAGCAGACCTGCGTTCTTCGCAGCCGACCCGTCATAGACATCGCTGACGAAGCGCTGACCGTTCTCAACCGTCGTCACCATACCGATGCCGGGATAGCGCGCGGCGCCATCCGGCGGAAAGAGACGCCGCATATCGTCACGGATGGCAAAGCGGAAAATGTCGGCGAGTTCGAAATAGTCGATCGTGTCGGTCTTGAAGCGCCCGGTGTGCGAAACCTTGAGACTTGCAAGGACGGACGTGATCGCCGAATCGACGCGCGAAGCCGGGCTCGTCCTCGATAGTGCCGTCACGGGATTCGCAATTTCAGCCTCCGCTGCGGCATTGAAGCGGTCGAGCGCCTCGCCGTCATAGAAGTTCGCATTCACCAGTTCGATCACCCGGTCGAATGTCGGCTCGCCTGAGCGCGGCAGCTCAGCGGCCCATGCCGCAGCGGCCATCGATAGGACGAGGCTGGCGATCAACGCTTTGCAACTTGGTCTCGCGCGCATGTGGGTGCTCCGGTTTCGTGCCGGCGATTATCGACAAAAGTGCGCGCAGCTGCCGGCAAAATCGCGTGATCACGCCGTGATGCCGCGCCTCGGTGCCCCGATCTGGCGAACCCGCTGCGGCCAAACCTTTCAGGTTCGTGTCAGGTTAGGGTGGCTTGTGTGGTGCATCAATCGCTCCGGGGACAGAGGCGATTGCCCTCACCTTTGGTGTGCTCCGGAAAAGAAAGGAAAATGCGAATGGTTGGCAAGGCCCCGCATCTACACGTGCACGACAACAGCCACCGCCGGGATGAGGTTTTCGCGGCACCGGACCAGAATGTCGGCGACTTCGCCTTCAATGCCACCGTGGCTGCCGTCTTCGACGACATGGTCAGCCGCTCGGTTCCCTATTACGGCGAAATCCAGCGGATGGTTTGCGAGCTCGCCAGCGACTTTGCCGAAGCCGACACCAACCTCTACGACATCGGCTGCTCGACGGCGACGACGCTGCTCGGGCTTGACGCTATGGTCGATCCTGCCGTGCGCTTCGTCGGCATCGACAACGCGCCGGACATGATCGAGAAGGCGAAGGAAAAGATCGCCCAGACAAACTCCAACCGGGCGATCGACCTCAGGGGAGGCGACCTGCACCAGGGCATCGAGATCCACAATGCCAGCGCCGTCCTGATGCTTCTGACCCTGCAGTTCGTGCGCCCCCTCTATCGCGAGCGGGTCATGCGCTCGATCTATGACGGCCTTAACGAGCGCGGCGCTCTGCTGCTCGTCGAAAAGCTGACCAGCGAGGACTCGACGTTCAATCGCCTGTTCATCGAGCACTACTACGACTACAAGCGCCGTAACGGCTATTCCGAGATCGAGATCGCCAAGAAGCGCGAGGCGCTTGAAAACGTCCTCATTCCCTACCGCCTGGAGGAAAATTTCCAGCTTCTGAAGGAGGTTGGCTTCCGCAGCGTCGAAGTGTTTTTCCGCTGGTACAATTTCTGCGGCATTATCGCGATCAAGTAGGACGGACAGACCATGATCGCGATCGGCAATTTTCTCTTCCGCTTCCGCAACCAGTTGTTCCCCGCGATCATCGTGGTGTTGTTCCTGCTGATGCCGCCGCCGGCATTGGTGTTGGACAATCCGCTGCTGACGCTGGCCAAAGACACGGTCGCGATTCTCGTCATCCTGGCCGGCCTGGCACTGCGCGCGACGGTCGTCGGCTACAAGTACATCCAGCGTGGCGGCCTGAAAAAGAAGGTCTACGCCAAGGACCTGGTGACCGAGGGCATGTTCGGCGTTTGTCGAAACCCGCTCTATGTCGGCAATATGTTGCTCTACTCCGGCGTCTTTCTGCTGCACGGCAACCCGCTGCTCATCGTGGTCGGTATCGGGCTCTTTGCCTTCATGTATCAATGCATCGTTTATGCGGAGGAGGCCTTCCTGCTTCGCACCTTCGGTGACGCCTATCGCGACTATTGCCGCGATGTGCCGCGCTGGATGCTGCGCCTCTCCAACTTCAGCCAGTCGACGGAAGGCATGACGTTCAACATCAGGCGCGTCGTCGGCAAGGACTATTCGACCGTCTCGGCGGCCATGATCGCAGTGCTCGCGACGGAGATGTACAAGTTCGCGACCTACGAGTCGTCTAGCCAAAATGCCGGCGTGCTGGCTGTTCTCGGCGGCGCGATGGCGCTGGTCGGGATCGCGACGGCTGTCATCAGCTACAAGAAGCGGCGCGGGGCCTTTCGCGATCCCGTCGCCTCCTGAAACCCTCGCTCTTTTGCGCCTCGAGGGCCGCGGCCGAGACGGGCCGCCGCCGCCGCATTTCGCCGCTTGGCGCTCAAGGACTTGACGCCCATCCCCGATCGACCCTAGGCAAGGACGAACAAGTGTCCGGTGATATCTTGAGAGTCCTACTAGTCGAAGACGATCAGGTTCTGGGGGAGGCGCTGCGCGACCATGTCGCCGCGGCCGGCCACGCGGTGGACTGGTTCAAGCGCGTCCTCGATGCGGTGGCCGCGACCGACACGGTAACCTACGGACTGATCCTGCTCGATCTCAGGCTGCCCGACGGCGATGGACTGATGCTTCTGCGTTCGCTGCGCGCACGTGGCGACCGCACGCCGGTGATCATCCTGACGGCGCATGACCAGATATCCGACCGGATCGAGGGGCTCAACAGCGGCGCGGACGACTATCTGGTCAAGCCTTTCGACCTCAATGAACTGACGGCCCGCATGCTGGCCGTTTCCAGGCGCTACACCGGCAACGCCGCGCCGACGGTCAAGCTGCCCGGTATCGAGATCGACCAGGTTCACCGCAAGATCGCCGTCAACGGCGACAGCCAGAACCTGAGCGCCCGCGAATGGGCCGTGCTGGACAAGCTGGTCGCACATCCCGGCGCGCTCGTGTCCAAGGCGCAGCTGCACGATGCGCTTTACGCCTTTGGCGCCGAGATCGAAAGCAATACGGTCGAGGTCTATATCAGCCGCCTGCGCAAGAAGATCGGGCCCGATCGGATCGAGACCGTGCGCGGCCTCGGCTACTGCCTCAGGTGATCGCATGTCCGACAAGAGGAGCATGACCCGCAGACTGGCGATTGCCCTTACCGGCATCGTTGCCCTCTTCTGGTTCGTTGCGCTCGGACTTGGCGTCTACGTGATGCAGGACGAGTTCACCGAAATCTTCGACAGCGGCGTGCAGGAAACGGCCGAGCGATTGCTGCAGATCGTCGCCGACGACGTTGCCAGGGACGCGGCGGACGGCGCGCCAAAAGCCTCCGTCGTGGCACCGGCGCTCAACGCGCAATATCTCACCTATCAGGTGCGCGACCGCGATGGCCGCGTCCTGTTTGACGACGGCGCGCCGGAGCCCTTTGCCGTTCCCCTTGCGACCGGCTTCTCGCAGACCGCCACCCATCGGATCTACACGGCCGGCACCACCGACGGGTCGCTCTACGTGCAGGTTGCCGATGCGATGGAGCATCGGACAGAGGCGCTCATGGAAGGCGGGACGGCGCTGCTTCTGCCGTTGCTCGTCCTGATACCGGGCAGCATCCTTGCGATCGTCTTCGTCGTCCGCAGCACGCTGTCACCCGTCTCGCAGCTGCGCGACGATATCCTGACCAAGGACAGCGGCAACCTGGCGCCGATCGACGAGGCGACGCTGCCACGTGAATTGCGCGCGATCGCCCGTTCCGTGAACCTGCTTTTGGCGCGGCTGAAGGCAGGCCTGGAGGCGGAGCGGGAGTTCACATCGAACAGCGCCCATGAACTGCGGACCCCGATTGCCGGCGCGCTCGCGCAAACCCAGAGGCTGGCGCGCGAAGTGCCGCCGGAGTACCAGCCGAGAACCGCCCAGATCGAACGGGCGCTGGTGCATCTGAGCCGGCTTGCCGAGAAGCTGCTGCAGATGTCGCGCGCCGAAGCGGAGATTGCCATTTCGGACGAACAGCACGATCTGCTGCCGGTCTTGATGGTGGTGATGCAGGACCTGGAGCGCTCGGCGCTCGGCGCCAACCGCCTGAATGTTCAGGTCGCCAAGGGCACCGTGCTCGAACGCCCGATCCGGGTGGACGCCTTTGCCATCGTTTTGCGCAATCTTCTCGAAAATGCGCTGATCCACAGCCCGCCGGGCAGCCGCGTCGATCTCCATGTCGACCCGATGGGTATCCGCGTCACCAACGAAAGCGCTGTCGTCGCCGCCGACGTTCGCGCCAACCTGACCAAACGCTTCGTTCGGGGCCCGACCGAGGCCTCCGGTTCCGGGCTAGGCCTTGCCATCGTTGAGCGGCTGGTCGAGCAGATGCAGGGCGAATTGCGGATCGCTTCGCCGGCGCGGGGCAGAACGCAGGGTTTTGAGGTGGAAGTCCGACTTTGAGGGACCGCCGGTGAACCCGGCGGTGTCTGAGCCAAGTGTTTCGTGGCTATCGATGACGGCGACGCGGTGGAAGGACGAGCAGCCGGGGCGCCTGGAACGGCACCCCGGTTGCCTCTAGACCTTACTGCTGGTCGAGCGCCCGGGTCAGGCTCAGCGCGGCGATCGTGCAGATTGCACCCGAAATCAGGTAGCCGCCGATGAAGATGATGCCGAAGCTGCTGGCAAGGCCGAGCGCCACGAGCGGCGCGAAGGCCGCACCGACGAGCCAGGCGAGATCCGAAGTCAGAGCGGCACCCGTGTAGCGGTAGTACTGGGTGAAGCGCGAGGAGACGGCGCCGGAGGACTGTCCGAAGGAAAGGCCGAGGATGGCGAAGCCGATCAGGATGTAGGCGTCCTGGCCCTTGCCGCCGGCATCGAGCAGGAAGGGAGCCGAGAAGCTGAAGATCGCGATCAGGATCGCACCGATCATCAGCTGGTTGCGGCGGCCGACCCGGTCGGCAATCACGCCCGAAAGGACGATGCTGATGGCACCGACGACAGCACCGGCGACCTGAACCCACAGGAACTCTGCGGCCGACTGGCCACCGTTGAGCGTCACCCAGCTCAAGGGGAAGATGGTGACGAGGTGGAACATCGCAAAGCTTGCGAGCGGCACGAAGGCACCGAGCACGACGTCGATGCTGTGCTTGCTCAGCATCTCGAAGATCGGCCGCGCCTCGAGCTCCTTGGCTTCCATGGCGGCGCCGAACTCCTTGCTGGCGACGATGCGAAGGCGGGCAAAGAGCGCCACGACGTTGATCGCAAAGGCGACGAAGAAGGGATAGCGCCAGCCCCAGGCGAGGAAATCTTCCTGCGAAAGGTTGCTGACGAAGTAGCCGAAGAGGATGCTCGCAAGCGCAAAGCCGATCGGCGCGCCGAGCTGCGGGATCATCGCGTACCAGCCACGGTGATTCTGCGGCGCATTGAGGTTCAGCAGCGATGCAAGGCCATCCCAGGCGCCGCCAAGCGCAAAGCCCTGTCCGAGCCGGAACAATGCCAGGAGCGCTACGGCCCAATACCCAATGGTGTCATAGCCGGGCAGGAAGGCGATCGACGCCGTCGAGCCACCGAGAATGACGAGTGCGATCGTCAGCTTCGTGCCGCGCCCGTAGTTGCGGTCGACCCACATGAAGACGAAGGAACCGACCGGGCGGGCGAGGAAGGCAAGCGGGAACAGCGCGAAGGACATCAGCGTCGCGGTGACCGCATTGGGCGCGAACGGGAAGATCAGCTTCGGGAAAACGAGGATCGAGCCGAGGCCGTAGACGAAGAAGTCGAAGAACTCCGAGGTTCGCCCAATGACCACGCCGATTGCGATGCTGCCGGGGGACAGAGGCTTGTCGTCCTCGTGAATGCGGCGTGCGTCCCGTTCGAGACCAGACGATGTTGGGTTAGCGACCGAAACCATGAATTTCTCCGACGAACGAACGTCTTGTCGTTAGAGTGTTGACCAATTGGCGTCTGATATCAAGAATGCCATGCACGTACATGCGCACATGCCTCATTCGAGTTCGTGCCTAACGTTCGCTGGAACCGCCGGCATCGAACCGACAATAAGCCTTTGCGCCCGTACAAACGCGCATAGAGCGATACGGTCCTCACTGCACTGCGGCAAAATGTTGCGCTGCGACGATGGACCTCACTTCCATGCGCGATCATGCCCGAGTAATGCCGACTAGACAAAACGCAAGTTGAGGCCGCAATGCCGAAGCCATACAGTTTAGCCGGACGATCGATGATTGCCGTCCTGTTGCTCTCCGTTCTCTCGGGATGCAACATGGTGGTGATGTCGCCTTCCGGTGACATCGCCGCACAACAGCGGGATCTGATCGTTATTTCGACGGTCCTGATGCTGTTGATCATCATTCCCGTCCTCTTCCTGACGCTGTTCTTTGCCTGGCGCTATCGCCAGTCGAACACGGCCGCCAAGTATGATCCGGAATGGCACCATTCCACCGGCCTCGAAGTCATCATCTGGTCGGCGCCGCTCGCCATCATCATCGCGCTCGGCGCGATCACCTGGGTCAGCACCCACAAGCTCGACCCCTATCGACCGCTCGATCGGATCGATGCGGCGCGCCCGGTGACCGAAGAGATGAAGCCGATCACGGTTGAAGTCGTCGCGCTCGACTGGAAATGGCTGTTCTTCTATCCGGAATACGGCATCGCCACGGTCAACGAGATGGCGGCGCCGGTCGACGTGCCGATCAATTTCAAGATCACCGCCTCCTCGGTGATGAATTCGTTCTATGTTCCCGCGCTCGCCGGCATGATCTATGCCATGCCCGGCATGCAGACCAAGCTGCACGCCGTCATCAACAAGCCAGGCGAATACGAGGGCCTTTCGTCCAACTACAGCGGCGACGGCTTCTCGCACATGCGCTTCAAGTTCCACGGTGTGGACCAAGCCGGCTTTGACGCCTGGGTTGCCCGGGTCAAGCAGAACGGCACGATGCTCAATCGGGACGCCTACCTGAAGCTCGAAAAGCCGAGCGTGAAGGAGCCGGTGCGCTACTACGCTTCCGTCGATGACGGCCTCTATGAAGCCGTTCTCAACATGTGCGTGCGCGAAGGCCAGATGTGCATGAAGGATATGATGCACATCGACATGATGGGCGGAGCCGGCGTCGAAAGCCATGAGAACCGGGCCAAGCTCGAGCACGACAACCGCCATGTCGGCGGTGTGACCGAAGCGGCCGCACCGGCTGCGACCTTCCCCGAAACCGGCAATCCCGCCAAGAGCGAGGAACCGGCCGAGGGCGTCAAGGAAGAGCAGCCTGCACCATCGGCAGAGCCGATGAACCACGACATGCACAAGACGCAGTAGGACTTTCGCGCGCTCGCAGGCTTCGATCCAGCGAGCGCCAAGGCCTTTTGGGCCGCAATTCGAGACATATTGGAAGACCCATGTTTGGTGACACCAGCCTCACGCAATTCATCTTCGGGCGGCTTACCTGGGAAGCGATACCCTATCACGAGCCGATCCTTGTCGTGACCTTCGCGGCCGTGGCCGTCGGTGGCCTGGCGATCGTTGCGCTGATCACGAAGTACAAGCTCTGGGGCTATCTCTGGCACGAGTGGTTTACATCGGTCGATCACAAGAAGATCGGCATCATGTACATCATCCTGGCGATCGTCATGCTTCTGCGCGGCTTTGCCGACGCGATCATGATGCGCCTGCAGCAAGCGATCGCCTTCAACGGCAACGAGGGCTACCTCAACCCGCACCACTACGACCAGATCTTCACGGCGCACGGCGTGATCATGATCTTCTTCGTGGCGATGCCCTTCGTCACCGGTTTCATGAACTATGTCGTGCCGCTGCAGATCGGCGCGCGTGACGTTTCGTTCCCCTTCCTCAACAATTTCTCGTTCTGGATGACGACGGGTGGCGCGGTCATCATCATGATGTCGCTGTTCGTCGGTGAATTCGCGCGCACCGGCTGGCTCGCCTATCCGCCGCTCTCGGGCGCGGACTACAGTCCCGGCGTCGGTGTCGACTATTACATCTGGGGCTTGCAGGTCGCGGGTGTCGGCACGACGCTATCAGGCATCAACTTGATTGCGACCATCGTGAAGATGCGCGCTCCGGGCATGACCTTCATGAAGATGCCGGTCTTCACCTGGACCTCGCTCTGCACCAACATCCTGATCGTCGCGACCTTCCCGATCCTGACGGCAACGCTGGCGCTCTTGTCGCTCGACCGCTACCTCGGCTTCAACTTCTTCACCAATGACCTTGGTGGTAATCCGATGATGTACGTCAACCTCATCTGGATCTGGGGCCACCCGGAAGTCTACATCCTGATCCTGCCGGCCTTCGGCATCTTCTCCGAGGTCGTCGCCACCTTCTGCGGCAAGCGTCTGTTCGGCTACACCTCAATGGTCTACGCCACCTGCGTGATCATGATCCTGTCCTACCTCGTGTGGCTGCATCACTTCTTCACGATGGGTTCGGGTGCCTCGGTCAACGCCTTCTTCGGCATCACCACGATGATCATCTCAATCCCGACGGGCGCGAAGATGTTCAACTGGCTCTTCACCATGTATCGCGGGCGCATCCGCTACGAACTGCCGATGCTGTGGACGATCGGTTTCATGGTCACCTTCGTGATCGGCGGCATGACTGGTGTCATGCTGGCCATTCCCCCGGCGGACTTCGTGCTGCACAACTCGCTGTTCCTGATTGCCCACTTCCACAATGTCATCATCGGCGGCGTGCTGTTCGGATTGATGGCCGGCGTCGTCTACTGGTGGCCGAAGGCCTTCGGCTACAAGCTCGATTATTTCTGGGGCGCGATGAGCTTCTGGTTCTGGCAGATCGGCTTCTTCTTCGCCTTCATGCCGCTTTATGTGCTCGGCCTGATGGGCGTTACCCGTCGCGTCAGCCAGTTCGAAGACCCGTCGCTGCAGATCTGGTTCATCATCGCCGCCTTCGGTGCGATCCTGATCGCCATTGGCATCGCGTCCTTCATCATCCAGCTTGTCGTCAGCTATCTGCGCCGCGACCAGCTGCGCGAAACCTCGGGTGACGCCTGGGATGGCCGCACGCTCGAATGGTCGACCTCGTCGCCGCCGCCGGACTACAACTTCGCCTTCACGCCCGTCGTGCATGACCACGACAGCTGGTACGACATGAAGAGCCGCGGTTACGAGCGCCCGCTCGAAGGCTTCAAGCCGATCCACATGCCGAAGAACACCGGCACGGGCGTCATTCTCTCCGGCCTCAGCGTCGTGCTCGCCTTCGCGTTGATCTGGTACATCTGGTGGCTGGCGGCGGTATCCTTCGTCGCTCTGATCGCCGTCTCCATCGGTCACACCTTCAACTACAACCGTGATTTCTTCATTCCCGCGGAAACCGTCGCGGCGACCGAAGACGCACGCTCGAAGCTGCTTGCGGAACGGATCTGAAACGATGAGCCAAACCCAAGTCCAAGAAACAGAAAAGCCGCAGTTCTACCTGAAGGAAGATCATCACCCGGAGCACAGCACCATGCTGGGCTTCTGGCTCTACCTGATGAGCGACTGCCTGATCTTCGCCGTTCTCTTCGCCACGCACGGCGTGGTTGGCCGCAACTATGCGGCAGGTCCGGCGCCGGCCGACCTGTTCGACCTCAACCTCATCGCCATCAACACGGCGATGCTCTTGTTCTCGTCGATCACCTACGGCTTTGCCATGCTCCAGATGGAGCGCAACGCCAAGATGGAGACGCTGTTCTGGCTCGGCGTCACCGGCGTGTTCGGCGCGATCTTCCTCGCGCTCGAGCTCTATGAGTTCTACCACCTGATCCACGAGGGTGCCGGTCCGACGCGTTCGGCCTTCCTGTCCTCGTTCTTCACGCTGGTAGGCACCCACGGTCTGCACGTCACCTTCGGCATCATCTGGCTGATCACGCTCATGGTGCAGGTCAAGAAACATGGATTGAATCCGGAAAACCGCCGTCGCCTGATGTGCCTCTCCATGTTCTGGCACTTCCTCGACGTCATCTGGATCGGCGTCTTCTCCTTCGTCTATCTGTTGGGAGTACTCGGATGAGTTCGCAGCATCCTGGCCACGAAAGCGCGTTCGAGCCTCACCACGCGCACAGCCATCCGGGCGACGCCGCCGGGCATGGTTCGCTCAAGAGCTACATGACTGGCTTCATCCTGTCGGTGATCCTGACGGCCATCCCGTTCTGGCTGGTCATGGGCGGCGTGCTCGACAGCAAGCTGCTGACGGCCGTGCTCGTCATGGGCATCGGCGTCGTGCAGATCGTCGTGCACGTTATCTACTTCCTGCACATGAACGCCCGTTCGGAAGGCGGCTGGACGCTGATGGCGCTGATCTTCACGATCATCATCGTCGGCATCGCGCTCGCCGGTTCGCTCTGGGTCATGCATCACCTCAATACGAACATGATGCCGATGACCCACGAGATGATGAAGAACATGCCCTGATCAGGGGCGGGCGGACGCGAACATGACCGGCGGCCACGACGTGAAAGAGGAGGGTGCGAAAGCGTCCTCCCGAGCCCGCTTCCGTCTGACGGGCGCGCTCCTGTTTCTCGCCGTCGTCTTCGTCGCGCTCGGGACCTGGCAGATCCAGCGGCTCTTCTGGAAACTGGACCTGATCGCTCGCGTCGATGCGCGCGTGCATGCGGCAGCAGTGCCGGCCCCGGCGCGGCCGGATTGGGACAGCATCACCCGGGAAAAGGACGAATATCTTCGCGTCACGGCGACGGGCACTTTCGACAATGACAAATCGGTGCTGGTGCAGGCCGTAACCGAGCGGGGTGCCGGATTCTGGCTGCTGACGCCGTTGCACCGCGAAGACGGCACGATGGTTCTCGTCAACCGCGGCTTCGTGCCTGCCGACCGGCGCGATCGGGCTGCGCGCGCGGAAGGCGAAGCACTAGGGTTGACCGGGGTTACCGGGCTTTTGCGCATCAGCGAACCGGGCGGCGCCTTTCTTCGATCCAACGATCCCGCAGGCGATCGCTGGTTTTCCCGCGATGTCGCGGCAATCGCGACGGCAAAAGGGCTGACGGATGTCGCCCCCTATTTCATCGATGCCGACGCGACGCAAAACCCTGGCGGCCTGCCGATCGGCGGTCTGACCGTCGTCAGCTTCCGCAACAGCCATCTGGTCTACGCGCTGACCTGGTATGCGCTTGCGGCGATGAGCCTGGCCGGCAGCTACCTCGTCATTCGAAGCCGGAAGAAACCGAGCGCGGAATAACGATTCTCTTCAAGACGCTGGCCGCCATTTTCGTTCACTCCTCCTGGGGTTGCCGGCATTGGGGTCGCCACTCGGGACGGGCGAAATGCAGCCGTCATCGGCGTCGAAAAGTGTGATCGATAAGCCACATGGCAACGGCCGACCGCATTTCCTCCGGCAATGGTGAGTTGTGCGATTGACTCGGCACCTTCCGCTTTATTAGCTGTCCCGACTGGGAGATGGGGCTAATTTTCCCGGCATATATTGGGGGTATTTATGGGGCTGCGGTGCGGAAGCGTCGCGGGCGGGAAAATTTTTTCGTCTGCATTCCAGCGTTTTTATTTCAGGACATTTTTCGCGGCGATTGGCATCCTTCTGGCGTCGGCCATTGGCGCCTCGGCGCAGGTAGTGACCATTTCGGCGAACCCGGCGACCTTCAATGCGGCTGGCGACACGATCAATTTCAGCTATGTGCTGAACCCCGGATCCTACAATATTCTCAGCATCGCGCCTGCGACCACTGCGAACAAGGGCGTCGTCGTTTCATGCCCGGCAATCCCGGGCGGCGGCACGACGTCCTCCGTGACGTGCACAGGCTCCTATCAGGTCGATTCCCTCGATGCGATGTCCGGCCAGTTTTCCGACTGGGTCACGTTCACCGGCACGCGGACCGGCGGCAACTACACCGCCAACAGCAACAACATCGTCGTCAAGGCTGCCTCCGGAGGGCCAGTCGTCGTCGATGTCGTATCCTCGCCACGTCCGTCGCTGCCGGGCGAACAGGTGTCGGTGACGGCAACCGTATCGTCGATGGGCTGTAATGCGGGACAATCGCCGCCCGGAAACGTGACGATCACGATCGGATCGCAGTCAACGACCCTTGGCCTGACGCCGACCGGGCCTGTCAGCACGGCCTCGTCTGCGACTTTCCAGACATCGTCTCTGCCGCTCGGCCAACACGCCGTCTCCGCCAGCTACGGTGGCGGCAGCGGCTGCAGCACCGGCACAGCGACCGGCGCCACCCATTGGGTCGACACCAAGCCGACAGTCACGATCAACCAGGCGTCCTCGCAATCCGATCCCAGCGCCAGGACGTCGATCGCTTTCGATGTGGTGTTCAACAAATCCGTTACCGGCTTTACCGCCGGCGACGTCCAGATTTCCGGCACTGCCGGCGCAACGACGGCAAGCGTCTCGGGTTCGGGCGCCAACTACACCGTTTCGGTCAACGGGATGACGCAGGCCGGCACAGTCGTGGTGTCCATCCCCGCCGGCAAGGCTACGAGCGTGGCCGGCTTTACCAACGACGCATCCACCAGCACCGACAATTCGGTCGGTTACGCACCGATCGCGATCTCGACGACGACGCTGCCAAACCCGGTCTACAACCAGGCTTACGGCGCGCAAACGCTGAGTGCCACCGGGGGATCGGGCACATTGAGTTATGCGCGGACCGCGGGGGCGCTGCCCGCTGGCATATCGCTGTCCAGCAGCGGCGTCGTTTCCGGCACGCCAACTCAAAGCGGTCCGTTCAATTTTACGGTGACAGCAACCGATCCCGAAGGCTCGACCGCCTCGCGCGCATTCTCCGTCACCATCGCCGCCCCGACAATCGTCGTCTCGCCAACGACGCTTCCCGATCCGACGGCTGGCACCGCCTATTCACAAACACTTATGGCGTCAGGCGGCGCAAGCCCTTACACATTCGCCGTCACGCAGAATGCCTTGCCCGCCGGAATGACGCTGGCGACCAACGGGGTCCTGTCGGGCACGGCAACGACCGGCGGCGCCGTGACCTTTACCGTGACGGCAACGGACGCCTATGGCGCGACCGGCAGCCAGGTCTTCACCGTCGACGTTGCGCCGACGGTCCCCGACGCGCCGACCATTGGCGCGGCCGTGGAGGGCGACGGCTATGCGGATGTGGAGTTCACCGCTCCCTCATCGAACGGCGGCGCGACGATCACGGGCTATACCGTGACGTCGAACCCCGGGGGCATGACGGCCACGGATACGACGAGCCCGATCAGGGTGACTGGCCTGACCAACGGCACGAGCTATACGTTCACCGTGACCGCCACCAACAGCGTCGGGACAAGCACCGCATCGGCCGCCTCCAATGCGGTTACGCCGCGATCCGCACAGACGATCACGTTCGCCAATCCGGGTACGCAGGCGTTCGGCACGTCGCCGACATTGACGGCGACGGCAAGCTCCAGCCTGGCTGTTGCCTTCACCTCGTCGACTGCCGGCGTGTGCACGGTCACGCCCGAGGGCGATCTGACCTTCCACCAGGCCGGTGGTTGCACCATCGCGGCGGACCAGGCGGGCGACGGGACATACCTGGCTGCACCGACGGTCTCGCAGACGTTTACAGTCGATGCCGTCGTGCCCGGCGCACCGACGATCGGAACGGCAACCGCCGACGTCTCTTCGGCCTCCGTCGCCTTCACCGCGCCGGCAAGCACGGGTGGCGCGACGATTTCCAGCTATACCGTGACGTCGAACCCGGGCGGTTTTATCGGAACGGGGTCGTCGAGCCCGGTCGTGGTGACGGGTCTCAGCAATGGCACCAGCTATACATTTACGGTGACGGCAACCAACACCGCCGGCACGGGACCGGCGTCTGCGGCCTCGAACTCAGCTACGCCGCGGGCACCCCAGACGATCACCTTCGCCAATCCGGGTGCGCAGTCCTTCGCCACCACGCCGACACTGACGGCATCGTCGGACGCGAGTTTGCCCGTTGCCTTCACATCCTCGACCGCGGCCGTGTGCACGATCACCCCGGGTGGCAGGCTGACCTTCCACAGCGCAGGGACCTGCGCGATTGCTGCGGACCAGGGCGGCGATGGCACCTATCTGGCTGCGGCGACGGTCACCCAGAGCTTTACCGTCAATGCGGTTGTTCCGGACGCCCCGACGGTGGCCACGGCGACGGCTGGCGATGGCGAAGTGTCCGTCACCTTTACCGCGTCGGTCAGCGCCGGCGGCGCCGCGATCACCGGTTACACCGTCACATCCAATCCGGGTGGTTTTGTCGGAACGGGCGCGGCGAGCCCGATCACGGTCGGCAGCCTCAGCAACGGCACGAGTTACACCTTCACGGTAACGGCAACCAACAGTGCCGGCACGGGACCAGCTTCCAGCGCGTCGAACGCGGTGACGCCCAAGGCGCCGCAGACGATCACATTCTCCAATCCCGGCCCGCAAGACTATGCAACGCCGGTGACGCTTTCGGCGAGCGCCAGTTCCTCTCTGCCGGTGACGTTCCAGTCGCTGACGGCGCCCGTCTGCGTCGTCACGTCAACCGGCGATGTCACATTCCGCAATGGCGGCACCTGCACCATCGAGGTCTCGCAGGCCGGTGACACCGCTTACCTGGCCGCGTCCAATGTCAGCCAGTCCTTCCTCGTCTCCGCGCCGATCTTCGCTTTCACGCCGGCGGCTGGCGGCTTGCCGATCGCAACCGTGGCAACGGCCTATAGCCAGAGCTTCTCGGCCAATGGCGGCACGGCGCCCTACAGTTACGCCGTGGCAAGCGGCGCGCTTCCGGCCGGACTTTCGCTCGACGCGGCCGGTACGCTGTCGGGCACGCCGACTGCGGACGGCAGCTTCACCTTCACGGTTCAGGCGACCGATACCCATGGCGCGACCGCAACCAGCGGCAGCTATAGTCTGACGGTTCGCATCCAGGCGCCGATCGCCAGCGCCACGACGACAACCGTTGCCGCCAACTCGTCGGCCAACGTGATTTCGCCCAATCTTACGGGCGGGGCGGCCGCTTCGGTCGCCATCGTAGCGGCCCCATCGCATGGCACGGCCACGGTGGCTGGAAACACGTTCAGCTACACGCCGGCGGCTGGCTTCTCAGGCGCTGACAGCTTCACCTATACGGCAACCAATACGACCGGCACATCCGCCACGGCGACGGTCACGGTGACGGTGTCGCCGCCGACATTCGCCTTCACGCCGGCTGCGGGTGCGCTTGCTGGTGCAACGGTTGCCGATGCCTATGATCTGACGATCACCGCTGCCAACGGAACCGCTCCCTACACCTATGCGGTGACCGGCGGCGCACTTCCGGCGGGGTTGACGCTCGCAGCCGACGGCCGCCTGTCCGGAACGCCGACCGCCGATGGACCGGCAACGTTCACGGTGACGGCGACCGACGCCAACAATGCGACGGGCGCGGCAACGTATAGTCTCGCGGTCGCCGTAGAGGCGCCATCGGCGGGCCCGGTCGGCGCCACTGTCGCTGCGAACTCCAGCGCAAATGCCATCGGCCTCAATCTGACGGGCGGGGCGGCGACGTCGGTTGCGATCGCCACGGCGCCAGCGCATGGCATGGCCACGGTGACGGGGACAACGATCCTCTACACACCGGCGGCCGGCTATTCGGGGGCGGACAGCTTCACCTACACGGCAACGAATGCGACCAGCACGTCGGCGCCGGCCACGGTTTCGGTTACGGTTTCGCCTCCGGTGTTGGTGTTGACGCCGGCAGGCGGGGCGCTTGCCAACGGCGTTCCCGGTGTTTCCTACAGCCAGAGCATTGCCGCCAGCGCCGGCATGGCGCCGTACAGCTACGTCGTCACGTCGGGTGCTCTGCCCGGTGGCTTGACGCTGGATGGATCAAGCGGGGCGATTTCGGGACGGCCGGCAGCCGACGGCGATTTCAGCTTCACCGTGACGGCGACCGATGCCAATGGTGCGACAGGGCAGGCGAGCTATCGGATCGCCGTGGCATCCGCCAGCTTCGTCTTCACCCCAGCGCCCGGCAATCTTGCCGACGCGATGGTCGGCGAGGCCTATTCGCAACGCATCTCGGCCACCGGTGGCACCGGCGCGCTGGTCTATGGCCTGAAGAGCGGCGCCCTGCCGAAGGGCATGGTGCTGAACATCTCGAACGGCGAACTGACCGGACCGGTTGCCGCCGATGCGGTGCCCGACAGCTACAGCTTCACCATTGGCGTGACCGACAGCCGTGGCGCCAGCGGTTCGGCCGCCTATACGCTGAAACTGAACGCTCGTGCGGTGACGGCGCCCAATGTCGTCGTCGAGGTTCCGGCCGGTTCGGCGCCGAAGGATGTCTATCTGAACGGTGGCGCCACCGGCGGTCCGTTCACCGACGCAGCGGTTGCTTCGGTCTCGCCACCCTTTGCCGGCACGGCCGAGATCATCGAGGGCGAGCTTGCCGCCGCCGGCAGCTTCACGCCGGTCGGCTTCTATCTGAAGTTCACGCCGAATCCGTCCTATTCCGGTTCGGCGGTGGTCAGCTACACCTTGAGAAGCGCGCTCGGCGCGTCCAATCTCGGCCGGGTGACCTACAGAATAGCGCTCGACCGTGTCGCAGCCGGCGAGGAGATCGACGGGCTGGTGCGCGATTTCGTGCGCAACCGCCAGAGCCTGTTGTCGTC
>NZ_JBNDJY010000009.1:0-194136 GCF_050435225.1 Ensifer sp. LBL | reverse complement strand
GTCGAGCGGACGCTGGAGCTGGAAAACGGCCTGATCCTGTCGCCGACGATCGGCGCCGATGTCGGCTTTGCGTCGCTCGATGGCGAAGGCCTGTTCGGGCGGGTCTCGGCCGGGCTTGCGCTTTCCAACAACGACAACTGGGACCTCGACTTCTCGCTGCTGTTCAACATCGAGGGCGACGGTTCGCAAGCCGCCGGCGCCAAAGTCGGTGCACGCGTTCGGTTCTGACGGCGGAAGCCCCGTCGCCTTATCGACGGGGCTT
Source organism: Ensifer sp. LBL (assembly GCF_050435225.1). Classification (NCBI taxonomy): domain Bacteria; kingdom Pseudomonadati; phylum Pseudomonadota; class Alphaproteobacteria; order Hyphomicrobiales; family Rhizobiaceae; genus Ensifer; species Ensifer sp. LBL. The sequence continues at coordinate 193,874 of NZ_JBNDJY010000009.1, read as the reverse complement.
CCGCAAAACATTAAAGATGAGTAATAGAGGAAGGAATTAGCCGGAGGCGTCGCCTCGTCCCTAGAGCATTGGATACGCCTGGATGTCGTTTCAACCGCGGATGCAGAACAAGATTTCCGGGTTCAAGGTGATCGGCGGGCTCAATCGGCGGGAGTGGAACGGCATCATCGCCGATGTCTGGGACGTCGAGTGCGAGGCGGGGGCAGGTGGCCACTATTTCTCGGATGATCCGCGCATGTTCATCGTGCTCGACGCTGAGGGCGGTAGCCGCTGCAATGTCAGGCTTTCGCCCGACGGGCGCGGCGCGGTCGAGAACGCGCACCAGCAGGCGCTTTCCTATATTCCGGCGGGCATGGAAATCTGGGCCGACATGGTCGATGTCAGGCGCATCCGCCACCTCGATTTGCATTTCAATCTCGATGTCCTCAGCCGGCGCCTGGCGGAAGATCTCGATGCCGGCCGTTGCGACACGCCGCGGCTGATGTTTCATGACGAGCGCTTTCTGCAGCTCGCGCAATTGATCGCCGCCGAATGCGTCAACCCACAGCCCTTGCACGATCTCTACGGCGATGGCCTCACGGTCGCCCTGTTCATCGACCTGATGAAGCTCAACCGCAGCGATGGCCGCAAACGCAGCCCGCTTGCCGCCTGGCAGCTTCGCCGTGCGGTCGAGTACATCGACGAGAACTGGGGGCGCAACATCCGCCTGGAGGAGTTGGCGTCCCTTGCCGGATTGTCGCAGTCGCATTTCAGCCATGCGTTCAAGGCGTCGACCGGCATGGCGCCGCATCAGTGGCAGACCAATGCACGGGTCGAGCGAGCCAAGGAATTGTTGCTGAAAAACGAGGCGTCGTTGACGACGGTTGCAGCCGAGACAGGCTTCTCCGATCAGGCGCACTTCACCCGGGTGTTCCGCAAAGTCGTAGGTGCCACGCCGGCAGCGTGGAAGCGCAACCGAACGGCCTGAGCAAGTGCCATCTTCCAAAGCAGTTGTTCGCAGTAAAGAGCCCAGGAACGTTCAATTTCCGCCGATCGCGACAAGAGTTGCCCGAATAGTTGATATAAAAACTCATCTTATCAGAGGGTGTAAGCCGCGTCGCCTGGAAAGGCCCTGCGGTCGATTGGGTGAGACGACAGACAGATGATGGTAAGAGGCAAGGCAGTACGGCTGACGGAATGGCTGGCGAGCGGGGTCGCCGCCGTCGCGGTACTGGCGGCGGGCGCAGCTATCGCGCAGGATGCGCCGGCGACGAGGTTGGAAACGATCGAGGCGACCAGCGCCAGGACAGAGAGCGATGCGACCGGTCCGGTCGATGGCTATGTCGCCAAGGCAACAACGACCGGCTCGAAATCCGCAACGCCGATCGCCGAAATCCCGCAGAGCGTTTCCGTCATCGGACGCGAGGAGCTTGACGACCGCGGCGTCGTCAACAAGGTCGACGAGGCGTTGCGCTACACGCCGGGCGTGATGGCCGAGCCCTTCGGCGTCGACCCGGATACCGACTGGTTCTACATCCGCGGCTTCGACGCGACGCAGACCGGCGTCTTCCTCGACGGTCTCAACCTCTTTTCCTATGGCTTCGGTGGGTTCCAGATCGATCCCTTCATGCTGGAGCGTGTCGAGGTGCTCAAAGGTCCGGCTTCCGTGCTCTATGGCGGCGCCAACCCGGGCGGCATCATCAGCCTCATCAGCAAGCGGCCGCAGGCGGAGAACTCGACCTATGTCGAGACCGGCATCAACAACAACGGCAATGCCTTTCTCGGCATCGACGTGAACCGACAGCTGGACGACGCGATCAGCTACCGCGTCACCGGCAAGGTTTCCGGCGGCAACAACTATGTCGACCACTCGGAAGATCTGCGCGGCTTCATTCTACCGCAGATCACCTACGAGCCCGACGATGCGACCAGCCTGACCGTCTACGGCCTGCTACAGGGCCTCGATCAGGTCCATACCGGCGGCGGCTTCCTGCCCTATAACGGCTCCGTCGTCGACGCATCCTTCGGCAAGATCGATCGCAAGGCCTTCTTCGGTGAACCGGACATCGATACCGGAACCTACGTGCAGCAGATGCTCGGCTACGAATTCAAGCACGAGTTCGACAGCGCCTGGCAGTTCAGCCAGAACCTGCGCTACGGCCATCTCTACAAGCACGAAAACGGGCCTTACACCTACGGCTACTACGATCCGAGCCTTCCCTTCCCGGTTTCGAACACGCCGGCGACCCCGGGCAATCTGCTTTATCGCCTTGGCTTCGAGGCGACCTCGAAGGTGGATACGTTTGCCATCGACAACCGGCTTGAAGGCGAGTTCGAGACGGGAGCGCTTGAACATACAGTCCTCGTTGGTCTCGACTACAAGTTCTTCCGGCTGGACCACGTCCAGGCGTCGTCGGCGGGAACGCCGATCAGCGCCACCGATCCGGTCTATGGCGCGCCGCAGCCGGCCAACGCCATCTACATCAACCAGGTGATCACGCAGCAGCAACTCGGCGTTTACGCGCAAGACCAGATCCGCTTCGGCGATGGCTGGCTCGTGACGCTTAACGGCCGCTACGACTATGTCGACACCAAAACCGACAATGGACCGACCTTCTGGGCGCCGACCCAGAATTCGAGCTTCGACTACAGCGAAGGCGCGCTCAGCGGCCGTGCTGGACTTGCCTATGAATTCGACAATGGCCTCACGCCCTACGTCAGCGTCGCGACCTTCTTCAATCCGGTGGTGGCGGTAACGGCGACCGGCAACACCAAGCCGGAAGAGGGCGAGCAGTTCGAGGCCGGGGTCAAGTACGAACCGACCTTTTTTGACGGCGTGCTGACGGCGTCCATCTACCAGCTGACCAAGCGCAACGCTCTCGTCACCGACCCGCTGACCAGCATCTCCACCCAGACCGGTGAAGTCCGTTCCCGCGGCATCGAGTTCGAAGGCAAGGTCAATCTTGACGAAAGCTGGAAGCTGATTGCGGGTCTCGATTTCATGGATATCGAGGTGACCGAGGACGCAAACCGGGCGCTGATCGGCAAGGCGCCCTATCTAGCGCCCGATACACAGGCCTCGCTGTGGCTCGACTACACGGTGCAGCAGGGCGCGCTGGAAGGCCTCAGTCTCGGCGCCGGCGTGCGCTATCGCGGCGAGAGCTGGGCGGACAAGGAAAACACCAAGAAGGTGCCGGCATCGGCGGTCTTCGACGCAGCACTGCGCTACGAGAAAGACGGCTGGGGTGCTGCCCTCAACGTCACCAACCTGTTCGACAAGGACTATGTCAGCGGCTGCAGCGGCCTGCTTGTTTGCGGATATGGCGATGCGCGCACGGTCACGTTGAAGCTCAGCAAGACCTGGTGAGACCGATCGGCTGATCGACGATCTGCCAAAAGCAAACAGGGCGCTCAACCCGTGTTGGGGAGCGCCCTGTTTTCAACCCGGAGTACCGCTATCGCACGCCAAAGGCGCCGACGACTGAGAGCACTCGAAACGGGTAGTGGCCTTTAGATGGAGAGGCCCGCCGCCTTTTCAAGGGCGGGAGCCTCCCTTGGAGCGAATTACTTCGCGCCGATTGCGGCAAGGCCTGCAGTTGCGCAGTTCGCGTCAACGTCGCCCGACGGCGCGCCGCCGACACCGATGCCGCCGACAAGCGCCTTGCCGAACTTGATCGGCACGCCGCCGGCCTGGATGACCATGCGTGCGTCCATGTCGCGAAGGCCTTCGTTGGCGGGCTTCGAAGCAATGAACTCGCCGAGGCCAGCCGTGTCGCGACCCATGGCCGCCGAGGTGAAGGCCTTGCCCTGGGCGCTGTTTCCGGTATGCGGGCCGGCATTGTCGGCCTTCAGCAGAACCTTGGTCGAACCGTCACGTGCAACGACCGCGACGCTGACATTGTGGCCTTCTGCGGCGCATGCCTTCAGTGCTGCGTCGGCAGCCTTGACGGCCATGTCGAGCGGCAGGTAGGCGGCGGTCGGAAGCTCCTGCGCTGTGGCGGCAACGGGAGCGAGAAGAGCGGCTGCAAGCACGATATTGCGGATCATCAATGGGTTCCTTTCCTGTTGATATGGAAAGGTTATTGCGGAACGCCGCCCGTCGGTATTCGTAGCTCTTCCGTCACCATCCGTAGTTCTACGGAGTTTGCGTCCCTTCGAGCCAGATGCGGGTCATCTCCGCCTGCGAGGTGCTGCCGAGCTTGGCGCCGATCGCGGCGCGATGGCTTTCCACTGTTCGCGGCGACAGGCCGAGCCCCTCGGCGATCTGGCGCGTGGTGAAACCTGCCGCAATGCGGTCGAGAACCTCGCGCTCGCGCTGCGTGAGTGCCGCCAGGAGGGCAAGCGTCTCCGCCTTTTCCGCCCAGGCCTGCAGGGTGCGCACCAGCATTTCCTGCCCCTTGTGGATCGCGTCGATCAGGTCCTGCTCGTCGATGGGTTTGGAGAGAAAGTCGATGGCACCGTTGCGGAAGGCGCGCCGGCAGGCCTCGATATCGCCATGGCCGGAAATGACGATCGTCGGCCAGTCGACGCCACTTTCACGGAGCTTTTCCTGCAGCTTCAGTCCGGAGATCGCCGGCATGCGGATGTCGAGGATCAGGCAGCCCGGCTCTAGGCGCGACAACTGCCCGAGAAAAACCTGCGGATCGCCGAAGGGGATGACCTTGATGCCGACCGTCGAGAGCAGCAGGCTTAGCGCGCGGCGGACCGCATCGTCGTCGTCGACGAGATAGACGGGAACGGTCATTGTGTCTCTTCCTGTCGCGCCCGCGCTTTGGGCAGTGTCACCCGGAAGGTTGCACCCTCGTCGCCGGCCACCAACGAGATCTCGCCGCCGGCGCGTTCCACCAGGCGTTGGCTGAGGGCGAGGCCAAGCCCCGTGCCGCCCGCCCGCGTCGTCATGAAGGGGGTGAACAGGCGCGGGCGCAGCGCTTCGGGAATGCCCGGACCGTTGTCCACGACATCGAAAACCACCCCGGTGCCTTCCTGCGTCAAGGTAACGACGACGCGGGGCGTTTCGCTCGCATGGCCGTCAAGCGCTTCCATTGCATTGCGCACCAGATTGAAGGCGACCTGTTCGATTTCAACGGGATCGCCAGTAACGATTACGGGCGTTTCCGGAAAGCGGAATTCAAGTTGGATCTGCCGCGACCGGGCGTCCTGCTCCAGCAGCGCCTCGACATTGCCAAGCGCCCGACGCAGATCAAATGTAGTCACCGGCGTCGCGTGCGGCTGTGACCAATTGCGGAACCGCTCCAGAATGCCGGAGGCCCGGCGCGCCTGGCTGACGGTATCGTCGAGCACGGAGGCAAGGGCCGCGTGGTTCCCCTGGTTGAGCAGGCGGCGCCCTGCCTGCGCCTGGGCGAGGATTGCGGTCAGGGGCTGGGTCAGTTCGTGGGCCATGCCGCTTGCCATCTCTCCAAGCGCGTTGACGCGTGAGGCGTGGCTGAGCCGTGAATCGAGTGCACTCAGACGCGCCTGCTGTTCCGCCATGCGGGTCCTTGCCCGTTGGCGCAAGGCGGCCAATCCGGCGAGATAGGCCAGCGTGAGGGCAACGAGGGTCAGACCCGTCCGGACCGGCGGAAACATATCGGAGAGGCCGATATCCATGCCGGTTTCGAGTACGAGCGGTTGCGACGCGCTGCTGAGCGGCCTGGAAAAGCGGATGGCATCGGGGAGTGCCGCCGGCTGAAGCAGGCTGTGGCCGTCGGGCAGTGAAAGCCGGACGGCGGTGTTCGGCCTGGACCAGAACGGCCCGCCATCGCCGATCAGCTTGCCGGCGTCAATCGCAAGCATCAGCCCGTAGCGGGCTTCGTTTGTGTTGGGGCTGCGCTTGACCATCATGTAATGATCGGGGCGCTGCGGATGGGGAAGAAGGGCAATCCGGCCGTCGGAAGCCTTGGCCGCAGCACGAATGCGCTCGGCCGTCGCTGCGTCGAGCGGACCGGTCCCGATGGTCTCTGTTGCCGGATCGAGCGAGACGAGCTGGACTTCGTCGATGCGCGGGTAGAAGCGGGTGATGGTGCGGGCGACATCGAGGAAGAGGTCGTGCCTGCGCCCCTCTGACGCAACCGCCACGGCCGAAAGCGCCGTCAGGTGGGCGTCGTGCTGATCGGCGCGCTGGGAGGCCAGCCCATGGAGCACGGTGCTTTCCTGCTCCAGTTCTGCAACCAGCGCCTGCCGCTCGCGGGTGCCAAGGGCTGCCGCCCCGACCAGCAGGATAAGGCACCAGAGAGCAACAAGGTAAAAGGGCCGCTCAAGCAACGGACGACTGTTCGGTAGCATCGATCATTCTTGTCATTTGCAGGCCTGCTTGCGCAGCCTGCTCTTTTGTTGTCCGGCTGAGCACGGCATCGGCCGAGAAAATACGACCGCAACAACAGAAAATCCAGCCGCTCGCTTCAGCCCATCTCTCGCGCGACCACAAGTTTCGCCCTGAGGGTCTGCACGGCCTCGCTGTGCCGGTTGATAGTCCGGCTGACGTCCTTCTTTCTGCGCCTTCGACTTAGTGTGCTCCACCTGCACCGGCGCCGCCGAGTTGGATCTTGCGGGTGAAGAGCAATGCGACGGCTGCGAGCGCCAGCACGATCCCGATCACCGCGAAAGTATCACTGAACCCCAGGATAAGTGCCTGCCGGCGAACCGTGGCGGCGATCGCGGCGATTGCCTTTTGCTGCGCGACTGCGGCGTCGGTGACGCCGTGCGTCATGAAGTGCCGGGTCAGATCGCCGATCCGGTCGCGGACTTCGTCGCGGTAGACGGTCACGGACTGGCCGATGATGTTCGAGTGAAACTGCTCACGCTTGGTCAGCACCGTCGCAAGCGTGGCCGTGCCCACAGCGCCGCCGAGATTACGCAGCATGTTCGACAGGCCAGAGGCGGCGGCCGCGTCGCTTGGAGCGATACGGGCCGTGGTGATCACCGTGATCGGCGTCAGCACCAGCGCCTGCCCGATGGCGCGCACGATGTTCGGAATGAAGAACTGGTCGCCGGCGCTGTCGAGCGACAGCGTCGTGTTCATGAAACAGCTGGCTGCGAAGATACTGATCCCGACGAAGCCGATATGGCGCGCGTCGAAGCGTTTCATCAGCGCCGGCACGAACGGGATGATGAGAAGCTGCGGCAGCCCGGTCCAGGCAAGCACGAGGCCGATCTGTTCGGCATTGTAGCGCTGCACCTGGCCGAGATACTGCGGCAGGATGTAGACCGTACCGAACAGGGCGACGCCGACGAGTACGTTGACGAGAACGCCGACCCCGAAATTGCGCTGCTTGAGCAGGCGCAGCTGTACGAGCGGCTTTTCGACCTTGAGTTCGATAACGATGAAGCCGATCAGGAACACGGCCGCCGTCAAAGCGAGCTTGACGATGAACGGCGACTGGAACCAGTCATCCTTGTTGCCTTCCTCAAGAACAGTCTGCAGTGCCGAAAGGCCGATAGCCATCGTGGCGATCCCGGCCCAATCGCCCTGCTTGAGCAGGGACAATTGCATCGGCTTCTTCTCGAGGGTGAAATAGAGCGCAATCACCATCACCAGGCTCGGTGGGGTGTTGACGAAGAAGATCGACTGCCAGCCGTAATTCTCGGTGAGGTAGCCGCCGATCGTCGGGCCGATCGCCGGGGCGAAGGTGACCGAAAGCGCAAAGAGCGCCAGCCCAAGCGGCTGCTGCGCCTTGGGGAGCCGGGTCAACACCATGGTGAAGGCCATTGGAATGAGCACGCCGCCGGCAAAACCCTGCAGACCGCGCAGCGCGATCATCGAGCCAAGATCATGGGCAAAGGCACAGGCTGCCGAAAACAGCGGAAACAGGATCGCGTTTGCCAACATGTAGCGCCGGAACGAGAAGACGCGGCTCAAATAGTCCGTGAGCGGGATCACGACGATTTCGCCGATGAGATAGGAGGTGGATATCCAGGCGCCGTTGTCGACGCCGGTCCCGATGCCGCCTTCGATATCGAGCAAGGAGGCGTTGGTGATCTGGATGTTGAGGATCGCCATGAAGGCGCCGATCAGGCCGGCCAGCACGGAAATCCAGGCCGTCGTGCTTGCCTTGTCGGGTGACATCGCTGCGGGTTCCCGCACGCTGGGCGAAACCATGGGCATCGTAGTGGTGGACATTGCATCCTCCTGCCAGCGCTTGAGGCTGGGAACGGCGCCTGAGCGTCCTTCAGTTTAGGCTTGCCGGCACGGAGGCCACCGTCGTTCCTGCGGTCCGGGTGTCGATCGTCGGGTAGACGGACATGCCGGGCCGCAGCACCACGTCGAGCGGACTGTTGCGGTCGAGCACGATCTTGACGGGGATGCGCTGCACCACCTTGGTGAAGTTGCCGGTCGCGTTGTCGGGCGGCAGCAGCGCAAATTCCTGGCCGCTTGCCGGCGAGATGCTGTCGACGTGGCCCTCGAACACCTGGCCCGGAAACGTGTCCACCTCTATCGCCACGGTCTGGCCAGGAACGACATCGGCAAGCTGCGTTTCCTTGTAGTTGGCTACGATATAGGCCGCGTGCGTCGGCACGATCGCCATCAGCTGCGTCCCGGCCTGCACGTATTGGCCGACACGCAAGGTGCGGTTGCCGATCACGCCGTCGATCGGCGCTGCGAGCGCGGTGTAGGAAAGATTGAGCTCGGCCTGGTGCTCGGCCGCCTTCGCGCTGTCGAGCGCGGCCATTGCCTGCGCGACCTCGGCCTTGATCACGTCGAGCTGCTTGACCGCGCTTGCGAGCGCTGCCGTGTCGCGCGTCACCGCAGCCCGTGCGGCGGCAATGCGTGAGGCCGCCTGTTGCGCGTTCTGCAATGTGCCGAACCCTTGCCTTGCGAGCTCCGAATAGCGCCTGTCGTCCTGCTCGGCGAATGTCTGGTCGGCCTTGTCGGCCTCGACCGTCGCCTTGGCCGACTCGATCACGGATTGCTGAGCGACGAGCGCCGACTGCTTGTTTGCGATGTTGGCCTCCGCGGCTTCGACCCCGGCCTTGGCCTGTTCGAGGCTGACCCTGAAGTCGCGGTCGTCGATGCGGGCGAGAACCTGTCCGGCCTTAACCTGCTGGTTGTCGGTGACCAGGACCTCAGCGACATGGCCCGAGACCTTCGGGGCAATCGTCGTGCTGTCGGCCTTCACATAGGCGTCGTCTGTCGCCACTTCGAAGCGACCCGTCGTCCAGTAGGCCCAACCGAAATCGACCCCGCCGGCAACTGCGGCGATGGCGACGGAGGCGAAAAGCAGATTGCGAAGCCAGCGCTTACGGGTTCCCGCGGCGTTTGTGGCTGCCGCGGTCGGGTTGGCTGTGAGCGTCCGCTGTGCCTCCATGCCGGGCACGGCCTCCATCGTTTCCACGGGCTGGGCATTTTCGATGCTGAATGACTGCTGGCTCATTTTCCGGTTCCTTTCACCGGTGTGGCGCGCGTCGAATTGAACGGCTGGCCAAATAACGAAACTCTATGCTTTCCAAAATATTCGCGCCGCCATTTACTGTCAAACGAATTTGGAAAGTTTGGATGTTCCATAAGATGGGCTGTCACCCAGGTAACATGATTATGAGGCGTTCGGGATCGAGGGTGCCTGCTGGGCGCACATGCTGCGCGACCGAGTTTCCGAGGCAACGACAGGCCAGGCCCCTAAAGCCCGGCCTGTCGCATCTCGTTCGCCAGAAACTCGGTGAAGACCTTCACCTTGGGCAGCAACAGACGATTGGTGGGATAGACCACGTAGATGCCGCGCTCGGCGAGCCTGTGGCCGGGGAGGAGTTGGCAGAGCTTGCCCTCGGCGAGCAAGGGCTTCGCGATGAAGGAGGGCAACACGCCAATGCCGATGCCCGCCTGGATCATTTCGCTGAGCATCAGGCTGTTGTCGGCGACGAAACGCGTGGGCAGGTCGATCATGACGGCGCCGTCGGGCCCTTCCAGCCGCCAGCTGCCGGGTTGGTCAGCCAGGCGATAGGTGAGGCAATGGTGGCTCTTGAGGTCGCCAACGGCTGCGGGCGTGCCGTTGTCCGCGAGATACGACGGGGCGGCACAGATGACTTGGCCGATGTCGCCGAGCCGCCGGGCGATCAGCGACGAATCCGTCAGCGTCGCGCGCACCCGGATGGAAACGTCGAAGCCTTCCGAAACGACGTCGAGCACGTGGTCGTCGAGCGTCATGTCCACTTTCAGCTGCGGATGCAGCGCCATGAAGCGCGCGAGCATGGGCGCAAGCACCGTCAGGCCGAAGGACAGCGGCGCATTGAGCCGCAGCCGGCCGTTGATTTCGCCGGCTTCGCCGGACGTGGTGCGCTCCAGATGGTCGAGCTCGTCCAGGAGCCGGCAGCATTCGGAAAAGTAGGCGCGCCCGTTTTCCGACAGGCTCATCCGCCGGGTCGTGCGCACGATGAGCACCGTCCCCAGGCGCTCTTCCAGTTGCCGGATCTGCTTGCTGATCGAGGCGTTCGACTGTCCGAGTTCTTCGGCCGCCTTGTTGAAGCTCTGAAGCTCTATGACGCGTCGGAACGAACGCATGGCAGCCAACAGGTCCATATTTTCTCCAGAGCGAATTATGTTTTCCATCCATCGCTGATTATTCGCGCCAGCGCCAGCAATAAGGTGAACCCAGCTTCCTGATGTCGCGGGAAGACCAGAAGAAGGAGTTCATCATGTTCAACACCACAGCCCTGGAGCGTCTCATGGTCGCTTCTCTCGTCGCCGGCCTCTTTGGCGGCACGGCCCTCGCGCAGGAGGTCGGCAAGAGCCCGTGGGGGCCGAAGGACGAGATCGGTCGGCTCAACCTGATTACCCCGGAATCCCGCGCTGCCATTCTGTCGCGGATCGAAGGGAACAAGTCCTACGACCTCGCGGTCGAGTATTTCATCGGCATGCCCAGCTGGGAGGCAGCTGGCGACCCGCCCTATCAGATGTGGATGACGCACACGCCGAATGGCACCCTGGTCTCCGATCCGATGAAGGTCGGCAAGGAGATGAACACGCATGTCAGCTACAGCGGCTCTGCGGTGTCGATGTATGCGCATATGGGCACGCACATCGACGCGCTCAATCACTTCGGCCTGAACGGCAAGATCTGGAACGGCTATGCCGCCGCCGACCACCTCGGGGACCAGGGCTGGACCGTCACCGGCGCCGAAAAACTGCCGCCGATCGTCGCGCGCGGCGTGATGATCGACGTTGCTGCGGCCAAGGGCATGCAGATGCTGCCCGACAACTACCGGATCACCCGCAAGGATCTCGAAGAAGCGCTGAAAAGTCAGGGCGTGACGCTGGCGGAGGGCGATGTCGCCTTGATCCGCACGGGGCGGATGCAGAACTACGAAAACAAGTCCGCCTATATGAGCAATCCTCCCGGCCTCAGCATCGACGCGGCAAAGTTCCTCGTCGAGGACGGCGGCGCCATGGTGGTGGGCGCAGATAACCTAAGCTTCGAAGCCTTCCCGGCCGAGACGGAAAACAACTACATTCCCGTGCACACCTACCTGCTCGCGCAGCAAGGCGCCCCGATCATCGAACTCATCAATCTCGAACAACTGTCCAGGGACCGGATCTACGAGTTCGCCTTTGTCGGCGCGTCGCTGAAGTTCCGCGGCGCGGATGCAGCCCCGATCCGGCCGGTCGCATTCCCGTTGCGATAGGCGGATGCCGTTAGGTCATAATCCGCTGACGCGATTGCCGCGGGATTGAGACCGCGGCAATCGCCATTTCTGAAACAAGCGCCGCCGAAGTACCTGTCGCACGGCGACGTCGATGCATGATAAATCTTGACATTGCACGAAAATGCACGAAATTGCCCGACCAAACGATAGCCTTGTCATGGAGGGCAGGATGAGCATTGCGCACCGGATTCAAGTGGAAGACGTCACCATTCTCTCGGATGATTGGTACGTCCTGAAGAAGACCACCTTTTCCTTTCTGCGTGGCGACGGGAGCTGGCAGCGGCAGTCACGGGAGACCTACGATCGCGGCAACGGCGCGACGATCCTGCTCTACGATCCGGTCCGCCGCACCGTGATCCTGACCCGGCAGTTTCGCTATCCGGCCTTCGTCAACGGCCACGACGATCTGCTCGTCGAGGCGCCGGCGGGACTGCTCGACAATGCCGAACCGGAAGCGCGCATCCGCGCGGAAACGGAGGAGGAGACGGGCTTTCGCGTGCGCGACGTACGACAGGTTTTCGACGCCTTCATGAGCCCCGGATCGGTTACGGAGCGCCTGCATTTCTTCGTCGGCGAGTATCAGCCCGGCGACCGCACGTCGCAAGGTGGCGGCAATGAAGACGAAGGAGAGGATATCGCCGTCCTTGAAATCGGCATCGATCAAGCGCTTGCGATGATCAGCTCTGGCGCCATTCGCGACGGCAAGACGATCATGCTGTTGCAATATGCCGCCTTGAACCTGTTCCCCGGCTCAACCCCGATTGCTGCAGTGGCAGGCTGAGGCGATCGCGTCGCCAGAGCCGGCGGTCGGAACACTGCTAGGTGACCGACGAGCGTGCTGCCGCTCCAGCGTCTACGGAGATCCAGGCCGCTCCCGTGTGACCGTGGTGGAAACCATTCGAAAACGGTCTGTCCGGATAGACATCGGCAAGATCCGCCTGTGCCTCACGCGGTGAGCGCCGCCCGGAGATGACATCGTCGAAGATGTGCGCCACGGCTGCCATGTCGCAATCCTGCGGCGACAGCCGAATGCGGGAAACGCCGGCGGCGGTAAGCTCCGGCAGTTCCTGCATCAGCGACTGGCAGGTGTGTGACATGGTCTGGACGCCGTTCAGCGCCAGGAAGGGCTGGCTGTCGAGGGTCTCGACGGTCAGGCCATCCGGATCTTCGCCACAGATGAACTGGCAATTGTCCTTGATCAGCCCCTTGGAGCGGGCATGGGCGCAGCGCGCCGAAATCGCCAGCGGCACGCGGCCGAAGGCGAAGACCTCGAAATTCACCGTGGGGTTCTCGGCAATGATGCCGCGCACCGACGCCATTGGCAGTTCCGGCGGCAGACAGATGCTGGTGGCCCCTCTCGCTGCCAACAGCCTTGCCGTGGGACCATTGTAGACGTTGACCAGCGGCCCGATCGAATGCGGCCTGCCGGCAAGCAGATGCAGTGCGGATAGGTCATTGGCCTCGATTGGATGGGCGCTGTCGCGCACCAGCGCGCGCACGAACTGGCTTTCGCGTTCCAGCGTCACCAGCGCGAGCGAGGCGAGGCTCATTTGTTTGCCGGCATTCTCCAGCCGCTCGATGACCTCGGCGACATGCGGCTCGATGAAATGCAGCCGCTTCGAGCAGACGGCTTCGCCGATCGTCACATGGGCGATCGGAGCCTCGTCGGCGATGCGGAAGTAGAAGTCGCGCCATTTGGGGCCGTCCCAGAGATAGTAGACCGGGCCGAGGCTCAGGACGGGTTTGGATGGGCTTGTCGATATGGTCATGGGCCGATTACCTCCAGCGCTTTTCGTAGGCGCCCGTCGTTGTCTTCTGGCCTTCGCTGAGCGCCTTCAGCCGCGACACCAAGGCAGGTCGCTCGGCGACGCCGGCGGTCAGCGCCCGCCGCATGACCGAGACGACCTCGGCGACATAGGCCTTGCCGCGCTGCCGGCCCTCGATCTTCAGCGCGCTGACGCCAGCAGCGCGCAGCGCATCGATATGGTCCATGACGTCGAGCGAAACCGGATCTTCGAAGGCGTAGCCGCGTTCATCGGCAATGTCGAAACGGCCCTTGCAGAGCGTCGGATAGCCGGCCGCTTCGCCCGCCGGGAAGCGGTTGATGGTGTAATCGCCGAGCTCGGACACCAGCTCGCGTCCGTCCTGGCGGTAGCGCACATGGCTCGCGGGCGAGCAGACACCGTTCATGTTGGGCGACTTGCCTGTGGCGTAGGAAGAGAGCGAACAACGCCCCTCGGCCATGACGCAGAGGCCGCCGAAGGCAAAGACTTCGATCTCGCAATCGATCTGCCTGGCAAGGCGGGCGATGTCGGCGATCGTCAGCGTGCGCGGCAGCACAACGCGTTTTGCCGCAAAAGCTTCGACGAGGAAGCGCACGGCATCGGCGTTCGACGCCGAGGCCTGGACGGAAACATGCAGCCGCTGCTGCGGATGGCGTTCGACCGTGTAGGCCATCAGGCCGAAATCGGCGAGGATGACGGCATCGGCGCCAAGTGCTGCGGCATCATCCACCGCCTGATGCCAGAGCGTCTCCTGGCCGGCGCGCATGAAGGTGTTGATCGCGACGAAGGTCATCACCCTGCGCTGTTTGGCATAGGCAATGGCCGTCCGAAGTTCGTCGCGGGAGAAGTTCAGGCCCGGAAAATTGCGGGCGTTCGTCTCGTCGCGAAAACCGCAATAAACCGCGTCGGCGCCGGCATCGACGGCTTCGCGGAAGGCGGCGGGCGTGCCGGCGGGGCAGATCAGTTCCATCGGGGAGCCTCTTCCTTGAGAACACGGCCAAGCGCGCGCTCGCGGATCTGTTCTCCCGCGCGGCGCACGAGCGGCGCCAGCGGCCCGGCCATGTCGGCGAGATCGCTTGGAAGGTCGATCTCGCAGTCGTCGAGCGCGTTGCGCAGCGCCAGCATCGCCTCCATGTCGCCACTGACGGCAAGATCGCGCGAGAAGAAGACGGCGTCGCCGTCGATGCGGCCCTCGAGCAGCGCCAGAAGCAGCACGAGTTCGCCTTCCATGCAGGCATCGGAAACTGGCGCGCGCTCCTTGCGATGCACGGTGATGCGCGGCACGTCGGGTTCGACAAGGAAGCCGATCGGCAGGTCCGACGGCAGGAAGGCGTAGCGCTTGGCTGCGTGATCCGCGAGACGGTCGAAGAGGCCCGGATGGCTCTCGATCACGCGGGCAAAGACGCGCTGCACCATGCTTTCGATGGCGATGATGGGAACGAAGCTTAGGGGGGCGGTGATCGCGAGCGGAAGTGTCATTTGCTACCTGTGGAGCGTCGGAATCGAACGATGCGACGCATGCTAGTCGCCCGCTGCCGACCGTTGTTTGCGCCACGTCAAAGACAAGGGCCATTCGCCGCCACAAACAGGCTCCATGAACAGGACCTTTCGCCCGTCCAAGGGCTTTGCAACGCTTCAGGATTTTGTCGACGCGCTCGAGCGCGAAGGCGATTTGAAGCGGATTTCGCGACCGGTTTCGCTGGTGCATGAGGTGACCGAAATCCACCGCCGCGTGCTTGCCGCCGACGGGCCGGCGCTTTTCTTCGAGCGGCCGGTCGATGCGACGGGCGCCGCACAGCCGATCCCGCTTCTGACCAATCTCTTCGGGTCGGAACGCCGGATCGAGCGTGGTTTCGGTTTGGCGCCGGGCGGGCTCGATGCGCTTGCGGGTGAACTTGCGGAACTGCGCGATCCGAGAGCGCCGCAGTCGCTGCGCGACGCCTGGGATCGGCTGCCTCTGCTCCGATCGGCGATGTATATGCGGCCACGAAAGGTAACGCGTGCGCTGTGTCAGGAGGTCGTCTGGCGCGATCAGGAAATCGACCTCGGACGCCTGCCGGTTCAATGGTGCTGGCCGGGCGAGCCGGCGCCGCTCATCACCTGGCCGCTGGTGATAACCCGCGCGCCGGATGATCCGCTCGATGTCAATGTCGGGATTTATCGCATGCAGGTGCTGGGGTCCGATCGTGCCATCGTGCGCTGGCTCGCCCACCGCGGCGGCGCCCGTCACCATCGCTTGTGGCAGCGCCTGGGTCAGGACATGCCGATCGCCGTCGTCATCGGTGCCGACCCGGCGACGATACTTTCTGCGGTCATGCCGCTGCCCGATGGCTTGAGCGAACTGAATTTCGCAGGGCTGCTTCGGCGCGGCAGGACGCAACTCGTCAACGCGAAGACCGTGCCGCTTTCGGTGCCGGCCAATGCGGAGATCGTGCTGGAGGGGATGGTCTCAGCGAGTGAAACCTCGGAGGAGGGCCCCTATGGCGATCACACCGGCTATTATAATTCGGTGGAGCCGTTCCCGGTCATGCGTCTGTCGGCGATCACCATGCGCCGGAATCCGCTCTATCTTTCCACCTATACCGGCCGACCGCCGGACGAGCCTTCGCGGCTCGGAGAGGCGATGAACCGGCTGTTCGTGCCGCTTGTTCGCAAGCAGTTTCCGGAGATAACCGATCTCTGGCTGCCACCCGAAGCCTGCTCCTACAGAGCCATGGTCGTTTCGATCGACAAGCGTTATCCGGGACAGGCCAAGCGCGTGATGATGGGGCTTTGGTCTGTCCTACCGCAGTTCAGCTACACCAAGCTAATTATCGCCGTCGATCCGGATATCGACGTGCGCAACTGGTCCGACGTTATGTGGGCGCTTGCCACCCGCTTCGATGCCAGCCGCGACGTGACCGTGATCGAGGGGACACCGATCGACTATCTCGACTTCGCGTCGCCGCGCTCCGGCCTCGGCGGCAAGCTCGGGCTCGACGCCACCAACAAGATCGGCGCCGAGACCGACCGCGAATGGGGAAGGGTGCTCGAAATGTCGCCGCATATCCAGAGCCAGGTCGATGCGATCTGGGCCGATCTCGGGCTTGGAGGCTGACGCGATGAACCGGTTGAAGATCGTCCTTGGTGTCACCGGCGCTTCGGGTGCGGCGATTGCCGTTCGCATCGCCGAGCGGCTCAGCGAAATCGAAAGCGTCGAGCTGCATCTGGTCCTGTCGCCGGCGGCGCATCGCACACTCGCACACGAGGTCGGCACAGAGGCTCTTTCGTACCTGCTGCGTCTGGCCGCCCGGGCCTATGACCATGCCGATATCGGCGCGACGATTGCGAGCGGGTCGTTTTCGACGGCCGGCATGATCGTGGCGCCGTGCTCCATGCGCACACTTGCGGCGATCTCTGCCGGCATGGCCGATAACCTCGTGGTGCGTGCAGCCGACGTGCATCTGAAGGAGCGGCGCAGGCTGGTGCTGATGGCACGCGAGACGCCGCTGCATCTCGGTCACTTGCGCAACATGTGCGCCGTCACCGAAATGGGGGCGATTGTCATGCCGCCGGTGCCGGCCTTCTATCATCGGCCTGAGAGCGTCGCGGCTATCGTCGACCATCTGGCGGCCCGGGCGATCGACCTGCTGGCGCTGCCGATCACCCCGCAGGCTGTGGCCTGGCAGGGTGAAGACCAAAAATCATCGTGATCTAGAAGAGGGTGGCCTGAAGCAGCGGATCAGCGCCGAACAGCAGCTCGTGACCGCCAAGCAACAGCCACGCGGCAATCGCGACGGTGGCAAAGGCGGCGATGATCATCACGGGATCGGCGCGCAAACGGGTTTCGCCCCGGATGATCGCTGCAAAGGGCCAGACTGACGTGCCCTTCGAGGCCGCTTGCCAGCTCTCGCCCAAACGTCGGCGGGCGCGCTTTTCAAGCATGAAGAAACCACCGACGGAAAACAGCGCGAAACCGCCGAAAAGCACCAGCGCGCGCAGGTCGCCATTGGGCACGATGTGGCCGGCGGCCCAGAGCAGGAAGCCCCAGAGCACCGGGTGGCGGGTGATCGTCACGATGGCGCCGGGCCGTTCGTTTCCCCGATAGATCGAGATCGACAGTGCGTTCTCGCTGAAGAGGCCGGCCAGCACGAGAAAGATGCCGAGTGGTGCCAGCACGAAGGTTACCCAGGCCTGCCAGGCTGCCGGTTCCCAGAGCGGGATGAAATCGAGCTGAAGGGCCGCGTGAAAGACGAAGCCGAGAGCGAGCACGGACAGAAGCGAATAGACCGCGAAATAGGTCGAGCGGCCGAGCCGGTCAATCAGCCCTTGGCGCAGGGCCGGCCAGGCCGGCACCAGATGGAGCAGCAGGAAGACGGCGAAGGCGAGGAGAAAATAGGTCATATCGGTTGTCTCACGCATGGCGCCAGAGAAGCAGGCGCTCTGTTGCGACATGGCGGCGAACAGTTTCGAAGAAGCCCCGCAGCATGTAGCCGATCGCATCCCAGCTGAGCGATGCCCTGTTGTCGAGCACAGCCTTCAGCACGCGCACAGTTCGACGGCTGCCCGATCGTCCTGGTCATGCTCGGCGCGCAGCCGCGCGATCAAGGCGTCGCGACCGTCGTCCATCGGCTGATCTTCAACCGCCGGAAACAGAATCATCTCCTCCAGCGCGTGGACACGCCTCAGCTTCTCCGGCAGCTCCGTCATGATCATGCGGCAGCTCGTCAGGTCGATGCGGCGCGGGATGGAATCGGCAAGCGTCTCGAGGCGATCACACAGGGACAAAAGCTCGCGATAAGCCTGCCCCAGCTCGTGATGTTCTGAAAATTGCTGCTGCATCGATCTGCTCCGTTGCGTGTTGGTTCGAACTACACCCGACGGCCATGATCCTCTTTGACATTTCTCAAAGTTTGCAGATCAGCGATCGAGAAAGAGAACGATGGCGATAGCAACGGAGGAGAGGATCGCCGACAGCGTCGCGCCGCGCTGAAGCACGCCCATGCGATAGAGCACGAGGGCGAAGACGATGATGATGGGGGTAGCGACGGAAAGGCCGATCTGTGCGTCTGTCATCGGAAGGCTCCTTTGTCGTCAGCCAATAGCCCCGCCCCTTGGCAGCTTCTTTGCTCAATCGCAAAGACAGGGTCAGCGCCCGCGCCTAGCTCGAACGATGTTTTTTCAACGGAGGCGCTGACATGGATGCCCGCAGTCATCCGATTGCCGCAACGGCGGAAGAGGACACGACGGACGCCTTGCTGCTCTGGGTGCTCGTCTGGAGCGAACTTGCCGCCTTCGGCATTCTGCTTGTCGGTTTCCTGATTGTGGGCCTTCTTCAGCCGGACGCGTTTGCCGCCGCCCGCTCGCATCTCGATCCGCTGCTTGCCGGTATCAACACGTTTGTCCTTCTGACAAGCGGCTGGCAGGCGGCCTTGGCGACGAGGCCGAGTGCATCGCTTAAGCAACGTCGGCGGGCGCTGGTAAATGCAGCACTTTTCGGCTTCGCCTTCGTGGGGATCAAGCTCTTCGAATATAGCGCCGAGGCTGGCGTTGCCGGCGATCCTCGGTTCGGTTCCTTCTTCGAACTCTACTTCCTCGTCACCGGCTTCCATCTGCTGCACGTCGTCTTCGGTGCCTTCGTGCTCATCATCGTTGCCTGGCGACCGAAACCCGGCAATGTCGCGCTGATCACCACGCTCTGGCACGTGATCGATCTGGTCTGGATCGTGATGTTCCCGCTCGTCTATCTCGTGTGAGTGCCATGACCGATCGCAATCCCCGGCAATTGTTCAACACTTGGCTGCTGCTTGCCGGAGCCGTGATTTCGGGCATGGCGCTGATGACGATCGCCGGGCCGGCCGCTCTCGTCACCGCCGTGCTGCTCGGGCTCGCGATCGTCAAAAGCCGATACGTCGCGCTCGATTTCATGGGGCTCCGGCAGGCGCCGTCGGCCCTTCGTCTTGGCCTTTTGATCTGGCCCGCAGCGCTCGTCCTTGTCGCCGCAGCGAAGCTGGTCCTGAGCACTGTTCTCTTCAGCTGAGGCGACCCGCGGACTTGTTTGCCGAAACGCAAAGAAGCCGCCGCCGATTTCCCTAGACATGGGTTCGCCCCGATTGTTGCCAGCGCAGGAAATGCATCGCCGCACGGGGAGAGGGGATCAGATCAGCCGGCCGCGCTCTCAGCGGCCATCTGAAATCGAAAGGACCACGTGATGGCAGAACGCCTCACCAAAACCGGGGCCCGTAACGTCTTTTACGGCGGGTCCTTCTTTTTCTTCGCAATCTTTGTCGGGCTGACCGCCCACAGCCACTACTACATGCGCACGACCTCGACGGATGAAACGACGCTGACCGATGCGGTCGCCCGCGGCAAACACATCTGGGAAAAGAACTCCTGTATCAACTGCCACACGCTTCTCGGCGAGGGCGCCTATTTCGCGCCCGAGCTCGGCAATGTCTGGAAGCGCTTCGGCGGCGAGGCCGATCCTGACGGCGCCCGCGATACGTTCAAAGCCTGGATGGCCGCCCAGCCGACCGGCATCGAGGGACGGCGGCAGATGCCGCAGTTCAATCTCACCGAACAGGAACTCAACGACCTCGCCGACTTCCTCGAATGGACGAGCCGCATCAAGACCCAGAACTGGCCGCCGAACGAGGCAGGCTAAGCGAACCGATTGGAGTGTGACACCATGAAATACCAAACCCAAAAGGTCGCGATGCTCTACTTCTACGGAGCGCTCGGCCTGTTTCTCGCCCAGGTGCTGTTCGGCGTGCTTGCCGGCACCATTTACGTCCTGCCCAACACGCTCTCCGAGCTGCTGCCCTTCAACATCGTGCGCATGGTCCACACCAACGCGCTGATCGTCTGGCTGCTCATGGGCTTCATGGGCGCGACCTACTACCTGCTGCCGGAAGAGGCGGAAACTGAGCTCTACAGCACGAAGATCGCCGTCGCGCAGTTCTGGATCTTCCTGATCGCCGCAGCGATCGCCGTCGTCGGCTACCTCATGCACATCCACGAGGGCCGTGAGTTCCTCGAGCAGCCCTTCGCGATCAAGGTCGGCATCGTCATCGTCGCGCTGATGTTCCTCTACAACATCACGCTGACGGTGCTGAAAGGCCGCAAGACGACCGTCACCAACATCCTGATCTTCGGGCTCTGGGGCGTGGCGATCTTCTTCCTCTTCGCCTTCTACAATCCGATCAACCTGGCGCTCGACAAGATGTACTGGTGGTATGTCGTCCATCTCTGGGTCGAAGGCGTCTGGGAACTGATCATGGCATCGGTGCTCGCCTTCCTGATGATCAAGCTCAACGGCATCGACCGTGAGGTCGTCGAAAAGTGGCTCTATGTCATCGTCGGCCTGGCGCTCTTCTCCGGTATCCTCGGCACGGGCCACCACTATTACTGGATCGGCGCACCGGGTTACTGGCAGTGGATCGGTTCG
The DNA here is from genome assembly GCF_050435225.1 of Ensifer sp. LBL. Classification (NCBI taxonomy): domain Bacteria; kingdom Pseudomonadati; phylum Pseudomonadota; class Alphaproteobacteria; order Hyphomicrobiales; family Rhizobiaceae; genus Ensifer; species Ensifer sp. LBL. The sequence goes on along the minus strand of NZ_JBNDJY010000009.1, from coordinate 173,054 downwards.
CTGTTCTCGACACTGGAAGTGGCCCCCTTCTTCACCATGGTGGTCTTCACCTTCGTGATGACCTGGAAGGCCGGCCGCAAGCATCCGAACCGCGCAGCCCTCCTCTGGTCGATCGGCTGCTCGGTCATGGCCTTCTTCGGCGCCGGCGTCTGGGGCTTCCTGCACACGCTGTCCTCGGTGAACTACTACACCCACGGCACCCAGGTGACCGCGGCCCACGGACACCTCGCCTTCTTCGGCGCCTATGTGATGCTGAACCTCGCGGTCATGGCCTACGCCATTCCGGAAATCCGCGGCCGTGCGCCCTATAACCAGTGGCTGTCGATGGTGAGCTTCTGGATCATGTGCACCGCCATGTCGGTCATGACCTTCGCGCTCACCTTTGCCGGCGTCCTCCAGGCGCATCTGCAGCGCGTGCTCGGCGAAAGCTACATGGACGTCCAGGACCAGCTGGCGCTGTTCTACTGGATCCGCCTCGGTTCCGGTGCCGTCGTCCTGATCTCGGCGCTGATGTTCATCTGGGCCGTTCTGGTGCCCGGGCGCGAGCGCAGCGAGACGCTCGCCGGTGTCGTCCAGCCCGCCGAATGACCGACCAGCCGGCGCGGCTCGCCGCGCCGGCATCTCCCCAAGAATTCCCAGCATGGAGACTTGCCATGAGCCTTGTCCAATCTGCCGTCAGTCGCGCGGCGCTCGATATCCCCGCCTATAGCCCCTCCGGCAATGAATGCGCGCTGTTCGAGAGCGCCTGGGTGCGGCAGCTGCCGCTCCTTCTGAAAGGACCGACCGGTTGCGGCAAGACCCGCTTCGTCAGCCACATGGCAGCGAAGCTCGGCCTGCCGCTTTCGACCGTTTCCTGCCATGACGATCTGGCCGCCGCCGACCTCACCGGCCGCTATCTGTTGAAAGGCGGCGATACCGTCTGGGTGGACGGTCCGCTCACCCGCGCCGTGCGCAACGGCGGCGTCTGCTATCTCGACGAGATCGTGGAGGCTCGCAAGGACGTGGCCGTCGTCCTGCATCCACTGACCGACGACCGCCGCATGCTGCCGCTCGAGCGCACCGGCGAACTGCTCGAAGCACCGTCGAGTTTCATGCTGATCGTTTCCTACAATCCCGGCTACCAGAACCTGCTGAAGAGCCTGAAGCCCAGCACAAGGCAACGTTTCGTGGCGATCGAGTTCGATTTCCTGCCGCGCAACGCGGAGATTTCAGTCGTTTCGCAGGAGAGCGGACTGCTGGAGAGCCAGGTGGCGCCGCTCGTCAACCTCGCGCAGCGGCTGCGCGCCCTGAAGGGGCATGACCTCGAAGAAGGCGTGTCGACCCGGCTGCTCGTCTATTGTGCCTCGCTGATTGATGCCGGCATGCCGGTCAAGGATGCGGTGCGCGCCGCGATGATCGAGCCTCTGACCGACGAACCGGATGTGCGCGCAGCACTTCTCGAAGTGGCCGGTTCGCTGATCGCGTGAGGTGAACCATGCTTGATTTCCTCGAGCTCGAAGAAACCGTCGGACGGGCCTGGCACCGTTTCGTCGGCAACACCAGAACCAGGCGGCGTTATCCGGAAGAGGCGGTGAAGCTCGCCGACATGCTGCCGGTGCTCGGCGTCTCCTTTCGCGGACATGGCGGCGAGGCGGCGGTGCAGATCGTCCCCGCTCGCGGACGCACGTCGACCCATCGCCTACGGTGGCGGCAGCGAATGGGGCTCGGCGAAGAAAAACTCGTCCAGCCGGCGCGCGACCACGCGTCGCTGATGCTGCCGGGCGAGATCGACCTTTTTCCGACGAAAGACCTGAACCGGGATCTCTATCACTGGCTCGTCGCCTATATGGCGACGATGCCGGTCGACCCGGTCAACGAAATCGATCCGCTCCGTCGTGATCTTGCGCTGGTATCGCGCGCGCTCGAAACGGTCGAAGAAGTCTTCCAGCGGTTCCCAGGCCTTAGGCGGCGCTATCGGCGTCTCGCCGAGGCAACACTTGCCGAGCGGCAAAGGGGGGCGTTGCCGTCGGTCGAGCAACATCTCGAAAACCGTATCCTGCGCCTGTTGCGCAAGACGACGGGGGAAGCAGACACCACGCTGCCGTTCATTTTCCCGCACCGCGCGCCGCCCGGCTACCTGCCGATGCTGCCGATGCCGCTCTGGCCGGATACGATGCTGCGCACCGAAACCACGACCACGCGCGACGAAGATGTTGCCGCGGCACCGGGCACGCAGAGTGCGGGCGCCGAGGTCGAGCGCCATGTGGCGGTGCGCGAAAATCCGGAGAACCGCAAGGGCGAACGCAGCCCCTTCATTCTCAATCGCTTCGAGAAGATCCTGGCCATGGCCGAGATGGTCAATGTCGACCGGCCCGGCGACGACAGCGACGACCACGACAGCAAGGCTGCCGAGGAACTCGACGACATGACGCTCGGCGAGCGCAAGGGACGGCCCTCGGCACGCTTCCGCTTCGATCTGGATCTGCCGCCTGAAGCCGTCGACCCGACGCCGCTGACGGCCGAACTGACCTATCCCGAATGGAACTACCGGACCGGCCAGTACCTCAAGGACCATTGCCGCGTGCTGGCCATGCCGGCTTCCGCCCAGGAAGAGCGGACGGAACTTACCGAGGAAAGCAGGAGCCTTATCCGCCGGGTGCGGCGCCAGTTCGAAGTGCTGCGCCCGCGGCACGAGATGCTACGTGCACAACTCGACGGCGCCGATCTCGATCTCGACGCGGTCGTGCGCGCCCGCACCGATCTCGCGGCCGGCGGCCAGGGCAGCGACCGTATTCATCTGATGAGCCGACCGCAGGTGCATGATCTGGCAGTGACGATCCTCGTCGACGTGTCGCTGTCGACCGATTCCTGGTCCGACAACCGGCGGGTGCTCGACGTGGAAAAAGAGGCCCTGCTCATCCTTGCGCACGGGCTCTCGGCCTGCGGCGACAACCACTCGATCCTGACCTTCACCTCAAGGCGGCGCGACTGGGTGCGGGTCGAAACCGTGAAGGCCTTCGATGAGGCGATGGGGCCGCTGGTCGAAGCGCGCATCGCAGCGCTGAAGCCCGGCTACTACACGCGCATCGGCGCCGCGATCCGGCATGCCTCGGCCGAGCTTCGTCGGCAGCCGAACCGCAAGAAGCTGTTGCTGGTGCTGACCGACGGCAAACCCAACGATATCGACCACTACGAGGGGCGTTTCGCGCTTGAAGACAGCCGCCGCGCGGTCACCGAGGCACGGCGCAGCGGCATCAACACCTTCGCCGTTACTGTCGACCGGGAGGCGAAGTCCTACGTGCCCGCCATGTTCGGCCAGAACGGCTACGCCGTGGTCGGCAACATCTCGCGGCTGCCGGCGGCACTGCCGGCGATCTATCGCAATCTGGTGGGTTGAACTCCAATAGCAAAACTCGGAGGCTGGCATTCGTCGGCCCCCGGGTGAGGGCTCCTTGTTCCGAATGCCGATCGCGGCTACAACCAATCGCCCCCTCATCTCTGCGTTGTTTTGGCCCTGGCGGCATCTGGCCGTGAGACCTTCAACTGCACCATTCTCACAGAAGTTGACGCATGTTTGAGATTCGTAGCGCAAGAGACGAGGACCATCCGGCGATCGTCGAGCTTTGGCACCAGGGGTGGTATCAAGCTCATGCCCATCTCGTTCCAGCAGGGATATTGCCGTTTCGCACGCTGGCGCATTTTTCCCTTTGGCTGGCACAGGCTGGCGACGAATTCTACGTCGCTGTAGATCAGGGCGTGCTCGGGTTTGTTTCGGTAAAAGGTTCCGAGATCGTGAAGCTCTATGTCGGTGAGAGCGCTCGCGGAACCGGCCTGGCAAGCGCACTGCTCTCCTTCGCCGAGGCATTCCAGCAAAAGAGGGGTGTAGAAGAAGCGGAACTGTTTTGCACCGCGGGCAACGCGCGTGCCCAAGCGTTCTATGAGCGGGAAGGATGGCTGCTATCCCGCTCGTTTGTAGACACCCTCTGGCTTCCAAAGGACGTCACGGGCCGGTTTACCGTTGAAACCCACCACTATCGCAAAACGTTAAAGCCGTCAGGCTGAAGGGTTTCGCTCGAACTGGTCAGTCACGCCGCCTTGCTGTGCACCCTCTGGGACTCGTCGATATAGGCATCGAAGGCCGCGGCCACCGCGCGGATGACGAAGCGGTGTTCGGGGCGAACGGAGATGATGCCATCGGTGATATCGATCACGCTATCCTTTCGCAGTTCGGCCAATTTGCCGTTGCCTTCAATGAGCGATTGCCAGTCCCGGCCATGCGCCACGGCGATCGCGGAAATATCAGCGTTGAAATCGCACATCAGCCGTTCGATGATCGCTGCGCGCAGACGGTCCTCGTCGGTCAGCCGGTAGCCCTTGGTGGTTGCGAGGCGTCCCGATGCGATACGGCTTGCATAGACGCCGGGCGGCACCTCGTTCTGGACATAACCGTCGCGCGAGCGGCCGATTGCCGAGGCGCCGAAACCGATCAGGGTCTCGCAGGTGTCGGTCGTGTAGCCCTGGAAGTTGCGGCGGAGTTGCCCAGCCTCCTGTGCGGTGACGAGATCGTCGTCAGGAAGCGCAAAATGATCGAGGCCGATCTGGCGGTAGCCAGCTTTGACCAGCGCTTCCCTGATCGCCATCGCCTGTTCGGCGCGGGCGGCACTGTCGGGCAGCGCGTTCTCGTCGATCATGCGCTGGTGCTTCTTGAAGCTCGGCACATGGGCGTAGCCGAAAACCGCGAACCGTTCCGGCCGCATCGAAACGGCCGCTTCGACCGTCTCGACGCAGGAGCGCACCGTCTGATGCGGCAGGCCGTAGATCAGGTCGAAATTGATCCCACCGATGCCCGCGCCGCGCAGATGGTCGACGGCTTCGGCCGTCTGCTTTTCGCTCTGGATGCGGTTGATCGCCTTCTGCACGACGGGATCGAAACTCTGCACGCCGAGGCTGGCACGCCTAACGCCGCCTTCGCCGAGCGCCTCGGCCATGGCGAGCGTCAGCCGGCGCGGATCGATCTCGACGGCGACATTGGCCGATGGTGCCAGCGCTAAACGCTCGCTCATCAGCGCCATCAGCGCCAGGAATTCACGCGGCTCGATGATCGTCGGCGTGCCGCCGCCAAAGTGTACCTCCGATACTGGAAGCGGCCGGCCAATGGTATCGGCGACCATGCGGATCTCGTCCCGGAGCACATCGAGATAGTCGATGATCGGATCGTCCTTCTTGGTGATCGTCGTGTGGCAGCCGCAGTACCAGCACATGGAGCGACAGAAGGGAATGTGCAGGTAGAGCGACACGTCCTGCCCATCCGGGATCGCCTTCAGCCAGTCGCTGTAGGTGTGATCGTCGACATCAGCGGCAAAGCGCGGTGCAGTTGGATAACTCGTATAGCGCGGCAGGCGCATTTCACCATATTTCAGGAGCGCGGAAGCTAACATTTCGTCCTCATCTGGGTGGCGATGGATGCAGCTTTTCTAGGCCGTGCGGGCCGGTATCTCTTTGCGAAAAGTCAAGGACGGGGCTGGTCTCGGCCAAAGCGAGATTTGTTTGCGCTTCGACAAAATGTCGCGGCGGCACTGTCGCTAGTTTGTGGAAATCCGGGGCGTGTGCGCCGGCGTTTCCCGGATCATCATTAAACGACGGCGCTCAGAAGCGGATGACCATGACCATTGCAGAGACCGACAAGCCCTTCATCGATGTGCGGACGATCCCGCCGGTAGAACGCCATCCGAAAATCTTCGGCATGTTGAACGCGCTTGCCGAGGGCGGCGCCTTCATCATCGTCAACGACCACGATCCGCGCCCGCTGCACTATCAGCTCGAAACCCGCTATCCGGGCGAATTCACCTGGGAATATCTCGAGCAGGGACCTGACGTCTGGCGTGTGGAAATCGGCCGGCAGCAGTCCTCTGGCTGTGACTGCTGCTGCGGCGGGCACTGAGCCCCTGGTGTCCTTCAAGAGCGGGGTGAGAAAAAGCGTGAGTCATTTTCCGCTCCCATCCCGCTCTCACTTACCAGAATCGATCGCGCTTGCTTGGCCTAACCAGCGCCATCGTGATCCGAGGGTTGAACCACCATGTTCGCAGCCACGCTATCCCGCTGGACCATGTCCTATTTCGCGGCCGCGCTGATTTTCCTCGTCCTTGGCGAGACCATGATGGTCCTCGGCTTCGGCTATCCGGTCTTGGCCCTTGAGGCGCCCGAAACGCTGGCGCTCGTCCATGTTGTCGTTCTGGGTTGGCTGAGCCTGCTGATGACCGGCGCATTGCTGCAATTCGTGCCTGTTCTCGTCGGCCAGCCGCTATCCTTGCCGAGCGTCGCTTTGCCGGCGCTGCTCTTTCTTATCGTCGGCATCGCCAGCCTGGCGCTCGGTTTTATCAGCCTTTCCGGCGCGATCGATCTTCCGGTGATGCTGCTTCCTCTTGGAGCCGCTTTCTCGATCGTCGGCTTTTCGGTGCTCGGCTTTTCCTTCGCGGTCACGCTTTGGCATTCACGCCCCCTGCCACTCCCGGCCCGCTTCGTCGCGGTCGGCCTTGCCGCTCTCTTCGGCACAATGCTGCTCGGCGGCGTCTATGCCGGTGTGCTCTCGGGCCTGATCGACGCGGAGGGTGCGATCGACCTCACGGTCGACGGTCTTTCCCTACATGCTTCGCTCGGCCTTTGCGGCTGGTTGAGCTTCAGCACGATGGGTGTCAGCTATCGGCTTTTGACCATGTTCATGTTGTCGCCGGACAAGGAACGGACGAGCAGCCGGCTGGTCTTCGCGCTCGGCACCCTTTCCCTCGGCCTTCTGGCGGCAGCAGTGCCTGTCATTCTCGTGGGCAGTATTGGCCGCTCGCCGCTTCTCCTCCTTGCCGTCGGTTCCGGCGTGGCCGTGGTCGCGATCTATGTCAACGATATCCAGCGCATCTATCGCGAACGCCGGCGCAAGGCGATCGAGCTCAACAGCCGCGCCAGTATCGGCGCCTTCGCATCGCTCGTCGCCGCGAGCCTGCTCTTCGTCGCGCTGCTGGTCGCCGGCCGCCTCGGTGAAGCTATCGGCGCTGTCGTCTATCTCGTCGCTTTTGGCTGGCTGACGGGCATGGGCCTCGCCCAGCTTTACAAGATCGTACCGTTCTTGACCTGGCTCGAATGTTACGGGCCGGCGCTTGGGCGCATGCCGACCCCGAGGGTGCAGGACCTCGTCAGCGAAACGTCCGCCCTTCGCTGGTTCCGGCTCTTTTATCTGACGATCGCGGTGGGCACGCTCGCGCTCCTGATCGGCAGCGCGCCTCTCTTTCGTTTTGCAAGTCTCGGCCAGTTGATTGCCGTCAATGCGCTCATCCTTGAGTTCGTGCGAACACGGCGACTGATCAACGTTCCGGCCGAGCTTCGATTGCCTGACGGACTAGTTCGGCCAGGCCTGTTTCTGCCATCCATTCCTCACGGAGGTTCCCATGAGCCAAGATCCCTATGAACTCGACGTACGGCCGCACTTGCGCGGCGGCAGCGATCCGTTCCAGGCCATTATGAATGCAGTCGATAGCCTCGCGCCGGGCCAGGCGTTGAAGCTGATCGCAACCTTCCGGCCCGTTCCGCTTTTCAGCGTCATGGCAGGTCGCGGCTTTACCCATCAGGACCGCCCGCTCGACAATGGCGACTGGGAGGTTCTGTTTACGCTGGAAGGGGAGGTCGAGGGGATCAGGCTTTCGGCCGGTGAAACGGAACTCGACACCTGGCCCGACCCGAGCCGGCAGCTCGATCTGACGGAGCTCGATCCGCCTGAACCGATGGTGCGCATCCTGGCGACGGCCGAGAAGATGGCCGAAGGCGAGGTTCTGTTCGCGTTGCTCGCACGCGAGCCGCTGTTCCTCTATCCGGAACTCGCCAAGCGCGGCCACAAATGGGCGGGCAATTTCGATACGACCGGTGAGACCTATCGGATCCTCATTCGCATCGGAGGGAGACGTTCCCATGTCGGCGCCTGAAAACCTGAACCTCGAAGCCAAGATCCGCGATGCCTTGCGCATCATCATCGACCCCGAAATGGGCGGGAACGTCGTCGATCTCGGCCTGATCTATGACATCGACGTGCAGGAGGGCGGCATTGTCCGCGTCACCATGACGACGACGATCAAGGGCTGCCCGGCGACCGCGTTCCTAAAGGAAGCGGTACAGAACTGCGTCTGGTATGTGCCGGGTGTCGAATATGCCGAGGTCCGGCTGACGTACGAGCCGCAGTGGACGCCTGACATGATCGCCGACGGCGCGTTGGAACTTGGCCACGGCAGCATCTTCTAGGACCAGCCTTCTAGAAAAGAAAAGGCGCCGCAGATGCGGCGCCTTTTGCATTGGGGTTTGGGCGTGCGGTCAGGACGAGGCGCGGGGCGCGCGGCGTTCGCGCACCAGCATCGGTCCGTATTCCACCGTGAACAGTGCGAAGGCGGCGATCCACAACACACCCGAAAGCGCAATTAGATGGTGGTAGTGAGCCGGCAGCACCTCGGCCAGCGGCCGGATCAGCGCCGCGCCCGCAATCGCGACATAGGAGGCACTGGTGAGTGCCGATCCCACCAGTGGCCGTCCGGTATGGCCGCGCGTGGCGCGCGTCATCACGGCGAGCATCATGAAGGCGATCACACCGACGGTGAGTACATGCATGACCGGGTAGTCACCGAGGAGCTCGATCCCGCCGGCCGCTATCGCCAGGAAGCCGAGCGGCACAAAGGCGTAAGCCGCGTGGAGGACGAAAAGCAGCTTCTCCGGCCAGGTCGGCGATCCGTGCCAGCGCAGCAACCGTACCGCATGAAAGGCGCACGCGATGACAGCAACTGATGCGGTGACGATGTGAACGGGCGCGAAGGTCCAGGCGCCGAGCGCCGCAACGCCGATCAGGATCGCTGCGGTGTCGAACCGGTTGTAGGGAACCGGGAAATCGGTGCGGCCAACCTTGTTCAGCCAGTTGCGCGTGAAGCTCGGCACGATGCGTCCGCCGACGATCATGATCAGCATGGTGTAGGCCCCGATCGCCAGCCGCGCTGCGGCGTCGACATCGAGATTGCCGAGGACCGAGAGGTGGAACCAGATATTGGCGGCGGACAAAATTATGAGCCCGCCGATCACCTTGAGGTCCTTCCACTTGCGACCGACGATCACCTCGCGCGCGCAGATCAGCAACAGCACCGGCAGAAACAGAGCTTCGACAGCGGCTGCGACAGGTAGGCCGATGATGCCGCTCGAAAGCAGAGCAACCCGGCCAATGACCCAGAGCCCGAAGAGGGCAGCGAGCGGTTGGCCGGAAACCGGCAGCCTTCCGGTCCAGTTCGGGATCGCCGTCAGCAGAAAGCCGCCGAGAACGGCGGAGGAAAAGCCAAACAGCATCTCATGCGCGTGCCAATGGGCGGCACCGTAGTCGCCGGCTAGGTCCAGCCCGAGAATCAGCGCGGCGATCCACAGCGCCATGGCGCCGATCGCCCACAGGGCGGCCGCCAGAAAGAACGGCCGGAAGCCATAGGAAAAAAGCACCGGACCGGTGGTCGAGAGTCCGCGCGGAATGCCGCCGCTTGGTTTCGGCTTTATCAATCTGTCCAACATGGTCGTGGTCCTCGTCGTGCGTCCTTTAGGGACTTGCGGATGAGGCTTGATCTATCAATGGGTTCGAAGGCCCTCTTTGCGAAAACGCAAGTATCGCGGCCCGGTCGGACCACCGACGTCGCAAGGCATAAAGAAAAGCGATCTCCTCGCAACGATTTGTTCCAAGACAAAGACGCGATTCGTCTGTGGTTCTACTTCTCTAGTGGCTGCTGGGGGACCGGTGGTCGAGACCGGAGGTGAGGCCGCCAAAGTCGGCGCCACCCACCCTAACGCGTTGAATACAGGCGCGTTTTGCAGAAGGCCAATCCCGGCCGCTGGAACGCGCTGAAGGAGAGCAAGATGACTGAACAACTTCAGATGACCCGCCGGACGATGCTTGCCGGCGCTGCCCTGGCGGGCGCGGTTGCGCCGCTTCTCCATACCGCCCAGGCACATGCCGCTGGCGCCGCCGCGGCAGCCGGTGCTGCTCCCGTCGACATCTCGACGCTGCCGCGCGTGAAGGTCGATCTCGTCAAGCCGCCTTTCGTCCACGCCCATGATCAGGTCGCCAAGACCGGACCGCGCGTCGTCGAGTTCACCATGACGATCGAGGAAAAGAAGCTGGTGATCGACCGCGAGGGCACCGAGATCCATGCGATGACCTTCAATGGTTCGGTGCCCGGCCCGCTGATGGTGGTGCATGAGAACGACTATGTCGAACTGCGGCTGATCAACCCCGACACCAACACGTTGCTGCACAACATCGACTTCCACGCCGCAACCGGTGCGCTTGGCGGTGGGGCGCTGACGCAGGTGAACCCGGGCGAGGAAACTACGCTGCGCTTCAAGGCGACCAAGCCCGGCGTCTTCGTCTACCATTGCGCGCCTGAAGGCATGGTGCCCTGGCACGTCACCTCGGGCATGAACGGCGCCATCATGGTGCTGCCGCGCGACGGCCTGAAGGACGAGAAGGGCCAGCCGCTGACCTACGACAAGATCTACTATGTCGGCGAGCAGGACTTCTACGTGCCGAAGGATGAGGCCGGAAACTACAAGAAGTACGAAACCCCCGGCGAAGCCTATGAGGATGCGGTCAAGGCGATGCGCACGCTCACCCCGACCCACATCGTCTTCAACGGCGCGGTCGGCGCGCTGACCGGCGATCATGCTTTGACCGCGGCCGTGGGCGAGCGCGTGCTCGTCGTCCATTCGCAGGCCAACCGCGATACGCGGCCGCACCTGATCGGCGGACATGGTGACTATGTCTGGGCGACCGGCAAGTTCCGCAACCCGCCGGACCTCGACCAGGAAACCTGGCTCATACCGGGCGGTACCGCGGGCGCTGCCTTCTACACCTTCCGCCAGCCGGGTGTGTACGCCTACGTCAACCACAACCTGATCGAGGCGTTCGAGCTGGGTGCCGCTGGCCACTTCAAGGTCACCGGCGAATGGAACGACGACCTGATGACATCGGTCGTCAAGCCCGCGTCGATGTAGCCGGGTGACAGCGGATGATCGTGGGGCCGCGCCGACAGCGACCCCACGCGCGAACAAAAGTACGCGCCAACAGGCGCGTGCTACTTCCCCCGGAGACCTCCCATGCCCAGCACCAAGAAAACTGCGGTTTCGCTCCTCTCGCTCGCAGCCCCGGCCGTCCTTTTGGCGGCAATCGGCGGCGTGCTTTCGGCGAAGGTGGGGCTGTTCGACGATCTCAAGGACGGCATCGATCCGTCGATCCGGCCGCCGGTGACCGTCACAATTGCGCCGCGTCAGATGAGCTATCGCGCCGAGGGCCACTTCCTGAAGAACGGATTTGCCGTCGATGCGCCGATCGTCGTCGCCGCGCTCAAAGATCCGCTCGAAATCATGAAATACCAGGTGACGCGCGAGGACTATGACCGCTGCGTCGCCGATAACGGCTGCCAGCAGCCGGAGGGCGGCCATGGTGCCGGCCTGTCGGGCGTGCCAATGACCGGGGTCAACTATACGGACGCAACCGACTACGCGGCCTGGCTGACCAAGAAGACCGGCGCGGTCTGGCGCCTTCCGACCGACCAGCAATGGGCCTTCGCCGCCGGGTCCAAATTCCCCGACGATGCGCTGGGGATCGATGGTACCAAGGACAATCCGGCGCTGCGCTGGCTTGCGGACTACGAGCGCGAATCCAGTCGGCAGCGGGCGAAGAACCCGATGCCGCAGCCCTCGGGCGCCTTCGGCGAGAACGAGTACGGCGTTGCCGATCTCGACGGCAACGTTTGGGAATGGACCGAGACCTGCCACCGCCGCGTCACGATCGGCGACGACGGCGAGGTGCTGAAGGAGGCGCCCGCCTGCGGCATCTTCGTCGTCAACGGCAAGCATCGGGCGTCGATGAGCTTCTTCATCCGGGATCCGAAGAGCGGCGGCTGCGCGGTCGGCGTCCCGCCTGACAATCTCGGCTTCCGGCTCGTGCGCGACGGACGCTGGTATTCGGGCTATCTCTATGCCTTCGAACGCCGGTTTCAGGGTGCGGGCTGAGATGGGACGGCCGATGAAATTGCTGGGAAAACCCTCTCTAGTGCATAAATGCCGGGTCCTTTTGCAGGACCCGGCGCTATGCTAGAGCAGAGGCAATTTCTAATCGGCAGGATGTAGGGCCAACGTGGCTGCACTCGATCGCACACTCGTCAAATCGCTCCCTCTGTTTCAGAAGATGAGCGACCCGGAACTGGACACGCTGCTGACGCGCGCCACGGTGCGGCGCGTGCCGCAGAACGAGGCCGTGTTCGAACAAGGTGCGACGGCCGATTTCTTCTTCCTGTTGCTGAATGGTCGGCTGAAGGTGACCCAGGTCACCAAGGACGGGCAACAGATCATCGTGCGGGTCGTCAATCCCGGCGATCTCTTCGGTTTCGCCCGGGCACTGCAGCGCAGCGACTATCCGGGCACGGCGACGGCGGCGACCGAAAGCCTGGTCCTCGCCTGGCCGACGGAACTCTGGAACATCTTCGTCCAGAAAAATCCGCATCTTGCGGTCAATGCCCTCCATACGATCGGCCAGCGCCTCGACGAGGCCCATACCCGTATCCGCGAAATGTCGACCGAAGAAGTCGAGCGCCGCGTCGCACACACGGTGCTTCGGCTGGCCGAACAGGCCGGAAAACCGGAGAGCGGCGGCATCCGCATCGATTTTCCGATCTCGCGTCAGGATATCGCCGAGATGACCGGAACGACGCTGCACACGGTCTCGCGCATCCTCAGCGCTTGGGAGGGGCGGGGCCTGGTCGTCGGCGGACGGCAGAAGCTGACGCTGAAGGACATTCCCGGGCTGCGGCGCCTGGCGGAGCGCGCCGACAACTAACCCGGCCCTTGATCGCACCTATATGGGGCGAGGCCATCCGTCGCAGGAACCACTGATCATCAGCCCTTCAACGACCGGTCGTCTCCCGAACCCGGGTGATGCAGGTCCATGAATGGTTGAATCGGTTCGCGTAATTCACCAGTATCGGCAACTGCATGACGATGGCCATGACATGGGGGATGGTGTGGTTCGATTTAGCATGCGTGCCGGCCGCCGGCGGCGGACGTTCGGGCGCGCACTTTTGTCGGTGGGGATGCTGACGGTCGCGGGCTGTGCCCGGGATCCGCTTGCGCCTTCGATCGTGGTGTTCGGCTCGTATTTTCCAGCCTGGCTGCTCTGTGCCGGGCTCGGTATCGTCACGACGGTCGTCGCAAGGCTGATCCTCGTACACGCCGGCATCGACGAACACCTGCCGGCGCCGCTTCTCGTCTACCTCTCGCTCGCGCTCACCACCAGCATCGTCTATTGGTTCCTGGCCTTTGGCGGAGCGCCGCATTGAGTGCCGGTGATCTCTTCCGGCGCGCGGTCGCGCGTGTGCTCGGCCCGCTCATCATCGCCAGCGCGGCCTTCGCGGTCTATTTCGCTTTCTGGCAGGTCGATCGCAGCCCGCGCACGGACGTCGCTGAAATCGATGCGCCGACGGTCGCGATCGCCGCGAGCGTGCCGGGCCGGGTCATCGCCGTCGAGGTGCGCAACAATGCGAGCGTGAAGAAGGGCGATGTGCTCTTCCGCCTCGATCCGGAACCCTATCGCCTTCGCCTCGAGCAGGCGCAGGCCGAACTGACGGCGACGCAGTCGGAAGTGGCGCAGGGAGAGCGCAATCTCGATCTCGAGCGTGCCAATGCCGACGTCGCCGACCGGCAGATCGCCCGCGCAAAGAACAATGTCATGCTCGCGCGCCAGACACAGGAGCGGCTGGAGCCGCTCTTGCCGAAGCGGTTCGTGACGGCGCAGCAGGTCGACGAGGCGCGTACCGCCGTCAAGGATGCCGAGGTCAGCCTTGCTCAAGCGTTGCAGTCGGCCCATGGCGCAAACCGGGTGATCGGCACCCTCGATACCCGTAAGGCCCAGGCAGATGTGGCGCGGGCGACGGTCGCACTTGCGGAGCGGGACCTGGAGAACACAATCGTTCGGGCGCCGTTCGACGGCAAGATCGTCGGCTTGCGCACGACGGTCGGCAAGGTCGTGGTTCCTGCCGAAACGCTGTTTACCCTGATCGACACGGCCGAATGGGAGACCGTCGCCTTCTTCCGCGAAACGGAACTCAAGGCGATCGCCATCGGCAGCCGCGCCGATGTCTTCGTCATGGCGGATCCGGAGCGTCGTGTTTCCGGCACGGTCGAGGGTGTCGGCTGGGGCGTGCGATCGGAAGATTCGGCCACGATCCTCGGCATACCGATCGTTTCCAACTCGCTGAACTGGGTGCGGGTCGCCAAGCGCTTTCCCGTACATGTGCGACTTGAAAACCCGCCGGAGGACCTGATGCGCGTCGGCGCCTCCGCCGTCGTCGTCATCGGGCCCGCGCGCAACGACGCCGATGCTGTTCCAGCCGCGAAGTAGCGTCCGCTACACGTCGATCCTCTGGGACGAGTTGAAGCCCTATCCGGGCCGGCTGGACCTTTCCCTGCGCATGGCGCTGGTCACCACGCTGGTTGCGGTGACGGCGATGGCGCTGCAGGTCCCCGAAGCGGCGATCTCCTGTTATCTCGTCTTCTTCGCTTTCAGAGCCGATGCCGGCTCCGGCATCCTGATCGCCATCGGCTTGTTGGTCGGCGCGACAATCGGGATTCTGCTGGCCATCGTCTGCCTCATGGTCGTGGCGGACGAGCCGGCCTTGCGCCTGGCGCTGGTCGCCTTCTTTACGTTCGGTGGCATGTACCTGACGCAGGCAAGCCGCGCCGGGCCGCCGATCGGCACGGTCGCCATGGTCTTTGCCTTCGTCATGACACTCTACGACATCGTGCCGATCCCGGAACTGCTGATCCGAGGGCTCGCCTGGATGTGGGTGGTCGTGTTCTTCCCGGTCGTCTACCTGGTCGCGATCCATGTCATCGCCGGCCGTAGCCCGGCGCGAAAGCTTCGCTCCGCGATCGCCGAACGGTTGGAAGTGGCAGGCCGACTTCTGGCCGGCGGAGACGACGCGGCGAAACCTGTGGCTGCGGCATTGCTGGCCAAAGGCAATGGCGAGCTCAAGAAATATGCGGGGGTCGCAAAGCTGCTGGCCTTGATGGGCAAGCGCGACGTGGCGCGCATGAAGGCGGCGACGGACGCGTCCTATGATCTGCTGACACTGGCACTCGCCCTATCGCTCGATGAGCGGAGGCCGCGGGAAAATGCTGCGGCGGCGGAGGTTCTTCGCCGCATTGCCGAAGCGATCCGTAGATATAAGCCGCCCGAGCAGGGCTTGCTCGGCTCGCCTGATTTTCGTGCCTTCAAAGCCGCTGATCCTCTCCCGGCGCGCCAGGTTGAAAGGATCGTCGACATTTTGGCGGGGGTTGACCAGCCCGCGCTCGCGTCAGGCGCTGTTGAGGAAGGTTTCTTCCTGCCGGATGCTTTCAGCAATCCGCTCTACACGCAGTTCGCGCTGAAGGCGCTGCTTGCGGTGATGATCACCTACATCACCTATACGGCCCTCGATTGGTTTGCGATCCACACCGCGCTGATCACCTGCTTCATGGTGGCGCTTGGGACGACGGGCGAGACCCTGCACAAGCTGACGCTGCGGCTGACGGGCTGCCTGCTTGGCGGCGCCGTTGCGATTGGCTCGACGATCTGGCTCGTGCCGCACATGACGGATATCGGCCAGCTCGCTTTCCTCGTCGGTACGGTCAGCCTCATTGCGGCATGGATTTCCGTCGGTTCTGAGCGCATTTCCTACATCGGCTGGCAGATGGCGCTCTGCTTCTTCCTCGTCGTGCTGCACGGTTTCGGCCCAAACCTGGATCTCAACGAGGCGCGCGATCGCATCATCGGTATCGTCTTCGGCAACATCGTCGTTTCGGTCGTCTTCTCGACGATCTGGCCGGTCAGCATCGGGCAGGGAATACGCAAGGGCCTTGCGGCAAGCGGCGCCATGCTTGCCGACCTCTTGGCGCGCCGCGGCGGCCGCACCGGCGACTATGCCGAGCTGATCAGCGGTGTCGCCGGCGCCCTGCGCCGGAGCGAACTGCTGCGGTTCGAGCCGGCAAACGTGCGACGGGGAGACATCGACGCCCGGACGACGGAGCGTATTGCCCTCGCCCTGCAGGAACTGGCCGCACCCATCGTCGAACTGCGCGAACACGACCGCGCCTTCGGCCCGTTGCGTGGCGCGTCTGCGCCGCTCAAACGCGCCGTCGTTGGCTATGAACGCGCGGTGGCGCAATGGCTGAACGATCAGGCCGAGCGATTGGAGGTTTGGCCCCCGACGAAGCCAAATTCTGATCTGTCCCTGGCGCTTCGACGGCTGAAAGCGCGTCTCGCCCGCGCCCGGCAGGCAATCGACGATGCGCGAGGTTTTCCCCGGCGAATTCGCGACGAGCTCGCCTGGAGGCTTGAACTCTACGAGAAGATCGAGACTGTGGTTCGGCGGCTGGCGGCGGGGGATGCCTTGGAATGATGGTTTCTGCGGGGGCGAGGTGGGGTTCGGCAGGGGTGATCGCCCTTTGCCGAAGCTTGTGCCGTGCAGCCCGAGGCTCTCTTCTCCTTGGCGCATTGTCGATCCTGGCAGCCTGCACGTCCGCGGCTCTCGATGATCTGGCGCCACCGAGCGCTGACCGGCCGGCCGTTTCGGGAACGGGCAACAAGGAAGCCTCGAAGGCGAGTGCTGGCGCGCCGGATTTTTCTCTCGCGCCAAATCCTGAGATCCCGATTACGATCGCGACGCCGACGATCGATCCGAAACACGACTACAGCTTGCCGGAACTGGTCGATATCGCGCAGCGAACCAATCCGATCACGCGTGCCGCCTGGCAGCGCGCCCGGCAGGCGGCGATCGCCGTCGGCATGACCGAAGCGGTGTACCTGCCTCTCCTGACGGCCGATGTTCTGGCCGGCCTTGAGCAGACGTCGGCGACTGCACCCGGCATCGGCGGGCCTATACCGATCGCGCCCGGCACGCTGACGACAACCGGCGCGCAGTTCATTCCATCCCTGACTGTCAAGTGGCTGCTCCTCGATTTCGGCGGGCGGGATGCGGGGAAAGCGGCTGCGACGCAATTGGCGTTTGCCGCAAACGTCACTTTCAACGGCACCCACCAGAAGCTGATCTTTGACGTCTCAAACGCCTATTTCGTCCTGACGGCGGCGCGCGTTCAACTGAAGATCGCCCGCCAGACGGTGCAGAATGCCGAGCTTGTTCAGGCGGCCGCCAAGGCGCGCATGGGCCGCGGCATCGCCACATCGATCGAAGTCGCTCAGGCAAACCAGCAGGTGGCACAGGCGCGCTTCAACCTGACCCAATCGCAAGGGCACGAGCGCAATGCCTACATGACGCTTCTCGAAGCGGTCGGGGTCTCGCCAACCCTCGAGATCCGCATCGCCGACGGCAGCAATCGCGCTCTGCCAAAGGCCGTACCCGAAGACCTCAACCGGCTGATTGCGACATCGCTCCAGCGTCGCCCGGATGTGCAGGCGGCTTTTGCTCGCCTGCAGGCCGACAAGAACGGTATTGCGGCCGCCCGCGCGGAGTTCATGCCGAAGGTTGCACTGGTGGGCAACGTGAACCGCAACATCGGCTCGCTCAGCGTCGAGGACACCCGTTTCGACCAGCGCTCGACGATCCGGGTCAACCAGCCAAACGCCAACCTGATGATCGGCCTGAGTTTCCCGATTTACGATGGAGGGTTGCGCGATTCGCGGCTGCAGTCGGCGATGGCACAGGTCGGCGCTGCCGAGCAGGAGATGGCGCAGCTGCAAAACACCGCAGCGCGGGAAGTTGTCGTCGCCTACGATCTGCTGCGAACCAGCCTGGCCGGCTATGCGGCAGCAAGCGAGCTGACGACCGCCGCTCAGACGACCTACGATGCTGCGGTCGACTACTACAAGCAGGGCCTGGGCACGATCACCGATGTCAGCATCGCGCAGACGGCGCTGCTGCAGGCGAAAGTCGCAAAGGCGACCGCCTACAGCGACACGCTCGTCGCCGCGGCCAGCCTTGCTTTTGCGACGGGAACGCTGACCAACCGCAATGTGGTCAATCGCTTCTGACGACCCGACGTGACGTGTGATCCACTTCGCTCACCACAGGATCGACGACGCCTCGATCAACAGTCCATCGAACGCGCCAGCAAGGATGCCCGCCACGGCCGTCGTTCCGATATGAGCGGCAAGAATGAGCAATCCCAGCATAGAGACGGCCGATCCAATCCGGATTGCCGAGACGCGTTCGCTTTCGAGCGTCAACGGAATGACGACCGGCGTGGATAGTATCGGCCGTGGCGCACCCCGGAGGTTCTCATTTGCCGCACGCAGGAGACGGCGCGGCCTCGGATATTTCAGGCGGCTTTTTTCGCATATTCCGGGATAGGTTTCGCAAACTGAGCTAGGCATCTGACGTGTCCCTGACCAACTGGATTTGCAGTGATTTTAAGCGCTCCGTCCGCATTGGCCGTTCCCGGGGGAACTCCTAAGTAGAGGGCTTGTTGCCTTCGAGAAGCAGGCGATGTCTCGCGAGCGCCTGGCCGACAAATTCGGTGAAGGCGCTGACACGGGCCGTGCGCCGCAGGTCCTCGTGTGTGAGAAGCCAAAGCTCCCGCGTCATCTCGGCAACCGGCGCGCCGATGCGGACGAGACCGGGTGTCGTGTCTCCAAGATAACAGGGCAGGGCAGCAAGACCGATGCCGGCCATTGCCGCCTCGCGCGCCGTGACCAGCGAATCGCAACGCAAGACCGCGGGCGCCGCGAGCGCCGCACGCATCCATCGTGCCACGCTCGTGGACGCGAGCGCATCGCCAAGCCCGATCCAGTGTTCCCGTGCGATATCGATCGTATCGGCAGCGGCCAGTCCCCGAATGTCGAGATAGGACGGCGCCGCATAGACGGCGAAAGCGACCTTGGCGATCCGCCGGCCGACCAGAGCATCCGGTGAATCGACCGCGGGGCGTATGGCGACGTCCGCGTCGCGATGGGAGAGGTTTGCAAGCGCATTCGAGGTGCTGACCTCGAGCAGGACGCCGGGATGACGTTGACGGAAATCAGCCAGGATCGAGGGCAGGATCGACGCCATGAGCGTATCGGTGGTGGTGATCCTCAGGCTACCCTCGAGCCGCAAATCCTGCCCCGTCAAGCGGCGCTCGAGCTCCGTGACCGTGTCAGCCATCTGCCGGGCCACCGCCAGGAGCTCCTCGCCGCCGGCAGTGAGCGTGTAGCCGGACGGGAGCCGGTCAAACAGCCGGACCCCGAGCTTCTGCTCAAACGACCCGACACGCCGGAGCACGGTCGTGTGATTGACGCCGAGCGCCCTGGCGGCGGCAGCAAGGGAGTTCGCCTCGGCAACCGCCAGAACAAAGCGGAGGTCTTCCCAGTCGATACGGTGATGGCTGTGCATGATTGCGCAAACCTAAAACAGGTTGTTCGTCGGATGGGCGAATTTGCACTGCCACCACCGCGTATTGTCAATCGCTTTTCGCCATCGAGTTCCACGGTCTAGACGACCCATTCGGTCTGGAGCCGTCATTGAATGCGGCTGTGCAAATACGCAGAGGCACTAGGCAAAACGACAGATCGTTCTGCAACGGAGCACCGGCTAATGTTGGTCTCACGATCGGATGGGCCGGTCGGTGGAGCGACACGAGATGATCCCATTCTTCGGCGATAGGGCGCTTAGGACGGGTGCTCACTCGGCCGCCCCGCACCGTCCTCAGCCGTTGCCGCACTAGAGCGCGTCCACCTGATCAACCCTTCCTCCATTTTCAACGTCATTTTTATCCAGGAGGTCCCGTGATGGAGACCCTGTTCGTTCCCTTGGCTTTGTTTGCGGGTGGCCTGCTCGCCGTTCAGGCGGGCGCTAACGCCCAACTTTCCAAAGCCGTCGGATCGCCCTTTGCGGCGACCACGCTTCAGCTCGCGATTGGCACCGGCCTGTTGTTTCTCGTCACCCTCGTGACGGGGACAATCGCTGCCCTTGGCGCAATTCCCGCGGTCAAGTGGTGGCACCTCATCGGCGGCACCGCCTCGGCCGTCTACGTCGTCTCGACCATCGTTCTCTTCCCCCGCCTTGGCGCCGTCGTTTCCGTCGGGTTGTTCATCGCCGGACAGATGCTCGCTTCTCTCACGCTCGATAGTTTCGGCTTGCTGGGCGTCCCGCAGGCGGGACTGCGGCTCGGGGCCGCCGTCGGCACGCTCGTCGTGCTCCTCGGGGTTGCCATGGTCGTGTTCGGGCAAGGCGGAAGGGACAATCTTAAAGCGGACCGGCTTGGCTGGATCGCCCTTGCGTTGATGGCAGGGGCCGTGCTCCCGGTCCAGGGCGCCGTCAATGCGCTCCTGCGTCATGATCTCGGTGGTGCGCCGTTCGCGGTGGGTGCGATCTCGTTTCTCGTCGCAACGCTCGCCATG
This sequence comes from Ensifer sp. LBL, assembly GCF_050435225.1. NCBI lineage: Bacteria > Pseudomonadati > Pseudomonadota > Alphaproteobacteria > Hyphomicrobiales > Rhizobiaceae > Ensifer > Ensifer sp. LBL. The sequence continues at coordinate 152,650 of NZ_JBNDJY010000009.1, read as the reverse complement.
GCGGCTGTGATGCTTCTGGTGCTCGCCGGGCAAAAGACATCCCGCCCTGACATCGCCGGCGTGCAGACGATGCCCTGGTGGGGTTGGCTCGGCGGTCTCGCAGTAGCGACCTATGTCACTACTGTCTTTACCGCGATCCCGGCGATCGGCGCAGCCGCCGCTGTCGGCCTCACCGTGGCCGGCCAGCAGGTCGCAAGCGTCTTCGTCGATCGCTACGGCTGGTTCCGCCTGCCGCAGCGGTCCGTGTCGGGGCTGCGCCTGGGCGGCGTGGTGCTGCTGTTGGCCGGTGTCGCCATCATCAAACTCGTCTGAAGCCGCAACCGATCGCGATCTGCCGAACGCCGGAGAATTGCCATGTCATCCACATCGCTTGCCTGGATCTATCTTGTTCTCTCCGGGGTTGCAGACGTCGCCTGGGCTGTCAGCACCAAGTTCTCGAACGGCTACAGCCGCCTGTCCTGGACGCTGGTCTCGATCGTCGCGTTGGTTGTCTTTCTCTCCCTGCTTACCCAGGCGCTCAAGACCTTGCCGCTAGGTACAGCTTACGCGGTCTGGACCGGCATCGGCGCCGTCGGATCCGTTCTCTGCGGCGTGCTGCTCTTCGGCGAAGCCATCACTCTCTCGCGGGCAACCGCAATGCTGGTGATCGCCGGCGGCGTCATCGCGCTGAAGATCATGCCAGCATGAACTCCAGGATAGAGAGGCCTCAAAACACAGCTTCTTCAACAGATTGAGCCATCTTTCTCGACCATGCTGCTGTCACAATCAGCCGGCCGCGGTCGTGTGTGGCGGGTCAGCATTCCGTAGCGGGAATTCGCGGTCCCAACGTGACCAAACAGCGTACTGGATGACCCGTTTATAGAAGCGGCCGCGCCAGCATTTCGGCGCCGAGCACGAGCAGGCAGACGAGGAAACCGCGCCGGAATGCGGACGGGCTGACACGGCTGCGAACGAGTTGCCCTGCCCACATGCCGACGAGCGCCGGCGCAATGGCGAGACTGGAGACGAGCAGATTGTCGGCCTCGAAGGCGCCTTGCCAGACGAGCCCGGCGGTGAGGGCGATCGTGGAGACAGTGAATGAGAGGCCGAGCGCCTGCACCAGGTCGTCCCGTTCAAGACCAAGCGCCTGCAGGTAGGGCACGGCCGGGATGACGAAGACGCCAGTTGCGCCCGTCACGATCCCGGTTGCCGCGCCGACGACCGGAGACAGCCACGGCTCCCACTTTGCCGGTACGTGTAGCTGACGCGCAAAGAGTGTGAAGGCCGCGTAGAGAACGAGTGCTGCACCAAGCGCGCCCGTCGTCAGCGCGGTGCTTCCACCGGCAAGCACCGATGAACCACTGAGCGTGCCGACGACGACCGCCAGCATCATCGGCCAAAGCCGAATAGCGAGCGCGCCGAAGCTCGGGCCGGCAAGAAGCTGCCAGACGTTCGTCACGAAGGACGGGGCAATCAACAGGCTGGCGGCGGCAAGGGGTGAGATGAGCGTACCGAGCACACCCATCGCCAGGGTCGGCAACCCCATGCCGGTGACGCCCTTGAGGATGCCGGCGGCGAAGAAAGTTGCGGCAATCGCAACGGCGAGGGACGGAGCAAGATCGAGCATGCCACCGGCATAGCGCATACCCGCACCGGCACAATGCGGATCATCCGCAATCAGACTTCGGCTGGTCCGAAGGCTGTTTTTCCGATAGCCTCGTTTGCATGCGCTTCGACCTCACCGACCTTCGACTGTTTCTTGCCGTGGTGGATGCCGGCAGCATAACCCATGGCGCAGCGGATGCCGGGCTTTCGTTACCGGCGGCCAGCGAACGCCTGCGTGACATGGAGGCGATCGGCAAGGTCAAGCTGCTCGAACGTGGCCGCCGTGGGGTGCGGCCGACGCCGGCCGGAGAAGCGCTGGCGCATCACGCCCGGCTGATCCTGCGGCAGATGGCGCGGATGCGCGGAGAGCTTGGTGAACACGCCGACGGTCTTCGAGCAACAATCCGGCTCGCGGCGAATACAGCCGCACTCACGGAGTTTCTGCCGCAGCGGCTCGGCGCCTGGATGGCGACACATCCGCGGATCGACGTCGATCTGAAGGAACGCCAAAGCATCGAGATTGCGAGAGCCGTCGCCGCCGACCTCGTGGAGATCGGCATTCTTTCGGACCAGGTCGATACGGGCGGCCTGCGACTGCGCCCCTTCGCGATCGACCGCCTCGTCGTCGTGATCCCGCGCGATCATGCACTGGCGGCAAGCAGGCATGTCGACTTTGCCGACGTTGTCGACCAGCCGTTCGTCGGCCTGACGGATGGCGCATTGCAGGGCCACATCGACGCGCACGCGCGCCGGTTGGGTCAGACGCTGAAGATCCGCACGCGCCTGCGCAGCTTCGAGGGCCTGTGTCAGATCGTTTCGGCGGGTGTCGGTCTTGCCATCATGCCGGAGACGGCGGCGCGCCGCGGCGGCAGATCCGCAAAGACTGCGTTCGTGCGCCTTGCCGATGACTGGGCGACGCGGCGGCTGTCCGTCTGCGTGCGGGCGGAAGAAGAACTGAGCCCGTCGGCACGAGCTCTGTTCGCACATCTGGGCTCGCGCGGTTCGCGTTGATCTTGGAACGTGCGCCGGCCTTTAATCGCAAAAATTGATTTTCCTTTGGAACTCTTCGCGCCTTTGGCGGTTGCGCTCCCATAGGGATGTCGTTCGGCCCGATCCTTGCCGGGCCTATTGCGTGAGAAGGAGAGGGAGCATGATGCTTTTCCGAAGAGGACAGGAAACGCCCCGGAAGGCTCGGAATCCCAACTTCTCTCAGACGGGCCGCCCGCTCGTTTCCAAGAACGAGACACTATCCCGGACCTTTTCTGCAGGCCGCGAGGTATCGTCATGATCGGAAAATCGATGCCGGCCTATGTGATCGATCTCGCCTTTGTCGAGCGGATGCTGGAGATGGCGGAGCGGCGTATCGCCGAGCCCGCGTCGAGCCAATCTCTCCACCAAGAGATTGCCGACGAACTTGAGCGGACCGGAGGAGATCCGAAGATGGCGCGCATCCTGCTCGTCACCTTCACCAATTCCTACGCCGCGCACGTCACGAGTGGCGATCGCCTGCGAAAGCTGAGAATTGAAGCGGAATGGGGTTCTTTCTTGCGCCGAAGGTGGCTTTGAGGCTCGCTTCCAGAGCGCTCAAGGGACAGGCACCGGCCCGAAGCTCGGCAGTCGAAGCTAGCAGAGCAACAGGAATACCGGCATCAGGGCGACCAGGTAAGCGAGACCGTCGGCGGTCAGGCGATCGCGAAGGTTCGGCGCAGCGAAGCAGTTGCCCGATAGGCGTCCATTATTGTTCATTTTTTTGTTCTTCCTTGGTTGTTGTTGTCGAGCCCGCCGGGAGGAAGGGGCCGGGCCCGTCGCATATGGGAGACAGGTCGGTCGGGATCAATGAAGGGCGCCAGGCAAAGCAGTCCTCCACGCAAAATTCCGACGTCGACCGGTTGTCGATCTTCCAACGCGGTGCTTGAGGAGCCGGGTGTTAGCAGGGTTTGAACCCGATGCAATGCGTTGCCGGTCACGTCCTTGCACGTTTGCGTGAGCCGCCGCCGCCGAGCCGTCCGAACCGCGCATCCGAACGCCAACTCGGAAGCGGGCGCTCGGCCGCCCGCTTGGCCGCTCGTTGCGGCTTGAGATTTGAAGCCGGGGAATGCGGTGCAATAGTCCGTGCGTTCACCGAGGGGGAATGCTTTATGGATCGACTGGAACCACGCATCCGTCGCGCGACGGCGGCGGATGTGGAAGAGCTTGGCTATGTCGGACCAGCGGCCTATGCCGCAGAATATGCGTATCTCTGGGACGACAGCGCTGCCCTGGCGCGTCAACTGGCGACATTCAGTTCGGACGCATTCTCGCAGCTGCTCGAACGTCCGGAGGCGCGCGTCTGGGTGGCGCAGGTGGATGAGGCAATTGTCGGCTTTCTCACGATGATCATTGGGGCCGTCGACCCGATCCGGTCAAAGCCCGGCGGCACTGAGATCCCACGAATTTATCTCCTGCCGGCCGCCAAGGGGCAGGCCATTGGCCGTAAACTCGTGGAATATGCCATCACCCAGGCGAAGCAGGAAGGCAGCCGTTATGTCTGGCTGGACGTGATGGCGTCGGCAGAACAGGCACGACGTGCGTACCTCAAATGGGGCTTTGTCGAACTGGGCGTGACGCGTTTCGCAAAACCCGTGAAAGCGGACCTTGCCGGGATGATCGTCTTGGCCAAGCAACTCGATTGAACGCCGTCCGGGCGAGGCGCGAGCAGCTTCTGTCCGTCACACCATTCGTGAGGGCGGATTGTTTTAAGGCTCGGCGCGACGCGACCGGCGGCCTCGTCGTGGCATTCCCTCAGGCGCTGAACTCCGCCACCGCCGGCTCAAGCGCTTGTTCGCACCCCAAGTCCTCTTGCGCTCGCCGATAGGCCACGGAAATGGCCGCGAACTTGATCGCCTGCCAGCGAACATAGTCGTTGAGCAGGGTTTCGGAGACGAACAGGTCGCCTCGATTGCCGGGAAGGCTCCAGACGAGGAGCCCGTCCGATTTGGCCCGGGCAAATACCCGCAATACGTGGCCGCGCGACAGGGTGTGCCTGTTCGAAACCTCGCCTGCGGCGAGCGCTCCGAGACAAACCGGCCGATCAAACACCTCAAGGCCGGCCGGGACCCGGCCGATGAGTTCGTGCAGGATATTGCTTCCCGTTTCCGTTCGCACGAACAGATCCACGCTCGCCGGCGGCTGCGCCCAACCCGGATCGAATGCGAGGGATCGAACGGCCAGCGGGTGGATCCGTCCAAGCAGGCGCTGGTCGCCCTCGAACCTGAACGCGCGATCACCGCCATCGAGCCGATCGAGGGCGACCAGATGGCTCGCCAGCCATTGGCCGATCATGCTTTCGCCGTAGGCGCTCAACCGCAATGGCCTTATGCGTTTGTCCCTGCTTTCCTGCGGGACAAGCAAGCCATAGGCAACCATTTCCGCCAGATGGGCCGTAAGCGTGTTCTTGCTGAAGGGGAGCTGTGGCGCGAAGAACTCGATGAGCGCGCCCGCCGTTAGTGGCGAACGCGTTTCATCGCGTTTGCGTTCAAAATGCAGCGCGATGATCGCCTGCGTGATCAGCCACTTCTGCATGCTGGCGACATAGCGCACCACCCTCGGCGCGACATCGTGCATGGCGAGCAGGTCTTTTGCCGCATCGCGCAGGACGGCCAAGAAAGCCGACCCTTCAAGTGGCATTATGGGACTGAAAGCGTCTTGCGATCCTAAAGGCATGATTGTGTCTGTCGCACCACGGCTGATGGCATCCCCGGCATTACTACCCATCCACTGTTGCATCACCATGTCACGCCGTCACCTGTGTGACTCAATTTTGGGTGCACTCACCCACAAACTGCTTCTTTAGTTGATCCTGTTCCGTCGCTCTCGCTATGAGTGGCCAGCTTCTGGGGGAAACATCATGAAATCAATTCTTTGTCGTCTACGCGCAGGTTGAGCCAACAGCTTGCCGAGGCCGACCGTCGCTGCGGCCGAAGCTTGATGTAGCCGACTGACCGAACGGTCCATCCCGGGTCCATGCACGTCGCGCAAGGCGCGCCATGGCCATGGCGTTCTGCGCCGTTTTTTTTGCCCCTGCAACAACGCCCTTAGGCAAATCGAATGCTCAAAAGCCTGCCTTTCCCGCCTGTGTATTCTTCTTTCGCGTTGCCAAAGATGGTCCTGGCACCGTTGCAACGGTGCATGCGCATGCCGCGAGCGTTGCTGATGCTGCTTGTGGGCGCGATCGCAATGTGTGGGCTGGCAGACGAGGCGATGGCCGCCCCGTGCAGGCCGAGCATTTCATTTGCGAGCGTTGGACTGGCGGTCGACAGAAACTTTAACGCCTGCGATGTCTATTTCCCCGACATTCCTCCGACCTGGGGCGGACTGTACAGGCTTCACGGAACCCGTTTGGATAATCAGGCTCCGATCGGTGTCGTGGACGGCACGTCTTACACCCCCAAGCCGGATGACCTGGTTGATACGGTAAATGCCCGTTACGGCTTCACTTTCGACGCGTCGACGGGCACCTACACAATCAGGCTGCTCTCCGTCCGAAACGAGGCCGCCACCTCCGACAGCATCGTGCTCTACAGCTACGACAGAAACGGGGCCCCGTACGGCGGCGAGGCCGCGATAGCCACCCAGCCCAACACAATCTCCGTCACACTGCCGAACGCCTTTCCAGCCGTCGGCAGCGTCAGCCCCACGACCGCCTCGCCCTTGGGCGGCACCTCGGTGATCATCACGGGGACCGGATTTGCCGAAGCCACGTCGGTGAAATTCGGTGGAGCTGCCGCAACGAGCTTCACCATCGACAGCCCGAACCAAATCACGGCAGTCGCGCCCGCAGGAGCGGTTGGCCCAGCAGACATCGTGGTCGCGACGGCTATCGGTTCGACGACGTTTTCAGGTGGCTTCAATTATGTGGTCAGCGCTCCCGGCGCTCCCACGATCGGCGCGGTAACGACGCTCGATCCGGATGGCGCCCAGGTCAATTTTACACCACCCGTCAACAATGGCGGCGGGGCGATCACTGAATATGTCGTAACATCGTCCCCGCATGGAAAGACCGGCGTCGGCTCCCAAAGCCCGATCGCCGTCCGGGGCCTGTGGAGCGGCGTATCCTATACCTTCACGGTGACCGCAAGGAACGCGGCGGGAGTAGGTCCGTCGTCTTCGGCGTCGCAGGCGGTGGTGCCGAGAAATTTCCAGACGATCGATTTCAGCCCGGGTCCCCAGACGTTCGGCACGACGCCTGTGTTGTCGGCGATGAACACCTCAGGCCTCCCGGTCGTGTTCAGTTCGACCACACCTGCTGTCTGCACGGTGACACCGGCTGGCGAATTGACGTTCCATTCCGCGGGTACCTGCACCATCAATGCCGACGCAGAGGGCAACGCTGCCTATTTCCCGGCACAGACGATTACGCGGTCGTTCGCGGTCAATCCGGCCTTGCCGGAGGCACCGACGATCGACGCGGTAACGACGCTCGATCCGGATGGCGCCCAAGTCAACTTCACGCCACCCGTCAACAATGGCGGCGGGGCGATCACCGAGTATGTCGTAACGTCGTCCCCGCATGGAAAGACCGGTGTCGGCACCCAAAGCCCGATCTCCGTCCACGGCCTGTGGAGTGGCATGTCCTATACCTTCACGGTCACCGCAAAGAACGCGGCGGGGGTCGGCCCGTCGTCCTCGGCGTCGCAGGCGGTGGTGCCGAGAAATTTCCAGACGATCGATTTCAGCCCGGGTCCCCAGACGTTCGGCACGACGCCTGTGTTGTCGGCGATGAACACCTCAGGCCTCCCGGTCGTGTTCAGTTCGACCACACCTGCTGTCTGCACGGTGACGCCGCCCGGCCAATTGACGTTCCATTCCGCGGGCACCTGTACCATCAATGCGGACGCAGCAGGCAACGCTGCCTATTTCCCGGCACAGACGATCACGCGGTCGTTCGCGGTCAATCCGGCTTTGCCGGACGCACCGACGATCGGCGCGGTAACGACGCTCGATCCGGATGGTGCCCAAGTCAACTTCACACCACCGGTCAACAATGGCGGCGGGGCGATCACCGAGTACGTCGTAACGTCGTCCCCACATGGAAAGACCGGCGTCGGTACCCAAAGCCCGATCTCCGTAACCGGTCTGTCGAGCGGCATGCCCTACACCTTCACTGTGACTGCAAAGAACGCCGCGGGTGTTGGTCCGTCGTCTTCGCCGTCGCAGGCGGTGGTGCCGAGAAACTTCCAGACGATCGACTTCAACCCAGGGCCACAGACCTTCGGCACGACGCCTCTATTGTCGGCGATGAATACCTCGGGGCTCCCGGTCGTGTTCAGTTCGGCGACGCCCGGTGTCTGCGCCGTGACGCCACCCGGCGAATTGACGTTCCATTCCGCGGGCACCTGCACCATCAATGCCGACGCAGGAGGCAATGCCGCCTACTTTCCGGCCCAGACGGTGACGCGATCATTCGCGGTTCATCCGGTCGTGCCAAGTGTCCCGACAATCGGTGCGGCAACGGCAGGAGACCGGCGGGCAGAAGTCACCTTCGCCGCACAAATCCCTGCCGACGGCGCGCCGGTGGTTTATACCGTCACAGCAAATCCGGGCGGGGCGACCGGCACGGGTTCGCAAAGTCCCGTCACCGTTACCGGACTGACAAATGGCGTCGACTATACTTTCAGCGTGACGGCTACCAATGCGGCCGGAACGAGCGCCGCATCGGCGACGTCCAATTCGGTCACCCCGGCGGCGGCCCAGACAATCAGTTTCGACAATCCCGGTACACAGACGTTCGGCACCACGCCGGTCCTGACGGCGACGTCGGATTCGGGCCTGTCGCCAACCTTTACCTCAGGTACACAGCACGTCTGCTCGATCACCAGCGACGGAAAATTGACCTTCGTCGCCGCGGGCACCTGTACGATCAATGCCCTTCAGGCCGGTAGCCCGGCCCATCTGCCGGCAGCCGAGGTCAGCCAGTCCTTCACGGTCATTCCCGTGGTGCCCGGTGCACCTCTCATCGGCAGCGTCACGGCCGGCGACACGCAGGCAACGATCACTTTCGCAGCACCCGCCTCGAACGGCGGGGCCACTATTGTCGATTACACCGTGACCGCCAATCCGGGCGGCGCGAGCTTCACGGCGGCGGTAAGCCCCATTATCGCCACCGCATTGACCAATGGTACGGCCTATACCTTCACCGTCACGGCCAACAACGCAGCCGGCGCCGGTGCGACTTCCGCGACATCGAACGCGGTGACACCGGTGGCTGCGCAGCTCATCACCTTCGCAAATCCCGGTTCGCAAACCGTGGGAACTGTCTCGACCTTGACGGCGACCAGCAGTTCCGGTCTGCCGCCTGTATTCACCTCGCTGACGCCAGCGATCTGCACCATCACCGGCAGCGCGACACTGACGGCAGTCGCCATCGGTCCCTGCACGATCAGCGCCGACCAACCCGGCAATGCAGCCTATCTACCGGCGCCGACGGTGACCCATTCCTTTGCCATCAATCCGCAACTCCCGATCGTCGGCAGCGTCTCCGCAACGGTCGCGGCAAACTCGGCCGCCAGTCCGGTCGCGCTTTCGCTCTCAGGCGGTGCGGCGGATCGCGTCGAGATTGCATCGGCGCCCGCGCATGGCTCGGCAACGGTTTCCGGCATGTCGATCGACTATACGCCGGATCCCGGCTTTTCCGGCGCGGACAGCTTCACCTATACGGCCACGAACGCAGCCGGCACCTCGGCGCCGGCGACCGTTGCCGTCACCGTCAGCCCGCCGATTTTTGCCTTCACGCCAGCAACCGGTGCGCTCGACGGAGGAGCGGTCGGGAGGGCCTACAGCCAGGCGATCGGCGTCGCGAACGGCGCCGCGCCCTACCGCTTCGCTGTTGTGGCCGGTACGCTGCCGATAGGCCTGCACCTCGATCCATCGTCCGGCGCGATCACCGGAACGCCGACGGCAGAGGGCTCCGGCGGCTTTACCATCTTGGCAACCGATGCGAACGGGGCTACCGGTACCGTCAGTTACCAGATCGCCATCGGTCAGCCGCTTCCTGTCGTCGGAAACGTCGTCGTGGCGGTCACGGCAAGCTCTGCAGCCAACCCGATCCCCCTTTCGCTTTCCGGCGGTTTGGCGCAAAGCGTTTCGGTCGCAGCGTCGCCGTCGCATGGCACGGCGTCTGTGTCCGGAACCTCGATCAGCTATACGCCGGAACCCGGCTATGCCGGCGCGGACAGCTTCACCTATACCGCGACGAACGCCACCGGCACCTCGGCGCCGGCGACGGTGAGCATTACTGTCGTCGCCTCGAAGCTCACGTTCTTGCCTTCGGGCGGTGATCTTCCTGACGCCATGGTGGGCGAAGGCTATTCGGCAATGGTGACCGCCAAAGGCGGCCAGGGCGGAATTCTCTACAGCCAGGTGCGCGGAGAACTGCCAAAGGGCGTGATCCTGAACGTGTCGACCGGAGAACTCAGCGGCCCGCTGCATGCGGATGTCGAAGCCAAAACCTACGGCTTTACGATCGCGGCCCGCGATGCGGTCGGCAATACCGGCGAGGCCAGCTACCGACTGACCGTCAAGGGGCGGGGCGTCACGGTTGTCAGCCGATCCTATACGGTAGTGGAGGGCGACAGCCCACGGAACGTCTACCTGAACGCCGGCGCGACGGGTGGGCCGTTCACCGGTGCAGGGGTCGCCTTCGTGAACCCTTCCAGTGCCGGCAAGGCCGAGATCATCGAAGGCGAACTCGCTGCAAGCGGAGCCTTCGCGCCGGTTGGCTATTATCTGAGGTTCACGCCCAATCCCGGCTTCATCGGCACGGCCGTCGTCGGATACCGCTTGGAAAGCGCGCTCGGCCTGTCCAATACCGGCACGATCACCTACGCGATCGTGCACAATAGCGAAAAAGTCGCGGCAGAAATCGACGGTCTGGTGCGAGATTTCGTTCGTGCGCGGCAGAACCTCCTGTCGACGACGGTCAAGGTGCCGGGCCTGATCGAGCGCCGCAGGATGGGCCGGGCCGGTGGCGATCCGGTCTCGACCAGCATGTCGCCTGCCGCCGATGGGATGACGGTCGGATTTTCCACCAGCCTCGCTCAGCTTACCTCCGCCGATGAGGTCGGGGGCGAAGGCGGGGGCGCGGCCACGCTTTCGCCGTTCAATATCTGGATCGACGGCACTGTCGCGGTGCACAAAAGGGATGAGAACGCCGGCCGCTGGGGAACGTTCGGCCTCCTCTCTGCCGGTGCGGACTATCTGCTGTCGGAGAAGGTGCTGGTAGGCCTGTCGTTTCACCTCGACCGCATGACCGATCCGACTGACGCCGATGCCGAACTGACCGGAAACGGCTGGCTGGCCGGGCCCTATGCCTCCTTCGAGCTTGGCACCGGCGTGTTCCTCGATACCAGCCTGCTCTACGGCGGCTCGTGGAACGACATCGACACAAAATATTTCGACGGTTCGTTCGATACGCGCCGGATCATGTGGGACACGAAACTGCAGGGGCAGTGGCAGCTCGGGGATGCAACCGTGCTGACGCCTGCGCTACGCGCCGTTTTCCTTAACGAGAAGGTCGAAGACTATAGCGTTTCGAGCGGCGACGGCACCAAGGTCGACCTCAAAGGCTTCACCGAGGAACAGTTGCGGCTCAGCGTCGGGGCAGATCTGGAGCGGGCCTACCGCCTCGACAACGGCCTGGTGCTGACGCCGCGCGTCGGCGGCACAGCCGGGTTTGCCGCGCTCGACAACAACGGTGCGTTCGGAACGGTCAGCGCCGGGCTGAACCTCTCCAACGACCTCAACTGGGATTTCGATTTCTCATTGCTCTACGGAATCGAGAGCGATGGCGAGCAGACGATCGGCGCGAAGGCGGGTGCCCATGTGCGCTTCTGACATCGACGCTCTATCGTCTTTGCCCCTCAAGCGCGGCCGCACCCCATCCGGTCGAGATACGGCGCGATCGCCTGGCAAAAGGCGAGCCGTTGGAAGAGGTGCCGTGTGTGGCAGCGTTTGGGCGGCGCTTGGTGTCGGCCTGGCCATCATTTTCGCGGGCTCTTCCTCTCAACGTGAGATGCCGACCTGCGAGTTCTAAGGTCGTAAGAGATCAGGCGACGGGCGAGGTGGCGATCGCAGGCGGCCCCTTGGCCGTGAGGCCAAACCGGCATGCGATCGCCGCTGTTTTTCAGGCGTGCTGTTCGAGCGGTACTGCCTCGTTGCCTTGGCGATTTTCGCGTCGGATCGCCAGTTTCCGCACCAGGACGTAGAACACAGGTGTCAGCACAAGGCCGAACACAGTGACGCCGAGCATGCCGGCGAAGACGGCGATGCCCATGACATGACGCATCTCGGCGCCGGCGCCCTTTGCAATCACCAGCGGAACGACGCCGGCGATAAAGGCAAGCGACGTCATCAGGATCGGTCTCAGCCGAAGACGGGCCGCCTCGAGCACGGCGGACAGAGGATCGGCGCCTTCGTCCTCCTTCGCTCGCGCAAACTCGACGATCAAGATCGCATTCTTGGCCGCGAGCCCCACGAGAACGACAAAGCCGATCTGCGTAAAGATGTTGTTGTCGCCGCCGGTAAGCCAGACGCCTGCGATCGCGGAAAGCAGCGCCATCGGTGCGATCAACAAAACGGCGAAGGGCAACGACCAGCTGTTGTACTGAGCAGCGAGTATGAGAAACGCCAACAGGACCGACAGGGGGAAGATATACATCGCCGTGTTTCCGGCCTGCTTCTCCTGATAGGCGAGCTCCGTCCATTCAAAGGTCATGCCGGGTGGCAGCGTCTCCGCGGCGATCCGTTCTATGGCTGCGGTCGCCTGTCCGAAGGAGTAACCGGGCGCAGGTCCGCCGCTGATATCGGCCGACGGGAAGCTGTTGTAATGCATGACGCGATCCGGCCCCGAACTGTGCTTGACCGTCAGCAGCGCCGACAGCGGGATCATTGCACCCGCCGCGTTGCGCACCTTCAATCGGCCAATATCCTCCGGCTGCATTCGGAATGGCGCGTCCGCCTGAACCACCACGCGATAAGTCCGGCCGAAACGGTTGAAATCGTTGGCGTAGAGCGAACCGAGATTGGCCTGCAGCGTTTCGAAGATGGTGTTGAGCGGCACCCCTTGAGACTTGGCTTTCACCCGATCGATGTCCACCTGCACCTGTGGCGCATTCACCTGAAAGCTTGCGAGCATGCCGGCAAGCTCCGGCGTCTGCATCGCCTTGCCCATGATCGCGCCCTGCGCTTCGGCAAGCGCCGCAAAGCCGAGGCCCGCTCTGTCCTCGACCTGGATCTTAAAACCGCCGGTCGTGCCGAGACCCGGAACGGGTGGCGGCGGGAAGATGCCGGCAAAACCGTCCGGTATCTGGCTGAACTTGCCCATCAGGCGACCGGCGATCGCGAATGCGGACAGGGAGGGATCCTTGCGTTCGTCGAACGGCTTCAGCATCGTGAACATGACGGCGGCATTGGGGATATTGACCATGCCGTTGACCGAGAGCCCCGGGAAGGCGACGACGCTTTCCACGCCTGGTTCGGCGAGTGCGATCTCCGACATCTTTTTGACGACCGCCTCGGTTCGATCTAGCGATGCGCCTGTCGGCAATTGGGCGATGCCGACGAGGTAGTACTTGTCCTGCGCCGGCACAAAACCGGCCGGCACGGTCTGGAAGCCCAGCCATGTCATAGCGACCAGGCCGCCATAGACGAGCAGCACGAGCGCGCTGAGCCTGACGGCACGACGGACGGACCAGACATAGGCATCCGAAGCGCGCTCGAAGAACCGGTTGAAGAGCCGGAAAAACCAGCCGAACAGGCCGTCGATCACCCGGGTCAAGAGATCGCGCTTCACCTCGCCGTGGTGTGGCTTCAGAAGTACGCCTGCAAGTGCAGGGGAAAGCGTGAGGGAATTGACAGCAGACAGGATCGTCGAGATGGCGATCGTGAGCGCGAACTGGCGATAGAACTCGCCTTGCAGGCCGGACAGGAAGGCGGACGGAATGAACACGGCCGAGAGCACGGAGGTGATGGCTATGATCGGCCCGGTCACCTCGTCCATCGCCTTGCGCGCCGCTTCCTTCGGTGTTTCGCCAAGCGCGATGTGACGCTCGACGTTTTCGACGACGACGATGGCGTCATCGACCACGATCCCGATCGAGAGCACCAGGCCGAACAGCGACAGCGTGTTGAGCGAAAAGCCGAACATGTACATCAGCACGAAGGTGCCGACCAACGAGATCGGCACGGCAACCAGCGGGATGATCGACGCCCGCCAGGTCTGAAGAAAGAGCACGACCACGATGACGACCAGAACGATCGCTTCGAGCAGGGTCATCACCACGGCCTCCAGCGAGGCCTTCACGAAGACGGTGGGGTCGTAGGCGATGCGATACTCGATGCCCTCCGGAAAGCCTTTCTGCAGGTCTTCCATGGTGGCGCGAATGGCGCTTGCCACGTCGAGTGCGTTGGCGCCGGGGCTCTGGATGATCTGCAGCGCCAGCGCCGGCTTGCCGTCAAGAAGACTGCGAAGCGCGTAGGAGTCCGCGCCCAGTTCGATACGGGCAATGTCGCGCAGGCGGGTGACCTGGCCATCGGCGCCAGTCTTGACGACGATCGCGCCGAACTGCTCCTCGTTGGATAGCCTGCCGAGCGTGTTGACCGTGACCTGCAGCGCTGCCGACGCGTCCGGTTGCTGGCCGACGGAGCCGGCGGCCACCTGAGCGTTCTGTTCCTGGATTGCCGCGACCACATCGGAGGCGGTCAATCCGCGCGCTGCGACTTTGGCCGGGTCGAGCCAGACCCGCATGGAGTATTCGCCGGCGCCCCAGACAAGCACGTCCCCCACACCGGACAGGCGCGCGAGCTGGTCGCGAACCTGCAGCGTGGCAAAGTTCGACAGATAGAGCGGATCGTAGCGGTCGTCCGGGGAGACGAGATGCACGACCATCAGGATGTCCGGCGAGGTCTTCTGCGTCACGACGCCGATGCGCTGAACTTCCTGTGGCAGGCGCGGAAGCGCGCGAGAGACGCGGTTTTGAACCTGAATCTGCGCCATATCGGGGTCGGTGCCCTGCTGAAAAGTCACCGTCAGCGTCATGCGTCCGTCGGTTGCAGCCTGCGAGCTCATGTAGAGCATATTCTCGACGCCGTTGATCACCTGCTCCAGCGGAGCGGCAACCGTTTCGGCGATCACTTCGGGGCTCGCGCCCGGATAGCTTGCGGTGACCTGCACGGTCGGCGGCGTCACCTGGGGATATTCGCTGAGCGGCAGCTTAAGGAGGGTCAGGCCACCACCGATCAGCATCAGCACCGAAAGAACGACCGCGAAGATGGGGCGGTCGACGAAGAAGCGTGGAATGTTCATCGACGCGCCCCCTGCGAAGCGGCCGCTGCCACATCACCTTCGGCCGCTTCGCCCGACACCATCGAAACCGCCTGCGGGTCCACCTCCATGCCAGGGCGAACGAGCCCCTTGATAATGATCTTGTCACCCGGCTTGAGACCGCTTGAGACCACCCGCAGGCCGTCGATCATCGGCCCAAGCTCAATCGGTCGATATTCGGCCTTGTTCTCCGGCCCGAGCGCCAGCACGTAGCGGCGCCCCTGATCGGTACCGATCGCCTGATCGTGGATGAGAACTGTGCGGGCAGGCTCCGCGGTTACGAGGTTTACCCGTGCAAAGAGACCGGGTGCGAGCAATCCATCCGGGTTCGCGACGATCGCGCGGGCCCGGATCGTGCCGGTGCTGCGTTCGACCTGGTTGCTGATGAAATCGAGAACGCCCGCATGGGGGAAACCGGTATCCGTCATGACGCCAACCCCGACAGGCAGCTTCTCGGTGGCGCCTTCTCCCTTGTCAGGCCGCGCTCGCCCGCTAAAATCGAGAAACGTCGCCTCGTCTATGTCGAAGTAGACATAGAGCGGGTCCGTCGAAACGATGGTGGTCAGCAGCGTGGCGGCGCCGGCATTGCCGCCTGAAACCAGGTTGCCTTCGGTCACCCGCACGCGATCGACCCGCCCGCCGATCGGAGCCACGACGCGGGTGAAGGAGAGATCAAGCTCGGCCGCAGCCACTGCCGCCTTGGCAATTTCGACCTCGGCCTGCCGTTGGCGCTGGACGGCTTCGGCATCGTCATAGGTCTTGCGCGACACGGTTCCGTTCGGAACCAGGGTTTTGGCGCGCTGGAACGCAATGTCGGCGTGATCGAGCAGAACGATCGCCTGTTTCAACCGCGCCGTGGCGGCGTCCATGGTGACCTGGAACGGTCGCGGATCTATCTGGAACAGGACCTGTCCCGCTTTCACGAGCGCGCCTTCGGGAACACTGACGCTGTCGACGGCGCCGCCCACGCGCGGACGCAATTCAACGGATTTTGCCGCCTCGAAATGGCCTGTGAATTCCACCGCCGGCGCGACCTCGCGCGTGACGACCTCGGCGACCGGGACCTTGGGCATGGGCGCACCCGCGGTTCCGGTCGCCGCGACTGCCTCGGACGCACTGGTCGAGGAGGCAAGCGCAAGAAGGCGTTTGGCGAAGGTTCCCGCTCCATCGTCGTTGACAAGGGCAAGCCCTCCAACGGTTGCGATACCGGCTAGAAACAGGGCGGCGGCCTTTTTACTCATTCTCGTTCACCTTCATCTGTTCACGCGCCCGGCCGGAGTGGCCACGGCAGCGATCAGTTCTTCGCGAAGGTGCGGTTTCCAACGATGGAAAGGTCAAGACCTCCAGAAATTTCTTTCGCTCACCCTGATACGAATGATCAGGATCTGCCGGAAAGAGATTGGAAAATCTGGATTTTCGTCTTGTGTATTCTCCGGCTCCGGCACTCCGGTGGGGGAGCCGCCGCCTACGATTGAGCCGTGCTCTCCGCTGGGGCACGACGCCACTCTCATTGGTGTGGTCGCGCCGAAAGTCCCGCCCGGCGATCGGTGCAGGTTCGCCGTCGCATTCTGAGCCTACGGCATCCGAACCCAAAAGCGTCGGCCGTCATCCGACACCCCTTGACCTTACCAGCGCTGGAAGCCGCAGCCTGCAGGCATTTCCGCTTGCCGCCGTCAAAAGCCGGCCGGCGAGCGGATCCGAACTCTCATGAGGAAACATTTGATATGACCGTCAAACGCATAGACATACGATCGGCGCGGACAAACCTCGAGGTGTATGCCGACCAGACCATTCTCGACGCCGCGCTCGCGGCCAAGCTTCCTTACCCCCATGGCTGCAGGTCCGGGCGGTGCGGCGCCTGCAAGTCTCGGCTGATCGAAGGCGAGGTGGAGCTGCTCCAGCATTCGCCCTTCGCTCTCACCGATGAGGAGAAAGCCGGCGGCCTTATCCTCGCCTGTCGGGCGCTTCCCGTAACGGACACTGCCGTGGCATGGCTTGGAAACGGCGAAGAAGATGCGCCTCAGTCGCCCCAACGGCTAAACGGCATCGTGACGCATCTGGAGGACCTCACGCACGACATCAAGCTGGTGCGCATCGATGCCGAGGGTGGGGCAAGTTCGCGCTTCGTTGCGGGGCAATATGCCGATGTCCGCTTTGAAGGGGTCCCGGCCCGCAGCTATTCCATGGCCAATCGACACGGCGATGGCGGTGTGGAGTTCCACATTCGTCATGTCGTCGGCGGCGCGACCTCGCAACATGTGCACGGCGCTCTGAAGGCAGGCGACAGGGTGGCGCTGGAATACCCGATGGGATCTTCGTATCTGCGGGAGAACCATTCCGGCCCGATCCTGTGCATCGCCGGCGGCTCCGGCCTCGCACCGATCAAGTCGATCGTCGAAACCGCCCTTGCTCACGGAATGAAACAGCCGATCCATCTCTATTTCGGCGCACGCAGCGAGCGCGATCTCTATCTCGTCGATCATTTCCGTGCGCTCGCCGAGTGGCACGCCAATCTCGTCTTCCAGGCCGTATTGTCGGAAGCGGATTCGGCAGGATACCGCCGTGGATACGTGACAAAGGCCGTGGCCGAGGATCTGTCTGACCTCGACGGATGGAAAGCCTATGTCGCCGGCCCGCCGCCGATGGTGGACGCGGCAATGGAGGTTGCCTTCGCGCGTGGCCTGAACCGCTCGGACATGCATGCCGACGTGTTTTTCACGCCCGAACCGGCGGAATAGCCGCTGTCGGGCGTGAAAACTGGCGGAGCGGCTGCTTAACTCGCGATGCGGAAGCAGCCGGGCGGAAGCTCAGCGAAGCTGGGCGCCCGCCATCTCCTCCGGCTGCGGCCTTCTGATCCTGACCTTGTCGACGTTGCGGCCATCCAGGGCGACGACTTCATAGGTCAGGCCACCGAAGCTGACGCTTTCGCCCTGGTTCGGCAGATGTCCGAGGCGCCAGAGAACGAGGCCCGCCAGCGTGGAGTAGCGGTCGGCCTCATCCACCAGATCGACGTCCAGCAGCTTTGAGACATGGCGGATATCGATCCACCCGTCGACGAGCAGCGCGCCGTCTTCCTCGTGCTCGACCGTCAACTGGTCGTCATCATCGTCGGCAAAGTCGCCGGCGATGGCTTCGAGCAGGTCGGTCGGCGTCACCAGGCCTTCCATCGAGCCATACTCGTCGAGCACGATCGCAACCTGGAGGGGCGACTGTCGCAACTGCTCGAGCAGGCGCAGGGCGCTCACGGTTTCATGCACGACCAGCGGCTGGCGAAGCGATCGGTTGAAGTCGATCTTGCCGGTCTCGAGAAGGTCTCTCAGAAGGTCTTTTGCGAGCGCGACGCCCAGGAACTCGTCGAGATTGCCGCGCCCGATCGGGAAGCGCGAATGGCCTGTTTCGATGATCTTGCGGCGCAGCTCGTCATCACTCTCCTCGATATCCAGCCACTCGACATCGAGCCTCGGGGTCATGACCGACTTCGCCGGTCGCTCCGCAAGTGTCAGCACGCCTTCGATCATCTCGTGCTCGACCGGCGTGAACAGCTCGTCCTCTGTCGCCCGCTCCGCGATGACATCGGCCGTTTCGCCGAGTGACGTCTCGCTCTTGCGTCGACCGAGGAGCGAGAGAACGGCATTCGCGGTGCGCTCGCGCAAATCACCCGTTGTCATGAACCGCTCGCGATTGCGACGGCCGATCTGGTTGAAGGCCTCGATCAGCACCGAGAAACCGATCGCCGCATAGAGATAGCCCTTGGGGATATGGAAGCCGAAGCCTTCGACGATCAAGGAGAAACCGATCATCATCAGGAAGCCGAGGCAGAGGATGACGACGGTCGGGTGCTTCGACACGAAGGCCATCAGCGGCTTGGACGCAAGCAGCATGACGCCGACGGCGACGATAACCGCGATCATCATCACGGAAAGATGCTGCACCATGCCGACGGCGGTGATGACGCTGTCCAGCGAGAAGACCGCATCGAGGACGACGATCTGCACGAGGACCTGCCAGAAGACCGCATGCTCCACCTTGCCTTCCTTGTGACCGGCATGGCCCTCGAGGCGCTCGTGCAGCTCCATTGTCCCCTTGAACAGAAGGAACAGGCCGCCGAACAGAAGGATCAGGTCACGCCCGGAGATCTCGGCGCCGAGCACCGTGAACAGAGGCGTGGTCAGTGTCACGATCCAGGCGATCGAGGCAAGCAGGACGAGGCGCATGCCCAGCGCCAGTCCGAGACCGATCAGTCGGGCTCTTTCCCGTTGATGCTCTGGAAGCTTGTCCGCGAGGATGGCGATGAAGACGAGGTTGTCGATACCGAGCACGATCTCGAGAACGATGAGGGTGGCGAGACCCGCCCAGGCGGCCGGATCAGACATCCATTCGAACATCATTGGGTTTAAAGGCCAGCCCTCAAGGCAAGGCCAATCCTTCTATTGTTAAGGGGAAAAGAAAATGCGTCGCCCGCCCGTCTGGCAGACGGCTACGAGCGCAACGGAAGTGACTGCGAAACCGCTTCAGCGGCGTCGCGATTGTGGGGTCCGATAAAGGTTGGTCAGGGTCGGCGTCGTCAGGCATGCCGCGTGGTCCGCCTTATCGGATAGGCCAGGTAAGGCGCAGCAAACAGCAAGCCGAACGCGGCCCATCCTGCGCGACCGGAGAGGCGGCGGGTCGTCGTGACCGGATGGGGGACAGGCAATGGGCTTGGTGCAGCTGGGGTCATGAGAGGAGGATGACTCAGGTCGGAGGCTGGCTTCCGGGGGAGGGGGATGATCCCCGGAAGCCAAAAGCGGCGTCAAATATCTTCGTCGCCGCCGAAATCCATGTCGTCGGCGGGCGCTTCCGGCTCGGGGGCAGGGGCGGCGGGTTGAGCGGCCTGAGCCTCGTTACCGCCGAACATGCCCGCGATCGCGTTGCCGAGCAGGACGCCACCGGCAACGCCCATCGCAGTCTGCGCGGCGCCCGCGAGGAAGCCTCCGCCGGCGCGCTGTTGCATCGGCTGGCCGTAAGCCTGGCTCTGGTTGCCCCATGGCGAGCTCGAGGCGGCATGGCCATACCCGGCCTGTTGCGGCGCCGGGCGCGGAGGGGCAGCATTGCTGCCGAACATCGAGGCGAAGAAGCCACCGCGCTGCTGGCTCTGTGCGCCGCGCGCTTCCAGTTCCTCGATGCGGCGTTGAGCCGCCTCCAGCGCCTGCTCCTGCACAACGATCGTCTGCGCCATGTAATAGGGCGCGCCCGGCTGCTGGCCGATCCGCTCCTGAATGAAGCGGTCCGCGTGGGCGTCGCGCGGAGCGGATTGCCGCTCCGCCTGGGCGAGCTTGGAGAACAGGCCGTCGATGGCCTGCTGATCATTGCGATCCATGAGATATGTCCTTGATATCGGCGACAGTTATTCTTCGCGCTGGCCGGTAAAGTTCAGCAGCAGCTGGAAGATGTTGACGAAGTTCAGGTAGAGCGAGAGGGCGCCGAAGACCGCCAGCTTCTGCTGGGATTCCTGGTCGAAGTTGTCGGCATACTGCTCCTTGATGTTCTGCGTGTCCCAGGCGGTCAGGCCGACGAAGACGACGATGCCGATCACCGAGACGGCAAACTGAAGAGCGCTGGAGCCGAGGAAGATGTTGACGATCGAAGCGATCATCACGCCGATCAGGCCCATGATCATGAACGAACCGAACTTCGCGAGGTCCCGTTTCGTCACGTAGCCGTAGAGGCTCGTCGCGCCGAACATGGTGGCGGCGATGAAGAAGGTGCGGGCAATGCTGGCGCCGGTAAAGACCAGGAACACCGAGGCGAGCGACAGACCCATGACGGCGCAGAAGGCCCAGAAGGTCATCTGCGCCGAAGATGCCGACATCGAGTGCATCTTGAACGAGAAGAAAAAGACGAAGGCGAGGGGCGCCAGCATCACCACCCACTTCAGCGGGGTGGAGAAGATCGGCACGTAAAGCGCCGGAGTGGTACCGACGACGAAGGCGACGAGGCCCGTCACCACGAGGCCGAGGCCCATATAGTTGAACACGCGCAGCATGTGCTGGCGAAGGCCCTCGTCGAGGGCGGCGGCCGAAGCCTGGCTCATACCGCCGAAGCGGTTCTGGTTCTGATACATGAAGGTTTCCTCAGTAAAGTGAGTTCTTGAGAAGCTCGGCCTCGTCGCTGAGGCCGATGCCCGGCGTGCTTGAAACGACGGCATAGGCAACCTCGCCGACCTGCCACCAGGCAGCCTCGGCATTGGATAGGTTGAGGTCCTTCACGGGTTCGACCGCAAAGCGACCGGGCCTGCCGGCGAAAAGTGAAATGACCGTGCCCGCATCGGTCTTGACGCTCATCTCGACGCTGGGTCCGAATTCCGACGGGAATACCTGGACATCGACGACGTTCCAGCCCTTCGGCAACTCCGGCATGACGATGGCGGTCGCGGCACGAATGTCGTCCCGGTCGTAGGTCTGGACCTCCGGCTGCGACGGCATTCCCGCCCGGACGAGCGAGGTCTGATGGGCGCGGATGGCGTGTTCCACGAATGCCGGCGGATGGGCCGAGGCATTGACTTCGCTCGGGCCGACAGCCGAATGGGCAATCCACCCGACCGACACCAGCAAGCCGACCGCCGCAACCTTGTGCAGCGCGTTCCAAACGCGCGCATTGGCCAGGCCAGATGAAAGGCGCCGAGCCGCTTCGCGCGTTTCCGGACGACCGGCAACGGCGTCCGACGTCATCGCCAGCTTGAGCGTGGTGCGCATGCCAAGGTCGGCCATGACGCGCGCCGCCGCATCCGGGTTCCTGGCAAGCCAGGTCTCGACCCGTAGTCGACCGGTCGCATCCAGCTGATTGTCGATGTAGGCGTCGAGATCGCCATCGGTGATCGTATCGACATCAGTCATTGTCGCCTCCGACAAGCTTCAGATGGTTGGGCTTCTTCCGACCGCTTTCGAAATCTCTGAGCGCCGCTCGTGCGCGCGAGACGCGCGACATCAAGGTCCCGACGGGAATGTCGAGTATATCGGCCGCTTCCTGGTAGGAGAGATCTTCGACCGCAACGAGATGTAGGGCTTCGCGCTGCTCTTCCGGCAACAGCATGAACGCTTCGCGAACCTGCGCGAGCCGGACGCTGTGTTCCTGGTGGGCCGGGTAGGACGACGCCGCTTCCTGCGCCGTCTGGCCGTCACGCTGGCCGCGCGACATCGCCGACCGCACGCGATCGATATGGGCGTTGCGAACGATGGCGAAGAGCCAGTTCCGAAGGTTCGCGCCCGATCGGAATGTCGAGCGCCGCTCGTAGGCTCTCACCAGGGCATCGTGGACGAGATCTTCAGCGTCGGGCGAATTGCGCGCGAGCGAACGCGCATAGCGCCGCAGCGCGGCCAGCTGCCCAATAACGTCGAAAGCACCCTTTTTCGAATCCATACCCGCATATACGGAGCCGATGCGATTTCTCATCCATGGTCGACGAAAAAAAATATCGTCCACCCGGATGCGGCACATTCGGATAGCATATTCGCCATCATAAGCGGAGCGCGCTTGCGCTTTGGTTGCCCCGGGCTGCCCCTATGTGCTCGCGGCTAGCGCTTCGAGGGTTGCGGCAAGCAGCATACGGGCACCGTCGATGGAATGCGCGGGCTCGACATATTCCGCTTCGTTGTGGCTGAGCCCGTCTCGGCAAGGCACGAAGATCATGGCTGCCGGCGCGACGCGACTGACGAACAGGGCATCGTGGAAGGCACCGGAGAGCATGCGCTTGGTCTTCAACCCGAGCGAGGCGGCGGCGCGATCGAGACAGGCGAGCAGGTCGTCCGAGAAGAGGGCGGGCGGCATGTCGAAGATTTGCCGCGCTGCGCTCTGGCAACCGTTGGCGTTGGAGGCGCTGGCACATGCCTGCCGGACCCGCGCCTCCAGGTCGTCGATGGCTTTGGTCTCCGGGTGGCGCAGATCGACTGTAAACGTGACCGAACCTGGTATCGCGTTCACCGAACCTGGTTCGACTGCGAAGCGGCCGACGGTAAAGCGTGCGCGCGGGTCGCTCGGCATGGCATTCTTGTAAAGTGGTTCAAGCGCGGCCACGGCGGCGGCCATCGGGTCGCGACGGAATTCAAGCGCCGTCGTGCCGGCATGCGCTGCCTGTCCCTCGATCGTAACCTCCAACCACCGCGTGCCTTGGATGCCGTAGACGATACCGACCGGTATGTTCTCCCGCTCGAGCGACGGGCCCTGTTCGATATGAAGCTCCAGGTATCCGGAGATCGGGAAGCCAAGCGGGCGCATTTCGGCGTCCGGCAAGGCTTTCAGTGTTGCCTCCAACTCGTCGACGAACGACGCTCCGTCGCGCCCGCGAAGATCGGACCAGGCCTCGGGGATGGCGCCGGCGGCAAAAGCCATCGATCCCATCGTGCCTGGGGCAAAGCGGCTTCCTTCCTCGTTGGTCCAGGCGACGACCTCAAGCGGAAGATCGGTCTCGATGCCGGAATCTTCGAGGCTCTCCATCACCTCAAAGGCCGTCAGGGTGCCGAGTGCCCCGTCATAGCGCCCGCCGGTTGGCTGGCTGTCGAGGTGGCTGCCGATGACGAACGGCGGGCGATGAGGAAAACGGCCCTCCCGCCTGATGAACAGGTTTGCCATCGGATCCTGAAAGACGCGAAAACCGCGCGCAATCGCGAGTTCCGCCAGCATCAGGCGGGAGGCGCGATCTTCCGGCGACAAAGCCTGCCGGTTGACGCCGCCGGCCGGCGTCCCGCCGATCCTTGCGAAATCGTCGAGACGCTTGAGCAGGCGCTTGCCGTTGATCGTTGTTCGAGAGGTCATGGCCGTTCTCACATGTCGCCTTGATCAGCTGTAGGCTGCATCATGAAAGGCGATTTCCAGTTGCTGCGCTCGCCCGAAGATAGCGCTCAGGCGTTTGCGCTCGGAAGCGTCGAGCGTGTTGCCGGCCGCATCCAGTTCTCGGCTCAGCCACTTCGCCTGGGCCGCGAACTCATCATCGGCGTGCATCTCGACCCATTCCTTCAAGTGCGGATCGGCAAACGATGAGCGGACGGCCCTTTTCGACCAGGTCCAGTACATCCACTCGGCCGCAAACATGGCAGCGACGGTATCGAGGAAACCGCCGTTTCGGGCGATCTCCAGCATGCCCGCCCGGAAAGCCTCGACCTCGGCGACATCGAGATCGTAGGCCCCGGGATCGATGTTGCGCGCCGCAAAAATCCGTTCGAAATAGGCGATCTGCTGGTTGGCGAGCGCGTCCAGAACGGCAATCAGCCAGCGCTTCTGTTCGATTGTCTCGGCTTTGGCCGTCGCAAAGGCGAAGATCGAGATCGCGGTTTCCACGAACGCGCCCTCATAGACGAGATAGCGTTCGAAAACCGGTGTGGGCAGGCGCTCCATGACTATGTCCTCGACGAAGCGATGGTTCACCATGGCTTCGAAGACGGCGGCGTTCTCCCGCAGGATCTGTTGCGAAAGCGTTTCAGCCGCCATCGTCACGCCTCCAGCGCGGGTTCGGCAGCGGCGCGGAAAGCCTTCACTCGCTCGATATCGACCGGGTTCCACCAGACCCCGCCCTGCTTCAGCGACGAGGCGACGATCACGCCGTTGGTGCGCTTGAGGATTTCGACGATGTTGTCCTTGGTCACGCCGGAGCCAACCAGAAGCGGCAGGTTCGTCGCCGAGCCGATTTCCTCGATTTCCTCGATGGTTGCCGTATTGCCGGTGCGCTGACCGGTGGCGATCACGCCATCGGCGTCGAAGAAGGCGAGGTCGCGCGTCAGTTCCTGGATCGAGCGATCGGCAACGATGGCGTGGGCGCCGTGCTTCACATGGCTGTCGGCAAAGACCTTGATGTGCTCGGCGCGCAGCAGGGAGCGGTAGCGCATCGCCTCTGCGGCCCGCCCTTCCATGAAGCCTTCGTTGGCGACATAGGCATTGGCCCACTGGTTGACGCGAATGAACTTGGCGCCGCCCGCCATGGCGATGGCAAAGGCCGGGATCGGCGCATTGGCAAGAACGTTGATGCCGAGCGGCACACCCGTCGCCCGGGCGATCCGGTCGGTGACGACCGACATGAAGGCCGCCGTTTCGTGGCCGATATCTTCCGGTTTGGAGAACGGCACGTCGCCGTGATTTTCGATCATCAGGCCATGCAGCCCACCCTCGACCAAGGCCTCGGCATCGCGCATGCAGGCGTCGTAGATCGCGGACATATCGGCGCCCCGATAGCGCGGCGCGCCGGGGAATGCGGGGCAATGGATCATGCCGATCAGAACCTTGTCAGTCCCGAATATTTCCCTTATGGCGCTTGAGGACTTGTCAGATATTTCCTGCATTTCTCTCCCTTTCGAAGGTATGTTCATGCACGCTTACGTAATCGGTAATGTGACGGTGGACGAGACCATCGCCGTGTCGGAAATGCCGGCCGCGGGCGCATCGATCCACGGTAGCCAGCGGTCCCGGGACCTCGGTGGCAAGGGCGCGAACCAGGCTGTCGTCATGGCCCGCACGGGCCTACTGACGAGCCTTGTCGCAGCCTTCGGCGACGGTTTTCGCGCCGACATGATCCGCCAGCATCTGGCGAGCGAGCCGGTCGTCAGCAGGCTTGTGCCGGTCCTCGGCAAGTCCACCGACTTCTCGATCGTGCTGACCACGCCGGATGGCGAGAACGTCAACATCACGACCACGGATTCAGCCCAGAACCTCACGCTTGCCGACGCCATCGCTCCGCTGACCGACGCGGTCCCCGGCGACCTCGCGGTGCTCCAGGGAAACCTGTCGGACGAAACGACACGCGGCATCCTTGAAGCTGCACGCGCTCGTCACATGATCACCGCCTTCAATCCGTCTCCCTTGCGTCCCTATTTCGGCACCCTGTGGCCCTTGATCGACATCGCTTTCCTCAACCAGGGCGAGGCGCAGGCGATGACCGGCACCAGCGGCGAAGAGGCTGCCCGCAAGCTGCTTGCGGCCGGCGTTCGCGAAGTCGTTCTGACCTTCGGCGGCGACGGAGCCATGCTCGTCACCGCCGAAAGCAGTGTCCGGATCGGCGCCGTCGAATGCGACGTCGTCGACACGACGGGCGCGGGCGACACGTTTATGGCGGTGGCGCTCGCATCCGCCGCACTTCGTGGCACTCGCCTCGATCGCACCGCGATCGAACATGCAACACGGGCCGCCGCCATCACTGTCAGCCGTCCCGGAACCCGTTCGGCGTTTCCGTCGATCGAGCAGTTGCAAGCGATCCTCGCCGCGCGCTAGGCTCTCCCTAGCGCGCGATCCTCGCTGTGCTTAGCGCGCCGTTTCCGTCATCCACCCAAGGATGTTCTTCCAGAGGCGGCCGTAGCCCTCCCATTCGCAGAATGCCGGCGACAGCCAGTGGGGGCCGATATCGGACGTCCAGGCGGCGGTGCGCCCCTTGCCGAAGCCGCCAAGCACGAGCAGCGGATGCCCGCCCTGGTCTTCTGGGAGCCGGGCGATGACCTCCGCTCCATCGCGAACCTCCACCTCATTGACGCCAAGAAGCAGCGGCCAGCTGCCCGAAAGCCCCGCCATGGTCGGATGATCCGGCTTGACGACGTCTGCAACCGCGCCCTCGGGAATTTCGACGCGGTCGTCATAGGGAAGGCAGGTCACCGGAAGCGTGTCTTCGACGGCCGTGCGGCGCCAGCGGGCCTTGCCATCGATTCCCTGGAAGGAGAAGTAGCCGCCGACCATCAGCAGCGCTCCACCCTTTTCGACCCAGGCCTTGATGAGCTTCAAGCGGTTCGGAACGGTGCGCGAATGCAGCCATACCGCCGGCGGCAGCAACAGCGAGTTGGCGCCGATATCCGACAGGATGATCGCATCATACTGGTCGAGGCCGGCCATCTCATAGGGGAACTGGTCCACGGCGTCGTGTGCGGTCATGTAGGTCAGCTCGAACTCGCTGTCCTTGAGCACCTTGACGAGCGGTTCCGCGCCCAGATGGAAGGTGACGCTGCCGAACTGGTCGAAACCTTTGTAGTGGGTGGCGGAGCTTACCCAGCTCTCACCGACGAGAAGCACTTTCTTTGTCATGGTCTATCCGTATGTCTTGAATTGCGTTGGGAGCCGATGTCAGGCCCCGGTTTGGAATACCGAGCGGGGATTGTCCCGCATCATTCTGTCGAGCGCGCCGTCGTCCAGTCCATGCCGCTTGAGGCGCGGCAGGAAGTGGCGCAGGACGTAGGCATAGCCGTTGCCTCCGTAGTGGCTGAGCATCATCTTCAGGAACACATCGTGCGAGAGCAGGATGCGGTCCATGTGGCCGGCGTCCACCAGCCTGGCGATCGCTCGTGCTGCCTCTTCGTCGCTCGGGCACTGCACCTGCTGATCGGCATAGAAGAAGTCCATGCCGATCATGTCGTATTCGATGAACGCACCGCGCTCGGCGAGCTCGCTTTGATAGGCGAAATCGTCGTGGGACGGGTTCATGTGACAAAGCACGGTGTGGCGCAGATCCGCCCCTTCCTCGGCGACGACATCGAGCACCCGATGGCCGAGCCGAAACCAGCCGGGCAGGTGCACCATCAGCGGCAGGCCGGTCCGGACCTGCGCCCGTGCGGCCCCACGCAGGGACTTCTCCTCCGCTGGAGTGAAATCGGAGGAGACGCCGATCTCGCCAATCAGCCCGATTTTCACGCCCGTGCCGTCGACACCGTCGATGGCCTCGCGGACAATGCCATCGGCGATCTGGTCGACGCTCATGTCGGCGACCTCGGCGGGATGCGAAGAAGCGAGATAGTATCCAGCTCCCATCACGATGTTGAGGCCCGTCGCCCTGGAGATCCGCTGCAAGGCGAGCGGGTTTCTGCCGATGCCCTTGCAGGTGGGTTCAACCACCGTGCGGCCGCCTTCAGTCGCGAAAGCCTGCAATTCGGCGATCGCCAGGGGTTCGTCGTCAAGCGTGATGTTGTGCTTGTTGACGAAGGGGTCCTGGCGCAGTTCGCCGAGGATCTCCATGCAGACGAAGCCTTCAGCGAGATACTGACGCTCCTTCGTTTGCGGCGCGTTCCACCAGCAGCGGCAATCGTTGAGGATGTGCTCGTGCATCAGTGTGATGCCGAGCTGGCCCGCGCCGATCGCGCCGTTCACCGTCATCACCTTGCCGGACCGCACATGTCCTTCTGACAACTCCTTGCTCATGACGGTCATCTCTTGCCGCCGAAGCGGAAGTTGGCGGTGAAGATCCGGGTGTTGAGCCAGATCGCAACGAGAATGATCGCGCCGGTAACAATCTGCGTAAAGAACGGCGAGATATGCATGAGAATGAGGCCGTTACCGATGACCGCGATCGTCATGGTGCCGAGCACGGTGCCGAGGATGGTGCCGCGGCCGCCCATCAGCGACGTGCCGCCGAGCACGACCGCGGCGATGACCTGTAGTTCGAAGCCGACCGCTGCATTCGACGAGCCGGAGCCGAGGCGCGCGGCGATCAAGAGGCCGGCAAGGGCGCAGGCGACCCCGGCGATCATGTAGACCGAAGCGATCACCCATTTTGCCGGCATGCCGACGCGACGGGCGGCTTCCATGTTGGAGCCGACGGCCACGACCTGGCGGCCGTATTTGGTCGAGGAAATGACGACATAACCAGCGACCGCGACCGCAACCGCGATCAGGGCAGGCATCGGAATACCCAGCAATTCACCGCGGCCGAGCATGAAGAAGCCCGGGGCATCCTTGATCGGGATCGAATAGCCCTGCGTCAGATAGAGCGCCAAGCCGCGCAGGATCGACAGGCCGGCAAGCGTGACGATGAAGGCCGGAATCCCCTGATAGGCGGTGAACCATCCCTGCACGAAGCCGAGAAAAGCGCCGAAGAACAGCATCGCGATGACGACGAGAGGCCAGGGATACCCCATCGCCAAGACGATGGCGGCGACCGCATTGACCAGGGCGACCTGCGAGCCGACCGACAGATCGATGCCGCCGGTGATGATCACCAGCGTCATGGCGACGGCGACGATGAGGATCGGCGCTGCCTGGCGGATGACGTTCAGGATGTTGCCGAGCGTCATGAAGGTATCGGTCGTGGCCGCGAAAAAGACGACGCAGGCCAGGAAGAAGAAGGCGATCGACAGGACCTGGGCGTTTTCCGAGAGGAAGTCTGCCGCTGGCGAGCCTTTCGCGCGTTCGGTGTAGGCCGTCATTGCTTGGCTCCTTCCCCGACGATCAGCTTGACGAGGTCTTCCAGGTTGGTCTTGCCGATTTCGCGCTCTGCCACCTTGGTGCCTTCGTACATGACGGCAATGCGGTCGCAGACCCGGAACAGGTCCTGGAGGCGATGGGTGATCAGGATGACCGAGACGCCCTTTGCCTTGACGCGGTTAATCAGCGCGAGCACGGCTTCGACCTCCGCCACGGCAAGCGCCGAGGTGGGCTCGTCCATGATCAGGACCTTCGGATTGAACGATGCGGCACGCGCGATCGCGATCGCCTGGCGCTGTCCACCCGAGAGCTGGGCGACCTTGCCGGTCAGCCGCGGAATGCGGATTTCCAGCGCGTCGAGCATCTTGCGTGCTTCGGCGAGCATGGTCTTCGTGTCGAGGAATGGTCCCTTGCTGATTTCTCGGCCGAGGAAGAGATTGCCGACCACGTCGATGTGGTCGCAAAGGCTCAGGTCCTGAAAGACCATTTCGATGTTGCGGTTGCGCGCATCTGCAGGTCCTGAGAACCGGACCTCTTCGCCTTCCAGGGTAATGGTTCCGCCATCGGGAATGTAGGTTCCCGATATGACCTTGGTCAGCGTCGATTTGCCGGCGGCATTGTCGCCGACGAGGCCAAGGCATTCGCCGGGATAAATATCGAGGTCGACGCCGCGCAGCGCCTGGTGCGATCCGAACGTTTTGACGATCCCCTTGAGGGACACGCGGGGGCTGACACCGGTGCGGGAGGGCAAAGCCCCCCCGACACCAGCGACAGCGGGAGGATGCTGTCTTTCAGTCGTCATCATTTGAAGATCGCCCGATATGGCTCGACGTTGTCCTTGGTGACGATCGTTACCGGCACGGCGATGGTCTTCTCGACGCTGCCGCCGTCGGAGACCTTCTTCAAGGCGTCGATCGCAGCGGCGCCCATGGCAGAAGGATCCTGCTGGATCACGGCGGTGACATAACCTGCGTCGATGCCAGCAATCGCCTGGGCGGTAAGATCCCAACCGAAGACCTTGACGCTATCCTGCTTGCTCTGGCTTTCAACCGCGGCGATCGCGCCCATCAGGGCCGGCTCGCCGGTCGCATAGATCGCGGTCAGGTCGGGGTTGCCGGTAATCAGGTTCTCGGCGGCCGCAAGTGCGTTGTCCTGCACGTTCTGTCCATCGACGACGCCGGCCGAGCTGATGCCGTCGACATCCTTGATCGTCTTTTCAAATCCCTCCTGACGAACGTTCTGGATGAACGAGTTAAGCGCGCCGACGACACCGATCTTGGCTTTGCCATCGGCGTTGGTCTTGATGTAGTCGAGGAAGAACTTGCCCATGTCGGCGCCCGCCGTGGCGTTGTCGACGCCGATCTGCGCCTTCTGGGGGCCTTCCGGAAGGATTGCATCGATGGCAACGACGGGGATCCCGGCTTCGGCCGCCTGGTTGACCGCCGGCATGATGCCGTTGACGTCGATTGCGACGACGGCGATGCCATCGACCTTCTGCTGGATGTAGGTTTCGATCGCACTGTTCTGTGCAGCCGGGTCGTTGTTGGCATTGAAGATGACGAGCTTCGCGCCGGCAGCGTCAGCTGCCTTCTGCGCGCCTTCGTTCATCTGATTGAAGAAAAGCGCCTGCTGGTTGATTTGCACGAGTGCGAAAGTCTTTTCGGCGGCAAGGGCTGGCGAAAGAGCCGCGCCGAGGGTCGTCAATGCCGTAAAACCAAGCGTGGCGATTAAGGTCCTGCGTTTCAAATTCCAGTTCATGTTCTCATCCTCTGTTGGTTCTCCATTGCGTGATTTATCGTTTCGCCGGCGGAGCAACGGATTTCCGCACGACGATTTCGACTGGCAGGAGCTCTTCGACGAGAGCCTGCTTGCCCTGCCAGTTTGTTTCGAGAAGAAGGGAGAGGGCGCGCTCGCCGATCGCTCGGACCGGCTGGCGAATGGCGGTCATGGGCGGACCGAAAAGATGCAGCGGGCCGACATCGTCGAAGCCGATGACAGAGACATCGTCAGGAACGGACACCCCCTGGTCACGGAAGACCTCGATCATGCCGATGGCGATTTCGTCCGAGCTGGCGAAGATCGCCGTTGCCGGGCGGCCTTCCTCGATGAAGCGTTTCGCCGCCTGCCGACCAAAGGTCACGGTGTAGTCGCCGGCGTATTTTGACAGCCGGAAATCTTCGCCGAACGCATCGCGCAGCGCCTGCTCAAGACCGTTGAAGCGCCGACGCGAACTGATCATCGCTTCGGGGCCACCGACGAAGAGCACATCCCTATGCCCGAATTCGGCCAGATGCCGGCCGGCGAGCGATCCGCCCATCTCGTTGTCGCAGAACAGCTTCGGTGCCTGGGCGCCCGGGACGTCTTCGTCGGCGATCACGACTTTGCCGGTGCGGTTTATCAAGGTGGCGAGTTGACCGTCATCCGGGTGGTTGGTGACAAAGATCAGGCCGTCGACATGATTGCGTTCGATCAGTTGAAGATAGGCGACCTCACGACCGGCCCGGTTCAGGGTGGCGTAAAGCGAGACGGCAAGACCGCGGGTATCCGCCTCTTCTTCGACGGCTGCCACGAGCGTCGCGAAGAAGGGGTTGGCAATATCGGGAACGACAAGACCGATGGTGTCGGAACGACCGCGGCTGAGCCGGCGGGCATGCGGGTTGGGCTGGTAATTGAGGTCGCGGATCGCATCCGAGATCCGCTTCTTCGTCTCGAAGGGCAGGTCGAGCGATCCGTTCAGCAGGCGTGACACCGTCGTCACGGAAACGCCGGCAGCTCGGGCTACATCCTTCAGACCTGTGACGCGTCGTGTGGTCACCTTGGCTCCATCCCTTGCCGTTGTAAACCGATTTACTAAAACGCTTTACAATAAGATTTCGAGTTTCATGTTCTGTCAAGAGACTTTCTCGGACGCGGCGGTGGCGCGCGTATCTGGCCACGGATTTGGGACGATTGGCGGCGGCGAAAAGACCGAAAGACCGATACCGTTTGCTCTTGAGAAAACAGCATCTTGGAGCTGCGAGGCGGGAACAAATCAGCGCCCTGATCGATTGAGCGATCATGGAAAACAAGGTTCTATTGGCGGCGGTAGTGCTGCTATCCCCCGCCGGTCTGGCCAATGCCCAGGCGCTTCAGCCAGAAACCATCGACCGTGCGTCGATCACGCCCACATCGCTGGAACGAAGGACCGAGACCTCGGACACGCCAGATCCCGCCATCGTCCGGCTTCAGGTTCTTCTCGATCGGGCAGGGGCTTCGCCCGGCGTGATCGATGGTTTCGCCGGCGAGAATGTCGCCAAGGCGATCGCCGCCTTCGAGACCATGCAAGGCCTGCCCGCTGACGGAAAACTGGACGCCGACGTGATCGGGCGACTGTTGGAGCAGACGACGGTGGTCGAGCCCTATGTCATCTCCGAGGACGACGTCAAAGGGCTGGTGGCTGAGATTCCCGAAGACTATTCCGAGCAGGCGAAGATGGATCAGCTCGGATACACGAGCGTCGCCGAGAGGCTGGCAGAGCGCTTCCACATGGATATCGATCTCCTCAGGGCGCTCAATCCGATTTCAGCGTTCTCGGTCGGTGATACGGTCTCCGTTGTGAACCCAGGGGCTGCGAGGCAAGGAACGGTCCAACGTATCGAAGCACACCGGCGCACCGGTCAAATCTTGGCGCTTAGCGCCGATGGTACGCTGATCGCGGCCTATCCGGCGACGATCGGCAGCCGGGAGACACCGTCTCCTTCGGGAACGCACAAGGTCAAAGGCGTCGCCCGGATGCCGCCCTATGTCTACAATCCCAGGATCAACTTCAAGCAGGGCGATAACCGAAAGGTCCTGACCTTGCCGGGTGGCCCGAACGGGCCGGTCGGCACCGTCTGGATCGATCTCTCGAAGCCCACCTACGGAATTCACGGGACGCCGGAGCCTTCGATGATCGACAAGTCCGGATCGCACGGATGCGTTCGCCTAACCAACTGGGATGCGGAGGAGTTGGCGGCGATGGTCAAGCCTGGCGTCATCGTCAAGTTCGTCGACTAAGCTACCTAAGACGCTCAGAAATTTTTGAATGGCCAAAAAGCGAAATCGGCCACCGAACACGCCGGTGATCGTTCGCGCAATTCCGAAATTGAAGCTTCAGCGGATGCGCGTCTGAACGCGCACGATGTTCATCTGAAGCTCGTGGCTGGTTGCGTATCTGCCAAGCACCTTGATCAGGCGCAGCTCTTCGGTCTTGTGAATGCCGGTCCGCCGGCAATAATCCGCGACGTCCCAGATATGTTTGATCTGGGAGTTGTCGACTGTTCGAACATCCGTGTGTTTCATCCCGTGCCTCCCCTAACCCAACACAACGTTTGGAGGCCGGTTTGGTTCCGCCAGGATACGTTCCCGGCGGTTATCGCCTATGCGTGCCGAGCCATAGTGGATGAGCGACGGCTACAGGGTGCAGAGCGAGCGCGACGTCGGGGTCAGCCTCGAAACCTCGATCCTTCGCCAGCACTGGCTATCCATTCGAGGAAAGACCTCACTGGTCCACCTGACGTCGTTGCTCAACCGCTCCTGATGCCGTGAAAAGCCGTCCTCGTCCTCATGCATTTCAAACCAGACAAACACCGTCTCGCCTTCACGGACGGGGAGCCTTGGGAAGGCGTTTGCGCTGCGCTCGGTGACGAAGACCGCCTCGATGCGAGCGCCGGCTTCTTCGAGGATCGGCAGCGCCTCGGCGATGAAGAATGCGGCGAAACGGTCCTCCGTGCCGGGGGCCAGCGAGCAGATGTTCACAGTGACGAGACCTTTGGTCGACCGTGCCTCCTTCTCCCTTGCGAGATTGCGAGCAAACGGCTGTGTGCCGGCGACAGGCTTCAGCAGCAATACGTTGTCCGAGTTGAGCATCGTCTCGTTGGCTAGAGATCCATGCTCCTTCCAGACCGGCCCCGAATAAAAGGCCGCCAACGCCTCCGTTCGCGTCTCCATATCCGCAAAGGACCGTACCCAGACGAAGGCGTCGGGATCACCACAGTCGCGGAATTCACCTTCGACACGCATTCCAAGCGCTTCCTGCGGGTCGACGAATTCGCGGTCGAACAGATCGATCAGACGCTCCCTTCCGCCGGGATGAAGTCGGTAGCGGCGAAGTTCGTAAACGGCGTGCGGTTTCATGATTCCTCCAAAACAGGTCGATTGTCCTGTTTCCAATAACAGGTTGATTGACCTGTTTTGTCAAGGCACTATCTGAATCGGATTTTCAGGTGACGGTCATGATCGAACACAAAAGAACCAACGACCCGCAAGCGGTGCGCCGCAGGATCGTGGATGCGGCCTACCAGGCCTTTGTCACGCAAGGATACCTCGCGACGGGAATGTCGGAACTGCGCGCGAAGGCCTCCGTATCGGGGGGCGCCATGGCGCACCACTTTCCAGCCAAACGGGAACTTGGATTGGCCGTTATCCGCGACCGCGTCGCCGAGGCGGTGCGGCAGACGTGGATCGAACCGCTGCATGCCTCCAGCGATACGCTTGCAGCAATCGATCAGATCTTCACCGAGATCATCAACGAACTCTCCGAGAACGGTTCCGTCTCCGGCTGCCCGCTGAACAATATGGCGATCGAAGTCTCCAAGCACGATGACGAGATGCAGGAGGCACTGGGTGCGATTTTCGACGCCTGGGAGAAAGCGCTGGCGGCGCGATTCCACGAAGACATCCGCCTGAAACGCGTCGCCGACATTCAACCTAACAGTCTCGCGACCCTCATCATCGCCGCCTATTCCGGCGCTATGGCGATGGCAAAAGCCAGTCAGGACACGCGCCCGCTCGTAAACTGTCAGGCAGAGCTCGCAGCCCTTCTCGCGTCCAAATACGCCTAGGTCGGTCCGACCGATGCGCCCGCTTTCGGTTGGTGGTTCTGACACCCTTTCGGCTTCCAAGCCAAAGGCCTTCATTCGAGATTCTTCGCAAATGTCGCCGGTGTGGGCGACAGGCCACAGCTCTAGATGCTAGAGGTGTTCATCGGGAAGGGGCACTCCAGTAAACAGGAGACTTCTCGATGAGCAGAACAGCCATGAACGCCCTCGGACAACCGCTCCATTACAGCGGAAGTTCGACCGCATGGTTTTCCGCAACCGGATCCGGGTCCACGCTCTACGGAACACCCGGCAACGATTCGATCTGGGGCGACAGTTCCGTCGATGTGACCATGTTCGGCGGCACGGGCGACGACATCTACTACCTCTATTCATCGGCGAACCGGGCCGAAGAGGCAGCCGGCGAAGGGATCGACACGATCGATACCTGGATGAGCTACAGTTTGCCGGAGAACTTCGAAAACCTGACCGTCACCGGTGACGGCCGACACGCCTTCGGCAACGGCGCCGACAACATCATTACCGGTGGCTCCGGCAGCCAGACCATCGATGGACGGGTAGGCAACGACGTGCTGATCGGTTCCGGCGGTGCGGATACCTTCGTGCTCGAGCGCGGCAACGGCAGTGACCTTGTCGCCGATTTCAGTTCCAACGATACCATTCGCCTCGACGGATACGGGATCACTTCGTTCGACGAGTTGCTGGCGAATGCGGCCCAGGAGGGAAACGATCTCCGCCTCCATCTCGACGATGGCGAAAGCCTGGTCCTGGCCGATACCACAGCCGATGAATTGCAAGAAGGCCAGTTCCAGTTGAGCCTGGACCGATCCGGCCTGACGCAGACCTTCTCGGACGATTTCGACACGCTTCAGCTCATCGACGGTGCAAGCGGCGTTTGGGACGCGAAATACTGGTGGGCGCCGGAGGAGGGGGCGACGCTCTCGGAAAACGGTGAGCTGCAATGGTACATCAATCCGGGCTACGGGCCGACCGCATCCGCCAACCCGTTTTCGGTCGAGGATGGTGTTCTAACGATCACCGCAGAACGTGCACCGGAGGCGATCCAGTCCGAGATCGGCGGTTATGACTACACGTCCGGGATGTTGACGACCTATTCGTCCTTTGCCCAGACCTACGGCTACTTCGAGATGCGGGCCGACATGCCGGACGATCAAGGCGCCTGGCCCGCTTTCTGGCTGCTCCCCGCCGACGGTTCCTGGCCGCCGGAGCTTGATGTTGTCGAAATGCGCGGGCAGGACGCCAACACCGTCATCACCACCGCCCATTCCAACGAAAACGGCGAGCACACGATCGTCCGAGACGGCGCGCAAGTCGCCGATACCGAAGGGTTCCATGACTACGGCGTGCTTTGGACGGAAGACGAGATCGTCTGGTACTTCGACGATACGGAGATCGCCCGCGCCGATACCCCAGCGGACATACACGAGCCGATGTATATGCTCGTCAATCTCGCGGTCGGCGGAATGGCCGGTTCGCCCGATGGCGAATTTGACGATGGGGCGGAGATGCAGATCGATTCCATCGAGGCCTATGCGCTCGACGCCGACTGGCTGATCTAGACGGACAAGAGGCGAAGGGAGCCGGCAGCATCCACGCTGCCGGCTCCGGTTGAGCCTATCTGGTAGTGAAGGGGAGCCGCAACGTTCCGCCGTTCCAGCTCCGCAACAGGGCTACTCCGCGATATGCGTGAGCCAATGGCGCGGCTTGTTGTCGGCGAGCTGAGCGACCTTATCGATCTTGTTGCTCATCACCCAGGCCATTGGCTGCTGGTGCAGCGGCAGCATGATGATCTCGTCCTTGACCATCTGCATTGCCTTGGTCTGCAGATCGAGCCGCTTCGTCCGGTCCATTTCCGTCGAGGCCTGGATGATCAGCTTGTCGATCTCAGGATAGCTCCAGCCGCCCCAGTTGAAGACGCCCGCCTTGTCGCTCCTCGTTTCGATCATCTGAAGCAGGATCGAGTAGCTGTCGAGCATCGGCTCGTTCGCCCAGCCGATGATGTAGACGTCCGACAGACCGCCCGTGCGCTTGGGCGCCTGTGCCGCCGTCGGGCCGATGTCGAGCTGCGGCTTGAAGCCGGCGCGGCTCAGCATGTTGACGATGCTCTGGCAAAGCTCCTCTTCGTTGACATAGGCCTCGTTCGTGCAGACGAGCGTGAAGGGGAGATCGCTGGCGCCGGCCTCGGCAAGCAGTTTCTTCGACAATTCGGGATCGTACGGTACGACCTTGTCCAGTGCCTCGACATATCCCGGGATCTCCGGCGCAACGATCGCACCCGCTGTCCTCGACTTGCCGCGCATGACCCGCTTCTGGATGAGCTCTGTGTCGAGCGCATGGGCGACGGCCTGGCGGACACGCAGGTCGTTGAACTTGTTGTCGACGCCGTCGGCCAGTTTCGGCTTGCGGTTGAAGCCCATCATGATGGTGCGAAGGTCCGTGCGCTCCATGACCTTCAGGTCCGGCTGCGCGAGAAGGCGTGGGAGATCCTGCGCCGGCGCATTCTCAGTGAAGTCTATCTCGCCTGACAACAGTGCCGCCACGCGTGTTGCGGCCGAGACGATCGGCGTGAACTCGATGCGATCGATGTTGGATTTCGCCGGGTCCCACCACTCGTCGTTCTTGACGAGAACGGTCTTGCTGTCGGGCGTGCGGCTTTCGAGCTTGAACGGGCCCGTACCGTTGGTGTGATAGGTTGCGTAGCCCTCGATCTTCTTGCCGACATCCGTCGGCTTCAGCGAGTTGTTGTCGGCGAGCCATGTGGCGTCGAAAATGTGGATGTTCGTCAGGTCGTTCAAGAGCAGGGGATAGGGGCCGGTCAGTTCGATATCGACGGTGCGGTCGTCGACCTTCTTCGCAGACTTGTAGGCCGGGAGGTTGCCCCGCAGCGGTGATGCCGGATCGCTAACCCGCGTCAGCGAGGCGATCACGTCATCGGCCGTGAAATCGGCGCCATTGTGGAACTTGACGCCCTCGCGCAGATGGAACCGCCAGACGGTGTCCGATACCGTCTCCCAGGAAGTCGCCAGGGCCGGCTCGATCTTCAGGTCGGCGTCAAAGCGCACGAGCCCCTCATAGACGTGATTGAGGAAGGACAGCGTGTAGCTGTCGCCATAGGAATAGGGGTCGAGCGAGTAGATATCGCGCGAAGAGCCCCATTTGAGCGTCTCCGCGTGAGCCGCCGCGGAAAGCGCCGTCGACATGGCGGCTGCGAGGATCAGTTTCTTGAGCATTCTGCTGTTCTCCTTTGTTGAGGTCACCGGTCCCCTTGAGCGGGAACCTTCTTTTTAAGAGGCAAGAACGGCGCACAGGCCGTCCGTCTCGCCGCCCGATGGGGGCGGCCAGTGGCATGAGCTATTGCTGGCGCGGGCATGACCTTCTCGGTCGTGTCGATCACCGCAAAGACCTTTGAGGGCCTATGCGGGGATCTTGATCAACTGGCGTTCTTGTATGGCGATGCGCCCAAGCGAAAGCCTCCTGGCAATGCTTGAAGCGCCAGATCCTGTTGTCGATAGCGGTCGTTCGATGGCCAACGCCAGGGCATCAACTCGAACAGGGACACATCTCTGCGCCGCTTATGGATGCGGTTCAGAAACCCAATGTTCTGTGTTGGATGCTGGATGACGAGCGAATGAGGAGATGTCAGGCGTGCCGGCCCGGCGGTGCAGGCGGGTATGTTTGGTATCGCGAAAAGACGTGCGAGTACGCTGTCTTCTGAAGCCCTTGCATCAACCTGCTCCTCCCTAGCTCGTTGCTGCTAGGCGGCACCATCGCACGCCAAAAGTATTTGTCAACGTCTTTGTCGACAATATTGAATACGATTATGGCGACAATCTAAACTGCAAACTGACCAGCCCGCTACGCTCGGCTCAACAGGGAAAGCCACGAACGGTCAACTTGTCACTTTGCGATGAAGGTCTGCTCGCTGCCGCCGCAAAGACTGTCGATGCGGGCGCGAACGCGGGCGACGCCCTCGGCAATGCTCGTGCTTGGAATTGAAGAATATCCCATCCGGAAGTAGCGGCAGGGCTGATCGCTTCTTGGGAAGAAGGGCGAGCCGGATTCGACCAGCACGCCGTCCTGCCGCAATGCGCTGACCAGCCGGTCGGCGTCGAGCCCTGCCGGTCCCTCCATCCAGAAGGACGTGCCGCCGAAGGTCGAGGAGCCGGCGACTTTCAGGTTCGCCCTGCGCAGGGACTCGGCCATGATCACATGGCGCTTATGATACTCGGTCCGCATGCGGTGGAGCACGGCGTCATAATGGCCGAGCGCCAGGAAATAAGCCGCGGTGCGCTGAAGATGCCCGGGCGGATGACGCAGCATCAGCGAACGAAGAGCGCGCGCCTCGCGAATGAAGGGAGCAGGTGCCACGAGGTAGCCGAGCCGAAGCCCGGGAAACAGCGACTTCGAGAAGCTGCCGATGTAGAGCACCCGACCCGACGGATCGAGCGCCTTCAGCGCCGGCGAGGGCGGGGCGAGGTAGCTGATCTCGAATTCGTAGTCGTCCTCGACGATGACAAAATCCCGTTCTTCCGCGGCCTGCAGCAGCTGCGTTCGTCGGTCGACCGGCATGGTCGCGCCGGTCGGCGAATGGTGGCTCGGGGTTACGAAGACGGCATCGACTTTTTCCGGCAGGGTATCCGGAGACAGGCCCTCGCCATCAACATCGACGGTCGTGACATCCGCACCGCTCAACAGCAACGAAGCGCTGATATCGGGATGGCAAGGGTTTTCGCAGACGGCGGCGGAGCCCTTTTCCAGGATCAATCGAGTCACGATCCAGAGCGCATTCTGCGCGCCGACGGTAACGAGGATTTCGTCCGGCGTGGCGTGGATGCCGCGGCGCGGCAGCGTGCGCGAGCAGATATAGTTCACCAGCCGCACGTCGTCGGCCGCAGCAAAGTCGCTCGCCATCAGCACGAAGTCCTCGCGCGCCAGAGCCCGGCGGGCGCAGTCGCGCCAGGCATTGAGATCGAACAGCGTCGGATCCATCTGGCCGTAGAGGAAGGGGAACGGGTAGCGCCGCCAGTCAAGCGGCTTGGCAACCTGGCGCACGACGCCGAAGCTCATCTTGATCTTACGGCTCCAGTCGACCGGATTGGAGCCGGCGGATGGGCGCTCCCCCTCCACATCCATGCCCGGCGGATTGCCGGAGATGCGATAGGAACTGCGGTTGACCGCCTCGACGTAACCCTGGTTGATCAGTTCCTGATAGGCGAGCGTCACCGTGATGCGCGAGATCCGCAGATAATCGGCGAGCTTGCGGCTCGACGGCAGGTGCGCGCGCGGCTGCACCCGTCCGGCGAGCACGGCCGAAACGACCGTCTCGCGCAACTGCGCCTGCAGGCCGATACCGCTCTCATGGTCGATGAAAAAAATGGTTTCTGAAACGTTCATCTGCACGGCGCCTGCTCCCCTTGGCGACGTTAAACTGGATCTATTCAACTTCCAGACTGGATATAACGCAAGCCGGATCTCGGCCTTATCGTCATCAACAAGACCGGAGAAACGGTCAGCGAATAAACAAAAGGGAATAAACAAAGAGGAGGAAGACGAATGCTACATGGACATTTCAGACGACTGGCCGCGGCGGCCAGTATAGTCGCGAGCCTCGCCGCATCCGGCGTCGCTTATGCCGAAAC
Organism: Ensifer sp. LBL; assembly: GCF_050435225.1. Taxonomy (NCBI): domain Bacteria; kingdom Pseudomonadati; phylum Pseudomonadota; class Alphaproteobacteria; order Hyphomicrobiales; family Rhizobiaceae; genus Ensifer; species Ensifer sp. LBL. The sequence continues at coordinate 112,055 of NZ_JBNDJY010000009.1, read as the reverse complement.
GAAACTCGTCGTCGGCTACCAGCAGATCGTCGGCCCGTTCGTGGCCGCCATCGCCGATGGCCGCTTCGACGCAGCCGCCAAGGAAGCCGGTTACGCGATCGACTGGCGCCAGTTCAGCTCGGCCGGAGACATCACCACGGCGCTGGCATCCGGCGACGTGCCGATCGGCGTTCTCGGCTCGACCGGCACGGCATCTGCCGCGACACGCGGCGTCGAGCTGCAGCTCTTCTGGATCCTCGACAATATCGGCCAGTCGGAAGCGCTGGTCGCCCGCGACGGTTCCGGCATCGAGACGCCGGCCGATCTCAAAGGCAAGAAAGTCGCGGTGCCTTTCGTCTCGACCTCGCATTTCCACCTGCTTGTCGGCATGAACAAGGTCTGGAACGTCGATCCGCGCGAGGTGGAAATCCTGAACCTCAAGCCACCGCAGATCGTTGCCGCCTGGCAGCGTGGCGATATCGACGCCGCCTATGTCTGGCCGCCGGCGCTCTCGGAAATCCAGAAGACCGGCAAGACGATTTCCGACTCTGAAGTAATCGGCGCTGCGAGCGTCCCGACCTTCGACGGGCTGGTGGTGGACAAGGCCTGGGCCGCGGAAAACCCGAAACTCATGGAAGCCTTCACCAAGGTTCTGGCCGATGCCTATGCCGACTACAACGCCAACAAGGCGGCATGGACCGAGGAATCGCCTCAGGTCGAAGGCATCGTCAAGCTGATCGGCGGCGATGGTCCGAGCACGGTCGAAGCTCTACGCCTGCTTTCGTTCCCGAATGCGGATGAGCAAGCCTCCGAGGTCTGGCTCGGCGGCGGCGCCACGCGTGCGCTGACCGAAAGCGCCAAATTCCTCGTCGAGCAGAAGCAGATCAGCCAGTCGCTCGACGACTATGCGCCTTACGTGAACGCCGACTTTGCCAAGGCGGCCGCACAATAGGCTAAGCTGCCGATTGCGCCGTCCGTTGAGGAGCGGCCGGCGCACCATCATAGACCGTGACCGAGGTGCAGGGAGGCATTTCTCATGGAAACATTGAGCGTCAGAAACATCAGTCTGACCTATCCGGGCCTCTACTCGGACCAGGCGATCATCGCCCTGAAAGGCGTCAATCTTACCATCAACAGCGGAGACTTCGTCGTCGCCCTCGGGGCCTCGGGCTGCGGCAAGACAACCTTGCTCAACCTGATGGCGGGCTTCATGGCCCCCTCGGAAGGCGACATCACCCTTGGCAACCACCAGGTGAACGGTCCCGGCGCCGAGCGCGGCGTCGTCTTCCAGAAGCACGCGCTTCTGCCGTGGCTGAACGTCATCGAGAACACCGAGTTCGGCCTCAAGCTGCGCGGCGTCGACAAGGCGACCCGGCGGGAGCTGGCCACCAAGAACCTTGCGCTTGTCGGCCTGCAGGATTTCCACCGCCACATGATCTATCACCTGTCAGGCGGCATGCAGCAGCGCGTCGGCATTGCACGCGCACTGACCTGCGATCCCGCCATGCTGCTGATGGACGAGCCGATGGCGGCACTCGACGCACTGACGCGCGAGACCATCCAGGAGCTGCTTTTGAAGGTCTGGCAGCTCACCAACAAGATGTTCTTCTTCATCACCCACAGCGTCGAGGAAGCGCTGTTCCTCGGCTCCCGGCTGATCGTGATGTCGCCGCGTCCGGGCCGCATCACCCACACCTACGAACTCAACTTCAACAAGCGCTTCCTCGCCGAGGGCAATGCCCGCGCGATCAAGTCCAGCCCGGAATTCATCCGCATGCGCGAGGAGGTGCTCGGCATCATCTATGGCGACGAACGTGCGTCCGGCAACCCGGAGATGGCCCATGCTTGACAGAGTGACACGCGCCAAGCCCGTAAAGGCCGGCAAGATCTTCGGGGCTCCGGGTGACGGCAGCAGCGGCCTCATCAGTCTTTCGACGACCATCGTGATCGTCGCCCTCTGGTTCCTCGTGACCGAAGGCGGCTGGGTCAAGCCGCTCTTCCTGCCGTCGCCGCTGGCGGTCTGGGGCAAGTTCATGCTGGCGATGACCGACGGCGTCTCGAACTCGACGCTGTCGCAGCATACGCTCGCCAGTATCGGCCGTGTCTTCGGCGCCTTCCTGCTGGCGCTGCTGACGGCCGTGCCGATCGGCGTGCTGATGGGCGTCAACCGTTTCGTGCGTGGCCTCTTCGATCCGATCATCGAATTCTACCGGCCGCTGCCGCCGCTCGCCTACCTGCCGCTCGTCATCATCTGGCTCGGCATCGGCGAGTTCCCGAAGGTGTTCCTGATCTATCTGGCGATCTTCGCGCCGATGGCGATTGCCGCAAGGGCAGGGGTGCGTTCAGTCTCCACCGAGCAGATCCACGCGGCCTATGCGATGGGCGCCACCCGCGGACAGGTCATCAGCCAGGTGATCATGAAGGCGGCCCTGCCGGAGATCTTCACCGGCATGCGCATCGGCATCGGCGTCGGCTGGACGACCCTGGTGGCTGCGGAAATGGTGGCGGCCAACCGAGGCCTCGGCTTCATGGTTCTGAATGCCGCTGAAAACCTCGAAAGCGATACGGTGATCATGGGCATCTTCATCATCGGCATCTTCGCCTTCGCCTTCGATCTTTTGATCCGCTACCTCGAAAAGGCGCTGATCCCCTGGAAGGGCCGCCTCTAACCGGCGACCACCTCCGACACTTCAACTGAATGCGGCCTGGCGGCCTTTTGAAGACGGTCTTTCCCGTCTCCGGCGAAGCCATGCCTGACGACCAAGCCAAAGGACAGGACCATGACACTGATGGCAACCGATCTCAAAACCTTGTTCGATGCCTTCAACCGGCATGACATCGATGGGGTCATGCACTTCTTTTCCGAGGATTGCGTGTTCAACGCGGTTGGCGGTCCCGAGGTCTACGGCAACCGTTTCGTCGGTGCGGGTCCGATCGCCGATGCCTTCAGCGGCGTCTGGAAATCGATGCCGGATGCCGAATGGGCCAACCACAGCCACTTCGTGGACGGTGACCGCGGCGTTTCCGAGTGGACGTTTTCCGGCACGGCTGCCGACGGCAGCCGCATCGAGGCCGAAGGCTGCGACCTCTTCACCTTCCGCAACGGCAAGATCGTGCGCAAGCAGGCGTTCCGCAAGAACCGCCCGGTCCTGCAGCCCCGCTACTGACGGCCTGGAGCGAAAGCCATGCAACTGCGCGCCACCCCCTTGAAGCCTGCCAAAGAGCCGTTTGATCCGGCCTATGACCCCAACCATGCCCGCAGCCCCGGCACGGGAAAGGACTATGCGCCGACCTACTGGATCGGCACGGCCGGTCCGGAACCGGAGGACGACGGTCCGGTCACGGGCGATATCGATGTCGACGTCGCGATCATCGGTTCCGGCTATACCGGCCTCTCCTGCGCCATCCATCTGGCGCGCGAACACGGCATCAGGGCAACGGTGCTCGAGGCCAATGGTGTCGCCTGGGGCTGCAGCACCCGCAACGGCGGGCAGGCGCAAATTTCCGCCGGCCGGCTGAAGCGCTCGCAATGGATCGCCCGCTGGGGCGTGGACGTTGCCCGCAAGATGCACGCGGAGATCGCTGAGGGCTTCGACCTCTTCCGCTCTCTCGTCCGCGAGCCGGAGATCGACTGCGACCCGCAGGATGGCGGCCACCTCTATATCGCCCATCGCGACAAGATGCTGCCGGCTTTGCAAAGCGAGGTCCGCGTCCTCAACGATACCTTCGGCTATCGCGCCCGGATGGTTTCGCGCGACGAGATCCACCGCGACTTCGTCCGCGACGAAGAAGCGCGCGGCGCCATGTACGAGCCCGATGGCATGGGTATCCATGCGGCAAAGCTCGCCTTCGGCTACCTCAAGCTTGCCCGCAAGCTGGGCGCCAAGGTCCATACGTCGAGCCCGGTGCTTGACTGCACCGCCAAGGGCGGCGTGCACTACCTCACGACGCCTGGTGGAACGGTGCGAGCGCGTGCCGTCTGCATTGCGACGGCCGGCTACACGTCACCAGGGATGAATGCGCTCACCCGTCACCGGCTGATGCCGATCCTGTCGAACTCCATCGTCACCCGGCCCTTGAGCGAAAGCGAACAGCAGGCGCTGAACTTCAAGACGCGCATCCCGCTCACCGATACGCGCACACTCCGCCACTACTATCGCATGCTGCCTGACGGACGCGTGCAGATCGGCAGCCGCAGCGCCATTACCGGACGCGACGCGAGCAACCCGAAGCACCTCGAACTGCTGCTCGCCGGTCTCTACCGCAAGTTCCCGGCGCTTCGCGGCATCGACATCGACTACTCCTGGTGGGGTTGGGTGGATGTCAGTCACGACATGATGCCGCGCATCTTCCAGCCGGACCCGAGCCAGCGGCTGTTCTACGCCATGGGCTATGGCGGCAACGGCGTCATGTATTCCGCCCAGGCCGGCCGTCGCATGGCCCAGATGGTCGCCGGCAAGGGCGGCGGCCTCGACCTTCCCATCTTCACTTCGCCCCTGCCGGGCCACGGGCTTCTGACGCCGTTCCGACGGCTTGGCCAATGGGGAATGTACCGCTGGTACTACCTCCGCGACGAGATCCTCTAACACTTTGAAATAATACCAGGAAAGGAACCACCCCATGAAAATGACCACCGAGGAAGCCTTCGTCAAAGTTCTTCAGATGCATGGCCTCGAACACGCCTTCGGCATCATCGGCTCGGCCATGATGCCGGTGTCGGACCTGTTCCCGAAGGCCGGCATCAAGTTCTGGGACTGCGCCCATGAGACCAATGCCGGCATGATGGCCGATGGCTTCAGCCGTGCGACCGGCACGATGTCGGTCGCAATCGGCCAGAACGGCCCTGGCGTCACCGGCTTCATCACCGCCATCAAGACCGCCTACTGGAACCACACGCCGCTTCTGATGGTCACGCCCCAGGCGGCCAACAAGACGATCGGGCAGGGCGGTTTCCAGGAAGTCGACCAGATGGCGATGTTCGAGGAAATGGTCTGCTACCAGGAAGAAGTGCGCGATCCCTCGCGTATCCCCGAGGTCCTGAACCGGGTCATCGAAAAGGCCTGGCGCGGTTGTGCTCCGGCGCAGATCAACATCCCGCGCGACTACTGGACCCAGGTAATCGACGTCGACCTGCCGGCGATCGTTCGCTTCGAGCGTCCGGCGGGTGGCCCGCAGGCGATCGCCGAAGCCGCCAAGCTTTTGTCGGAAGCGAAGTTCCCGGTCATTCTCAACGGCGCCGGCGTCGTTATCGGCAATGCCATCTCCGATAGCATGAAGCTTGCCGAGCGTCTCGACGCCCCGGTCTGCTGCGGTTACCAGCACAACGACGCCTTCCCCGGCAGCCATCGCCTCTCGGTCGGCCCGCTCGGCTATAACGGCTCTAAGGCGGCGATGGAGTTGATCTCCAAGGCCGATGTCGTTCTCGCTCTCGGCACGCGGCTCAATCCGTTCTCGACGCTTCCGGGCTACGGCATCGACTACTGGCCGAAGAACGCCTCGATCATCCAGGTCGACATCAACGCCGACCGGATCGGCCTGACCAAGAAGGTGTCGGTCGGCATCTGCGGCGATGCCAAGCAGGTCGCCCGCCAGATCCTCGAGCTGCTCTCGCCAACGGCAGGCGACACCGGCCGCGAAGAGCGCAAGGCTGCAATCCACCAGACCCGCTCGGCCTGGCAGCAGCAGCTCTCCTCGATGGACCACGAGGACGACGATCCGGGCACGGAATGGAACGAAAGCGCGCGTTCGCGCGAGCCGAACCGGATGTCGCCACGTCAGGCCTGGCGGGCAATCCAGGCGGCTCTGCCGAAGGAAGCGATCATCTCGACCGACATCGGCAACAACTGCGCGATCGGCAACGCCTATCCGACCTTCGAAGCCGGCCGAAAATATCTGGCGCCGGGCATGTTCGGCCCCTGCGGCTACGGCTTCCCGTCGATCGTCGGCGCCAAGATCGGTTGCCCTGACGTGCCGGTCGTCGGCTTTGCCGGTGACGGTGCCTTCGGTATCTCCATGAACGAAATGGGCTCGATCGGCCGCGAGGGTTGGCCGGCGATCACCATGGTGATCTTCCGCAACTACCAATGGGGTGCGGAGAAGCGCAACACGACGCTGTGGTACGCCAACAACTTTGTCGGCACGGAACTCAACCCCAACCTCTCCTACGCGAAGGTGGCTGAGGGCTGCGGCCTGAAGGGCGTTGCCGTCAACACGACCGCGGCCCTGACCGAAGCGCTGTCCAATGCGATCGCCGACCAGAAGAAGGGCGTGACGACCTTCATCGAAGTCATCCTCAACCAGGAGCTCGGAGAACCTTTCCGCCGTGACGCCATGAAGAAGCCCGTGCCGGTCGCCGGCATCGACCGCGCCGACATGCGTCCGCAGAAGCGGGCCTGATCCCCGCTCTACCTAAAGCCTCGTCCGGTGCACCCGGGCGGGGCGAAGCTTCCCGCAGATGACCGGAACAGAACCATGACCTTCGTCGCCTCCGTCCACGAACGCTTCCGAAGCGTACCCTCCGGCTTTGCGGCCTACTGGCCGGGCTTTGCCGTCACTGCGGCCGTCGCCGTCGCCGCGCAGTTCCTCTCCGACCACTACGGCGCGCCGGCCATGCTGATGGCGCTGCTGCTCGGCATCGCCTTTCATTTCCTGTCCGAAGAAGGGCGTTGCGTCGCCGGGATCGATTTCTGCGCCAAAAAGGTGCTGCGCATCGGCGTGGCGCTGCTCGGCATGCGCATCAGCGTCGACCTCCTGATCGGGCTCGGGGCGAGCACGATCCTGCTGCTCATCTCGGCCATCGCCGCGACCATCGGCTTCGGACTGCTTGCCGCAAAACTGCTCGGTCGCGGCTGGCGGCTTGCGCTTATCACCAGCGGTTCGGTCGCGATCTGCGGTGCGTCGGCGGCCATGGCGATCGCAGCCGTGCTGCCGAAGAACGAGTTTTCCGAACGCAACCTGATCTTCACCGTGCTTTCCGTCACGGTGCTCTCCACCCTTGCGATGATCGCCTATCCGATCATCGCGCAGACCATGGGGCTCGACGCGCGCGCGACCGGGATCTTCTTCGGCGGCACCATCCATGATGTCGCCCAGGTCGTCGGCGCCGGCTTTTCCGTGTCGCCGGAGGCGGGTGAGACCGCGACGCTCGTCAAGCTGATCCGTGTCACCATGCTGGCGCCCGTCGTGCTCATCTTCTCGCTGTCGCTGCGCAAGGTGCCGCAGCCCGAGGGCGAGACCGGCAAGCGCCCGCCGCTTCTGCCGGGCTTCGTCGTCGCCTTCCTGATCTTTGCGGCGCTCAACTCTTTCGGTTTCGTGCCCGAACTTGTCGCCAAGGCCGGCATGGAAACCTCGCGCTGGGCGCTGCTTGCCGGCATCGTCGCCGTCGGCATGCGCACCTCGCTTCGCCGTGTTCTCGACGTTGGCGGCGACGCGGTCGCGCTCATCGTCGCCGAAACCGTCTTCATCGCCCTCTTCATCCTCGTCGGCATTCACTATCTGGGGCACGCCTGATGAAACCGCTCGACCGCATACTCGAGGCTGCAAAAGCCGCGCCGCGCCATATCGTGCTCGCCGAGGGCGAAGACCCGCGTATTGTCGAAGGCGCCTTGCGTGCGTCGCGCGACGGTATCGCCGCGATCACGCTGGTCGGCGACAGAAAGGTCGTCGCGGCGCAACTGCACGCCGCCGGCGGCAGCCCAGACGAAATTCGCATCGAGGATCCGGCTTCGTCTGCGCTGACTGAGCATCTTGCCATTGCCTACCACGACCTCCGGCGTGGCAAGGGTGTCGATGAAGCCGCAGCCGCCGCAGCCGTTCGCTCGCCGCTCGTCTTTGCCGCGATGATGGTGCGCGAGGATCACGCAGACGGAACGGTCGGCGGTGCGGTCGCCACCACCGCCGACACGGTGCGCGCCGCACTCCAGACCATCGGCCGGGCACCGGAAGTCGGCCTAGTGTCGAGCTTCTTCCTAATGATGCTCTGCGCGCCGCACCACGAAAAAAAGGGTGCCTTCGTCTTCGCCGATTGCGGGCTGGTTGTGGATCCTGATGCCACCGGCCTTGCCGATATCGCCGTGACCTCGGCGCGCTCCTACGAGGCGCTCTCCGGCAAGCCGGCGAAGGTGGCGATGCTCTCCTTCTCGACGGCCGGCAGCGCTGCGCATGAGCGCGTCTCAAAGGTGGTGGAGGCGACGCGGCTCGCCCATGCCTCGGCACCAGGGCTGGTGATCGACGGGGAATTGCAGTTCGACACCGCCTTCGTCGAGGCCGTCAGCGCGGCAAAGGCGCCGCAATCGGCGCTGCATGGCGAGGCCAATGTCTTCGTCTTCCCCAACCTCGATGCGGCAAACATCGGCTACAAGATCGCCCAGCGCATCGGCGGCGCGACCGCCATCGGCCCGATCCTGCAGGGGCTTGCCAAGCCCGCCAACGATCTCTCGCGCGGCTGCAACGCCGACGACGTCTTCCACATGATCGCCGTCACCGTCGTTCAGGCCGGCCGAGGGCGGTGAGTCCGGTGGCGTGCTTCAAGTGCACCCGGATGGAATGCCATCGCGGTGCGCTTCACCAAGGAGCAACGCGCCTTCGACACCCGGAGCAAAGTCCGGTTGCCGCGCAGGCTGCCGGTCACGGCGCCATGATGAAGGGCCGGCACGTCTCCGACGGCAGGCCATAAAGCAGCAGTTTTCGGAACGCAGCGTCGACTTCGCGGGGAGGCATTTCCGGTCGCTCTTCCAGCCACCAGCGCAAAACGGCGTTGAACGTGGAGACCATGTGGCGGATCACGAGGTCGCGGGGAAGAGCGGCATGCATCGTGCCAGGAAGCGACTGGCGGAGGACGTCCGCAAGCACATCATCGACCGCATCGCGCACGATGCCGCCCCCGCGTCCGCCGGCAAGTGCGACCTGGATGTCGGCGTGTTCGGCGACATGCTCGAACAATGCGCGGCTGGGATCCCATGCTTCTTCATGGCGTGCCGACGAGATCGCCTTGTCCTTTGCAGTCACCAGCAGATCGCGAAGACGCTCCAGACTGCGTTTCAAAAGGTCGTCTTTCGACGTGAAGTGCGCATAGAACGTCGATCGTCCGATGTTCGCCTCGGTCAGGATGTCTTCGACGGTGATCAGCTCGTAGTGCTTGCGGCGTATCAAGGCGAGAAGCGCTTCATAAAGCGCCGTGCGCGTTCGGGCCACGCGTCGATCGATCGCCAAGTTTGCTCTCCTTTTTCCGGACGAGCGCGCGCTCCAGTCCAATTCGGTACAGGTGGTGCCCGTCTGTTTCGCAACTTCCGAACACCGTGTTCCGGATCGTGCTAGCCGATTGTCGTCCAGTCAACATCGAGGAACAGCCATGGTTGAACTTTCCGCAACGTCGCCTCTCTCTTCGCCTTTTCGAAAAGCCGGTGCCTGCGCGCTTCTCCTGCTCGCTCTGACGAGCCTGCACCACACCTATGGCGCCTATATCTATCAAACACCGTGGCGTCTCCACATCGTCCATTTGGCCGTGCCTGCGGCGATCATCATCACAGCCGCGCTGTATGTCGGCCGGTCAAGGAGCGGGACGATGGCCGGACGTGTCGCGATATGGCTGGCGGCAATTGTAGTGCTCGCCTTCCCGGTCGCGATGATCGGTATCTACGAGGGAGGCTGGAACCATGTGGTCAAGAACGTCGCCCATTTCGGCTTTGGAACGGATGCAGCACGGTTCCTGTTTCCCGAGCCGGTCTACCGGTTGCCGGACGATTTTCTCTTTGAATTGACGGGGATTGCCCAATTCCCGCTCGCCATCATCACCGCACTCAACACGATCAACCTGTTGCGGCGACCCACGCGGTGATCGGACTTTAGCCGCCGGCAGGGTTGCGGTAGACGCCAACGACCTCACTTTGCGCTATGCGTAGATTTGCCATCCCCTTTGATGAAATCGGCAAAGGCTGCGACCAGGTGATCGAACACGGCAGCAATCCTTGCCACCGATCTGAGATCCTCGTGGGCGACGATCCAGGTATCCAGCGACGTCACCACGATCTCCGGGAGGAGACGCTGAAGTCCTGGGTCCCTCTCTCCGATCGGAACCTGCATGATCGTGATGCCGAGGCCGGCCCGTGTCGCGGCAATGCGCGCGGGATGGCAATCCGTCCGCATCGCATAACGCATCGGGGGTAGTTCCGGCGCGGCGCTCTTGCCGATCTTCATGTCGACGAGGGAGCGATCCGGCCCAAGGACGTCGTGACTGGCGAGATCGGCCAAGGAGCCCGGCCGTCCCCGGCGCGCGATGTAGTCGGCGCTGGCGAAGAAGCCGAGCGGGATGGAACCGACCTTGCGGGCGATCAGGGCATCCTGTGTCGGCGCGAATGTTCTGACGGCAATATCGACCTCCTGGGCCAGAAGATCTGCCGGCTTGTTGCTAACGTAAAGCTCGACGGACAGGGCAGGGTGTGCCCGCCGCAGCGAGGCAAGCATCGGCGGAACCACCTCCACCGCCATGGTTTCGGAAACGCTGAGGCGCACCGTGCCGGCAATTTCGCCCGGTGCGCCGGTGGCGGCCCGGACGAAGGAATCGGACGCCAGCGACATCGCGCGCGCAGGCTCGATCAAGGCCCGCGCACTTTCGGTCGGCGTCAGGCCAGTGACCGAACGACTGAAGAGCTTGGTGTCCAGCGCCTCCTCGAGCGCGGCGATCCAGCCACGGACGGTCGGTTGCGAGACGCCAAGCCGTCGCGCCGCGCTCGACAGGCTGCCTTCTTCGATGACGGCCAGAAAGGCGCGCTGGTGGTCCCAGGAAACGAACGTGCTCATAAAAAACACACTAGCAGCTGGAGGAAATCAGACAATTTCATTCGAATGACCGGCAATGCCAAGATGCTTCCGAAGCACGCTCACAACTCAATGTTCAGGTAACCCATGTCCACTGTCAGAACGTCAGACCAGGATCACGCTCGTCCCGTGAACCGCCACATCGGATGGAGTTTCATCGCGATCTCGGCGATCGCCATCGGCCTCTACGCCGTGCCGCCCTATTTGACATTCTCGCCGCAGGACAGCCGGATTCCGCTGAACCAGCTGTTTGCCTCGCATCTGCCGTGGCTGTTCCTGCACGCCCTGCCGAGCGGCATCGCCCTCTTGATCGGCCCGTTTCAGTTCCTGCCGGCGATACGCAACCGCTGGCCGAAGGCCCATCGCCAGCTGGGCAGGCTCTATCTGCTTTGCGTCCTTGCCGGTAGCTGTGCCGCCATTTCGGCTACGGTAATGACGACGGCGGGCTTTCATGCGCAGGTGGGCTTCGGCCTGCTGGTCATCTGCTGGCTTTTCTCGGGCTGGCAGGCCTACCGCGCCGCCCGGCAAGGCCGCTTCCGCGATCACCGCGTCTGGATGATACGCAACTACGCCCTGACCTTTGCCGCCGTCCTGTTGAGGGTCTATCTGCTCGCAGGCATCGGCCTCATGCAATTTGTTCCCTCGATCTCCTTCGACGAACTCTACGTGGCCACCATTTGGGGCTCGATCGCCACGTCCGTGCTCGTCGCGGACTGGTTTATCGTCACGCGTACCGAGCGATAGATGTGAGGGGCGCGCCCTGAACCGAATCGTCTCACCCGGCCGATCGGCTTGGCTGCGCCTTCACATAGGTTCCGATCAGGTCGACGACATGCTGTCTTCGTTCGGTAACGATCGCCTCGGATGAAAGGTCGACGCCGAAGGTGACGGAGAGCGTGTAGCGGCTGGAAATGTGGATGAAGCTCAACGCCACAATTGAGATGTAGAGCTGCATGGCATTGATTCCCGGCTGGATCACACCGGCGGCTTCGCCGCGGTCCAGAAGCGTCTGGATGGTCTCGATCAACGGCCTGGAGGAGCGCGGGATGCTTTCGATCGCGCGGATAAACTCCCCTTGCAGCAGGTTTTCCGCCAGCACCATTTTGATGAATGTCGGCGTCGCTGCCATGTAGTCGTAGGTAAACGCCGTAAGCGCCTCGATCGCTTCGACCGGCGGACGATCCAGGATGTTCAGCCCGGCCTCCTGGCTGCGCAGGTCGTTGTAAACCTCCTGCAGGGCCGCCTTGTAGAGCAGCTCCTTGCTCTGAAAATAATGATAGAGCATCCGGATGTTGCAACCGGCGCGCTCGACGATGCGCGCCGTGCTCGCGCCACTCAGCCCATGCTCGCAAAACTCCGCAATCCCCGCATCGAGGATGGATTTGCGCGTCGCCTGTGCATTGCGCGAGCGCGGGCCGCCTGTTTCGCCGGGCTGGTGATCACTGTTGTCTGCGTCACGCATTCTGCATCCACCTTTTGTCGTGCCAACCGCGGCAGGATCTTTCTATCGCAAATGGCCATCGAGACAATTGACAACCAAGTAAGTAATAGCATACTTACAAAAGTAGAGGAGACGCTTTTTGCATGGCAGGAAGCAAAAAAATGAAGACCGCCCACCGCTAAGGGGGCGGAGATGGGGAGGGGACTGTGTTCAAGGCAATCAAGAGAATTCTGCTGCTGAGCGGCGCAACTGCCGTCATGGCTGGAGGGCTTGCTCAACAGGTACAGGCGCAACAGCCGGATCAGATCACCGTTGCGATCACCGAGGGAATTACCGGCAACAATCCATACGCCGACTCGGTGGTCCTCATCGGCTCGATCTGGTGCCAGGTTTATGGCTGCCTCACGACCTGGGATTTCAAGGCCGGAAAGTTCGTTCCGTTCCTCGCCGAGAGCCTGGAGCCCGAGGACGATCTCAACTGGATCCTGACGCTGCGCTCCGACTGGAAGCGCCACAACGGCGATCCCGTGGTGGCAGCGGACGTGATCCATTCGATTGAGCGGTCGCGCAACGATCCCGAGAGCATGTCGCAAGCTTCGGTCCAGTACATCGCTTCGGCCGAGGCGCTTGACGAGCGCCGGCTGCGCATCAAGACCACTCAGAAGATGGCGACGTTGCCGAACTACCTGGCGACGATGCAGATCACGTCCAAGAAGATCTACGACGAGTACGGCGCCAAGGCGGCCGACCGCGAGCATCCGGTTGGCGCCGGACCGTACAAGCTGGTCGAAGTCGGCATCGGCAGCCACATCGTTATCGAACGGGTCGACGGCCACCCGATGATCCAGCCGACCAATCCGAAGCGCATTATCTACCGCATGATGGTCGAGCCGGAGCAGCGCGTGACCGCACTTGCCAATGGCGAAGTGCAGATCGCGCAGAGCATTCCGCCGCAACTCGTCAACCGCGTGCAGCAATTGCCGAACGCGACGGCCGAGATGGTCGACTCCGCCGAAGCGATGTTCATCGCGATGAGCCCGAAGACCGCGCCCTGGGACAACCCGAAGGTACGCCAGGCGGTTTGCCATGCGATCAACCGCGAGGGCATCGCCCGCGCCATCCTCGGCAATCAGGTGACGCTGCTGAACGGCCCGGTCGGCGACGGCCAGCTCGGCTTTGATCCCGATTACGCGTCGCCGATGAACTTCGATCCGGAAAAGGCAAAGAAGCTGCTCGAGGAGGCCGGTGCCGTCGGCACTGCCGTCGATCTCTACACCCCGGTCGGTCGCTACACGGCCGATCGCCAGATCACCGAAGCAATCGTTCCGATGCTCGAACAGGTAGGCTTCAAGGCGACGTTGCAGTCACCCGAATGGGCAACGCTTTGGACCAATGTCCAGCGCGGCGAAACGCCATTCTACTATATGGGCCGCGGCAACATGCTCGATCCGTCGCCGGCGCTCGCGCAATATTTCGAGACCGACGCTTCGCCGCGGTTGAAGTACTCCAACCCGGAGGTCGATGCCCTGCTTCAGGCCGAGCGCCAGGAGTTCGACCCGACCAAGCGGGTGGCCATGCTCTCCAAGGCCATGGCGGCCATTACCGAGGACGCGCCGGCCTGCTTCCTTTGGCTGCACAAGCTCGCCTGGGGTGTCGCCAAGGGCGTCGACTACAAGCCGAGCAAGGCTGACCGGGTCAACGGCTGGGAAATCCACCTGAGATAGCCGCGGCCATCCCTTCACGCCGGGGACGCTCGCAAGCGCACCCCGGCGCCTGTTCCCTCAAGAGTTCCAAGGATTTTCCATGCTTGGCTACACGCTGAGACGCGTGGCCGGCACCGTTCCGGTGCTGTTCATGGTCTCGCTTCTGATTTTCGCATTGGTCCAGCTCGCCCCCGGCGATCCGGTCGACATGCTGGTAAGCGACGAGGCGACCGAGGAGGTCAGGCTGGCGATCCGCTCGGCCTGGGGTCTCGATCAGCCGATCTATATCCAGTACCTGACCTTCGTGAAGAACGCGGTGATGGGAGACTTCGGGCAATCCTTCCGCTACCGCGAACCGGTCATGGATCTGATCCTGGCACGCCTGCCGGCAAGCCTGGAACTCGCCATCTATTCAACATTGTTGGCCGTCGCCATCGGTCTTCCGCTCGGTGTCTGGGCGGCCAGCCGGCCCAATTCCCTTGTCGATACGATCGGCTCGATCGGTGGCTTCTTCGGTATCAGCCTGCCGAACTTCTGGCTCGGTATCCTGTTGATCCTGCTCTTTGCCGGAACCTTCAATCTGCTGCCCTCAGGCGGCCGCGAAACCTGGGGCTTAAACGTCGAACGGGTCACCGGATTTTTGACGATCGACGCCATCATTGCCGGCCGCTGGGATGCGCTCTGGGACGCGCTTCGCCACCTGACCCTCCCTGTCATCGTGCTCGGCACCAACATGACCGGCATCATCATGCAGATCACACGCGCCTCGGTGCTGGAGAACCTGCAGGAAGACTACGTCATGACCGCCCGCGCCAAGGGCATGAGCGGACGCGTCGTGCTCTGGCGTCACGCTTTCCGCAATGCGCTCATTGCCGTCATCACCATCATCGGCCTCGAATTCGGCACGCTCATCAGCGGCGCCATCATCGTCGAAACCGTCTTTGCCTGGCCCGGCATCGGCTACCTGCTGCTGCAGGGGATCTCGTTCCGCGACTTCCCGCTGATCACCGGCCTGGTGCTCGTCTACACGACGCTGTTCGTTCTCATCAACCTCGCGATCGACATGATCTACACCGTCGTCGATCCGCGCATCCGTCTGGGGTGACTAGGATGGCTCGCTCCTCCAAAACTCGACAGCTCCTGCAAGCGTTGAAATCGCCGAAAGGCGCCTTCAGCCTCGTCGTCATCGCTCTCCTGCTGCTGGCCGCAACCTTCGCGCCGCTGCTTGCGCCGTTCGACCCGAACCGCCAGGACCTGATGCTCGCGATGACGCCACCGCAACTGACCGGTCCGCATTTCCTGGGCACCGATCACGTCGGGCGCGACATGATGAGCCGCATCATCTACGGCTCGCGCGTCTCTCTGCTGATCGCCGTTGCCGTGGTTCTCTTCTCCGGCGTGGTCGGCGTCACGCTCGGTGTCGTCTCCGGCTATTACGGCGGACGGGTGGACTCGCTTATCCAGAAGTTTCTGGAAGTCGTCTGGGCATTTCCGCCGCTGCTGCTTGCGATCTCGATCGTCGCCTTCCTCGGCCAGGGCCTTGGCATTCTCATCGTTGCGCTCGCGTCGCAGCGCTGGATCCCCTATTGCCGCCTTGCCCGGGCAGAAGCGCTGACCCTGCGCGAACGGGAATTCGTCTCCGCCGCGCGATCGCTCGGCGCCAGCGACAGTCGCATCCTGCGCACGCATATCCTGCCGAACCTCATCCAGTCGGCCCTGATCGTCGCGACCTTTGCCATGGCCACCGCAATCATCGCGGAATCGAGCCTCAGTTTCCTCGGCCTCGGCGTGCCGGCATCGACCCCGACCTGGGGCGGCATGCTGTCGGATGCGCGCGCCTACATCAGCACCTCCTGGTGGATGGCTCTGTTTCCGGGCCTCTGCATCTTCGTCACCGTTCTCGCCATCAACCTCCTGGGTGATGTGCTCAGAACCCACCTCGATCCCCGCCTGAGCCGCGCTTGACGGTTCGGAACACTAAGAAAAGAAGGATTATTCCATTGGTTGAACGTATCGAAACCTCGATGGCGGACGGCGCGCTCAAGAGCATGGCTGTGGTTCACAACGACATGGTCTTCCTGTCGGGCGTGCACGCGAACGACACCAGCGGCGACATCAAGGAGCAGACGCGCGAGGTTCTGCGCAGCGTCGATCGCCTGCTCGAGGCGGCCGGCTCGAACCACAAGTCGATCTTCGTCGTGCACATCTGGCTGAAGGACATGCGCTACTTCGGCGCCATGAACTCCGTCTGGAACGAATGGGCCGACCCGGCACACCCGCCGGCGCGTACCTGCGTCAGCGGCGAGCTTTACCGTTCGGACGTTCTCGTCGAGGCGGTCGTCATCGCCTATCGCGCCTGATTGCTTGCGAAGGAGAACCCCATGGAACTCAGAGAACTCGGCAAGAAGGATGGCGCCGGCCATCAGCCACGCATCTGCCTCGGCAAGGCGTCGGACACGCTCGCCTCCGTATGCCTTACCGCACCGGACAAGACCGGCGACCTCAGGGATCAGTCGCTGCAGATCCTCAACGCCATCGAGCAGTATTTTCAAAGCGTCGGCTCGTCGCGCAAGCAGATCCTGATGGTGCAGGTCTGGCTGTTCGACATCAGCGAGTACCCAGCGTTTTGCGAACTGTGGAACGAATGGATCGATCCGGAAGGCGTTCCGGCACTTTCCGTCGTGACAGGGCATGCGGCGCGCCGCGACTGCGCGGTGGAAATCCGCGCCTACGCTGCGTGCTGACCTGGAAGTAATGCGTCGATCTGGAGGCGAACGTGACTGAAGACCTGCTCAGGATTTCCGATCTCGCGGTGAAGTTCCGCGGAACACCGGACGGCGTGCTTGCCGTCAAGGGCATCGATCTCGCCATCGGCCGCGGCGAGGTCGTCGCGATCGTCGGTGAGTCCGGATCGGGAAAATCGGTCACGGCCAAATCCGTCATGCGGCTCGTCGAATATATGGGTGCGGAGATCGTCGGCGGAAGCGTCTTTCTCAGCGAGAAATCAGGCGGTTCGACCGATCTCCTCACCCTCGACGAGGCCCGGATGCAGGGCTTGAGGGGTGACCGGATTGCGATGATTTTCCAGGAGCCAATGACCTCGCTCAATCCGGTGCTGACCATCGGCCAGCAATTGTCCGAGGTCGTCGTGAAGCATCGCAAGATCGGCCGGGCGGAGGCCGACGGGATCGCGCTGAATGCCTTGCAACAGGTGCGTATCCCCGAACCCGAGCGCCGGCTGAAACAGTATCCGCACGAATTGTCGGGCGGGATGCGCCAGCGCGTCATGATCGCCATGGCCATCCTCTGCAAGCCGGACCTGTTGATCGCGGACGAGCCGACAACGGCACTGGACGTCACGGTGCAGGCCGAGATCCTGGAGTTGATGAAGGTCATTCAACGCGAGACCGGAATGGCCATCCTGCTGATCACCCATGACATGGGCGTCGTGGCCGAGATCGCCGACAAGGTGGTGGTCATGCTGCGGGGCGAGGTGGTCGAGAGCGGTGAAATCCATCAGATCTTCAATGCGCCGAAGCACGAATATACGCGCCGCCTGCTCGATGCCGCGCCAAAACTCCAGGCCCGGCAGGAGGGCTCGGCCCAGGCCGAAGTCGTTCTCGATACGCCGGCAGCGCAGGACAAGGCCGATCCGAACGTCGTGCTCAGTGTGCGCAACCTCGTCACCCGCTTTGCCGTGCGTCAAGGCATGTTCCAGCGCATCGTCGCGAATGTCCATGCGGTCGAAGGCGTGTCCTTCGATCTGCGCGAGAAGGAGACGCTTTCGCTGGTGGGCGAAAGCGGCTGCGGAAAATCGACGACCGGCAAGAGCATTATGCGGCTCATCCAGCCGAATGAAGGCGAAGTCCTGCTTCAGGGCCGTAACCTGGAAGGCGTCGGGGCAACCGAAATGATCGAGATGCGCAAGCGCATCCAGATGGTGTTCCAGGATCCCTACGCATCGCTCAATCCCCGCATGTCCGTGGAGCAGATCGTGGCCGAACCGCTGCGCATCCATCGCGTCGGCAACCCGTCGCAGATCCGCGACAGGGTCTACAGCCTGCTCGAACGCGTCGGGCTCACCCGGGCGCAGGCGAGCCTCTATCCGCATCAGTTCTCCGGCGGCCAGCGGCAACGCATCTGCATTGCCCGTGCTCTGGCGCTCAATCCGAAGGTGATCATCGCCGACGAGCCGGTCTCGGCGCTCGACGTCTCGATCCAGGGGCAGATCCTCGATCTGCTCGCGGAGATCCAGGAGGAGTTCGGGATTTCCGTCCTGTTCATTTCGCACGACATGGCCGTGGTCGAGCGCGTCAGCGACCGCATCGCGGTCATGTATCTCGGCGAAATCATCGAGATTGGACCGCGCGACGCCGTGCTCGGTTCGCCGGCTCATCCCTACACACAGCAACTGTTGTCCGCAGTGCCGATCGTGCACCCCGATCAACGTCGCAGCCGAACCCTCGGCGCGCGGGAACTGCGCAGCCCGATCCGTCCGCCCGGCTACGTCCACCAGACGCCAGCCTTGAAGGCGGTGGGTTTTGAGCATTACGCGCGGCTAGCCTGAGAGGGCACTCAGCCTTGGAGATCGGGTGCTCCTTCCGGAGGTCCGCAAAGGTAAGGCCTAGTACGGGATTTCCCGTATCGGGCAACAATTCGACGACAGGAAAACATATGCAGAGCCAGGGCGGGTTGCGTTGGGTCTTTTTGGTCGCTGTGGCGGCCGTCGGTCTCAATCTTCGCCCGTTTATCGCAAGTGTCGGGCCTTTGGCCGAGAGTATTCGTGCCGGTACCGGCCTCGGTCCCTATGGACTGGCAATGCTGACATTCGTTCCGATGGTGCTGATGGGCTGCGTTGCCTTCCTTGGCCCGGGTCTGCAGCGGATCGCCGGCACACGCCCGGTGATCCTGTCTGCGCTCGCCACCATCAGCCTCGGGACGATAATGCGTCTCTTCGTTTCCAGCGGCTGGATGATGATCGCCACCGCTGCTGTGATCGGGGCGGGTGTCGCGGTCGTTCAGGCTGTCTTTCCCGGCATCATCAAGCGGCAGTTTCCGGATCAGGCGGGCCCGATCGCCGGGCTTTACTCGGCGATGCTGCTAGGCGGCGGCGCCTTGGGAGCGCAGGCGTCTCCTGTCATCGCGGACTTGACCGGCAGTTGGCGCATCGGACTGGGTTCGCTGGCAGCGCTCGGCTTTGTCGCCGTCGCTGTTGCCTGGGTGGCGCTTCCCAGCGACGGCCCGCGGAAACCGGAGGGCAACCTCGTCCGAAACTTGCTCACGAAGCCGCGGGCCTGGCTGCTCATGGTATTCTTCGGCCTAGTCAATGGCGGCTATACTTCGGTGGTGGTCTGGCTCGCTCCACACTACCAGCAGCTTGGCTGGGGCGCTTCGGCGAGCGGCAGTCTGCTCGCGGTCATGGCGGTCTTCCAGGCGGCGGCTGCGCTCATCCTGCCGGTCTTGGCCTGCCGCAACGGGATGGACCGGCGGCCGTGGCTGTGGTTCACGCTTGGGTGCCAGTTCGCAGGTTTTGCGGGCTTTGCCTTCGCGCCGCATGCCGCACCGTTTGCGTTCGTCGCGCTGACCGGCGCCGGGCTCGGCGGCTGTTTCGCCCTGTCGATGGTGGTCGCGCTCGATCATCTGGCCGACCCCGCACAGGCAACCGCGCTATCGGCCGTGATGCAGGGTGGTGGTTTCTTGCTGGCGGCGACACCGCCGATGATCGTGTCCGCACTCCACGACCTGACCGGAAGCTTTGCCGCCGGCTGGAAGTGGCACCTCGGTTCTATTCTCATCGCAGCCGCGCTTACCGCGCGCCTGGCGCCGCGAGGCTATGCAGCCGCGATGCCACTGGCACCGGCGACGACCGGCACCGACCGGCCGTTCGGATAAGGCAACGCTGCGAACAAGCGCCGTCAGGCGATCGTTCGTGCGCTATCCGTCATCAGCTTCAGCCCAAGTGCGCCCACCACGGCGCCAGCGGCGCGGTCGATCCAGGTCTTTGAGCGCAGATAGACGACCCGCGGCCCATGGGAGGAAAAGCCGAGGGCGACGATCGCGTACCACAGGAACTCGTTGATGAAGAGCAGCGGGGGGAGGGCGAGAAGCATCCAGGTGGGCGCCGGCGACGGCAGCAGCGCGGCGAACATCGAGGCGTAGAAAATCGCCGTCTTCGGGTTGGAGATCTGAACGAAGAGCCCTCGTAGCAGGGATTTCCAGAGCGTGCTCGGCTGGTCGGCGGGCGTCTCGGCAATCGTAATCTTCTGCGGTGCTGCCCGCCAGATGCTTATGCCGATCCAGACGAGATAGGCGCCGCCGGCGAGCCTCAGGAGGATGTTGAGCCATTCGACCTGAAGAAGGATCGCCGTCAGGCCGGCGACTGCGATACAGGCGAAGAAAAAGCCGCCAATGCCCATGCCGACCGCTGCCATCAATCCATCGGCGCGCGACCGCGCGATCGCGATCCGCGACACGACGATGAAGCTCGGGCCGGGGCTCATGGCTCCAAGCAGGAAAACGCCCAGGATGGAGGCAAGAATTGCAAGTTCATGCATGTCGCTATCCTCTCATTGGAGCGCCGCCGCCAGCGCGGGGTGATTATGAAATGCGTCGCGTCATTCCACAATCGGGCGTGTGCCGCACCTGCCTGCTCCGCCGGGAAGCCGAAGATGTATCCCTCAATGGCGCCCTTCCTCGATCTTCGGGAGGAACCACGCGAGAAGCCCCGCAAGCGGAAGGAACGAGCAGATATAATAGACCGTTTCGACGCCGTAGCGGTCGGCCAATATGCCGAGAAGCGCCGCCGCGATGCCACCCAAGCCGAAGTTCAGTCCGTAGAACAGCCCGCCGATCAGTCCGATGCGGTTCGGTAGCAGTTCGATGGCGTAGATCAGGATCGATGCGAAGGCGCTTGCCATGATCAGGTTGATCATCACAGTCAGCACGCCGGTCCAGAACAGATCGACGTGGGGCAGGATCAGCGTCAGGGGAAGCGGCCCCAGAACCGAGATCCAGATGATCCGGTAGCGCCCGATGCGATCGCCGATAATGCCGCCGATCAGTGCGCCTGCGGCCGAGGCGAGCAGGAAGATGAACAACATCATCTGTGCGGAAGGAATGGAAAGGCCGAACCTTTCCATGAGGTAGAAGGTGTAGAACGAACGGAAACTTTCACCATAGGCGTTCTTGGTGAACATCAGCAGCGTCAGGACCACCAGAGCAACGGCGATCGTTGCCGGCGCGTGACGGACGCTGCCGGCCTTTTTGCTCTCCGCCCGCAGCGCCATGAATGCAGCGCTGATCTCGCGCTGCTTGCTGCCAATCCAGGCGAGAAGCATCATGGCCAGCAAGGCCAGCGCGGCGAACCACGCAAGACTCGGCTGCCCCCAAGGAACGATGATCACCGCGGCAAAGACCGGGCCGAGCGCGCCGCCTGCCTGGCCGCCGACCTGAAACAGTCCCTGCGCCAAGCCCTGCCGGCCGCCGGCGGCATAGCGCGCCATGCGCGTGGCTTCGGGATGGAAAATGGACGACCCGATGCCGATCAGTGCGACCGAGACAAGGATCATGGCATAGCTGTCAGCAAGGGCGAGGCTGACTAGGCCCGACAGCGTGAACATCATCCCGACGACCGGCGAATAGGGTGCGGGGTGCTTGTCCGTGACCATTCCGATCGCCGGCTGCAGCAGAGATCCGGCGATCTGGAAGGTCATGGTGATCATGCCGATCTGCACGAAGTCGAGCGCGTAGGCGTCCTTCAGGATCGGATAGGCGGCCGGGATCAGCGACTGCATGAGGTCGTTGAGGAGATGGGTGACCCCGAGAACGACCAGGACGGCAAGATGCGTCTTCGGGCGTGTCACGGCAGGGATGGCGACTGTCATGGTAGATTTCTAGACTCCAGGATGCCGTGAAACGGCCTGCGGCGATGCCGCGCGGCGGGGAGCTTATGCATCCGCCGATAGGCGGGCAACCACCGGATGACGTCGCGCGCGAAAAAATGGGCTATCGAGGCAGAAGGTTAGGCCCGTTCGGGCGTATTCTTCGCCAGGCTTCGTCAGCGGGCACCTCGGAGCTTGCCGTCAAGGTCCGGTTCCCGCCTCGCATGTCCTCGTTCGCGCCGACTCAGGCCTCGTGTCTGAAACCGGTCTCACGGCGCTCTCGCTTTCGGTAGCAAGGTCCGCGATCGCGAGGACAACACCGATGGCCAGGGGCTCGGCCGAAACCGAGGTTATCGGTCTTTATTCAGCCGATCGGAAACGAACCGTCGGATAGCCCGCCGCGCTACCGTGCAGCCGGCTCGTTCAGGCGTGGTCAAGGCAAACCCTGGGCTCACCTGATCTGTCCTGGAATGCTCAGACCTGCCGGCCAATCAGCCGGTCCAGCGACCAACGTCCGCTGCCATGAGCGCTAAGATAGGCAAAGACGCCGAACCACACGGTCGAAAGCTGAAAGCCGGTACCACGCGGGATCATCACCAGAACCAGAATGACGATCATTTGCACGAAGAGCATGAAGGCGAGGGGGCGGGTCAAAAGCCCGAGCGCAATTGCGATACCGCCGAAAAGCTCCAGGGCGCTGGTCATATAGGCGAGCGGCACGGCCGGCTCGAGGCCCAGGCTCTGGAAAAGCTCGATGTCACGGGGCATGTCACCGTTGAAGAGCTTTTCCCAGCCGAACCAGCTCATGACACCACCGGTCGTGACCCGCAACATCGTGTAGGCAAGGTCCTGAACCTTGCCGTAGAGCGGCGCGAGAACCGGAAACATGAGCGGCAAGTCGTTGTGCGGATGAGGAGCGGACATGAATTCTCCGGAGATTAGGGATACAAAAGCGGCGCATCCACCCACCCGAAAATCCGGGTTCCGCTATCTATGGATACCCGTCCTGCTTGTCCGATAAACCCTGTGTTACGCGGGTGCCCTTCACCCTCACGGTTTAGTGCGCCTCTGTTGAGCGCGACGTAGCATTCGGCACGTTTGCGCCGTGTCTCTCGCCTATTCCGGTAAACGGACAGCTCGAAAAATGGCTCAAACCTGCGCCGTGCCGGTCGCCACGACGCAGGTTTGAGCATGAGGGCAGCACGCAATCGTGATGGCGCGCGAGGCATGCCCCGCAGTTGTGCTGTCAGCCTACCGCTGTTTCGGAGCAACGAATGCGTGGCTCACGTCCGCGCACCGCCCGACGGGTGCGGCTTTCGATGATCTGGGCGACCCATCCGGCAAGAGAACCGAGGCCGGTCGCGCCGGCGAGTTCGCTGATGGTTGCCAGCGTCGGCTCGAGGTGCGCTGCAAAGAAAGTGACCAGCCCGATGAAATAACCGAGGAGGTTGTTCAGCCAGGGCAAGCCTCGCGTGACGATGACGACGGATCCGGTCACGAAGACGACCGCTGGCAGCGCCAGTGCACCGAGCATCGGGGCCAGCAGCGCGACCGCCAGGGTCGAGATCGCGCCGAGCGAAAGTCCGATCACGACGCACACATAGGTCCGCAACCCCTCAACCGGTGACGGCTTGCGCGTAAAGTAGGCGATCCATCCCATGAACATGGCCCAGGGGGCGATCGCGAGCACCAGGCTGAGGCCGGAGGCCATCGCTGCAACGAAGGCTGCGGTGACGGTGAAGATCAGATAAAGCCCGGTGCTCCCGGATACGGCAGAACCATGGGCCTCTGTATGAGTCGTTTCCTGCGTCATCAGACATTCCTTCCTTGAATGAGCCTAGGTTGTGAGAAGAGGCGTGTGGGTCAGCACATGCCGCCATTTGCCCGGATGACCTGGCCGTTGACCCACGCGCCTTCCGGTCCGGCGAGGAAAGAGACGACACGGGCGATATCGTCCGGTTCGCCGAGCCGTTCGAGGGGGGTCATCTTGGCCATCCGGTCCAGCAATTCCTGGCTCTTGCCGCTCAGAAACAGCTCGGTTGCAACCGGCCCGGGGGCGATCGCATTCACGCGAATGCCGCGTCCGCGCATCTCCTGGGCAAGGACCTGGGTAAGACCTTCGACCGCCGCCTTGGTGGCGATGTAGATGCCATAGGTCGGCAATCGCATTCCAATCACACTCGACGAGACGTTGATGATGCGGCCGTCGTTGCGCAGCCGTCTCGCCGCCTCACGGCAGACGTTGAACGTGCCCTTCAGGTTTATCGCGATGGTTTCGTTCACGACGTCGTCTGTGATGTCGGCAATCGGCGCAAGCTTCATGATGCCGGCGCTGTTGACGACGACGTCCACGCCGCCGAAGGCTTGCGTGGCCATGTCGAACATTGCCGCAACCGCGCCGGCGTCGCTGACATCCGCCTGGACAACGCATGCGTCACCGCCGCTGCCGATGATCTGGTCCGCGACCACCTTGGCCGCCTCGGTACGCCCCGCATAGTTCACGACAATCTTGAAGCCGTCTCGGGCGAGGCCCTTGGCGATTTCCGCGCCAATGCCTCGCGACGCTCCGGTTACCAGTGCGACCTTGTTGCTGTTGCTCATTTGCCAAGCCTTTCAAGTGCGCCGTCTATTGATCGCGAGGAGGATACGTCTGGTGTGAGAGAAGAAAAAATGCATAGTTTGTAGGCCAACAATGACTGAGAGTATGAGTCATGACATTCGATGCGCGCCTGCTCAGTGGGATCGGTGTGCTGACTGCGGTCGTCGAAGCCGGCAGCTTTGCCCGGGCCGGTGAGGCGATGGGGCTGACCCAGCCGGCGGTCAGCCGCGCGGTCGCGCGTCTCGAGGAGCGCGTCGGCATACGGATCTTCAATCGAAGCGCCCGGGCAATCTCGCTGACGGACGAGGGACGGCACTTTTATGAACGCGTCGCGCCCCTCCTTTCAGCGATCGAGGAGGCGGCAATCATGGCGGGCGGCACCAAAACGCAGGTGCGCGGCAAGCTGCGGGTCAATGTCGATGGAACCTTTGGGCATTTTGTACTCGCCCCAAGGATCAATGACTTTCTCGAGCGCTATCCGGAACTCTCGGTCGAAATCTTCGTGCGTGACTCGATCGGCGATTTTGTCGGCGAGGGGACGGATGTCGCCATACGCTTCGGCGAGCCTGGCGCCCATTCGATACATGCGGAACGGTTGCTGGAAACGCGCGTGCTCACCTGCGCGTCGACGCAATACCTTGAGAAATATGGCAAACCGCAAGTGCCAGCCGATCTTTTTCATGGGCACCAGTGCGTCCTCATCCGCGATCCGGCAACCGGGCGTCCCTTTGCCTGGGAGTTTCAGCGCCGGGGCGAAGCCGTACCGTTTGCTGCGAGCGGCCGGGTCACGGTCAATGACACGGGCTCGCTGATTGCCGCCTGCCGCAGCGGCGCCGGCATCGCACAGCTGCTCGAACTCTATGTCAGGGACGAATTGGCAGGCGGCGATCTGACCCAGATCCTGCCGGACTGGGCGGAGGAAACCTTCCCGCTTCATGCCTATCATCGCCGCTCGGAGTTGATGCCCGCCAAATTGCGGGTCTTTCTCGACTTCGTGCGCGAGATCGTCGCCTAGGCAAATCGCGTCGAAGGCAGAGCGCCTTTCAGCGGCCTATCGCCGTGCTCACCGCTATGGCCGCCACCGAACGTGCTCGATCAGCGCGCGCAGCTTCGGCGCCAGGTTCCGTCGATTGGGGAAGTAGAGATAAAAGCCGGCGAATGGCGGGAAGTAGTCTTCGAGAAGCGGCACCAGCTGTCCGGCGGAAACATAGGGCCTGAAGGTTTCCTCCATGCCGAAGGTTATGCCGCCCCCGGCACAGGCGGTCCGGATCATCAGTGACATGTCGTTGGTGGTGATTTGCGGGTTCACCGCCACGTCGAACTCGCGGCCATCCTTGCCAAACTCCCAGCGATAGGGTGCGGTCTGGGGCGCCGGGCGCCAGCCGATGCAGCGGTGTTGGGCGAGGTCCGCCGGCAGCAAAGGCCTGCCGAAGCGTTCGATATAGGATGGCGCCGCAACCGCCGTCTGGCGTTGCTCGGCCGATACCGGCACTGCGATCATGTCCTGCTCGATGACCTCGCCAAGCCGCACCCCGGCATATCATAGCCTTGGGCCACGATGTCGAACTCCTCGTCCGTGACGGTCACATCGATCTGGATCGTGGGGTAGGTTTCGGCAAAGCTTGCGAGCAGTGCTCCTGAGATGAACCTTTCTGCGATCGAGGACACCGCCAGCCGCAACAGCCCGGTTGGCGCCATGTCCCGGTCTGCCGTGGCGTCCAGCGCCATGCCGACCTCTGCGAGGGCCGGAGCCACGCGCAGGTAAAGTTGCGCGCCAGCCTCCGTGAGGCTGACGCTGCGTGTCGTCCGCTGCACGAGCGCAACGCCGAGCCGATCTTCCAGCCGCCGCAGCGATTGGCTTACGGCCGATCGCGTAACGCCCAGATGCTCGGCAGCCGCGCGAAAACTCCGAGCCTCGGCGACGGCCATGAAAACGGAGATGGCATTGAGATCGACGGCCATTGGACAGCTCAGATTACCGGTGTCGGCATGATTGGGTAGAATGAAGATGCAATCTTGGCCTGACGATCGACAACCTTCAAGGTATCAAACAATGTCACCGCCGAGTTCTGCCGCGCCTGTGATCGCCTCCAGAGGCTTGTTGCGATTGCAAGAGCCTGGCAGCGCCTTCACTTCTTCCCCGCCTCCCGCGCCAGAAACGGCGCGATCTCGCCTTCGCTGACGGTCCGTGCGGAGTTGTGTTCATGGCGGATTACCCAACGGCGACCGTCACACTCCCAACCGAGTTGAGAACGATCAACGATCGCCGTCACTGTGCCATCATTCGTTTCGAGCCGTGCGACGAATTCGAGCGTTGTCGACGCAACGCGCTCGCCGACGATCGCATCTGGTCCGTCGGAGACGGCGTGTATCGCCGCGCGCATGTTGTTGAACGGGCCTTCCCACATGGCCCCGTAGTCAGCCGCGCGGCGCGCCGTGCGCAAGTTCGGCGCCAAGTCGTCGTAGAACACGCCCTCGCCATCGAGGTCGTAGTAGCGTCCGAGCTTGTCGGCGAACTTGAATGCCGGATCCTCGGGTGCGCGCTCCCAGCCTTCGAGGATCCAGCTTCTATGCAGTTCCGCCGGCCCGTCCGGCCCGGCTGCTGGGCAGGCGGGCGGTGTCTCCTGTTGCGCAAAGGCGGTCCCCGTCGCCAGCATCCAGGATGCTGCCAGGGCGAGCATGTTGAACTTCATGGGTTTGGTCCTTGTCTATTGTATTGCCGCGGACAGGCGGCTGCAGAGACGAGGCGGGAGACACATGGCAGCCACCTTTAGATCAAGGGATCGGGCGATCCTGGCTGCTGCAACCTTCGTGTTCTCCCTTCCGTCGTCACCTTTCGCGGTAAAACACCATGCCGCCGTGATGCAGCACGCCGTCGATGAACGCGCCATCGGCCGTGAAGCCGGTGTCATCCCAGTAGTCGATCTGGTTGCCGGTCACTTCGTAGCGCCCCTGATAGGCGCTCTTTCGGTTTCCGCGCGCCTCGTCGTAGCGACCGTTCGGCAGCAGTTCCTGGCGGATCCGCCCGTCCTCAGTGACCCACATGCCGACATAGGGATGATCAGCTTGCTTGCTCTGTGCTTCGCTGCTCACGGCGTCCTCCGCGACCGCTTGACGGGAGATCGGCGCATCGAGGGACGCCAGACCGGCAATAAGGGTGGCGGCGGCAAGTTTGGGGAGGTTGTTCATGGCCGGTCTCCCGCAGGCTTGTCCTTGCCCGCATCGGCCCGCTCGGCAAAGAGCTGCGACAAGGATTGCGACGCAGCAATGGCCCGCGGAAATCCGGCCGGAACGGTCACCATGTAGATGACTTCCTTGAGCTCATCCTCGGAAACGCCGACGTTGAGCGCGTATCCGGCATGGACCTTCATCAGGTCGGTCAGGCCCATCGCGGCGAAGGCGGCGACCGCCGCCAGTTGCCGCGTCCTGTTGTCGAGTCCCGGGCGAGACCAGACGTCGCCGAGGGCATAGGCCTCGGTCGCATCGGCAAGGAAAGGAAACTCCTGCCGCATCTGTTCCAGGTTGGGCTGCGTCGCGCCATTGTTGAGCGTCCGGATGACGGCAGCGCCGCGTTCGCGACGCTCCTCCAGGGATTGGGCGAATGCGACCTCCGGCGAAAGGCCCAGGAAAACCGCCGTACCCGCGGCCGCAAAGTGCGATTGAATGCGATCAAGCATGTTTCTCTCCTCGATAGATGACTGTGCGGACGACCAGCGGTCGCAAACGTCGTCATTCCTCCGGCTGTTCGATGCCGGGTGGGAAGGCGCGGCAAGCGCGCGTCCTGTCCGCGTCTGTTGAATTGGGGAGGCACTGCCGTTTGACCGAAAATCAGCGGGCCTTGCCCTGTTCTCCTCCGTCTTGCGTTGCGGTATCGACGCAAAAGGTAGGCGGGAAGGACTGGAACGATAAGCCGCCGATTTCGATCCGTAC
The DNA here is from genome assembly GCF_050435225.1 of Ensifer sp. LBL. Taxonomy (NCBI): domain Bacteria; kingdom Pseudomonadati; phylum Pseudomonadota; class Alphaproteobacteria; order Hyphomicrobiales; family Rhizobiaceae; genus Ensifer; species Ensifer sp. LBL. Next base: position 83,708 of record NZ_JBNDJY010000009.1, on the reverse strand, counting down.
TGGTGAGCCTGGCTAACCAATCGCAATACTGTTCGACGGCACGACCATCGCAACCGTGTCAGTTATGACAGGTACATTTTGGTTTCTCGGGCACGGGACTTTTGGCGCAATTGGGACGGGGCCACGCCACACTTTGATCTCGAGATTCCCTACAAGAGCACCCCAGCCTCGCGGCTCAGCGTATCGATCAGCAGGCGGACACCGGGCAGCATGCCGCGGCTCGCAGGGTAGATCAGCGAAATATCCAGCCCGGGGCCGGCCCAGCCAGGCAATATCTCTATGGCGCTCCCCTCGGCGACCATTCTGCGGCCGATGACGGTCGGTAGGCGGCCGATGCCGATCCCGGCCTCGATGGCCTCTGATATGGCGTGGACGCTGTTGGCGCACATGCGCGGCTTGAACTCCACCTTCACCGGGTTCTGCGCTGCATGGTGGAGTGTCCAGACCTGGCTTTCGCCCGGTACGATCTGCTCGCCGATCAGCGGATAGGCCCTGAGATCGGCGGGGAGCGACGGCAGGCCGTGCGCGGCAACAAGCGCAGGTGCGGCAAACATAGACGCCTCGGTGCGGCCGATCTTGCGGCCGATCAGGGACGAGTCCTTGAGCTTGCCGACGCGCACTGCGAGGTCATAGCCTTCGGCAACGAGATCGGCATGGCGGTCTGAGACGTCGATCTCGCAGTGCAGTTTCGGGTTCGCCGCGGCGAAGCGCGCCACGATCTTGCCGAGACCCGCCTCGACCAGCACCGACGACATCGACAGCCGGAGCCTGCCGGAAGGTTCTGCGACCGCTTGGGCGGCTTCGTCCGTTGCCCGTTGCAGGGCATCGACGATCAAGCGCCCGTGGACAAGGAAGCGCTTGCCGGGCTCGGTAAGAGACGAACGTCGCGTCGTTCGCGCGATCAGCCTGACACCGAGGTGCTCCTCCAGTTCGGCCACGCGCTTGCTGACGGTCGCCAGAGGAATGCCCATAGAGCGCGCCGCGGCGGTGAAGCTGCCCATCTCCGCAACGCGGGTGAAAATGACAACGGCCTCGACCGGAGGGAGGCGCTCCACGGTTGAAGCGGCAATCATCCTATTATCTACATCCATGGATTATAATTCCACATTTAGAGAATTATCCAATCAAAAGGGATAATCTACCTTTTCTCCATGAACCAGATGTTTTTCACGTTCCGCGCCTTGGACCGGAGTTCGCTGCCGATTCCGAACCTCAAGTCCTGGCGGCCGTCGGAGACGTCACCATTTCCGTCAGGAGACCCGCATGCCTCTCAATGTCAGGGAATTTGCCGCCATGTCGCTGTCCACCGCCTTGCTCACCGCTGAAACCGCGTCGTCAGAGTTGCAACGACCGCCTGCCATCACGGCCATCGATCTGGTCGATCCTGAACTGCGCCCGATCCTTGAACAGATCCCGCCGCTCGACCTCGGCATGGACAATCTCCAGATGGTTCGCGGCGCCCCGTTCCCGCCGGTGCTGACGCCGCCGGCCGTGCAACCGCAGGACCGCTTCATCGCGGGCGATGAGGGGAACTCCAAACTGAGGATCGTCGTTCTCGATCCGGCGCCGGAGCGCACGGACAAACCGGCGATCCTGCATCTCCATGGTGGCGGACTGGTCGTCGGCAAGCCTGAGGTGGCCATTCCCGAACTGCAGCAACTGTCTGCGGAACTGGGTGCGCTCATCGTTTCGGTCGACTATCGCCTCGCGCCCGAGCATCCTTTCCCCGCCGGACTTGACGATGCATACGCGACGCTCCGCTGGCTGCATCAGGCCGCGGCCGAACTCGGCGTCGATCGGGAGCGGATCGCCGTGATGGGCGAGAGTGCCGGTGCCGGTCTTGCCGCTGCCGTCTCGCTCCGGGCGCGCGACCGCGGCGAGTGGCCGATCCGTTTCCAGTTGTTGCGTTATCCGATGCTCGACGACCGCACTGCGCTGCGCTTGCCACCGGCTCACGTCGGGGCCTTCATCTGGAACGCGCAGTCGAATGCTTTCGGCTGGACGGCCGTCCTCGGGCGCGAGCCGCTGATGGCGGAAGCACCGGCGGAGGCGGTTCCGGCGCGCACCGTCGATCTTGCCGGGCTGCCGCCCACCTGGATCGGCGTCGGCACGCTCGACCTGTTCGCACAGGAATCGCTGCATTTCGCTTCCCGTCTCATTGACGCTGGCGTGGCTGTCGAAATGTCCGTGGTTCCCGGGGCCTATCACGGCTTCGATACGATGGTGCCGCAAGCGCGCATTTCGGCGGATTTCATCGCCAGCTGGAAATCGGCCCTGGGCCGATCGTTGGAAACCGACTGAAGGGTAGGCGCACTGCACGGTTCGCGCCGCACGGTTGCCAAGCGCAACAGGCTATCCGCCCAAAGGCGGGCATCTCGCTTGACGACCAACGCCTTTTCTTCCGATAGGGTCAATATACGCGCAGATGCAAGGCGAGGTGGCGACGGTGGCAATGCTCTTGGTTCCCGGCTTCATGCTGGACGCCGATCTCTGGCGCGACGTTGTTCCCGCGCTTGGCGACTACGGGCCTGCGACCTATGCCGACCTGTCGCAGGATGCCTCGATCGCTGCCATGGCCCGTCGCGCGCTGCTGGATGCGCCGGATCGCTTCATACTCGTTGGGTTCTCCATGGGCGGCTACGTCGCCCGGGAAATCGTCAGACAGGCGCCCGAGCGGGTGAGCGCACTTGTCCTCATCGCCACGTCCGCGCGCGGCGATAGCGACGTGGAGCGCCAACGAAAGGCGGCCGTCGCCGGGCAGTCGGCCGGCACGGCATACAGAGGTCTCAGCCGTTTGGCCATCCTCTCGTCCCTGCACCCCGACAATGCCGGGCGGACCGATATCCTTGAGCGCATTCAGGCGGCCGGCCAGCGAATGGGAGGCGACGCCTTTCGCCGCCAGTCGCTCGTCGAGCGGAAGGACGAGCGGGATGCCCTGGCTTCGATCCGATGCCCCAGCCTCGTCATTGCCGGTGAAGAGGATCGCTTGAGATCGCGCGCCGAGGCGCTCGAACTGCACCACGGGCTCGTCGGCTCAAGCTTCGAGGTCGTCGCCGAGACCGGCCACATGGTTCCGATGGAAGCGCCGCAACGCGTTGCGGCAGTCATTCGGGATTGGCTTGATCAATTGAACACGGGCGCCTAACGATCGCGCCAGTCAAGAGGCACCCGTTCGAGCGGCCACGGTCTCAACCTTTTCCATTTCCAGCCCGCTCCTCTTGCCAATCGAGCGGATCTCTCACCGGCCGCGGGCGTGCCCAATGAACGTTCCGAGAGGGCCGCGCACGCCGCTTAGGCGGCCGACTAACTCGCCACGTCCGCTCACCTCCCGTGGACGTAACAGAACAGCGCGAAGAACGCTGTTGACAAAACACACCGATGACTGGCAAATGTCAGAAATGTGCAGACGACGCCGGCTGCCGGCTGGTTTCAGGGGAGACTGGAGCCTGAAACCGAAGGGCCGGAAAGCATATACGTCTGCACAGATGCCAGCATGGAGGGGACATCGTGGCTTTTCAGATGGATCGGCAGCTCGGCTTTCTTGCCACTGTGAACGTTGCCGCGATTGTCGCCGGTGCGGTGCTCGTCGGCGCCAGCTTCGTTGAGCTCTATAACTTCCAGTCCATGGCGTCGCAGGTTCCCGAGCTGGGTTTCCTCGCGCTTGGCGTCATGCTGGCCATGATGTCCGGCAATGGCGGCATCGACCTTTCCGGCATCGCGCTTGCCAATCTCTCCGGGGTTGCCGCCTACTTCTTCCTGCGCGATGTGATTTCCGCGGACGACGCTCCGCTTCTTTTCACCTGGAGCCTGATCGGCCTTGCGCTTGGCGTCGGCCTTGTCGGCGGCATGCTGAACGGGTTCCTGATCGCGAAGGTCGGATTGACGCCGATCATCGCCACGCTCGGCACGCAATTGCTCTTCACGGGGTTGGCGATCGTTCTCACCAACGGTTCGGCGCTCAGCATCGGCTATGTCGAGCCGCTCGACGATTTCGGCAATGCCACGATCCTGAGCGTGCCCCAATGCTTCGCTCTGTTCCTGGTCGTCGCACTTGCGATCGGCGCCATCCTGCGTTTCACGCCCTTCGGCCAGCGTCTGCTTCTGCTCGGCAACAATGCCAAGGCGGCGCGCTACGCCGGCATCCCGGAAAAGCGCATCCTGTTCCTGACCTATACGGTTTGCGGGCTGTTGGCGTCGGTTGCCGGCATCGTAATCGCCGCGCGCACCTCGAGCGTCAAGTGGGACTACGGCACCTCCTATGTCCTGATCGCGATCCTGATCGCCGTCATGGCTGGCGTTCGCCCTGAGGGCGGCTATGGGCGGGTCATCTGCGTCGTGCTTTCGGCAACATCGCTGCAGATGCTCTCAAGCCTCTTCAACTTCATGAACATCTCGAACTTCTTCCGGGATCTCGCCTGGGGCGTTCTTCTGCTCGTCTTCATCGCCACCTCCGGCTTCGATCTCAAAGCCTGGTTCAGGGCTGCCCGCAGCTAACCCAGTTTCCGCCAGGGCCGGGCGCGAGCCTTCGCGCGTCACAGCTCTTTCCTTTCGAAGGCGCAATGGGAGGAACTATGCCTGATTTTCGTAAAATTGCCGCCTGCACCGTGGCCCTCGGCACCATCTGGGCCGCAACGGCGGCCACTGCCGAGGAGAAGCCGAGCATCGTGACCGTCGTGAAGGTCACCGGCGAGAACTGGTTTACGCGCATGGAGGAAGGCGTTGCCGCCTACGGCAACGACAATGATACGGTTGCCACAAGCCAGATTGGCCCCGGCAAGGCAGACGCTGCCCAGCAGGCGCGCCTGATCGAAGACCTCGTCGCCAAGAAGGTCAGCGCGATTGCCGTCGTGCCGATGGATGCAGCGTCGCTCGAAGGCGTGCTGAAGCGCGCCGCCCAGCGCGGCATCAAGGTTGTGACCCACGAAGCCGACAGCATGAAGAACACGCTCGTCGACATCGAAGCCTTCGAAAACAAGGCCTTTGGCGCTCGCTTCAACGAGAAGATCGCCGAGTGCATGGGCAAGTCCGGCAAGTGGACGTCCTTCGTCGGTTCGCTCGGCAGCCTGACGCATGTGCAGTGGGCTGACGGCGGCGCTGAAAACGCCAAGAAGTACCCGGACATGGAACTGGTCTCGGAGAAGAACGAATCCTTCAACGACGCCAACCGCGCCTATGAGAAGGCCCGCGAGATCCTGCGCAAATACCCTGATATCAAGGGCTTCCAGGGCGGCTCTGCCATCGACGTCATCGGCATCGGCCGCGCCGTCGAAGAGGCTGGCCTTCAGGACAAGACCTGCGTCTTCGGTATCGGCCTGCCGAAGGATACCGGATCCTATCTGGAATCCGGTGCTGTGGACGGCATCAGCTTCTGGGATCCGAAGGATGCCGGCTACGTCATGAACAAGGTCGCCGACATGGTCATCAAGGGCGAAGAGATCAAGGACGGCATGGATCTCGGCGTGCCCGGCTACGAAAAGGTGACGGTCAAGAAGGGTGCAGGTGACGGCATCATCGTCGTCGGCGAAGCCTGGGTCGACGTCGACAAGTCGAACTACAGCAAATACCCGTTCTGATCGGTTCAGCCGATCAATGCCGTCGCGCCCACCAGCGCGGCGGCATGTCCCTCGAACGCCCTCATGCCCCATCAGGACAAAGCCATGCAGCCCCAGCCCACTGGCGGTGAACCGCATCTCAAGCCCGCGCCCCCGTTTCTGGAGGTGCGCAACATCGAGAAGCACTTCGGTGGCGTGCGCGCGTTGAAGGGCGTCAGCCTTTCGATCGAGGCCGGCAACATCTATCACCTGATGGGTGAGAACGGCTGCGGCAAGAGCACGCTCATCAAGATCATTTCCGGGGCTCAAGGGGCCGATGCAGGCGAACTCCTGATCGACGGCAAGACGGTCACCGGACTGACGCCGGTCGCCGCCCTCGCTGCCGGCATCGAAACGGTCTATCAGGATTTCTCGCTGCTCCCCAATCTCTCCGTCGCCGAGAACATCGGCCTGACGCAGCAGCTCGTATCCTCGTCGGGCAAACTCGCGCGGCGGCTCGACATACCGAAGATGCGGGCGACGGCCGAGGGCGCCCTTGCGGCCGTCGGCCTGCCCGCGAGCAGGGCCTTTCTGTCGACGCGCACGGACGAGTTGCCGATGGCGACGCGGCAGTTGATCGCCATCGCCCGCGCGATCGCCTCCGATGCCCGCCTCGTCATCATGGACGAGCCGACGACGGCGCTGACCAAACACGAGGTCGACAATCTCATCGGCGTCGTCGATCGCCTGCGCGCCAAGGGCGTGGCCGTGCTGTTCGTCACCCACAAGCTCGACGAGTGCAAATCGCTCGGCGGGCGGGCGATCATCATGCGCGACGGCCAGAAGGTCGCCGAATGCGATGTCGAAGGCCATTCCAAGACCGATCTGGCCTTCTGGATGACCGGCAAGGTGCTGGACGATACGCGCCAGCGCTCTGCCGTCACCCTCGGCGAGAAGTTGCTCAATGTCGAAAAGCTCTCTCGGAACGGCTTTTTCGCCGACGTGTCCCTGTCGCTCCGCAAGGGCGAAATCGTCGGCATTACCGGCCTGCTCGATTCCGGGCGCAACGAATTGGCGCTTGCGCTCGCCGGGGTTTCGCCGGCTGACGGCGGAGGCATTTTTCTCGAGGGCGACGAGATCCGCCTTGGCAAACCCGCCGACGCCATTGCTTCGGGGATTGGCTACGTTCCCGAGGACCGGCTCTCGGAGGGGTTGTTCCTCTCGCAATCGATCAAGGACAATATCGTGGTTCCGGTCCTCGACCGGCTGCGCAATGCCCTCGGTATCGTCGACGGGCGCCGCAGCCGTGCGCTTGCCGAGCGCACGGTCGACGATCTCCAGGTCGTCTCGGCCGGCGTCGACAAGCCGGTGCAGTCGCTATCCGGCGGCAACCAGCAGCGCGTGCTGATCGGGCGCTGGCTGACGATCGAGCCGAAACTCCTGATCCTGCACGGCCCGACAGTCGGCGTCGATGTGGGCTCCAAGGACACGATCTATCGGATCATCCAGCGGCTCGCCGGCGACGGCATGGGCGTCATCATCATCAGCGACGACCTGCCCGAATTGCTGCAGAACTGCGACCGCATCATGGTCATGCGCAAGGGTCGCGTCGTCAAAACCTTTGCCGCCGAAGGGCTGGCCGAAGACGTCCTCTCGCGTGCGCTGACGGACGATACCATTGCGAGGCTTCAATGACCGAAACCACCTTTTCCTCGGCAGCGCCCCGGTCTGAAAGCGCAGGTGCGGTTGCCGGCATCTGGGCGTGGCTCATGCGGCATCCGCCGGCCTTCACACTGATCCTGATCGTCGCCGTCTCGCTCGTCGTCGGCGCGATCAACACGGACTTCTGGCAGGTATCGAACCTTTTCGACATCCTGCGCGCGTCCGTCGTGCGTGGCCTCTTTGCGCTCGGCGTGCTCGTCGTGCTGGCTTCCGGTGGCATCGACGTCTCGTTCACGGCGATCGCCGCCTTCGTCATGTACGCCGTCACCATGCTGGTCGTGAACGTGGTGCCTGACATGCCGATCGTGGCGATCCTTGTGCTCGGCGCTGTCGGCGGTGCCTGTTTCGGCGCGCTCAACGGTGTTCTCGTTCATGCGCTCAATGCGCCGTCGCTGATCGTGACGATCGGCACGCAATATGTCATTCGGAGCTTCCTGCTCACCTTTGTCGGCACGGCGCTGTTCATGAACATTCCCACGGCAATGGACGCGTTCGGAAAGCTTGCGCTCTTCACCCACCACAGTGCCAACGGCTCGACCTCAACACTGCCTGCCTTCGTGCTGATCCTTGCGGTCGCCGCGATCGTCACTTGGTGGATCCTCGAGCGCACCCTGATCGGCCGCGCGGTCTATGCCGTCGGCGGCAATGCCGGCGTGGCCGAACGGCTTGGCTACAATCTGCGCACGGTCCGCATCTTTGTCTTTGCCTATGCGGGGCTTCTCGCCGGCATCGCCGGGATCATTCACGTCTCCAGCAACCGCCTGGCGAACCCGTTCGATCTCGCGGGTGCCGAACTCGAAATCATTGCCGCGGTCGTTCTCGGCGGCGCGCGCATCACCGGCGGCTCCGGCAGTGTCATCGGCACGCTTCTGGGCGTGGTTCTCATCACGCTGGTCAGCAACGTCCTCATTCTTGTCGGCATTCCGAGCACCTGGCAGCTCGTCATCGTCGGCATCTTCATCATTCTCGCCGGCGGGATCTTCTCGATCCGCGGCAGAAAATCCTGACGGCCGGCCTTAAGGCCGCCAAGCCGCGGTCGGGGCCGGTGTCTTTCGACACCCCTGTTTCTTTGAGAAAGGTTTGAGTGCATGGCGCACGATGTTTCGGTCATCGGACTTTACATTCTCGACATCCTCGGTCGCCCGGTCGACCGCATTCCCGAGGGCGGCAATGTCGAGTTCATCGACGAGATCCGCCTGACGGTTGCCGGTACCGCCGGCGGCACAGTGGTCGACCTTGCAAAGCTCGGTCTCAACTGCCTTGCGGTTGGCGCCGTCGGCGACGACGAGAAGGCCGATTTCGTGCTTTCGACCCTGCAGCGCTTCGGCGTCGACACCGCGGAGATGCAGCGGATCCCGGGCGTCCCGACGTCCGCCACGATCCTCAACATCCGCCGCAACGGCGAACGGCCGGCGCTTCACGTCCGTGGCGCGTCCGGTCATTTCGAGATCGCAGCTGAAGCACTCGATCGCGTAACGGAGGCGCCGATCGTTCATCTTGGCGGCACGGGCCTGCTCGACCGCCTCGACGGCGAGCCGAGCCGCGTGCTTCTCGAAGCGGCCAAGGCCAAGGGCCGCACCGTCACCTTCGATCTGCTCGGCGCCAGCGAGAAGACGCTCTCCCTCATCCGCCCGCTCTTCCCCTATATCGACTACTTCATGCCCTCGGTGGAGGAAGCCATGCTGATCTCCGGGCGGAAAACCGCCGAGGATGCGGCGCTCTTCTTCTGCGACCTCGGTGTGAAACACTGCGTCTTCACACTAGGCGGCGACGGCGTCTACTTCATGGATCCGGACAGAAAGACCGTGAAACTGCCGGCCTTCGAGATCGACGTCGTCGATACGACAGGCTGCGGCGATGCCTTCAACGCCGGCTTCATCGCCGGCCTGCACCACAAGATGGACACGGAAACGTCGCTGAAGTTCGCGCAGGCCTCGGCCGCGCTGGTGGCGACCGGTCTCGGCTCGGATGCCGGCATCACCTCCTTCGAGGCGACGCAGGCATTCATGCGCACGGCGCGCGTCAAGACGAACTGACCGGCTGGCGGGGCGCTCCTGTCGGAGCGCCCCGGGCCTATTCGGCCAGAAGCATCTCGGCGGTTTCGATGTCGGTGACGAGGTGGGTGGCGTAGCCGCCATTCATCGTCGCGCGGATCGCCGTGACCTTGTTCGCACCGCCGGCGACACAGACGCGGCTCGGGATCTGCACGAGTTCGTCGAGCTCGATACCCACCATGCGATCGTCGAGTTCACCGCTCACCTGTCGGCCCGCCTCGTCGATGAAACGGCAGATCAGCACCGCGACGGCGCCGTGCGCCTGGTAGGAATCGAAGTCCTCCTGGCTTGCGACATTGGCCGAGCGGATCAGCGTGTCGGGACCGATATCGCCGACGCCGAAGACCAGGATGTTGGTGGAGTGAATAAGCTCGAACTGCTTGACGAGAACCGGTTCCGAAAGCAGCCAGCGCTTGAGTTCCGGCGTCGACAGCAGCGCCGGCGCCAAAAGGTTGACGCAGCGTGCGTGAATGCGCTGGGACATCAGCGAGGTGCAGAACTCCGGCGAGAACTCGGGATTGGCGATCGAGCTGCCCGAGACCTGGACGACAGTGAGCCCATCGAGCGGTTCGGCCAGCGAGATCTGGTCGGCGACGGCAAGCACTGTCCGTCCCCAGGCAACGCCGATCGTGTCGCCTCGCTTGATCATGTCGGCAAGCAGGCGGGCGCCGGCCTCACCGAGCCGCGTGACCAGCGACGCCGGCTCTCCGGCCGGAATGACCAGCGCTCCTTCGAGCCCGAACTTCTCCTTCAGCTTGCGCGCGATGGCCACGCGTCCGCCGACATCCGTGTTGACGCGGATGGTAACGAGGCCGCGCTCACGGGCCTCCTGAAGGTAATTGACGATGGTCGCGCGCGACATGCCGAGGATCTTGGCGATGTCGCTCTGGGTCAGTTGATCGACGTAGTAGAGCCAGGCAGCCCAAACGACCCCGTCATCGAACTCGGGCGGCAACGACTTGCCTTCGCCGATCATCCAACTTGCCCGTGCGCTCTCCGCCATCCGTCACTCCGCCTGATACTGTTTGCGCCACCTCAAACCGGAAATGAGGCCGCCGTCAAACAAATTCGAACGCTCAATTGACATTTGACACATGATGCTGTCATTTGTTTATGCCCCGTTGTAACGGGCGATCGAGAACGGAATCGCGCTTGAGCACGCGGCCACGAATGCGGCCGCATGGGCAGGCGAGACTGCGGCAGACTGGATCGGATCCGCGCCTTCTTCGACGCGGCCCGCGCCAGACGCCGATCCCAAATTTCCCAAGCGGCCTTTCCTGCCAGCCTTCCACGGCGCGGCGGGCACGGTCCCGCCATGTCATTTTTGTCCGGAGCCGTCGCAGGTGATGTCCGCCGGAAGCTGAGGAGCCTTTGCATGAAATCGAGATGGTCCGAAACCGAATATGCCGATGTCGTCGACGCCTACGTCCGCAACGGCGTCAACCGTGATCTGGCGATCCGCACCTACACCACGCGCCTGCTCGGATCCGACCCGGAACTGGTGCTGCATGGCGGTGGAAACACGTCGGTAAAGACCGTTTTCACCGATCTCGACGGCTCTGAGATTCCGGTTCTTTGCGTCAAGGGAAGCGGCTGGGACATGGGCACGATCGAACCGGCAGGCCTGCCCGCCGTCCGCCTGCAACCGCTCCAGGCGATGGTCGGTTTCCAAACGCTCAGCGACGACGACATGGTCATGCTGCAGCGCCGCTTGCTGCTCGATCCGGCAGCGCCCAATCCGTCGGTCGAAGCGATCTTGCATGCCAACCTGCCGTTCAAGCACATCGACCACACCCATGCCAACGCGATCGTGTCGCTGACAAACCAGCCGCACGGCGAAGAAATCGTGCGCGAACTCTTCCCCAAGGCGATCATCGTTCCCTATGTCATGCCCGGCTTCGATCTTGCCAAAGCCTGCGATGAGGCTTTCCGCGCCGATCCGACCGCCGACGGCATGATCCTGCTGAAGCACGGCATCTTCACCTGGTCGGAAGACCCGCGCGAATCCTACGAGAAGATGATCGCCGCAATCGACCGGGCCGAACGCCGCATTGCCGAAGGCAATCCGCGTCCGTTCGTGCAGGTGACGCAGCCAACGGCGCTTGCAACGGCCGCGGAAATTGCGCCGGTCCTGCGCGGCGCCATCGCGATCGACACCGGCGTCGAAGGCTGCCCGAAACGCTTCGTGCTGGAGCACCGGGCAAGCGACCCGGTGCTTGCGTTCTGCAATGCGCAGAATGCCGGCGATCTCGCGCGCCGCGGCAACGCGACGCCAGAGCATGTCATCCACATCAAGCGCTTCGGGCTGGTCCTGCCGGCGCCGGTTGCAGGCGAAATGGCCGCCTGGGCGGAGACGGTGCGCACGGCCGTGGCCGACTACGTCGCCGAATACCGCGCCTATTTCGAGCGCAACAACGCGCGCGTCGGTGGCAACAAGAAGATGCTCGACCCGATGCCCCGCGTCTTCTACGTCGCCGGCGTCGGCCTCTTTGCGGCGGGCCCCAGCAAGAAGGCCGCACGCGTCGGCGCCGATGTCGCGGAAGCCACGATCAACGTCATCCGTAATGCTGAAGGAATCGAGAGCTTCGAAGCGCTGTCGGAACAGGATCTCTTCGACATCGAATACTGGTCGCTCGAGCAGGTCAAGCTGACGAAACAGGTGGAGAAGCCGCTCAGCCGGCAGGTCGCGGTCGTGACCGGCGGGGCCGGCGGCCTTGGCCTTGCGATTGCCGAGGCGCTGCGCGCGGAAGGTGCAGAAATCGCTCTCGTCGATCTTGCCGAAGCGACGGTCAAGAAGGAGGCCGCCCGGCTCGGAGGGCTTGGCGTCGCCTGCGACGTGACCAATCCTCAGGCCGTTGACGCCGCTATCGCCGGCGTCGCCGAACATTTCGGCGGTATCGACATCGTCATTTCGAACGCGGGTGCCGCCTTCCAGGGCGCCATGATCGAGGTCGCCGACGAACTCTTCGAGAAAGCCTTCGCCCTCAACTTCTGGGGACACCATTACATCGCTCGGGCAGCAACCAGGGTTATGAAGGCGCAACGCACCGGCGGCGCACTGGTGTTCAACGTCTCCAAGCAGGCGGTCAATCCGGGCCCCGATTTCGGTCCCTACGGCACGTCGAAGGCGGCGCTGATGGCACTAATGCGGCAATACGCCGTCGAGCATGGCGCGGACGGCATCACTTCGAACGCCGTCAACGCCGATCGTATCCGCACCGGCCTCATGACCGACCAGATGGTCGAGGAGCGCAGCCGCGCCCGCGGCATCACGCCGGAAGCCTACATGCGCGGCAACCTCGTCCACCGCGAAGTCGCCGCCAAGGATGTGGCCGAAGCCTTCGTGCACCTTGCCAAGGCGCGCACAAGCACAGGCGCGGTCATCACCGTCGACGGCGGCAATGTCGCGGCGATGATGCGATAGAAGGATAATGGGCGGCCGCGGTGAGAACCACCGCGGCCGTGCCCAACGAAATGAAACACATCGGCACGATCTGCGGCCGACAGTGGTGTCGCCGTAGCCAAGGCAATCGGCCACGCAACAACCTATGCCGCCGCTGACAAGCAGGGCTCAGCCAACGATTCGGCGCAGGCGCTCCTAGATCCCGGAGCCGTCCAGTTCCTGCTCGTCCTCGCCTTCCCAAGGCAACGGCATCGCAGCGCGATCGAGATTGGCCGTGGGCATCGGCATCCAACACTTCAACTCAGGCTCGGGATACTCGATGATGCGGCCGGGCGAGGAATCGGAGGCGCGCCAGCCTTCAGTCCCGAACTGATCACCTTTCGACCAATAGGCGAGATCGACTTCCGCGGCGCCCTGCTCGGACGGCCGAATCGTGACGAGGATCCGGCTCCCGTTTTTCGGAGCGCTTGCCATATGACGCCAGTGGTCCGCCTCAGCCATCATTTACCTCCTGCCTTGCTGCACCTGACAAGTGTCGCCTCGGCGCTGAGAACGGTCAACTCATAGTTTGCGTGGGGCGAGGGGATGAGAACAGCGAACCCTGACCGCTGTCCTTCACGCATCTAGAGGACGACCACGGTCGCGCCCTTTGATACTTTCCCATAGAGCTCGATAACGTCTTCGTTGAGCATGCGGATGCAGCCCGAGGATGCTTCGGTTCCGATGGTCCAGGGCTCGGACGTGCCATGGATGCGGTAGAGTGTGTCCTTGCCATTCTGAAACAGATAGAGCGCCCGCGCGCCGAGGGGATTGTCCGCTCCCGGCGCAATCCGCTGCGGCAATCCTTGAACGTCCCTCTTCATGTCATCCGTCGGATGGCAGCCCATGACATTGAGCGGTATCGACCGGAGGTTACGTTGAGAGCAATCGTTGTGCTTCGGGCACGGCAAAATCGAAGAGCACCCTTATCGGTGTTTGCCAGCTATCCGGGTCGTTGTAACGACCTGCGAACGAGGCGACGACAAGACCGGCGGATCGGTCGACAGTCAGCCGTTGACCGCCATAGCCAACGCCCATGACAACGGCGTACTCGACGGATTGCTTGACGTACCAAAGATAGCCGTACTGGATGAATTCGTTGATGGTCGCGCACGGCTTGAACGAAGCGTCGAGCCATTCTGCCGGAACGATCTGGCGGCCGTCATAGACACCGCGATCCACCACGAGGCGGCCGATCTTCGCAAGATCCGGTAATGTCAAACGTAGGCCTGACGCAGCGGAAGGCTCGCCGTCGTCGCCGGCAACCCATTCAAATCTGCCGATCCCCAACGGTTCGAACAGCTTCCGGGCGGCATAGGCGTCCAACGTCATGCCGCTTCCATACTCGATGAGCTTGCCCAGCAGTGCCACAGCACCACCACTATAGTTCCATGTTCGTCCAGGGGCCTCGCGGATCGGCTGGTCGAGGATGAAACGGTAACGATCGGGCGCCATCTCCATGGCAATTTCGCTGTTTCGCGGATCGCTGTAAGGCAGGCTTTCGTCCCATTCGAGCCCCATCTGCATCGACAGCACGTGTCGAATCAGGATCCGGTCGCGACCGGGCTCATGCATGAGATCGGGGTATTGCGGGAAGTGCGGGTAGAGGGGGGCTTCCGGTGCAGGAACTCTGCCTTCGGCCAAAGCGATCCCGTACAGCAAGCCGACCACCGATTTGGATATCGAGCGAAGATCGTGCAGCGTTTCGGGTCCATGATCGCGATAGCCGACAGGCTCACCCCAGCGCTCGTCAGCCCCCGGAAAATAGACTTCGGCGAACCTGCGGCCCCGAAGATCGACGATTGCGCCATGCAGACCAGGCAGATCGCCCGCGTCAAAACTTGCTTTCAGTTTCTGTCCGAGTGCTTGTTCGTCTAACGGCATATGGGACCCTGTTGAACTGTACCAACGTCAGTCGTGTGTGTGTCTGTTGAAGCAGACATTCCACTCGGAACTGTAAGAGCCGGCTCTTCCGCGCGGTGGAAATGCGCCGGGCGCTCGCGGTGTGTCTCGTGGAGGACAAGGCCTTGTCGGCTTTGCGTCAGCATTTGGCCAAGACAAGCGATCGCACGGACGCCTCCGTTGGACGGCGAGATTGCGCGCTCGTTGGCATGATCGGGCGGGCGACGGCGCCCTCGCTCGCCTAACCAAGCATCGTGCCGCCCGGCCGCAATCAATAGTTTCGATCTATTTCTACAATAGCGACAATGAATTTGTCCTATGAGACCCATCTATGACAAATGCCGGCCGAAGGGACGAGACGAACAAGTCCCGCGGCAATGTCCGCAGACAAGGAAAGCAACTGCAAGGCGCCGTATCCTTGCAGGTTTGAGGCGGTGCGACCGAGGTCTGCATCGCTTCTTTTTTTAAGAACACCAACCTGACGGCTTCCGATGAACCTTTATCTGTCTATCGTCGAGCAGACCCTGCTCTCGGCGCCCGTGCTCTTCTTCTGTCTCGGGTTCGGCGCCTCGATCCTGGGCGCATCGATCGCTCTGCCGAGCGGCGTTTCAAAGATGATTGCGATCTACCTGATGCTGGCGATCGGCTTCAAGGGGGGAGCGGCGGTCGCGATGGATGCCCTCTCCACCGAAGTGCTCCTGTGCCTGCTCGTCGGGGTGGTTCTATCCGGGGCGACGCCGTTTGCCGCCTTTCGTCTTCTCGGATTGGTATCGCCTCTGCCGGCAACCGATCGGGCAGCGATCGCTGCGCATTACGGCTCGATCTCCATTGTCACGTTCACGGCCGCGACCGATGCCCTGACCCGATCTGGCATCGAGTTCAGCGCAACCATGGTGGCGGTTGCGGCCGCGATGGAAGCGCCGGCCATCATCAGCGCCGTCTATCTCTTGCAACGTGTGGGTGCTGGCGGACAAGCCAGCGTGAAGCGTGCCGATCGCACGGTCATGCAGGAGGTATTCTTCAACGTGACGATCGTCGTTCTGCTCGGCGCCTTCGTCATCGGCGCGGTGACGGGCAGGGATGGGCTCTCCGACGTGTCCGGCTTCCTGGTCGATCCCTTCAGGGGCGTTCTTTGCCTCTTTCTCCTCGATCTCGGAGCCGTGGCGGGGCAGGGGCTTCGCACCGGTTGGCGCAAACTCACCTGGCCGCTGATGCTGTTTGCGGCCTGGGTGCCGGCGCTTTCGGCTGCCCTTGTTCTTCTGTCGGCACTGGCCCTCGGCCTGTCGCATGGCAACGCCGCTTTGTTGACGACACTGGCTGCGAGCGCCTCCTACATCGCCGCGCCCGCGGCGATGCGCATGGCCGCACCGGAAGCCAGACCCGAGATCTATCTGACCATGGCGCTCGGCGTCACATTCCCGCTCAACCTGCTGATTGGCGTGCCGCTCTACATTTCACTGGCCGGTCTTCTTGCCCCTTAGCCCGCGACAGCCCGAAGCCTTGCCGGTTCGGGCAGAAGCGATGGCCTGCCCATCAGGCAATTCCCTTCTTGCGCGCGGCGCTATCGGCCTCGCGCGCCAGGATCTCGTAGTGGCGCTGTCTTCCGCTGTTTTCCCGCCAGTAGAATCCGACCTCGCGACGAGCTGCCCAGTCCTCGATTTCGATCAGCTTGACGTCGTCGTCCTTGCGAAACTCCGCGCGGGCATAAAGCTCCGGAAACAGCGAGCAGCCCATGCCGATCGAGACCATCTGCCTGATGGAATCGAGGCTTGTTCCCTCATAGTCATCGATCACCCGGGCATCCGCCACGGCCGCAAGGTGCTTGACGTTTTCGAGCAGCCGGTGGCCGCTGCCGAGCGCCAGCAGCGTTTCGCCTCGCAGCGCCCGGGTCTTGACCGAGGTCTGCGAGGCCAGCCGGTGTTCGGCGGGAACGCCAAGAAAAATCTTCTCGTCGCCGATGCGCCGGAACCTGAGGCCGGCACGCTCCGGCGCCGGTCCGAGGCCACAATCGACGGCACCTTCGGCGACCGCCGTTTCGATCCATGCCGGCGGGTCCTCGCGGATATAGATCTTCAAGGCCGGGAATTTTCGATGGACGCCCGGCAGAAAGCCCGGAAGAAAATAGGGACCAAAGGTCGGGGCCGTCGCCATTCGAACCAGGCCGCCGAGGCTTTGCGTGTCCTTCAAGGCGCCTTCGACGAGGTCATCGACGGTCGCGAGCGCCATGCGCGCGCTACGCGCCACATCCTGGCCCGCCGGTGTCGTGACGACACTCGTCGAGGTGCGTTCAAACAACGTTACCCCGAGTGACTTTTCGACCAGCCCAATCTGAACGGAAAGGGTCGGTTGCGAAACGTGGCAGCGCTTGGCGGCTTTGCCGAAGTGCCGGAGTTCGTCGAGGGCCGCTATGTATTCAAGCTGGCGAAGAGTGGGTCGATAGGCCATTCCCAATTGATAAAACCTATCACAGGAATTTCAACTATGAATTGGCACTATGAACAGAACTGGTCGAATGTCGTGAAGTCAAACAAAGGCTATCGCAATGGATCAGTTTCTGAAGTCTCTCCGCAGCCGCAAGGCGATCATTGAAACGCGTATCGCCGAGGAACAGGCGCGGGCCGCCCCGGATCGCTTTCGTCTCTGGACGCTGAAGAAACTCAGGCTGCAGTTTTTGGAGCAGATCGCATTCGTCGAGCGCACGAACCGTCTGCTTCCGACGTAAGCTCCGATAGCACAACCGCGAGCCACGGCTTGGCAAACGACGTCGCCTCCCCGGCGGCCGATTGGCTCCTGATGTCGGTACCTTTAACGGTATCGCGTTGCCTGGCTTCCCGGACGCTGGTTGCCTGTCAGCGTCCGGCGCCAGCAAGCCTTACGGGATGGCGATGACCGCCTCGATCTCCACCTTCGCGCCCTTCGGCAGCGCGCTGACTTCATAGCAGGCGCGGGCCGGGAACGGCTTGGCGAAGAAGCCCGCATAGACCTTGTTGATCTCCGCGAACTGCCCGAGGTCGGTGAGCAGAACCGTGGTCTTGACGGTGTTGGAAAGGGTCGTGCCCGCGGCAGTCGCGATGGCCGCAAGGTTCTTCAGGCACTGCTCGGCCTGCGCGATCGCGTCGTCCGAATTGAACTCTCCGGTAGCCGGATCGATCGGAAGCTGGCCGGAGACGAACAGCAGGTTGCCGACCTTGATCGCCTGCGAGAAGGGACCGACGGCGCCCGGCGCATCGGTGGTGTGGATTTCCTGGATCATGATCCGTCTCCGAGATTGGTGGTTGAATTGAACACGCTTATGCGTAGCGGGCGATCGCGAGATCGGTCGCGTCGATCTCCGGCTTACGCCCGCTGACGAGATCGGCGATCACCCGTGCCGAACCGGAACTCATCGTCCAGCCGAGCGTGCCGTGACCGGTGTTGAGGTAGAGGCCCGCGACCTTCGTCGGACCGATGACCGGCGTGCCGTCCGGCGTCATTGGGCGAAGGCCGGACCAGAAGCTTGCCTTCGACACGTCGCCGCCCGGGAAGAGATCGGTGACGGAGTGCTGGAGCGTCAGGCGACGGGGTTCGCCGAGATCGTTGGTGTAGCCGGAGATTTCCGCCATGCCGCCGACGCGGATGCGGTCGCCGAGCCTGGTGATGGCGATCTTGAAGGTTTCGTCCATGACCGTCGATTCCGGCGCGCGTGACGCGTCGGTGATCGGGATCGTCAACGAGTAACCTTTGACCGGGTAGACCGGCAGGCGGATGTCCTGCGGCCTGACGAGGAGAGGGGAGAAGCTGCCGAGCGCCACGACGACAGCGTCGGCCTTCAGCGTGCCGTGCGCCGTAACGACGCCCTTGATCCGGCCGCCTTCCACGTCGAGACTGCGGATGATGCTGCCATAGTTGAAGCGCACGCCGAGCGCTTCCGCCTTTTTCGCAAGCTCGTTGCTGAACTTGAAGCAGTCGCCGGTCTCGTCCTTCGGCGTCAGCAGGCCGCCGACGATCTTCTCGCGCACATGTTTCAGCGCCGGTTCGACGCGAATGCAGCCGTCGCGGTCCAGGACCTCGTAGGGGATGCCGTCGGCGGCAAGCGCCTTGACGTCCTTGCCGGAGGCGTCGAGCTGGGCCTGGGTGCGGAAGAGCTGCAGGGTTCCCTGCATGCGCTCGTCATAGGCGATGCCGGTTTCGGCGCGCAGCGCGGCGAGCGAGACGCGGCTGTAGTCGGCAAGCCTTAGCATGCGGCTCTTGTTGATCGCGTAGCGCCCGGACGTGCAGTTCGAGAGCATCTTGATCATCCAGGAGATCATGGCGGCATCGACCTTCGGACGAAGAATGAGCGGCGCGTGCTCCATGAACAGCCATTTCATCGCCTTCATCGGAATGCCGGGTGCCGCCCAGGGCGAGCAGTAGCCGAAGGAAACTTCGCCGGCATTGGCAAAGCTCGTCTCCAGCGCCGGCCCGGGCTGGCGATCGATGACGGTGACCTCGTGTCCGCTCTTGGCAAGCTGGTAGGCCGAGGTGACGCCGACGATGCCGGCGCCGAGAACGATAACTTTCATGATGTCCTCAAAAACAAAGGAAGCTCAGCGGTACTGCCGTTCGTAGCGATGGCCGAGACCGGTCAGGATTTCGTAGGAGATAGTGCCGGCATCGCGTGCGATGTCTTCGAGTGTCTGGTTGGGCCCAAGGACCTCCACCAGGCTGCCGAGTTGCAGGCGCCCCTCCGGCAAGGCCGAGATGTCGATGGTGATGCTGTCCATCGACACGCGACCGACGATCGGCAAGCGAATGCCGTCGCAATAGACCGCACCGCGATCGGTCAGGCTGCGCGGCAGGCCGTCGGCATAGCCGGCGGCAATGGTGGCAAGCCGGGTCGGGCTTGCGGCGACATGGCTGCCGCCATAGCCGACGCGCGCACCGGTCGGCACTTCACGCGTCTGCACCACCGCGACATCGAGCTTGATGACCGGCTCCATCGGGTTTGGGTGACCATCCGTCGGAGCCCCGCCATAAAGCGCGATCCCCGGCCGAACCAGCACGCCGTGATAGGCTTCGCCCAGGAAAATTCCGCCGGAATTGGCGAAGCACAGCTCGTATTCCGGAAACTCCGCTGCGATGCGCCGGAGTTCGGCAAGCTGGCTGCCGTTCTGCTCGCTCAAGACGTCGTCGGCAGAGGCCAGGTGGCTCATGACGAACTGGATGTCGATCATGCCGCAGGTCCGCAGCATCGAGGCGACCGCCGGTCGTTCCTGCGGCGGGACGCCGAGCCGCGACATGCCCGTGTCGAACTGCAGCGCCGCAGGGAGCCGGCGGTTGAGATTTACCGCCGCACCGGCCCATTGCCGCAATTGCTCAAGGGAATTGATCACCGGTACGATACCGTCGTCGGCGCAGGCGAGCTCGTTGCCCGGCTGCAGGCCGTTCAGGACGAAGATCATCGCATCGCGGGCAAGCTGCGGTCGCAGGCGCCGAGCCTCCACGAACTGGGCCACGAAGAAATGCCGGCAGCCATGGTCATAAAGGCGCGCCGCGACCCGGTCTGCGCCAAGGCCATAGGCATCCGCCTTGACGACGGCTGCGGCCCGCGCCGGCGCAATTTCAGACACCAGCCGGTCGTAATTGCGAACCAGCGCCGCAAGGTCGATCGTGAGGTAGCCCGAGGCGCCGCTCTTGATCGCTTTCTGCTGCGTATTTTCCCTGACTGCGCCGTCCATGGCCGAGCCTCCCAACCTGCCCGGAGGGTAGTGAAACGATCGCAGAATTGTCGACGAATTGTCGATTGATCGTTGCGCCAATTCGTGATCTTTGAATGAAACGATCACGAATTGGAATAATCTGCAATGACTGCGCTCGACACCATAGACCGCAATATCCTGCGGCTGCTGCGCCTGGATGCGCGCCGGAGCAACGCCAGCCTCGCAAGCGAGGTCGGGCTCTCGCCCTCCGCCTGTCTGAGGCGGATAAAACTGATGGAACAGTCCGGCGTCATTCGCGGCTATACCGCCCTTGTGGACACCTCGAACGTCGAGGCCACCATTGCCGTTATCATCAACATCACGCTGGACCGACAGACAGAGGACTATCTCGACCGGTTCGAGGCGGCGGTGCGACGGCATCCCGAGCTACGCGAATGTTTTCTGATGACTGGCGGATCGGACTATCTGCTGCGCGTCGAAGTCGCCAATGCTGGCGAGTTCGAGCGCATCCACAAGGAGATCCTCTCGGCCTTACCGGGGGTCTCCAGAATCCATTCGAGCTTTGCAATCCGCAACGTTCTTGCGACACGCCCCAAGGCACGTCGATAGGCCGCAATCCCGGAACCCGCGCGGCCGTCCCTAGCAGAGCAGGAGGGCGACAAGCGTCGACGCGAGGAGATAGGCAAGCCCATCAGCCGCAAGTCGGTCGCGCAGGGTGTGCGTGATTGGTGATTTGCACCGCGCTCGGCACGATCGAGCGTCGAACGTTCCTATATGAAACAGAACGAATATTCCGAAGGTGGAAATTTGCGAATTCTGCATTCTATTTTCTCTTGCAGGTTCGTTAGCGTTCGTTTTTAATCAGCGCACTTTCGCTGCGAAAGTCAGGCGCGACTGATTGAGGAGGATCAACGCGACTGAGCACCGAGACTTGTCGTCTCAATATTGGGAGGAAACGCCATGAGAGTTTTGAAATGGACGCTTGCGGCCACATCTGCGATGTCGGTCTTCGTCGCCCCGAACGCCTTCGCGGCGACGGAGCTTGCCTGGTGGCACGCAATGACGGGCGCCAACAACGAAACCGTTGAACGGCTTGCGAAGGAATTCAACGAAAGCCAGTCGGAATACAAGATTGTCCCCGTCTTCAAGGGCACCTATGGCGAGACGCTGAACGCGGGCATTGCTGCATTCCGCTCCAAGCAGGCTCCCGCGATCCTGCAGGTGTTCGACGCCGGCAGCGGCGTGATGCTGGGCGCCGAAGGCGCCGTGGTACCCGTGGCGGAAGTGCTTCAGAAGGGCGGCTACGAGTTCAACAAGGACCAGTACCTGCCGGGCATCGTCGCCTATTATTCCAAGGCTGACGGGACCATGCTGTCCTTCCCCTTCAACTCGTCGTCCCCGATCCTCTATTTCAACAAGGACGCCTTTACGAAAGCCGGCATCGATACGGCCAAGCCGCCGGCCACCTGGCCCGAGGTCTTCGAAGCGGCCAAGAAAATCAAGGCGAGCGGGGCAGCAAATTGCGGCTTCACCTCGACCTGGCTGACCTGGATCCAGACCGAAAACTTCTCTGCCTGGAACAACGTGCCCTACGGCACGAACGAAAACGGGCTTGCCGGCCTCGAAGTGGAACTGAAGATCGACGCGCCGCTCTTTGTCGACCATTTCCAGTCGATCGCCGATCTCGCCAAGGACGGCACGTTCCGCTACGGCGGCCGCACCTCTGAGGCCAAGCAGCTGTTCATGTCGGGCGAGTGCGCAATTCTGACGGAATCCTCCGGTGGTCTCGGCGACATCGTCAAGTCGGGCATAAACTATGGTGTCGGCGAGCTTCCCTATTATGAAGGCCATGGCCCGCAGAACACCATCCCCGGTGGTGCAAGCCTCTGGGTCTTCGCCGGCAAGAGCGACGCCGAATACAAGGGCGTGGCCGAGTTCTTCCACTTCCTCTCGAAAACGGAAACTCAGGCCCAGCTTCACCAGGTCTCTGGCTACCTGCCGGTGACGCTTGCAGCCTACGAGGAGACCAAGAAGTCCGGCTTCTACGAAAAGAACCCGGGCCGGGAGACGCCGATCAAGCAGATGATGGGCAAGGCACCGACCGAAAACTCCAAGGGCGTCCGCCTGGTCAACCTTCCGCAGGTTCGCGACATCCTCAACGAAGAGTTCGAAGCGATGCTTGCCGGCCAGAAGGATGCCAAGACCGCGCTCAGCGAAGGTGTCGTGAAGGCAAACGCTGCGATCAAGACGGCGATCGGCAACTGACCTCCAAACGAAATGTCCGCATCGCCCGCAAGGCGGTGCGGACTGGTTTTTGATGGGGAGGGGAGACCATGCAGTCCGTCGTATTTCCAAACAAGGTGCTGCCGTATCTTCTGCTGGCACCGCAGATCGTCTTGACGGTCATCTTCTTTTTTTGGCCGGCCAGCCAGGCGCTCTACCAATCGGTGCTGCGCGAGGATCCGTTCGGCCTGAAATCCGGCTTCGTCGGTCTCGCCAACTTCCGGGCGATCCTCGCCAATCCCGACTATCTGCATTCGCTCAAGGTCACGGTGGCCTTCAGTGTTGCGACAGCGCTGTTGTCGATGGCGCTCGCGCTGCTGCTCGCAACGGCGGCCGACCGGGTGGTGCGCGGGCGCAACGTCTACCGTACGCTCCTGATCTGGCCCTATGCGGTTGCCCCGGCCGTGGCCGGCATGCTGTGGCTGTTCATGTTCAACCCGGCGATGGGAACCTTCTCTTACATTCTGCGCCGCAATGGCTTTGCGTGGGATCCGCTGCTCAACGGCAACCAGGCGATGTTCCTGGTGATCGTCGCGGCAGCCTGGAAGCAGATCAGCTACAACTTCCTCTTCTTCGTCGCCGGGCTGCAGGCAATCCCGAAGTCGCTCATCGAAGCGGCAGCCATCGATGGCGCCCGCGGCACCAAGCGGTTCTGGACCATCGTCTTCCCGTTGCTCGCGCCAACTACGTTCTTCCTGCTCGTCGTCAACACCGTTTACGCCTTCTTCGATACCTTCGGCATCATTCACGCGGTCACCGGCGGAGGCCCCGCCAAGGCGACGGAGACGCTCGTCTACAAGGTTTACAACGATGGCTTCGTCAATCTCGACCTCGGCAGCTCGGCTGCCCAGTCGGTGATCCTGATGGTCATCGTCATTGCGTTGACGGCGTTCCAGTTCCGCTTCGTCGAGAAGCGGGTCCACTATTCGTGAGGCGCCGATGATCGAGAATCGTCCCATATCAACTGCGATCAGCCACCTGATACTCGTCATCGGGATCATCATCGTCGCGCTGCCGATCTACTATACCTTCGTCGCCTCGAGCCACAGCTCGATCGAGATCGTGCGGCCGCCGATGTCGCTCGTCGTCGGAGATCACCTCGTCGAGAACTATCGGGAAGCGGTCGGCGGCGGCGTCGAGCGCGTCGTCGGCGTCAGCCTTGAGCGTTTGCTGTTCAATTCGACGGTCGTGGCGATCGCGATCGCCGTGGGTAAGATCGTCATCTCCTTCCTGTCGGCCTTTGCGATCGTGTTCTTCCGCTTTCCGCTGAAGATGCTGTTCTTCTGGATGATTTTCATCACCCTGATGCTGCCGGTCGAGGTGCGCATCCTGCCGACCTACAAGGTGATCGTCGATCTCGGCCTGATCGACACCTATGCAGGGCTGACGCTGCCGCTGATGGCTTCGGCGACGGCAACGTTCCTCTTTCGCCAGTTCTTCCTGACGATACCGGGGGAACTGGTGGAAGCGGCGCGCATCGACAATGCCGGTCCGTTCCGCTTCATGAAGGATATCCTGCTGCCGCTTTCGGCAACGAACATCGCGGCGCTCTTCGTTATCCTCTTCATCTATGGCTGGACCCAGTATCTCTGGCCGCTGCTCGTCACCAACAACGCGAAGATGAACACGATCATCATCGGGCTCCGGAGGATGATCGATTTTACCGACGCCTCGACGCCCTGGAATTATGTGATGGTGACGGCGATCCTTGCGATCATCCCGCCGATCCTCGTCGTCGTGCTGATGCAGCGCTGGTTTGTCAAAGGTCTTGTGGAGACAGAAAAGTAATGGCTGAAATTACCCTGAATGACGTCCGCAAGACCTATGGCACGGTGGAAGCGATCAAGGGCGTTTCGCTCGACATCAAGGACGGAGAGTTCGTCGTTCTTGTCGGGCCATCCGGTTGCGGCAAGTCCACGCTGCTGCGCATGATCGCCGGGCTCGAGAACATCAGCGGCGGAGATATCCTGATTGGCGGGCGTCGCGTCAACGATGTCGAGCCGGCCGAGCGTGATATCGCGATGGTCTTCCAGAACTATGCGCTCTATCCGCACATGACGGTGCGCCAGAACCTTGCCTATGGGCTCAAAAACCGGAAGACACCGGCGGCCGAGATCGAGCAGCGCATTGCCACGGCCGCGCGCACGCTCGAAATCGAGCCCTATCTCGACCGCAAGCCACGGCAGCTTTCGGGCGGCCAACGTCAGCGCGTTGCCATGGGGCGGGCGATCGTTCGCCAACCCGCCGCGTTTCTGTTCGATGAGCCGCTGTCGAACCTCGATGCGAAGCTGCGCGGGCAAATGCGCATTGAAATCAAGCGGTTGCAACGTTCGCTCGCAACGACGAGTGTCTATGTCACGCACGATCAGATGGAGGCGATGACCCTTGCCGACCGGCTTGTCGTCGTCAGCGCCGGTCGTATCGAGCAGGTCGGCACGCCACTGGAACTCTACGAGAAGCCCGCAACCACCTTCGTCGCCACTTTCATCGGCTCGCCGTCGATGAACCTGCTGCACGGCAAGAATTTATCGGCGGG
Source organism: Ensifer sp. LBL (assembly GCF_050435225.1). Taxonomy (NCBI): domain Bacteria; kingdom Pseudomonadati; phylum Pseudomonadota; class Alphaproteobacteria; order Hyphomicrobiales; family Rhizobiaceae; genus Ensifer; species Ensifer sp. LBL. The sequence goes on along the minus strand of NZ_JBNDJY010000009.1, from coordinate 58,560 downwards.
ATGGACGCTCGCCTCGGATGCGGCCCGCCCGAATGGCGACTACACGCTCGGCGTCCGTCCGGAAGACATTTCGCCGATGTCAGCCGATGCCCCGGCGCGAGCCTTCGAAGCGACGGTTCGCATCGACGGCATCGAACTGGTCGGCGCCGAAAGCCTCATACACGGTCGCCTCCAAAACGGAGACGAGTTGGTCTTTCGCGTTTCCGGGCGCGCGCGCAACGAGATCGGTGACGAGGTGAAGGTCGGGGCGAACACAGAAGCACTCCATATGTTTGACGGTAGCGGGAACCGGCATGGATGATGGCCGGAAGGTCGGCGCGAGATCAGCAGAGGTTCGTTGATGTATCGCGAGCGTAGACTGTTGAATTGTTGGAGGACGTTGGGAGCTATGGTCACGACCACAGGGAGCGTAGAGGTTTGCCCTGTGGTCGTTTCTTTCAGGGCGTCTCGCTAAAACAGTCCGAAAGGACGCTCGCAGATTAGTTCCATAATGTATGTTATGCGACTTAAGGCGCAGATTGGGTGGGTCCACGCATCGGCAGATCGCTTCCTGCCCAACGTTTCAGCTTGGGTCGTCGAGGTTGAACTGCCGCATCTCCTCGTTATAGCCGAAGAGTTCTCCATAACGGCCCCATGCTATGACCGTGCGCACGGTTTGTTCGGCATCGTCTTCCGACATGTAGTCTTCAAGTTCTTCTGAGAAGCGCGCAAAGGGTGCGTGGTGGCTTGGCCGCTCGTCGAGCACGCGCCGGATAAGGGCTGCAAGCGGGACGTAAGCTAGAAGGTGCTCGGCAAACAGGCGCTTGCGATTGTCGACTTCGGCAGCGGCAAAGCGCTGCCCCGCCTCCGTCAGCTTGACGTCCCCCGCTTCCAGCTCGGCAAAACGCATGAGCTGCAGGGCTTCGAGGATCGGAAACAGTTCGCCCGCCTCCAGTTGCAGGCTTGCGGCGAGATCGGGAAGATCAGCCTCGCCGTCGAAAGGCGCCTGCGCGAGCGCTTCGATCAGGCCCGAGAGACGGTTGGTCGAAAGCCGGGGCAAGGCCATCGCTATGCCGGTCCCGGCGAAGCCGCCCGAAATGGGCTTCTCCACTTTTTCCAGCGGCGCCCGCCGTGTCATTCGCGCGTAGATGTCATCAACGACTTGTCGGAACGCCGGGTCCAGCCGGTTGCGTGGATGGATCAGGTCGATCGCGATCTCCGCCGCAACCCGGCCGGGATTGGACGAAAAGATCAGGATGCGATCGCACATGAGCACCGCCTCTTCGATGTTGTGCGTCACCATCAAGATCGACTTGATCGGCAGACGCCCTTCGATCCAGAGGTCGATGAGGTCCGTGCGCAGCGTTTCCGCCGTCAGCACGTCCAGCGCCGAAAAGGGCTCATCCATGAGCATGAGGCTTGGATGGACGACAAGTGCGCGGGCAAAGCCAACACGTTGCCGCATGCCCCCCGACAGTTCTTTCGGATAGGCGCTCTCGAAGCCGTCGAGGCCGATCAGGTCGATCGCATCGATCGCGCGGCGGCGGCGCTCGGCTGTCGGCACGCCAAGCGCCTCAAGCCCGAGTTCGACATTCTGAAGCACGGTGAGCCACGGAAAGAGTGCAAAGCTCTGGAACACCATGGAAATGCCTTCGCTCGGCCCCGTCACCGTATGACCGCGCCAGAGCACCCTTCCCGCGGTTGGCGTAACCAGACCGGAAACAATGCGCAACAGCGTCGACTTTCCGGAGCCGGAACGCCCGAGCAATCCGACGATTTCGCCTTCGGTGATCTTGAGCGCGACGTCGTCGAGCACCACAAGATCAGGACTGTCGCTCTTGCTATAGGTCTGCCGCACGCCTTCGAGTTCCAGAAGCTGGTTTTTCGCGGCACGGACAGAAGAGCTTGTGGTGTCGGCCAAATCCATCTGGAACCTCTTACTCAAGACGCAGGCGCCGGCCTGAAAAGGCATAGAGCGGCCGCCAGACCAACCGATTGAGCAGGATGACGAACAAGGACATGACGGCGATACCGAGCACGATGCGGGGATAGTCACCGACCCTCGTCGCCGCAGCGATATACGCGCCGAGGCCATGCGCCGTGAGCGTCGTGTCGCCCCAGTTCACGACCTCGGCGATGATCGAGGCGTTCCAGGCGCCGCCGCTCGCGGTGATCGCGCCCGTCACGTAGTAGGGGAAAACGCCCGGAAGGATGGCCTTGCGCCACCAGTTCCAGCCGTGGATCCGGAACGTTGCCGCCGCCTCCTTGAGGTCGTTGGGAAAGGCGTTGGCCCCGGCGATCACGTTGAACAGGATGTACCACTGGGCGCCCAGGATCATGAGCGGGGAGAGCCAGATTTCCGGGTTGAGCCCGAGGCGGACGATGGCGACGACGGCAAAGGGAAACACGATATTGGCCGGGAACGCCGCCAGGAACTGCGCCAGGGGCTGCATGCGCTCCGCCACGCGCGGTCTCAGTCCAATCCAGATGCCGATCGGCACCCAGACCAGCGTCGCAAACACCATCAGAACAATCACGCGCAGCATGGTCAGAAGCCCGAGCCCGGCGACCGCGACGACATCTGCAAAGGCAAGCTCGGTCGCGATGAACCGTGCGACCAGCCAGAAGGCGTAGGCTGCAACGAGAGCGACGATCGCAAACCAGGCGCGATCCGCCCAGGCAGTCATTGTAACCCCGCTCAGCCGGGTGGGCACAAGTGAAGGAACCGCCAGCCGCCGCTGCAGAATACGCCCGACGATCGCCCCGGCCGGCACGAGCAGAACCTGCAACAATCGCGTTCTGCGCACCACGTCCAGGAGCCATGAACGCGGCGCGGCGCTGCCGGCGGAGAGTTCGACCCTGAATTTGTCGCTCCAGGCCACGAGCGGACGGAAGAGCAACTGATCATAGATGAGGATCACCGCAAACATGGTCGCCGTCGCCCAGCCGACGGCGACGAGGTCCTGCTGGGCGATGGCAAGCGCGACGTAGGAGCCGACACCTGGCAGCGTGATGGTGGTGTTGCCGACCGAAATCGCTTCCGACGCCACGACGAAGAACCATCCGCCCGACATCGACATCATCGTATTCCAGACGAGGCCCGGCATGGAAAAAGGAACTTCGAGCCGCCAGAAGCGCTGCCATAACGAAAGCCGGAAGCTGCGGGCCGCCTCGTCGAGGTTGGCCGGCACGGTCTTCAGCGATTGGTAGAAGCTGAAGGTCATGTTCCAGGCCTGGCTGGTGAAGATGGCGAAGATCGCTGCAAGCTCCACCCCGAAGACGTTGCCGGGGAAAAGCGACATGAAGCCGAGAACGGTGAAGGACAGAAAACCGAGCACCGGCACCGACTGCAGAATGTCGAGCAACGGAATCAGCACGACCTCCGCCCGCCGGGATTTGGCGGCCAGCGTCCCATAGATCAAGGTGAAGGCGAGCGAGGCTGCAATTGCCGCCAGCATGCGCATCGTTGTGCGTAACGCATATTCCGGCAGCATGGCCGGATCGAGTGAAACGGGTGCGGTCGAAAGCGATGAGAGCGGGGCGAACGCCTCATGTCCGCCATGGGCAATCAGGACGAGCGTTGCAAAGAACAGGCAAAATGCGAAGAAATCCCAAAAATTGGGCGCATAGCCCGAGCGGCGAACGGCTTCCATTGCGGCGTGGTGCGTGGCCATTGTTACGCCCCGTTGAACGAATGCAAGCAAGTCTCAATACTACCGCTTCCACAAAACCGTGAGCCGAACGGGCGACCGCAGACGATGTGAATTTTCGCGACTCTTCTCTCAATCCGAGCCTATCTCGGGTGATTGTGCGCTGCATGAAAGCATAGTCAAGGTGGTAACGCTGCAGGCCGAACGATCGATGATACTGTCCGTCCGAGGCGGGAGGGACGTCTCAAGAGAAGGCCAGAACCCTTTGATAAGGCGAAGGCAATCGCGGAGCTGCATCGACTGCGGATTGACAGTCGGAGGAAATGGGCGGATAGCCGGGGTAACGTTTTTTAGGGCTTCAAGACGCCCTGCTCCCAGGCTTCTGCCTTTGGCAGCGCGCCGTTGACGGTTTAGATGGGCCAGGCCGGCTAGGAAGCTAGGCTCGAGGTCTCGGCCACCCTGCCCGGCAAACCGGCAAGAATTCCACGCGGACAATCAGAGGACACAATGGAAACGGTAGAAATCAGCGATCGCAACGACTTTGCACTTTGGGCCATTCAGCGCGCACAGGAAATCGTGACGGGAGAAGGTGCGGCCTTCGCAATCGCAGCCCAGGGCGCAGACGAAGAAGCCCTGTCGCAAACCGCGGCTGCCCTCGGCAAGGCGATCAGCGAGGCCATGCTCGAGGTCTTCGACGGTCTCGTCGCCTCATAAATTCAATCTGCGCCGAATTGGCTCCCGTTCCCGTCTCGCGATCCGCGATTAGCGGACGGTACGGATATCTCCCAACGAGATCGGGACCGATCTTCAGCGTCCCAAGGCCCGATGCGTATTGTCGAAGGAAGCCGACGCAGGCCGGCTCCCTCCAGATTGAAGCATCAGATCACGCCGAGCGCGTCCATGGCTTCGGCGACCCGGACGAAGCCGGCAATGTTGGCTCCGAGGACGTAGTCGCCGGGGTTGCCGTATTCCTCGGCGGTCTCGGCGCAACGGTCGTGGATCGACTGCATGATAATGGCAAGCCGCGTTTCGGTCTGCTCGAACGTCCAGCTGTCGCGAGAGGCATTCTGCTGCATCTCGAGAGCCGATGTCGCAACACCGCCCGCATTGGCGGCCTTGCCAGGGGCAAACATGACCCCTGCATCCTGAAAGATGCGAACCGCTTCGGGGGTCGACGGCATGTTTGCCCCCTCACCCACTGCAATGACGCCGTTCTTCACCAGGGTGCGGGCGTCCTTGCCCGTCAGCTCGTTCTGGGTCGCCGAGGGCATCGCGACATCGCAAGGAACGTCCCAGACGGAACCGCCCTCCACATAGTGCGCCCTGGAGCCTTTCAGTCTGGCGTACTCGGATATCCGCTCGCGGCGAACCTCCTTGATCTGCTTGACCAGTTCGAGATCGATCCCGTCCTCATCGACGACATAGCCGTTGGAGTCGGAGCACGCCACGATCTTGCCGCCGAACTCCGCAACCTTTTCCATGGTGTAGATGGCGACGTTTCCGGATCCCGATACGGTCACGCGCTTGCCTTCGAAATCGAGGCCCTTGGTGCTGAGCATCCGTTGGACGAAATAGGTCGCGCCGAAGCCCGTTGCCTCCTTGCGCGCACGCGAGCCGCCGTAGATCAGCGCCTTGCCTGTCAGCACGCCGGCCTCGTACCGGTTGGTGAGCCGCTTGTATTGGCCGAACATGTAGCCGATCTCCCGGCCTCCGACGCCGATATCGCCGGCAGGAACGTCGGTATATTCGCCCAGGTGTCGATGAAGCTCCGTCATGAACGACTGGCAAAATCGCATGATTTCCCCATCCGAACGGCCCCTCGGATTGAAGTCGGAACCGCCCTTGCCGCCGCCGATCGGCATGCCCGTCAGGGCGTTCTTGAAGGTCTGCTCGAAACCGAGGAACTTGATGATCCCGACGTTGACGGAAGGATGAAAACGTATCCCGCCCTTATAGGGTCCAAGCGCCGAGTTGAATTGGACGCGGAAACCGCGGTTGATCTGTACCTGCCCGGCGTCATCGACCCAAGGCACCCTGAAGATGATCTGCCGCTCCGGTTCGCAGATCCGTTCTATAAGGGCCTGTTCCGCATAGCGCGGGTGCTTGGCAATGACACGCCCCAGACTTTCAAGCACTTCGCGTACGGCCTGGTGAAATTCCAGCTCGCCGGCGTTGCGCCTCAGCACTTCCGTCAGAATTGGTTCCAGCTTCTCATCGACATTCAAGATGGTTCTCCTCATGCGCGCAGGTTCTATGCGCAGACCCTCGCGCATTATCGGAAGCAGAGCGGCAAGTGAAGATTTATTTCCCGTCACCATGCAATTCGTGATTGCCGACCTGGCGCGCTGGTTTTTCATGGAAAAAGGTGCGCAAGGCGTCACTCTGACAGGCACGCCCGAGATAGAGGCGACCGTGCTCGGTCGCCTCTCCGACAACGCCTCCTCTTCCAGGGCAAAGTGCGTAAGCTTCCGGTGATGAACTGAACGTCACTCCTCTCGGAAAGCTCGAAGCATTTGGTCGGTAAACGGTTTCGTGAGATAGGAGATGGCCGTGCGCTCGTCCGTCTGGACATAGACTTCGACCGGCATACCCGGCATCAGCTTGCGGTCGCCGAGCTTGTCCAGCGCCTGGGTGATGTCGACCGTGGCGAGATAGTAGGGTTGTCCGGTGGCGCGATCGATCGTCGTTGCGGCGGCGACCACACCGACCCGACCATCGAGTTCCGGGGTCGTGCGCTGGTTGAAGACAGTGAAACGCAGGCGGCTGGCCTGGCCCGGTGCGATGCGGTCGATGTCGACCGGCGGGATGCGGATTTCGACAGTAAGATCATCGTCCTCGGGCACGATCGACATCACGCTGGCGCCGGGAGCGATGATGCCGCCGATCGTGTGGACCTGCAGGTCGTAGACGAGGCCATCGACGGGCGCGCGCACGTCCATGCGCGACAGCCGGTCGCGGGCAGCGACCTCGCGCTCGCTGAGTTCGGCGATCTTCGCCTCGATGCCGACGATCTGGGTCTGGGTTTCCTTGCGGGTGTTCTGGTCGATGGCGAGCAGCTTGATGCGCAGTTCGCTGATCTGCCCGACTGCTTCTGCGATCCGCGCAACGAGTTCGCCCTTGGAGCCGTCGATGCGGGCCATCTGCCGCAGCAGGTCGCGGTGTTCGGAGACCGGCACCAGGCCGCTCTTCAGCAAGGTCTCGAGCTTGGCGATCTCCTTCTCGACGATTTCCCTTTCGGCGTCGCTCGAGCCGGTCTGGGCTTTGAGGCCGCGGATCTGCTCCTCGAGCTGGGTGATCTGCAGGCGCATCTGCTCTTCCTGGCTGGTGATCATCCGGCGGTTGGCCTCAAACAGCTTGAGTTCGCTCACCTTCAGTACCTCGCTGACATCGAGGCCTTCGAAGGAGACGGCCGCTTCGCCATCCCGCTCGGCCTTCAGCCGGGCTCGCATGGCGTAGAACTGCTGCAACTGGCCGCGCACGATCGCAAGCTCCACCCGGGTCTGTGTCTCGTCCAGACGGATGAGCACGTCGCCCTTCCTGACCTGGTCGCCGTTGCGCACTGCAATCTCGGATACGATGCCGCCGTCGCGGTGCTGGATGAGCTTGACCTGCTGGGAGATGGCGACCTGGCCCTGGGTGATCACGGCCCCGGAAAGCCGGGCATGGGCGGCCCAACCGCCGACGCCGAAAAGCAGAGTGGCGGCAAAGGCGGCGGAGACGACGATGCGCGAGGTGATGCCGAACTGGCTGCTGTCCTTCGCGATCTTGTCTTCGGCCTTGGTGGTCCTGCTCTCGTTCTCTCTGCTGATCATGGCCTTCTCCCGGTAACGCGTGACATCTCTGGTTGATGCTGGTGGTGTGTTTGCGATTGCTTAGACGGCGTCTCTCTGCTGCTCCCCGGCCGTCTCGATGGCGGCGAGAATGAAGTCCTGCTCGGTCAGCGCGTGGCGGCCGGCGATCAGGAACTCGAGGTCCTCGTCGCGCTCGAGATCGATGACGGCGCGCACGACCGTGCGCTCGCTGTCGCTGAAAGTCTCGTGATAGAAGGTGATGCGGTTGACCGGCGCCGGGCTGCCGTCGTCGGCAAAGGGCGCAAAGGCGAGGCCGCCGATGGCTTCGGCAATCTTCGACAGGTCGATGCGGTCGCCGACCTGGAAGTCGCGGATCTCATCGCGCCCCTCCCCGCCATTGGCAAGGGCGGCGAGGCTGCGGAAGACGAAGATGTCCGCCCCAGCACCTCCGGCCAGGAAGTTGACGGCATTGCTGGCGACGATGATGTCGTCGCCCTTGCCGCCGATCGCGGTTTCGACGGAACTCAGGCTGTCGTTGCCGATCTCGACGCCCGTGGCAATGCCGCGGTCGAGATCGATCACCACGGCCTGCGTCGCTGCGGAGGCATCGTAGCGATCGACGCCGTCACCGCCGTCGATCGTATCGTCTCCGTCGTCGGTGCCGGGCAGGAGGACCACGACGAAAGTATCGTTGCCATCCTCGCCCTTCAGTTCGTCGTCGCCGTCACCGCCGACGAGCACGTCATCGCCGTCGCGGCCACGCAGCCTGTCGTCTCCGTTTCCGCCAAACAGCATGTCGTCGCCGCGGCTGCCGGAAATCCGGTCGTTGCCGCGCCCGCCGACGATGATCTCGAAGTCTTCGATGCGATCCTCGCCGATCTCGTCGCCTTCAGCGATGCCGGCCTCCATATCGGCGAGAACCGCCTGCACCAGCGCGGACAGATCGAGCGTGTCGATGCCATCGCCGCCGCTATAGGTGTCATCGCCGTCATCGTCAGCGTCGCCGCTGCCATCGAAGGCGAGCACCAGGATCGTGTCGTTGCCGGCGCCTCCGGAGACGACATCGTCGCCCTTGCCACCAATCAGCGTATCGTCGCCGGCATTTCCAGCAATCACGTCGTTGCCGTCATTGCCGATCAGCGTGTTGCAGCCCTCGTCGCCGGTGATCCGGTCGTCGCCGGAACCGCCGATCACGCTTTCGATGCTCTCGATCGTGTCGGAGCCGATTTCCGCGCCTGTCGCAGTGCCTGCGGCGAGATCGATGAAAACCGTCTCCTGTGCGCTGCTGGCGTCGAGCGTGTCATGGCCTTCGCCACCGGAATAGCGGTCGTTACCGTCGCTGGCGGGCGGCGATGCGCTGCGCGCTTCCTCGGCGGTAAGGCCGGTGACGATGATGTCGTCGCCCGCACCGGCAAGCACTGTATCCTCGCCGGAACCGCCGGTCAGCCGGTCGTTACCGGCTCCGCCGTCGACGAGATCGTTGCCGGCATCGCCATCGAGAACATCGCGGCCTTCCTCGCCAAACAGGCGATCGTTGCCAGCACCGCCGGAGAGATAGTCGTCGCCGGCCTCGCCAAGCAGGATATCGTCTCCCTCCTCGCCATAGAGATGATCGTCCCCCGCCCCGCCGAACAGGATGTCGTTGCCGCGCCCGCCAAAGAGGCGGTCGTTGCCGGCTTCACCATAAATCGTGTCGTTGCCATCGCCGCCGAGCAGCGTGTCGTCGCCGCTGCCGCCGAGGATGATGTCGTCGGACTCGCGGCCATAGACGATGTCGTCACCGCCAAGGGCCGCGATGATGTCCTTCTGCGGCGTGCCACGCATCACGTCGTCGCCCTCGGTGCCGCGGATCTCGTTCGCCGGCCAGTCCATCAGCGTCATCGACGCGCCGTTGACGGTACGGCCGGTGCCATCCGAGACCGAATAGGTGAAGGTGACTTCGCCGAGATCGCCACGCCCCGGCGTATAGAGCCACATGCCCTCGCCGTAGGAGCGGATAGAACCATTGGATACCGTCAGGTTGGCGATCGACAGCCCGTCGCCGTCCGGATCGACCGTGTTGGTGAGCAGGTCATTCAACAGGATGACGGCCGAGAGGTTCATCAGGCCGTTGGCGAGCACATTGCGTCCGGTGACAACAGGCAGGCGATTGCTCCGAGCACTGCCGTCGTCGTCATCGTCACCATCGCCGGGACCACCGGGCTCGTCATCATCATCGTCGTCGTCATCGCCACCGCCGGGGCTGCCGCCGTCATCATCATCATCATCATCGTCATCGCCCCCCTCCCGTCCGGGTGGCGAACTGCCGAAGGACGCCAGACCGGGGAAGTCGAAATCCAGCGGGCCGTTGTCGTTGGCGGGGCGTGCGCCTGTCTTGTAGGGCCGCTCGTCGATGAGGTCGGTTGTGGGCTGGCCGTCATCGAAGGCAAGCCGCACCGAGGAGCGCAGGCGGCCGAGCTTTGCCGGGATGGCTTCTTCCGGAAACGCCAGGTCTTGCAGCAGCGACTGAACGTAGGCGGCGGCATCCTCGATCGCCCCGAGCGCCCCGGACATGTCGAGCACGTCGCTCGGCTGGCCGGGACCGACAGGTGCGGGATCCGGGTCGTGCTTTGCCGGTTCGCTTTCGCCTTCCTTGCTGCCGAACACCGAACCGAGCGCGCCGAGGAACAGCGCTGACAGCACCAGCCGCCCACGCTTGCGCTCGGGTTTGTCGGCGATCGCGTACCGGTTCATCGGCGCGATCGCCTGCTGGCTGTCGGGGCGCTTCAGGATGAGCTTTTCGTCCATGACATCCTCCTCGGCCTGCGGCCGAACCTCTCAGGGTCTCTCACTCGGCCGCCGCCGACACCCGTTGCGGCGGCTGTCCGCCAGCGTCCGCGCGCCGCGTCTTTTCGACCACCAATGGCCGGGTCTTCTGCGACGGCAGGATCTCCTCTTTCGGACCGAAGGCGACCAACCGACCGCCTTGCACCAGGCCGATCATGTCGACCGTCTGCAGGGCGCTCGGGCGATGGGCGACGATGACGACGATGCCGCCGCGCTCGCGCACATTGAGGATCGCCCGGTTGAGCGCTTCCTCACCTTCGGCATCGAGGTTGGAGTTGGGCTCGTCGAGCACCACGAGAAAAGGGTCTCCATAGAGTGCGCGTGCCAAGGCGATGCGCTGTCTCTGGCCCGCGGACAGGGCGGTTCCATGGGGACCAAGCTCGGTCTGGTAGCCGTTCGGCAGGTGCACGATCATCTCGTGAATGCCGGCGGCCTTGGCGGCGCGGATGATCGCCCGCGCGTTCGGCGCCTCGGCGAAGCGCGAGATGTTGTCGGACACGGTGCCATCCATCAGCGCCACGTCCTGCGGCAGGTAGCCGACATGCTGGTTGAACAACCCTTCCGGCCATTGGCTGAGATCGGCGCCGTCGATGCGCACGGCCCCGCGCAGCACCGGCCAGATGCCGAGTATGGTGCGGGCGAGCGTCGTCTTGCCGCCACCCGACGGGCCGATCAGTCCCACAGCCTGGCCGGCCTTCAGCTCCAGGCTCACCTCGCTCAGAAGCACAGCACCGGTCGAAGGCGCGACCGTCGTCACCTTGTCGAGGCTAAGGCTCTGCTGCGGTGCCGGCAGGTCAAGATTGCCGCTGCGTTCGTCGAGTACGCCGAGCGTCTCGTTGAGGCGGTGATAGCTGCGGCGGGCGGCAACGACGCCCTTCCACTGCGCGATTGCCAGGTCGACCGGCGCCAGCGCCCGGGCGGTCACGATCGACGAGGCAATAATCGAGCCGGCCGACATCTGTCCGCGGATCGCCAGATAGGCGCCGAGCCCGAGGATCGCCGATTGCAGGATCATGCGCAGCACCTTCGACAGGCCCGACAAGGTGCCGCCGATGTCGGAAGTTTTGGTCTGACAGTCGAGGTGGCGGCGGTTGGCCTTCTCGAAGCGCGCCACGGCCCGGCCGGTCATGCCCATTGCGTGCAGCACGTCGCTGTTGCGGGCGTTGCTCTCGGCAATCGAGCTGCGCGCCACCGAGGCCTTTATCGTCGGGCTGGAATGGCGCCGCGTCATCACTTCGGCGATCAGCGTCAGCAGCGCCAGAACCAAGGCGCCGCCGAGCGTGAGGTAGCCGAGCATCGGATGCAGCAGCCAGACGAAGGCGAGATAGATCGGGATCCAGGGCAGATCGAACAGCGCCACCGGTCCCTGGCCGGCGAGAAAGCCGCGCAGCGTGTCGACATCGCGGCCGCGTTCGGTCGCCTCCGCCGTCGAATAGCCGAAGCGCGGCATTTCGATCACCACCTTATGGGCGAGCGGTGCCAGTTCCGCGTCGAGCCGGGCGCCGAGACGCACCAGGATCTGCGAACGGATGACGTCGAACAGACCCTGGAACAGGTAAAGCCCGACCGCCAGAACGGAGAGCGCCACCAGTGTCGAGATGCTGCCGCTGGTCAGCGCCCGGTCATAGATCTGCAGCATGTAGAAGGCGCCGGTCAGCGCCAGGATGTTGATGATGCCCGATAGACCGAAGAGATAGATGAGGATACCGCGCATGCCGCCAATCTTGTGTTGCGGCTCTTTCTTCTTGCTCATGATGAGAACCCCTTTTGCCCGCCCCGCATTCCATCCCGGCCGGCCTCAGCCGACCGGGATTTTTTGCTTCATGTTCAGGAGACGCCGTTGAAGTCGGCGACCTTGAGGTTGTGGGTGCCGTCGAGCGTCAGTGCGAACTCGGCATCCGGGTCGCCATCGACGCTGCCGCGGATCACGGTTACGTCGGCTCCGTCGCGGGTCTCGTGCGTGACCACGATCTGGCCAGCCCCTGAAAGCGTCGTGCCGCTCGAGAGCGTGAAGCCCTGCTTGCCGGCCTGCCCGCTGTTTGCATCGATCGCCGAGAAGTCGATCCGGTCACCCGGCGAGAAGCCGTAGATCGTGTCGCCGTCGGCCGCCGCCACCGAGGTGAAGCGGAAGACGTCGTCGCCAAGGCCGCCGTCCATGATGTTGACGGCTGTCGAGGCGGTGATCTCGTCGTGACCCGAACCGGCGATGATGTTCTCGAACCCGTAGATCGTGTCGGTGCCGACCTCGGCCCCCACTACCTGGCCGCGCCCCATGAAGCCGTTGCCGAGATCCACCTTGAGGTTGCCGGTCGCCACCGAATAGTCGAGCGTGTCGACGCCATCGCCACCCCAGTAGCTGTCGGAACCGTCGTTGAGCGTGGCAAGCACGGTGTCGTCGCCGTCACCGGCCCAGACCTTGTCCGCCCCGGCGCCGCCTTCGATGATGTCGTTGCCGGCATCGCCGTAGAGAAGATCGTCGCCGCTATTGCCGAACAGCGTGTCGGCACCCGCCCCGCCATGGATCTCGTCGTTGCCGGCTCCACCGGAGGCGACATCATCGCCATCGCCGCCGGACAGCACATCGTCGCCATCCTCGCCGCGCAGCACGTCGTTGCCGCCATCGCCCGACAGAATGTCGGAGGCTGCGCCGCCGAGCAGGATGTCGGAAGCCGCGCCGCCCAACAGCACGTCCGACGCCGAGGTGCCGACCAGGGTGCGGGCTGCAACCGGCAACGGCACGCCATTGCCATCGCCATCGCCGGATCCCGATCCGTCGTCCGTACCACAGCCGTCGTCGTCACCGTCGTCGTCCGAGCCACCATCACCGTCGTCATCATCATCGTCGTCGTCACCGGCGACGAGGGTTGGCGTATCGCCGCCGAAGGTGATGGAATGCCCGCCATTCGAGAGCGTCGTGGTGCCGTCGCCGTTGTCGGTTTCCTCGTAGCTCGCCGGGTCCGCGCCGACAGGGATTTCGATCACGTCCTGGGGACGCAATGCACCGACGATCGTGTCCTGGCCGCCATTGCTGCGGAAGACGATGCGGTGGGCGGACGACAGGCTCGAAATATCGACCACATCGTTGCCGGCGGACCCTTCGATCGTGATCGTCGAGTAGTTCAGGCTGGTCGTGTCGAAGTTGCCGATGACCTGGATCGTGTCGCCCCCGCTTGCGCCCCCATCCGGTCCGCCATTGTTGTTGTTGTTCGTCACGTTCAGCGTGTTGACGCTGATCTCCTCGATGTTGTCGAGTTCGGCAATCACGCTTTCGGTACCGTTGACCGTGCGGGTGATCACGATCTCCGTCGATGCAAGGAAGGTCGTGTTCAGGCTTGCTGCCAGACCGGCATTCTGCCCGGCGGTAACCGCATAGATGCGGAACAGTTCGGCTCCCTGAACTCCGTTCAGAGTGTACGTGTCACTGCCGGCGCCGCCATCGATGATGTCGCGTCCCTGGTTGCTGGTTTGGTTGATGTTGTCGTCGCCGCCGCCAGCAAAAATGATGTCGTTGCCCGCGTTGCCGTTCAGCGTGTTGGCGGCATTGTCGCCGACAAGTATGTCGTTGCCGGTCCCGCCGTCGATCGGTCCGCCGGCGTCGCGGACCACGTCGACGGTTGCCGTATCGGTTCCCGTACCGCGGTAGGTGAAGGAACCACCATTGGTGAGCCCGTTGTCGGTAACCGTGACACCGTTCGGGCCAAGGGTGGCCGCGACGCTGTTCGTTCCTGTGATGGCCGAGATCGCCAAGGGGCTGTCGGGATCGGTGTCGTTGGCAAGCAGCGCCCAGCTCGGAATTGTGAACGGGTTGCCATTGGTCCAGTTCGTCACGATGCGATCGTTGTTGGCGATCATGGGGTCGTCCACGGCAACCACGCTGATGGTCGCTGTAGCCGGCTGGCTGTCGCGGATGCCATCGTTCACCGTCACCTCGATCGTCCGGGGCGTCGTGCTCGGATTATCGGAGGAGTTGGAAAAGCGAACCGAGTCCAGCGCGCGTTGGTAATCTGCGGCACTCGCCTGGCCCGTGAGCTGCAGGACGATTTCGCCGGCGATCACGGCTTGCGAGACCGCGATGGCGGTGGGGCGCCCGTTCGCCGTGGTCGCCGTCAGTACGTCGCCGGCCGCCATGTTCTTCAGGACGACGCGGGCCGAAGCGATCATCTCGTTGGTGGTAATGCCCGACAGGCTGGAGATGCCGACGGCGGTCTGGTTTTCGGTGAACGTGCTGCTCCAATTGTTCGTGCCGTCGTCCACGGGCGTGGTGTATTGAACGTTCACGTTGTCGATCAAGACAGACTCGGCGTTGCTGTTCACACCACTGAAGACAAAGCGGATGGCCGACGAGGCCGAGAAGGGGCCGGCAAGCGCGAGGTTGGCGCTGCCGTCGTTGGCGTTACCGTCGATCGTGCGGATTGTGGTGAAGGTGACGCCGTCGCTCGAATACTGCACCAGAAGGCTTTCGCCGTTGTCGAGGCCGGTTTCTTCGTAGTCGAAACTCAGCGTCGCAGTGCCCGCGCCGACCATGGAAAGATCGACGGTCCGGGTGATCGCCGCGCCCGCCGGCGTCGAGCCGAAACCGGTGTCCTGCCGGAATTCAAGCTGGCCGCCATTGATGCGGATTTCGCCCGTGGTCGCCACGTTGGTCGTACGGTCGCCCGTCTCCGCCCATGCCGAAGTCCACGTCGCCGATCCGTTGGAGTTGGCGTAGTTCGCGGTGCCGAAGGCATCGCGATAGTTGCCGCTGTCGAAGGCGTGCAGGTCGAGCGATGGGCCGCGCAGGTCGAGAACCCGGTCGGCAAACTGGATGCGTTCGATGTTGAAGAGGCGGTCCGTCCCCTCCGCTTCGAGATTGCGTCCGGTCACCGGGTCGATGACGCCGGCGGTCGGGTCCGTGTGGGCGACCGTGACGCTGCCGTCGGCATTGAAGGTGACCTCGTAGTTCTCGAAGTTGTCGTAATAGACGGCCGTGTCGACATCGCCGGCCTTGCCGCCGTCGACGATCTCGCGGACGACCTGCAACTGGCTCGGCTTGATTTCGCCCGAAAACAGACGGCTCTGGATGTCGGCGATCGAGTCGACGCTGAAGGCGGACCAGCCCTGACCTTCACGCGGCGAAACGAGGATGCGTACGTTCAGCCATTTGTCGCCGTCGATGATGTCATTGCCGCCCATGCCGCGGATCGTGTCCGAACCGCCGCCGCCGAGGATGATGTCCGACCCGTCGGACGTATCCATCACGGCGACCTCCTTGGGCCCTGCCGGGTTGATCGGAACGCCGTTCGCATCGAGGTTGTGCGGATTGTAGAGGTCGAAGCGCTGGAGATGGGCGACAAGCTCGCGCAGGCCCGCGATCCGGTCGACATTCTTTTCGAGCAGCGCGTTCGAGAAGCTCTCGATCGGCGCATCGGCGTCGACCTGGGCGGCATTGCCGTTTGGATCGTACCCGCCGATGACCACGTCGCGGCCGGTGAGGGTATCGTTGCGATCCCAGCCGGACAGCCCTTCGACCAGATCATAACGGTCGCGCAGGATGTTGTTCTGCTGATTGACGAAGATGCTGATGTTCATGTTCGCATCGGCGTCGTAGTTGTTGTTCTTGAACGTGGTCCAGTCGAAGCCGGCCATGCCGTTCGAACGGTTGATGCCGATGCCCTGAACCATGATGTCGTCGCCGGATTCGGCATCGAAATCGGTGTCGTTCTCGCCGGCGATCATCACGTCATGGCCGATGATGCGCGAGTTGAAGAACAGCTCCGAATTGTCGCCCGTGAGTGTCGTCATGTTGCCCTGGGCTTCCATCCAGTCGTCACCCTCGTTGCCGAGAATGGCGCCGCCGCCGCCGGTGGGCGCGCGGATGAAGTCGTTGCCCTGGCCGCCGGAAAGCGTCTTCTGATCCTCGCCGCCGGCCAGCACGTCGTTGCCGTCGCCGCCGAAGATCAGATCAAGGCCCATGCCGCCGTTGATGACGTCGTCGCCGCCTTCGCCCTTGATGACGTCGCTGGCGCCGATGTCGGTACCGCTATCGGTGATGATGTCGTCGCCGTCGCCGCCGTGCAGATGGTCGACCCCGAAGCCGCCCTCGATGCGGTCATCGCCCCCCTCGCCCCAGATCGTGTCGTCGCCGGCACCCCCGATCAAGGTTTCGCCTGTGTTCGTGCCGCCGAGCACCACGTGCTCTTCGCCGGTGAACCGCAGGTAATTCGTGCCGCGAATAACGAGGGAATCAGTGCCCGTAACCGCGGAGATCACGTCGGCCTCGCGGGTCGGGTCGGCATTGCCGAGCCCATGGTTCCACTGCTTGGTCTGATCCATCGTGATGATGTAGTCGGCCGTCTGGAAGGCCGAACCATTGATATGGAGCCCGCTGTCTTCGGTGTCGGTGTTGCGGCGGATGAGGTCGGCGAAGCTGTCGGCCTCGAGCTCGTTGAGCAGGTTATGCCCTTGCGTACGGCTCAGGTAGTAGAAGCGGTCGGCGTTCTGGAGGTTCTGGATCTGCAGCTCGAAGACGAAGGTGAAGGTCGAGCCCAGCATGCCGCCGAAGGGCATCAGTGCTTCGGCAAGGCCGCCGATCCAGAAATCCACCTTGTTGAGGCCGGTTTCCCGCGTGGCCCATGCGCCGGTGGAGTTCAGATAGTCCAGTCGCGCCTGGCGCTCGGCCGCCGTTTCGCCGGTCGTGCCGAAAACGAGATCCCAGGCAGCATCCCGCTTGGCTTCGGCCGTGGTGGCAGCGACGATCGTCTCATGGGTGCCGTAAGCGGCGATGAAGTTGACGATCGAAAGCGGGTTCTTGATGTGCAGGGCGAAATCCGCCCAGCTTTCATAGGGCTTGAGGTAGCTGTCGTTCGTCTGTTCGTAGATCTGGCGTCGCGCCTCGTTGAGCGAGGGAATGCCGGTTTCGCGCGCTCGCGTGATGTTGATCGCCGCAAGGTCCAGCGGCAGGCCGACGAGGTTGTTGCGTAGCGCGCTGGTCATGAACTCGTCGATTTCGTTGCCGACCTGCTGCGTCATGCCGCGAATGATGGCGCCGGAGGCAGCGTGTGCATCGACACCCGCATTGTTGAACGCCAGCGGGTTCAGGAAGGCTTCGATCAGGCCGAGTTCTTGCGGTGTCGCCGCACCTTGCGCATTCAGCGTGAGCATCTCGACGTTTTCGGTAAGCATCGAGTGGCCGAAGCGATAAACGACCTGGGCGAATTCTTCGAAGATCGCGCCGTCGAGTTCGACGGAATGGGAGAACACGAAGGCATCGATTTGCGGCGCGACGGCACGGACGAACTCCTCGAAGACGAGGTGCTGATAGACCATTTCCGTCGAGAAACGCGCCGCCTGGAAGAGACGCTCGCCATCCCAGACAAGGCCTGCGGAACTGGTCGGGAACGTGGTCACGTCGACCAGCAGCCACTCGTTGAGCAGCGCCAGGTCTCCCTCGGCCAGCACCGTCGCCTTGATGGCGCTGACCTGGCGGTTGTGCTCGCTGTGGAAGACCGAATGGGTCGCCGTCAGCGCGATGTTCTCGTTGCCGCGGCCATCGCCGACGACGAAGTGGGCGTCGAGCAGTTCGTCATCATAGGTGACGTTGACGCCGAACGCGTTCGGAAGGATCGGGTTGCCGGCAACGTCGTCGTCGTCCGCAACAACGGCAACGGGCGCGGTTAGCGGGTTCCGGTCGTGATCGACCGGGCCGCTCGGTACGGCGCTATGGGCGATGTCGTTGAGGAAGGCGCGGCCGGCGCTCAGCGCCGTGACGCCATCGAGCGGGTTCGCAAGATTGCCCTCCACAGGTCCGTTGACGGTGATCATCAGCGGCAGGCCGTTGGGTCCGCGAACGAATTCGCCGTAGAGGTCCGTTACCAGGAGCGGCACGCTATGGACGTTCAGGTCGCTAAGCTCGATGCCGAGCAGGTCCCTTGCCTGGTTCTTGATGTCGGCCCAGGTCGGCGGCCCACCGGTTGCGCCCTGCAGCATCTCGCCCGTTGCCAGGGGCTTGCCGTCCACCAGCACATACTCGCGCAGGAAGACCTGGTGCGACGGATTGGACGTGTAGACCTGGTTGAGGTCGATCCACGGCGTGGTCTCGTTTTGATGATCGCGGATGTCGTCGGCCGTACCGAGCTGACCGTCAGGACCGGGATCGTTGGTCGCGCGGGTGAGGACCATGAAATTGGTCTGGCTACCCACGACGTAGAGCGGATCGTCCGGCTGCAGCGGAATGATGACGTTGCCGCTGCCCCCCTTCGAGGTCAGATCAAGGCCGTGGTCGAAGAACTGGCCGAAGATGGTCATGAAGCCGTTGAACGAGGCAGTGTCCCCGAGGTCGGCGGCGACGTTCTTGATGAAGACGTTGTCGCCATCCATCGTCACGCCGTGAGACGAAAGCTCGTCGATGACGGCAGCATCGGCCGCGGCGGCCGCAGCTTCGGCGGCTGCCGTCGCCGCACTTCCGGTCGGGATTGCGTCGCGCACGGCAATCGCATCATTGAGCGCATCCGTCGCGTCCGCCAGGTCCCCCGCTGCTAGCCCCAGGGCCGCGTCGGCGCTCGCGAGTGCCGAGGAGGCGCTTGCCGCAGTGCTTTGGGCACTGTCGACGGCGCTCGTCAGGTTTTGTTGCTCGGCCACCGCGTCCTGTAGGGCGACCACTGCCGTCGTATGATCTGCCTGCGCTGCCGTCAGGGCAGCCGAAGCGTCTTCCAGATTCTCGACTGACAGATTGTAGGCGATTTCGGCATCTTCCCGGGCATCCACGGCCTCGATGTAGAGCGCGCTGTTTGCCGGCGTTGGATTGTTCTGGAACGCCGTAAGGGCGGCGCTCTCCGCCTGCTCGGCCAAGGCAAGATTGGCAAAGGCGACGTTGCGTGCATCGGTCGCGTTCGAGACCGCCACCGCGGCAGCCTGGCTGGCTGCAAGTGCCGTGGCGGCAGCCGCCTGGGCGCTTACGACCACAGGCGCATGGGCATCGCGCGCCGCGATTGCCGAGGCCAGGGCGGCATTGGCGCTTGCGAGTGCCTGCGCCGCTCCCGACTGTACGACCACGGCCGCGTCATAGGTCGCCTGCGCCGTTGCTTGTGCTGCCTGGGCGTTGGCGACGACGACATTGGCGGCAGCGACCGCGGCAGCGGCATTCGCAGCCGCGGTCGCGACGGCGGCATGCGCCGCCCGTGCGACGGCCTGGAGATCCATGACCGTGCGCACGATGCCGAGGGCTTCCGCCCCCTTGATATCGACGGACGCAAGCGCTCCGGCTATCGCTGCCGGATTGTCGAGCGACTGGTCCGCGACGATATTGGAGATCAGGCGAGGCTGGCTGTCGTAAACCGTACCCGATGGGTCGGCGTAACTCGTCTGCTGTCCGTTGCGCGGGTTGATTTCGGCCGGCGCGTAGTTCGGCGTGAGCAGGCGCACCATCGTCTGGTCCGACGAGCCGAGATGGGTCATGTTCGGCTGGAAGTTGTTGTACGAGCCGTCGACCGTGCGAAGGCCGTATGGAAGGAGCGGGTTGGAAACAAGCTCTGCAAGGGCAGTGCGCGGATCGGCGCCGCCGTCGATGGCCGCCGTATGGGCTTCTGCGATCTTGATCTGCTTCAGGATGAAGTCGAGGTCGTTCCGGTTAAGCTTTACCATTTTTCCCTCCATCGGAGCACCCCGCGGTCGCGGTCGCCCGTTTTCAAACAAAGTTCCACCACCCGGCGGTGAGGCTGTCCTCCGCGGCGCGCCGGTTGCTTTTCGTGTCTCGTTGGTGAGCCGAATAGGCCTTTTGATGCTCGTATGGTGAGCCTCGGCGCCGACGAAAGAAACGGCGCAAGGTCGAACGAGATTGTCGACGAAGGTTTGAGCGGATTTCGGACTAGTGGACGTGCGCCGATGGCAT
Organism: Ensifer sp. LBL; assembly: GCF_050435225.1. Lineage (NCBI taxonomy): Bacteria > Pseudomonadati > Pseudomonadota > Alphaproteobacteria > Hyphomicrobiales > Rhizobiaceae > Ensifer > Ensifer sp. LBL. The sequence goes on along the minus strand of NZ_JBNDJY010000009.1, from coordinate 38,449 downwards.
TGGTCCAATGAAAAACCTGGACTTAGGTCCAGTTCTTCTTTCTCCCGTAGAAATTGACTGGAGAAGCTCTTTCAATTTGTCAGAATAGTGCGATCATCGCGAAAGCGGCTTGGCCGGGGCACTGCATTCCGCGGCACGCAATCCGAGAGGAAACCGCGCAGCGTGACGGAGCATTCAGGGGGTATTTCGCATGAGATCGCCGCGCCAGCGGAGCCGGCGCTAGTGGGCCGCCGTCGGCTGTTGCTGCCGCTACGACAATGGTTTGGCCGGCAGACCCTCTCCATGCAGTTCCTGCTTGCCTGCGGTGTACTGATCTTTCTGGTCGCTGCCGTCTCCGGCTATCTCATCTCTCGCGAAGTGTCTCACAATGCGGCGGTCGATCGCGCAGCTGCGACGGCTCTCTTCATGCAGAGCATTCTCGAACCGGCCGGAAACGACCTTGCCCAGTCGGGCCAGCTTTCGCCGGAGCGCCGACTTCGTCTCGACGAGCTTTTTGCCGAACCGCAATTCAAGGACCGGTTCCCCTATTTCGAGCTCTGGCTGCCGGATGGGTCGGTCGCCTACTCCACGTCCAAGGAACTGATCGGCCGCCGTTTCAACCCGCCGCCGGGGCTTCTACGCGCGCTCAAGGGCGATGTTGCCGCGGAATACACGGACCTGACGGCGAGCGAGCACACGATGCGCAGCCTGAGCACGCGCTACCTGGAGATCTACAGTCCGCTGCGCCGGTCCGATACCGGCGACGTGGTTGCCGTCGCGGAGATACACGAGGATACGGATACCCTGCACTGGGAGATCTTCGAAGTGCGCCTGATGGGCTGGACGGTCGTTGCCGGCGCATCCACCCTCATCATGCTCGGACTGCTCGCAATCGTGCATCGCGGCAGCGCAACGATCGAACGACAGCGCCTGCGGCTGGAGCAGCGCGCCGAGGAAGCCGAGCGGGTTTCCGAAGAAATCCGCGTCCTGCGTGATCGCGCGAGGATCGCCTCCTTGCGCATGACCGACTCCAACGAGCGCCTGACGCGCGGAATTGGCGCCGACCTGCATGATGGTCCCGCGCAGCTTATCGGCTTTGCCATCCTCCAGACGGAGCCCGTGCGCGTCGCCCGGTCCAAGTCCGAGCGCGAAGAGGCCCTGGAGGTGATCTGTGGCACGCTGGAAGAAGCCCTGAAAGAAATCCGCCTGATCGCGCGGTCGCTGCTGCTCCCGGATATCGAGCATCTGGACCTTGACCAGGTGATCGAGCGGGCGGTGAAACTGCACGAGGCGCGAACGGGAACCCGGGTGGCCATCAAGGGCAGCGGCAGCAGTTTGCCGCTCCCGCCGGTTATCAAGACCTGCATCTACCGTTTCGTTCAGGAAGGGCTGAACAACGCCCACCGCCATGCGAACGGTCAGGGCCAGGCCGTGCGCTGTCGCATCGACGGCACCGTTCTGAACCTCAGCGTCCGCGACCATGGCGGCCCTTCTGCCAAGCGCAGCCCCGGCGACAAGCAGGACGGCAGCGGTCTGGGCATTCACGGCCTTCAGCAACGGGTGGAAAGCCTTGGCGGTACGTTAAAGTTCGTGCATCGAAGGGATGGGGCGGAGCTGCAGATGACGCTGGATCTCGGGGGAGGAATGCTCGATGGATGAACCATCGTCGGTCATCGTCGTCGACGACCACGCACTCTTTCGAATGGGCGTTCTCCAGGCACTGTCAGCGCACAAGCGCTTTGCCGTCGTCGGCGAAGGAGGCTCGAAAGAGGATGCGCTCCGGCTCGTAGAGAACTGTCTTCCGAACGTGGCGTTGCTCGACATCTCCATGCCCGGCAACGGGATAGACGCCGCCCGTGAAATCTCGGCGCGATGGCCAAAGACGAAGATCGTGATGCTGACAGTGTCGGAGGAGGACGACGACGTCTTGGAGGCACTCGATGCCGGTGCGGCCGGCTACGTGCTCAAGGGGGCGCCGGCGCTGGACTTGATTACGGCGATTTCGACCGTTGCAGAGGGGCGAGCCTATTTGTCGCCCGCCCTTGGCATGCGCCTGTTCGGCGTCATTCGCAATCGGACCGAAGGGCATCGGGTGGAGCGGCTGGTCGACAAGCTGACGCCGAAGGAAGCGATCGTCTTCCGCCTGCTCGGACGCGGCTGCACCAACCGGACGATCGCCGAGGAGATGAGCGTACAGATCAAGACGGTGAAATTCCATGTCGGCCGGCTGCTCATCAAGCTCGGCGCCAAGAACCGGGTCGAAGCGGCCCTCCTGGCGCAGCGACATCTGAAGCTTTCGGCAAACAGCAAGACGTGAGCCGGATCGCCGGCGGGGCTGGTGCATGCATCTGGCCGAAACCGCGGACTCGGAAACGAACTCGCTGGCAGGTCACCGGTTCTCCAGCCGCTTGATACCCTGATGCGCGTTGCGATCCTTCAGGCTCAATCGGTGCGCTTTCAGTTGTTGATTTGGCGAATGTCGTTATCGCAAAACCGCGGCGCACGTTGGCGCGATATGCTCTAGTTGATCCGCTCGCCCTCGCCGGCGCCCTTCGGAATCACATCCAGCCGCTGAGCCGCCAGCACCACTTCCAGGCGGTTCCTGGCATCGAGCTTCTGCATGAGCACGCTCATGTAGTGCTTCACCGTCTTCTCGCTGATATCGAGACAGCGCGCGATCTCTCGGTTGGTGCTACCACGCATCAGGTGACGGACGATCTGCTCTTCGCGAAGGCTGAGGCGCTGCTGCGCCTGTTCGCGCCGGCGCATCTCCGCAGTCTTCATCGCCATGATGACCTTGGTGGCAAAGCCTGCCGAAATGAAAGTCTCCCCGTCATAGACCATGCGGATCGCCTGGTGCAGGTCGCTGGCCCTGCTGCCCTTGAGCACATAGCCGGCAACGCCGTAGTTCAGCACCTGGATCGCCGTTTCTATGCTTGAATTTGCCGTGAAGACGATGATGCGCGTGCCCTGGTATTTTCGAGCAATCAACTCGATGGCCGCGACCGCATCCCCCGGCATGCTGAGATCGAGGACGAGCACGCGCGGCGAATGATCTTCGACAATTCTTAAGGCATCGACAGCGTTTTCGCCCTTCGCAACGATCTCCAGATCGCTCTTTGCGGAAAATACGCTGATTAAGCCGTCAAGCAAAATAGGGTGATCATCGACAAATGCCACGGAAATACACATGGAAACCAGCCCAAAATTAGAAGCAATAATAAAATAACATTGCAAAATCGCAGAGATACTACGCATTCAAATTTATGCAGTTACGAACAAATACATTCGATATCGGATATCAATACATACGAAAATTAAAGCACACCGCACAAAGCTTCGTGCATCCTCGTTCATTCGGTACGTGCGGATTCGAATGACCTCCCCGCCCTCCGATCCTCAAATACTATTACAGAAGAACTCAATTTTAAAGTGCATGCTTAAACATAGGTTAATTTTAGGGGTTTGACGAGTCGCTGAGCGAGAAGTGACGTCGTCGCGCAAAGCCCCTGTTCGCCGATCGGCACATCTGCGGCCACATGTCGGAACAAATCCGCTTATCAAAGGCCTTGCCGTCGGCAGGACGGTCGATTTCAATGCGCTCTGCCCGATCTCCATATGGCTCGGATGCCGCTGACATTTGCCGAATGGGCGGTGAAACGTGGAAAACGCGTAAAGGACCTCGCGATGCCCAGAGCCGTCATTGTTGGTGGAACCGGACAGATCGGCCTTGCGACGGCCCGCCGGCTGGTCGGCCAAGCCTGGGATGTGACAATCGCCAGCCGGCGCGCCACGACGTTGCCGGAAGGCTGCCACCACGTCGAAGTCGACGCTCGGGATGTCGATCGACTGCGCGCCGTCGTTGGTTCGGACACCGATGTCATTCTGTCTTGCGTCGCCTTCGACGCGACCGATGCCGAATGTCTAGCAGAGGCGGGGAAATCCGCCGGTCGCATCGTCGCGATCTCAAGCGCAAGTGTTTATCGAGACAACGAAGGGCGAACACTGGACGAAGCCGCGGACTGCGGATTTCCGGTTTTCGCTGGACCGTTGACCGAAGAGAGCCCAACTGTTGCCCCTGGGCCGGAGACCTACTCGACGCGAAAAGCGGCAATGGAACAGACACTTCTGGGTCTCGCCGGCTGCCCGGTCACGATCCTGCGTCCCTGCGCCATTCACGGCCCAGAAAGCAGACACGCCCGCGAATGGTGGTTCGTCAAAAGGCTGCTGGACGGCCGGACGGCTGTTCCCTTGGCCTACGGTGGCCGGAGCCAGTTCCAGACGACATCCGTGGCCGCCATCGCCAATGCCGTGCTTCAGGCAGCCGATGGACAGTTGCCGCCAACTGCCAATGTTTCCGACGCCGACAGCCCCACCGTTGCGGAAATCGGCCACGCCATCATGAACATTCTGGGGCGGCGGGCAGAGCTTATCGGCTTGCCGGAGGCGCCCGTTTATCCACCTGTTCTTGGTGCGACGCCCTGGTCGATCCCCTCGCCCATGGTGGTTGCAGGCACGGCAGGCCCGACTGCCACCTACGGACAATCGGTCGCACCCACCATCCGATGGCTTGTAGAGCATGACAGAAGCGACAATTGGCAAGAGCACCTGCCGCAGCTTGCCGCATATCGAAATGAGCATTTCGGCTACGAGAGAGACGATCGCGCGCTGCAGCTTCCGGAAGCGACATCGATCGCCTCTTGAACCCGTGGCTTGGGAAACTCTCCACGTGCCGAGCCAAAACGCGGATTTGGAACCGGCCTCCTGATCTTGGCAGCACAAGTTCCTATATTACAGTCGATCTCCGGCGCTGGCCCGCGGCCAGTGCGAGACAAAAACGAAGAAACGCTCATGAAACAGGTGGAGGATATCTGAATGACCGAGAGAGCTGTTCTGGCCGGCGGTTGCTTCTGGGGAATGCAGGATCTGATCCGCAGGCTCCCCGGCGTCACCGGCACCCGCGTGGGCTACACCGGCGGCGATGTGCCCAATGCCACCTACCGCAACCACGGAACCCATGCCGAGGGCATCGAGATATTCTACGACCCGGCGAAGACCTCCTATCGGCGGATTCTGGAGTTGTTCTTCCAGATCCACGACCCCACGACGAAAAACCGCCAGGGCAACGACATCGGCACCTCCTATCGTTCGGCGATCTACTATGTCGATGACGAACAGAAGCGCATTGCCGAGGACACCGTCGCCGATGTGGAAGCCTCCGGCCTGTGGCCGGGCAAGGTGGTGACGGAGATCGAACCTGTCGGCGATTTCTGGCAGGCGGAGCCGGAGCACCAGGATTACCTGGAGCGCTATCCCAACGGCTACACCTGCCACTTCCCGCGCCCGAACTGGGTGCTGCCGCGACGGTCCGCAGCGGAGTAACCGACGCCGGTCGAGCACCTGATAGAGCCATGTTCGCATGAACCGCCAGCTTCTGCGGACATGGACGCCGGCCGCATCATTCGCGTTCAGGACAGTCGTTGCGCCCTTGGGATGATTGTTCTCCTTTTCTGGAGCATCACATGAACTTCAACAGTCAGCGACTTGAATTTACCGGACATTCCGGCGCAACTCTCGGCGCCCGCCTCGACCTTCCAAACGGCCCGGTACGGGCCTATGCGATTTTCGCCCACTGCTTCACCTGCTCGAAGGATCTGGCGGCGGCGCGTCAGATCTCGGCCGAGCTCGCGCGCGAAGGGATCGCCGTCCTGCGCTTCGATTTCACCGGCCTCGGATCAAGTGAGGGCGAGTTCGCCTCGACGAATTTTTCCTCCAACATCGCCGACCTGCGGTCGGCCGCCGACTATCTGCGGCAACACTTCGAGGCGCCGTCGCTCCTGATCGGCCATTCGCTTGGCGGGGCCGCCGTCTTTGCGGTTGCCAAGGAAATTCCCGAAGTCCGCGCCGTGGCGACGATCGGCGCACCCGCCGACGTCGGCCATGTGCTGAAGAACTTCGGAGCCAGCCTTGAGGAAATCCAAGAGAAGGGCGCCGCCGAGGTCGATCTGGCCGGTCGCAGGTTCCTGATCAAAAAGCAGTTCGTCGATGACGCCTGCGCCCAGCGCCTTCACGAGGCTGTGGCGACGCTCAGGAAACCCGTTCTCATTCTCCACGCGCCGCTGGATCAAACCGTCGGCATCGAAAACGCCAGCGACCTCTTCCATGCGGCCAAACATCCCAAGAGCTTCGTTTCGCTGGACAAGGCCGACCATCTGCTCACCGATCCTGCCGATGCCGCCTACGCCGCCCGGGTGATTGCAGAGTGGCTGAGCCGCTATCTCGTGGCCGACAGTCCGCAAGGCACGAAGCCAGTGGAACAGGTCCAGGTGACGGAAACGGGCGAAGGGAAATTTCAGAACTCGGTTCAAGCCGGCAGGCATCGCCTCTTTGCCGACGAGCCGCAAAGCGTGGGCGGGTTCGATTCCGGACCATCGCCTTACGACTACCTGTCGATCGGGCTCGCGGCCTGCACCTCGATGACGCTGCGCCTTTACGCCGACCACAAGAAGCTGCCGCTCGGGCGCGTCAAGGTGGAGGTCTCGCATTCCAAGATCCATGCGCGAGATTGCGAAGACTGCGCGGCATCGGAGCGTTCCGATGGCGGAAAGATCGACCAGTTCGAGCGGCTCATATCGATCGAGGGCGAGGTCGCGGACGAGCTTCGCAGCAAGATCGAAGAGATTGCCGACAAGTGCCCGGTCCATCGCACGCTCGAAGGTATTGCCAGGATAACGACCGCGGTGAAGTAATCTGCAGGCGGCAGAATTTTTCTTTGTAGTATTCCGCTAGTACCCGTTGCTTTGCCCGCGTTGCTAAACTCCTCCCATTGGTTTTTGGGAGGAAACAAATGGCAAACTCGAAAATTCTGATGATCACCGGTGATTTCACCGAAGACTATGAAACGATGGTCCCGTTTCAGACGTTGCTTGCCTGCGGCTACACGGTGCATGCCGTCTGCCCCGGCAAGAATGCCGGCGAGACGGTCGCGACCGCGATCCATGATTTCGAAGGCGACCAAACCTACTCCGAAAAGCGTGGCCATAATTTCGCGCTCAACGCCACCTTCTCCGCCATCCGCGCCGAAGATTACGACGCGCTGGTCATACCGGGCGGTCGCGCGCCCGAATATCTGCGTCTCAACCCGGACGTCATCAAGGCCGTCCAGCACTTCTTCGCCGCGGGAAAACCGGTGGCGGCCATCTGCCACGGCGCGCAGCTGCTGGCGGCGGCCGGCGTGTTGAAGGGCCGCACCTGCTCGGCCTACCCCGCGTGCCGCCCGGAGGTCGAACTTGCCGGCGGCATCTATGCGGATATCGCAATCAGCGACGCGGTCGCCGACGGCAACCTCGTTACCGCGCCGGCATGGCCCGCCCACCCGTCGTGGCTGCGCCAGTTCATGGCTGTGCTTGACGCCTCGGCCCTGCTACAAACAGACGCCGCCTGAGAAGGCAGCCACGGGAGGGGCGAGATGTGCGAGTTGTTCATAAAGGCGGATGCGCGGCTCTGGGAAAGCATCACCCGGTCGCTGCGCATCGATGGCATGGTGACGAGCGTTCGGCTGGAGAACTTCTTCTGGTCGAAGCTTGAGGAAATCGCCCGGCGCGATCGCATGAACGTCACGCAGCTGATCACCAAGCTGCACCACGAGTCCATCGATGCCGGGCATGACCTCGGAAACTTCACGTCGTTCCTGAGGGTCTGCTGCGCACGCTATCTCGATCTGCAGCTGTCGGGCGACATTCCGACGGATGTCAACCAGCCGATCGCCGGGCTGAACGCCCCTGCGATCCTCACGCGCGAGCAGGAAAAATACCATTGAGGCGAGGCAGGCTGCCCCTTCGCGGGGGGCAGTCCCGGCTCGGCGCGCCCCTCGCCTGACCGGCTGCTGCCGCGGATCCTGGATCGTAAAACGGAAGTCGATTGGCTCGCGATGACGTTTGGTTCAAGCCGCAGCGACAAGACTATGCTAATCAAGGGGACAGTGATTCTGAGTTTGTAATGCGATGAGCCCCAAGACCCGCGGTTATCTGTTTGCCTTCCTTGCCATTTGCATCTTTGCTGGCCAGGACGCCATCACCAAGTATCTTGGCGACCGCTATCCCGCCTTGTTCATCACGATGATCCGGTTCTGGGCGTTCGCACTCTTCGTGTTCGCCTTCGCCGCCTCGTCGTCGGGTGGACTTCGCAAGACCGCCCAGACGCGTCATCCCTGGCTGCAGGTCGTGCGAGGCCTGTTGCTCGTCGCCGAAATCGTCGTCATCGTCATTTCCTATGTTCACGCCGGGCTCGCCATGAGCCAGTCGATCTTCCAGGCGACGCCGCTGATCATCACCATCCTCTCGATCCCGCTTCTCGGGGAGACCGTGGGATGGCGGCGCGGCGCGGCCATTCTGATCGGCCTGATCGGCGTTCTGGTGATCATCAATCCCGTGAACGTACACTTCGACATGTCGCTGCTTCTGCCCCTCGCAGCATCCGTGCTTTTCGCGCTCTACAGCATCGCCACCCGTGCCGTCAGTCACGAGGACTCGGCCGTCACGAGCCTGTTTTATGCCGGTGTTGTCGGCGCCGTGGCGATTTCGCTGATCGGCCCGTTCTACTGGACAGAGGTGGTGCCGTCCGATTGGTTTGCCCTTGCCGCGCTTTGCGTCTGCGGCACCCTCAGCCACTTTTTCCTCATCAAAGCCTACGGACTGCTGCCAGCGGCCGAAGTCCAGCCCGTTACCTATTTCCAGCTGGTCCTCAACGTGATCTTCGCCGTCATGCTCTTCGGCGAGACGATAACCCACAACATGATCGTTGGCGCGCTCATCGTCGTCGGCGCCGGTCTCTTCACGATCTGGCGCGAGCATCAACTGACGAGACGGTCGTCGGCATCGCACCCCTAGTCCTGCTCGCTCATCGGCAGTTCTGGCGCCGATAGCGATTTGAGAGCAGCCGACATCTTGCGAAGGCCAAGATCAAACCGCTTGTCCTGCCGGACGATCACGCAGCGCCGCCGGCTCAGTTTTGGCGAAAGCGGCCGGGCCGCAAGCTCACCCTGGCTTCCACGAGCCCGACGATCGCTCGGCGGATCGTCGCCTCACTCTTGAATGAAATCACACAATACGTTCAGTGCGCCGGATATTATCGGAATTCCGTTCATCATCCATATTCCCTTCAAGCGAACGGAAACAGTGGAAGCGGTCAAGCGACCCCTTCCATCGATGCCAAGGGAGATAGCAATGCGGATTTTGGTTATCGGAGCGTCCGGGACGATTGGTCGACCGCTGTGTGATGTGCTGGCGCAGCGCGGGCATGAAATCGTCGCTGCAGGTCGTAATGGGCGTGACGTTTCGGTCGACATTCGTTCGGCTGAGAGTGTCGAGGCGATGTTCCGAAGCGCGGGGCCAATCGATGCCTGCATCTGCGTCGCCGAATCCGGCGCCCTCGACAAATTCGAGGAACTGACAGAGACCGTCCTGCTCGAAAACATGCGCGGGAAGTTCTTCGGCCAGGTCAATCTTGTCCTGATCGGCCAAAGATATCTTTCCGATGGCGGATCCTTCACGCTCAGCAGCGGCATCTTTGCCGACGAGGCATGGCCCGGGGTTACCGGCGGGGCGGTCATCAGCGGCGCGCTGCACAGTTTCATCCTGTCGGCCGCGATCGAGCTGAAGCGAAGCATGAGGATCAATGCCGTCAGCCCGACGATGGTCGCCGACTCCTTTGCCGACTACGGCCATCTCTTTCCGGGCATGGCCCCGGTGGCGATGGACGACCTGATCGGCGCCTATGTCGCCAGCGTCGAAGGTGGCGGCACAGGCGAAATCTACCGGATGTACGGCCGTTGATGCGCTTCCGGGCTTCGACCGCGGCAACGCTTACGGCGCGACCGAAGCCCTATCGAGGGCGCGCTCGTGCAGCGCAAAGACATCGTCTGCCAGTTCGGGCACCGGCCCCGCCACCACTGCGTCGCGGATGACCGCTTGGATCGGCAAGGCGTTCACGGGCGGTCGTGAAAGGCCGCGTCGGTCCAGCCATGCAACGAGTTGGTCCGACGACGTCGCATAAACGATCCGGCCAAGGCCGACCCATCCGTGTGCGGCGGCGCACATGGGGCAATGCTCGCCCGAGGTATAGACCGTGGCGCTGCCGCGCTCTGCCGGCGTCATGTTTTCTGCCGCCCACCGGGCGATCGCGAATTCCGGATGCCGGGTGTGATCGCCGCCGGCAACCTCGTTTCGGCCCTCGTACAAAACGTCGCCGCCGCTCGAAACCAGGACCGAGCCAAAAGGCTGGTCGCCGGCATCCACCGCCTCCTCGGCAAGCGCGACGCAGCGGCGCAGATGTGTCATGTCGACTTCGGAAATCACGCTATTCTCCCTTGCTCACTTCTTGCCGTTGCCGGCCAGGGCCGCGGTGACGCCGAGCCCGATATAGAGAAATCCACTGAAATAGCGTTCGAACCGCAGGTAGCTGCGATTGCCGCGAAGCCAGCTTCCAGCAATCCCTGCCGCCATCGCATAGCTGGTGTCGGTGATCAGCCCAAGCGCGGTAAACAATATGCCGAGGGTGAAGATCTGAACCGCCACATGGCCGAGCGCCACATCGACGAACTGGGGCAGGAAGGCGAGGAAGAAAAGGGCGGTCTTCGGGTTCAGAAGGTTGACGATGAAGCCATCGCGAAACAGGCGCCAGTTGCTATGACGCGCGAGCGCCGATGCGCCGGTCCCAAGGCCAGGCACGGGCGCAAAAAGCTTGCGAAGGCCCATCCAGATCAGATAGGCGGCGCCGGCATATTTCACGATGGCGAATGCGAGCGCAGAAGATGCGAGCAGCGCCGAGAGGCCGAGTGCTGCTGTCAGTACATGAAACACAGTCGCGGCATGAATACCGGCAATCGAAACCAATCCGGCCGTCCGGCCCTGTTCGATCGAGCGGCCGACGAGATAAAGCACTGCCGGCCCCGGCATGAGGAGCAGCGCGAGTGCTGCGCTGACGAAGAGGCCGAGACTGGTTGCATTCGGCAAAACGAAGTCCATGCGTGGTTACCTCGCAAATTTGGCGACGGAAGTACCCCGGATATTTCCATGCAGGCGTTTTTCGCACACACGTCCGGCGCTTCGTATTTCGGCACGGCTTTCCGCTTATGTCTAGCAGATGCCTTGCTGGCGAAAATTGCAGCCGATCGCACACCGAGATGCAGGCCATTCAACAGTATTGCCAGAGAAGGTTCTCCCCCAAGCGGTCGCGTGCCCGGAAGGACTGCGTCTTGAGGTGCGCGCTGACGCTTCTCGCTTGCGAAGGCGGCATCCAGTTTTCAATTATAGAGAGCAGAGATCGAAGGAGAATCGGGAATGCGGCTTCCGCTTGCGCTGCTTGAAGTGTTTGACGCCATCGCCCGAGCAGGCAGCATGCGGGGCGCCGCCGAGGCTCTGGGCGTCACGCCCTCGACGATCAGCCATCAATTGAAGTCCCTCGAAAAGCAGATGGGAACGGCCCTGTTCGTGCGCACCACCCGATCGGTGCTGATGACGGAGGCCGGGCGGGCGCTGAGCAGAGGCGCGCTGCCCGCCTTCGACCAGTTGGCCAACGCCGTGCAGGAGGCGCGCGATGTCGGCGGCAGCCCGCGCGGCAGCCTGCGGATCACCCTGCCGGAGTTCGCCTACACCATGGCGCTCGCGCCGCACATCGTCTCGTTTCGCAAGGCATGGCCCGAGATCGAGCTGGAACTGATCATGACCGACGCCTTGGTGGATCTGATGGAGGCGGGCTATCATGCTGGCATCCGCCAGGGCGACCGGATCGAGCAGGACATGGTCGCCATCAAGCTCGGCGAGCCGCTGCCGCTCGCCGTCTACGGCAGCCACGATTACTTCGAGCGCCGGGGCAAGCCGCAATCGCCCGCGGACCTGCTGTCCCATGATTGTATCCGCTATCGCTTCCACCGCTCCGGACGGCTGGCGCCCTGGGTGTTTCATGATGCGGGCGAGCCCCACACGGTCGACGTCTCCGGCGGGCTCATCGTCAGCGACTTGCCGGCGCTCTATCAGATGATCGCCGACGGCCTGGGGCTCGGCTACGTGTTCCGCGATGGCCCGCCCGAAGCCTTGCGCCGCCCAGGCTTGGCCAGCGTTCTCACGGACTATCTCCTGCCCATTCCCGGTCTCTACCTCTATTATCCGCGCGAGTATCGCTCGATGCTGCCGCTTCGCCTGTTCATCGACCACATGCGCGGCGCCTTCAGGGTTGATGATCCGGGCGCGCTGCCTGCCGAGACTCTCCAGCGGCCTGCATCGCACGCTCCGCAATCGCCGAAAGCTTGAGTTCGGCAAACTCTCGCAGCAGGGTCCGCTCCGCCTGTTCGAAGGCGTCCACCAGCGCCGCGTTCGCAGCACGCTCGACCGGGCAGGTCGGATGGTCCTCCGACACGCCGGCCGCCAGAACCTGCCCGTCATCGAGCGCCCGCTGCACATCCAGCACCGTCAACGCCTCAAGCGGCACCAGCAGCGCCCAGCCCCCTCCCCGACCGCCTTCGGAACCGACGACGCCCTTGCGCTTCAACGCCCCCATCGTCCGGCGAACGACCACCGGATTGGTGTTCAGCATCTTGGCGATGGTCTCCGACGTCTCCCTTCCCCCGAGCAATGCCATGTGTATGAGCACGTGGATCATCCGCGCCAACCGGCTGTCTTGCTTCATTCCATACCCCATAGTGTAACATCGTAAGTTACGCACTCTTGACGTCATCCGTTTCCGTAACTTATACAATTACAGTATCAGAGTGTCGAGAAGGAACGAAGATGCAGGCCCGGACAATCCAGACCCGAACCATCCGCATGGGCTTAATCGAACAGGGAAACGGCCCGGCCGTTCTTCTCTGCCACGGCTTCCCGGAGACCTCGCATGCCTGGCGACACCAGGTAGCGGCACTTGCAGAGGCGGGCTTTCGGGCAATTGCGCCTGACTTGCGTGGCTACGGCCTCACGGAATGCCCGTCCTCGGTCGACGAATACAGCTTGTTTCACATCGTCGGCGATCTGATCGCGCTGCTGGACGCCCTTGATGTGCCGGTGGCCATCCTCGTCGGTAACGACTGGGGCGCGACCGTTGCCTGGCAGGCGGCGCAGATGCGACCCGACCGTTTCCACGGCGTCGTCGCCTTGAGCGTGCCGATGATGGGCCAGCCGCCCGTTCCGCCCACCCGGATCTTCCCGCGGACCGACGAGGCCGAGTTGTACACGCTCTATTTTCAGGAGCCCGGCGTCGCCGAGGCGGAACTGGAGCGTGACGTCGGCCAGACGCTGCGAAAGATCCTCTTTGCTGCTTCCGGCGACGCCGGGCGGCGACAGCCCGGAGACCAGACGCCCAATCCGTTCGGCATGGTATCGCGCCGGCGTGGACTGCTTGGGGCCCTGCCCGACAGCATGCCGGGTTGGCTGACCGCTGCTGACCTCGACGTCTATATCAGCGCCTTTGCCACGACCGGTTTTCGCGGCGGGTTGAACTACTATCGAAACCTCGATCGCAATTGGCAGCTGCAGGCTGCCTTCGCCGGCCTAAAGGTCGGCATTCCCGCCCTGTTCATGACTGGCGAACGCGATACAGGCCTCGCCATACCCGGGATGCGGGCTATCGTCGATGCGATGCCGCAACTCGTTCCGCAGCTCAAGGAGAACATCATCGTGCCCGGCAGTGGCCATTGGCTGCCGCAGGAACGCCCCGATATCGTGAGCGAGGCCCTCATCCAGTTTGCCAGACAGATTTGAAAGGCAGGCGGCCAAGACATACACGACGGCGTTTGTCGCCGCCGTCACGCGCTATCAGGCAAGAGCGGGTGAAATGGCCTCGGTCCCCAACTGATCCGGCACGGTGCGGCGTCGCGAAGCCTCGTCCAGCATCGCGCCAACCGTCTCGAAACCAAAGGCACGCGCCATTTCGGCCGCGGTCTGGCCGTCATGGCCGCGTGGCGCGAGAGACACGCCGGCGTCGATCAGGATGGCAACGGTATCGGCATGCCCCATCCACACCGCATCGTGCAGCGCCGTATAACCGTTGAAGGGCCCCTGGATATCCGCGATCTCGGCGAAGCGCGGATGCGCCACCAGCGCCCTCATGACATCGGACCTGCCCATATAGGCCGCTTTGTGCGCCGGGTGAGCGTGCATGAAGTGGTCGACGAGCGTCATGTCGGCACCCTCGTCCAGAAGCGCACGAACCGCCGCCGCCAGCCCGTCGCGCGCAGCGATCATCAGCGGCGTGTGGCCAGGGTTTTCGATATCGTAGTTGGGCGCGACGACATTCGGATCGGCGCCCGCTTCGAGCAGTTCCACCACCCGCTGCTCCTTTTCAGCCGGTGACAAGGCCCGGTCGCCAAGGGCGGCGATGAGCGGTTGCCATCGGTAACGCTTTTCGGCGCGGGTCCTGAAGTCATCGAAGATGTCACGCAGTTCCGCATCCTGCGGCGTCGCATCGCCGAGCATCTCTTCGGCCGTGGCGCCGAGGCGCGATCTTACGGACGGATCGCTGTCGGCGTGTTCCAGCAGCACGCGCGCAACGGCGGGACGGCGATGCCAGACGGCGACCATCAACGGCGTCATGCCGTGGCTGTGGCTTTGCAGGTTGATGAGGGCGCCGTGATCGAGAAGCAATTGAGTGATTTCGGCGCTGCCGCTTTGTGCGGCGAAATGAAGGGCGGACGCACCCATCAGGGGATCGAGCTTGAAGACGTCCTCTCCCGCCGCCAGCAATCCCTCCACCACAGCGATATCGCCGCGGGCGGCGGCCGCATGCAGGGGCGGAAGGCTCGCGCCGTGGTCTTTCAGGATATGCCGTGACGATTGCTTCATGATCGATGCTCCTTTCGAGACAAGATAGGGCTGCCTGTCTCTTGAATGAATCCCGGACCGATACATCAGTCACATGCAGGACATTCAGTAATGGCCAACGCCGCCTAGATTCTCTCGAAAAGGCTGGCGGCATCTTTCAAAGGCTTAGGCGCCCCTCTATCTCGCGACACGAAGATATGCATGATCGTACACGTAGAACGCGTGGGGCCGAGGGGCACATCTCGACGAGAAGAGACCGCTCTCGCCTCACGAAACTTAATGCCGAACTCAAAGAAACCTCAGGATCCCAGTGAAAGCCGTTAGATATCTGCTATTGGCCGCGGCCGCGATCACGTTATCGGCCTGCACGGCGACTTCCGAGAGTTCCCGGCAGCAGACGCTGTCGATCACCGCGCGCAGCGGAGTGAAGACGCTTGTGGCCAAGAACTGGCACATCAACGACGATTGCAGCCAGATCGACTATCCTGCGATGACGATTGCCGAAAAGCCCAAGCATGGCCGCCTCGAAATCGTCCACGAAGCGGTCTATCCAAAACTGGACGGCAAGCAGTCGAAATGCGCGACGACCAAGGTGAACGGCGTCGTCGCCTACTATACGCCGAACCCCGGCTATACCGGCCGCGACCGGCTCGTCATTCGCTCCCCTTATGAGGACGGAAAGATCGAAGAGGGCGTGCTGAGCATAACCGTCGTCAAGTAGACGCGAGCCCAAGGCGGGCAACGGGAGCGCCTTTCAAAACGAAGTGCCATCGGGCCGGTTCCGCGCTATAATCAGGCGCGGGGTGGAAAGAAGGTGAAGCCAATGAAGAGGCTAGCAATCTTTGCCTTGTCGCTGGCGGCGGTGGCCACGTGTATCCCGCCCGCCATGGCATTTCCCCCAGCCGTTACGGCGGGGGTGGAGGCATCTCAAGTCCAACCGGTTCAATACAGGCACTACGGCGGCGGTTATCACGGCGGCGGCTATTATCACGGGCATCACCACGACGGTGGCGATGACTGGGCCTGGGCGCTCGGCGGACTGGCGACCGGCGCGATCATCGGCGGGCTGCTGGCGCAGCCACGCTACTATGGTCCGGGCTATTATGACGAAGGCTATTACGGCCCGACTTACGATGCCCCGCGTTACTATGCGCCGCGCTACTACCGCCAAACCTATTATGGAGGCAGTGCGCACACGCGCTGGTGTTATGCCCGCTACCGGTCCTACAGGGCCTATGACGACACTTTCCAGCCCTATTACGGCCCGAGGCAGGTATGCGTCTCCCCTTATTATTGACGCCGTGAAGCCCGGTTGAAACGGGCTTCACGATCGCGTGCAGGGCCAGAGGGGTTGCGCCGAAGGCCGGCCGGCGGTGCCCGCTCTTGCCCGCAGAAGTATCGATCGACCGAAAGCCGGAGGCGGTGCCCTCACTGGACGCAGCCGGTGATCCGAGGGCGGAAATCCCGCCGCGGCAGTCGCCGGGTCGATCCGGCAGCAGGCCTCTCTAATCGTCTGCAACTTTTGCTCTTTTTGTCGAAGCCGATGAAAGGAAAGTTTTGCATCCCTAATGTACGCAATGGTAGAGTGCATTGTTTGCGCTTCTCGCGTGGCCAGAATTATAGCGTTTAGAGCACTTTGAGAGAGCAACGCCCCCGGGGATCGTCAGCATGCTGAACCTGCCTCGCTTGCCGCTTCTGGACAACCTTAAGGGGTATCAGGGAAGCTGGCTGCGCAACGACATCTCCGCCGGCGTCGCTATTGCCGCGGTCGGACTGCCGAGTGCGATCGCCTATCCGGCCATCGCCGGACTGCCACCCGAGACGGGCCTTTATGCGAGCATCACGCCGCTCGTCGCCTACGCCCTCTTCGGTCCGTCGCGGCAACTGATCGTCGGACCGGACGCGGCGACGATGACGGTGCTGGCGGCGGTGCTGACCACGGTCTTCGCCTCATCCTCCGGCGACGCCGACCGCGTAACGGCCGCCGCCCTGCTTGCCCTCATCGTCGGCATCCTCTGTCTGATTGCCCGCCTCGTTCGTCTCGGCGTGCTCGCGACCTTTCTGTCGCGCCCGATCCTCACGGGCTTTTTTGCCGGCATTTCGCTTTCGATCCTGGTCGGACAGATCAAGCGCGTCACCGGCGTGCAGATCGAATCCGAGGGGTTGATCAGCCCCATTCTCGAACTTCTGAGACAAGCCGGCTCCATCCATTGGCCCACCCTGGTGTTTGCCTTGGCGTGTTTTGCGCTGCTTCAGGTCGCCCGGATCTATCGCTCGCCCGTTCCAGGTCCCGTCATCGTCGTCTTCGTTGCCGTGTTGTTATCCTATCTCTTCGATTTCGAAGGGCGCGGCATGACGGTCGTCGGCAACATTCCCGACGGCTTGCCGTCCTTCCTCCTACCCCGTCTCGAGGGTCTGCCGATCGACGCCCTGCTGACAGGGGGGGCCGCGATCTTCCTCGTCAGTTTCGGCTCCGGCGTCATCGCAGCGCGCAGCTTTGCCGCACTCGGCGGCTACCGCGTCGATCCGAACCGCGAACTGAGCGGCTTTGGCGCCGCCAACATCGCGGCCGGCCTGTTCGGGACGTTTCCGGTGACCGCCTCTGATTCACGCACGGCCGTGAACTTCGCCGTTGGCGGACGGTCGCAGATCGCAAGCCTCGTTGCGGCGGCAACCCTGATGGCGGTGCTGCTCTTTCTCGGCAACGTCCTGCGCATCCTGCCGGTCGCCGCACTCGGCGCAATTCTGGCGGCGACCGCGCTCAGCCTGATCGACATCGACGGTCTCCGACGGATCTGGAGCGTCAACCGCATCGAGTTCATCTTCGCACTGATTGCCCTCTGGGGACCGATCGGCCTCGGCGTGCTCAACGGCGTGGTGATCGCCATTGCCGCGACGCTGGTCTACCTCATCGTGCAGACCATGTATCCGCACGACGCCATGCTGGGCCGCATCCCGGGGCGCGACGGTTTTTACAAGCTGCATCGCATGACCGAAGCACGCCCGGTCCCGGGATTCGGCGCCTGCATGGTGCAGGACAGCCTGCTTTTCTACAACGCCGACTACGTCCGCGAGCGGCTGGAAGCGATCGCCGAGAGCCTGCCCCGGCCCGCCCGCTGGCTGGTGATCGACGCGAGCGCCATCCCGCAAATCGACAGCACCGCCGCGGATATGCTTGGCGAGTTGCAGGACGACCTGAAGAGCCGCGGCATCACGCTCGGCCTTGCCGAGCTGCACACCGATGCGCGCGCCCTGCTCGAGCGGTCCGGAGTCGTCGAGAAGATCGGCCCGGGCATGATCTTCGAGGGGATGGAGGATGCGCTCGACGCCTACGAGGCCAAATACGGGCGGAACGCCGACCAGCCGGCCGGCTCCGTCGAAATCAAGCCAGATGACCATGTCCAAACGGGAGGGAAGAATGGGCAAGCATGACGGCAAGAAGAAGAAGGGCAAAGACAAGAGCGACAGCGAAATAGCCGCGGACGCAACGACTTCGGAAGAATCGTCGTCCGAGGGCTATGCCAAGGAGCTCGCCCGGCTGCAGCAGGAGACCGCCCATCTGCAGGCCTGGGTGAAGAAAACCGGCGCGCGCATCGTGATCGTCTTCGAGGGCCGCGATGCGGCCGGCAAGGGCGGCGTGATCAAGCGGCTGACCGAGCGTGTCAGCCCGCGCGTCTTCCGCGTCACCGCGCTGCCGGCGCCGACCGACCGCGAGAAGTCGCAGATCTACATGCAGCGCTATATCCAGCACCTGCCGGCCGCCGGCGAGATCGTGATCTTCGACCGCTCCTGGTACAACCGTCCCGGCGTCGAACGCGTCATGGGCTTCTGCTCGGACGACAGCGCCCGGCGCTTCCTCGAGCTCGCGCCACGTTTCGAAGCGGCCATGGTCGAAAGCGGCATCATCCTGCTCAAATACTTCCTCGACGTCAGCGAGAAGGAACAGGAAAAGCGCTTCCGGCAGCGCATTGCCGATCCGCTGCGCCAATGGAAACTCAGCCCGATGGACGTCGAATCCTATCGCCGCTGGTGGGACTATACCCGCGCCTACAACGAGATGATCCGCATGACGGACACCGAATTTGCGCCCTGGTGGATCGTGCCGTCGGATGACAAGAAGCGAGCCCGCATCAACTGCATCTCGCACATTCTCTCGTCCATTCCATACGAGCGCGTGAAATTCACAGAGCCCGACCTCGGCAAGCGCCAGAAACGACCGGATGACTTTGCCGCGGACGACCACGTGCGCAGGACCGTTCCGGACGTTCTGTAAAACTGAAAAGCCCGCACCAAAGGTGCGGGCTTTTGAACGCTTTCGATCGGGAACCGGCCGGCGGCCCGACCACACGATCCACGTAGGACCGTCGCCCTCAGACTTTTTCAGGCGCCCAGTTCAGAAAGAACCCGACGTCACCGGGAACGCCACCGGGGAAGTTGATGATCATCGCCTTCAACTTGTAGCCATTCGGCTTGCCGAAGGCCTGATAGCGATCGAAGAACTCCTTTGCCTTACCCTGCAGCGTGTTCGGCCAATCCCGGTCGCCGCTGTTGATGGCGCGGCCGCTGTCTGTGCAAAGCTCGGACGGGAAGCTGTAGACCATCGCTTCGAACTTGCCGGCTTTCACGGCGTTCGTGACCAGCCGGCGGACGATGGCGATTTCCTCCTCCGTCACGTGTTTCTTGAGAAAATCCGCGGCAAAATCGGCGTGCTTTTGCTCTTCGATGGATTTCAGCCGCCGCTCCTTGTCCATCTCGTCCATTTCGCGCTGGAGCATCTGCATTCTGAGGTCCTGCGCACTCGGAGGTGCGCCGGCATTCTTGTTGTCAGACATCACATCGATCCACTTCAAGCTATTGGGCGCTCTGTGACGAGGCGGCACACGTTTTCCGCGCATCGCATGGCCAGGAACGTCCCGCAGTTACACCCAAGGGAACCCGAACGGAGTGCGGTTCGGGGACGAAACATTTTTGAATGCGAGCCGCAGTTTCTCCGATGACCCTCTATTTATTGGTCTTTTCACAGCAAACCGAGAGAGCCGCCGCCGGCCCTCCCGACACAAGGCTATCCTAAAATACTACAACCGCAAGAGGACGGTGACAACTTAACAGGGGCGAATATCAGTCGAAAGTCCACGCGCATTCAAGCCGACTGCGCGCCCTCGGAAAAGTTCGCGCCGCAGATATGTGGCGGATCCTAGAGCGCGGAACGCCCCGTTGCCCCGCCATATGTTTCCAGCGAGCCGGAGTGGGGCGGCAGGTCAAAAATGGCCTCCATTCGCGGGTCGTTCTCGCCGATACGCTCATCAATCCATGACCTTGCCCATTGATAGGCTTCGGCGAACAGTTCGGAGTGCCGGCTCCAATCCATAAAGCTGATCGCGGCCGACACCGGTGGCGAAATCAGGATGTCCCTTTCACCAAGCGCAATCTCCTGCGGCCGATGCGCCAGCATGCTTGCGGCAATGACCTGGATCAGGTTGGGGATCTTCGGCAAGCCCGAGCGGCCGAAGGGGTTCAGCAACCGGACGGTTAGTTCGGATGCACCGGGTATGCTGTCATAGTCGATGTGCTGTTTTCCAGGACCGCCTCCGCCCAGGCTGACGACGACGTTGGGGCCCGTCTTCAACTCCTTCATCTGCTCCAGCGGCAGATTGTTCATGATTGCCCCGTCGACCAGCATGTCCCCGTCGGCCGTGAAGAAGGGCGGCAGGATGCCGGGGATCGAGCCCGACGCTCTGACGGCCTGCCACAGCTTTCCGCGGCGATGAACATGCGCCTGCCCGGTGCTGAGATTGGTCGACAGCGCGAAAAAGGGCAGCCAGAGATCCTCGATGAGTACGTCGCCATATTCGGCCTGCAGCGTGCGGTCGAGCACCTTGTGATCCAGCAGCGCATATTGCGGCACGGTCAGTCGACGAAACGCGCGGCTACGGACAAAGATCTCGTGCGTCCCGCGATTGATCTCGTCAGCGTTCATGCCGCGGGCAAAGCCCGCCATCATCGCCGCTCCCGAACTGGTGCCTCCCAGATAGTCGAAGGACGCGCCGGCCTCGACGAAAGCCTTGTGGACGCCAAGATGCGCGCATCCGAGCGAGCCTCCGCCGGCGGCGACGAAGCCCCTCGCCTCCCCGGAAATGAAGCGGGCCAGGCGCTCGACATCCTCTCCGTCTTCGAGCGCCACATGGTGATGCTGCCGGATGCCGGGACGCTCGTTCAGCCAGGCGCTGGTGCCGCTAACCGTTGCGGCGCGCTTGTCGTGGACCAGAACCAGCCGCACGCTCGATGGCGAATGCACCGACAATGCGAGTTGCTCCGACGGGTTGCGTTTTTCAGAACCGGACGCCTCACCGACCAACAGGGCGCCATCGGCCTGGCGAATACAGACACGCGTCCAGTCGCTCGGCTCCTCGTCGGCGATGTAGACGATGCCTCCGACCTTGGCCTCCAATTGGTTGAGCCAGTCCAGCACCGGCTGATCATCGACCGGAATGCCGGGAAAGCGCTCTTCGATGTCGGCCCTCGCCAGGAAGGCCGTGCGCGTGGACCCGGCGAAAGCCTTGCGCAACAGGTCGATGAAGCGGGGAGAAACCCGGCTGCTTCCGGCCGCAACAATTGCGAGCGTCCTTATCCGGCAGGCACCCTTGGCATGCGGCGAAGCCGGCGCTTGCTTGGCGAACCGTCGCGCCAGAAACGTCGTCACCGACTGGCGCAAGCTCGGCAGGCTGCGCGCCGCCTTTTCGAACTGGTGGTCGCAGATTGAAAGGACAATGGAATCGCGAACTGCAACGACCGTGGCCATGCGCGGCAGGCCGGCGAAGAAGCCGACCTCGCCAACGAGTTCGCCCTGCCCTATTTCGGCAACCGGTTCGGAGATGTCATCCCGGTGCACGGTGAAGCGGCCGGAGAGGACCACAAAAAACCGGTCCGATGGCTCGCCCTGGCGGACCAAAACCTCACCGCGTCGCACGATGCCGCGATCGGAATTGGCTGCCAAGGCTTCCAATGCGGCCAGCGACGTCTGGTCGAACATCAGGGTCTCCGACAACAACTTGGCAGCAAGGGAACCGGTGGCGTCCATCAAACCTTCCTTGGAAACAGCCCGCTTCCGAGCTTAGCCGTTTCGATCGGGATTGCCGAACAGATTTCCTCACCATGCAATACGACGCAGCCGGCGTTCACCGGACCAGAAATGAACGGCATCGTCCCTCAAAACACGATAGCGGCGCGAGGCCGCGGGCGCCAGCCGGATGCAACCTTTCTGTGCGGAATGGCGTTGCATCACCGTTTTGGACGTGTCCATATCGAGCCTTCATTTCAGCGCCCAACATGAACGCGACGACCACATGATACCTTCGATCCCGCTGCCGTTCGTCGTCGCGCTTATGCTGACCATTCTGCTCATGCGTGCGCTCTTCCAACGTGGCCGAATTCTTCGGCCGGCCACGGTGTTCATCGCCGCATGCATCCTTTTGATCGTAACGGTCGGCTTGCGCTGGACTGCGGATCTGCAATGGGTGCGGTTCCTTCAGCCCGTGGTCGCGGCTCTGCTTCCACCCATTGCATGGTTCTGTTTTTCAGAACTCAGAGGCTCCCATCGACAACGATACTGGCCCCACCTTCTCGCACCTGCAGCGATATTGATCCTTTCGGCACTGTGGCAGTATTGGCAGACTCCGATCGACCTCATCCTTGCCCTCCTCTACTTCACCTACGCGGCGTTGCTTGCTCACCAGTCGTATGCGTCCGAAGGCAACTTCGAAAACGCCCGGCTGGCGGAGGCTCGCGGTGCTCGCAGCGCCGCGTTTGCCGTTGCCGGTCTGTTGCTGACATCAGGGATAATCGACCTGGTGATAGCTGCAGACTTCGAGTTCTATCGCGGAAGCCACGCCGCCTCGATCGTTGGTGCGGCTCACATGTTGACGCTCCCGCTTGTCGCCTTCGCGATCGCCGTCATGGGCCGGAGCGTGCCTGACAACGACGTAAGCCTTCCGAATGAGGCAAACAAAATGCCGGCTCTCGCAAGCGAGGGCGCACCGACAGGCGACCACCGCCGCATCCTCGAAGCGCTCGATACGGCAATGAGCGAAAGAAGGCTGTTTCGTGACCCGGATCTGACCCTGCGACGGTTGTCACGCAAATTGGCGATACCCGCCCGGCAAATCTCCGTTGCCATTAATCGGACCTCGTCGCGAAACGTGTCGCAGGTCGTCAACGAGTACCGTGTTCGAGAAGCCATGCGTCTGTTGAACGAAACCGACCTGCCGATCACGGCAGCGATGATGGAGTCGGGCTTCCAGACGAAGTCCAACTTCAACCGCGAATTTCTGCGGGTGACCGGCATGACGCCGCGTGAATACCGCCAGGAGAATTCGGCTTTAGAGTCAGTCGGAGGCCTCATGGGCCGGCCGGAAGGGCCTCGGCCAGAAAACCGATGATGAGAAAAGCGAGTTCCCGATGGATCTCGTCGCGTCCACGAACCCCGCCGTCCTTGCAGACGATGCCGTCCCCGGGCGTCTCCGCCTCGATCAACGCCGCAGCGCCCGGCTTGCAAGTCTGCATGAAGCTGAAATGCATCGCATCGGGGATTTCGACATAGGTGGACGCATTTTTCGGCAAGCGCTCGGCGAGATAACCGGATTCGAGCCTGGCCGGCATGTCACCGATATCGGTGCCGGCGGCAATGACCAGTGATGGAAGACGAACCCGCGCCAGGCTGTCGGGATCAAAACCCCGCGCCAGCCCCAGATCGAGCGACACGAAGGCATCGAGCCGAGGGTCCCTCAGGTCTTTTTCGAACTCGGGCCGATCGAGGCCAAGCTCTGCGCTGAGGCTGCAGGCGCGCGGACTGGCATTTGTCTCGCAATCACGCCTGAAGCGATCCCCGTCGAATGCCGCCCCGGCCAGTGCACTCACGGTCCATCCCCCGAGCGAGTGGCCAATGGCTGCAATCCGGCTTTCATCGATGTCCCCGGCAAGCGCCGGATCGGCGATCAAGGCATCGATGACCCGGCTGAGGTCGCGTGGGCGCTCCCACAACTCCGCCGCCTGCTTCGCGTTCCTGTCGAACGTGGTGGTGCCCGGGTGATCCGGGGCAGCGACGACATAGCCTTGCTCAACCAGCCTGCCCGCCAGCCAATTCAGATTGCGCCAGCTGCCGCCGTAACCGTGGGAGAGCACGACCAACGGGCGCGCTCCCTTGGTGGTCGCCGCATTTCTGATAGCCTGGATACCCTCGAGGGCCCGGTTGTCGCCAACGGTAGTGGCTGCCGCGCGGTCTTGAGTGGAATACCAGAGCGCAACGTGGAGTGGTCGAGCGCTGTTCTTGTAAATGTCGGCCTCCCGAAAGCCGACCGCGTCTTTGGCGTGACCGAGCACTGCGGAACCAAGCCACAGGATGCCGGCGAAAACGAATGGTTTGAACATGAGAAGCCCTTCGGTTGAAAACCTGGCCTCCATCCCGCGAAAACGACCAAGCGGCGACCTCGAACGCGATCGAGGACGAAAGCGGCTGGCAGCAGCATCGAAAACTGTGGGAAAGCACGCGTGTGGTGGGTCAGCGGACCTATCGCTTCGGACGTCTCTTGCCGGACGCCGCAGCTCCTTCGCCCTCCGGTTCCACGTCAGGCATTTCGTGCCGCATGGCCTCGCCCTCGAAATGGCCGATGATGGTAAGAACGGCGAAGGCGGAGCCGACCGCAAGGCCGGCGACGATCCAATGGCCAAAGCCGACGGAGATGCCGATCGCGCCTGCGAGCCAGAGGCTCGCGCCGGTCGTCAGGCCCTGGACCTCGCCGCGAGACAGGACGATGGTTCCGGCTGCAAGAAACGCGACGCCTGCGGTTACCGCCTCCACCACGCGCAGCGGGTCGATGCGGACGCGTTCATCGAAGAAGCCGCCGAGGCGGACGCTTTCGATCGAGATGATGCCGAAAGTGCAGGCTGCGAGGCAGACGAGCATATGGGTCTTGAGGCCGGCGGGCGTGCCTTGACTTCGCGCTCGAAGCCGATGACCGCGCCCATCAGCAGCGCTCCGAGGATGCGCGCAAAAATGACCGTATAGGGGATCTGCGACGGTGGGAACAATTCGGCGGTGATCTGATCCATGCGGAACCAACGCGAATGCTTCGCATTGGTTCCGCATGATGGCGCCCGCGCCTCACCCAGTGCGCAGACGCCAGGAGCGGCCTGTCCCCACCCCGCTCCGAAGCGCTAGAAGTCGCTTAGTTGCCGAGCGCCGCGAGGGCCGCGTCCAGGCGTTCCTGAGCCTTCTTCGGGTTCTTCGCTCCCTTGACCGCTTCCAGGTTTGCTGGCGCATCGCCGACCTGAACGACGCCTACCATGCCCATGCCGTAGTGCGGCGTGCACTTGACGCCGTAGACGCCGGGTGCGGTGAAAGTCACCTTGTAGTTTTCATTGATCTTGCTTTTGAAGGCCTCGGCGCCATCGGGGATCATGCCCTTGATGGTTTCGACGTTATGTCCCTTGTCGGTCGGAATGAAGGTGACCGTGTCGCCGGGCGCAACCTTCAGCGACGCCGGCTCGAAAACCATCGCGCCGTCCTTGCCCTTGTTCAGCATGTGCACTTCGAAGTCCGCGGCGGCTGCCGGCGCGGCGACCAGCATTGCCGCGATCGCGATACCAAATCCGCTCTTGATTGCATTCAACATCGTCTTCTCCATTTGAGCGACCAGCCCGTGTTCGGGTTGTTCGAGAAGAGGATTAAGCTTGAGACGCCCCCTCCACTTTGATGCGCGTCAAATTCGCGTCGCTTTTTATCGGCGTTGACAATGCATAGGATTCCTATATTAATCGCCTCATGAGCAAGGAACCTGACACGACACCGGCCCTGGTCGACCGCATCGGCGACGGGCTATCCCGCGTGGCGACGGCCATGCGCACGGAGGCCTGGTCGACCGCGGACGCGATCGGCCTCAATCCCACGCAATTGCAGATCCTGACCTTCCTCGTCGCCCGTGGTCGCAGCGGAATGCGGGTGAAGCAGGTTGCCGGCTATCTCGGCGTCAGCCAGCCGACGACGACGGACTCCATCAACGCACTGCTGCGCAAGGGGCTGGTCGAAAAGCGCGCAGATCCGAGCGACGCACGCGCGCTTTCGGTTGCCACCACGCCGGCCGGCGAGGACGCAGTGCGACGGGCGGGCCGGCTCGCCTCCGCAACGGAGGATGCCATCGCTTCGCTTTCGAGGCTGGAGCAGCAGGACCTGCTCATGCATCTCGTCAAGATCATCCGCGGCCTGCAGACGGCTGGCGCCATTCCGGAACAGCGCATGTGTGTCAACTGTCGATACTTCCGGCCGCATGTCTACGACGATCCGAAAGCGCCGCATCACTGCGCATTCGTCGATGCTGCGTTCGGACCGGCGGAACTGCGCGTTGATTGCGGCGAATACGAAACGGCAGAACCCGAGGCGCAACGGGCCGCCTGGCGTCTCTTCAATCGCGAGACGGCCTGATCATGCGAAACGATCCAGCCGCCGGCGCCAAAGCCGGCGGTCCTGAAGGCGTCACCGAGCATCCCCGGCGCCTTTTCAACAAGCTTCACCATCGGAATTCGCGAGCGCTGTTTCCTGCGTCGCAAGCGGACAGACGATGATGTCGGCGCCGGTCCGACGACTGCCATCGGCGGACCGGCAATTTTCTCCCTCCAGCAAACAGAAAGAGAAAACCATGAGCAGAATTAATCTAGTCGACCCCGTTTCGGCAACCGGTCCCAGGGCCGAACTCCTTGGCGAAATCCGCTCCGCCTTCGGGGTCGCACCCAACATGTTCCGCGCCGTCGCCAATTCGCCGGCGGCCCTTGCCAGTATGTGGGGCTCCTTCGGTGCACTCGGCAACGGTCGCCTCGGCGCCAAGCTCGGCGAGCAGATCGCCGTTGCCGTCGCGGATCGCAACGATTGCCACTATTGCCTGGCGGCCCACACGGCCCTTGGCCGCAAGGCGGGCGCGACTGCCGAGGAGATGACGTCCGCGCAACGCGGCAAGTCCGCCGATCCGAAGACGGCCGCTGCCCTCGCCTTTGCACAGAAACTCGTCGACGCGCGCGGGCAGGTATCCGACGCGGATGTGCGCTCCCTGCGCGAGGCCGGCTACGATGACGAGGACGTGGTCGAGATCGTCGCCCATGTCGCGCTCAACCTGTTCACCAACTACATCAACGTCGCGCTTGCCGTTCCCGTCGATTTCCCCGGCGTTAAGCTCGTCCGCGAAGCCGCCTGAACCGCACACACTGCAGTGGCCGGGCGGCGAGCCTTCGCCCGGCCCTCTTGGAGATGAGAACAATGAACAGCAATCGCAGGATCACGGCTCCGGAACTCGCCGTTTCGACCTGGTTCAACACACCGGAACGTCCAAGCCTTGCGCAGCTTCGTGGCCGGGTCGTTTTCCTTCATGCGTTTCAGATGCTGTGCCCGGCTTGCGTTTCGCACGGACTACCGCAAACGCAGCGCGTCCAAAGCATTTTTCGGGACACCGATCTTCAGGTCCTCGGCCTGCATTCGGTGTTCGAACATCACGCAGTCATGACACCGGAAGCGCTGAAGGCCTTCATTCATGAATATCGCCTGACCTTCCCGATCGCCGTCGACCAGCCTTCCGACCAGGGACCGATACCGAAAACGATGGAACTCTACGGCATGCGCGGCACGCCGACGGCCATCATCATCGGACGAGACGGTCATATCGAACACCATCGTTTCGGCATCGAAGATGACATGGCCATCGGCGCGCGTCTTGCCACACTCCTTTCCGCGCCGATCCCCGACTTTGCCACGGCGGCCGCCACCTCCGCCGGCTGCACCAGCGAAGGCTGCGTCCCCGACACGCGTGCCGGCTAGAACCTCTGAGCATGGAGAACAGACGATGACGACCAGAAAGGCGCTCGCCCTCAGGCACGTGCATTTCGAAGATCTCGGCAGCTTTGCCGGACCGCTGCGAGCGGCGGGTTTCGAAATCGAGTATCGCAATGTCGGCGACGAAAATTACCTCTCTTTCGATCCGTTGAAGCCCGATCTCGTCATCGTGCTCGGCGGCCCGATCGGCGTCTATGAAGACGAGGCCTACCCTTTCATCGCGGGGGAAATCGCCATGCTTCAGGCGCGTCTTGCCGGCGACCGGCCGACGCTCGGCATCTGCCTCGGCGCCCAGCTGATCGCCCGTGCGCTCGGTGCCCGCGTCTACCCTTCCGGCCTGAAGGAGATCGGATTTTCGCCGTTGAGCCTGACCGCCGCAGGCCAGGCCTCCCCCCTCCGCCATCTGGCCGACGTTTCCGTCCTACATTGGCACGGCGATACCTACGACCTGCCCGCCGGCACTGAACTTCTGGCTTCGACACCGCTGATCGCGCAACAAAGCTTTGCGCGCGGCAAGACAGTGCTCGCCCTCCAGTTTCACCCGGAGGCGCAGGCCGGCGCGGCGTTCGAACGCTGGCTCGTCGGTCACGCCTGCGAACTGGCGGCCGCCGGGCTCAGCGTTCCGAGCCTGCGCGCCGATGCCCGACGTCTCGGGCCTCATCTCGAGGCAGCGGCCGCTTCGGTGATCGGCGAATGGCTGGAGAACTTCGATGGTTGAGCCGCCGCCGATCGCGCTCGACGCCCTGCTCATCGGCAGCCTCTCGCCGATCGACGACCGCGGAACCCTAAGCGGCATCGACAAACACCCGACACTTGACCCGGTGCATCTCGGCACAACCGGCTTTGCCGGCGACCATCAGGGCGACCTGAAGAGGCACGGCGGCCCGGACAAGGCTGTGCACCATTACCCGCGCGACCATTATCAAATATGGGTTGACGAGATCGGAAGCGTTGCGCGGCTGCAGCAGCCGGGCGCGTTCGGCGAGAACATCTCGGCCTTGGGGCTGACCGAAAGCGATGTCGCGATCGGCGACCGGTTCCGCCTCGGCGAAGCCCTTCTCGAGGTGAGCCAGGGCCGGCAGCCGTGCTGGAAGCTGAACCGCCGTTTCGATTTGCCGGACATGGCCCGCCGCGTCCAGCAGACCGGCCGCACCGGATGGTACTACCGGGTCATCGAAACGGGCATGGTTTCCCCCGACGACCGGATGCAACGCGTCGAGCGGCGCCATCCCGAATGGACGGTCGCCCGGCTGTGGCACTATCTTTACGTCGATACGCTCAACCGCGAGGCCCTGTCCGCTATCGCCGATCTCGCCATCCTGCCGCCAAATTGGCGAGAGTACGCCGCCAAGCGCCTGCAGACGCGGGCGGTAGAAGATTGGTCCCGCCGGCTCGACGGCGAGTCTCCGGCTTCAACGCCTGATGGCGCCGTCGATGGCCGTGACCGCTCGCCGCCGAACGGATGACGCCGCCCTCCGGCGGGTGGCGCCCCTGTCTGCTCTCGCCAGCATCTCGGCGATCTCGTCGGCAACAAAGATCGCGTGATCGTTGACCTGCGGCAGGCCCATGAGTTCGCCGAAGGTGCCGCGCGCCAGCGGGCCGGCAACGATCAGCGACCTCTCGGCCACGCCGCTCGCACCGATCGCCCGGCTCGCCTCATCGCAGGCGAGCCCAAGCCCGACACTGTCTAGGCGCAGCCAGCCCTTCGACGCCAGATCCGCAAGCCATTCCTGGCTTGAAAGAATGCCCGTATGTGCCGGACCGGTCGTCACGACGCAGGCATCGAACAACAGGCGCTCATGGGCACGCGTCTGCCGGTGACGGATGTCGACAGCGATGACTTGGCCATAGCGTTCGACGCCTTCGATCGAAGCGCCGAGGATGCGCAACTGTCCCGTCTCGGCTGCCTGCCGGATCGCATCGTCGATCTGCGGCGCCACACGGAACCGGTGCGCGTCCCAGAAGGGCCGCAGGCGCCTCACCAGCAGGCGGCGCTCCGCCACCGGCAACGCCCGCCAGACTTGCCCGCCTTGGATACGCAGCGCGTCGAAAACCGCATGCCAGCTGAGCCCGGACAAAGCGGCCTGCCGCACCGCCAGGCGCACGCGTCGAAGAAGCTCGAGCGCGGTTCGCGCCGGGTTGCTGACGAAATCACCGAAGGGTTCCTGCGCTTTTCCCGCATGGCCGCGCGAGCGAAGGCCGCGGCGCGACAGGGCGACGATCGAGCCGCGGTGGTCGGCGAGCCTCAGCGACGCAATCACATCCGCCGCCGTCAGGCCGTTTCCAAGCACCAGAACGTCATCATCGGGACGAAGGCAGGCAAGAGAGCCCGCAACGGTGGTATCAGTGACGAAACGCGGATGGCCTTCGAGCGCCTGCGCGACGCTCTTCGGCGCACAAGGCGAGGGATGCGTCGTGGCGATCACGACGATATCGGCCAAAAGGTCCGTCCCGGCATCGGAGGTCAGCTTCCAGCGCATTCCACGCCGCTCGATACGAGCGATGCGCTCGCGGCGGTGCACGACCTTGCCGCTCCGCACGAACGGCGCGACGAACGCCCCGACATACCGCCCGAACACCGCCCGCCGCACATAGAGATGGCCGTCGGCGGCCCTCGCCTCCGGGTCGCCGCACGGCTCGCCATTGGCCTCCAGCCAGTTCAGAAAGTGGTCGGGATCATCGGGAACGAGGCTCATGCGGGCAGCGGGCACATTGGTGCGATGGGCCGGATTGCCGGTGTCGTAGGCAAGTCCGGCACCCAGACAGTCTCGCGGTTCGAAGACCACGATGGCTGCGCCGTCGCTGGCGGCATTGCGCGCAAGGCTTGCCGCGACCACCGCGCCGGTGAAACCGCCGCCGACGATGGCAATGACCGTTCGCCGCACAGCTGTCACGACTGGGAAACCTTCAACTTCGGGCGATGATCGCCGGCGATGGTTTCGCCGAACGGCCCGGTGTTGATCGACGTCTCCCTCGCCGGGATGGCGTGGGCCAGCGGCAGATGCGGCAGTACCAGTTCGCCGAAGCGATAGGCCTCTTCGAGATGCGGGTAACCGGACAGGATGAAGCTGTCGATGCCGACTTGTCGGTATTCTTCCATGCGCGCTTTGACTTGATCGGGATCGCCGACGAGCGCCGTGCCAGCCCCTCCGCGCACCAGGCCCACGCCGGCCCAGAGATTGGGAGCGATTTCGAGCTTGTCGCGCCGGCCGCCATGCAGGCGGCTCATGCGGCTCTGACCAACCGAATCCATGCGCTCGAACACCTTCTGTGCGGCGGCAATCGTTTCGTCGTCCACATATTGTATCAGTTCGTCGGCCGCCTGCCAGGCTTCCTTTGCGGTCTCGCGAACGATGACATGAAGACGGATACCGAACGTGACCGCCCTGCCCTCGGCATCGGCCAGGGCGCGAACTTCGGCGATCTTCTTGGCGACGTCCTCGACCGGCTCGCCCCAGGTCAGGTACTTGTCGATCGTGCGCGCTGCCACCTCCTGCCCCTTGCCGGAGGAGCCGCCGAAATAGAGCGGCGGGTGGGGCTGTTGCGCGCAAGGGAACAGGAGCTTGCCGCCTTCGATGTCGAAGTGATTTCCCTTGAAATCGACTTCTTCTCCGCGAAGCACCGCCTTGTAGATGTTCAGGAATTCCTCGGTCACCTCGTAGCGTTCACCATGCGCCAGATGAATGCCGTCGCCCTTGTTTTCGATCGGATCGCCGCCGGTTACGACGTTGATCAGCAGCCGCCCGCCCGAGAGACGGTCCAGCGTCGCCGTCATGCGGGCCGCGAGCGTCGGGGAGAGCAGGCCGGGCCGAACCGCGATCAGGAACCGCAGCTTTTCGGTGAGCGGTGCCAGCGCTGAGGCTACCACCCAGCTGTCCTCGCAGCTCCGCCCCGTCGGGATGAGCACCCCATAGTAGCCCAGCGTATCGGCGGCCTGCGCGACCTGCTTCAGATAGTTGAGGTCGACGTTTCGCCCACCGCGCGTGGTTCCGAGATAGCGGCTGTCGCCGTGGGTCGGCAGGAACCAGAGCACATTGATCTTTTCGGGGATCTTCTCGGGGATTTCGTTGGGCACAATTCCCATTCGCGCAGGCCTCCTCACAGGTTCCTTTCGGAGGCAGCCCAAAAGGCCCCTCGACTGGCAAAAAGCATAAACTCTATAAAATTTATTGACAACAAGAATTCGGGCGATCATCCTTGATATGAGGAAAAATTTTTCCCGGATCAGCTGTCAGCGATCGGGAATTAGATTTAAATTTTTCGAGGATTTGGCCATGACCATCGCGCTTGCCGCTTCTCCCGCATTCGATGCCATCGTTCCGACTGCCAATGCCTACGGGTCGATCACCACGCCGGCGCTGAAGGCGGCCATGCGCAACTTCTCAGGTGGCGTCTCCGTCATCACCGCGGGGATAGGTGAGGAGCGCACCGGCGCTACCGTAACCTCCGCCACAGCACTCGCCGTCGATCCGCCGACCATGATCGTCAATATCAACCGCACGTCCTCCACCTGGCCGGTCATCGAGCGCTACCGGCATTTCTGCGTCAACCTTCTGTCGCGCGAGCAGCAGAGGGTCGCCGAGCGCTTCTCCGGTGTCGACGGCGCCAAGGGTCCGGCCCGCTACGATGGCGCCGAATGGATCCGGCTTGCCAGCGGCGCATCGGCGCTTGCCGGCGCGCTCGCCGCCATCGATTGCGAGGTCGAGGAGATCATCGAGCGCCATAGCCATGCGATCATCCTCGGCCGGGTGGTGGCGATTACGGCCGGCACAGGCGAACCGATCGTCTACCACAACGGCCGCTACGGCGGCGTGCAATTCTGACGCTGCATTCCTGCATGGCACAGCGCGCCGCCACAGATTTCAATTTTGGAACGCGCTCTCTGCAAAGCGGCAAAAAGCGGAATAATTTATCTATATAAAATCCATGCTTTTAATCAACATAACATCAGGACTTCCCGAGGAAGCCGCAACCCGTTGAGGAGCATACGATGACGATCCGCAGACGCACCCTTCTTGCCGCAAGTGTCGCCCTCTTGGCCGCAAGCCAGTTTTCCCTTCCGGCCCATGCAAA
The DNA here is from genome assembly GCF_050435225.1 of Ensifer sp. LBL. NCBI lineage: Bacteria > Pseudomonadati > Pseudomonadota > Alphaproteobacteria > Hyphomicrobiales > Rhizobiaceae > Ensifer > Ensifer sp. LBL. The sequence continues at coordinate 5,719 of NZ_JBNDJY010000009.1, read as the reverse complement.
CGAAACGACGCTGACCATCGGCTACCAGCCGATCGTCGAACCATCGCGCGTGCCGCAGGCAGACGGAACCTATGAGAAGGTGACCGGCGCCAAGATCACCTGGCAGAAATTCGACGGTGGGGCCGATGTCATTGCGGCCCTTGCGTCCGGGTCGATCGACATCGGCTATGTCGGATCCTCACCGCTTGCCGCCGCCGCGAGCCGCCAGATCCCGCTCGAAACCATCTTCGTCGTCGGCCTCATCAGTGACGCCGAGGCACTGGCGGTCAAGGGCATCGACAAGCCGGAAGAGCTTGCCGGCAAGAAGATTGCAACGCCCTTCGTCTCGACGGCGCATTACAGCCTGCTCACCGCCTTGAAACACTGGAATGTTGATCCGAAGTCGGTCGAGATCCTCAACCTCAGGCCGCCGGAGATCGCCGCTGCATGGCAGCGCGGTGATATCGATGGCGCCTATGTCTGGGATCCGGTTCTGTCCGAAATCAAGAAGACCGCAACCGTGCTTGCGACATCGAGCGACGTCGCGAAATGGGGCGGACCGACCTTCGACGCCTGGATCGTCAGCAAGAAGTTTGCCGATGAACATCCTGAAATCGTCACCGGATTCGTCAAGGTGACCGGCGACGCCTATGCCGATTACCGCGCCAAGCCGGAAGCCTGGAGCGCAGGCTCGCCTCAGGCCGAGAAGATCGCACGGCTCACCGGCGCAAAGCCTGAGGAGGTGCCGAACCTGCTCAAGGGCTATTACTTCCCGTCGCTCGAAGAACAGGCGAGTGCCGATCTCCTCGGCGGCGCGACAGTCAAGGCGATCGCCCAGACCTCGGCCTTCCTGCTCGAACAGGGCAAGATCCCGGCAGTCCTTCCCGACTACGCGCCTTACGTTTCCGCCCGCTGGGCGCAGGAAGCGGCAAAGCTCTCGTTCTGACGTTCACTCAATTGCTGCCCGCCCGGATGAAATCTTCGGGCGGGCACACGGCAGTATGCCAGGAGAACAGCATGTCCGTCCTCTCGCTTGAGAATGTCACATTGCGATATGGAGCCGATGCCGGCCGCAACACGCCGGTGCTTGCGTCAATCGATCTGTCGATCGGCCACGACGAATTCGTCGTCGTCATCGGGCGCTCCGGTTCCGGCAAGACCAGCCTTCTCAATCTGGCGGCGGGCTTCGGGAAACCGAGCGGCGGGCGTATTCGGCTCGACGGCGCGCCGGTCACCGGCCCCGGCGCAGAGCGCGCCGTCGTGTTTCAGGACGATGCCCTTTATCCGTGGCTGACGGCCCTCGACAATGTCGCCTTTCCCCTGCGCCTGCGCGGTTTGTCCAGAGCGGATCGGCTCGAGCGGGCGCGAACTCTTCTCGACCAGGTGGGGCTCGGCGATGCAGCCGAGCGGCATGTCTGGGAACTGTCGGGCGGCATGCGACAACGTGTCGGCATTGCCCGCGCACTTGCCTCCAGCCCGAAGTTTCTGTTGATGGACGAGCCGCTTGGCGCGCTCGATGCCCTGACCCGAAGCCGCATGCAGGGCTTTCTTCTCGACATCTGGCAACAGAACCGCGTCGGTGCCCTCCTGATCACCCACAGCATCGAGGAGGCGCTGCTGCTCGCAACGCGCGTCATCGTGCTTGCCCCCAACCCCGGCCGGATCACCAGCGAAATCTTCACGACCTTCGGCCGCGATCACCTCGCCGGGACGCCGCTTTCGGAAATCCGCAGCTCAGCCGCTTTTCGCCACCTGCAGGACGAATTGACCGTGCTCATCCATGCCGAAGAAGAAGGAATTGCCGCATGAGCATCTCGGCTGAAGGCCTGCCGCCGATCATGCCGGCGGCGCGCCACGTGGATGAGCAACAGGAACAGAGCGCCGAGCGACCGCCGTTGCCGCTTGTCTGGATTTCGCTCGCGACGATCACGGCACTGCTTTTCCTCTGGAGCCTTGCCTCCAGCTATACCCTCGTCTCGCCACTGTTCCTGCCGTCACCGGTCGCCGTCTACCAGGCACTGCGGAGCCTCGCCGTCACCGGCTTTGTCGATGCGACGCTCGCTGAGCACGTCGGCGCCAGCCTGCTGCGGATCTTCGGCGCGCTTGCTGTCGCTCTCGTCGTCGGCGTTCCCGCCGGCCTTGCCATCGGAGCGAGCCGTATCGGCAAGGGCATTCTCGATCCGATCGTCGAGTTCCTGCGGCCGCTGCCGCCGCTTGCCTATCTGCCCCTGGTGATCATCTGGCTCGGCATCGGCGAGGCGTCGAAGATTGCGGTGATCGCCCTGGCGATGCTACCGCCGGTCATCCTTTCGACGGCAACGGGCGTCCGCTCCGCATCGGCCGACCACGTCAACGCGGCGCGATCCTTCGGCGCGTCGCGGCTGCAGGTGCTGCGCCACGTCATTGTGCCGAGCGCCCTGCCCTCGATCCTCACGGGAACCCGCATCGCGCTCGGCGCCGGCTGGTCGACGCTGGTGGCGGCCGAACTCGTCGCCGCAACCCGCGGCCTCGGTTTCATGATCCAGTCCGCAGCCCAGTTTCTTGTGACCGACGTGGTGATCGCCGGCATCGTCGTCATCGCTGCCGTCGCCTTCCTGTTCGAACTGGCGGCACGCCTGATCGAGCGCTGGCTCGTACCCTGGGCAACGCGGCGGTAAGCGGCAAGCGTCAGCCGGTTTTCAGAGTGACCCGGTTGCGGGTCGCGATCAATCGCGCCGCGGCATAGGTCTGCGTGACGATCTCCGGCACCAGATCGATGTCGGGCAGGCTGCCGACGCCGAGCGGCCCGATCGCGTAGAGATTGCGCGTCGGACCTCCGCCGGAAAGCACTTCACCCGCCGGGCTGACGGCAATGCCGAGATCGAGTTCGTCGGGCTCGGCAAGGCCGCCGGAAAAAAGGCTCTGCATCAACGGCGCCTGAAGATCGGGCGCCGAGCAGCGACAATCGATCACCTGATCGGCTGAAAGCAGCGTCTCCTCGCTTTCACCAGCAAAGCGCACCATCAGTCCTTCCGGACGGCGCCGGCCGGCCCAGCCCTTGCGCAGCACGGTCCGCTCGCTCGCTAACTCCTGCCGAAGACGCAGGTAGAGGGGTGCCGGCAGGCGGTTGCGGTGGCTGTCGTAGATCGAGCGAAGGTGCCTGTTGAAGCGGTGTTTCTCTTCCTCGGGCAGCGCCTGCCACAGCGACCGCGCCCGGCGGCGCAGGCCGTTCATGGCCGCCTGCCAGCCGAGCCCTGCCGCCTCGGCCTCCGCACAGGCCTGCCGGACGAAACGAACGATCTCGCCGAGCCGCGTCGGCATCGGCTCGACCGGAAAGGTCGGCGCTGCCGAAAGGCGGGTATGCGGCTGCGGCAGGAAGCCATGGCGGGAGAGGATGGTGACTTCGCCGGCAAAGCCGTTGTCGCGAAGCTGCAGCAGGCGGTCGACCACCCGAACCCCACTGCCGAGCAGCACCGTGTGGCGCGGCACGACGAGGCGACGGGCGCGCACCAGCGGCTTTTCCTCTTCAGCGACTTCCATCTCACCGCGACGCAGACCAAATCCGGTCGCCAGCACGACGGCATCGCATTCCACCGTCGCGTTCTCCTGCATCACCAGAAAGCGCCCATTGGCCTGCTTGCGTAGACCAAGCACCGCCTGACAGGAGAGCTGCATCGAAATATCCGGCCGGCGCGTCAGCGCCTCGGAGAAGCGCTGATAGACATAATCGCTGAAGATGCTCTTCGGCACGAAGATCTGCTGGAACCCGGGAATGGCCGCCGGCACGGCGGCGCGAAACTCGGCATTGGCCGAGAGCCAGTCGTTGAAGTCTTCCGGCTGACCGGCGGCCACTGAAAGATCACGAACACGACTGTTGAGGATTTCACCGCTCTGGGCGGTGGCCAACACCTGGCCGCCACTGATCGTCGGTTGCGGGTCGAAGAGATGGACGTGAAAGGCGGCCCGCACGGACTTCATCAGGGCGATAGCCATCATCACGCCGGAAAAACCGCGGCCGACGATGGCGATATGCGGCTTGCCCCTGGGGGCCCCTTCCGTCGGAGACGTCTTGGCAAACAATCCATGGACAGTCATGTGCACTCTCCTATGGCCGGCCTCGCCGGCAAAGTTTGAAATGCATGGCTGTTTCGGTCCTCAACGCAGACACCGACCGAATTGTAAGGCTATCGGCAACCACCCGCAGGGTCGCGTGAAGATATCGTCCGCCGCATCGATGGTCGAGCCCGTATGTCCTATCCCGGCTGGCCTGGCACCTTGGCACATGCGCATCCCTAGACGGTATACTCTATAAACTTTGTGCGCTATTAGAGCGTGAAACGGCGCGGACATCAAGGGCCCCGTGTGGCAAGGCCGCTCGAAGCGGTCTTCGGCGTCACACTCTGGGGCGGTCAGGCCACGCCGTTTGGCAAGGGCAACCGCTCCGAAAACTCGCCCGGTTGGCCGCGAGTGGTCTCGCGGCGCGAAATGCCGTTCAATACCCTGAGCAGGTCATAACCATGCGACCAGCGGCCATAGCCACTGGCGATGTTGATATGGCCGGCATGGCCGAGATCGATGAGGCGACTGCCCCAGCGGGTCGAAAAATGGCGCAGGCGGTCGAAGGGCATATAGGGGTCGTTCAGGCTTCCAACGACAAGGCTCGAAAAAGGCAACGGCAGGTCCGGCATCGATCCGAAGTCGATGGCGCCCGGATGAAGCCGATCGGTCGGACCGAGATCGCACGGTGCGACGAGCAAGGCGCTGCGCACCTGCCGGGCGAGCGGGCGCCGCACCAGATTGGCGACCAGAAGACAGCCGAGGCTGTGTGCCACGAGGTCAACGGTACCATGCCGGAAGATTTCGTGTTCGAGCCTGTCGCGCCAGAGATCGAGCCTTGGTCGGTCCCAGTCGTCCTGTTCGACGAGGACGGCTTGCGGATTGTCATTCAGCCAATGGCGCTGCCAATGGCCGCTGTTCGATCCGAGCAACCCGGGAATGATGAGCGTTGTTGCCATGACATCAACCGCTTACGAGAATGTTTCAAAGTGACGGCCGCGCATTCTGCCGCGCCCGGTTCATGGCTCGATTATGGAAGAGCGAAATGCAGCGCGTAAGCAAGGAACATTCAATATCTATAAAGTCTATAGCATAACTTTTCAGTCGCCTCGTTCACGCACCATCATTTTAGATGTCAGGCATGGAACAATCTTGGGAGCAGAGTGTTTCTATTGACGTGGTTAGAAGCGAAATCAGTTTCTCTTACGGCCGCCGAAGCGTCAAAAATTTGCGTTGTTGGAGCCCATGAAATTGGTAGTTTGGCGCCGAAAGATACCGGCGCTCAAACAAGCCGGCCAACCGGCGGTTTGAAGATCGGTTTGGATGAGGGGATAGCGCAGCCGCTCGCGGCTGCGGGGCCAAGAGGTGACCGAAAGGTGACGGAGCGACGCAATGGGAACCGGTGGCGATTTCGCCAGCCGAGTGTTTTGCCTGGATTTGGATTGTCGCTCGGGATCACGCTGAGCTGGCTGGTTCTGATCGTGTTGATCCCGTTGTCGGGCCTGGTGTTTCGGGCCAGCGGGCTCGGCTGGGCGCAGTTCGTGGCGCTGGCGCTTGATCCACGCACGCTCAATGCCCTGAAGATCTCCTTCGGCACGGCCTTCATCGCAGCGATCATCAACCTCGTCTTCGGTGTCATCCTCGCCTGGGTGCTGGTGCGTTATCGCTTTCCCGGCAAGCGGGTGATCGACGCCATGGTCGACCT
>NZ_JBNDJY010000008.1:0-344728 GCF_050435225.1 Ensifer sp. LBL | reverse complement strand
CCAAGGGTGGCTGCCGCTTCTTCCACCTCCTTGTCGATCTCCTCCATGATCGGCTGCACGGTCCTGACGACGAAGGGCAGGCCGACGAAGATCAGGGCGATGACGATGCCGGCGGGGGTGAAGGCGATCTTCAGCCCAAGCGGCTCCAGGAACTGGCCGATCCAGCCGTTCGGGGCATAGAGCGTCGTCAGCGCAATGCCGGCAACCGCGGTCGGCAGGGCAAAGGGCAGGTCGACCATGGCGTCGATCACCCGCTTGCCGGGAAAGCGATAACGCACCAGCACCCAGGCGAGGATGACACCGAAGACGAGGTTGATGATCGCCGCGATGAAGGCCGTGCCGAAGGAGATCTTCAAGGCGTTCAGCGTGCGCGGATCGAGCGCCAGCGCCGCGAACTGCGCCCAACCGAGCCCGCTGGCCCGAAACACCAGACCCGACAACGGGATCAACACGATCAGAACCAGCCAGCTCAGCGTGATCCCGAGCGACAAACCAAATCCAGGCAAAACACTCGGCTGGCGAAATCGCCAGGGTGCAGTCTTCGTCGCATCCGTCAATGGCACTACCTTTGCAGTCTTTACGCGGTACGATGAAACGCGCTTCGCTCGAGGGCTCGGCCCGGCGCGAAGCAAGACGCGCAACCGGGCTTGCCGGCTGCGCGCGCTGTTCAGGATTATTGGCCCGGCTTGTAGAGCTGGTCGAAGACGCCACCGTCGCCGAAGAATTTCGGCTGGGCTTCCTTCCAGCCGCCAAAGTCCTCAATGGTGACGAGCTTCAGCTCGCCGAACCGCTTGATATCAGCCGGATCGGCGGCTGCCGGCTTGAACGGCCGGTAGTAGTGCTTGGCGGCGATCTTCTGGCCGGTATCGCTGTAGAGGTAGCCGAGATAGGCTTCCGCCACCTTGCGGGTGCCCTTGGCATCGACGTTGCCGTCGACGAGGGCCACCGGCGGTTCGGCCTTGATCGAGATCGACGGCGTGACGATCTCGAACTTGTCGGGGCCGAGCTCCTCGAGCGACAGATAGGCTTCGTTTTCCCAGGCGAGCAGCACGTCGCCGAGGCCGCGCTGGACGAAGGTCGTCGTCGAGCCGCGCGCGCCGGTATCGAGTACCGGCACGTGCTTGAACAGCTCTGTCACATATTCCTGCGCCTTGGCGTCGTCACCGCCATTGGCGGAGCGGCCATAGGCCCAGGCAGCGAGGAAGTTCCAGCGCGCGCCGCCCGAGGTCTTCGGGTTTGGCGTGATCACCTGGATATCGGGCTTGACCAGATCGCCCCAGTCCTTGATGCCTTTGGGGTTGCCCTTGCGCACCAGGAAGACGATCGTCGAGGTGTAGGGCGCACTGTTGTTCTCGAATTTCGACTTCCAGTCCGCCGGGATCTTGCCGGTTTCCTTGGCGATCGCGTCGATGTCGGCTTCGAGCGCCAGCGTCACGACGTCGGCCTGCAGACCGTCGATGACCGAACGAGCCTGTTTGCCCGAGCCGCCATGCGACGTCTGGATCGTCACGGTCTCGCCGGTATCTGCCTTCCACTTTTCGGCGAAGGCAGCATTGAAGTCCTTATAGAGTTCACGTGTCGGATCATAGGACACGTTCAAGATCGTCGTGTCGGCAAACGCAACACTCGCAGCTCCCAGCTGCAGGCCTCCGAGCACGATTGCCAGTCCCACCATTCCGGTAATTCGTCCAAAGACCATTTCGACCTCCATTGGTTACCAGATAAAACTATCAATTTTGTCGACTGCTACAACGTAAACCGATGACGCCAGAAGCTGCTATGGGGAAATGTCCTATCGTTTTGTCGGGCTTTTCGGGAACGGTTTGCCTGCAACCATTTCGGCGGCGGTGCCAAACCATCGCCAGTAACATGGAGGGCGCGACGCGGCTGTCCAGTGTCATGGCGTCGATTCTACCGTCCGGCATCTCGCGTGCGGAAGGGCACAGGAGATGCATTCGGCGGCAAGACCGATGGCGATGAAAGACGAATTTGTCGGGCAAAACGCTTCAATTCAGCGCTATTCGTTCCCTAGGGGGTGCTTAGAGCACGTGGCCGCGCGCTACCACCGGCCACACATCCTTCAATGTGTCGCCTTCGACGATATGGACGGCGTCGAACATGTTGGTCACGACGCAGGCGTGGTTCGGCACGATCCTCAGCTGATCGCCGACCTTGAGCCCGATTGGCCCGTCGGTGACGAGGCGGCCGTGTTCCTCCGACAGCTGGTCGATGCGGATGTCGTCGCGGCCGAGCACGTGGCCGTAGCCGGTGAGGCCGAGCAGATCCGAGGTCAGCACCTTGCTGCCGGCATCGATGATGGCCCGGTTTTCGGAAGGGACCGAGACGACGGTCGCCAGCACTGTCAGCGCGCACTCGTCCCAGCCGGCGACGCCGCGCGAAACCAGCGAGCGGTCGTTGTAGATATAGGTGCCGGGGCGGTACTCGCTGGCAACAGGCGCGCCGTCGGCATGCATCATGCTCGGCGTGCCGCCGGAGGTAATCGCCGGCACGGCAATGCCGTCGGCTTCGATCAGCTGCTTCGCCTCGCTCATGAAGGCCTGGACCTTCGCCTGGCCGTTGACGGGCGGATAGGTCATCAGGCCGCCGAAGACGAGCCCCTTTGCCTCTTCGATCCGGCGGGCGAGTTTGGCGGCTTCCGCCGGGGAGCCGACGCCGCAGCGATCGGCGCCGGTGTTGCATTCGACGAACACGCGCAGCGGCTTTTCTTTACCGGCGAAATAGCCGGCGAGCCCATCGATGACCGTTCCGCTGTCGGCGACGACCGCGAGCGAAACGCGGTCATTGAGCCGCTCCAGCCGCGCCATCTTGGCTTCGCCGAGAATGTTGTAGGTGATCAGCACGTCCCTGATCCGCTCGCTACCCGCAACCATCGCTTCCGCCTCGGTGACCTTCTGGCAGGTGATGCCGACGGCGCCGGCTTGAAGCTGAAGCTCGGCCATCTGCGGCAGCTTGTGCGTCTTGATGTGCGGGCGGACGCGAATGCCGTGCTCATCCGCATAGGCCTGAAAGCGCTCGATGTTGCGCTTGGCAATATCAAGATCGACGAGAACGGCCGGGGTTTCGATCGGCAGGGGCATCGCGACTCAACTCCTCTTGGGCGGCGCAGGATCGGGGCGAAACTACCTCAACTGCCCTTGACAAGATATGACCGCGGGCCTTTGATACGTCAATCCATTATTCAAGATTATGATGCATAGTAATAGAATAATGGTGGGGAGGCTAAAAAAGGGAGGAATGAAATGAGCAAGACCGTTTTTGCAGCGGCTGCCATCGCAGTCATGGCTATGGCCGGTACGGCCGCGGCCCAGGAACCGGCGAGCAAGCTGGACGAAGTGATCGCCCGCGGTCATCTGGTCATGGGCACCGGCAGCACCAATGCGCCGTGGCATTTCAAGAGCGCCGACGACAAGCTGCAGGGCTTCGATGTCGACATGGGCCGTATCATCGCCAAGGCGCTGTTCGGCGATCCGGAAAAGATCGAGTTCGTCAATCAGTCGTCCGACGCCCGCATTCCGAACATCACCACCAACAAGGTGGATATTACCTGCCAGTTCATGACGGTGACCGGTGAGCGCGCGCAGCAGATCGCCTTCACCATTCCCTACTATCGCGAGGGCGTGGGCCTGATGCTGAAGGCCGACGGCAAATATGCCGATTACGCCGCGCTCAAGGCCGCCGGCTCGTCCGTCACCGTATCCGTGCTGCAGAACGTCTATGCCGAGGCGATGGTGCATGCCGCCTTGCCAGAAGCGACGGTCGACCAGTACGAATCCGTCGACCTCATCTATCAGGCGCTGGAATCCGGACGCGCCGACACGGTCGCCACCGACCAGTCGTCGCTCGCCTGGTACATGACCCAGAACCCCAACCGCTACAAGGATGCCGGCTACGGCTGGAACCCGCAGACCTATGCCTGCGGCGTCAAGCGCGGCGACCAGGACTGGCTGAACTTCGTCAACACCGCACTGCACGAGGCGATGACCGGCGTCGAGTTCGACTTCTATGCGAAGTCGTTCAAGACCTGGTTCGGCAAGGACCTTGCTCCGCCGCAGATCGGTTTCCCGGTCGAGTACAAGTAAGCCTCTCCGGGGCGATCCCGCCGCCTGCGGGGTCGCTCTCCGTCCTTCGGCATGGGTGGCTGAAACATGGGCTATACTCTGAATTTTTCCGCGGTCTGGCGCTCCTTCGATCTTCTGCTCGAAGGGCTGGCGCTCAGCCTCGGCCTCGCCTTCGCGGCGATCCTTGCGGGCTGCCTGATCGGCCTCGTCACGGCGTTCGGGCTGGTGTCAAAAAACCCGTTCCTGCGCAAGCCGGCCGGTCTCTACGTGACCGTCATCCGCAACACGCCGATCCTGGTTCTGGTGCTGTTCAGCTACTTCGCCTTGCCGCAACTCGGCGTCAGGCTCGGCAAGATCGAGAGCTTCGTGCTGACGCTGGCGATCTATTCCGGCGCCTATCTCGCTGAAGTTTTTCGCGGCGGGCTGCTCTCGGTACCGCCGGGGCAGCGCGAGGCGGGGCTGGCGATCGGGCTCACGGAAATGCAGATCCGCACCTCGATCATCCTGCCCTTGATGCTGCGCAACGTGCTGCCCTCGCTCAGCAGCACGATGATCTCGCTGTTCAAGGACACTTCGCTTGCCGCGGCGATCGCCGTTCCCGAACTCACCTTCGAGGCGCGAAAGATCAACGTCGAGACCTTCCGGGTGATCGAGACCTGGATCGTCGCGAGCTGCCTCTATGTCGCCACCTGTTCGGTGCTTGCCGCCCTGATGCGCGCGGTCGAGCGTCGTCTCTCCGTGCCGAGGTGATCGCGATGGATTTTCCAGCATTTCTCGATCAGCTCTGGCTCGCCCGCATTCCCTTGCTGAAGGGGCTCGGTGTTTCGATCTCGATCTCCTTCCTGTCGATCGTCGTTGGAACGGTACTCGGCGTCTTCGTCGGCCTCGCGCTCACCTATGGCTATCGGCCGGTGCAATGGATCGTGCGCGGCTATACGGATTTCATCCGGGGTACGCCGGTTCTCGTGCTCGTTCTTGCGAGCTACTATGTGCTCAGCACCGTCGGCATCGATCTCGGGCCCTTCCAGGCCGGCATCCTGGCGTTGTCGATCTTCTGCAGCTCCCATGTCGGCGAGCTCGTTCGCGGCGCTCTGCAGGCAATCCCGAAGGGGCAGACGGAGGCGGCGAAGGCCATCGGTCTGACATTTTCGCAGACCTTCGTCTACGTGCTCGGCCCGCAGGCGTTGCGGCAGGCGCTGCCGGCCTGGGTCAATACAGCGGCCGAGATGGTCAAGGCCTCGACGCTTCTGTCGATCATCGGCGTCGCCGAGCTTCTGCTTCGCACCCAGGAGCAGATCTCGCGCAGCTTCATGAGCCTGGAGTTCTATTTCTTCGCTGGCTTCCTCTATTTCGTCATCAACTACAGCATCGAGCGCTTCGGCCGTTACGTCGAACGCAAGACCGCTGTCCCATCCTGAGGCTTCGGCTCCGATGACCCAGACATTGCTTGAAATCCGCGATCTCCATAAACGCTACGGCGCCGTCGAAGTGCTGAAGGGCGTCGACTGCACCATGGCGCAAGGGGAGGTCATCTCCATCATCGGCTCCAGCGGCTCGGGTAAGACGACGATGCTGCGCTGTATCAACATGCTGGAGGAGTTCCAGGGCGGCTCGATCCGCATCGACGGCCAGGAGATCGGCTACGAGACCGTGGGTGGCCAACGCCGCCGCAAGAAGGAAAAGGAAATCGCCCGCCAGCGGGCGATGACCGGCATGGCCTTCCAGCAGTTCAACCTCTTCCCGCATATGAGCGCGGCGAGAAACATCATGCTCGGCCTGATGAAAGTCCGCGGCATGGGGCGCGACGAGGCGCGGGCGGTTGCGGAGAAATGGCTGGACCGCGTCGGGCTGCTGTCGCGCATGGATCACTTTCCCGGCCAGCTCTCGGGCGGACAGCAGCAGCGCGTGGCGATCGCCCGGGCGATCGCGATGAACCCGAAGCTGATGCTGTTTGACGAGGTGACTTCGGCGCTCGATCCGGAACTCGTCAACGAGGTGCTGCAGGTGATCAAGGGGCTTGCCGAAGACGGCATGAGCATGCTGCTCGTCACCCACGAAATGCGCTTTGCCTATGAGGTCTCGACGCGGGTGATCTTCATGAACCAGGGGCGCATCGGCGAGGAGGGCAATCCGAAGGAAATGTTCGTGAAGCCGCAGACGGAACGTCTGGCGGAGTTCCTGAAAAGCTCGTCCTTCAACTGATCCGGGTTCTATGATCGGGCCGGCCGCCGCAAAAGCGACGGCCGGCTCTCATTTTCCGCGAAAGGCTCAGCCTTTCGCGAGCGACCGGCCGCTTTGCGGATCGAAGAGATGCAGCGCATCCGCCTCGATGGTGAAGGCGCGCTCGTCGCCGGCAAGCAGCGAACTGCGCGGCGGCAGGCAGGCGGTGATGCGCTGGTCACCGATCCGCGCGGTGGTGACGAGTTCCGGGCCGGTCAGTTCAACCACCTCGACACGCGCCTTGAACTGTGGCGCAGCCTCGTCGCCGGAGGCCAGTCTTAGCGCTTCCGGACGAATGCCGACCTTGACGCGCTGACCATCGGAGACCAGGCCGCGAAAATGGGGCGGCAGGGCGATTGCCTGATCACCGCCGGCGATCGTCACCGTGCCTTGCGCAACGATCGCGTCCAAGATGTTCATCGGCGGCGAGCCGACGAAGCCAGCGACATAGAGCGTAGCCGGCCGGTCGTAGATTTCCTCCGGTGTGCCGAGCTGCTCGATCCGGCCGTCGCGCATCACGGCGATGCGGGTTGCGAGTGTCATCGCCTCGATCTGGTCGTGGGTCACGTAGACGACGGTCGTCTTCAACATCTGGTGCAGGCGCTTGAGCTCGGTGCGCATTTCCATGCGCAGCTTGGCGTCGAGGTTGGAGAGCGGCTCGTCGAAGAGGAAGACCTGCGGATTGCGCACCAGCGCCCGGCCGATCGCGACGCGCTGGCGCTGGCCGCCCGAGAGCTGGCTTGGCTTGCGCTCGAGCAGGTTTTCGATCTGCAGCAGTTTTGCGGTTTCCTTCACCGCCTTCTCGCGTTCGGCGACCGGAACCTTGCGCATCTCCAGGCCGAAGCCGATGTTCCGCGCGACGCTCATGTTCGGGTAGAGCGCATAGGACTGGAACACCATGGCGATGTCGCGATCCTTCGGATGCGCGCCGAGAATGGAGCGCTCGCCGATGCGGATGTCGCCGCCTGTCGGCTCCGCCAGTCCGGCGATGATGTTGAGAAGCGTGGACTTGCCGCAGCCGGACGAGCCGAGAAGGACGAGGAACTCGCCGCTTTCGAGCGCGATGTCGATGCCCTTCAGCGTCTCGATCTCGCCATAGCGCTTGTGGATGTTCTCTATGGCAAGAGCGCTCATGCGCCGGTCTCCTGAAGGTAGGACGAAAGCGGTTGGCCGTAGCTGCGCGGCAGGGTGGAGATCGCCTCCGAGGCGATGGCGACGCCGGTGCGCAGGCAGGCTTCGAGCGGGACTTCGGCTGCAAGTGCCGCGAGGAAGCCGGCATTGAAGACGTCGCCGGCGCCGATCGTGTCGACCACGGTAACGACGGGTGCTGCCGCCGATGAAACGCGGCCTTCCGCGTCGATGGCGATCGCGCCGTGCGGGCCGCGCTTGACGACGACGATCGCGTCCTCGGGCATGTGTTTGCGGAGCTCGCGCGCCGCCTCGGTCGGGTCGGAGACGCCTGTCAGAGTCGTCGTCTCGACCTCGTTGAAGAGCGCCAGCCGGCAGCGCTTCAACCAGCCGATGGTCGCCGCGCAGTTCGCCTCGGTCCAGCCGTCGAGCGGCCAGCCGGTGTCGAGGGCCACTGCAATGTCGTGCGCATCGGCCCAGTCGAAGAAGCGGTCATAGTCTGCGGTCAGCGCGTCGGTCAGGAACGAGCCGGTCAGAAGCGCGTAACCGCCGCGCAGTCTTTCGCCGTCGAGCATGGCACGGACTTCCTCGAAATTGAGGAGCGGCAGATGCCCGCGCGTGGTGAAAAAGGTGCGCTCGCCATCGGGATGGGTGATGCCGACGGAGAGCGTGGTTCCGACAGTCTCGACCGGCCAGGCCTTGGATCGCTCGGGAAAGGCCTGCCTCAGCCAGGTGCCGAACTGGTCGTTGCCGACATTGGCCGCGATCGCGTAGTCGACGCCGAGCGCGTCCCAGGCAAGCGCGCTGTTGCCGGCGCAGCCGCCGACGCGCAACTCGTCATGGTCGACGATGATTTCGGTTCCGGCCTTGGGCCAGGGGGCCGCCGGCCCGAGGATGAGGTCGACATTGGCGTTGCCGACCACGGCAAGAGAACGCATCGTTATTCGCTCCGGGTAATCTTGGTCGAGCGCACGGGGGTGCCGGCATTCTCGACGCGGGCCGCCGCAAAGGCGATCATGAAGGATTGGGCGACCGGCAGCATGGCGAAGATCGCCGCCAGGCCGGAAGCCGATGCAAAGGGGATGGTGGTGACGCCATCGATCGCCGCCTCGCCGGACGCGTCGAAGACGACGACCGGCGAACCGGCTTCGGCAGCCGAGATCGCCATGGCGCGAACGAGCCCGGCGGTCGGATCCGCGCCACGGAAGAGAACGACGCCGACCGAAGGGCCGAGCATTTCCATCGGCCCATGCCGAAGCTGGCCGCCTTCGAGCGAGAAGCACGGCAGGCGAGAGAGTTCGGTGAGGCCGAGGCCGATCGCCTCGGCGAGACCCTGCAGACGACGGCCCGAAGTGACGACGGAGCGGACGTCCGTCAGCGCCGCAAGCGCTGCGGACGTATCCGGCGCTTGCGGATTTTCCAATGCGGAAAGCGCGTCGGCGGGATCGTCGCCGAGCGCTGCGAGCACGGCGAGATGCAGGGCGAAGCTGATCGTCAGGCTGCGGGTGGCGGCAAAGGCCTTTTCGGTCCCGCCGACACCGACGAGCGACGGCGCGTTGCTAGCGAGGAAGGAGCCGCCCTCCAGCGTCAGCCCGAACGTGTGCGGCGTTCCGCCATTGGTCTCGCCGAACCATCGCAGCACTTCGGCACTTTCGCCGGACTGAGAAGTGATGAGGATCGTCTTGCCTTCGATCGACAGCGGCTGGCCGAGCTGCTCGGAGAGTGGCAGGGCGACGGCGTCGATGCCATGGGCGCGGTAGAGCGGTTCGACGGCGCGGCCGACGGCATGCGAGCCGCCCATGCCAAGCAGGAGGAGTTTGCCGGTCGCCTTCAGTGAGCGGGCGATCTCCGCGGCGCGCGGCGCTGCGCCGCGGACCGAGGCGATGGCGTCGGCCGCCTGGCGCGCCATTTCACGATCGATTGCGACGAGCCCAGCGGGGCGTTCCGAAGTGGTCATAGCCGTCATCCCTTCACACCGCCGCTGGTCAGCCCGGAGATCAGGGCACGTTGCATGACGAGGCCGATCAGGACCGGGGGCAGGGCGGCCAGCACCCCGGCTGTGGCGATCAGCCCGTAATCGGAGACACGGCCGCCGGCGAGATCGGAAATGGCAACCGTCAGTGTCTTGGCGCGCAGATCCGACGTGAAGAGCAGCGCGTAGAAGAATTCGTCCCAGGCGAGCAGGAACGCAAAGAGGGCCGATGTCGCCATGACGGGTGCCGCGAGCGGAAGCGTGATGAGCCGCAGGATCTGGTCGAGGCGGGCGCCGTCGATCATCGCCGCACTCTCGATTTCCCTGGGGATGGAATCGAAGCCGGATTTCAAGAGCCAGGTGGTGAAGGGTGCGAGAATGGTGAGGTAGACGAGCGCCAGGCCGAACACCGAATTCAGAAGTCCGAGATAGGCAAGCCCCATGTAGAGCGGCACGGCAAGCGCCACCGGCGGCAGCATGTAGGTGGCAATCACCGCATAGAGCGACCAGGAGACATTTGACGTGCGCGACACCGCCCAGGCGGCCGGAATGGCGACCGCGATCGCTGCCAGCGTCGCCATGCCGGCGACCTTCAGGCTGTTGAAAAGCGAAGCGGTAAAGGCCGCGCCTGCGCTGTTTTCGATCGTCGAAAGCAGCAGCCGGTAGCGCGAAAGGTCGATTTCCTCCGGCCACCAGTTGAGCGGCTTCGCCGAGAGGTCGGCGGCCGACGAAATGCTCATGACGAAGAGCCAGAGGATCGGGGCTAGAATGACCGCGGCCAGCAGCAGTGCAGCCGCATAGACGAAAACGGTAAAGAGGGGGCTTTGGCGTTCCATCACGAGGCTCCCGCGGCTTTGCGCACCATGGCCGCGTAGGCGACGGCGAGCACGGTGACGAGCAGGGTGACGATCAGCGCCAGCGAGGCGCCGGATCCCGCCCGCTGAAAGGAGAAGGCTTCCTGGTAGACCAGGATCGACAGGGTGCGGGTGCTGTTGGCCGGTCCGCCGCGCGTCATCACCCAGATGAGGTCGAAGACCTTGAAGGCCTCGATGGTGCGCAGCACCAGCGCAACCAGCAGCGGGCCTGCCAGATAGGGCATGATGACGTAGCGGAACCGATTGAACGGCCCGGCGCCGTCGACGAGCGAGGCGGCGGTGATGTCGCGCGGTACGGCCTGAAGGGCGGCGAGCGCGATTAGCGCCACCAGCGGAAAGTTCTTCCAGCAGTCGGCGATGATCAGCGCCGTCAGCGCCGAGCCGGGCTCGCCGAGCCAGGAGCGGTAGCTGTCGATCAGGCCGATCTGCGTCAGGGCGGCGTTGAGCGCACCGTATTCCGGGTTGTAGATCAGCCGCCACAGCGTGGCGTTGACCACGGTCGGGAGCGCCCAGGGCAGGATCATCAGGGCTCTGAGCGCCGTGCGGCCGCGGAATTGCTGGTTGAGCAGCAGGGCTGCGAGCACGCCGAGCACCATTTCCGCCGTGACCGAGACGACCGCGAACCAGGTCGTCGTGATGAACGCACGCTGGAAATTCGAGCCACCAAGCATCTTGGCATAGTTGTCGAAGCCGACGAACGTGCCTTCCGTGCCGACGAGCTTGGCGTCGGTGAAGGAAAGCCTGATCGTGTCGATCAACGGCCAGCCGATGACGGCGATCATCACCGCCAGCAGTGGCAGCATGAGCAGCCATGCGCGCGTTGTTATCCAGGTGCCGGACATAGGATGGAAACCTTCTCGGGCCTAGGGAGCCCCGTCATGCTATCGCATACTGCCCCGGATCGTCATCGACCCAAGCGAATGATGCGCCAAATCAAAGTGTTGAAGCGTGGCGGTGCTGCCGCCAGTTCCCGCGGTCCCCGGGCGGTTTCCCGCCCGGGGCTTGGGAGGGCGGCTCAAAGGCCGCTGTTTTCGGCCGCCGTCTTCAGGGCGTCTTCGGCCGAAGCCTGGCCGAGAAGCGCTTCCTGGATCGCCTGTTGAAGGGCGGTCGAAAGTTCCTGGTACTTCGGGGTCGTCGGACGCGGATACATGGCCGCAAGGCCGAGCTTGGCAGCGCCGATCAGCTCTTCCTGGCCCTTGGTGACGCTGGCATCCTCATAGGACGAGGCCCAGATCGGCAGGCTGAGCTTGGCATAGGCGTTCTGCGTCTGCTGCGAGGTCATGTAGACGATGTACTTCCACGCCTCGTCCGGGCTCTTGCTGGTCGAGGTGACGCCGAGACCCATCGAGCCGTTGACGGCCGAGACTTCGCTCTTGCCGGCCACGCCCGGTGCCGGCACGACGCCGACCTTGCCCGCGACCTTGCTTTCCTTCGGATCGTTGGCGAGGTTGTACATGTAGGTCCAGTTGAGCGCGAAGGCAGCTTCGCCGTTCTGGAACACCTTGCGCACGTCCTCCTCCAGGAATTCCTTGGAGTTCGGATTGGTGAGCCCCGAGGTGTAGCTCGTCACCATGTAGTTGAGCGCATCGAGACCGCCGCCCGACGTAAAGGCCGGCTTGCCACCGTCGATGAACTTGCCGCCATAGGCGCTGACGAGGGTGGTATAGTCGCAGATCGCGGCTTCCGCCTGCGACCAGCTCCAGGCGATCGGGGTGGCGAGCAGGCCCTTGTCCTTGATGACCTTGGCCTGTTCGGCAAGCTCGTCCCAGGTCTTCGGCGGCGCCTTGATGCCGGCCTTCTCCAGGATTTCCTTGTTGTAGAACAGGTATTTGGTATCGAGAATCCAAGGCATGCCGTAGCGCTTGCCGTCATATTCGACCGTCGTCCAGGCGCCGGGCAGAACGCCGGACTTCATCTCGTCGGTGATGCGGTCGGTGACGTCGACGAGCACCTTGTTAGCTGCATATTCGGCCGGCCAGATCACGTCGAAGAGCACGACGTCGTAGCCGCCGCCGGAACCCTGCGCCAGCACGGTCTTGTCGTGCAGGCCTTCGTAGGGAACGAATTCGAGATTGACCTTCACATCCGGGTTGGCCTTGGTGAAGGCCTCGGTCATGGCGCGCACATCCGCCTCGCTATAGGCGGCCTGGGCCATGAACAGTGCGTTGAGCGTCGTTTCCGCATGCGCGTGGCCAGCAAAGGAGACGCCGGCAAGGGTCGCGCAAAGCAGCGTCGTTCTTATGGATTTCAACATTCCTACCTCCCAATGACATAAGCGTTTCAGATTTCCCGGCATGCCCTATGCGGCACGCCGCATGCGAGAAGTCCGCCTTTCGCGAAGCGGCTGTCGACATATCAATTGGAGCGCTCGCGGTGGTCTTGCCGCCGCTGTCGTTCCCCCGAAGCTCTTTTCGGCTTCTATTAAGTCAATTGTCTTGACTTATTTTTTGTTCAATATTCTAACAGTGTCAAGAGGGGTTTTTGGATGAACGATATGCGCCTGATCCGGGCGAAGAGCGGCACCAATCAGGAGGGGACGAGCGCGCATAACCGCCGCGTCATGATCGACGCGTTGCGGCTGAACGGCCAATTGTCCCGCGCTGACCTTGCCCGTGCGACGGCGCTGACCAAGCAGACCGTTTCCAACATCATCGAGGACCTGGAGCGAGACGGGCTGGTCGAGTCGCTGGAGGCCGTGCGCAATGGCCGCGGGCAGCCGTCCACGCCCTACCGGCTGGTTCCGGAAGGCGCGTTTGCGATCGGGTTGCAGATCGACCGGCACGTGACGCGCACGATCGCGGTCGATCTTGTCGGCCGGGTGCTTGCCCGCGGCGAGGCCAACCTGCCGGCCGGCGGGCCGGCGACCGGGGTCAGGACCATCCTCGAGCTGATCGAAAAGACCCGCCGCGACCTGACGGCGCTGGCGCCCCATTCGGAGGATCGTCTCGTCGGGCTTGGCGCCGCCATGCCCGGTCCGTTCGGTGTGGACGCCGATGCCGACGACCCCTGGATGATGGCCGCCTGGCAGAACTTTCCGTTGCTCGAAACGCTTGCCGCCGGTACCGGGCTCGATGTCGGCCTGCAGAACGACGCCGCTGCGGCCGCGACCGCCGAGCGCATGGTCGGGGCGGCGCATGGTGTCGATCATGCGATCTGCATTTACTTCGGCTACGGTCTCGGCGCGGGCCTGATCCTCAACGGCGAGCTTTATCGCGGCGCCAACGGCAATGCCGGCGAGATCGGCATGATCCTCAGCCTGCCGCGCGGGGCCAGTTCCGACGAGCGTATGCCGCTCGAACACCGTGCCTCGATCGCGTCGCTGTGCAAGCTTCTCGACCTCGATCCGGCCGACCCGGACCTCTATGCGCGCATTGATGCCGTGGCCACGAGCCCGGACCACAGCCTGCTTCGCTGGATCGACGCGGCCGCCTTCGAAATGCGCGCGGCTGTCCAGGCGCTGGAAACGATCTTCGACCCGCAGACTGTGATCCTCTGCGGTGGCCTGCCGCCGGGCCTTGCGCGCCTGTTGACCGACGCGATGATGCCGCTGCTGCCGTCGATCGCCGATCGGCGAGACCGCACGCTTCCGAGGCTTCAGGTCGGCTTCACCGACCCCTGGGCGGTGGCGATCGGTGCTGCCGCCGAGCCGATCAGCCGGACCTTCGATCCGCGCTTTTCGGCAATCCTCAAGACCCGGGTCGCCGCCGTCGTCTGACGGCCGGCTTCCGGCGATCAGGTCCGTGGTTCGTCCAGACGGGCAAGTTCCGCAAATTCGGCGCCGAGAAAATCGAGCAGGGCGCGCACGGATGGAAGCAGGCCGCGCCGCGACGGGAAGGCCGCATGAATGATGCCGGCCTTCGGCGCCCAGTCGGGCAAAACGTCCACAAGCGTGCCGTCCTTCAGGTCCTGCCGCACCACCATGGTCGGCAGTTGGCAGATGCCGACGCCGTTGAGCGCGGCGAGCCGCAGGGCCACCATATCCTCTGTCACCAGCCGCGGCCGGTGCCGGACGATCGCGGTCGCGCCGTCGGGGCCGTCGAGCCGCCAGTCGTGACTCTGGCGATCGGGGTTCCAGGCAAGGCTCGGCAGGCCACCGAGATCCGCCGGTGCCGGTGGGTTGGCCATGCCGGCAAGCAGCCTGGGGCTGGCGACCAGCCTTTGCTTGCTCTCAGCGAACCGCTTGACGACAAGATCGCTTTCCTCGAGCGGGGGGAAGCGCACGCGAATGGCGACATCGATGCCTTCGCGCAGGACGTCGACGCGCCGATTGGTGCTTTCGAGCACGACCTCGACCTTCGGGCATTCGGCCATGAAGCGCGCGATCATCTCGCCTACCTGGAAATAGACGACAGACGACGGGCAGCTGACATGAACCACGCCCTGTGGTTCGGAGCGGGTGCGGTCGATCATTTCCTGCGCGGCCTCGGCCTCCACCAGCATGGCCACGCAATGACGGTAATATTCGCGCCCGATCTCGGTGATGACGAAGTGGCGCGTCGAGCGCTGCACCAGCCGCACCCCGAGGCGCTCTTCGAGAAGGCCGATGCGACGGCTCAGGCGCGAGCGCGGCATGTTCAATTTGCGGGCCGCGGCGGCAAAGCCGTTCTGCTCGACAACGTCGACGAACAGCTTGAGATCGTTCAAATCCTGCATGGGCGTTTGTCCTGTTTTCAGGACACTATAGACCGATTTAGCCGTCTACCGCCAGATTTGGTGCACGCATATCTTCCCTACAATGCTCTCGCTGACATGGCGAGGCCAAGGAGAAACAGCCATGAGAAAGATACTCGGCATCTTCGGGAATGCGCATCCGCATTGGGTTGGCGATGGCTTTCCGGTTCGTTCGCTGCTGGCGCGTGACCGCGCCGGCGATCATGCAAGCCCCTTCCTGCTGCTCGACTACGCTGGGCCGATGAATTTTGCGCCGGGCGTTACCCCGCGCGGCGTCGGTGTCCATCCGCACCGCGGCTTCGAGACCGTGACCATCGTCTACCAGGGCGAGGTCGACCACCGCGACTCCGCCGGCAATGGCGGCCATATCGGTCCGGGCGACGTGCAATGGATGACGGCCGCCGGCGGTATCTTGCACGAGGAGTTCCATTCGGAGCGTTTCACCCGAGAAGGCGGCACGCTTGAAATGGTGCAGCTCTGGGTCAATCTGCCGGCCGCCCACAAGAGTGTCGATCCCGGCTACCAGACGCTGCTCGATCGCGACATTCCGACGGTCAGCCTGCCGGACGGTGCGGGATCGCTGAGGGTGATCGCCGGAAGCTACGCCGGAACGCAAGGACCTGCGCGCACCTACACGCCGCTCAATCTCTGGGACCTGCGCCTGAAGCAGCAGGGTTCGCTCAGCCTTGACCCGCCCGAGGGCCACTCGCTCGGCCTGGCGGTCCTGCGCGGCAACGTGCTCGTCAACGGCAGCGATCTCGTCGGCGAGGCGCAGTTCGTGCTCTTCGGCCGCGACGGTGGCGGCATCACGCTGGACGCCAGTTCGGATGCTGCTGCGCTGATCCTCACCGGCGAGCCGATCGACGAGCCGGTCGCCATGTACGGGCCCTTCGTCATGAACACCGAGCAGGAAATCAGGCAGGCGATGACGGACTTCCAGTCCGGTCGCTTCGGCAAGATCGCGAGCGCCTAGCTCCGGCTCGGCGCACGCACCGGGTCGATGCTCGGATGACCCACCGGCGGCAGCGATCCGCCTAAAGATCTAGAGCCTCACACGGAGCAACGGCCGCAAATCAACCGGGCCGTTGTCTCGACACAAATAGACGTCAATCAACAAGGAGCAAGACCATGACCCCTGCAAACTTCAACGGGCAGCGCCCGGTTATCGATCCCGATGATGCGGTGATGCTTTTGATCGACCACCAGAGCGGCCTGTTCCAGACCGTCAACGACATGCCGATGCCGAAGCTTCGCGCCCATGCGGCAGCGCTTGCCAGCATGGCGACGCTGACGAAGATGCCGGTCATCACCACCGCCTCCGTGCCACAGGGCCCGAACGGCCCGCTGATCCCGGAAATCCATGCCAATGCGCCGCATGCCAAGTATGTCGCCCGCCGCGGCGAGATCAACGCCTGGGACAATCCGGACTTCGTCGCCGCCGTCAAGGAAACCGGCCGCAAGACCCTGATCATTGCCGGCACGATCACCAGCGTCTGCATGGCCTTCCCGGCGATCAGCGCCGTCTATGATGGCTACAAGGTCTTCGTGGTCGTCGATGCCTCGGGCACCTATTCGAAGATGGCGGAGGAAATCACGCTTGCCCGTGTGGTCCAGGCCGGCGTGGTGCCGATGGATACGGCAGCCGTCGCGTCTGAACTGCAGCGCACCTGGCATCGCGACGACGCCCAGCAGTGGGCCGAGATCTACACCAAGATCTTCCCGGAATACCAGCTGCTGATCGAAAGCTACCTCAAGGCCCAGCAGGTCGAGAAGGACCAGGAAAAGCTGGACTCGCAGCGCGGCTAAGACCATCGCGAGAGCAAACGAAGCACCCACGGCAGACATTCTGCCGTGGGTGTTTTCTATTGATGGTCAGCGGCGGTCGATTTCCAGGATGGTCTGGAACAGGACCTCGGCGCCGCGGGCGCATTCCGCGGGTGACGTGTATTCCGCCTCGTTGTGCGACAGCCCGTCCTTGGACGGCACGAAGATCATGGCGGTCGGGGTGATCGTCGCGATATGGGCCGCATCATGGCCGGCGCCGGAGACCATGTCGGTCGCCGAATAGCCGAGCGCCTCCGTACTGGCGCGCACGGCGTTTACGATCGTCGGATCGAAAACGACGGGCGCCTTCGACCAGATGTGTTTCAAGGCGACGCCAGGGCCAGCCTTGCGGACTGCGTCTTCAAGAGCCGCCTGCATCTGGTCGAGCCCGGTCTCGGACGGATGGCGCATGTCGATCTGCAGCCGCACGGAACCCGGCACGACATTGCGCGAATTCGGGCCGACCTCGACGAAGCCGACGGTGCCGACGCCCGGCGGGTTCTGGTGGGCGATGTCGCGGACGGCAAGGACGATCTCGGCCGCCGCCACGAGCGCATCGTCGCGCTGCGCCATCGGCGTGCTGCCCGCATGCGCCTCCGTGCCGGTGATGGCGACATCGAACCAGCGCAATCCCTGGATACCGGTGACGACGCCGATTTCGGTCGCCGACGCTTCGAGCAGCGGCCCTTGCTCGATATGGAGCTCGACATAGGCGGCAAAGGAAGCAGGATCGATCGTGGCCTCGCCGCGATAGCCGATCGCATCGAGGGCCGCACCGACGGTTACGCCTTCGCGGTCGGTGCGCGCCTGGGCGTCATCGAGCGCCATCGCGCCGGCAAAGACGCCGGAACCCAGCATTGCCGGCGAGAAGCGAGAGCCTTCCTCGTTCGTCCAGTTGACGACCACAAGCGGATGGCGGAGCCGGGTGGCGCTTTCCTTGAGCGTGCGCAGGATTTCGACCCCGGCAAGCACGCCGAGAATACCGTCGAAGCGGCCGCCCTGCGGCTGGGTGTCGAGATGGCTGCCGACGGCGATCGCCGGCAGCGACATATCCTCGCCTGCATAGGTCGCGAAGATGTTGCCGATGGCGTCGATTTCGACCGTGCAGCCGAGCGCTCGGCATTCGGCAACGTACCAATCGCGGACCTCGCGATCCTCCTCGGTCAATGTCAGTCGCGTGACGCCGCCCTTGTCCGCAGCGCCGAAGCGCGCGGTCGAGACGATGTCGGCCCAAAGCCGGTCGCCGTTGGTCGCCGGCGTGTTGATGCGGCTCGGTTCGCTGCGCATGGCTTCCGCGTTCATTTCGACTGCTCCGGCGCGTCCTTGTTGAGCCGGTAGCGGAAATCGCAATGGGACGCGCCCTGCATCACGGTCTGGGTGCGCTCCAGCGTGATGCGCGGATCGTAGCCGGTGCAGAAGACGCCGTCGCGGTTGCAGGACAGCAGGTGTCCGATATGGCCGAGCCCCATTTCGCGATAGGTCTCGGCGTAGCGACAGCGCTTCACGTTGTAGTGGAATTCGTCGTCCGTCGCTTTCGTCACCTCGATGACGAGGGCGTCGTCCTGGGTCCAGAGATCCTGCAGTTCCTGGAAGGTGCGCAGGTTGGTGCCGCCGGGGGTCTTTGCGGCAAAGGTCCGGCCGGCCTCGATCGCGGCCTTGGTGATCGCCTTGTCGAGGATCGCCTGGGCGCGTTCCTCGCCGATCTCCTCGCGCATCGCCTCATAGATCGGCGCGATGATGCCGGCCTCGATACGGCGGCGTGCGAGAATGCCGATCTCGCCGTCCATCGCCGCGCGTGAATCGGTGTTTTGTTTGTCCGTCTTGTCCATGCAATGCCTCCCTGTCTGCCTCAGGGCAGATCGACAGGGGACAGGATACTACGCCGAACATGCCTCGGTGTTGCAAATCTGTGCCGGAGCTGTTTCTCCAGGTGCAATTTTTTGCGTCAAATTGCCGTTGTGCAGGAATCGATCGCGAGCTTGTCGAAAAGCAACGAACGACAGGTGCGTGGAAGCGCTGGATCTGCAGCGTGCGATCAGCGCTCGCTGCTCGAAACGAACCAGCGATAGTAGGGATTGTCCGGCTCCACGCGCATCAGCAACTCCATGTCGCGCGCCCACTCGTCGCGATAGCCGGCATAGGCGTTGAGCGAGGCCTGGTAGAACAGCATCAGCCGGTTGTGGGCGTCGCTTACGGATTTTTCGAGCGCGGCGTCGCCGCCGGCAATTGGCGCCTTCGAACGCAGGGCAACGAGGGCCGGAAGCGTGCGCTGCAATTCGTCGGGGCGAACCCAGCTTGCATACTCGATCCGCGGCTGGTCGTCGGTGACGGGAAGGGCGGAACCGGCATAGCGCTCGAGCCCGGCCCGGTCGGTCATCCAGGTGGCGATGAGGTCGGCCGGCCCGGAAATTCCGACCTCGCCAAGCGCCGCCGCAAGCGGCGGTTTGGAGAGCCGGGCGGCGATGCGGGAAGCGTCAAGCTCCTGCGGCTCGAGCGAGCCGACGAGCAGCATCTCGTGCAGTTCGGTCGACCAGAGCGTGGCGTGGGGGAAACTGTCGAGAAAGCTGCGCACGAGCGCGCGGGTGTCCTCGTCGTTCTGGGTGGCGATCGGCAGCCATTGCGCGACCAGGCCGTTCGGCGCGAGGCGCGCGCGCGCCAGAGCGTAGAAGTCGGAAGAGTAGAGATTGACGACGCCGGCGGCGGATGGCGGCGGCGGTTCGAGCGTGATGAGGTCGTAGTGCTCTTGGCTGCGCATCAGTTCGCGCCGCCCGTCGGCGACACGCATGTCGAGGCGGCTATCGCCGGCCGCATTGAAGTTGCCGGCAAAGAGCGCCGAGGCGCGGGCCACCGAGGGCAGGAGTTCGGCGGCAACGCGCCGGTCGAGACCGGGATAGGCAAGCAACGAACCGGCGGTGATGCCTGTGCCGAGGCCAATGACGAGAGCCGATTTCGGTTCGCCCTTATGAATGACCAGCGGCAACAGCGCCTGCAGCCGCATGTAGCGCAGCGACGGCATGGCGTCGCCGGTGTTGGAAACGCCCTGGATGTAGAGCCGGCGGAAGCGGCGGTCCTGCTGGCCCTGCTCGATGACGGCGACGGTCGCGCCGAGGCCCTCCTCATAGGAAACGATCGTGCCGTTGCCGCGCGACAGGTTGAGCAGGTTCGCCAGCCGGTCCGGCGGCACGACGAGGGCGATCATCACGGTGAGGACGCCGAGCGCCGGTGCGAGAAGCCGCCGACTGGTCCAACTGCCTTGTCCGCGGCTGACGGCGACAAGGCCGATTGCGGCTGCGGCCACGGCGAGAACGGCAAAGCTCCGGACAATGCCGAGGGACGGGATCAGCACGAAGCCGGTCAGAAGCGTGCCGAAGATGCCGCCGAGCGTGTTGAGCGCCAGAACCCGGCCGGTGTCGCGGCCGGCGTGTTCCGGATCGACCGCGAGCCTGAGGGCGACCGGGAAGGCGGCGCCGAGGATCAGCGTCGGAACGAAGACGATCGTCAGTGCTGCGACGAGGAACCGCGCGCACATGCCCGCAAAGATGCTGCCGGTAAGGCCGGCGACGGCGGCCTCGGCGTTCGTCTGCAGCGTTGTCAGCCAGGGGCCGAGCAAGGCGAGCTCGGCAAGCGCAACTAGGCCGGCAAGCGTGATCAGCAGGCCGAATGTGCTCCAGGGATCGGAGAGGCGCTCGCTCCGGCGCGCGAAAAGGGCGGCGCCGAGGGCAAGGCCGGCGAGATAGGTGGCAAGCACCACCGAAAAGGCGAAGGAGCGGGTGGAGATGAATTGCACGATCGCCTGCGACCAGGCGACTTCATAGCCAAGGGCGATCCCGCCGGCGACCGCATAAAGGACGAGCGCCAGCCGCGAACCGCCGGCGCTACGGGTTTCCACAGGCAGCCTCCCTAGAACGAGTTCGCGGGCGGCTGGGGTGTTCAGGAAAAGTGCTACCGCTGCGGCGGCAAGGCCGAGCCCCGCGGCCGCGAGCCCGGTCGCCTGAACGCCGAGGGCTGGAATGAGAACGAAGGAGACTGCAAGGCAGCCGGCGATCGCGCCGAGCGTATTGGCGGCATAGAGCCGGCCGCCCTTTGCCGCGACCCCGCCCGGAGCCGCATTCATCGCCCGCAGCAGCACCGGCAGGGTGCCGCCCATCAGGAAGGCCGGCGTGGCGACGATCAGGACCAGCAGGGTCCAGGCGGCCAGCGGGTTGGTGCCCTCGATCGCAACGAAGACCGGCGCAATCCTGGAAAGGATGAAGGTGACGCCGGCGCCGAGCACGGCGACGCCGGTTTCGAGCAGGGCGTAGAGGCGGAGCGGCTGTCGGGAACGGTCGCCGGCGCGGCCAAGGGCAAAGCTGCCGAGTGCAAGGCCGAGGAAGAAGGCGCTGACCCCGGTGCTGACTGCGTAGACGTCGACGCCGGCGACGAGCGAGAGCTGCTTGATCCAGAGAACCTGGAAGACCAGTGCGGCAGTGCCGGAGAGAAAGAGCATGAATGCAGCGGCTGCCGGAGCGAAGTGCACCGCTTCTTCCGCCATCGCGTCTTCATTCGACGCCTCCATGGCAACCGTTCGAGCGGGCGGAATGGTCTTCGTCATTGCGTCACGCCATCTCTTAACAAAGGCAATAGAAGGCGGCGCAGGGCGCGCCGCCTCCGAGAGTGTTATTGAGCCGGTTGCGACTTCGCCAGGATCTCGTCGATCTTCTGGTGCACGCTTTCTTCGATCTGGTCGACCGAGAAGCTTGCCGGCTTCTGGCTCGGCGGATACTCGATGAAGGTCTCGAGGAAGGTTGCGGTCCGCGCCACGGCCTGGGCGGTCAGGTAGACGTTCTTCGTTCGCCAGTCGTTGTACTGGTCGGAAACGATATCGGCCCGCTCATAGGGGTCCATGCGCAAGTTAAAGATCTTCGGAACACGCAGGCAGGTGAAAGGATCCTGCCAGACGTCGAAGCCGCCGGGCTTGCGCATTTCGCAGAAGACATACTTCCAGTTTTCGAAGCGCATGCCAACGAGTTTGGCGTCGTCGTTGAAATAGTAGAACTCGCTGCGCGCACTCTTCGGCTGCTCGCCGGTGAGGTAGGGCAACTGGTTGAAGCCGTCGAGGTGAACCTTGAACTCCTTGTCGCCAAGCTTGGTGCCCTTCAGCAACCGGTCCTTGATGTCCTTGTCGCCGGCAGCCGCCAGCAGCGTCGGGAACCAGTCGAGGCCGGAAACCATCTCGTTGGAGATGCCAGGTTTGATCTTGCCGGGCCAGCGGATCATCGCCGGTACGCGGAACGCGCCTTCCCAGTTCGAATCCTTTTCGCTGCGGAACGGAGTGGTCGCCGCATCCGGCCAGGAGAACTGGTTCGGGCCGTTGTCGGTCGTGTAGACGACGATGGTGTTGTCGGCGATCTTCAATTCGTCGAGCAGGTTGAGCAGCTTGCCGACGTCGCCGTCATGTTCGACCATGCCGTCGGCATAGTCGTTGCCGGGCATGCCGCTCTGGCCTTGGTACTCAGGGCGGATGTGGGTGAACATGTGCATCCGCGTGGTGTTCATCCAGGTGAAGAACGGCTTTTTCGCTTCCGTCTGCTTCTTGATGAACTCCATCGCGGCCGCGGTGGTTTCGTCGTCGATGGTCTCCATGCGCTTGGTGTTCAAGGCGCCGGTATCTTCCACCTTTCCGTCGGCGAAGGAGTGCAGCACGCCGCGCGGCGCATAGGCCTTGAGGAAGGCCGGGTCGTCCTTCGGCCAATAGGGCCGTTCGGGCTCCTCCTCGGCGTTCAGGTGATAGAGGTTGCCGAAGAACTCGTCGAAGCCGTGCGCTGTCGGCAGGAAGCGGTCCTGGTCGCCAAGGTGGTTCTTGCCGAACTGGCCGGTGGCATAGCCGAGCGGCTTCAGCGCCTGGGCAATGGTCACGTCGCGGTCCTGGATGCCAACCGGCGCGCCGGGAATGCCGACTTTCGACATGCCGGTGCGCAGCACCGTCTGGCCGGTAATGAAGGTCGACCGACCGGCGGTGCAACTGTTTTCGGCATAGTAATCGGTGAACATCACGCCGTCGCGGGCGATCCGGTCAATGTTCGGTGTCTTGTAGCCCATGACGCCGAAGGAATAGGCGCTGATGTTGGTCTGGCCGATATCGTCGCCGAAGATCACAAGAATGTTGGGTTTCGCCGCGTCCTGCGCGAAGGCCGGCAGCGCGGAGGCGGAAATCGTCGACATCAGCACGGTGCCGGCGAGCGCCAGCGCCTTCGGTTTCGCGGCATGCCCGATGGTACACGCGGCGAGCCGGCCAAGCCGGTTCTTCAGATCGATACTCATCTCATGTCTCCCTGAGGCAGTAAGCAATCGCTCTCGGAATGCAGGCAAAGCTTTGAATTCACCGATTCAACTTCTACCGGCGGGTGTCCGCAGGTAAGTACGTAACAGTTACGAAGGTCGGCGACGGCCGGTAAATCAGGTCAGGCCGACGGCTCCGAAGCGCCTTGGTGGCGCGGCCTCCAGGCCGGGATTGAGGTCGGGCAAGTCCGATGTCGGGCCGCCGCCATCGGCGGAGGTTTCCGAAAGCCAGCGCTGTCTCGCCACCTTCAATCCGCCGCGCAACCGGAGGAGATCAGGCCCGTCCTGATGGGAGCCGCCGCTGCCGTAGCGGCTCCGGCGAAAGTCGGCAAAAGCGTTCGCCGTCGCCGGATCGGCGAACCTGTCGAGCCAGCGCGAGAGTGGCGTGTTGCCGGTCCGACGTGACCAATGGTCGAGCGCCGTCTCCAGCCGCAACGGGTCGTGATCCCGGCAAGCGTCGAGCACGTGGCGAAATGCCGTCGCCTCGGATTGCGCCCTCTGTTCGAGTGCGGTTTCCAGCCGGGTTTCGAGGCGGCCGAACAGATTGGCGGTCAGTTGGATAAGCGCCGCGAGGGCGGCGACCGATGCCACGATGCTGAGCCACCACAGCCAGTCGAAGGGCTCCTCGGACGGCGGCGAGGTCGGCGGGGCAAGCGCAGGCTCCACCACTGGAGCCGCACCGACGCTGACGGCAGCGCCAGCCGCTTCGGCCGACTGCATCGATCCGCTGGCCGGATCGAACCACGGCAGGCTGATCGCCGGAAGCGAATAGCTGCCGGGCTTTGCAAAGACGTAGGTCGCCACGTCCTTGCGCAATCCCGCGGTTATCTCTCCGCGTGACGTGCGTTCCTGCGAAAGCACGGGGTCATGCCGGTAGACCTGCACGCCTGCCGGGGCATCGAAGGTCGGTTCGGGGATCATCATCGGCGCCAGTCCGGCCGCGCGGATGGTGATCGTACGCACCAGAGCGTCGCCCGCCTTCAACCCCGCTGGATCGCGGTCGAACGACTGG
Source organism: Ensifer sp. LBL (assembly GCF_050435225.1). Classification (NCBI taxonomy): domain Bacteria; kingdom Pseudomonadati; phylum Pseudomonadota; class Alphaproteobacteria; order Hyphomicrobiales; family Rhizobiaceae; genus Ensifer; species Ensifer sp. LBL. The sequence continues at coordinate 320,629 of NZ_JBNDJY010000008.1, read as the reverse complement.
GCAATGGTGATTTCTCCGGTGGTGACGCCGGCCTTTCCGCCCGCGCTCTGAGGAACGGCTTCGACCGTGAACGTGAGCGAAGGCAACGTCACCTGACCCTTGCTCGTCTGGCCGGGCACGGCGGCATAGCCGAACGGAATGACCGCGGCCGGCAGCACGTAATCGCCAGGTGCCTGCGGGGTGATCGCGTAGGTCTTCCGGATGCCGGAGAAGGCCTCGCCGTTGACGGTCTCGTTGAGGTTCATGCCGCGTTCGTCGGGCATGGTGACGACAGTGCCGGGAAGATCGAACAGAGGAAACTGCGGCGGCGAAAGGAAGTAGTTCGGCACGAAAACGTCGACGTCGACCTCGATCTGCTGGCCGGCATAGATCGGCCCCTTCGTCGTGACCGTTGCGCGGGCGAAAGGATCGGCGGCGAAGGCCGTGCCCGCGAGCAAGAGCGACAGGCCGACGAGCCAGAGAACCAGACGTTGCAGGGCGACGAGGGCTGTCACGGGGCCTCCTCCTTCGCTTCGATCGCAAACTTTCTTGCCAGCAGTTCGGCCGGCGACACCTGGATGTTGCGCATCCACATGTCGGCCGTTTGCGGTCCGCCCTGAACGGTGGCTTCCGTTCCCTTCTTGCCCTTGTCGTCGAACTGGACCTGGTCGGGGTCGATGCCCGCCTGCTCCTGCTGCGCGTCCTGTTCCTGCTTGTCCTTGTCGGTCTTTCTCTTCCGGGCGATGTCGAGGTTCTTCTTGGCGTCGGGCCAGTCGGGACGGCGCTTCAACGCTTGCTCGTAGGCGGCGATCGCCTCCTCGGCCTTGTCGAGGTGCAGCAGCGCATTGCCCTGATTGTAGTAGCTTTCGGCCGTGTCGGTCTCGGCAAAGGCGTCGATCGCATCCTGGAAACGGCCGGCGCGGTAGAGCGCCGCGCCGCGCCAGGCGGGATCGGCGAACGTTTCTGACGCGCCCTGGAAATCGCCCTGTTCGAAGGCGCGTCGGCCCTGCTGGTCCGGCGTCAGCCAGAGGTCGATGAAGCGGTTGTCCGCTGCCTCTGCCCGATCGTTGCCGATCAGCGAAATGGCGGCGAGCAGATACACCGCCCAGCGGATGGTCCAGCCACGGCGGAACCAGAAGAGGCCGAAGACGGCGATCGGGATCGTCAGCCACCAGCCGAGATCGTGCCAGCGCGTCAGCCCCTCGGCCGTCTTCGCGGCAAAATTCGTCTGGATGCGCCTGACGATCCAGCTGACATCGGCGTCGTCGGCGGTCACCGAGGCGACCTCGGCCTTGGAGGCCGACTGTAGCGCCTTGAGGCCCTCGACATCGAGCTTCGCGCGGACATGCGCGCCGCTGGCGTCGGTCAGGAACCCGCCGTCCGCCGTCTTGACCGGGCCGCCCTCGGCCGTGCCGATGCCGAGCACCATCAATGAGTTGCGCCCCTGATACTCACCGAAGGCCTTGAAGGCGGAACGCTCGACGCCGTCGCTCATGAACAGGATGGTGCCGGGCACCGTTTCGTTGGCGAGCGCTTTTTCGACCGCCTGGAGGGCCTTGGCCGTGTCCTTGCCGTCGACCGGCATGATCTGCGGTGACAGCGCGGCAAGGTAGGACTTCACCAGCGCCGTGTCGTCGCTGAGCGGCAGCACCATGTGGGCGGAGCCGGCATAGGCGAACAGGGCGGTGCGCGAGCCTTTCCGCCGCTCGAGAATGTCCTGGACCTTCAGCTTGGCGCGTTCGAGCCGCGTCGGCGAAATATCGGTCGCGTTCATCGTCGGGTTGAGGTCGATGGCGATGGCCAGAGGCGCGGTGTCCTCGACGAAGGGCGGCCGCTCGCGCTGCCAGGTCGGGCCGGCGGCCGCGATCGCCGCGACGGCAATCAGTGCGGCGGTGACGTGCACCGGCTGGAAGCGCCGTTTCCCGCCCTTGTCGATCAGCAGATGATCGAGCAGATGCGGTGCGATCATGTCCTGCCACTGCGAGCGGACATCGCCACGCCGGGTAACGAGATAGATCAGCAGCGGGACGGCGGCGAGCGCCAGCAGCCACAGCGGCCTGAGAAAGTGGAAATCCGCGATCATGGCGCTGCCTCCCGGCGCTGGCGGCGGTCGCCGAGCGATGACAGGAGCCACATGGCGGCGTGATAGGCGAGCACCAGCAGGAGTGCCGCACCCAGAGGATAGTAAAACAGCTCGATGCGCGGCCGCCAGGAGAGCGTCTTCTGGTTTGCCGGCGTCAGCTGGTCGAGCAACTGGTAGATGTTTTGCAGACCGGCCTGATCCTGGCCGAAGAAGTAGCGCCCCTTCGTCGCTTCGGCGATCTGCTGCAGCGCCTTGGTGTCGAGCTTCTGTTCGCCCTGGGCATTGGCATCGCCAATGCCGACCGTATGGATCACCACCTTTCGCTCGGCGGCGATGCCGGCGGCCTTGTCGGGCGGCATCTTGCTGGCGGTGTCGTTGCCATCGGTCAAGAGGATCATCACCTTGTCCGGCGCGGTGCTGGCGTCGAACATCTTGATCGCAAGCCCGATCGCGTCGCCGACGGCGGTGCGCGGACCGGCCATGCCCGGCAGGCTGTCGGCCAGCATCAGCTTGACAGTCTTGTGGTCGAGCGTGAACGGAACGAGCGGATAGGGCGCATCGCCAAAGGCGATCAGGCCGAGCCGGTCATTGGGACGCCGGTCGATGAAGTCGGCGACCACCTTGTGCACGGCTTCGGCGCGGGTCTGCAGGTTGCCGGCGGGATCGCGAAAATCGCGTGTGTCCATGGATTGCGAAAGATCGATCGCCAGCATCAGGTCGCGCTGCGGCTCTACCTTTTCGATCGGCGGCTCGACATATTGCGGCCGGGCCAGTGCCAGCACGATCAGCGTCCAGCACAGGGGCGCGATCACCTTCTGGCCGAGATTGGTCCTCGGAACGACGGAACCTTCGGTCGGGCCGAGATTGGCGGCCGCCGTGATGTCCTTGAAGAAGGGCACCCTGACGGCAGCCGATTGCTCGCGGTATGGCGGAAGCAGCCACCAGACGAGGAAGGGCAACGGCAAGAGGATCAGCGCCCAGGCGTGGTCAAGCACGTACATGATGCGCCTCGATCCAATGCCGCGCTGCCGCGATGTAAGCCCTTGCCTCTGTCTCAGGAACCGCGGCGAGCGCCTGGCTGCCGCGATACTCGGCTTCCTCGAAAAAACGCGCAGAGGCGATCGGAAAGACCGGGCCGCCCGAATGAGCGTCGAGGTATTTGGTCCAGCCGGTACCGTGCAGGCGCGCAATAGCCTCACGCGGCCAGACCGAAAGCGCGGTCCGCTTCAAAAGGACAGGCAGGGCAACAAGGGCCTCGCCACGCGTGCCCGTGGCGGCCAGTCCGGCCTCGATCTTCTTGAGGTCGGCGAGCGCTTCGCGGCGGTAGCTATTGGCCTCCCAGCGGCGGTACCAGCGCCAGCAGGCAAGCGCAATCAGCAGCAATATGAAGCAGCCGAGCGCTGCCCATGCCTGGGTTTGAGGCATCATTGAGACCGGCTGCGGCAAGGCGATATCCGCGAGCCCGCGAAGGGCGGCGTCGAGCAGCGGGTCTTTCGGAGGGGCCGCCGTCGCCATCATCGCCTCCGTTGCCGGCTGGCGAGTTGGCCAAGCATGGTGCGCAGCTGCGGCGCCACCTCTTCCGCTGATGAGATCGGCAGCATCGGCAGGCCGAGCTCCTCCTGCCAGGCGCGCAGCGCCCGCCCGCGCTTGCGGGCAAAGCTGTCGATCGCCTCGCGCACGTTGCCGTGGCCGAACTGCACTTCGGCCTGAAGCAGCCCGCCGCTGAAGACGATATCGCCCTTGCGCGGCAGTTCGAGCAGGAAGGGATCGTAGATCAGAACGCAGATCACGTCGTTGTGGGCCGAGAGCTTCAAAAGCATGTCGCGGGTTTCGAGGCTGTAGCCGTCGAAGTCGCTGATGACGATGACCAGGTGATCGTGCCGGGCGATGTTGGCGACGGTCGTCAACACCACATCGAGCTGTTCGGCGCCATGCGGCGCCTGCGAACCCGCCTGCAGCGCGGTGTTGTGGCGAACGATGCTGTCGGCGAGCCGGATCACCGCTTCGCGGCTGCGGTAGGGGCGCGTCTCGGTCACCTCCTCGTCGCCGAAGACGAAGCCGCCGACACGGTCGCCGAGCGCCAGCACGCGCCAGGCGGAAAGTGCCGCGACCTCTGCCGCGGCGACGGACTTCATCGCGCGGCGGCTGCCGAAGAACATGTTGATGCGCTGGTCGACGACAATGAGGGCCGGACGGTCCTTCTCCTCGTCGTAGACGCGCACGACCGGCTTGCCGGTGCGCGCCGTCACGCGCCAGTCGATCGCGCGGATGTCGTCGCCGGGCAGGTAGTTGCGCAGTTCCTCGAAGGAAAGTCCGCGGCCGCGCATGCGCGATTCATGACGCCCGGCAAGCAGGCGCCGTACCGGCGCCTTGCGCAGGAACGTCAGGTCGCGGGCCATGGCTTCGAGCCCGACAAGCGCGTCCACGGAGGTATAGACGCCGGTGGTGTCGGCCGTGCGGGGCTTTATGATGCCGCGTGAGCGGGCGAGGGCCGGCAAGGAAATGGCCATCGACGAACCTCCATCCTCAGGCGACCGCGACGAGCTCGACGATGCGGTCGATCACCTGATTGGCGGTGGTGCCGCCGGCATGGGCTTCGTAGGAAAGCACCAGGCGATGGCGAAAGACGTCGTGCACGGTCGCCTGCACGTCGTCGGGCGTGACGAAATCGCGGCCGTTCAGCCAGGCATGCGCCCGCGAAACCTTGTCGAGGCCGATGACGCCGCGCGGGCTGACGCCGACCTGGAGCCACTTGGCGAGATCCTTGTCGACCTTGTCGGGATAGCGCGTCGCCATCACCAGCGCGACGATGTAGTTCTCGATCGCTTCGGAAACGGTGATCGCCGAAATTTCGTTGCGCGCCACGAAGACCGCGTCCTGGGCGAGCTTCTCGGTCGCATGGTTGTTGGACTTGGCGTTGGTTTCCTCCGAGCGTACGAGCCGCATGATGTCCGCCTCCGAGGCCGCATCCGGATAGTCCACCTGGATGTGCATGAGGAAGCGGTCGAGCTGTGCCTCGGGCAGCGGATAGGTGCCTTCCTGCTCGATCGGGTTCTGGGTCGCCATGACCAGGAAGAGATCGGGCAGCATATGGCTCTTGCCGCCGATCGTGACCTGGCGCTCCTCCATCGCCTCGAGCAGGGCCGACTGCACCTTGGCCGGCGCGCGGTTCACCTCGTCGGCGAGAATGAGATTGGCGAAGATCGGCCCTTCCTGGAACTGGAACGCGCCCTTGCCGCCCTCGGAGAAATAGACTTCGGAGCCGGTGATGTCGGCCGGCAAGAGGTCCGGCGTGAACTGGATGCGCGAAAGCTCCGCATCGAGGTTCTTCGCCATGCTCTTGATCGCGCGGGTTTTCGCAAGTCCGGGCAGGCCCTCGACCAGCAGGTGGCCGTTGCTGAGCAACCCCAGCAGCAAGCGCTCGATCATGCCCTCCTGGCCGATGATCGCTTCGCCGATGCGCTTGCCGAGTTGCTGGATATCGTCGCGTGCACCCATGAAGTCCTGCTCCCTTGCCCTGTCGGCAACATCAGTCGTCATGCACTTTCGCTTCAGCTTATTGTTAAATCAGTCCGATTGGAAAGAACGTAACAGTAACGAAGGACTGCGTGACGCTGGCGGATACGCCCCACGGCAGGCGGCTTCGCATCCCTGAGGCTTTGTGCGATTGCGTAACGGTTACGTACTTTGGGCGGCGGGCATTTGGCGCTAACGTGGGCCGGCCGTCCGCGGATATCTTGGCCGATGGTGCCCAGGGAGATCAGAGCCAGATGCAAATGTCCCCGAAAATACCCCTTGTCGACGAAACGCCGGCGGCGATCAGCGCCCGCGAGCAGGTCTGGATAGAGGGCGGGACCTTTGTCATGGGTTCGGACAAGCATTATCCGGAGGAGGCGCCGGCCCATCCGGTGAAGGTCGACGGCTTCTGGATCGACGTCACGCCCGTTACCAACCGGCAGTTTGCGGCCTTCGTCGAGGCGACCGGTTACGTGACCGAGGCGGAAAAGACGCCGGACCCGAAGGATTATCCGGGCGCGCTTCCGGAAATGATGCGGGCGGGCTCGGTGATCTTCGATCCGCCGAAACGGGTGGCCGGCAACAGTCCGTCGCAATGGTGGAACTTCAAGTTCGGCGCCGACTGGCGGCGACCCTACGGGCGGCAAAGCAACATCCGCGGCAAGTTCGACCATCCGGTCGTTCAGGTCTCCTATCTCGACGCCAAGGCCTATGCCGCCTGGGCGGGCAAGGACCTGCCGACGGAGGCAGAATGGGAGTTTGCCGCCAAAGGCGGGCTCGAAGGGGCGGAGTTTGCCTGGGGAGACGAGCTGGTGCCCGACGGGCGCTTCATGGCGAACACCTGGCACGGCATGTTTCCAACGGAAAATCTGAGGCCCGACGGCTTCGAGCGCACCTCGCCGGTCGCGAGCTTCCCCGCCAATGGCTACGGCCTCTACGACATGATCGGCAATACCTGGGAATGGACCAGCGACTTCTGGTCGACCCGCCACCCGGCGCCGGCGCAAAAAAGCTGCTGCATTCCCGCCAATCCGCGGGGCGGGGACCGGGAGGCAAGCTTCGATCCGCGTCAGCCCACGCTCCACATTGCCCGTCGGGTGGTGAAAGGGGGCTCGCACCTCTGTGCGCCCAACTATTGCCGCCGGTATCGGCCGGCGGCGCGTCACGCCCATGAGGAAAACGCGGCGACGACCCATATCGGGTTCCGTTGCATTCGGCGGCCCTGATCCGGCCAGAGGACTTTAAAAACCGTTCCGCGAGGAGGATGGATGATGACGGCAACAGCGATGCGTTCCGGGTCCGTGGTGGACGGCGATGCCCGTAGACTGTGGCGTCGCTCCAGGCTCGCCGGCCTGCTGTTTACGTTCGCTGCGGCCTTTGCATCGCCGAGCGCGCTCCTGGCAGCGGATACGCCGGCCGACACGCTCCCTTCGTGGAACGATGGCGCTGCGAAAACCGAGATCGTCGATTTTGTCACGCGGGTCACCAGCGAAGGCAGTGCCGATTTCGTGGCGCCGGCAGAGCGGATCGCCGTTTTCGACAATGACGGCACGCTTTGGACCGAGCAGCCGAACTATTTCCAGGGCATGTTCGCAATCGACCGCGTCAAGGCGATGGCGCCCGAGCATCCCGAGTGGAAGGACAAGGAGCCTTTCGCATCGCTGCTGAAGGGGGACATGGCAGGCGTTGCCGCCGCCGGTGAAAAAGGCATCGTCGAGCTCGTGATGGCGACCCATGCAGGAATGTCGACGGACGCGTTCACGAAGACGGTCAAGGACTGGTTTGCGACCGCCAGGCATCCGCGCTTCAATCGCCCTTATAACGAGATCACCTTTCTACCGATGCGCGAGTTGCTCGATTATCTCAGGGCAAACGGCTTCAAGACCTATATCGTCTCCGGCGGCGGTATCGAGTTCATGCGGCCGATGACCGAACAGATGTATGGGATCCCGCCCGAGCAGGTGGTCGGCAGCAGCATCACGACGAAGTACGAACTCGACGGCGACGCGCCGGTGCTGATGCGCGAACCCAAGATCGACTTTATCGACGACGGCGCCGGCAAGCCGGTTGGGATCAACACTTTTATCGGCCGGCGGCCGATCTTTGCCGCCGGCAATTCCGATGGCGACTACGAGATGCTGCGTTGGGTGACGGCCGGCTCCGGCCCGCGTTTCGGCATGATCGTGCACCATACGGACGGCGAGCGCGAATGGGCCTATGATCGCCAATCGCCTGTTGGCAAGCTGGACAAGGCGATGACCGAGGCCGAGCAGCGCAACTGGCTGCTGGTCGACATGAAGAACGACTGGCGCAAGATCTACGCCTTCGAAAAATAAACGGCTGCGCCGCTGGCGCGGTATGCGCCAGCGATCGATGTCGAGGCGAAGGCCGGTGCAGAGCGCGACGTCCTGCGCGAGCGCCACTGGCCGGCCATCGCCGCGCGAACGACGGTGCTTTGGCGCGTCTATCCCGCCGAGGAATATTTCCCAGGATCGATCGCGATATCGCCCATGCGGCCGGTGACGGCTCAATTCATGAGGATTCGGAGCGAAGATCGCCAAGACGGCGGCCAATACGGCCCAATGTTACTGTTACGTACTTCCGAAAATCGGCATTCGTGCCACTTTTCGTTCAGGGGAGAGGTAAGCGAGGGCCGGATTGGCCACAAGCGCCGACCGGCGAGCCGGCCCCCGCCCGCAACGGTGTCTGGTCGTCACTGACACCCCGGGGAATGCCAATGCATGAGCATCGATTGTCGTTCAGGCGGATGGTAACCCATGCCCAGCGCAGCCTTTCAACGGGGACTTCTGAAGCTTATGCTCAAGCTGCCGGCATTGCGCGGCCAGTTGCAATTGATCAGTGCCAAGAACCAGTCCCTGGCAAGCCTCTGCGAAGCCTATGAGGAAGCAAGCTCGATGCTTGACCGGCAAAGGCGTCTCGCCCCACTGGATCATTCGATGATCTCGGAGTATGAATTGATCTGTCGCGAGATCGAAGAAGAGGTCATTTCCGTCTGTATCGCCGATACGGGGACATGAGCCTAGTCCGTTGTGATTAACGAATACCTCGTTTGAGCTTGCCAGGGCGACGAAAACCCCACAAGAATTCTATGGGAATTATCGGGGGTTCCTGTTTCAATTTAAAATGATTCAATTCTTCGATAAAAATATTTTGTGACGGTGCGATATTCTTCTTTCCGCCACAGAAGCTCTCGTCTAGAGTTCGCCTCGCGTTGCACTCTCTTTGGGGTTGTGGCAGTTGGGAGCGCATCATGGAAGCCAGCAGAAATGCGGGTCATATGAACTGCATTGCCGTTGCAGAATGCGAGGCGCGAGCCGCCCTTGAGCGCATTCTTGCCGATAGCCAGTTTCACGCGACCGAGCGTCATCGCAAGCTGTTGCGGTATCTGGTTGACGAGTTTTTCGCTGGCCGTTCTGGCCAGGTGAAAGCCTACACGATCGCCATCGACGTCTTCGGGCGGCCAGCCTCCTTCGATCCTGCGACCGATCCGATCGTTCGGGTGGAAGCGTCGCGCCTGCGCGCTGCCATGGCGCAGTATTACGAGGCGCTCGGCGAAAGAGCAGAGCTTCGCATCGAGTTGCCGAAGGGCAATTACGTCCCACAGTTCGTGATCAGCGGCGAGCCCTTGAGAGGGATGCCCGAGAGCGCGGCGCCGGTTTCAGAGCCCGCAGCCGAGCAGCCCGTAGAGCCGGTGGTTGCGCCGGCCGTCGTTGCGCGCAAATGGCCCCCGCTTGCCGGCTTCGCCGCACTCGGTGCCGGCGCGGTGGTCATGGCCGGGGCCTTCTACCTGTCCGTGGCCGACCATCTTCCCTGGCAACCGGTTTTCTCGGCCAAGCCGACAATCGTCGTTGACGTGCCGACGCGGCTCGGGGCCGACGACGACGTGCAGAAGAAGGCGGGAGACTATCTCGTCCACGCGCTCTCGCAGTTTTCCGCTGTCCGTACCCTCGCGCCGGTCTCGCCCGCGGGTGTCGACGTGGCTTCGATCACCGGGTGGGTCTCGTCCGCGCCGCCGGTCAAGCTGCAGGGTAGCAAAGAATACAGGCTTTCGATCGCCTACAGCACCGACGAACGCCGGCATGAGGTCTCCTGGCAGGTCATCGACGTGCAAAGCAACGAGGCCCTGAGGGCCGGCATTTCGAAGGCGGCGCTCGACAGCGGCGATGCGCGCGAAATACAGGAGAAGCTGCTTTCCCGTCTTGCTCTTTCGCTTGCCGGCGAGGAGGGCGTCATCGTCAGCCTGGAGGCTGCGCGGCAGCTGGTGACGCCGTCGATCGGCTACGGCTGCGTCCTTCAGGCGGATGTGGCGCTGGCACGGATCGATCCTGAGGGCCTGGCTTCGGCTCACGGGTGCCTCGAAAAATCGGTCTCCTACCAGGCCGCCGACGCCGATGTTCTGGCGAGCCTGGCGATGGTCCTGGTTGCGACCGGCGAAGCCAGCGCTGCGCCGACGGTTGCCGAGCGCGCCTTGAAACTTGCGGACAAGGCCGTTGCTCTGGCGCCGCAATCGAGCCAGAGCTATGTGGCCCAGATGCAGGCGCGCTTTGCGGCTGGCGAGACGGAAGCGGCGTTCATCTCCGGCCGTCGTGCGGCCGCTCTCAATCCGCTCGACGACGCCATTCCGGCTCGGCTCGGCCTGCTGCTGTTCGTCAGCGGCGCCTATTCGGACGGTGTGAACCTGGCCCGCATGGCGGATGCCGGCAGCGAGTATCTGCACCACGACGCCGCGCTGACCCTGGCGCTGGAAGACTATCGCAGCGGCCGCTACCGCGAAGCACTGAGGCGTGCCCGCGAGCTTGCCAATCCGGCGGACACGGCCGTTAATCTTCTGCGCGTGGCAGCGGCAGGCCAGCTCGGCCTGACGCGGGAGGCGACAAGCGCGCTCGACGGATTGCGCCTGGGTAAAACGCGCTCGCCACAGCCATACGAGGCGGAACTCGTCGCTCGCGGCTACGCGCCGGACCTGATCGCACTGCTCGACGACGGTCTTGCCAAGGCCGGCCTACAGCCGGTCGCCCAGCAGTAACGCTGGGCCCGGGCCTACTCAGTTTTCGGCGGCGACCCGGATGACCAGCTTGCCGAAATTGCGGCCGTCGAGCAGGCCGATGAAGGCCTCCGGCGCATTCTCGATCCCGTCGACGATGTCTTCGCGATATCGCACCTCGCCGCCTTTGATCCAGCCGGCCATCTCCCGATAGAAGAGCGGCCGCTGATCGGCAAACTCGCGCTGGATGAAGCCCCGGATGAGCAGGCTCCGGCTCAGCACTTCACGCATGACGCCAGGCAGCCGGTCGCCCCCGGCTTGCGCGCCCGCGGGCTGGTTGTAGTGCGCAATCAAGCCGCAGACGGGTACGCGGGCGAAGTCGTTCAGCAGCGGAAACACCGCATCCCAGACATGGCCGCCGACATTCTCGAAATAAACGTCGATGCCTTTCGGGCAGGCGGCGGCGAGTTGTTCGGCGAAATCCGGCGCGCGATGATCTATCACCGCATCGAAGCCGAGCGTGTCGCGGACGAAGGCGCATTTGTCCGCGCCGCCGGCGATGCCGACTGCGCGCGCGCCCTTGATACGGGCAATCTGCCCGACCGCCGAGCCGACAGCGCCGCTTGCGGCCGCCACGACGACCGTTTCGCCGGGCTGGGGTTTGCCGATCGTCAGCAGTCCCGCATAGGCGGTGAAGCCGGGCATGCCGAGAATGCCGAGCGCCGTCGACAGGGGCGCGGCCGCCGGATCGAGCTTGCGCAGGTCAGCACCGCGCGATAGCGCATAGCTTTGCCAGCCGGAGTGGGAAAGCACGAAGTCGCCGTCGCTGAAATCCGGGTGACGCGAGCGGACGACGCGGGCGACCGTACCGCCCTCCATGACCGCACCGATCTCCACCGGCTTGGCATAGGACCGGCCGGCATTCATCCGGCCGCGCATATAGGGGTCGAGCGAAAGGTAGAGGATCTTCAGGAGAACCTCGCCTTCCGCCGGTTCCGGAATTGCCGTTTCGACGACGCGGAAATCGCTGGGTGCCGGTTTCCCGGATGGCCGCGCGGCAAGCAGGACCTGGGTGTTCGTGCTCATTGTCTTTTCCTCCTTGTGCGCGTCTCGATGTGCCGCGGCGACGGACGCGCCCGGCAACATCAATCCGACATGACCGCCCCTTTTCGCATGAAACGAAACAAAGGCCTATGGACGTGTCTTGAACCGAAAACGGCTCCGCGGGCTCACCCCTCGTGGATGAGCCCGCGGAAGATGCGAAAGCGTCGTTCGCTCAGGCCGCGTCGATCGCCTGCCTGAGGTCGGCGATGATGTCGTCGGCATGTTCGATCCCGATCGAAAGCCTGACATAGCCAGGCGTCACGCCGGTTTTCAGCTGGTCGATCTCAGACAGCTGCGAATGCGTCGTCGTTGCCGGATGGATGGCGAGCGAACGCGCGTCGCCGATATTGGCGACGTGGTAGAGCAGCTTCAGCCCGTCGATGAAGCGCCGCCCCGCCTCGCGACCGTCCTTCAGTTCGAAGCCGACAAGCGCGCCGTAGTGGCCGTTCAGCAGATATTTTTCGCCGCGCGCCCTTGCCTCGCCATCTTGGAACTTCGGGAAGATCACCCGCGCCACTTTCGGGTGGGTGCGGAGGAACTCGGCCACCTTGATGGCGTTCTCGTTGTGCTGCCGGATCCGCAGAGGCAGCGTTTCCAGGCCCTGGATGAACTGGAATGCGTTCAGCGGGCTGATCGCCGCGCCAAGGTCGCGCAGGAGCACGGCGCGGGCGCGCAGGATATAGGGATGAAACGCGATTGCGGCCGCTTTTTCGAGCCAGGTCTTGCCCTGGTAGCTCGGGTCCGGCTCGTGCAGGTTCGGATGCCGCGCCTCATGCTCGTGCCAGGGAAACTGGCCGCTGTCGATGATCGCGCCGCCGATCGAGGTGCCGTGCCCGCCGATGTATTTCGTCGTCGAGTAGACGACGACGGCCGCGCCATGGTCGAAGGGACGGATCGTCAGCGGCGCTGCGGTGTTGTCGACGATCAGCGGAATGCCGAAGCGCTTGCCGATTTCGGCGACCTCGGCAATCGGAAAGACCTCGAGCTTCGGGTTCGGCAGGGACTCGGCGTAGTAGGCGCGCGTCCGCTCGTCCGTCGCCCGGGCGAAGGCTTCCGGATCCGCGGCATCGACGAAACGGACCTCGATGCCGAAGCTTTTCAGCGTCGCGGCAAACAGCGCCCAGGTGCCGCCATAAAGGCCCGCAGCGCTGACGACATTGTCGCCGGAGCGTGCAAGGTTCAGGAGCGCAAAGGCCGATGCCGCCTGGCCGGAGCCAAGTGCGAGCGCTGCTGCACCCCCTTCGATTTCCGCCAGCCGCTGTTCGAAGGCGTCCTGCGTCGGGTTGGAGACGCGGGTGTAGAGATGCCCGGGCGCCTCCAGCGCAAAGAGCTTGTCGGCGCCGTCGGTGCCGGGCAGCTGGTAGGAGGTCGTCTGGTAGATCGGCACGGCGACGGCGCCGCTTGCCGGATCGAAGCGATAGCTGCCACCGTGCAGCGCCAGCGTTTCGGGATGCAGCCGGCCGCTGGCTTCGCGCAGGCCGGTCGGCACCTTGATCTCGACTGCAGGCTCTTCCGGCTTCTGATGGATCGTCATGCCATTTCTCCTTGGCTCTCAGGTTGATCGGCGCCGTCCGGTTGGTCAGGCGGGCACGGCCGCCTTTGGCTGCTCCAGCAGGTCTGCATGGTGCGCGGCGGCGACATCGGGGTGCGAGCGCAGCCGGGACTTCAGCACGTTGCGGCCGACCTCGTGGAAGAGCGGGTTCTGCGGATCCTGGGTAACGCCGCGGACTTCGGCTGCAAGATGTGGCGGCAGATCGAGGACCGGGATGGTCGATGCGAGATTGGCGCCGAGGAAGAAGGCGACCGAGAGCCGATCACCGCCGGCCGGCGGCGTCACCACCCGGTGGATGTTGGCGAGCAGATAGCCGTTCGACGCCAGTTCCAAGAGTTCGCCGACATTGATGACGAAGCTGCCGCGCTTCGGCGGTGCGTCGATCCAGCCGCCCTTGCCGTCGTCGACCTGCAGCCCGCCGACCACGTCCTGCAACAGGATCGTGACGAAGCCGCCATCCTTGTGGGCGCCCACGCCCTGGTCGCTTTCGGTCTTGTCGCGGCCGGGATAGCGGATGATTTTCAGCAACTGGTTGGGGCCATCGCGGTAGATCGGCCCGAAGACGTCTGGCTTCTGCCCAAGCGCTTCGGAGAAAATCTCGATCAAGCGGATGCCGAGCCCGGTGACCGCCTCGATATATCCAAGGATCGCAGGCTTCAGTTCCGGCAAGGCGCCGGGAAACTGGTTCGGGCCGACGAGTCGCTTCCACGGCGCGTCGCCGGACGCAACTTCGAGGCTCTGGCGCTCAGGGCCGAAGTCCACCTGTTCGCGCCAGTCCTGGGTGCCCCGGGTATATTCGAGGCCGGCGCGATTGTAGCCGCGGAAGTGCGGCGACTTGCGCATCTCGATCGCCAGCTTGTCATCCTCCGGCAGCGCGAAAAAGCGGCGCGAAAGCGAAAGAATGCCGTCGATCTCTTCCTGCGGAATGCCGTGGCCCTCGAGATAGAAGAAGCCCACCGAGCGGGCAACGCTACGCAACTCGTCGAGCGCTGCGGCCCGCTCGGGGTGGCCCGGCCCAAAGCGCGAGAGGTCAAGGACGGGCAGGGTTGGATTTGTCTGGCTCAAGCTGGTCTCCCTTGGTCGTTCGGGCGTTCGGGGCAGTCGCTCGGACAAGAGCCCTGCGCCGGTTCGCACGTGATGGGAGAAGCCTAACCGGAGGTGGTTCGTTCACTCAATATTATCTATGGAAATTATGGACTAAATTTCAACGAAAGCGCGAAGCGGGCTTTCGAACGGAACTGGTTTGTGGGGAATATCCGTCCCGGCCGCTTGTTTTCCGGATTCTCAGGGGGCTGACTCATGCGGTGCGAGAGAGTGATCGTTCGGCGACCAAATCCGCTCGCGGCGAAGCGCGGGGAGGGGCAAACCGCGGGCCGAACAACAGCGGCAACCCCGCTTCGCCTTTGGCAAAACGGGGCTATCCGGTTGTCGGCGTCATGGAGGTCATGCCGTCGCTTATCCGCAAAACTAAGGGTTCGCGGAGGCAGACCAATCGCCGGATGACGGCAATCCCAGAAGCGGCGTCGAATCTAGCAGCGACCGAGGCTCGGGCGCGTCAGCAGCTCGTTGGTCAGATGTGCTCTCTGGCTGCCACAGTCCTCGGCTTCCTTGAGCAGCGATGCGAGCGCGAGTTCGAGGCAGTATTGCACGCCTTCGACGTTGAGGGTCTTGGCGGAGTCGCGCGCATAGGTGACGAGACGAGCCAGTGCCAAGAGCTCCTTTTCCTTGTCTTCCGGTTCAACCGGTACAGCAAATGAAGATAGCATGATTTTCCCCAGCTTCCATTGGACCCAAAGGCCCAGCCCAGCGTGACCAATCATAGCGTGACTTGGCGGGAGTGCGCGTGACATGAGCGTGACACACGTTGTATCTGAAAACCACACCCTTAAGATGAAGCGTCAGGTTGACCGAACAACCTCTTCCACATGCTGGTAGAATTGAATTTCCAGCTTCGCGGTACAACCGTTCGTTGGGCCGGTGCATGTCGCAGTACGTCCAGCAAATGTCGCGCGTCGATGCCCTTCTGGTCGACATATTCGCGCGCGAGCAGAGCAACGAGACGGGTGCGGTCCGTGCCCGCCGGAAGCGCCACGCGCGCGACGATGCTCGCCCAGTTGCGCTCCTTGTAGAACATGGCGGACGCGGTCGCGCCGATCGACGCTGCGAGCTCCGGGGCAAGGGCGTGGCTCTGCGAAAGGCGCCTGAGCGTCGCATCGACATTGACCAGCGGTAGCGTCAGCGGCAGATAGCCGAGTTCGGCGGGGCCATGGATCAGCGCAACGTCGGCGTCGTCCACGCGCTCGCCCTCGGCGTATTGCCGGTAGATCTCACCAACGCCGACCATGCCGAAGGGGGCGCATTCTGCTGCCCGCAGCGCGCCCATGCTGGCCGCGCCGAAGACCTGCACGCCTCTCGACAGGGCATAGAGGATTTCCTTGTGCCAGACGGGCGCGACATTCTCGAAGTTGCCGTCGATTAGCCCGATCGCGGTTGCGCCGTCCTCAACTGCGCGCAGCACGTCGCCCTGGACGGCGGGCGGGAGGACGAGAACGCTCTTGTCCGCGGCGTTTCGTACGTCGGGCAAGGTCGGGCCGACAAAGGCGACGTTCATCCGGCCTCCAGTGCGCGCGCGAGCGCCCGTTCGCCGAAACGGCGCTTGCGCAGACCGTCGGGATTTTCAAGGGCCGGAACGATGACCTTGACCACGGAGAAAGGCGCAACGCCTTCCATCAGCGGAACGACGACAACCGTCCGGATGCCGGCCGTTTCGAGCCGCCACATGACGTCATCGAGCAGCGCCTTCGGCCCGGCAGGGGCATCTGGCGCCGCTAAGCTTCTCCGCTGCGGCGCGGCGGCAAACAGGCCTCGCGTTTCCTCGGGAAGGTCGCGGGTGAAGGTTTCCGGAAACACGTCGTCGCGGGCGCCGCTGATATAGGTGAGCCGCGACTGGGCAGCCTCCGTCATCGCACGGATGGCGGCGCGCCGCGCGACCGGATGGGCGCCGTGCCCGATGGTGACGTCGTGATAGCGCGGCTGCCTGACCGACAGAATGCCCGCTTCTGCAAGGGTCGCGGCATAGCAGGGAATGCCGACGTCGCTCGTCATGTCGAAGAGGCGCAGGTCCAGGCCCGCGGCGGCGATCCGTTCCGCGAGCCCGTCGAGAGCGGGATCCTCGAAGCTTCCCGGATCGATGCAGCCGCGGTGCTTGCCGCTTAGCGGCAGCATTCGCCACAGCGTTTCTGCATCGCGCTCGATGCGCTCGAGCAAGCCGTGCAGGACCGCCTCGGTCTCGGTGTTGCCCGATGCCAGGCCGTCGGAGGATTGCCAGTAGCGACAGCCGACGATCGTGCGGTCGAGGATCGCAGCTTGGCGCGGAATCCAGGTGGTTGCGCCGTCCAAGAGATCGAAGCCCCGGAGCCAGTCGATGGTTTCGTCGTCCTGAAGGTCCGCTTGCCCGGCCGCGATGAGCTCCGGCAGATGCAATGTTCGGTCGCCTGTTTCGGAAAGAGCCCGGCTGGTGGCCGTTCTTGTCGCGGTTGACGGTGCGCAGGCCACTGCGCGCTCGATCGCCTCCATGGCCGCCGAAACCTTGGCGTCGATATCGGTGATGCCTTTTCCCTGGTTGATGACGATTGATCGGGCGTTGGGCGATACGGCGCTCCACACCGGGATGCCAATCCGGTCGAGGCCCGTCAATCGCGCAAGCCGGGTGACGCCGAGCGCCGGCAAATATGCCTCGATCCGCCGGAATGTTTCTTCGGGCGGGCAGGTGCGATCGCTATAGCAAAACGCGCCGGCCGCCGGACGGCTGGAATGCTCGTCCGACGGCCGGCCGGTTTCATCGGCTTGTGCCACGCGTGGACTAGCCGTCCATGAACCCGCCGGAAACGGAGCCGGACGAGGCTGCAACGACGGCGAGATTGACGCCCTTGTGCACCATGGCCCCACTGTTGTTGCGTAGGTCGTTGGCCGCAGCCAGCGGTCCCTGCGTCGGCGTCGCAATCTGCGTGACCGTGCCCGCATCCAGATCCGCGACCCAAAGACGGTTGTCGTCCGCCAAACCGATCACCACTACTTTTGCCATTTTCCCCTCCTGGCCGTTGCTGATGTGAGAAATCAGAAGCCTGCCTTGCGCAGGCCCTCGCAATAATGAACGCGCTGCCATTCTTCCCTAAAGGGAACGATCGTCATCCACTTGTCGAGATCAAAGTCCGGATGCACGTCGAAAGTCTTACGGACGAACTGGCGCGCCTTCTTCCGGTTGCCGAGCATGCCCCAACTTGCCGCCGCCAGGCGGTCGGCAGGGGTCGGATCGCGCATGCGCTCGATATAGGCGATCGCCTGCTCATACTGGCCAAGCGAGTAGCTGGCGCCGGCCGCGGTCCAGAAATACTCGTCCGGCGCAATCGGGTTGAGCTCGATTGCTGCCTGGATCTTGCGCAGGCCGCCCTCGGGGCGTGAGGCCTGCACCAGCGTATCGGCATAGCTCGCGATCACGTTGGCGTGCTGAGGGCTCAGCGCCTCCGCCTTGTCATGGTATTCCATGCTCTCGTCGAACTGTCTCAAGTAGAGCTTGACGACGCCAAGCTCGCGGTAGCCCGTCGCCAGCGTGTCGTCGGCCACAACCGCATCGCGCGCATGCCGTTCGGCAAGCGCCAGCAGTTCGGCGTCGCCACGGGCCGTCAGCAGCCATTCGACGAAATAGCTGCGGGCCAGACCGCTCATCGCCGGCGCGAAGTCGCCGTTCTGGTAGAGCGCTTCGCGGAAACTCTTGCGGGCGCGCCGTACCTCCGGAAGATTGAGCTGCTTGAGATAGCGCTGGCCGAGCAGGAAGTTGCGGTAGGAACCGACATTGGTCTCGTAGCTCTGGCGATGGGTCTCGTTGCGCTCCACCTGGTTGGCGATCGCCAGCGCGATCTGGCGGGCGATTTCCCGTCGCGACGCCATCAGCCCGTCACCGTCGAGATTGAAACGGTCGGCCCAGATCACCTCGTCATTGGCAAAGAAGATCAGTTGCGTGAAGAGTGTCAGCCGGCTGCCTTCGTCGGTGAGGCGCGTGTCGAGAATGTAGCTGATGGCATGCTTCTGGTAGGTGTTGGCCTTGTCGGCCTGCAGGCTGATCTGCGCGGCCGTATAGGGCGCGATCACCGAAACCGAGCGAAGCGCGCAAAGCCCGATCGTCACATCCTCGATCAGGGCGCTCGCAAATTGTGTTGCCGGACTGTCGATCGCGCCGTTGTTCGGCGGCAGAAGGACGACGCGCGGCGGGCGCGTGTCGACGGCCGCCTCCGGCGTGGGCGCAATTATCGTGGAGACCGATCGAAATTCCGGCCTGCTGACCGCGATCGCACCGCCGCCATTCGAGACGGCCCGTGCCTCCAGGTGATTGCCTTCGAGCTGAAACGCCTGGGTCAGGATCTTGCGCACGTCCTCGTCGAGCGGGTTGCGCTCGAGCAGCCGGGTCGCCGCCGCCTTGACCAGCTTGCGATGGTTGTTCGTCGCCTCCGCTGCTGCGAGCAGCAGGCTTTCGCGCAGCAGCGCCATGTGCTCGCCACGCTGCCGCTCGATCCAGCCATGCAGCGCCTGGCCCTGGGACTTCAGGTCCTTGAGGAAGTCTTCCTGGAACGTTTCGACCGCCCACTGGAGACGCGAAAGCGGATCGCCGGCCTCACGCCCGATGGCATCGACGTCGCTTTTGAGCCGGCTGGCGTCGAGGCGCACGGACGACGGCGAGAAACTCAGGAAATGACAGCCGAGCTCTTCCTGGCGCGCGCTGATGCGGGAGATCGTCTTGCGCAGATTGACGAAGGCCTGGCTCGGGACGATCTCGTCCCAAAGGCGCTTGGCGATATCGTTTCTGGACTGCTCGCTGTGGCCGTCGACGATCAGATGACACAGGATCAGCAGACCCTTTTCGGGAAACGCTACCTCACGCCCGCCGTTATCGACGAGCCGCAAGCGCCCGAGGGTCTGCAGTCTGAATGTCATCCGGTCATTCCTGTCGGGCGCTGGCCTGTCGGGCGCGGGTGTTTAGCCGTGCAGGTCCTGAGCGTGGCTCGCGCTTGAGCGGGCGGTCTCGGTCTCCGGCGTCTGGGCAACGGCTGCCACCAGCGAGATGATCTTCTTGCGCAGCACCGGATCCGTGATCTTCAGGAAAGCGCGGTTGAGCGCGATGCCTTCCTTCGACGAAACGAAGGACGAGATTTCGCTCGGTTCGCGCGTTGTGTCGCCGTTGCGTGCGCCGGCAGGGTCTTCACCCTCCTGGAAGAAGAAGCTCGGGTGCACGCCGAGGATATCGGCGATCGCCTGCAGACGGCTCGCGCCGATGCGGTTGGTGCCTTTTTCGTACTTCTGTACCTGCTGGAATGTGATCCCGAGACCGTCGGCCAGCTTCTCCTGGCTCAGTCCGGCCATCAACCGACGCATCCTGACGCGGGAACCGACAAAGACATCGATCTGGCTGGGGGCTTTCGTGTTCACTTGTATTTCCTCCGCACGTAGGAGTGGTCAAATCATGCATATGAGTTTGCTTGAATAAATGACTCTATGCAATCACTACGGGCTAAAACACAAAGATTTGCGACGCTTTGATGATTTCCCTTGGGGAGACGGGATAGCGACCGTCGCGATCGGGACAGAAGCGGGCGACCTGAAGGACCGTAAGGGGTGGTGAAACGGCATGCGCCCCTGCGGCGCTCCGAATCGCTTCCGTGCGGCCGTATGCTGCGACACGCTCTGCGCCGTCGCATCCATCGTCTCGCTGACCCGTTACGGTCGCCGTTACTGTTACGTACTTGCGCTACGGCAGCGGGCAAAGATGCTTATGGCTCAACCGGTTCCGGTGTCGGCTTCTGCTTCAGTCGTTGCGGGCGCGCGTCGGGCCGCCCGGGATCTCGGAGAACCGTTAATGCGCAGACTGACGCTCGCTTTCACTCTCCTCGCGATTGCCACCGTTCCGGCGCAGGCCGGGCCGGCGACGACGAGCGCCTCCGTCAATTTCCGGGAAGGACCGGGAACCGGCTTCAACAGCCTGGGCACGATCGCCGAGGGAACCGAGGTCGATGTCAAGGAATGCGACGATGCGGGCACCTGGTGCGCGGTGAGCTTCAACGGCCAGAACGGTTTCGTCAGCGGCAAGTACCTGAACGATGCCGATCCCAAGGGGCTCGGCTGGCCGCGCGCCTACAAGACCGATAGCGGCGCGACCATCACGCTCTACCAGCCGCAGATCAACGACTGGAAGGATTTTACCGAACTCGATGCGCTGATTGCCGCCGAATACAAGCAGTCCGACGACGCCAAACCGATCTTCGGCGTGGTCGGCGTTACCGGCAAGACCGACGCCGACAGTGCGTCGGGCCAGGTCGTCGTTTCCGACATCAAGATGACGGAGATCAACTTTTCCGTCCTCGACCGCAAAGAGCTGGCGGACCTGACGCTTGAGGTCGGCAAGCTGATGCCGGTCGGGACGATAACCGTTTCGGAGGACAAGCTGACGGCGAGCCTTGCCGACTATCAGCGGCTCGGCAATGTCGAGGGGCTGAAGGCCGACGCACCGCCGATCTTCGTCAGCAAGAAGCCGGCAATCCTGGTGCAGACCGATGGCAAGATCGTGCTCGCCCCGGTCAAGGGCGTCGAGGGGCTCTCCTTCGCGGTCAACACCAATTGGGACCTGTTCAAGGTCGAGGCCGATGCGACCTACTACCTGCGCAACGACAAGTCATGGCTGCAGTCCAAGGACATGTCCTCGAGATGGCAGCCTGCGGCATCGCTTCCCGACATTCTCAGCAAGCTGCCGGACGACGACAACTGGAAGGATGCCAAGGCGGCGATCCCGCCGCAGGCAGACAAGGTGATCGTGCCCGACGTCATCTATTCGGACAAGCCGTCGGAACTGCTCGCCTTCGACGGTGAGCCGAAACTCGAGCAGGTTCCGGGCACCGGCCTCAAGGTTGCGACCAACACCGAGAGCGACGTCTTTTACCGTGACGCCGATAGCAGCTGGTACATCCTCGTATCCGGGCGCTGGTTCGCGAGCGCCTCGCTCGACGGACCCTGGACCTTTGCGACACCCAAACTGCCGCAGGACTTCCAGAACATCCCGCAGGATGCGGCCTACTACACGGTGCGCTCATCCGTTCCCGGCACCTCCGAGAATGCAGAGGCACGGCTGAAGGCCAGCATCCCCGAAAAGGCGCGTGTCGCCCTCGACGGTTCGGTCACCGTGGACGTCGCCTATAGCGGCGACCCGAAGTTCGAAAAGATCGACGGGACCTCCCTGACCTATGCGGTCAACACCAACGAGACCGTCATCAAGGTCGGCGATAAGTACTTCGTGCTGAAGGACGGGGTGTGGTTCGTCGGCGATGCACCGACCGGGCCATTCGCCGTGGCAAAGGCGGTGCCGGACGAGATCTATACCATCCCGCCGTCGTCGCCGATCTACAATGCCACCTATGTGCGCATCTACGATACCGAGCCCGATGCGGTCTGGTTCGGCTATACGATGGGTTATCTCGGCGCCTATCTTGCCTGGGATACCTTCGTCTACGGCACCGGCTGGTACTATGACGACTATTGGGATTACGGCTGGGCCGGTGGCGGCTACTGGCCCTATTATCCGCGCCCGGTGACCTATGGCGTCGGCGCTTTCTATAACCCCGCCATCGGCACGTTCGGCCGTTACGGATATGCCTACGGGCCCTATCGCGGCATTGCTGCCGGTGCGGCCTACAATCCGCGCACGGGCACCTATATTCGCGGCGCGGTTGGCTACGGGCCGAACGGAGACCGCGGCTTCGTTGCCGCCTACAATCCGCGCACCGGCAACGCGGCGATCGCCCGTGGAGGGCATAACGTTTACGGCAGCTGGGGCACGGCCGCCGTCAAGCACGGGTCCGATTTTGCCCGCATCAGCGGCGGCTCGACTGCCAACGGCGCCGGCGTCAACTGGCGCACGTCGGAGGGCAACCACGGCTTTGTCGCCGGGGGCAAGGGCGGTGACGTCTATGCCGGCCGCGACGGAAACGTCTATCGACGTGACGACGGACAATGGCAGAAGCATACGCCGGACGGCTGGCAGCCGGTCCAGAAGCCTTTGATCCAGGACAGGACAAAAGCCGGTGAGCAATTCTCCGCCAACCATCCGGATGCGGCTGCAAACCTCAACCAGCGGATCGAGACGCGCCAGCAAACCGGCCAGGGTGCGGCGCGGGCTGCCCGCGAGCACGCTCCCGATCATCTGGCGATCGACAATATCGGCCGGCAGCTTGGCAACCAGCGCACCTTCGAGCGGCAGTCCTTCGATCAGCGGCCGCTGAACTTCCCGGCCGGTGGCGGCGGCGGCTTCGACCGCCCGGGTGGTTTTGGCGGTGGCGGCTTTGACGGCGGCGGCTTCCACGGTGGCGGCGGCTTCCAGGGCGGTGGTGGATTTGGCGGCGGGGGTGGCTTCCATGGCGGAGGCGGGTTCCACGGAGGTGGCGGGTTCCATGGCGGTGGCGGTTTCCGCCGCCGTTGACCGCGCCGCTTTTTGACGTTAGCGCAACAGTTCGGTGGTATGTTAGCCTTTGTAAAGATTGGGAGTCGTGCCGGTCGGGGGACGGGCATGTTCGTCGGGGGTGTTGAGAATGGGCTGTGTCAGGTCGTCGGGTCGTTTGTTTCTGGGGCCGGTCATCGGTCTCCTTGTTTTTCTTTCCGTTGTCTTCGGGCTGGTTTCGCCGGGACTGGCGCAGGAGGCCGCGCCTGCGGCCCCGCCCGCAAAGGTCCAGCAACTGATCCAGCTTCTCGATGATCCGGAAGTGAAGCAGTGGCTGTCGACGAAACAGACGGCGCCGGCCGCGTCGGCTGATACAGCGGACGGAACGCCCGCGACCGGTGTCGTGGCGCGGTGGACCGCCGAAATCCGGCGTCACCTGACCGGCATCGGCAATGCGGTTCCGCGCGTCGGTCCGGAAATTCGGGCGGCACAGGAGCGCCTTGCCGGCGACATGGAGAGCCACGGCACTGCGCCCATTCTCAAAGGGTTTTTCCTGATCCTGGCGATCGGTTACGGCGCCGAATACCTCCTGCGCTGGCTGCTCGGACGCAGCCTGAAGGGGGCGGTGCTGACGGGGCCTGCCCGCACCATGCTCACACGGGTCCTGCCGCTCATCGTCTTTGCGGCTGCCACCATGTCGGTGCTGGCGATCGCCGACTGGCCGCCGCGGCTGGAAACGACGATCGCGCCGCTGCTCGGTGCCTGGATCGGAGCGCGCCTACTGATGATCATCGCGTCGGCCGTCCTTACGGGCGGGCCTGTCAATGAGGAGAGCGCGGATGGACGAGGGGGCTACCTCTCGCTCACGCCTGATGAGGCAAGCTTCTGGCATCGGCATGCCTTGTGGCTGATCGCTGGCGGAGCGCTCGTGTGGGGTGTCGGCGATGCGATGAGTGCGCTGTCGATTTCTGCCGACGTGCGCAATCTCATCACCGCAGTGCTCGGCCTGGTGGTCTTGGGGCTCGGGATCCTGACCGTGGTGCGACGTCCGGTCGGCGCCGTCATCGGCTCGCGCCGCATCGTCGGCAATGTGTTCCTGGTCGCGTTCCTGATCGTGCTGTGGCTGCTCTGGGTCGCCGGCATGGACGTGCTGTTCTGGATCGGCCTTTACCTGATCGGCCTGCCGCCGCTGCTGCGCTTCACCAGTGCCTTCACCAAGACGATGCTGGACGCCTCGGCCGAAGACGGGGCCCGTGTCATGCGCAATATCTTCATCGAGCGCGGCGCGCGGCTGCTGGTCATCGCGCTGGCAGCCGGCTGGCTGGCGCTCGTCTTCAAGGTAGGCGCCACGTCGATGATGCAGGACGACGCTTTCAATCGGGGTTTCCGCGGCGTCCTGGCGGGCATCGTCATTCTGCTGGCTGCAGATCTGGTCTGGCAGCTGGTGAAGGGTTTCATCAACCTGCGCGTCAAGCAGGCCAACCATGCGACGGAGGATGCGGCCGAGCGCGCGCGCAACACCCGCCTGATGACCTTGCTGCCGATCCTGCGCAATTTTCTGGCGGCCTTCATCGCCGTCGTGGCCGTGCTGATGGTGCTCTCCGGCCTAGGGGTGGAAATCGGCCCGCTGATCGCCGGCGCCGGCGTCTTCGGCGTGGCGATCGGCTTCGGCTCGCAGACGCTGGTCAAGGACGTCATCAGCGGCATCTTCTACATGATGGACGATGCCTTCCGGATCGGCGAGTACATCCAGAGCGGCAGCTACAAGGGCACGGTCGAGTCCTTCAGCATTCGCTCCGTCAAGCTCAGGCATCACCGTGGCCCGGTCTATACGGTGCCCTTCGGCTCGCTCGGCGCGGTGCAGAACATGAGCCGAGACTGGGTGATCGACAAGTTCCTGATCAACGTTTCCTTCGATGCCGACGTCGCCAAGGTGAAGAAGCTGGTGAAGGGCATCGGCGCCAAGCTGCTCGAGGATCCGGACATCGGGCCGCTGATCCTGGAAACGGTCAAGATGAAGGGCGTCGAGAACTTTGGCGACTACGGCATGACCTTGAGTTTCGCCATGAAGACCAAGCCGGGGGCACAGACCCAGGTAAGGCGTCGGGCGCAGGTCATGATCAAGGAATCCTTCAAGGAAAATGGCATCAATTTCGCCTCGCCGACCGTGCAGGTGGCGGGCGACGAGCAGCAGCAATCGGTCGCCGCGGCCGCTGCGACCCGTGACGCCATCGCCAAGAAGAATGCGGCCGCCGCGCTCGGCGAAGGCGGTCCGCCGCAGGAATAGCATTTCGGCAACAGGGTTCTCGGGCTGGGGGCTGACATGAAACGCGTTCTCTTGGGGCTGCTGCTTCTCGTGTTCTTCACGGGAAGCGGTGCGCTGGCACAGTCGAACGAGCAATTCCTTCGCTCGATGTTCGTTCCCCACAAGGACGACTTCGATGGAATGGAGAAGCGGCGGTTAATCCGCATTCTCGTGCCGTTCAGCAAGACCATCTACTTCGTCGATCGCGGCCAGCAACTGGGCACAGCCGTCGAGTTCGGCACGGCGCTCGAAAACGAGCTCAACAAGGGACGCAAGAAGCAGATCGACAAGATCCGCGTCGGGTTCCTACCGATGCCGCGGGCACGTTTGCTGTCGGCGCTCGAAGAAGGGCTCGGCGACATCGTCATGGCCAATCTGACGATCACCGAGGCACGGCTTGGAAAGGTCGATTTCACTGCGCCGCTCTTTGACGAAGCGCAGGAGGTGCTGGTCACCGGTCCTTCGGCTCCGGCGATCACGAGCGTCGACGATCTGAGCGGACAGGAACTGCATGTGCGCCGATCGAGCAGCTACTACGAGCACCTGGCGGCGCTCAGTGCCGGCTTCGAAAAGGCCGGCCGCGCGCCGATCGCGCTGAAGGACATGGATGAGAATCTCGAGGACGAAGATGTCCTGGAGATGATCAACGCCGGCCTGTTGCCCTGGACGGTCGTCGACAAATACAAGGCGGACATCTGGGTGAAGGTGTTCACCGACCTCAAGGTGCGTGACGATATCGTCGTTTCCGACCATGGCGAAATCGCCTGGGCGATCCGCAAGGACAGCCCCAAGCTCAAGGGGGTGCTCGACGACTTCGTCAAGACCCACAAGGTGGGGACCACCTTCGGCAACATTCTGAGGAGCACTTATTACAAGGGCGACAAGATGCTGAAGCGCGCCTATGCGCCGGCCGATGTCGAGCGCTTCAAGCAACTCGTGGAAATCTTCCGCACGCACGGGAAGACCTATTCCTTCGACCATCTGATGCTGATGGCGCAGGGCTACCAGGAATCGCAGCTCGACCAGTCCCGCCGCAGCCACCGGGGCGCGGTCGGCATCATGCAGCTTCTGCCATCGACCGCCGCCGACAAGGCCGTCAACATCCAGGGCATCGACAAGGACGAAAACCTCAACGTCGAGGCCGGCTCGAAATATCTGCGTTACCTCGTCGATACCTACATCAACGACCCGGCCGTCACACCGAAAAACCAGATGCTTTTCGCCTTCGCGGCTTACAATGCCGGGCCAGGAAACCTCCGCAAGTTCAGGGCCAAGGCCAAGGATATGGGGCTCGACCCGAACCTCTGGTTCGGCAATGTCGAGAATGCCGCGGCGGCGATCGTCGGGCGCGAGACGGTGCAATACGTCAGCAACATCTACAAATACTATGTCGCCTATAGCCTGCTGTCGGAGCATGATACGGAAACCTCGGTCGAGAAGGCCGGCAGCACAGGGGTGGTCGCAACACCTTAGTGGGCGTGGCGGTCACATTTCGCGGTCCGGCCACGGGCTGGAAGAAGAGAAACGAAACAAGGAGTGGCGGGCACCGCGCGTTGGGCACCGGGCTCGCCAGGTGATCATGGTGAAAAGCATCCGAAGTCTTGGTGGGCTGTATGGCCTGCTTGCTCTGTCCGCGGTGACGCTTGCGGGCTGTACGACGCCGGACCTGGAGCCGATCCCCGGCAGCATCACCTATGGCGGGCAGCCCCGCACGAAGCTGACGAAAGCGCCGGTCGGCAGCATCGTCCCGCACCGCTTCACGAGCGGCAACAGCTTCGTTCAGGAAACCTATGTCATCGAGCCGGACCGCTCGCTGAAACTGATCCGCCGGGATTACTACGATTTACCGATCGACCGATGAACCGGTGGCGGCCGCGCCTGGCATGCCCCTGGCCGCAATTGGCGGCGCGGACGCGTCCTTTTCATTCCCGCGTTGCCATCGGAAAGCGGCAAGCTTCCGGTGCAGTCGGTTGACACTGCGCTGCGGAGAAACGATAGCTCGCTGCGGATGAAGATCGCCTTTTACGCACCGCTGAAATCTCCTGACCATCCGGTTCCCTCGGGCGACCGGCTGATGGCGCGCATGCTGGTTGCGGCACTCGACGCGGGAGGGCACGAGGTCGCGGTCGTCTCGGGCCTGCGCAGCTTCATGGCGACCGCATCGGACGCAGAATTTCATGAGCTGGAGCAAAGGGCGGCCGGTGAGATCGCCCGCCTTCGGCAGGACTGGACGCGCGACGGCGCCCCCGATCTCTGGTTCTGCTACCATCCCTACTACAAGGCGCCCGATCTCCTCGGTCCGACACTCGCCGCCGAATTCGCCATCCCCTATGTGACGGCCGAAGCTTCGTATTCGGCGCGGCGAAACGAGGGTGTGCGCGCGATCGCCCAGCGCCACGTGCTCCAGGCCATTAAGCAGGCGGCGGTCAACATCTGTCTGACGCGCCGGGACCGCGATGGGCTGCTGGAGGCCGCGCCCGACTGCCGCCACGCGATGCTTGCGCCGTTCATCGATGCGACCCCCTTCGTGCCGGCCGGCGGAAGCACGGATGACCTCTGCCGCATGGTCGTTGTCGCGATGATGCGCAGCGGCGACAAGATGGACAGCTACCGCATGCTGGCGCAATCGCTGACACGCATCGCCGATAGCCGCTGGACCCTGACGATCGTCGGTGACGGTCCGTGCCGCAACGAGGTGCAACAGGCTTTTTCGACCCTGGCGTCCGACCGGCTGGAATGGCTCGGCGAAAGGAGCGCTGCCGATCTGCCGGCCATTCTTGCGCGCGGCGACCTCTATGTCTGGCCGGGTTGCGGCGAGGCCTATGGGCTTGCCTACCTCGAAGCCCAGGCGGCGGGCCTGCCGATCGTTGCGCAAAATACTGCCGGCGTGCCAGAAGTGGTCAAGGACGGCGAGACAGGGATCCTCACGTCCGACGGCGATGTGGCGGCCTTCGCGGCGGCGATGCGGGCGCTAATAGAGGACCCGGCTCGTAGCCGAAGATTGGGCGCAGCAGCCGCACGGTTCGTCCACGAGGAACGTTCCTTTCCTGCCGCGACGGGGCGGCTGCGCACGATATTCGACGAGCACCTGGAGGCGACGGCATGACGCAATCCCACTGGCAGCAGCTTGCCGCCGCGCTCGACCGCGTGGCTGAATCCGGGCGACAGGTGGATTTCTGGCTGCGGGACGACGATGCCGCCGAGCCGACGGCAGCGCTTGACCGCCTGCTGTCGCTGGTCGACAGCCACCAGCTTCCCGTGGTCATCGCCGTGCCGCCGGCGCTGACGGGCGAGGCGCTTGCGCGCCACCTGGATGGGCATGCCGGCGTCAGCATCGCGGTGCACGGCTGGGCGCATCGCAACCACGCTCTACCGGAAGAGAAGAAGCAGGAACTCGGCGCCCACCGGCCGCGCTCAACGGTTCTCCAGGAACTCGCCGAGGGCTATGCGCGCCTCCAGGCGCTGTTTCCGCGCAGCTTCGTGCCGATGCTGGTGCCGCCGTGGAACCGGATCGATGCCGCGCTTCTGGATGGCCTGCCCGGGATCGGTTTTGAAGCGCTCTCGGTCTACGGCCCCGAAAAGCCTTCGCCGTTCAAGCTCGTCAACACCCATGTCGATGTGATGGACTGGCAGGGAACACGCGGTT
Organism: Ensifer sp. LBL; assembly: GCF_050435225.1. Classification (NCBI taxonomy): domain Bacteria; kingdom Pseudomonadati; phylum Pseudomonadota; class Alphaproteobacteria; order Hyphomicrobiales; family Rhizobiaceae; genus Ensifer; species Ensifer sp. LBL. Next base: position 291,964 of record NZ_JBNDJY010000008.1, on the reverse strand, counting down.
GCCGCGACCACGCGGCAATCGTGTCTGACCTAATCGGCCGGCTGCGGCAGGTCTGCGGTGGCGATGAAGAGAAGCGGGATCAGACCGGGCGAACCATCGGCGTGCTCACCCATCATCTGGTTCACGACGCCGGCGTCTGGTCCTTCATGGAGGCGCTGTTCGCCCTGACGGCCGGGCATCCGGCCTGTCGCTGGCGGACCGGTGCCGATCTCACAGCCTGACAGATCTGTGCTGACAAATGCTTCGCTGACTGTCTCGAAAGCGTCTCGGAATGGGCGCTTGCCGCGATGTAAGGTCGAGGCGGCCGTCGCGTGCGACGGCCACGCTTAGACACCCTCAGCCGCTACCGGGAACGATCGCGTCGTCGTCGTTGTCCGGCAGCAAGCCGGAGCCGGGCGTCTTGCTCTTGTCGGTCAGCCGATCCTTCGCATGGGGACCTGCAGTCGGAAGATTCTGCCCACCCGAGGGTTCCTTGCCGGTTTCCTCGATCGCCTGCTGGGCCTTCTTGTCCTTGTTCATGCGCTACTCCTTCTTTGGAAAGAAGGAATCCGCAGGGCGAGAAATAGTTCCGCCCGGGATTTTCTGCGCAGGGGAATGTGAAGCCTGCTCCGACGCGGTATCGTATGCTCAGTCGAGCTCGACGATCTGTCCGTCACGGGCGGCAAAGGCACCGGGGAACGTCGCCTGGACGTCGCGTTCCATGGCGGCCAACGCCTCGTCGGTGCGCGACGGGTCGTGGTGGAACATGGCAAGCTGCTTGACGCCGGCGGCCATTGCCAGTCTTGCGCCATGCATCCCGGTCGAATGTCCGTAACCCTGAAAATGCTCCATCTCGCTTTCGAGATAGGTGCAGTCGTAGACGAACAGGTCGGCACCGGCGATCAGCTCAAGGACCCCAGGATCGAGAACGCCCGGCTCGTGCTCGGTATCGTAGACGAGCGCGACGGCGCGGCCGTTCCATTCGATCCGGTAGCCGACGCAGCCGCCAGGATGGTTGAGGCTCGTCGTGCGGATGGTGACGCCGGCACGTGGGGTCAGCACGTCACCCGGTTTGAAGTCCATGCCGTCGAGGCTAGCCTGACAGATGTCGGGATCCACCGGGAACCACGGCGGGCGCATGAAATCGCGGATCATCTCCCGCGTGGTCATGGTGCCGTGCAGATGGCCGGACCAGAAGCGCACCGAATTGCGACACTTGTAGATGGGTTTGAAATAGGGAAGACCGATGATGTGGTCGTAGTGGCTGTGGGTGAAGAACAGATCGAACTCTTCGACACCTTCGGCGATCAGGGCATAGCCCGCCTCGCGCAGGCCGGAACCGGCGTCGAACAGCAATACGTCCTTGCCGCATCGAATCTCGATGCAGGATGTATTTCCCCCATAGGCGACGTATTGTTGGCCGGAGACCGGCAAACTTCCTCTTACGCCCCAGAACCGCACTCGAAAGTTGTCGTCACGCATTCAGTTTCGGCTTCACTACGCACGCTTGGACCATTTTGATCCTTGTGTGACTGTTAAACAAGCACAGATGGCCACACCCCTGCAATGCCATGGGTTATTATTTGGAAACTAACCTTCGCGTCGCCAAGTCCCGCTCCAGCCAAATCCGCTCCTCGCATGTCTTCTAGGCCATCGAACCAGAAAGAGGTGTCCCCGTGGTAACAGCCAATGAAACTTTTTGTTGCGCTCCTGCGTGAATTATCTATCGAACGTTAAGAGCGAGCGAAGATCGAGGCGCTGATGGCTGAAGCAATGGAAGGCCGATTTTACGATAGCGTGCCGCTGTTCGACGCCTTCGAGGGCGTCGCGGACGAGGCGAATTACCGGCCATTGCCGGATGGCTGGCTGCTGGCCGTCGCCGATATCGTCAATTCGACCGGCGCGATTGCCGACGGCCGCTACAAGACGGTCAACATGGCCGGCGCGAGCGTCATATCCGCCCTGATGAACGTGCTCGAAGAAAAGACGATGCCCTTCGTATTCGGGGGGGACGGCGCCTTGGCGGCGCTGCCGGCCTCGATGGCCGACCGGGCGCGGGATGCGCTTGCGGCGGTGAAGACCTGGGTGGCGGAGGAACTAGACCTTGAGTTGCGGACCGCGCTTGTTCCGGTCGGCGACATTCGCCAGCACGGGCTCGATATGCGCGTCGCCCGCTTCAAGGCGAGCGACGAGGTTTCCTACGCGATGTTTGCTGGCGGTGGCGCTAGCTGGGCCGAGGCGGCAATGAAGGCCGGGCGCTATCACGTCGCGGCGGCGCCTGCCGGAAGCCGGCCCGACCTGACCGGCCTTTCCTGTCGCTGGAACCCGATCGAGTCCCGCCACGGCACCATCGCTTCGATCATCGCGGTGCCGGGGGCAAAGGGCAACGGCCCGGAATTTCAGGCGCTGATCGCCGACGTCGTCGCGCTTGCCGACGAGGAAGACCGCGGCGGTCACCCTGTTCCCGAGCTCGGGCCGACCGCGCGGTTCTCTTTCCAGGGGATCGACACCGAGACGCGTGCGGCCGCTCCGCGAGGACGGCGTTTCCTGAAGCGTTGCATCATCACCGTGCAGACGCTGGCACTATTCGTCTGCCTTCGCATGGGCTGGAACCTCGGCCCCTTCGATACGAACCGGTATCGCCGTGACCTTGCCGACAACACCGACTTCCGCAAATTCGACGACGGCCTGAAAATGACGATCGATATCAGCGCGGCGCGCCTCGAGCGGATCGAGGCGCGATTGCAGCGGGCAGAGGCCGAGGGCGTCGGGCATTATGGCCTACACCGGCAGGATTCGGCGCTGATGACCTGCATCGTGCCGACGCCCATGACCCGCGACCACATACACTTCGTCGACGGTGCCTCAGGCGGTTATGCGGTGGCGGCAAGCAATCTCAAGGCTGCGCTGGCGCGCAACAAGGCCGCCCCACCCTTCGCGGGTGGCGCTGCCTAACGTTGCGGCGGCGATGCGCGTCATCCGTCGCGCTATGCCTTGATGATGTGGCTGCCCGTCAGGCCGTTGCGGTGGAAGACATTGCGGGTATCGACGATGAGCGGCGCCCACTTGGCGAGGGCCGCGTAGTCCACCTGATCGTGGTCGGTGGCGATCAGCACGGCGTCGAACGCCGCCACCGTGGGCTCGTCGAGCGCCACCGAACGGCGGCCCTTCAGAGCAGCATATTCGCGTGTCGGCGGGATCTCGGCGACGTAGGGGTCGTGATAGGAGGTACGGCCGCCACGCTCCTCGATCAGTTCGATCAGACGCAGCGAAGGGCTCTCGCGAATATCGGGAACGTTCTTCTTGTAGGCGAGGCCGATGACGAGGACGTTGGAGCGGCTGAGCGCCTTGCCCGCGTGCCGGTCCAGCGCTTCGGCCAGCCGGCTGACGACGTGGCGCGGCATGGCCGAGTTGATCTCGCCGGCAAGCTCGATGAAGCGCGTCGGCAGGTCGTACTCGCGCGACTTCCAGGTGAGGTAGAAGGGGTCGATCGGAATACAGTGCCCGCCGAGGCCGGGGCCGGGATAGAACGGCATGTAGCCGAACGGCTTGGTCTTGGCCGCCTCGATCACTTCCCAGACATCGATGCCCATCGCCTCGTAGACGATCTTCAATTCGTTGACGAGCGCGATGTTGACCGAGCGGAAGATGTTCTCGGTGAGCTTCACGGCTTCCGCCGTGGCGTTGGACGAGACCGGCACGACGGTCTTGACTACGGAGGCGTAGAACGTCTCCATCAGCTTTGACGCCTCCGGCCCGTCGCCGGCGACCACCTTCGGAATGCTCACGGTCTCATAGACCGGATTGCCGGGGTCTTCGCGTTCCGGCGAAAAGCCGACGAAAAATTCGGCTCCGGACTTGAGGCCGGTTTCCTCGAGAATGCTGCGCACGATGCCGTCGGTCGTGCCGGGGTAGGTGGTCGATTCCAGGACGATGAGCTGCGCGGGGCGCAGGGTCGCGGCGATCGCCCGCGACGTCTTTTCGACGAAGGAAAGGTCCGGGTCGCGGTATTTGGTCAGGGGCGTCGGTACGCAGATGACGATGACGTCGCAACGGGACAGTTCGAGGAAATCCGTCGTGGAACGGAAGCGGCCGGCGCTGCTCTCCTTAGCCAGAACAGCATCCGAGACCGCTCCGATATAGGACTTGCCCGCGTCGAGCGCGACGATCTTGCCGGGATCGATGTCGAAACCGATGACGGAATAGCCCGCGCGCGCAGCGGCGATCGCCAATGGCAGGCCGACATAGCCGAGCCCGATGACGCCGACCTTGGCGCTCCGGGCGGAGATGGACGACAGCAGGCTTTCGAAATGAGGTGAGGTCAAGTTTCGGTTCCGGATCTCGTGGACAGACAGGCGCGGCGCGCGAACATGTCGTGGTTTGTTGGAGAGAAACAAGCCCCAAGTCAAGCGAGGCACGGCGCTGCGGCTGTCGGCAGGCCGGTGAGCCGGCTATCAAATCTTCGTGCTGCAACAGGTCGGAAAAATCTTCGTCCGCCTCTGGAAATTGGCGGCGCGCGTGAATATCTGCAACATATAAGTGCCGCATTCCGGGTGCCTGCACGTCATCGACGCCGGAATCGGTTGGAGCATTTTCTTAACGGGCACGGCTCATCATCATCCACCGCGAACATGAACCGGCAAATTGCCGGGGCGTTCGCCGTCTCCGGATGCTGACGCGGGACGGTCTGTCATGCGAGGACGCGAAATGGGCCCGACGAACGACAACGTATCCGAAATCCTCATCGACAAGGTCGCCGACTGGCTGATGCGCACATCGCTGAGCGACGCGCCGCTGGAGACGATCGTCAAGGGCTTCTGCGAGCGGCTGGCGGCCGCCGGCCTGCCGCTGATGCGCGTCCATCTTTCCTTCTCCATGCTGCACCCGCTTTATGATGCGTTGGGTTTTACCTGGGTGCGCGGCAAGGGCGTGGAGGTCAGCGGCCTTCGGCACGAGGAACTGGCGCTCAACCCCGAGCGGTTCCTGCAGAGCCCCTATTACTACCTTCTTAACAACAATCTCGAGCATGTCCGCCGGCGCCTCTACCAGGATACGCCGTCCGAGTTCCCGATTTTCGACGACCTCAAGGAAATGGGGGCAACGGATTATCTCGCCTTCATGCAATCGCTGGGCGCCGATTCCGGCCACGGCATGGTTGGTTCCTGGACGACCGATCGCCACGGTGGTTTTACAGATGACGTGATCGGTGCGCTTTTGAAGCTGCAATATCACCTGGCGGTCGCCGCGAAGATGGCGGTGCTCGGCAAGCTCGCCGACAACATGCTGACCACCTATCTCGGCTCCAGCGCCGGCCGGCGCGTAATGAGCGGCCAGGTTCGCCGCGGCGACGGCGAGACCGTACGCGCCATCCTCGTCATGGGCGACATGCGCCGCTCGACGATGCTTGCGGAAAAGGAAGGGCGTCAGTCCTATATCGAGACGCTGAACACCTATTTCGATGCGATCGCAGCCCCGTTCAATCGCAACGGCGGCCATATTCTGAGCTTCGTCGGTGACGGCTTCATCGCCGTCTATCCCTGTGGGCGCCACAAGGAACCCTCGGAATTTGCCGCCCGGGAGGCCTTTGCCGCCGTTCGCGCGGCAACCGCCCGCATGGACATGCTGAACGGCGAGCGGCGCAAGCAGGCGCGCGATCCGATCGGCTACGGCATCGGCTTGCATGTGGGCAACGTGATGTTCGGCAATGTGGGCCTGCGCGACCGGCTGACGTTCTCGGCTTTCGGCTCCGCCGTCAACGAAGTCCAGAGGTTGCAGAACCTGACCAAGAAATACGCCCATAGCGTCGTCGCAAGCGAAGCCTTCGTCAATTATTGCGGCGGTGACTGGACGGCGCTCGGCCAGGAAAAGCTCCGGGGCGTCCGGCAGAAATTCACGATCCTCTACCCCAACGACGCGGCCTTGCTCGCAAGGGCCGACGAACGCTTCGACGACGTGTTGCAGGATGGACTTTCCGAGGCGGAGCATGTCATGCTGCTTCATCGCAATACGCGTCCGCTGCAGCCGCCGCGCGGCCTGATCGACAAGATGCTTCAGTAGGGGGAAGAATGTTTCGTACCGTCCTTTTCGCCGCTTCCATCCTCATGGCCGGGAGCGCGATGGCGCAGCCATGGGAAACCAAGCTTTCCGACGGCTTCGAGGGGCGGGATTTCGCGCCTGAGGGCGGGCTCTACTATCGCGAGAATTTCGAACAGACCGCCGGCACGGTGGAGTTCCAGGGCGACGTCAAGCACAACGGCAACGGCGCGCTCAAGCTGAGCGTCGTTCCGACCTGTCCCGATTCGCTCGACGGTTGCAGCGAGCGGGCCGAGATCTGGGAGAAGACGGCACTGCGTGTGCCCTACGACCAGGGTGTTTGGTATGGCTTTGCCGTCAAGTTTGCCGACCCGATCCCCAACGAGGACCATCGTTATCTGATCGCCCAGTGGAAGCGCGAGATCGACCCGGGTGCGGAGGGCGATTTCAGCCCGTTCCTCGCCCTGAGGCTCGAGGCTGGCAAGCTCTTCGCCACGGTGGAAACGAACTATATCGCGCCGCTCTCGGCCGGTCCTGAGGGAAAGCCGGCGAGCTGCAAGCCGGGTGAAGTCCCCGTCTGGGGACGGCCGGGCGTCAACCAGATGCGCATGCTGGTCGCGGCGGACAACAATTGGGAGCTGATCGACGGCAGCCTGTTCAATGCGTGCACCGATGCAATCAAGGTGACGAGCCACGGCAATCCGTTGCCCGACCCGAAGTCCGGCTGGATCGATTTCGCGATCTACACGCTGCCGGGAGCCAATGGCACGGGGCGCATCGAACTCTTTGCCAACGACAAGCCGATCATCACGGTGACCGGCCATATCGGCCACGACGACAAGGGGCTCGGCAAGAACCAGTACTTCAAGTTCGGCCCCTACCGGGCGGCCGATGACACCAACTGGACGCTGTTTTACGACGACTTCCGACGCTCGCCCAATTGCGCCGACGTGTTGAAGGGCGGTGCCTGCCCTTCGTTCTAACCATCTGAAGATGCAGGTGGGTATAGCCTCGTCTGCCACCGGGTGTGCTGGACAGCCCTTAGAAGCTGCGCTAGTCTTTTTTTAGAGGCGGCGGATAAAAAGCAATGAGGGAAGCGTGCTGCTATGACATCTGGGGCGGACCTGCTTCGAGTTGAAGGTCTGCGGATCACATTCTCGGTGCTCGGCGGCGAAGTTCAAGCCGTCAATAACGCGAATTTCAGGATTTTGCCCGGCAAGGTGACGGCGCTCGTCGGCGAATCCGGATCGGGGAAATCCGCAATCAGCCAGGCGGTGATGGGCATTTTGCCCAACGTCGCCAAGGTTGGTGGCAAAATTTTGTTCAACGACCCGACGACGGCGGCAAAGCCGATCGACCTGCTCTCGCTCGAGCGGGAAGGGGAGGAGATCCGCGCCCTGCGCGGCACGCGCATCAGCAAGATTTTCCAGGAGCCGATGACATCGCTGTCGCCGCTCCACACGATCGGAAACCAGATTTCCGAAGTCCTGAAGATCCACACGGACGCGGAAAAGGCGGAACGCCGGGCGCGAACGGAAGAGCTGCTCGGCTATGTGGGTTTTGCCAATCCGAAGCGCGCCTACGACATGTATCCGTTCGAGCTTTCGGGCGGCATGCGCCAGCGCGCGATGATCGCCATGGCATTGATCTGCCGGCCGGCGCTGTTGATCGCCGACGAGCCGACGACGGCGCTCGACGTGACGGTTCAGGCGCAGATCCTGAAACTCTTGCGCGAGCTTCAGGTCAAGCTCAACATGGCGATGCTGCTGATCACGCACGATCTCGGCGTCGTCGCCAACATGGCCGACGAGGTTGTGGTGATCTATCACGGCCAGATCGTCGAGGCCGGTCCGGTCGAAGCGATCTTCCGCAATCCGCAGCATCCCTATCTCAAGGGTCTGATGGCCGCGGTTCCGCATTTCGACATGAAGCCCGGCGAGCGGCTGAAGGCGCTGCGCGAAGTGCCGGTCAAGGCCGGCACGCTGCTTGGGACCTCGGCGGCCGACCGGCGCGCCGGTCCCGATGTGCTGTTGTCCGTCCGCAATGTCTCGAAGACCTACGGAACGCGGAAATCGTCCTGGTTCGGCGGTGGCGAAAATACGCTCCATCGCGCCGTCGACGATGTCAGCTTCGACATCCGCCGTGGCGAGTGCCTCGGCCTCGTCGGGGAAAGCGGCTGCGGCAAGACCACTGTCAGCAAGATCCTGATGCGCGCCATCACGCCCGACCAGGGCTCGGTGACCTTCGACAATGGCGAGGGACCGGTCGATGTGCTGAAGGTGCAGGGCGACGACCTCAAGGCCATGCGATCCAAGATCCAGATGGTCTTCCAGGATCCGGTCTCTTCGCTCTCGCCGCGCATGACCGTCAAGAACATCCTCAGCGAGCCGCTGGAGATCCACAGCCGCGGTACGGCGAAGTCGCGCGTCGAGACGGTGCGGTCGCTGTTGCAGGCCGTCGGCCTCGACCAGCGCTTCATCAACCGCTACCCGCATTCGTTCTCGGGCGGCCAACGCCAGCGCATCGGCATTGCGCGTGCGCTTGCGCTCGTGCCGGAACTGCTGATCTGCGACGAACCGGTGTCGGCGCTCGACGTTTCCGTCCAGGCGCAGATCCTCAACCTGCTCAAGGATCTGCAGAAGGAATTGGGGCTGACCTGCCTGTTCATCTCGCATAATCTTGCGGTCGTGGACTACATGGCCGATCGCATCGCCGTGATGTGCGCCGGGCGCATTGTCGAACTGGCGCCGCGAGAGGTGCTGATGCGCAATCCGGTTCATCCCTATACCAAGTCGCTGCTGGCGGCGGTCCCTTACCCGGATCTCGACCGGCCGCTTGATTTCGAACGGCTGAAGGACAGCGAAGGTTCGGACATGCGGCGCTGGGGGCCACAGTTCCGGGACGACGATGCCGGCGACGCGCTGATCCCCGCGGATCTCGGCGGTGACCACATCGTGCTGGCACGCCGATCCGTGGATGCAAGGGAGTTGCGGCCATGATCACCCGCCGAACTGTACTGGCATTGCTTGCGACCGTGGCTCTGCCGACGCGGCTCTTTGCGGCTGCGGGCGAGCCCGCGTTCTGGGAAAAGCAGATTGCTGACGGCAAGCTGCCGCCGCTTGCCGAGCGTCTGCCGAAGACGCCGCGCGTCATCAACGTCGCAGCCATGGGGCGCCAGCCCGGCAAGTACGGCGGCGAGGTGCGGATGCTGATCGGCAGCGCCAAGGACATCCGCCTGATGACGATCTACGGCTATGCCCGCCTGGTCGGTTTCGACGAGGCGCTGAAGATCGAGCCGGACGTTCTCGAAAGCTTCGAAACGATCGAGGACCGCATCTTCACCTTCCACATCCGCGAAGGCCACAAATGGTCCGACGGCACGCCGCTGACGTCGGAGGATTTCCGCTATTGCTGGGACGACGTTCTCAACAACGAGAAGCTGAGCCCGGCCGGGCTGCCGACGGCGCTGGTCATGGACGGCGAGGCCGCCAAGTTCGAGATCATCGACGAACGCACGGTGCGCTACTCCTGGTCGACGCCCAATCCCGACTTCCTGCAGAAACTCGCCGGCCCGCAGCCGATGGTGGTGGTGATGCCATCGGCCTACCTGAAACAATTCCATGAGAAGTATCAGGAAGAAGACAAGCTCAAGGCCCTGATGAAAGAAGAGCGGGTCAAGAAATGGAGCCAGCTGCACATGCGCATGGCCCGTTCCTACCGCCCGGAAAACCCGGACCTGCCGACGCTGGACCCCTGGCGCAACACGACGCCGCTTCCGGCCGAACAATTCGTCTTTGAGCGCAATCCCTACTATCATCGCGTCGACGAGAACGGTCTGCAGTTACCCTATATCGACAAGTTTGTGCTCAGCGTCAGTTCCTCGGCGCTGATCCCGGCCAAGACCGGCACCGGCGAGAGCGACCTGCAGGCGACCAGTATCGACTTCGTCGACTATACCTTCCTGAAGGATTCCGAGAAGCGCTACCCGGTGAAGGTGCTTCTGTGGAAGAAGACGCAGGGTTCGCGTCTGGCGCTGCTTCCCAATCTCAATTGCTCGGATGAGGTCTGGCGGGCGCTGCTGCAGGATGTGCGTGTTCGCCGCGCGCTGTCGCTTGCCATCGACCGTACCGAAATCAACAAGGCGGTGTTCTACGGCCTGACGAAGGAAAGCGCCGATACGATTCTGCCGGACAGTCCGCTCTTCCGGCCCGAGTTTGCCAGTGCCTGGGTCGCCCACGATCCGGAACAGGCCAATGCACTGCTCGACGAGGCGGGCCTCACCAAAAAGGGCAGCGACGGCATCCGCATTCTTTCCGACGGGCGCGCAGCGCAGATCGTCGTGGAGACGGCGGGCGAGAGCACGCTCGAGACGGACGTGCTGCAGCTCATCACCGACTACTGGCAGAAGGTCGGGATATCGCTCTTCATCCGGACATCGCAGCGCGACACGTTCCGCAGCCGCGCCGTCGGTGGCGAGATCATCATGTCGATGTGGTTTGGCATAGACAATGGCGTGCCGACGGCCAGCATGAACCCCGGCCAGCTTGCGCCGACCGCCGACGACCAGCTGCAGTGGCCGGTCTGGGGGCTGAACTATCTTTCCCACGGCGAAATGGGCCAGGCCCCGGACCTTCCGGCAGCCGTCGAATTGACGGAACTGCTGCAGCGCTGGCGGCATTCGGCCGAGGACGCCGAACGGACGGAGATCTGGAGCCGGATGCTCTCGATCTATACCGACCAGGTGTTCTCGATCGGCATCGTCAACGCTTCGCTCCAGCCGATCCTCGTGGCAAAGAAGCTGAGGAACGTGCCTGACACTGCGCTCTACGGCTTCGACCCCACGTGTTATTTCGGTGTCTACAAACCCGACACCTTCTGGATCGAACAGGAAGGCTGACATGCTGCGATATATTCTCTGGCGTATCGCGGCGATGGTTCCGACCCTCCTCATCATTTCCGCCCTTGTCTTCACCATCATCGAACTGCCGCCGGGCGACTACTTCGAAAGCTATGTCGCCGAGATCAAGGCGCAGGGCGAAGGCGTCGACATGGAGCAGATCGAGGCGCTCCGGAAGGAGTACGGCTTCGACCAGCCGCCGGTGCTGCGCTACGTCTACTGGCTCGGCGGCATGCTGCAGGGCGACTTCGGCTATTCCTTCGAGTACGAGCTTCCGGTCAGCGCCGTCGTCGGCGATCGCCTGTGGCTGACGATCCTCGTTTCCTTTGTCACCATCATCTTCACCTGGCTGATCGCTTTCCCGATCGGCATCTACTCGGCGACCCATCAGTACAGCTGGGGCGATTACGGCCTCTCGCTGATGGGCCTGATCGGCATCGCCATCCCTAATTTCATGCTAGCGCTGATCCTGATGTACTTCGCCAACATCTGGTTCGGGATTTCCATCGGCCACCTGATGGACCAGAAGTATCTCGCCGAACCCATGAGTTGGGAAAAGGCGAAGTCGATCCTCGAACACATCTGGATTCCGGTGATCATCGTCGGCGCGGCGGGTACCGCCGGCATGATCCGGCGCCTGCGCGCCAACTTGCTCGACGAACTGCAGAAGCAGTATGTGGTGACGGCGCGCGCCAAGGGCCTGTCACCGATGCGCACGCTGGTGAAGTATCCGCTGCGCATGGCGCTCAACTTCTTCATCTCCGATATCGGTTCGATCCTGCCGGCGATCATCTCCGGCGCGGAAATCACGGCGATCGTGCTGTCGCTCGAGACTACCGGCCCGATGCTGATCAAGGCGTTGCAGAGCCAGGACATGTATCTTGCCGGGTCGTTCCTGATGTTCCTGGCCTTCCTGACGGTGATCGGTGTGCTGATCTCCGACATCGCGCTCGCCATTCTTGATCCTCGAATTCGGCTGCAAGGCAGGAGCACCAAGTGACGTCATTTCTCCCGGCGCCCGGCGAGCCCATGCCGCACTACGTATCGACGGCCCCGTTCGATCCCTATTCCGTCGAGGCGATGACGGACGAGCAGGTGCGCGTCAACCAGGCTTCGCAGCTGCGATTGATGTGGTGGAAGTTCCGCCGCCACAGGCTCGCGCTTGCGTCTGGCATCTTTCTCGCAGCGCTGTACCTGATGATCGTCGTCTGCGAGTTTCTGGCGCCCTACAACCTGCACACACGCAACATGGACTACATCTATGCCCCGCCGCAGGGGGTGCATCTTTTCCATGAGGGCAAGTTCGTCGGTCCCTTCGTCTACGGCCGCACGATGACGCTGGATATGGACACGCTGAAGCGCAACTACGCCGACGATACCAAGGACGTGCAGCCGCTTCGCTTCTTCTGCCGCGGCGACGGCTATCGCTTCTGGGGGCTGTTCGAAAGCAACGTGCATCTCGTCTGTCCGGCAAAGGGCGGCCAGGCCTTCTTCCTCGGAACAGACCGCCTCGGTCGTGACGTGCTGTCGCGCATCATCTATGGCGCGCGGATTTCGCTGACCATCGGCCTTCTCGGCATCACCGTCAGCTTCGTGCTCGGCATCGTCATCGGTGGTCTCGCCGGCTACCATGGCGGCGTCTTCGATCTCATCGTCCAGCGCGTGATCGAGGTGCTGCAGTCGATCCCGAGCATTCCGCTCTGGCTGTCGCTGGCGGCGATCATGCCGGCGACCTGGAGTCCGATCTTCATCTACCTCGCGATCACGATCATCCTCGGCCTGCTCGATTGGACCGGGCTTGCGCGCGCTGTCCGCTCGAAGCTGCTGGCCCTGCGTGAGGAAGACTATGTGCTTGCGGCCCAGCTTATGGGCGCAAGGAGCAGCCGCATCATCGGCCGGCACCTCGTGCCCGGTTTCATGTCGCATCTGATCGCCACCGCGACCATCTCTATTCCCGGCATGATCCTCGGGGAAACGGCGCTCAGCTTCCTTGGCCTCGGTCTCAGGCCGCCGATCACCAGCTGGGGCATTCTGCTGACGGAGGCGAAAAGCGTCAGCGTCATTGCTTTCTATCCCTGGCTCCTATTTCCCACAATTCCGGTCATTCTTGTGATTTTGGCGTTCAACTTCTTGGGAGATGGGTTGCGTGACGCCGCCGATCCATACAAATGAAGCCCGGTTTGACGCAGCTATACGGCCCGCGTGAAACGGTTCATCGTACCCTGAGTGAAAGGTTTCTTGCATGATGCGGCGTTTTGAAGATGCCCGGATCCTCATGTATAGCCATGACACGTTCGGGCTCGGACACCTCAGGCGCTGCCGCACGATCGCGCATTCGCTGGTGGAAGACTATCGCGGCTTGAACATCCTGATCATTTCCGGGGCGACGATTGCTGGCGCGTTCGACTATCGCGCGCGCGTGGATTTCGTGAAGATCCCGAGCGTGATCAAGCTGCACAATGGCGACTACACCTCGCTCGACCGCCATATCGAACTCGACGAGACGCTGAAGATGCGCCAGGCGATCATTCGCCATACGGCAGAGACCTTCAAGCCGGATATCTTCATCGTCGACAAGGAGCCGATGGGCCTGCGCGGCGAGGTCGAGGAGACGCTGACCTATCTGAAGGCGCACGGCACGACGCTCGTCCTCGGCCTGCGTGAGGTCATGGATGCGCCGCACCTGCTCGAGGCCGAGTGGAAGCGCCGCGACACCATGCGCAAGATCGAGCAGTATTACGACACGATCTGGGTCTACGGCCCGCCCGACTTCTACGACCCGCTGACCGAACTCGACGTGCCGCCGGCGGTGCGCGAGCGCATGAACTTCGTCGGTTTCCTGCAGCGCAGCGTTCCGCGCGAGGAACTGCCGGGCCATAAGCCCCAGGGCGACTACATCCTCGTCACCACGGGCGGCGGCGGCGACGGCGCGGACCTGATCCATGACGTCATCCACGCCTATCAGCAAGATCCCGAGCTCACCCACAAGGCGCTGATCGTGCTTGGGCCCTACATGCCGGTGAAGAAGCGGGAGAAGCTGATCCGCAAGGGCAGCAAGATCCCCTTCATCAAGATCATCGAATTCGACAATCGCATGGAGGAGCTCATCGCCGGCGCCAAAGGCGTCGTCGCCATGGGCGGCTACAACACCTATTGCGAAATCCTCTCCTTCGACAAGCCGGCGCTGATCGTGCCACGCATCCAGCCGCGCGAGGAGCAATTGATCCGCGCGCGCCGGGCTGCCGAGCTGGGGCTGGTCGAGATGCTCCTGCCGGACGAGGCGGAAGATCCGTTGCGGCTGGCGGCGGCGCTGAGGGCGCTGCCCTATCGCGCGCCACCGTCGAAAAGCAGCGCCAACGGCCTGCGGCTGGAAGGCCTCGTGCACATCTCCGAAATCGTCGGCAGATGGCTCGATCGGCCATCGAGCGACCACCTGAACATCGTGAAGAAATCGAGCTGAAGCATTGCCGACAGACCGCAAGATTGCAGTCGTGCTGAAGGGCTACCCGCGTCTTTCGGAAACATTCATCGCCCAGGAACTGCTTGGCCTCGAACGCGCCGGGATGGAACTCGTCCTGATCTCGCTTCGTCGTCCAACGGACGGCAAGCGCCACCCGGTTCACGACGAAATCCGCGCCGACGTCCACTACCTGCCGGAATATCTGCACGAGGAGCCGCTAAGGGTCCTGCGCGGGCTCGTGCGCTGTCTGCCGAAGCCCGGGTTCTGGCGCGCCCTGGGCTTGTTCCTCAAGGACCTGCCGCGCGATTTCAGCCGCAACCGCTTTCGCCGCCTCGGCCAGGCGCTAGTGCTCGCCGCCGAGTGGCCGGGGCAGCCGCGCTGGCTGCACGCGCACTTCATCCATACGCCTGCCTCGGTGACGGCCTATGCCAGCGTGATTGCGGGCACGCCCTGGACCTGTTCGGCGCATGCAAAGGACATCTGGACCTCGCCGAACTGGGAACTGTCCGAAAAGCTTGACCTTGCGCGCTGGACCGTGACCTGCACGCGCATGGGCTACGAGCATCTCCGCAGCCTTGCGCGCGACAAGTCGAGGGTTCATCTGAGCTATCATGGCCTCGACCTCGATCGCTTCCAGCGTTTCCACGGCACGCATTCCAGCCGCACAGGCTCCGATCCTTCAGATCCCGTCCGCATCGTCAGCGTCGGGCGTGCCGTTGGCAAGAAGGGCTACGACGTGTTGCTGAGGGCGTTGGCCAAGCTTCCCTCGGAGCTTCATTGGCGGTTCGAGCATATCGGTGCCGGGGAACTGACCGGCCAGTTGAAGACGCTCGCCACGGAACTCGGCATCTCCGACCGCATCGTCTGGAAGGGCGCGCTCGACCAGACCGATGTGCTTGCGCACTATCGGGCAAGCGACATCTTCGCGCTCGCCTGCCGGATCACGGCGGACGGCGATCGGGACGGCTTGCCGAACGTGCTTGTGGAAGCATCGAGCCAGCGCCTTGCCTGCGTCTCGACGGACATATCCGGCGTGCCGGAACTGCTCGAGGATGGCGAAAACGGTCGTGTCGTTCCGTCGGAGGACCCGCAGGCGCTTGAGGTCGCGCTAGAGGAACTGATCCGCAATCCGGCCCTTCGCCACCGGTTCGGCGATGCGGCCGAGCGGAAGGTTCGCGGCCAGTTCGACCACCACACCAGCATCGAACAACTCGCCGGCCTGTTTGTCCGCGAATGGAGAGCCGCCTGATGTCCGCCCGTCGCGTCTTCTTCTACGTACAGCACCTGCTCGGCATCGGTCACCTGGCGCGGGCAAGCCGGATCGCGAGCGCCTTGGCGGCCAAAGGCTATGACGTGACCGTCGTGACGGGCGGCAGCCCGGTGCCGGGGTTCCCGGCAAACGATGTGAAACACGTGGCCCTGCCGCCGGTGCTGGCGGGCGACAAGGGGTTTAGCGGACTTGCCGATGGCGAGGGAAATCCGGTCAGCGAAGCTTTCAAGCAAAAGCGCCGGAACCTTCTGATCGAGGCCTTTCTTGCCTGCAAGCCCGACATCGTCATCTTCGAAGCCTTTCCGTTTGGCCGTCGCCAGATGCGTTTCGAGTTGATGCCGCTGCTGGAGGTGATCGAGAAGCAGGAGCCGCGACCCCTCGTTGCCGCGTCGCTGCGCGATATCCTGCAGGAACGCACGAAGCCGGGACGCGCCGAAGAAACCCTCGACGTGGTCAGGGCGCATTTCGATCTCGTGCTCGTGCACGGCGATCCGGCCTTCGCGCGGCTCGAAGAGACCTATCCCTATACGGCGGAGATGGAAGACAAGATCGTCTACACAGGCCTTGTCGCCGGCCATCCCCCTGAACCGCCGGCTGAAAGGTTCGACGTGCTTGTTTCGGCCGGCGGCGGCGCGGTCGGCAAGGAACTGATCGGCGCGGCTCTACAGGCGGCCGGGCTGCTTGCGGGCGACCTGAAATGGTGCCTGATCACCGGGCCGAACCTGCCGCAGGACGACTACGACGGCTTTGCCGCCGCAGCGCCCGCAAACGTGCATCTCTTCCGCTTCCGCAAGGATTTTGCGAGCCTCTTGTCGGGTGCGCGTCTCTCGGTCTCCCAGGCCGGCTACAACACCGTCTGCGATATCTTCCGTGCCGGCTGTGCGTCGCTGCTCATTCCCTTCGTCGCCGGCGGCGAGACCGAGCAATCGACGCGCGCGGAAAGGCTTGAAAAACTGGGCCTTGCCGGCGTTCTGCCGGAAGCGGACGTAACACCGGAGCGGCTGGCCCGCGACGTCGAGATGATGCTGGCGCGGCCAAGGCCGGAGATCCCGCCGCTCGATCTTAACGGTGCCGCTAAAACGGCCGAGATACTGGAGCTTCAGGCGGTTCGCTAGCCCGTGATCGGTGGTGCCCGATCGGTCTTCCGCGAAGGGCGCGATGGAGCGGAACCACCGCCGTAGAAAGGTCGCTCGGCAAACCAACGCTCGGGCGACCGCTCGCTTGTCTGCCAGTATGTAGCCTGGATATATTACTCGCGCTCTGCGTGTTCCGGCTAGCTGCCTCCAGAATCGTATGTTAGGTAAATAAATAATACCGATTCTGAATATACGCAGTGCAATTCCACCGAACGATAAACCTGGGTTCCCTTGCGCACGAAACGCAAGGTCTCGCCAGGACTGGGTCATTCTCTTGGTGAAGCGTTTCCCGCACGGATCTCCTGCCTTGTCTACCTCTCCAACATCCGCTGGCCTCTGGCGCACGGCATCGCCTGTGCGCTGAACCAGCGCCGGCTGACGGGCGTAGAAGCGGTGGCGTAGTCGCGGTGAACGTCGATCGCAGAGCAATGCCAGGGGATTTCGGCGCGTCGAGCGCGTAAGGCAGGAGGGGCCGTTGAGAAATCTGATCGCGCTGTTGATCTCAGTGACCCTGGCGTTGGGGGCCGGGGAGGTAATGCTGCGCGCGTTCACGCCGTTTCCGATCGGAACGCAATCGCACCGAACCACCGACGAGAAGTACGGTTATCGTCTCGACCCTACCCTTTCCGGCGTTGACGGGGACGGCTTCCGCGACCCGGCAGGCGCTCGGCAGGACTTTCACGTCGCTGCAATCGGCGACTCGATGACCTATGGCAACAACGTCGAGAGCGGCCAGGCCTGGCCGGCCGTCTTCCAGGCCATCACCGGCGAACACACCTACAATTTCGGTGTCGGAAGCTACGGCATCTACACCTACCACGCGCTCATCCATGACGCGCTGGCACAGGGAGCCAAAGGCGCGATCGTCGCTATTTTTCCAGGCAACGACTTCGCGATCGTCTTTTCGGCCTGCGATATCATGAACGCGCGTTCCGACTTCTGGCTTGCAGAACAGGCGCGGCTTCACCTGCAGGCTCTTTTCAGCCCGACCGGAAGCCATACGGAATGCACCAAGGCACGATCGGCGAGCATCAAGACGAAGCTGTTCGAGAACGTCGCGCTTCTGAGCGCTTATCAGTATGCGATTAAGGACCGTGTGGCGAGTTTGTATGCGCGCCTCGTTGGCGCGGGCGGCGATGAAACCTCCGACTATTACCGGTTCCCGGACGGGATCCCGCCCGTGTCGCGGCGTTATGTGGATGATGCCGGTCGCATGAGCGATTTGGCCTCGTCCGAGACGGCAGCGATGTTTGGGGACTTTGAACGTTTCGCGGCCGACTGGGCCGCGCAGGGACGGGGACGCGTAGGGCTGTTGCTCATTCCGTCGAAGGAGCGTGTGATTTTCGAGTATCTTCGGCGCGGTGGCCAACTGGCCGTTGCCGATCCCGGCTTCATCCGCAGTGTTGAACGTCAGATCGCCCTTGAGGATAAAATTCGGGAAGTCGCCGGCCGGCTTGATCTGCCGTATCGCAGCGCGGTCGATGCAACGACCGACGCCTTGCGGGATGCGATCCTGGCCGGGCAGCGCTTTTATCCCGACAACGACGGACATCCGTTTGAAGCAGGCTACGGGGCCTTCGCCGGAACCGCGTCGTCGCTCTGGAGCGAGATGAAAGCAAGAGCTGCCGAGACGCATGACTGAACGTCGAGGAGCGGCGGTAACCGCCGCTGCCGGTGCCGGAGCGCATGGGTGCCGTCCGGCCAAACACGTGCACTCCCGATCGGTTCAGACCGTGCCGATCAGCATGAAGCGGGTGTATTTTTTCGTCGGCAGCGCGCCTGCGAATTCGACCGTCTTCAACGCCGCCTGCTTGGCGAATTCCTCTACCGACGCCACGCAGTTGATATGCGTCGGCTCGCTGAAATAGTCGTTGGATTGCAGCAGCACCCGCGTGCCGGCCGGAATGCGATCGAGCCAACCCTTGAGGTCCGCGATATGCTCGCAGCTCGTGTTGGTCACCAGGTCCGCCTTGAGCGCCGTATAGTCGATCGCGTACATGTCCGCCGTCACGGCATGAAATTTGTCCGGAAAGGCAGCGTTCAGCGTCCGCGCCACCGCTTCGACGTCCGGGTCGATGTCGAAGCTGTCGACGGCTGCCACGTCGAAGCGCTGGTCTTCCAGAAGCATGGCGCCGAGAATGCCGTACCAGCCGCCGAGAATGGCGATCTTGCCATAGGAGGGGCCCGCGACCTCAAACAGCGTATCGCGCGCCCAGACCTTGCAGGCGACCTGCTTGTGATTGAAGGCATTGGCGATATGGGCGTCGGGATGCTTGGCGATCACCCGGCCGATCCCTTCGATCAGCGGACTGCGCGTATAGGCGGCGATGCCACGTGCGAGATCGAAGGCATGCTCGTACCAATCGCTGGTTTGGCAGGGGGGATGGCTGGTTTGTTTCATGCGGTCGTTGTAAGCTGCGCATCGAGCGAGTGCAATAACGGCGTGTGCTTTCGGGAGCGTCGACCTCTGCCGGTTGACTTCAAGGCCGCCTGTTGGAAACCGCGTCCATTGCAGATTTCCCTCGCACCTGCATAATCGATCAACCGGATTCGGCGCCGGGCGGAATATGCAGGCGTCCCTTCAGAAACGTGCCGTGAGGCCTCGTCCGAAGGTGCCGCCGAAGAGTGATGCGTGCAGGGGACATGTGGCAACCCGGCCCGCCAGCAGCAGTCGTGTTCAATAAGGTCCTATCGCCAGTAACATGGAACCACGCCTTTCCCGCTATATCTGGACCCACACGCGCAAGGACCAGCTTTGGATCCTGGTTGTCGTCGCGCTGTCGATGATCCCTTACTTCCTGTCGTTCGATCTGCCGAAACAGATCGTCAACGGGCCGATCCAGGGTGATGGCTTCGACAGTCCGGAGGCCACGCAGGCCTTCCTGCCGATATCCTTCGACCTGCCGTATTTGGGCACGTTCAATGTCTTTGACGGCTTCCAGCTCGGCCGCGAAGGCATGCTGCTCGCCCTCAGCCTGGTGTTCCTGGCGCTGGTGGTGGTCAACGGCCTCTTCAAATTCTACATCAACACCTTCAAGGGACGGCTCGGCGAGCGGCTGTTGCGGCGCATCCGTTTCGAGCTTGTCGACCGGGTGTTGCGTTTTCCGCCCAGCCATTTCAAGCGGGTGAAGCCCGCCGAAATCGCGACGATGATCAAGGACGAGGTCGAGCCGCTCGGCGGTTTCACCGGCGATGCCTTCGTCTCGCCCGCGTTGCTCGGCGGCCAGGCCTTGACGGCGCTGGTGTTCATCCTGCTGCAGAGCTTCTGGCTCGGGCTGATCGCAACGCTGATCGTCGCGGTTCAGGCGATCATCATTCCGCGCATGCGCAAGCGGCTCCTCGTGCTTGGACGGGAGCGGCAGTTGACGGCGCGCGAGCTCTCCGGCCGCGTCAGTGAGATCGTCGACGGCATCGGCGCGATCCGCGGTCACGACACGTCGAACTACGAGCGTGCCGACATTGCGGCTCGCCTCGGCCGGATCTTCCAGATCCGCTACGACCTCTACCAGTGGAAATTCCTCGTCAAGTTCATCAACAACTTCCTGGCGCAGGTCACGCCCTTCCTGTTCTACGCGATCGGCGGCTATTTCGCCCTGCAGGGTCGCCTCGACATCGGCCAGCTCGTCGCCGTCATCGGCGCCTACAAGGACCTGCCGGGTCCGCTGAAGGAACTGATTGACTGGGACCAGGCCCGTCAGGACGTCCAGGTGAAATATGCGCAGGTGGTCGAGCAGTTCAGCGTCGACACGCTGCTCGATCCCAAGGTGCAGGCGGTGGCGACGACCGCTGCGGCGCCGCTCGCCGGGCCGCTTGCGGCCGTCAATCTGACGGTGATCGACGACGGCGGCTCGACTTTGCTCGACCATGTCTCGCTGCAGGTCCAGCCCGGCGAGAAGGTGGCGCTGATGGGCGGCGGCGAAGTGCTCGCCGAGGCCTTCGGCCGCCTCGTCTGGCCGGCAAGCGGCAAGGTGCTCGTCGGTGGACAGGACATTCTGGAGCTGCCGGAATCGGTGACCGGCCGGCGGATCGCCTATGCTTCCTCCGACGTCTACGTCTTCCAGGGCAGCCTCGGCGACAACATCCTTTACGGGCTGAAGCATGCGCCGCTCACGAACGAGGTCTATGAGGGCGAGCGAGCGACGCACCGCAAGTGGGAGGTGACCGAGGCCCGGCTGGCCGGCAACCCGTATCTCGACGTCAACAGCGACTGGATCGACTATGGATCCGCCGGGGCGAACGGGCCGGACGATCTGCTCGTGCAGATCCGGCCGGTTCTCGACGCCGTGCTTCTGACCAACGACGTCATGGCGCTGGCCGTGCGCTCGACCATCGATCCCCATGAGCATGCGGAGTTTGCCGCTGGCATCGTCGAGATGCGCAGCGCGCTCCGGCAGCGTCTCGAAAAGGAAAAGCTCAGCGACCTCGTCGTGTTCTTCGAGCCCGGGACCTACAATGTCGAGGCGACGATCGGCGAAAACATGCTCTTCGGCACCATCACCGATCAGGTGGTATGGGCAGACGCGCTCGAGAACCATCCGTTCTTCAAGACGATCCTGCAGCGGGTCGGCCTGCGCGACACCTTTTATGAGATGGGCATCGAAATCGCCGAGAACGTCGTCGAACTGTTCCGCGACTTGCCGCCGGATCACCCGTTCTTCCAGCAGTTGACCTTCATGACCGCCGAGGAAATCCCGGTTTATGAGGCCATCCTCCAGAAGGTCCGCACCAAGGGCAAGGGCGAGGTTTCCGAGGACGACCAGATCAAGGTGATCAGGCTGTGCTTCGACTATATCGAGCCGCGGCACCGCTTCGGTCTGTTGACGGACGAGGTGATGGCGAAGATCGTTGCCGCCCGACGCGAGTTCGACGAAGGCCTGCCGGCCGATCTCGCAGGCATGATCGAGCACTACCGTCCGAACCGCTTCATCGCGTCCGGCAGCATCATCGACAACGTGCTCTTCGGACGTATCGGTCACAAACACGCCGACGGCTCGGAGAAAATCCGCGCCATCGTCCGGGATCTCTTCGAGGCTGGCGGCCTCTACAACGAAGTGCTTTCCTTCGGCTTCGATTTCAATGTCGGCGCCGGCGGTAAGCGGCTGACGGCCGCGCAGCGGCAAAAGCTCGATCTTGCGCGCGCGTTGATCCGCAATTGCGATTACTACATCTTCAATCAGCCGCTCCTGGCGCTCGACCAGCGTGTCCAGGAACAGGTCGTCCGCAACGTTTTTGCGATGCTCGATCAGGGCGGGCGCGATCCGGCGGTGATCTGGGTCCTTGCCAATCCGGCGTTGACGGACCTCTTCGATCGCGTCGCCCGTTTCGAAAACGGGCGCCTGCTGCACGACGCCAATGTGGATGAACGACCTGACTATAAGGAAATGGCATCTTGATGTAATATTAATGTCAGGGCACGAGCATATGGTCCCGCCGCGATGCGGGAGGCAAGTTGCTCCCGACGGGAACTCGGAGACACGGATTGTGATGTTGCTCAAAGATGAAGTCGAAATGCTGCGCCGAATAACCCTTTTCTCGGGATTGCCGCCGGCAAAGCTGAAACTTCTGGCCTTCACGTCCGACAGGGTCATGTACAGCGCTGGCGAAGCGCTCTTCTACCAGGGTGACATCGGCGACGCGGCCTATGTCATTCTTTCCGGCAAGGCCGAGGTGCTGATCAATACGGCGGGCGGACCGTTCAAGATCGCCGAAGTCGAGCAGAATTCGATCGTCGGCGAAATCGCCATTCTCTGCAATACGCCACGCACGGCGACCGTGCGCACCAGCACGCCGCTCGAAGCCCTGCGCATCCGCAAGGACGATTTCCTTAAACTTCTGGCCGATTTCCCCGAGATGGCGGTGGAAATCATGCGTGTTCTTGCCGACCGCCTCGCGCAGACGACGGCGGAACTCAGCGAGGCCCGCGGTTCGATGGAGCCGGTGGACGCCTGACGTCGGCGGCTCCCTTGTACGGGCGGTCCTTCCCGAAAATGCAGACGGTGATGCGCCGGGGCAGTCATTCGCCTCGGGCATACGAGCCCTTCGCAAAATCGATTCCGCTTCGTCCGGATATGGGTTAGAGAAACGCCATGCGTTCGATCACCTATTTCCACAAGACCGTTCAGTTTCCCGACAAGCCGGAAAAGAAGCGCTTTTTCGCGCGGCTGCAGAACGGCGACTGGGAGCCCTGCACGTTCCAGAACATCGAACGCCTGGTCGACGCCAAGACGACCTTCATCGACATCGGCGGCTGGATCGGCGTGACACCCTATTGGGCGGCGCAGATTGCCGACAACGTCATCACGGTCGAGCCCGACCCTGTCTGTTTCGGCATCCTCAAGGAAATGCAGCCGGAGAATTGCGGCGAGGTGCGGGTCATCAATGCCGCGCTGTCGGAGGATGACGTTCTCGTGCTGCATTCCGTCGGCGGCGGTTTCGGCAGCTCCGAAACATCGGCCCTGATCGCCGACGACGACGGCGAGGCGATCCGGGCGCGTACCGTGACGATCGCAACCCTTCAGGACATGGCCCGGACCGAACGGCTTTGTTTCAAGATCGACATCGAAGGCTACGAGTATCGCGCACTGGACCAGTTCCGAACGATCGATCGGACGCGGACGGCCGGGGTGTTGCTGGCGGTCCACCCGCAGATCCTGTTTGCGTCGCTGACGGGCTCCAGGCTGTCACGTGTCCTTCGCACCATGACCGCCACTGTCGGGCTGATCCGCAGCTTCAAAGGTTTCCGCCTCGACAATCCGTCGGCTATCTGGACGGCGCTGCGCAAATCGATCGCGCGCCGGGAGTTCCGCGGTTTCGACCTGCTGTTCGTGCCCCGCGAGGGCAGCCGCTAAGGACTGTTGGCAGCTCAAATTCGTTCCGTGTCTTTAGAACGCGAATGGCAATGCCCGGGGCATTGGCCGAGAACCGAAACGATCCCCGGTTCGGTTAACCATGCCTCCGCTTAAAGTTAATTCTTCGTTTCAAGATGTTACTTCCGGTGGTATAAGTTCGCTATTGCTATTTCCTGGTTTCGGTTGTGGCGCGTCGCGGAGGGCGGTCGCATGTCCTGGTTATACGTTGCCGGTGTCGCCTATGGCCTGACGGCGTTTTTTCTTGTGGCGATGACCTATCTCGAAGGCCTGCAGGCGCATGCACCCTGGAACATGTACCGCGTCGCCGGGCTTCTGGTCTGCGTTTTCTGGCCAATCCTGTTTCTGTATCTGACGCTCAGGATGGTATCGAAAAGACGAATTCCGGAGCGCTGACGGCAGAGGCCAGCGGCGCGCATCCTCAAGGCGGCGCCTGAACGGCGGTATTTACCATACAACTAGAAAATGCCGGAGATTAACCCATGATTCCGTCATGCGGTTTATGGTCCGGCAGTGATCGAACGGTGTGAAAGTATCTCGGCATGTGCGGTTACGGTGGCTATTTCGGGTCGGTCCCGGAGGCGGAAATCCTTCTCGAAAGGATGGCCTCTGCGATCGCGCATCGCGGCCCGGATGAAAACGGTATTCTTGCCGCGCCGGAGGCCGGCCTCGCCCATGTGCGGCTCTCGATCGTCGGTCTCGGCGACGGCCAGCAGCCGATGTCTGACGAAGCCGGCGACCTTTCGATCGCCTTCAATGGCGAGATCTTCAACTACGTCGAATTGCGCGAGGAACTGCGCGCCAAGGGGCGGCGGTTCCGCACCGGAAGCGACACCGAGGTCATCTTGCACCTCTACGCCGAGATGGGCGAGGACTGCCTGTCCGTCCTCAATGGCGATTTCTCTTTCGCGATCTGGGATCGACGCCGCCAGCGCATGATGTTGGCGCGCGACCGCATGGGCGTGCGCCCGCTGTTTTACACGACCCATGGCGGGACATTCTATTTTGCCTCCGAAATCAAGGCGCTGCTTCAGGTTCCCGGCATATCCGCCGAACTCGATCCGGTTGCGCTCGATCAGATCTTTACCCTTTGGGCACCGATCGCGCCGCGGACCGGTTTTCGCGGCATTCACGAGCTTGAGCCGGCTCACCTGATGATCGTCGAGAAGGGCAGGACGTCGATCCGCCCCTACTGGCAACTCGACTATCCGGACCACGACGCGCCGCCATCGTTTACGGATGAGCGCAGCGCGGCTGAGGAATTGCGCGCCCTTCTTACCGATGCGACCCGGATCCGCATGCGGGCCGACGTGACCGTCGGCTCCTATCTTTCGGGCGGGCTCGACAGTTCCATCGTCTCGGCGCTTGCGGCGGGAATGGCACCGCAGGGGTTGCGCACGTTTTCCGTGACCTTCGATAGCGTCGAGCACGACGAGAGTGCCTTCCAGATGGAAATGGCGAAGGCTCTCGGCACGCATCATAGCGCGGTCGCCTGTCGCGCCGGCGACATTGCGAAAGTGTTCCCGCAGGTCGTCCGCTTCGCCGAACGTCCAATCATCCGCACGGCGCCTGCTCCGCTTTACCAGCTCTCGGGTCTCGTGCGCGAGCAAGGGCTGAAGGTCGTGCTGACGGGCGAGGGCGCCGACGAGGTCTTTGCCGGCTACGATATCTTCAAGGAGGCGCGGGTGCGCCGCTTCTGCGGCCGCCAGCCCGGTTCGAAGATCCGCCCGCATTTGTTCCGGAAGCTCTACCCATACCTGCCCGGCCTGCAGCAGCAATCGGCGGAGTATCTCGCTGCCTTCTTCGGCGCCGGCGACGTGCCGCTCGACGACCCATTGTTCTCGCATCGGCCGCGGTTCAAGAGCACGGCCGCGACCAAGATCTTCTTTTCTCCCGACCTGCGCGCCACGCTGAAGGGCTACGACGCCGCCGAAGATCTGGCGAGCCGGCTTCCTGCCGCCTTCGGTCGCTGGCATCCGCTGCACCAGGCGCAATATCTCGAAAGCCGTTTCCTTCTGCCCGGCTACATTCTCTCCAGCCAGGGTGATCGCATGGCGATGGCGCACGGGATCGAGGGGCGCTTCCCGTTCCTGGATCACCGCCTCGTCGAGTTCGCGACGCGTCTGCCGCCCGAGATGAAGCTGAAGGGCCTGGTGGAAAAACACATCCTGCGCGAAGCGACGAAGGATCTGCTTCCGCCGACGATCGGTCAGCGCACCAAGCAGCCCTATCGCGCGCCCGACAGCCATTCGTTCACCGGCGCCGGCGAACTGGATTACGTTCGCGATGCCATGAGCGAGACGCGCATCGGCGACAACGGTCTGTTCAATGCCAAGGCCGTGAGCAAGCTCTACGAGAAATGCCAGTCGCAACCGACCACCGGCTTCAGGGACAACGCCGCCTTCGTCGGCATCCTGTCGACGCAGCTCTGGCTGCAGACCTTTACCGGCACCAGCATCCGCGCCGCTCAAGCGGCCTGAAACCCATTGGGAAAGGACATGAAATGACGGAAACGATCAAGGACAAGGTCAGGGCCTTTGTCATCGAAAACTTCCTGTTTGGCGATACCTCCTACGATCTCGCCGACGGCGCTTCGCTGATCGAGAACGATATCATCGACTCGACCGGCGTTCTCGAACTCGTCGCCTTCATCGAAGACCAGTTCGGCATTGCCATGGCCGACGCCGACATCGTGCCTGCGAACCTCGACTCGCTCGCGCGCATCTCGGCCTTCATCGAGGCAAAGGCCGGAGTGCCGGCCACGGCCTAACCAAGACCCGAGGGCGTTCCATGCGGTTCGAGCAATTTCTCATCGGCAATGCGGCACGGCATGCGGCCAAGACGGCGCTGGTCACCGATCGCAAGCGGCTCAGCTATGGCGAGTTCGACGAGCTGTCGAGCCGGCTGGCGGCCGCACTGGCTAACGCAGGCGTCAAGCGCAACGACCGCGTCCTCGTGTTCATGGACAATTGCTGGGAGGCGGCCCTCTCGATCTTTGCGATCCTGAAGGCGGGCGCGACCTTCAGCCCGATCAACGCCTCCACCAAGGCGGACAAGCTCGCCTACATTATCGATGACTGCGAGCCGACCGCGATCCTGACGCAGGCCAAGCTGATGCCGGTGGTGGCGGAAGCCCGGGCGCAAAGCAGCGGCAAGGCCGACATCTTCGTTGCATCGACCGCGGCGCCGAATGGCCAGTCGACTGCCGGCGCGGTGCCCTTCGACGCCTGCCTGTCGGCGGCGGCGACGCCGGTGTCGCATCGCGGCATCGACGTCGATCTGGCGATGCTGATCTACACGTCGGGTTCGACCGGGCGCCCGAAGGGCGTGATGATGACCCATCGCAACATCGATGCGGCATCGGAATCGATCACCACCTACCTGCGCAACGAGCACGACGACATCATCCTCAACGTGCTGCCGCTCGCCTTCGACTATGGCCTCTACCAGCTGCTGATGGCGATCAGGCTCGGCGCGACGCTGGTGCTCGAAAAGTCCTTCGCGTTCCCGCATGCGATCTTCGAGCGTATTCGCGAGGAGGGCGTCACCGGCTTCCCGCTGGTGCCGACGATGGCGGCGATGATCCTGCAGATGCGCGATCTGGAGCCGGGGTTCCTGCCGAGCCTGCGTTATCTCTCCAACACTGCCGCGGCGCTGCCGCCGCCGCATATCGCCCGCCTGCGCGAGCTTTTCCCGGGCGCGCGGCTCTATTCGATGTACGGGCTGACCGAGTGCAAGCGCTGCACCTACCTGCCGCCGGAGGAGCTGGATCGCCGGCCGGGCTCCGTCGGCATCGCCATCCCGAATACAGAAGCCTTCGTCGTCGACGACGAGGGCAGCCGCGTGCCGCCGGGCGTTCCCGGCGAACTCGTCATCCGCGGGCCGCATGTGATGCAGGGCTACTGGCGCAACGACGCGGCGACCGAGCGCATGCTGCGGCCCGGACCGAACCCGTGGGAAAAGGTGCTCTATACGGGCGACCTCTTCCAGACGGACGAAGAGGGCTTTCTCTATTTCGTCGGCCGCAAGGACGACATCATCAAGACCCGTGGCGAGAAGGTGGCGCCCAAGGAAGTCGAGACCGTGCTCCATGCCCATCCCGGCATCGCTGAGGCTGTCGTGGTCGGCGTGGCCGATCCGGTGCTCGGCCACGCGATCGCTGCCCTTGTAGTGCGTACGGATCCTGACTTGACCGACAAGGACATCATCCGCCACTGCACCCGCCACCTCGAGGATTTCATGGTGCCGAAGATCATCGAATTCCGCACCGAACTGCCGAAGACGGATACCGGCAAGGTAAGCCGCCGACTTGCCGCCGAGACGATGGAGCCTGCACAATGAACATCAGAACAACCGGGGGCACGGGCCTGTTTTCGGCCGAAACCCTGACGATCGACCATGCGGCCGAGACCGACCGCATCGTTTCCGGCTTGCGCGGGCAGTTGCGCTCCATGAAGAAGCGCGGTCTGGTGCTCGGGCTCTCCGGCGGCATCGACTCGAGCGTCTCCGTGGCGCTTGCGGTGCGCGCGGTCGGCGCCAAGAACGTCTTCTGCCTGTTCATGCCGGAAAACGATTCCGATCCGGAAAGCCTGCGCTTCGGCCGGCTGGTGGCCGAAACCTTCGGCGTCGAGGCGATCGTCGAAGACATTGGGCCGACGCTCAAGGCCATGGGCTGCTACGAGCGCCGCGACGCATTCATTCGGGAACTGGTTCCGGACTATGGGGACGGATGGGCCTCGAAGGTCGTCATCGCCAATGCGCTCGAGGGCGAAGGCTACAACATCTCCTCGCTGGTGGTTCAGAGCCCTGAAGGCGTGCAATCGAAACACCGCATGCCGCCGTCGGTCTATCTCGGTGTCGTCGCTGCCACCAACATGAAGCAGCGAACCCGCAAGCAGGTCGAGTACTACCATGCCGATCGGCTGAACTTCGCCGTCCTCGGCACGCCGAACCGGCTGGAATACGACCAGGGCTTCTTCGTCAAGAACGGCGATGGCGCCGCCGACGTCAAGCCGATCGCCCATCTCTACAAGTCGCAGGTCTATGCGCTCGCCGCCCATCTCGGCGTTCCCGCCGAAGTTTGCCGTCGCCCGCCGACGACCGACACCTATTCGCTGGAGCAGACGCAGGAGGAGTTTTATTTCTCACTGCCTTACGATCGCATGGACCTCTGCCTTTACGGCCTCAACCACGGGATCGAGATTGACGCCGTCGCCAAGGCGGCCGGCCTGACCATTGTGCAGGTCGAACGGGTCTGGGCGGATATCGCGGCCAAGCGCAAGGCGACGCGCTACCTGCATCTCGGGCCGCAACTGGTGCAGCCCGTGGAGGAGATCGCCGGCTATTGAGGACTGGCCGGACCGCCGGTCACGCTCAAGGGAAGCTGCCGCCGATCAGCCGGCTCCAATATTCGCCAGAAATACCGTTGAAGAAGCCCTGCCCGTCGCGGCAGGCTTCGACAATCTCCTGGTCGCGCGAATGCACGACGGTTGAGGCGACGTGCACGAAGGCGATGCGTCGGCCGAGCATGGCTTCCATCAGCGCCGGCTGCGTGCGTCCGCGCAAGCCCGCAAGGCCCCGTCTCGACGCCTCGTCGACCAGGCAGTCGATGACCGGCCCGGCCTGTCCTGCCCGCGCCAGGATCTGCAGTACCCGACCGATTTCACCGGCCTTGGCGTAGTAGGCGAAGGCTCCGACGACGGTGCCCGTGCGGGCCGTTACCAGTGCGTAGACGAGCTCGCCCTGCCCCGGTTTCTTTTCAGCATCGGCAAGGATGTGGTCGAGCTGGCCATCGCTCCATTCGGGGCGAAGCGGAAATTGCGCGGTGAACTGGTCGACGACGGCGGCAAAGCCGCTGCGGTCCGTCTCGGTCGCGATG
Organism: Ensifer sp. LBL; assembly: GCF_050435225.1. Lineage (NCBI taxonomy): Bacteria > Pseudomonadati > Pseudomonadota > Alphaproteobacteria > Hyphomicrobiales > Rhizobiaceae > Ensifer > Ensifer sp. LBL. The sequence continues at coordinate 262,445 of NZ_JBNDJY010000008.1, read as the reverse complement.
AAGCCGGCCGGTGCCGCTCCCGCTTCGGGGAGGGCGGACCAGCGCTGCTCGCCCTGGCCCATGCGCTTGCGATAGAAATTGTCGAGCGCACGCGCGAAGGGCGCGGCGAGCCGGGCGGGCTTGATACGGTTCGAGGCGACGCTGAGGCTGAACGTCGCCGGACGGATGACGCGCACCCAGTCGAGGCTGTACTGCGGCAGAACCACGCCGCGAAGCCGCGTCCACATCTGCACCGAGACTTCGCTTGCCGTCTCGCTGAACGATAGATCCTGCGGACCGGCGAGGAACGCCTTCATGAGGCGCGCTCCGGCCAAAGGATCGCTTTCACGGTCTTCCGCCATCAGCGATCCGCAGATTGCGGCGCGCAGAGGCCGGCCGTTCAGCGTCATCGGCAGCGCGTTGACGCCGACGAAACCGGTGATCCGGCCTTCGTCGTTCACATGCACCAGCGGTCTGATTTCCGCATCGGAGTTCGGTCCGTCGAGATAGAGCTGCCGCATATAGTCGGCAAGGGCTGGCGAAGTGGTGCGCTCCTCGCGGAACACCCGCTGGAACATTCCGGCGACCGCTGGAACGTCCGCGTAGTCTAGCGAACGGGTTTCGCTCATCGGGCGAGCTCTCCGGTGCCCGCCGCCGCCGGGTCGGCGATTTTCTGGACGATGGCGACGCGCGGTTTGCCGTCGCGGTCGGTCGCGAAGGTGACCGGTGCATAGGCTTTCGCCCGTGAGAGAAGGGCGGCTGCCTGCCGCTCCTGGCCCTCGCCGAACTCGAACAACAGCCAGCCTCCCGGCTTCAGGAAGGCAAGCGCGTCGCGGATCAGGCGCTGATGGATGGAAATGCCGTAGGGGCCGCCGTCGAAGGCTTCGCGCGGCTCGCTCTCAAGCAGATGCGCGCGGTCGCCCTCCAGCCGGCCGGTCGAGATATAGGGCGGATTGCAGACCACGACGTCAATCTTGCCTTGCAGATCGTCGCTTTCAAGCGCCGCGAAAAGATCGCCCTGCCGGATGGAGACGCGCGAGCCGAGGCCGAGCCGATCGACGTTGCGGCGGGCAAGCGCGACGGTGCTGTCCGTCAGATCCGCGCCCCAGACACGCGCCGAGGGGATCTCGCTGGCGATGCCAAGGGCGAGGTTGCCGGAACCGCAGCACATGTCGATGATGGTGACGTCCGAAGGGCCGCCTTCAAGGATCGAAACGGCCTTCCTTCCAAGAAGCTCCGTTTCTTCCCGCGGCACCAGGACGTCGGGCGCAAGTTCCAGTTCGACACCCATGAACCGGTGCAGTGTCGCGGCCCGGTCGTCTGTCGGTCGGTCGGTCGGATTGATGTCGTCGTGCGCCACGGCCACTCCTCATGTCGTTGGAAAACTCTGTAGACGTGCGGACCGCAGCCTAGTGTAATTGAGTAAACGGAAGCTGAAATACAATTGCTGCGAGCACGTTAACCGCGCAATCATTTCTGCCTGTTACTGTGCGCGTGATCAGAGGCGGGTGCTCGCTGTCATTGAACGCTTTTTGAGCGTAACAATGAGCGGTTGAGATCAAGGGCAGATCGGAATGGCTTCGGAAGGTGTGAAGGAACGCGCGCACAAACCGTTCCTCTCGATGATCATATCCTATGCTGCATCCGGCGGCAGCCTTGTCATTGGCTCGGCTGCGCAACTCCTGACCTTTGCGATCCTCGCGCGTTTTCTCGGCGTGCATGAGTTCAGCGTCTTCGTCGCAATCACGGCCGTTGCCAACATCGCAGTTCACCTGTGCGGTCTCGGCGCGATGGAGTGCCTGGTGCGCCGCGTCGCGCGCGACCGCAGCATGTACCCACAGATGCTCGGCCACAACATCATCCTGACTGCGATCAGCGGCGTGCTGCTGGTGCTGCTTGGCGCGGCGGTGTTGCCGTTCTTCTTTACGCTTTCGCCCGATCCCGTGACCAATGTCACGGTGATCACCTTGATGCTCGTGACCAACATCATCTTCGTGCGCGTCATCGTGCTGGCGGAGCAGATCTTTCTCGCGCATTCGAATTTTGCCTCGGCCAACAAGGTGGTCGTCGGCTTCGCCCTGGCGCGCACCATCGCTGCAGCGCTCGCCTGCATCGCCTTCGGAGTGGCGTCGGTTGCCTCCTGGGCCGTGTGGCAGTTCGTGTGCCATGTGATCGTGGCCCTTGGCTGCTGGCGGGCGGTCAAGGGACTGGGACGCCCGACCTACGGGATCGTGCGGGAAGAGCTGCCGCTCGGGCTCTATTTCAGTATCCCGTTCATCCTGCGCGCCGTCCGGCAGAACGCCGATCTTCTGGTCCTGAGCCTGGTCGCGAGTGCCGAGGTCATGTCCAGCTACAGCGTCGCGCGGCGCATGCTGGAGAGCAGCTACCTGTCGGTCGAGGCCTTGAACCGGTTGATCTATCCCGGTTCGGCAAAGGCGACTGCAGCCGGCCTGCATCATGCCTTCGAGCGCGTGCGCAAGGTGCTGTTTGCGGCCACCTCGATCAGCATTGCCGCAGCCGTCGCCGTCTTCGTGCTGGCGCCAGTGCTGCCCTATCTCTTCGGCAAGGACTACGTCTCTCTCGTTTCCTTCGTTCGCATCCTGTGCTGGGTGGTCGTGCCGCTTGCCATGTGGTCGGTGGCGATGGAGGCGCTTGGCGCGTCCGGCCACCATCCGGCGCGCGCGTCGGTCATGGGCCTTGGCAGCGTGCTTGGGGCGGCACTCACCGCTTGGGCCACCTGGTACGCACCGCCGGCAGGCACGTTCATTTCCTTCTACGTGATCGAGATCGCGATGGTGATCGTCTCATGGGCGGTCTTCCTGCGTTTCGTGAGGCGCGATCGGGAGCAGGCCGGTGCAACTTCCCTGTCGACGGGGGTGGCGCATGGAGGCTGAACTGGGGAAAATCCAGGCCGCACGGTCGCTCGGACGGGAAATGCCCCGGATGGGCAATGTGCGTGCCATGGAACCCCGGGATATCCCGGCCGTCAGCAGCATGTTCACCCGGATCTTTCGCAAGCGGGAGCAGGACGCGAGCCCGGAACTGCAGAACTATGTCGAGACCATCTTCTTCGGTAGCCCGCTATACGCCCCGGAACACGGCAGCATCGTCTACGACGACGGGTCCGGAAGCATCGGTAGCGCTATCCTGGCGCTTCCGATGGAGTTCACCGTCAATGGCCGCCGGACGGTCGCAAAGCTTCTTTGCGCCTTCATGTCCGAGGGCAAGGCCGGTGCGGTCGGCGCCGCCTGCCTGGCGCGCGCCATGCGGGCGACACGACAGGACATGTGTTTTTCCGACAACTCGTCTCCGGTCAGCGCCGATCACTGGGTCGCCGGCGGTGGCGTCGTGCTGCCGATCCAGAGCCTCGACTGGCGTCGCTCCTTCCGGCCGTTCAGAGCCTGGGGGTTGACGGTTGGTCGGCAAGTGCGCCCGCTCCGATCCCCGATCCTTTCCAAGCCGCTCGCGCTTGCCGACCGACTGCTGCGGCGTCGCCGCCCGCGCACGAAACCCGATCCGGTGGCCGGCTGCACGACGCACGCCATCGACCCCGCCGCCTTCGTCGATCTCGCAGAACCGATGCTGCAGCGCTTTTCCGTGAGGCCGGTCTGGTCGCGTAGCGAGTTCGACTGGCTGGTGATGGTCGCGCGACTGAACACGCCGCTCGGCAATCTTCTCTGCCGCGAGGTTCGAGACGAGAGCGGGCGCGTCATCGGCGCCTATCTCTACTTCGGCAAGGCCGGCGAGCGGGCGACGGTGCTCAACGTCGTCTGCGAGGCCGGTCGCGAGTTCGACGTCACCGCACAGATGTTCCATGCGCTTGACGCCGAAGGCTATGCGCTCGCCGTCGGCAGTTCGCAGCCGTTCCTCATGAATGCGATCTCGCGCCAGAGATGGCTGTCTTTCCACCATCGCGGCTATTTCTGCATGGTGACGCGGCATGCCGATCTGAAAGACGCGGCCCAGCGCAACGATATCTATGTCGGCGGCCTGGCATCGGAGAGCTGGAGCCGGTTGTTGACCGACTTCTGAAGCCATGGGTTAAGCGACAATCCTGCCGTTTAACGGAATATTCACCGTACAACCTTAATTCTGCGCTAGAAGGCGGCTCGCGGGGTCACGATCTTCGCGTCTTGATGGGCGTGCGTGAGGGATGCTTATGTATAGGCCGGACGAGGCCGGAAAACAGGGGGCCAGCCAACCGGCACGCGAGCAGCGTGCACCGGTCGAAAGAGGCTCGTTGCTCGATCTGCTCTCGTCAGACCTTCACGAAGCGGAGACTGCCGCCGACAGGTCGGCAACAGACCGGCCCGCCGAAATCCAGCGCCAATCCAGAGATATTCCGAACGCCACGCCCCACCCCACTGACGTGGCGCGTCCCGTGTCCAGTACGGCTAACGCGCCTCGTGATAGCTACTTTCCCGGGTTGAGCGACCTTAACAGGATCGGCATCGACGATATCATCGGCTGGTTGCGCGACGGGCTCATCTGGATCGTGCTGGCGCTCGTCCTGTGTGTGGGCGGTGCGCTCGCCTATGCGATGACGGCGACGCCGCGCTATACGGTCTACACCGATATCGTCGTCGATCCGTCCAACCTCAATGTCGTCAGCGATGACGTCTTCACCAGCAACCCGCAGCGCGATGCACAGTTGCTCGAGGTCGAAAGCAAGCTGCGCATCCTGACGTCGCGCAATGTGCTGTCGCGGGTGATTACCCAGCTGCGCCTCACCGAGGATCCTGAATTCGTGAAGCCCTCGGCCTTCAGTTCGCTGAAGAACCTCTTCTCGACGAAGGCGGAGCAGCAGGCCGGAAACGAGCTTGCCGCCATGCGCGCCCTGTCGGAGCGGGTGGAAGCCCGGCGCGAAGAGCGATCCTTCGTGGTGGTGATGAAGGTCTGGAGCGAAGAGCCTGCGAAAGCGGTGACGCTGTCGGATGCGATCGTCGCGGCCTTCGAGCAGGAGCTGTTTCAGTCCGCCGCAGAGAGTGCCGGTCGCGTCGCACAAAGCCTCAACGCCCGGCTCGACGAGCTTCGCCACAACGTCACCGAATCCGAGCGGGCGGTCGAGGATTTCCGCCGCAAGAACGGGCTGCAGTCGACCAATGACGGCCAGCTCGTCAGCAATCAGCTTTCCAACGAACTCAACACCCAGGTCCTCGACGCCCAGCAGCGCTTCATCCAGGCCGATACCCGCTACCGGCAGATGAACGACGCGATCGCGCAGGGACGGACCGCAAGCGCTTCCGAGTTCGAATCCGTCAACATGACGAACCTGCGCGAACAGTACAACGTGCTGCAGCAGCAGATCGCCTCGATGCAGCGCACCTATGGCGAGCGCCATCCGCGCCTCGTCAACGCGCGCTCGGAGCGTGCGAACCTGGAATCGGCCATGGCTGACGAGGCGCGCCGCATCCTCGATCGCGCCAAGGCGGACATGGACCGGGAGCAGCAGGCCTTTTCGGCCTTGCGCGCCAAGGCGAGCGACGAGAAGTCGAACGTATTTTCCGACAACGAAGCCCAGGTACAGCTGCGCGATCTCGAAAGGGACGCCCGTGCCAAGGCCGCCATCTATGAGACCCACCTGGCGCGTGCCCAGCAGATCACTGAACGCCAGCAGATCGACACGACCAATGTTCGCGTGATCTCGCGCGCCTTGCCGCCGAATGCACGCAGCTGGCCGCCGCGCACCGTGGTTCTGCTCGCCGGCGGCGGTTTCCTCGGGATCGTTCTCGGCATATCGCTTGCGCTTGCCCTCGGTCTGTGGAGATACATCCGTCGTCCGCAGCCCCTGGCGCCGTGAGAGGGCGGCCATCGTGCCCGATCTCAGCGGCAATCCGGCCAATTCTGCAGAAACCTTGAGGGTCCGCGTCGGGACCTTCCTGTTTCTGGCGATTTCCATCTACTACTGGATTCCCTTTCATTCCTTCGTCGACCTGACCAAGGAAAGCCTGCTGGAGCCGGGCGGTGACAATTCCAGCCGGCTGAACCAGATCGTGGCACTGCTGCTGTTTGCTGGCGCTTCTTGTTACGGTGTGCTGCATCCGATGCGGCGCGGGCTGATGCAGCCGCGGGTGCTGCTTGCGGTCCTGCTTTTGTGGGTGCTCTTTGCTTGCCTGGTTTCCGCTCATCCGGCCAACGGCATCAAGGCGATCATCCTCACGACGATGGTCGCGGTCAACGCCAACGTCTATCTGCTGCTGCCGGCCAACGAGCGGCACTTCGCCAAGATGCTGGCGATCTCGACGCTCGTCATGCTCGCGGTTGCCTATTACGGCGTTCTGTTCAAGCCGCTTCTGTCCATTCACCAGGCCAACGAAGTGTTGGAGCCGATGCATGCAGGGCTGTGGCGCGGCCATTTCCGCCACAAGAACGAAGCGGCCGTCGCGATGGTGCTGGCCTCGTTTCTCGGCCTTTACGTCCTGCACCGGTGGTCGAAGCTTGTCGGCGTGACCATCGTTGGCCTCGCCTTCTTCTTCCTCATCCACACGGGAGGGAAGACCTCGACGGCGATGCTGCCGGGCATCCTGCTTCTGGCATGGCTGTTCGAACGCGTGCGCCTGCTGCGCATCCCGATCGCGATCGGCGGCGTGGCCCTGTTCAACCTTTTCGCCGTCGGGTCTGCCGTCTTCCGGCCGCTTGGGGAATTCGTCACGTCGCTCGGCATCGACGCGACCTTCACGAACCGCGCCGATGTCTGGCGCTTCGCCTTTTCGGTGATCGCCGAACAGCCGTTTATCGGCCGCGGCTTCAAGGCCTTCTGGCAGACCGAGGAAGTGGTCTTTAGCGGCGGCGGCATCGAGACCTGGGCGGTTCGCGCCGCCCATGCGCACAATTCCTATCTCGAGACGCTTCTGGTGATCGGCATACCCGGATTGATCCTCACGCTGCTCTGGCTGGTGGTGCTCCCGCTTTATCATATCTCGCGCATTCCGCCGGCCCGGCAGCACAGCGACCTCACGCGGCTGTTCCTGCGGATCTGGCTCTATTCGATCTACAGCGCCAGCCTCGAGGCCTTCTTCTTCGATGGTCCGAACGTGCTGTGGTTTACCTTGCTCTTCGCGATTTGCGGTTTGCGCCTGCAGTCCTCGGCAGCGCTTGCAACCGAACCACACCCGCTTGCACAAAGGATGGTGGCGCATGCCTAGTTTTTCACAGGCTCTGTCGAGGGTCGACGGCCTTGTCGACCGCGTCGCCAACCGGCTGATCTGGCGTCTCGCGGCGAAACCGCGTGACGTCATAACCGATGCGCCGCTCGTCTCCTTCACCTTCGACGACGTGCCGGACACAGCACTGCACAACGGCGCCGCTATCCTCGAACGTCATGGCGTGCGCGGAACGTTTTATATCGCCGGAGGGCTTGGGGGGCGGGTCGAGACGGATCGTACCCTGATCTCGCCGGAGGGCTGCGCCGAGCTCGCTCGTCGGGGTCACGAGGTCGGCTGCCACACGTATTCCCACAGCAAGATCAGGCGTCTGGGCGGAGGTAGGCTGGCCCGGGATCTCGACCGGAATGCCGCCTATCTCAGCCAGAGCGGCGTCAATGCGGCTGCAACCAACTTCGCCTTTCCCTACAATGCCGCCTGGCCGCTGGCGCGGCGGGAACTGGGGCGCCGCTACCGCACCTGCCGTGCGGCCGGCGAGAGCATCAACCGCACGGCCGTCGATCCGCTGATGCTGAAGTCCGTCGAGATCCGGCAGCCGGAGGCGGACGCCCAGGCGCTCACGGGCTGGATCGACGATGTCGTCGATCGACCGGGCTGGCTCGTGTTTTTCACCCACGACATCGCCGCGCGTCCGACGCCCTACGGCTGCACGCCCGAGACTTTCGAAACCCTGGTTCGCTACACGGTTGAGAAGGGCTGTGTCGTGTTGCCGGTCGAGCAGGCGCTCGACAGGCTCGGCTGGTAGGAGGGCGCATGTCGGGGCAGGGGAACGGCGGCAACAGGCTGCTCGCCATCAACAACTACTTCTACCGCCGCGGCGGCGCGGAAGCGGTGTTTTTCGACCATATGAAGATGTTTTCGGACATCGGCTGGGACGTGGTGCCTTTCGCCATGCAGCACGAGGATAACGAAGCCTCGCCATGGTCCGACTATTTCGTCTCCGAGATCGAGTATGGCCGGCGCACCAACCTCCTGCGCAAGGTCGTTCAGGCGGCAAGCGTCATCTACTCGCGTGAAGCGCAGAAGAACGTCAGCCGGCTGATCGAGCGCGCCCGCCCCTCCGTCGCCCACGCACACAACGTCTACCATCATCTTTCGCCGGCGATCTTCTCGACGCTGAAGGCGGCCGGCATCCCGGTCGTCATGACCGCTCACGATCTGAAGCTTGCCTGTCCCTCCTACAAGATGCTGCGTGACGGTGCCGTCTGCGAGGACTGTCGCGGCGGCCATATCTACAACGTCTTGCGTCATCGCTGCATCAAGGGGGAGACGACGCTGAGCGCCGTCGTGCTCGCCGAAACCGTCGTTCACCGCGGGCTCGGTCTCTACCGCAACAAGGTGGACCGCATCGTCGTACCAAGCAAATTCTACGTCGAGAAGCTGGTCGAATGGGGCTGGCCGCGCGAACAGATGGTCCATATCCCGAACTTCGTCGATGTCGACGACTATTCGGCCGACTGGGTCGAGGGCGACTATTTCGTCTTTGCCGGGCGCCTGGCCCCAGAGAAGGGGCTGGCGACGCTGATCCGCGCGGCGGCCGCATCGGGCCAACGGCTGGTGATCGCCGGAACCGGGCCCGAGGAAGCGATGCTGCGGCAACTGGTTGCGCAAACCGGCGCCGATGTGACCTTTGCCGGCTATCTCTCCGGCGAGGCCCTGCACCGCCTGATCGGGCAGTCACTGGCGCTGGTTCTGCCTTCCGAATGGTATGAGAACGCGCCGATCAGCGTGCTCGAGGCCTATGCGTTGGGGCGGCCGGTGATCGGGGCCTCGATCGGCGGCATTCCCGAAATGATCCGCGAGGGCGAGACCGGCATAACCGCGATTTCGGGGGACGCCGACGATCTCGCCCGCGTGCTCTCGACGATGGCCGGTCTGCCGGCTGCCGAACGCGCTGCGATGGGGGCTTCGGGCCGACGCTGGATCGCAAACGAGTTCTCCGCCGCCGCCTATCGGCAAAGGACGATCGACCTCTATTCCAGGCTGGGCGCGGTCTGATGGCTTCCGCCATTAACGTTACGATACAATTTGTAGTAACCTGGGCTCGCGCTATGGTTTTCGGTCATTTATATAAGGGGTAAATGAAATATCTTGGCGGTGATTAAGTATATCGCCCTAGTAAACGGAACGGGCAACCTTCGAGGCGACACATGAGCAGAAAGTCTGATGTTTCGCGAAGTCATCGCCAGCAACAGCCGGTGATTGCGCAGGAGATGGTACAGACCGGACTGTCGGACGGCGCCGGCCGGCTGCCCCTGCAAAGCGCCGCACGCGCTGGCCGACAGCACGGCCACCCCGCTCAGAGCGGCGCACTGGCCGCACGCGGTGAGCGCAAGCGCGTGATGATGCTGGGCCTGCGCGGCATCCCCAACGTTCAAGGTGGCGTCGAGAAACACGTCGAAATGCTGGCGAGCAAGCTGCTCGGATACGGCTGGGACGTCGAGGTGGTCGGGCGCCGCGGCTATCTGGAGGATCGCAAGGCTTACGCCTGGAACGGGGTGGACGTCGTTCCTCTCTGGGCGCCGCGCCGCATGGCGCTGGAAGCGATCGTCCATACCTTCCTCGGGGTCTGGCTCGCCGCCTGGCGGCGCCCGGATGTCCTACACATTCATGCCATCGGCCCGGCGCTGATGACGCCGCTTGCCCGCTTGCTCGGTCTGAAGGTCGTGGTGACCCATCATGGCTACGACTATGACCGGCAGAAATGGGGCGGGTTCGCCAGGCGCACGCTGAAGCTCGGTGAGCGCCTCGGCATGCGGTTCTCGAACGGACGCGTGGCGATCTCGAAGGACATCGCCGAGACGATGCACGCGCGGCACCATGTTGCGATGACGCTGGTGCCGAACGGCGTCCAGGTCACCCCGCCGACGGGAGAGGCCGGTACTCTCGCGGAGTTCGGCCTTGAACGGCGGCGCTATATCCTGCTCGCCGCCCGGCTGGTTCCGGAAAAGCGGCAACTCGATCTCATCCGTGCTTTTGCCAAGTGCGGCCTCAGCGACACCAAGCTCGTTCTTGCGGGCGGCGCTGAGTTCGAAACGCCCTATGCCAATGAGGTGAGGGCGCTTGCGCACGACGTGCCGGGTGTCGTGCTCACCGGCTTTCAGACGGGCGACAGGCTGGCGGAACTCTTCGACAATGCCGCCCTCTTCGTGCTGCCGTCCAGCCACGAGGGCATGCCGATTGCGCTGCTCGAGGCGATGGCCTACGGGCTGCCGGTCCTGGCAAGCGATATCGTCGCCAATCAGGAACTGGAGCTGGCGCCCGACGAGTATTTCCCGTTGGGAGACATCGATGCGCTGGCGTCCGGCATCGTGGACAAGCTCGCAGCACCGCTCAGCGACGAGGAGGTGCGCGAGCGTGCGGCGCACGCCGAAGCCGCCTATAGCTGGACAAATGTGGCGCAAAGGACCGCGGCGGTGTATAGCGCATTGCTGGCGAAGTAGCCGGACGTTCGCGTCCGCCGTGTCGCCGGCCGGAGCCTGCCTCGTGCGTTCACCGCACACCGCTCTCCTCAAGAATGCGACCGCGCCCCCGCAACGCGATGAACGCGCAGGCGCCGTCGCCGATCGTTCGATGATTGCCGTGCCTCGCACGCCGCCTGGAAGACAAGCCGACAATGACTATCAAACGCGCCGCCAGCCTTTTCGCATGGATCCTGTTTGCCGTGATCGCCTACTCGACGATGTCGCCGCTCGATCTCAGGCCCCGCATCGGGCACATGGTCCATCTCGAACGTTTCGGGGCCTTCGGACTGCTGGGCCTGCTGTTTGCGATCGCCTATCCGCGGCGGCTGGCGCTCGTGCTGGTTCTGGTCTTTGCGACCGCCATCGGCTTCGAACTGTTGCAGATGGTTTCGGCTGACCGCCACGCACGCCTGACGGATGTGATGGTCAAGCTTCTTGGCGGCGCCTGCGGCGTCTTTGGCGGCTGGTTCCTCTATCGCTTTCGTTTGCCGCTGCTGCGGCTGCTGGGACGGTAAACCAAAACGCAAAATATCGCCGGTAAGATTGGCGGCAACCGGAGCAGGCCTGCGCTCCGTCGAGACTGGGGGATCGCGTGGCAGTATCCGTCATCATCAAGACGCTGAACGAAGAAAAGCGCATCGCTGCGACCATTGAAAGCGCGTTGAAGGCGCTCGAAACCGTTGGCGGCGAGGTCATCGTTGCTGACAGCGGCTCCAGGGACCGGACGGTGGAAATCGCCTCGCGCTATCCAGTTGTCATCGCCCAGATCAGCCCGCCGGCGCTTCCGAGCTGCGGCATCGGCCCGCAACTCGGCTTCCAATATTCGCGGCACGCGCATATTTGCCTGCTCGACGGCGACATGTTGCTGGACGACGACTTCCTCGAGGTGGCGGAAGCGTTCCTCGCCGACGATCCCGCCGTGGCTGGTGTTACCGGCCACGTGCAGGAGATGCTGACCTCCAACCTCGAATTTTCCCGGCGGGTCACCCGTAATTCCCCGGAAAACCGGATCGGCGCGATCGACCGCATGAACGGCGGCGGCCTCTATCGCCGGGCGGCGATAGAGGCGGTCGGCTATCTCTCCGATCGCAACCTGCACGGCTATGAGGAGTTTGACCTCGGCATCCGGCTCAGAAGCGCCGGCTTCAAGCTGCATCGCCTCGACCGACGCTTCGTCCAGCATTTCGGCCACACGGACAATTCCTACCGCCTGCTCGTGCGCCGCTGGAAGAGCAAGTACCTGTTTGGCATCGGGGAGTTGCTGCGCGCCTCGCTCGGCCAGCCCTATTTCTTCCAGCTCGTCCGGGAACTGCCGGAGCTCAAGCTTTGGGCGCTGGTCTATCTCTGGTGGGCAGCGTCGCTGGCGATCCTGCTGTTCGTGCCCGACAAGCTCGTCGCGCTCGGTATCGTTCTTGCGATCCTTGCCGGCGTCGTCGGGCTGATGAGCCTGCGCAAGGGCGGGTTCAGCATGGGGCTCTACACCGTCGTCGCCTGGTTCTTTCATGCGGCGGCGTTGCCGGTCGGCTTCTTCCGGGCACGGCGAAAGCCTGACGCGCCGATCGAAAGCAAGCTGCTCGGAGCCCCGGCATGAGGTGGCGGCCACTGCTGGCGGCAGCCGCGGCGCTGGCTGCCGTCTGCGCGCCGGTGCAGGCATCGGACCAGTGGCTTCCCGTGTGGGAAATCTCGCTTGAGTTCGAGGCTGGCAGCCCTCTCGATTTTTCCTCTTTCCTGCCGAACGGCACGATCGATGCGGATCACCGCCTGGTCGCCGGTGCCGGCGGACGGCTTGCCTTCGCGAAGTCACCGGCAAAGCCGGAGCGCATGCTCTGCGCATCGCTTGCCTGGAGCCCGGCTTCCGGCGGGTTTCCCGATCACGAAGCCGCCGATCGTTACGCCCGGCAACTGGCGATGCGCGGCTACAATCTCGCCCGGCTGCATTTCGTCGACGGCAGCCTGATGTTCGGCCGCGACCGCGACTTCGATTTCGACCCAGAGACGCTCGACCGCATCCACTATCTGCTGGCGGCGCTGAAGCGTAACGGCATCTACTGGATGATGGACGGCCTGTCGTCCCTGCGCGGCGTTTACGGCGGCTTTGACGATCGCTGGGACGATGGCGGCAACCTCAAGCTCGAGCTGTTTGTCGACGAGCGGGCGTTCGACCACTGGAAGCGCATGCAGGAGACGATCCTCGGGCGCGTAAACCCCTATACGGGCGTGGCGCCGATCCGCGACGACGCGCTCGCGGTCGTCATTCTCGCCAACGAGAACGGCATGGAGTTCGACACCGTCGTGCATGATCGGCCGGGCAAGCCGCCCTATGATCCGCAGCTTGCCAAACCGTTCAACGCATGGCTCGCCAAACGCTACGGATCGACCGCGGCGCTCGCCAAGGCGTGGCCTGATCTGCGCCCAGACGAGACGATCGAAGCGAGATCCGTGGCGCTGCCGTCGGACCGCTACGTTCCCGGCCCGCGGCTGCGCGATCTGCAGGCGTTCTTCACCGAGACGGAAGAGGCGACGACCGCGCGCATGAGCGAGGTGCTGCGCGGGCTCGGCTACCGCGGCCTGATCAGCAACTACAACAACTGGCCGACGGTTCAGGCGTCGCTCAGCCGGCGCGGCCTCGAAGCCGTGACCATGAACACCTATCACGACTGGGTCAGCGGCTATGCGCCCGGCAGCAAGACGACGCAGGTCAGTTCGATCGCCGACGGGGTGAATTACATCCGCATGATCGCGGCAACGCGCTGGCTCGACCGACCGTTCCTCGTCAGCGAATACGATCACCTCTTCTGGAACCGCTACCGCTACGAGGCCGGGCTGGCGATGCCGGCCTATGCGGCGCTGCAAGGCTGGGATGCGCTCTGCCGTCACGGCCATGGCCCGATCGTTCTTTCCTATGGCGAACCCTTCCCGCACAAGAAGGCAATGCTGCCCTACGCCATTGCGCTCGATCCCGTCGCGCGCGCCGGCGAGACGCTGTCGGCGCTTCTCTACCGCCGTGGCGACGTGGCGACCTCAGCCGTTACTGTCCCGTTTGCAGTGCGTGGCGAGGATGACCTTTCCGACGACATGCAGGCGCGCGAACCGGAGCGCCTGACGGACCTCGCGCTGGTCGGACGGATCGGTCTTGAAGAGGCGACCCGGCTCGGCGATGTGCCCGCGGTGAAGCAACCGCGCCAGCAGGACAGCGAAGGGATACTCGACGGCCTGCGCCAAGACGGCGCGCTTTCTGATGATAACGGCACCAGCATCGATACCGGCATTTACCAGAGCAGTACCGGCGAAATCCTGTTGAACCGCTTTGCCGGACAATTGCGCGTCGTCACCGACAGGACCGAGGCCGCCGCCTTCTCGACGCTGCGGGAGCCGATCGATCTCGGCCTGCTCCGGGTCGAACGGGCCGATGGCAACGGGCTTGTTGCGCTCTCGGCGCTTGATGCGAATGCAGGGCTCGCCACCGGCCGGCGCCTGCTGCTGATCTTTGCGACCGATGCGCAGAACACCGGCATGGCGTTTCGCGACACCGAGGAGAAGGTGATCGAGGATTTTGGCCGGCTGCCGGTTCGGCTGCGCGAAGGTTATGTCGATCTGAGGTTGGCGCGAACCGCGGGGAACTGGAGCGTTTCGCCGGTGGGCCTAGACGGCAAGGTGCATGCGCCGCTGGTGCAAGGCACGGGCAACGTCGCCTTCCGGCTCTCCAACAATAGTCCTTCCGGCCCGACCACCTATTTCCTTCTCGAACTGCGGTAGGGGTGGTGCAGCGTTTCGCTGGATCAATGAATGGCCACGATGTCAGCCTATGCTCCGCCGCTTTCACGCACAGGAGGATGAGATGAGAATATCGGAAGCCATGCATCCCGGCGCTCGCTGGATCTCTCCCGAAACCGATCTGAAGACGATCGCGCGTATCATGCGCGACGAGGACATCGGCGCGTTGCCGGTCGGCGAAAACGACCGCCTGATCGGCATGGTCACGGACCGCGACATTGCGCTGCGCGCCTTTGCCAACGGGCGGGACCCGGCGTCGATGACGGCGCGGGACGTGATGACGAGGGATATCGTCTATTGCCGGACGGACGAGACGATCGAGCATGCCGTCTATCTGATGGAGGCAAAGCAGGTGCGGCGTCTGCCGGTGATCGACCAGGACAAGCGCATGGTCGGTATGCTGTCGCTGGGGGATGTCTCCCATGCAGGCAGCCAGCAACTGTCGGGCGAACTCGCCAAGGCCGTCACGGCCCATCACGTCTGACGTCGGTTTTGCCGAATGCGGCGCCTCTAAGAGGGCGCCGCCAGCCGTTTCGTTCGAGGCTGTCAGAACCGGTAGCTGATACCGGTGCCGATCAGCCACGGATTAAGCTTGACCTTGCCACTGACAACGCCGGCGCCCGGCAGGGTGGCGTTGACCTCAGGCTCCAGGAACAGCTTCTTCACGTCGAAGTTCAGGCCCCAGTGGTCGTCGAGCTTGATATCGACGCCCGCCTGCAGCGCCACGCCGAAGGTGTTTTTCAGATTGAAGCTGGAGAAGTCGCCGCGGGGTTTCTCGTTGTAGAACATTGTGTAGTTCACGCCGGCGCCGACATAGGGCTTGATCTCGTCGGTGACGTTGAAGTGATACTGCAGTGTGAGCGTCGGCGGCAGCAGCCAAGCCTTGCCGATCTCGCCGAGGCCGGCGATCGAGCCGCTGCCGCGCGCCGTGTGCGGCGTCGTGCCGAGGATCAGTTCGGCGGCGATGTTGTCAGTGAAGAAATAGGTGATGTCGAGTTCCGGCACGACGGAGTTGCTGACGCCGACCTTTTCGCCGTCGAGCGCGCTGCCGTTGAGATAGAGCGTGCCCTTGTCGTCAGGCAGAACAGCGAGCGCGCGGCCACGGATCATCCAAGGGCCGGGCTCGCTTGCCAGTGGCATTTCCGGTGCCGCGACCGCGCCCGGCTCGGAGAGATCTGCCGCCGTCGCGAGCGCGAGCGGTGCCGCAAGCGCGGCGAAAAGGACGGCAGATGGCAGAATGGCGCGAGTAGGCATGATTTTCCGGACCCCCAGAAGAAGTTGAACATCGCCGGTCATGGCGTTCGGCGGCAGGGATTCTGCGGCCGACGGCACTATGCTCAACAGGGCCTCTCAGCGGTTGTCCTGGATCAATGCAGGCGCGAATCATCAAGCCCTTGGGGATAAAGGTGGATTCGGCCAAAGACGCGATATCCGCGCCAATCCCTTGTCAGGCGGGCATGCGCGGAATGCTGGCGAGCAGACGCTGCGTATAGGGATGCTTCGGCGCGGCCAAAATGTCGCGGGTCTTGCCGCTTTCGACCACCTTGCCACGCTCCAGAATGACCATCTCCTCGCAGAGGGCCGCGACGACGCCGAGATCGTGGGAGACGAAAACCAGCGTCAACTTCTCGGCGAGCGTCTTGAACAGCTCGACGATGCGGATGCGGGTGGAAAGGTCGAGCGCGCTGACCGCCTCGTCGGCAAGCACGATCTGCGGGCGGGCGACGATGGCGCGGGCAATGGCGATGCGCTGGCGCTGGCCGCCGGAAAACTCGTGCGGATAGCGGCGGAGTGCATCGGCAGGAAGTCCGACCGCTTCGAGTGCCGCAGTGACCGCCTGCGTCCGGTCGCCTGGGATCCGCAGCGACCGCAGTGGCTCGCCGATGATGTCGATCACCCGCTGGCGCGGGTCGAGAGAGGAATAGGGATCCTGGAAAACGGGTTGCACGGCGCGGCGGTAGCGCTGCATGAAGGCGCTGCTGCCGGTGTCGAGGGCTTCCTCGCCGAAGCGAATGGTACCGCTCGTCGGGCGAATGAGCCCGAGCATCAGTCGCAGCAGCGTCGTCTTGCCCGACCCGGATTCGCCGACCAGACCGACGCTCACCCCCGGTCGCACCGAGAGCGAGACGTTGTCGAGCGTGGTCTGCTGGCGGGAGTAGCCGAAGCTGACGTTTTGAAGATCGAGCATCATGATCCGGTTGCTCCGAGCGCTTCGTCGAACAGGCGGGCGGCCTCGACCAGGGTCTTGGTATAGTCGTGCTGCGGTGTGCCGAAGACCGAACCGACCAGGCCCTCTTCGACAGCGATGCCGTTTTTCAGCACGATGACGCGCTCCACCACCTGGGAGACGACCGGCAGGTCGTGGCTGATGAACAGAAGCGCCATGCCGGTCTCGCGTACCAGCTGGTCCAGCAGTTTCAGGATCTCGGCCTGCGTCGTGACGTCGAGCGCGGTCGTCGGCTCGTCGGCAATCAGCAGCTTCGGGCGGCAGGCGAGTGCCATGGCGATGGCCACGCGCTGGCGCTGGCCACCGGACACTTCGTGCGGGTAGGAATTGATGATGCGGTCGGGCTGAGGCAATGCCACCTTGGCGATCAGGTCGCGGACTTCGCGTTGAACCGCTTCCTTCGTCGCCTTGCCGCCGTCTCGCTCCAGACGTCGGCGAACCGGTTCGGCGATCTGCCGGCCGATCTTCATCAGGGGATCGAGCGCGGTCAACGGCTCCTGGAAGACGACCGCTGCGGCGACGCCGCGCAGCCGGTTCATCACCCGGTCGGTGGCGCCGACAACCTGTTGCCCGTCAAGCGTGATCGAACCGGTGACAGTGATCGAAGGCGGCAACAGGCCAGTCGCGGCCATTGCCGTCATCGACTTGCCGGAGCCGGATTCGCCGATCAGGCCGATGCGTTCACCGGGTCGGATGGCAAGAGAGAGGTCGGACACCAGCGGCTTGTCGCCGGCGCGGATGGTAAGACCCTTGATGTCGAGAAGCGGCGTCATCGCGATCTCCCCCGCGTCGGATCGGCGATATCGCGCAGGCCGTCAGCCAGAAGATTCATGCCGATGACGAGCGCAACGAGGGCGATGCCCGGTGCGATCGCGCCGATCGGCGCCGTATAGACGGTCCCCTGTGCTTCCTGCAGCAGCCGTCCCCACGAGGCGTTCGGTGGTGGTGCGCCAAGGCCGAGATAGGAGAGCGACGCCTCCGCGATCACGGCGAGGCCGAACTGCAGGGCAAAATTGACCGACAGCGTCGGCCAGATATTGGGCAGCACGTGGCGGAAGACGACGCCGGCCCAGGAGGTTCCCGATGTGCGCGAGGCGACGATGTAGTCCTGCCTAAGCACGCGCTTGGCGAGGATGCGGGTCAGCCGCGCAACAATCGCCGAGATGGCAAGCCCGAGTGCCAGGATCGCAGACCAGAGGCTGGCGCTGTCGCTTGCCGCCACCACCAGCATTGCAAGCAGCAGGGTGGGGAATGCGATCAGGATATCGAGCGTCGCTGCCATCACGTCGTCGGCCAGGCGCGTGGCGAAGGCGGCGACAACGCCGAGGCTGACACCGATCGCAGCCCCGATCGCAACTGCACCGGTGCCGACCAGCAGAGCGGTACGGGCGCCGATCATCAACTGGGTAAGCAGGTCGCGGCCCAAGCGGTCGGTGCCGAGCCAGTGCAAAAGCGACGGCGCTTCCAGTCGTCCACCCGAGGCATTCAGCGGATCATAGGGCGTCCAGAAAAGCGTCAGCACCGCGACGGCGACGTTGAGACCGACGAGGGCAAGGCCGACGGTAAGCGCCAGCGAGCGCCGGCGCCTCGGCGCGGAAACGGCTGTGTCGACGGGGCTCATGCATTGCCTCCGACGGCGCGTTCGCGCAGGCGTGGATCGATCAGCCTTTGGGTGAGATCAGCGGCAAAACCGATGAGCAGCACCAGCAGGGTGGAGATGAACAGCACGCCCTGAACATTAGGATAGTCACGCTGCTCGATCGCAAGCAGCAGCATCGAGCCAAGGCCCGGCAGGGCAAAGACGCGCTCGACGACCACCGCGCCGAGCAGTGTCGTTGCAAGCTCGATGCCGAGGATGGAGACGATCGGCACGGCGCCGTTGCGGATGCCGTGACGAATGAGCGCCTCGGGGAAGCTGGCGCCGAGGGCACGTGCGGTGCGCAGATAGTCGCTACCGAGGACATCCTGGGTCGCCGAGCGGACATAACGCAGCAGGGACGCGCCCATGACGAGACCGATCGTCATGACGGGCAATGCAAGAGCATACAGCACTTGTCCCTCGTTCTGCCAGCCGCGGCGGGGAAAGCCGCCGGAAGGGAACAGCCGGAAGGTGACGGCAAACACCGTGACCAGCAGGATGCCGACCCAGAAGACGGGGATGGCGATGCCGAGCTGTGAAATGGTCGAGATCAGTCCGCCATACCAGCGATCAGCTTTGACGGCCGAGAGGATGCCGAGCGGAACGGCAATCAGGATGGCGAGCACGAAGCCCATCAGCGCCAGCGGTACGGTGACCGTCAGCCGCGCGGCGATCTCCTCGATCACCGGCTTGCCGCTCACAAAAGAGGTCCCGAGATCGAATCGGGCGAGGCTGCCGGCAAAGCGCAGGAACTGCTGCCAGAGCGGCAGGTTCGAGCCGACCTGTTCGCGCGCCTTCTCGATCTGCACGGCATCGGCGCCGACAGAGAGAAGCGCATTGGCGGGATCACCGGGCAAGAGGCGCAAAAGCACGAACAGCACCACCGCCGCGATCAGCAGCGACAGAAGCAGAATGGCAAAGCGGCGGACGAGATAGGTGAGAATGGCTG
This sequence comes from Ensifer sp. LBL, assembly GCF_050435225.1. NCBI lineage: Bacteria > Pseudomonadati > Pseudomonadota > Alphaproteobacteria > Hyphomicrobiales > Rhizobiaceae > Ensifer > Ensifer sp. LBL. The sequence continues at coordinate 243,250 of NZ_JBNDJY010000008.1, read as the reverse complement.
CATTCCTTTCTTCTCACGGGGGCCGTGATCAGAGAGCTGGCTTTTGCACCAAAAAGATCGGGCAGGCTAGAGCATGGCCCATCTTTGGTCGCGCCTGTGGAAGGACGGCGAATTGCCCGGACCTTTGGCGCGAAACGCAATCAGCCCCCGGAACGGATCCAGGGGCTGCTGTTCGTGCACCGGTGTGGGGTGCACACCGGACGGCGGTGCCGCTTATTGCTCGCTTTTCTTGATGCCGAAGGCGAAGAACTGCGAGTTCAGTCCATTCACCGGGTAACCGGTCACAGCCGAGCTCGAGACAACGATCTGCGGGTAGAGATAGAGCCAGTTGCTGGCCGCATCCTCGGCGATGATCGTGTTGGCTTCCTTCAGCTTCGCCGTCTGCTCGTCGGTGTTGGCGGCGGCCTCCGACGCCTTGATCAGATCGACGACCTCAGGATTGTTGTAACCCCAGTAGAAATCCGGATTGCCGTAGAAGACGATGTCGCGGTGATTTACGTGCTCCTGCAGCGTGGCCTGGAAGTCATGCGCCTTGTAGACCTTGGTGTACCACTCGTTGGCGGTGATCACGTTGATCTCGACCTTGATGTTGACCTTTGCGAGTTCGCTCTGAATGAACTGCGCGACGATCGGGTGCGGATCGTAGTTCGGCGTATCGAGCTTGAAGGCGAAGCCATCGGCAAAGCCCGCTTCCTTCAAGAGCGCCTTGGCGCTTTCGACGTCATAGGCGTCGACGGCGGTCAGGTCCACGTACCAGGGATCGGTCGGCGGAACGAAGGAGCCGATCAGGGTGCCGTATTCGCCCCAGATTGAGGTCAAAAGCTTCTTGTCGTCGATGGCACGGGCGATCGCCTTGCGGACCTTGACGTTGTCGAACGGGGCGACGCGGTCGTTGAACGCGAGCAGTTCCTTGGTCGTCGACTGGCCGGCGGTGACGGTGAAGTCAGGATTGTCCTTGAACTGGGCAATGGAGTCCGGGCTCTGGACGCTGGTGATGATGTCGACGGCGCCGGTCAATAGCGCATTGTTGAGCGCGGTCGCATCGGTGAAATATTGGAAGACGACTTCGCCATTGGTGGGTGCCGAGCCCCAGTACTTGTCGTTGCGGATGAGCGCCAGCGACGAACCGCGGCGCCATTCGTCGAGGCGATAGGGTCCGGTGCCGTCTTCGCCCGCGTTCAGGTCCTTGGCCGCATCGTTGACGATCCAGACATAGCTCAGATTGTAGGGCAACGAGATCGAGCGGGCGGACAGCTTGACGACGACCGTCTGGTCATCGGGCGTTTCGATCGCGCTGATGGTTGCGAGGCTCTTCTTGCGCGAGCTCTTGGATTGCTCGGCCGTTACGCGCTCGATGCTGTACTTGACGTCGGCGGCCGTCAGAGGATCGCCGGAGTGGAAGGTGACGCCGGGGCGAAGCTTGAAAGTGTAGGTGAGGCCATCGTCGCTGACGCTCTGCTCGGCCACAAGACCCGGCTGAACGTCGCCGGCATCGGTCAGCGTGAACAGCGCCTCATAGACATTGCCGTTGAAGGCTTCGTTGATGCCCTGGCCGGCGCCGGCAGTGTTGTCGAGGTTCTGCGGCTCATAAAGCGAGCCGATGGTGATAGAGGCGTTGGGATCGAACTTCGCGTCCTCGGCGAATACGGCCGTGCTCGACGCAAGAGCCAGTGCCAGCGTGGTGGCTGCCAAGGTTGCGCCGCGCGCCCGGCGGGCCTGTCCCGCGGTCTTGCCAAAGCCGATGATAGTGCCAGTCATGTCCCAAACTCCTGCTTATGCCTGTTGTGCGGATCGCACCGCCGCCCGAATTCTAGCCATCGGACGATTGCCGTGCATCATACTTATTCCCTAGTAATTTAGTGGGAAAATTGATTTCTTTTGTCAGGCGAAGTTGAAATTTGTACCCGCGATTGCGGCGGTTAGGCAGATGCGCATTTCGCTTTTCACCGCGTGGTGTGGACAGAGATATATCAGGCCGGCCCGGATAGGCCCGCCACCCTTTGACAAATTGGCGCGAATTCCTTCCGCTGGCTGTGAATGCCGGGCGTCAGACAGAAATCGATTGTTGTTCGCGTAGGCTTTCCCTCGAAAATTGCAAAATGCAACGAGTCGACAAAAGGATTCGACAGTCAGGAGATTCTGATATATCGGCTGATTAATCGTTTAATCACGCGATAGCGGGAACACTGTCTTGGCGCGTTCCGGACCAAAACTGACGAGGATTGCCAGAACGCTGGGCGTCTCCGCGGCGACGGTTTCCAACGCGCTCTCGGGCAAGGGGCGTGTTTCCGCCGAGATGGTGGAAAAGATCCGCGCGACCGCTGCCGAGCTCGGCTATGTGCCGAGCCAGGCGGGCAGGGCGCTGCGCACCGGCCGCACCGGCGTTCTCGGCCTTGTCCTTCCCGATATCGCCAATCCGCTCTTCCCGCAGATCGCCCAGGCGATCGAGCTCGCCGCTTCGTCGTCGGGCTATGGCGTGCTGATCGCCGACTCCCGCGGTGACGTCTCGACCCAGACCAAGGCGATCGAGCGCCTGATCGATCGTGACGTCGATGGCCTGGTGATCGTGCCCAGGCGCGGCACCCGCGTTGCCGATGTCGGCTGTCCGGTCGCCGTCATCGATACGCCGTCGACCCCCGGAAACACGGTTGCCGCCGACCATTGGGGTGGCGGCCAGCAGATCGCCGAGCATCTGAAGGCGCTCGGCCACCGCCGGGTGCTGATCATCGGCAACAATCCCGCCTCGAACGTACAGAACGACCGCGCCGGCGGCATCCGCTCGGTCTTTGGCGAGGGCTGCCATACCGATACGCTCTGGATCGAGCCATTGGAAAAAGCGGCGGGCAAGGGCTGTCCGCTCGGCCTCGCCGATAAGGTGGCCGAAGGCTACACCGCCTTTGCCTGCATCTCCGATCTTCATGCGCTCCGGGCGCTCACCGAATTGCAGCGCGCCGGCATCGATGTGCCGGAAAAGGCAAGCGTCACCGGTTTCGACGACCTGATCTGGTCGCCGGTCATCACGCCGGCGCTGACGACGGCGCGCATGGACATGACCGAGATCGCGGCGGTCGCCGTCGCGGCGCTCGTCAGGGCGATCAGCGAGCGCGACCCGTCCGATCCTGAGATCGGTGCGCCGGTTACGGCGGCGACCTCCAAGGTGCCAATGCACCTGGTCGTCCGGCAATCGGCCGCAGCGCCGCCCGCGTCTCAACCCGTTCATACCACTGTCACCGCAGCCACATCTGTCACCGAAGGAGGACCCCAGCCATGAAGAAGTTCCTGCTCGCCTCAAGCGCGCTCTTGCTCGTTACCGCCAACGCCGCATCTGCCCAGGACAAGACGCTCACCATTTCCGTCTACGGCTTTGCCCAGGACGCCTTCAAGGAACTGGTCTACACGCCGTTCGAACAGAAGTGCGGATGCAAGCTCGTCGTCGAAACCGGCAACAGCGTCGAGCGCCTGGCCAAGATGGAAGCCAACAAGGCAAGCCCGGTCGTCGACATGGCCGTCGTGTCGATGGCTGACGCGCTTTCGGCCACCCGCGCCGATCTGATCGAGAAGATCGATACCTCGAAGCTCCAGAACTTCAACAAGCTCTACGACCTCGCCAAGGACCCGAACGGCGACGGCATGAGCGTCGGCTACACCTTCTACGCCACGTCGATCGTCTACCGCTCGGACAAGATGGAAGTGAACTCCTGGGCCGACCTCCTGAGCGAGAAGAACGCCAGCCACGTCGCCTTCCCGAACGTCACAACCAACCAGGGCCCGCCGGCGCTCTACATGGTCGGCGAAGCCATCGGCAAGAACACGCCTGACCTCAAGGAAGCGATCGCCGCCGTCGGCGCCAAGAAGGACGAGATCGTCACCTTCTACGTCAAGTCCTCGCAGCTCGTTCAGCTGATGCAGCAGGAAGAAATCTGGGCCGCCCCGATCGGTCGTTTCTCTTGGGAAGGCTTCACCAAGCTCGGCCTGCCGATCAAGTGGGCAACGCCTAAGGAAGGCCAGACCGGCGGCATGAACGTGATGGTACTGACCAAGGGCGGCAAGAACCAGGATCTCGCACTTCAGTTCATGGACTTCTGGCTTTCGACCGAAGTTCAGACCGCACTTGCCGAAAAGCTGGTCGACAGCCCGGCCAACAAGGACGTGAAGGTCTCGCCCGAGATCGCCGAAAACCTGACCTACGGCGAAGAGACCGTGAAGAATCTCAAGCTGATCCCGTCGGCCGTCGCCCTCGACAACCGCGAAGCGTGGCTGTCGGAGTGGAACGCCCAGGTCGGCCAGTAAGTCCAAGCCTTTGCGACCTCCACCGGCGGACACGGACCGCCGGTGGAGACCTGATGCGACGGGCGCGATGAGATGCGCCCAGGAATGCCTTGAAAGGAAGAAGGATGTTCCAGAACCGCGCCGAAGCCCTGGCGCTCGCTCTGCCCGCAGCGGTCTTTGCGGCGATCGTCTTTCTGGCGCCGGTGGTGATCCTGCTGGCGGAAGGCTTTCGCAGCGCAGACAGCTGGTCGCTGTCGGCCTATACGACCTTCTTTTCCGATCCGCTGAACCGCACCGTCTTCCTGCGCACCTTCCGGCTCGGCCTGATGGTTACCGTCGTTTCGGCGGTCATCGGCTATGCCGCGGCCTTTGCTATCGTCAATCTGTCGCCGCGCAACAAGGGACAGATGATCGGCCTTGTCGTGCTGCCGCTGATGATCTCGTCGGTTGCGCGCACCTATGCCTGGATCGTCATTCTCGGCCGCACCGGCATCGTCAACCAGGCGCTCCAGCTCGTCGGCCTTTCGGATGAGCCGATCCGCTTTCTCTTCACCGAGACCGCCGTGTTCATCGGTCTGCTGCAGCTGTTCCTGCCTCTGATGATCCTGTCCTTGATCAGCGCGCTCGAGAACATGCCGAAGGATGCGATCCCGGCCGCCCGCGTTCTCGGCGCCAACTGGTTCCAGGTGTTCTTCAAGGTGATCCTGCCGCTGACCAAGGAAGGCCTTGTGATCGGCGGAACGCTCGTCTTCACCGGTTCGCTCACCGCCTATATCACGCCTGCGATCCTCGGCGGTTCCAAGGTGCTAATGCTTGAAACGCTGCTCTACCAGCGCGTCACCGTCGCCAACGACTTCGTCGCCGCAAGCGTCATCGCCTTCATCCTGATCGTCATGAGCTTTGCCGCCAATCTTCTCCTAAAACGGCTTGCCACTGCGAGGAACAAGCGATGACCCCTCGTATCTTTACTCCGCTCGTCCTCTTCCTGGTGATCGCCTTCCTGATCGGGCCGTTCTTCATCATCGTCGCGGCGTCGCTCTCGGGCGGCGAGACGCTGGCCTTCCCGCCGCAGGGCTTCTCGCTCAAGTGGGTCGCCAAGGTCTTCACGGTCGAGAGCTTCCAGGAGAGTTTCGCGATCTCGATGCTGCTTGCGATCGGCGGCACCGCGGCCGCTCTCGTGCTCGGCGTTCCCGCCTCTTACGCGCTGTCGCGCTACAAGCTGCCTTTCGGCGAAACCATCCGCACGATCGTGTCGCTGCCGATCATCGTGCCGGGCATCATCGTCGGCCTGGCGCTCTTGCGTTACATCGTCGTGCCCTTTGGCCTCAACATCACGCTGACGCTGTTCCTCGCTCACACGGCGCTGGTTCTGCCCTACGCGGTGCGGGTCGTCTCGGCGAGCCTCAACAACCTGCGCTCGGATATCGAAGAGGCAGCCGTGCTGCTCGGCTCGTCGCGCGCCGGCGCTTTCTTCCGCGTGGTGATGCCCAACATCCGCAGCGGCATTCTCGCCGCCTTCATCCTCGGCTTCGTCACGAGCTTCAACCAGGTGCCGGTGTCGCTCTTCCTCTCCGGCCCGGGTGTGCGCACCCTGCCGATCGACATGCTCTCCTACATGGAGATCACCTACGATCCGTCGGTTGCAGCCCTCTCGGCACTGCTCGCCTTCATGTCCATCGGCATCGTCTTCCTTGCCGAACGCTTCCTGGGATTCTCTCGCTATGTCTGACGCCCCCTTCCTCAGCCTTGAAAAACTGACGCTCGCCTATGGCGACACCGTTGCGGTGAAGGATCTCGACCTGTCGATCCGCAAGGGCGAACTGGTGGCGTTCCTTGGGCCCTCCGGTTGCGGCAAGACGACGACGATGCGCTCGATCGCCGGCCTGCTGTCGCCGGCCTCAGGCGCGATCAAGCTCGATGGAGCCGACATCACCCGCGTGTCCGCCAACAAGCGTTCGGTAGGCCTCGTCTTCCAGTCCTATGCGCTGTTCCCTCACCTGACCGTGTTCGAAAATGTCGCCTTCGGCCTGCGGTTGAAGAAGCTGCCGGCTGCCGATATCGAGAGCAAGGTGACGGCTGGCCTCAAGTCCGTCGGGCTTTCGAAGTTCTCCGCCCGCAAGCCGGGCGAGCTTTCGGGCGGCCAGCAGCAGCGCGTGGCGCTGGCGCGTTCCATGGTGATGGAACCGAAGGTGCTGCTTCTCGACGAGCCGCTGTCGAACCTCGATGCTCGCCTGCGCCTCGAAATGCGCACGGAGCTGCAGCGGGTGCAGAAGGAAACCGGCGTCACGATGATCTTCGTCACCCACGATCAGGGCGAAGCCCTGTCGCTGGCGGACCGCATCGTCGTGATGCTGAACGGCGCGATCGAGCAGATCGGCACGCCCGAGGATATCTACAACCGCCCGATCTCGCGCTTCGTCGCCGATTTCGTCGGTTTCGAAAACATCTTTGCCGTCGAAGGCGGCAAGCTGAAGGCCGAAAACGGCCCGATCGATCTTTCCGGATCCCTGCCGCCTGACACGGCAGGGCTTGCGTGGCGTCCGCGCATGGTGACCCTTGGTTCAGGTCCTTTCCAAGGCACCGTGCGCGGAGCCTCTTTCTCCGGCAGCACGCGCGAGTATCTGCTCGACACGCCGCTCGGCGCCATCAAGGCGGAAGAGGACGCAGCGCTTGCAGCCCGTGAAACCGGCTCTGCCATCGCCTTCGACCTGCCGGTCGAAAAGGCCGCGCGCCTCAAGAAGTTCGGGTAACCTGAAGATGGGTGTCTGGATCGATACGGACATGGGATTCGACGACATTGCCGCCGTGCTTGTCGTCCTTCATGCCGGTGAAGAAATCGACGGCGTTTCGCTCGTTTTCGGCAACACGCCGCTCGACCGGGTGAAGCGAAACGCCGCCAGTGCCGCGCGCGCCTTCGCCTGGCCGTTCCCAATCCACGAAGGGCGCGCCCTTCCGGTGCTCGGCAAGCTCGAAACCGCCGAACGCATTCTCGGCGAAGCCGGCATGCCGACCACCGGCCTGACGCTGCCTGAAGCCGATGCCTTGCCGGCAAGCGACGCCTTTGCCGCTCTTTGTGGCTGGCTGGAACAGGAGGGGCCGAAGCGCATTCTGGCACTCGGACCGCTCACCAATCTCGCTGCCCTTTGCCTTGCCCGTCCGGACCTGGCCAGCCGGATCACCGATCTCACCTGGATGGGCGGCGGTGTCACCAGCGGCAACCATACGGCATCCGCCGAGTTCAACGCCTTTGCCGATCCTGAAGCGTTGGCGATCGTCATCGCGCATGGCCTGCCGCTGCGCATGGTCGATCTCGATCTTTGCCGCAAGGTCTTTGCCTACCCCGATGACGTCGCGCCGATCCGCTCGGCCGGCGGCGCCCACGCGGCCCTCATCGCCGATCTGCTTGCCGGCTTCATCTCGATCGGCACCAGCCGTGGCCGGCCGGGCATGGCGATCTATGATCCTTGCGCTGCCGTTGCCTTCGTCAATCCGGGCGCGATCTCGTTTCGCCAGGCGCGCATCGATGTCGAACTCGGCGGGACGCTGACCCGCGGGCGTACCGTCGTCGAAACACGCGAAAGCCATGCGAACTTCAATGCCGAATATGCTGTCGATGCCCATGTCGAGACGACGCGGGCACAAATCCTGGGCGCCCTGATGAAGGAAGCGCAGAAGTGAGTTTCATAGAGCAGCCTCGGGACTTGATGGATGCGGCGCTCCGCAGCCGGGCAGTGGCCGCAGCGCGTGGTGCCGAGCCGTTCGACGTTCTGATTTCGGGCGGCACGCTCGTCGACGTCGTGACCGGGGAGCTTCGTCCGGCCGATATCGGCCTCGTCGGATCCTTGATCGCAAGCGTCCACGAACCGGGCGCGCGCAGTGACGCAGTAACCGTCGTTGATGCCACCGGCGCTTTCGTTTCGCCCGGCCTGATCGACACGCACATGCATGTCGAAAGCTCGATGGTGACGCCGGCGACCTACGCAAATGCGGTGCTGCCGCGTGGCGTGACGACCGTCGTCTGGGATCCGCATGAGTTCGGCAATGTCAACGGCGTTGCCGGCGTGCGCTGGGCGGCGGACGCCAGTCGCGATCTGCCGCTGCGCACGGTGCTGCTGGCGCCCTCCAGCGTGCCCTCGGCACCCGGCCTGGAATTGGCCGGTGCGGATTTCGACGCTGCTGTGATTGCCGACATTCTGAGCTGGCCGGAAATCGGCGGTATCGCCGAAATGATGAACATGCGCGGCGTCATCGACGGCGAAGCGCGCATCACCGGGATCGTCCAGGCGGGGCTTGCCGCCGGCAAGCCGGTCAACGGCCATGCGCGCAGTCTTGCCGGCTCTGATCTCCAGGCCTTCGTGACGGCCGGCGTCAGCTCCGACCATGAGCTGGTCTCGGGCGACGATCTCTTGGCAAAGCTCCGGGCTGGTCTGTCGATCGAACTGCGCGGCTCGCACGACCACCTGCTGCCGGATTTCGTCAAGACGATCAAGGCTCTGGGCCATCTTCCTCAGACGGTAACGCTCTGCACCGACGACGTCTTCCCCGACGATCTCGCCCATGCCGGCGGCCTCGACGACGTCGTTCGTCGACTGGTGCGCTATGGCCTGCCCGCCGAATGGGCGCTTCGGGCGGCAACGCTGAACGGCGCGGTGCGCCTCAGCCGTCAAGACCTCGGGCTCGTGGCGCCGGGCCGCCGGGCGGATATCGTGCTCTTCGGGGATCTTGCTGATTTCCGTGCGCGCACCGTCATTGTCGGTGGCAAAGTGATTGCAGATGCCGGACGGATGATCGAGCCGCTGAGCGGCATCGCCGCCGAGACCTTGCACGGCACGATGAAGATCGCGCCGCTTTCGGATGACGATTTCCGCATTCCTGCCGACGGCACCAAGGTCCGCGTCGCGACCATCGACCGGCCTCGCTTCACCCAGTGGGGCGAAGCCGTTGCTACGGTTGAGGGCGGCTTCGTCGTCCCGCCGGAGGGCACGACGCTGATCGCCGTCGCGCATCGCCATGGGCGCGCCGACAGCCGACCGCGCGTTGGTCTGTTGTCGAGCTGGGGCAACTGGCGCGGCGCCTTTGCGACCACGGTTTCGCATGACAGCCACAACCTCACGGTCTTCGGCGGCAATGCGCAGGATATGGCGATCGCGGCCAATGCGGTGATTGCAGCCGGCGGCGGCATGGCTGTCGCGTCCGGCGGCAAGGTCGATGCGCTCCTGCCGCTGCCGCTGGCCGGGCTGGTTTCCGAGGAGCCGTTGGAAGAGGTGGCGGATCGCTTTGCGGCAATCCGCGAAGCGGTCGGCCGCATCGTCGATTGGCAGCCGCCATACCTGGTCTTCAAGGCCTGCTTTGGCGCAACGCTTGCCTGCAACGCCGGCCCGCACCAGACCGATCGCGGCATCGCCGACGTGGCGACGGGCACGGTCATGGAAAGCCCGATCCTCGAGATCCTTGAAGCCTGACATTCAAAGGCCGCCCTGCCTGGGCGGCCTTTGAAGTCCGACGTCACTTCCATCAAGGCGGGCAGCCTCGCTCTTTAAGCGCTGGCTCTAAATCCTTGAGAACACGGGTTCCTGCGAGCATCTTCGCGATGCACGCGTTACTCCGCCTGTGCCAGCTCCTGCTCCACCAGGGTCGACCAGAAGGCGGCGCCCGGACCGATCGCTTCGTCGTTGAAATCATAGGCGGTGTTGTGATGCAGCGCGCCGTCGACGGCGGGGCCGTTGCCGAGCCAGACGTAGCAGCCGGGCGCCTCCAGCCCGAAGAAGGCGAAATCGTCGCCGGCGGTCGACGGCGGGAACGCCGTGCGGGTCTTGTCGCCAAAGACGGCGCGAGCGGCTTTCAACGCCCGGGCCGTGGCATCGGCGTCGTTGACGACGGGCGGAATGCGGCGCTCGAATTCGTAATCGACGGAAATCCCGTACATCTCTGCCGTACCGCGCGCGAGACGGCCGATCTCCGTTTCGAGCTGGTCGCGCACTTCGGGCGTATAGGCGCGCGCCGTGCCGCCAATCTCGACGATATCGGGGATGACGTTGAGCGCCTTCGGGTCGCCGGCGCGCACGGAGCAGGCGCTGACGACGGCCGGCTGCAAGGGATCGACGACGCGGCCGACGATCGACTGTAGCGAGGCAAGGAAGGTGCCTGATGCCGTTACCGGATCGCGGCCGAGATGCGGCTTGGCCCCATGGGTGCCGACGCCGCGGAAGGTGACACGCCAGCTATCGGATGAGGCGAGCTGCGGGCCGGCCACGACGGCCATTTCGTCCGGATCGAGACCGGGCATGTTGTGCAGGCCATAAACGGCGTCGCAGGGGAAGAGCTTAAACAGCTCGTCTTCGACCATGCGCTTGGCGCCGCCGCGGCCTTCTTCGGCCGGCTGGAAGATGAAATGTACGGTGCCGGAGAAATTGCGGGTCTTCGCCAAATGGCGGGCAGCGCCGAGCAGCATTGTCGTGTGGCCGTCATGACCACAGGCATGCATCTTGCCGGCCTCGCGGGATTTGTAGGGACGGTCGGCGATCTCCGGCATGGCGAGCGCATCCATATCGGCGCGAAGGCCGATGGAGCGCGTGCCGTTGCCGACCTGCAGCGTGCCGACGACGCCGGTTTTTCCTAGGCCACGATGGACCTTGATCCCTGCGTCTTCAAGCCATTTGGCAACGAGGTCGCTGGTGCGCAACTCTTCGAAGCCGAGTTCAGGATGGGCATGCAGGTCGCGACGGAAGTCGGTGAGGAAGGTGAGGTCGTCGGCTATTCCGTCTGGCAGGCGCATCGGCTGGCATTCCCATGTTCATTGCGCGAAGGGGCTTGTGAATTCCGCGTGCTTTGCTTCAGCCGCGGCGCCCTTTCGGTTTGATCGAAGTCGCAAACGGTATAGACGAAAACGGCCGGAACCAGAACAGCAAGCCGGCCTTTTTGATCGCCTTTCATTTCGGGCGAAAGCGCGCAGACGAGGACCGGACCGATGCAGCCCCACGACTTCTGGCAGGAAATCTACCCGCCGAAAAGCTTCGACATTCAGGCAGGTTATCGCGATTTCTTCCCGGCGTCTCTCGGCGATGCCAGGCAGATCCTGTTGCCGATCCGCCCGCTTTCGGACGGCAAGCACGCGCTGGCCTCGCTGATCGTCAATCAGGCAAGCTTTGCCGTCGAGGACGCGCTGGCAACGGAACTTGCGGCCAAGCTGGCGCCATTCGAGCCGGATGTCGTTGCCGGCCTGCCGACACTGGGTCTCACGCTTGCCTCAGCCGTCGCCCGCAAGCTCGGCCACAGCCGCTACGTGCCGCTCGGGACCTCGAGAAAATTCTGGTATGTCGACGATCTCTCCGTCCCACTTTCCTCGATCACGACGCCCGACCAGAAGAAGCGGCTCTATGTCGATCCGCGCATGCTGCCGTTGCTTGAAGGAAAACGGGTGGCGCTGATCGACGACGTAATTTCCAGCGGCACGTCTATCCTTGCCGGGCTGACGCTGATGGAGACCTGCGGCATCGAGCCGGTCGCGATCGGTGCCGCCATGCTGCAGACCGAGCGCTGGCGCCAACCGCTCGCCGACCGCGCGCCGCATTGGCCGGAGCGTGTCGTCGGGGTGTTCCAGACCCCGCTGCTTACCCGTAGCGAAGACGGCGCTGGCTGGCAGATGGTATGACGACGCAAACGTTGGCGAGATCCCTTGAACTTGCTTGATTTTCAACCACGCGCACGATTGCCATAACACGCGACGAGTACCAATCGGTGTGGGCATATCGGTCGACATGCGGATTCGTCGTTATTCCGGAGTGCGCGCAATAGTAGCAGAATATAATAGGAAATCTAAATAGTTGCTCGCCTATTGTCCCGGTCGCACATGATATAGGAGGAGCGCATGGCAGACTTTTTGGAACGTTGTTTCGATGAAAGACTCGGTTACGGGATGTTTCGAAATGACCGCTACGGCATCCTCTCCAGAACAGCAGATCTAATGCAAGCCTCAATAGAGGCGCCCGAGGAACTGCAAGGCGCATTTGTTCGCGCGCAAGAGTCAGCAGCGTGCTTGCAAGATATCGCAGTCGCTTTGAACAACCCTGCAGACCCTCTGCCAACCTGGACCTTGTTTAGAGGATTGCTTGAAGGCTCGCACAAGTTCGTAAGCAGAGAATTGAGAAGCTGGGACAATGAAGGGGTCCTAACCGGTGGTTTGCTCACAAAGTTGTTCGACGAGGTTCAAGTGTGGGGTAGTAAAGTGTTGACCGCCACTGGGAGGGATCCCCAACTTCATCTGTGCCGTGCAAACACCGTCTTGAATTATGGTGAAGGGATCAGCGGGGGCGACTTTGGTCTGATCATTCAGCGTGGCGATCACGATTTTGTATCGTTGGTAATACAGGTTAAATTGGTTCGATATGTTTCCGCGGATGTCAGTCACTACGTCGCTGAAACTAAAGAATTTCAACGCGACACTCTCAACAAGACGCCCGGTCTTGGACACTACCTGTTTATCCGTAAGCGCTGGCGACGTGGCGGCGGTTTTGCACCAGTAATGGTGTCCGCGGAAGAGGTGGCAACTTACATTCAGTCTTACGGGGGTAAGTCGTATCCGGCGATGAAAGCTGGAGTGGATATGGCGGCATATCTAGCCTACGGGACAAGCATGCAGGCTCATGTTGGGGTGAAGTCCGCCACGCCTAGTGATGCCGTGAACGTTATCTTTGAGGGCTATCCTGATTTGAAGGAAGCGCTAGACAGGATTTATGTGATCCGCGCTGGAAGTGATCGGGATTATGATTGGGATTACATCATCCACAATCATTCAGAGTATACCGGTGGATTAACACACGGAGGATGAGTTGGAGATGTAGAGGGTGCTGAAGCTCTAGTTACCTTGTACTACCAATAGCGATTGCCGTGCGAAATGAATGAGTCGTGGTCACGCTAGGCCGCGCGGGCACCACGAGGCAATTCATGCGCTTCATCAATCCTATCCCCTTTGTCGGCGACATCGACCGATCGCGGATCTTTTACGAGACAGTACTTGGTCTGACGATCCGAGAGGACTTCGGCGACTTCGTGCTTTTCGAGGGCGGCTTTGCCATCCACGAAGGACGTGCGCTCGAGCGGACGATCTGGCGGCAGGACCTGTCTCCGGGCGAACCCTATGGGCGGAAAAACGTGCTCCTGTACTTCGAGCATGACGATGTAGACGCAGCTTTCGCGCGCATCGCACCGCATGTGGAGCTGATCCATCCGATCGAGCAGCAGGCGTGGGGCCAGCGCGTCTTTCGATTTTACGATCCGGACGGGCATGCAATCGAGATCGGAGAGCCGCAGGACTTGGGCGCCGGAGGCACCGCAGTTTAGGACGTCTCAATTGGCGAGGCGACGTCAAAGTTCGGGCGCCGCCGCGATCGCGGAGGCCCCCGAACTCTTTCGTGCAAGACAGCCCAGAGGGCTTTGAACGGCTGGGACCGGTTTCTAGTTCGCCGGCCGGACCTGATAATAGACCGTCGACTTCGCGCCGCCTGCCTTGGCGATCGTGTAGACATCGTAGGAGGCCTGCGGATCGTTGCCCATGCCGAGCGAGCCCGAGGGCATGCCGGGAACCGCGATGCCTGCGACATCAGGCTTTTCCGCGAGCAGCTTCTTCACTGCCTCGAGCGGCACATGCCCTTCGATGACATAACCATCGATCACGGCGGTATGGCAGCCTTCCATGTCGGCGGGAACCGCAAAGCGCGTCTTGATCACCGACATGTCGGCCTCGTCGCGCACCTCGACCTTGTAGCCGGCCGCTTCCATCGCGTCCGCCCATAGTTCGCAGCAACCGCATTGCGGGTCCTTGTAGACCGCCATGGTGCCGGTTGCTGCGACTGCGCCTGTTGCCAAGAGGGTGATGCCCGCAATCGTGCCTGCAACGAAATGCCTGCGTAACACGTTCATCGAACACTCCTTTCCGTTTCTTCCTGATTTTAAGGATTGTGACGCCCGGGCCGCGCAAAGTCGACCCGGGCGGTTTGCCGCAGCTTACTTGACCTCGGTCACCGTGAGCTTGCCGTTGACCCGGTCGGCCACGAATTCGATCGCAGCACCTTCCTTGAGTTTGGCAAGCACCGCGTCGTCGGCGCGGAACACCATGGTCATGGCCGGCATGTCGAGGTTCTTCAGATCCTCATGGTCGATCGTCACCTTCTTGGCCTTGGTGTCGATCTTCTTGACCACGCCCTTGGTGAACTCCGCCGCATAAGCGGGCAGAGCGAAGGTGGCGGAAACGGTGAGCGCGAGCGCTGCAAAGAGGGTACCTACGGTTTTCATGGTTTCATCCTTTCCTGTTTTCTCGGGTTACTTCTTCACGACGTCGAGCGGGCCGTGCATGCCAGCGTCGTAGTGGCCCGGCACCAGGCAGGCGAATTCGAAGGTGCCGTCATTGGTGAAGGTCCAGTAAATGTCTCCGGACTTGCCGGGCTCGAGCCGAATGGCGTTCGGGTCGTCGTGCTCCATGTCCGGGAACTTCTCCATGGTGATCTTGTGTTCCTGGATCGTCGCCTTGTCGTCGAGCACGAATTCATGCGCGAGTTCGCCGGCGTTCTTGATCGCGAAATGGACCGTCTGGCCCTGGCGAACCTTGATGGTCGAGGGCGTGAAGATCATCTTGCCGTCGTCGGTTTCCTTCATGGTGACGCGGATCGTCTGCGTCGACTTCTTGCTGTCGCCGGGCTCGCCGATCGACACCTTGTCGTGGCCACCGGCGTGGCTGCCGCTGGCGAGCGCCTGGGAGGAAAGGGCGGAGGCGACAACGAGCGCCAGAGCGAATGCTGATTTCTTCATCGTAATGTTCCTGATGGATTTGAAAGAGTTCATTGCAGTCGGCCGCCCTCTCACGGTTTGGGCGTGAGCACGGTCTTGGCATCCTTGGCCCGCGTCGGTTCCGGCAACGCACCGGTCCATTCCCAGGCCTGTGTTCCCGGCGGGTTTTCGTACCAGCCAGGATCGCTGTAATCGCCGGCGGAGATGCCTTCGCGCACCTTCACCACCGAGAACATGCCGCCCATCTCCAACGCGCCGTGCGGACCCCAGCCGGTCATCATCGGGATCGTGTTGTCGGGGAGCGGCATTTCCATTTCGCCCATGTCGGCCATGCCGGCCGTACCCATGGGCATGTAGTCGGGCTTCACCTTGCGGATCTTCGTCGCGACCGATTTCTTGTCGGCGCCGATGAAGGTCGGGATATCGTGACCCATGGCGTTCATCGTGTGGTGCGACTTGTGGCAATGGATCGCCCAGTCGCCCTCGTACTTGGCGTCGAACTCGTAGGCGCGCATGGCGCCGACGGGGATGTCGATCGACACTTCCGGCCAGCGTGCCTCCGGCCGCACCCAACCGCCATCGGTGCAGGTGACCTCGAAGTCGTAACCATGCATGTGGATCGGATGGTTGGTCATGGTGAGGTTGCCGACCCTGACCCGCACCCGGTCGTTCTTCGACACGACCAAAGGGTCGATGTCCGGAAAGATCCGGCTGTTCCAGCACCACATGTTGAAGTCGGTCATTTCCATGATGCGCGGCACATAGGTGCCGGGATCGATGTCATAGGCGTTGAGCAGGAACACGAAGTCGCGGTCGACGCGCATGAAGTTCGGATCCTTCGGATGCACCACGAAGAAGCCCATCATGCCCATGGCCATCTGCACCATCTCGTCGGCATGGGGGTGGTACATGAAGGTGCCGGACTTCACGAGGTCGAACTCGTAGACATAGGTCTTGCCGGCGGGGATATGCGGCTGCGACAAGCCGCCGACACCGTCCATGCCCGAGGGCAGGATCATGCCGTGCCAATGGATGGTGGTGTGCTCCGGCAGCTTGTTGGTGACGAAAATCCTGACGCGATCGCCCTCGACCGCCTCGATCGTCGGGCCAGGCGACTGGCCGTTATAGCCCCAGAGATAGGCAGTCATGCCGTCGGCCATCTCGCGTTCGACCGGCTCGGCGACAAGGTGGAACTCCTTGACGCCGTTGTTCACCCGGTGCGGCAGCGTCCAGCCGTTGAGGGTGACGACCGGGTTGTAGTCCGGTCCGCTCGTCGGCGCGAGCGGCTTCTGGGTCGTGGCATTGTCCATGCTTGCCGCTTCGGGCAGCCCGGAGTTGGAGGTTTGCGCCCAGGCGGCGGTCGAAACGAGAGCAGCACCGGCACCGAGGAAGTTTCTTCTGTTGAACATGATCTGATCCTTTCTGAATTAGGCGGATGCGTACGGAAAACCGCACCTCAGCCCGCCCTAGTGCCCGGCGCCGCCGGCTTCCGCTGCCGCGGGTGCTGCCGCCCCTCCAGCCGAGCCACCTGATCCGCCGCCGTGGATGGCGGTCATCAGGTCGGCATCGGCCAGCCAGAAATCGCGCTTCGCGTTGACGGAGAGCACGGTCGAATTGACCTTGGCCCTGACGTCGGCAAGCAGCTCGAAGGTGCTGGTGATCATGCCGTTGTAGCTGAGGGTCGCTTCTTCCTCGATTTTGTTGCGCAGCGGCACGACGTTGTTGCGGTAGTGCCGGGCGATCTCGTAGCGCGAGCGGTAGGCCTCATAGGCCGATCGCGCTTCCGAGCGGATGTTGACCGCCTTTTCCGCCAGCAGGTTTGCCGAGCGCATATGGGCAAGCTCGGACTTGCGCATGCGCGCGCTGCCGCTGTCGAAGATCGGGATCACGAATTCGAGCTCGAACTGGCCAGTTGTCTCGACCTTGGTGCCGTCGTCCTCCTTCTCCCGTTCCGCTTCCGCTCCGGCGATGAGCTCGAGGTCGGTGACATAGCGGGTCGCCTCGGTGAGCTTGTAGGACTTGGCCACCGCTTCGAGATCGAGGCGGGCGATCTGCAGGTCGACGCGGCGCTTCAGTGCTTCCGCCTCGATGCTGTCCTTACGCGCCAGCGTCTTCGGCAGGTTCGGCAGGCGGTTGGGTACCTGGTAATCGACGTCGGAACCCCAGAGACCCATCAGGCGCGTCAAGTTCTCCTTGGCAAGACGCGCCGCAAGCCGGGCTTCGGCCGTCTGGCCGGCGAGTTCGGCGTTGAAGACGTGCTCGCGCGCCTGGTTGCCCTTGCCCATGGCGCCGGTTTCGCCGAGTTTTGCGGCGAGCTCCGAGGAGGCGTCTGCCGACGCCTGTGCCTGGTTCAACTGCGCGACGGTTTCCCAAGCGGCAACCGCTTCGATCCAGGCGCGGCGGGTTTCGGCCGCCAGCTGCAGTGTGCTGAGCGCCGCGTTGAGCTGCGCCTGGCGGAAACGCGCGTCGGCAATGGCGATCGTCTTGTCGCGGGTCAGGAGCGCCAGGATGTTGGTCGTGACGAGCCCCTCGATCGCCTTATAGGCCTGCAGTTCCGGCGTGCCGATCCCGGTGGTGCCGATCGAGACGGTGGGGTTGAGGAACAAGGTCGCCTGCCAGGCATCCGCCGACGCGTCGCCGAGATCGGCATAGGCTGCCTGCAGGCCCTTGTTGTTGAGAAGGGCGATCTGAACGGCCGTGTCGGCGTCGATGGTCTTGCGCTTCAGCAGCGCCTTGACCTCGGCATTGACCTTGTCGGCCTGTTCGCGGTTCTGGATCCAGACGCTCTTCTTGGTCGCGGCCGTCGAGACCTTGGCATCCACGGTGGTGAAGCCGGCGTCCTTGGCCGAGTATTCGGTCACGCAGCCGGCGAGCACGAGAGGCAGAGCGATGGCTGCTGCGAGGTTGAGTTTGCGAAGCCTCATGACGCATCTCCCTTGGCGGTCGACTGCGCGTCGTTGAGCGGTCCCCAGGCCTTGGGGCCTGTCGGTTCGCGGTGCGTGTAGCCCGAAATGGGGCTGCGATACTGCGTGCTTCGAATGCCGCTCGTGCTATTGGCGGGATCGCCAAGGCTCGAGACCTCGGCAGGCAATGTAGCAGCGCATCCGCCCAGGATCATGGGCAGGAGCGCCATGGAAAACAAACGTTTCATGGTCAAACCTGAAATGTGAATGGCAGAGGTCGGCGGTCGACCGGATGAAACCGGGCGCGCCTTGTCGCGGACCGCGCTAGGGGTGGGGCGAGCGTCTCATCGGACACGCGGAATCCACGGCAGCGCTTCGCACCGCCACAGACCCTTTAGTCGGCAAGGACCAAAAGAAGCCCGCGGCAGCGGTCACAGGTTCACGAAATCAGGCTCTTGGGGGGCGATGAAGGCCGTCGAGCTCACCGGGGGTGAGCTGCGGTTGCGGGCCGAAATTGCGGACCGAGCGTGGGAAAGCCGGATGGCTGCCGTCGACATCACCAAGCACCGCGACGGCGGCGCAGAAGGTCTTGCAGCAATCCTTCTTGTCTGCCTTGCCGTTTTCCTGTGCCGGCTTCACCTTGCCCTTGTCGAGGCTCGGGCAATGCTCGGTCGCAGCTTGCATCGGATTGGCGGCTGCCTCGATCTGCATCGAGCCGTGCGCGGCCGCATGCATCATGCCGGAGGCGGTGGAAAAGGGCAGCACGGCCAGCGACAAAGCAATCGCCAGCTTGAGCACTATCAGCAAACGCAGATATGTGGTTCGCACCTTCTCCATGATCGATCCGTAGAAACGCCTTTGATTCCTGTCAATGCTGCTTGCGCCTGGCGCCGTCACGAATGCGTGAGGCCTCCGGGGCTGCACACGCGTCGTCACCCGTGCCGCCGGTTGCGGACCGGATCGATGCCGGCCGTACCGAAGCGGGCGGGCTCGGTTGCCTTCGTCGGCGCGTTCGTGGCGTCGGCGAGATCCTCGAGAATGGGGCAGTCCGGGCGCCCGTCGCCATGACAATGGGCGGCGAGATGCTTGAGCGTCCGGCTCATCGCCTTCAATTCCTCGGCCTTGCGCTCCAGGATCTCGACATGTTCGAGCGCGATCTTCTTGACCTCGCCGCTGGCGCGCTCGCGGTCGCGCCAGAGCGCCAAAAGGTCGGCCATCTGCTCGACGGTGAAACCGAGATCGCGCGAGCGGCGAATGAAGCGCAGCGTATGGACGTCGTTGTCGCCATAGTTGCGATAGCCGGCTTCGCTGCGGTCGGCCTGCGGGATGAGGCCGATCGTCTCGTAATAGCGGATCATTTTCGTCGAGACGCCGGAGGCGCGGGAAGCTTCGCCGATATTCATGATGTCATCCTTGTTACCGCCGTGCGGCCATTCCCTTGAGAATATAAGGGCTCTCCCCGGCTTCCGCCATGCTGGCGAGAGCCGGGGAGACGATCGAAACTAGGCCGCCTGTGCTGCGGCAACCGGGCGAAAGGCCCGAAGCCGGAGCGCATTGCCGAGCACGAAGACGCTCGACAGCGCCATGGCGCCGGCCGCGAAGATCGGCGACAGCAGGAGGCCGTAGACCGGGTAGAGCGCGCCGGCGGCAACCGGGATCAGTACCGCGTTGTAGGCAAAGGCCCAGAACAGGTTCTCCTTGATGTTGCGGATCGTCGCCTTCGACAGCGCAATCGCGTTCGGCACACCCAAAAGATCACCCGACATCAGCACCACGTCGGCGCTTTCGATGGCAACGTCCGTACCGGTGCCGATCGCCAGGCCGACATCGGCTTCGGCGAGCGCCGGCGCATCGTTGATCCCGTCGCCGACGAAGGCCACCGCGCGCCCGCCTTGCTTCAGCTTCTTCAGGGCCGCGACCTTGCCGTCGGGCAGGACTTCGGCGATGACCTCGTCGATGCCGAGCTTGGCGGCAATGGCCTCGGCGGTGCGGCGGTTGTCGCCGGTGATCATCGCGACCTTCAGACCGAGATCGTGCAGCATGCGGATCGCCTGCGGCGTCGTTTCCTTGATCGGGTCGGCGACGGCAATGATCGCCGCAAGCTTGCCGTCGATCGCCGCATAGAGCGGGCTCTTGCCTTCCGAGCCGAGGCGGGCCGCCTGGCTGGCGAAGGCGGACACGTCGAGCTTCAATTGCGTCATCAGCCGGTCGGCACCCACATGGACGGAGCGGCCCGAGACCTCGGCGCTGGCGCCGAATCCGGGGATCGCCTCGAACCTGGCCGGTTCAGCGATATCAAGACCCTTTGCCTTGGCCGCCTCGACGATCGCTTCGGCGATCGGGTGCTCGGAGCGGGTTTCGACGGCGGCGACCAGCGTCAGCACGGTGTCATGGTCGAAGCCTGCGGCGGTTTCGAGGTCGGTCAGTTCCGGCCGGCCCTTGGTCAGCGTTCCGGTCTTGTCGACGGCGATGACGGCGGCGTTGCGCAGCGTCTGCAGCGCCTCGCCCTTGCGGAAGAGCACGCCCATTTCGGCGGCGCGGCCGGTGCCGACCATGATCGAGGTCGGGGTCGCAAGGCCCATGGCGCAGGGGCAGGCGATGATCAGCACGGCGACGCCGTTGACGAGCGCGAAAGTGAGCGCCGGATCGGGACCGAAGACAAGCCAGATGCCGAAGGTCAGAAGCGCAATCGCGATGACGGCCGGCACGAACCAGGCGGTGACACGGTCGACCAGCGACTGGATCGGCAGCTTGGCGCCCTGGGCCTGCTCGACCATCTTGATAATCTGCGCCAGCACCGTATCGGCGCCGACCTTGGTGGCGCGGAAGGTGAAGGAGCCGGTCTTGTTGATCGTGCCGCCGACCACCTCGCTGCCGGCGATCTTTTCGACCGGAACCGGTTCGCCGGTGATCATCGATTCGTCGACATAGGAGTTGCCGTCGAGGACGCTGCCGTCGACCGGAACCCGGTCGCCTGGCCGCACGACAACGCTGTCGCCGGTCTGCACGTCGGACAGCGGGACCTCGATCGTCTCGCCGTTGCGGATGACGCGGGCGGTCTTTGCCTGCAGGCCCATCAGGTGCTTGATCGCCTCGGAGGTCCGGCCCTTGGCGCGCGCCTCCAGGAACCGGCCGAGCAGGATCAGCGTCACGATGACGGCAGCGGCTTCGTAATAGACGTTGGCGGTACCGTCAGGCAGAAGGTCGGGCGCGAAGGTTGCGACGACCGAATAGATCCAGGCGGCGGACGTGCCGATCGCGACCAGCGAGTTCATATCGGGCGCCAGGCGGAAGAGGGCGGGAACGCCCTTCTGGTAGAAGCGCAGGCCCGGGCCGAAGAGCACCAGCGTCGTCAGCACGAACTGCAGATACCAGCTTTCCTGCATGCCGATATTGTTCATGACGAATTCGTGCACGGCCGGGATGAAGTGCGAGCCCATTTCAAGCACGAAGATCGGCAGCGTCAGCACGCCGGCAATCAGCAGCGAGCGCGCAAGCTTGCGGGTCTCCTGTTCGCGCTTCTCGCCTTCGCGGTCGACGCTTTCGTCGCCGGTGATGCGCTTGGCGGCATAGCCGGCAACGCGGACCGCTTCTTCGAGTGCGGCGGCCGTGGCGATACCCCTGGTTACGCGCACCGACGCGCGCTCCGTCGCCAGGTTGACGTTGGCCTCGGTGACACCCGGCACGGTCTTCAGCGCCTTTTCGATGCGCGCGACGCAGGAGGCGCAGGTCATGCCTTCGATGGTGAGCTCGATCGTGTCTTCGGCCGCACCATATCCGGCATTCTCGATCGCCTTGACGATATCGGCGGACTTGGTGCTGGCATCGAAGCGGACGTCGGCGCGTTCGGTTGCGAGGTTGACTGAGGCTTCGGTCACACCAGGCACGGCGCGAATAGCCTTCTCGACGCGCGCCACGCAGGACGCGCAGGTCATGCCCTCGACGGGAATGCTGGCGCTTAATGCCGCGGCGGACATCGCTTCGAGATCGTTCGTTCTAATGGGGGTCACAGATCCCATGATCGTGCTCCTTTCTCTGTCTTTTGTCGCAACATGGGGCTTCCAACGATGGGAAGGTCAAGGGCGAAAAGGAGATTTCTGCGCGCCATCTTCGGAGCGGCCGGGAGACGCCTGTCACCGCAGCAATATTGCCCGCAACGCATGGTCGCAGCGTCCTTGACGCAAGCTTGACCGCGAGGCCCGGGAGACTTGTCAAAGCTCAGGTCGAATGGCTCTCAGGCTTGCTGGCGATCCAAGGCTGCAACCGCACTTTGCCTGCCTCTTGCGAGTGAACCGTATCGGATCCATCCTGTAGAAGTTGCGTCCCATAGGGAGGTTAGGATGACGGCTTACAATTGTGTCCGTTTCCGCGTGAGACCCGGCCAAGAGGAACGGTTCGAGCACCTTTTCCGCAGCGCTCTTCGCGACTTTGAAGGTTTGCGGAAGATGGCGCTCAGCAAGGCTGCGGATGGATCGTATTTCTCAATTGCCGAATGGGAAAGTCTTGAGGCGATCGCTGCGGCACGTCCCATGATGAAGGCGAACCTCGACACGTTCCGCGATACGCTCCTGGAACTCGGTCAGGATCTCGGGGTCACGGACCCGATTTCCGGCGAGGCGATCTTCGAAATGGCGCGTTAGGGCAATGTGGCTGAGAAAGGTGGTTGCAACGGCTCCGCTGGTCGGTCGGCGGGGAGGGAGTTGGCTGCTAAGGTCGCGGATCTGACGGCGGTGATGTCGTCGGGTCGTGAACATGTGGGGCAATGTCAGAAGCGGCGCGACATCTCGCGCCGGATTTGGGAGCGTTGAGAACAGAACACTGCGACGAAGGCGCGATGACGGGTTGAGGTCACCGCAGGCAATGGCTATGTCGTGCCGCACACACGCGTCACGAACCATAAGGCCATTCGGAATGATCCCAGACTTTCTCGTTACCCATTCCGGTGGTTTCCACGCCGACGAACTGCTTTCCAGCGTCATTCTTACGCGGCTTTTCCCCGAGGCTCGCCTCGTTCGCAGCCGGGCGCCGGAATGGCTGAAGCCGGGGACGGACCGCATCATCTACGATGTCGGCGGCCAGTATGATGCCGAGGCTGGGCTGTTCGACCACCATCAGCGCGGGGCGCCGGTGCGAGAGGATGGCCAGCCCTACAGTTCGTTCGGCCTGATCTGGAAGCATTACGGCCGTGCCTATCTGGCAGCGTTCGGTGTTCCCGAGGCCCATGTAGAGGCGGTTCATGCCGCCTTCGATACGCGGTTCGTGCTGCCGATCGATCTGGTCGACAACGGTGCGCTCGATCCTTCCGTTGCCGGGCCCTTGGCGGGGCTGACGCTGTCGGCGCTGCTGGAGACCTTGAAGCCTGTCTTCGACGAAGGCGGCCAGGAGGCCGAGGATCGCAGCTTCCATCAGGCCCTTGCGATCGCACGCGCCTTCGTCGAGGCTGGCGTGTCGCAGCGCGCTGCAAAGCTTCGGGCCGAGGCGCTCGTGCTTGCGCAGATCGCCCTTGCCGGTGAAGGCCGCGTGCTCGAACTGCCGCGGGGCATGCCTTTCCGCCCGGCGATCGTGAAGGCTGGCGCCGACCACCTGCTGTTCGTCGTTCATCCGCGCGAGAACGACTGGTGCCTGACGGGCATTCGCAAGGCCGACGAAGGGTTCGAGCTGCGCGCCGATCTCCCGGCTGCCTGGGCCGGCCTGACGAACGGTGAACTGGAGGCGGCTTGCGGCGTGGCCGGCGCGCGCTTCTGCCACAACGGCCGCTTCATCGCGGCGGCAGCGACGCGAGAGGCAGCGCTCGCCATGGCGGAACTCGCCGTCAAGGAAGCCGCGACAGCAGGTAGCGGTCAGGGCTGAGGAAACCGACGAGCCGACGGCGGCGGCTATGGCCTGTGTGCCTTTAGCCGGGTCGCCTGGGACGGGTCACGCCGAAAGCGTGGCCCTGAACTTGCTCGGTGATTGACCGTAGGTCTTCGCAAAAATCCGCGAGAAATGGCCGGCGTTCTCGAAACCGACTTCGAGCGCGATGTCGATCAGCGGCGCCTTCGTCTGCGTCAGCAGATGTTTGGCGCGTTCCAGCCGAAACTTCCGATAGACCAGCGCTGGCGACATCTTCGCCTTGTCCATGAACAGGCGTTCGAGCTGCCGTCGGGACAGGCCGACGGATGCGGCCAGCTCCGGGATCGACAGCGTGTTGTCCGTGTGCTGCTCCATGATGATGAGGGCGGCGTTCAGGCGCGGGTCGTTGCTCTCGATCGCCAGCGGCTTTCTCGGCTGGACATGAAGATGCGAGCGCGCCTTGTCGATCTGCAGCACCTCGAGCGCATTCCGCTCGGCTTCCTTGCTGATGTGCAGGCGCACGATATGGGCTGCCATGTCGGCGGCACTGCTGCCGCCAGCGCAGGACCCGCGGGTGCGGTCGAGATTGAAGAGACGGTCCGAGCGAACCTTGAGATCGGGGAAGCGCTCGCGGAACGCCTGATAATGAAGCCAGCTCACGCAGACGGTGTGCCCGGCCATCAGGCCCGCTTCGGCAAGCACGAAGGTCCCGGTGCAGAGGCCGATCAGAGGCACCCTGCGCGCCGCCGCCTTCTGAAGGAAGCGGATCGTGTCGTCGTCGATCGGCTGCTTGCTGTTGAGCAGGCCGCCGACCACGACGATGTAGTTGAACCCGGCAGGGTCGACGAGGTCGGATGTCGGCGCCACCTGCACGCCGCAGCTGGAGGCGATGAGGTGCCGCGTGTTGCCCAGGACCTGCCAGTCCGCGCGGATGCGGCCGGACTTGTCGAGCTCGTCGCTCGCGAGCCGCAGCGTGTCGATGAACAGCGCGAATGCGGAAAGGGTGAAGGACCGCGCCAGTACGAAGCCGATCTTGAGACGCTCGGGCTGTGTCTCGCTGGATTTGATGGTCGTCGTCATTTGCCCTTCATGCTCGCGCCGCCAAGATCTCCGGTTCGCTGTTGAGCATGCTCGAACATATCCGGAGAGGTGGCCGCTGGCGGCCGAGACTTGCCTTTCGCTGTCCATGGGAGCCGGGGTTCGGTTCTTCCGGCACCCCATGGTGTGGCGCGGGAGGTCGACGCCCGGATGAGGGCGTCTTCGTCCTCATCATAACGAAGAGGTCGGGCTCAGATTGCTCTCGTCACGACCTGCGCCGCCACGGTTACGAACATTGCGGCCAGTGTCAGCGCCGCACTGAAGCGTGCCACCTTCATTCGCCGTTCGCGTGAGCCGCTCCAATCATAACCCATCTTTTCCCTCCCTTTGTCGCGACTGGGCCGGAACGCGTTTGCTCGGACGTCCGCCGAGCTGCGAGCCTTCCCAGGTCGTGGCTCTGAGTAGCGCTCATGCTGACGCGATGCCGCCGATCGTGTCAAGTTTGCCTCGGCGCGCAACGTTCCGGTGCCAGTCATGGCTCTGCGTCGCAGGCACCTGTGCAAAGGAATTTGCTGTTCGAGGGCGCAAACCCCCCAGTTGTGCGGGGAGCCTCTTTCCGCCGTTGTGATAGTTTTCTCTTTGGTGTGATTATTAAAGGGAGGGCGACGATGCCCGGCACATTCTCTACCGCCGACATGGACGTCATCAAACAGCAGCACGAGGAATGGTGTCGCGCCAACGACACCGACCCGAACAGTCCCGCGGGCATAGAGAAAGCCATGCAGATGCTGGTGAATTATGGCGGCAGCGCCAGCCGGCAACCGCCCGCGCAGCCGGAGACGGTGCGCGCCAAAGCGCGCGCCTGATCACAGCGTCCACCTACATTCTTTAGCAGTCTCGTCCTGTCTTCGATCGCGTCGAGCGAGGGTTGTCGTCGACTGCGTAGGGAATGCGCGCGCGGCGGCGGCGCTATCGCGATCTGGCGTTGCGCCCGATCGCTTGGGGTGCGCACGTCAAAGATGTATGCGCCACGCGGTGGCTTAAAGGTTCTCCTTGAGGAGGACCTCTATCCTGATCTTGTCCTGAGCGGCGTGCGGTTCGCGAAAATCGGTCCGCGCGCGCATGATGCGGATGGCGCTGCGCACCGCGTGGCCCGGATCCTGGGCGATGACGGCGTCGATGCTGGCGTCGTGCAGGCCGCGTTCACTGAAGGGGGTGCGCTCGTGGACGACCACCGTGATCTCCTGCAGATCAGTGAAGGATGCTGCGCCCTCGAGCGGAATCCTCGCCTCGGAACTCAGCACGTAGATCGCCGCAACCTCCTGATTGTTTTCCAGAACTCTCTGGAGAATCTGGGTGGCCCTGCGCGCGTCGCCATGGGTCTCGATCGAGGGAAGACACTGCAGGTGGGGGAACTGTGAGTTGACGACATCGTCGAAGCCAAGGCGCCGCTCGATGCTGTCTAGAGACTGCATCGTCTCGGCCACGATCAGGACTTTTCCGGCCCTCTGGCCGACAAACCGACCGATGATCTTGGCCGCGGTCGCGCCGGCGGCATAGTTGTCGACGCCGACGAAATCTGCGGTCGGCAGCTTTTCCTGCCCGGACAGGAACTGCACGAACTTGACGCCGCGCTCGATCAGGCGGCCGATCGCATCGCGGACCTGCGGCGATTCCGGCGCCATCATCGCGATCCCGTCGAATTCGTTCTCGTCGATGTCGGCGAGATATTTTGCGACCTTGTGCGGGTCGTCGATCGGGATCTGGACGACGTCGAGGTCGACGAGGTCGCCCTTCATCGACACCCGCGCCTCCTCGACCCGGTGGATGAGTTCCGCCAGATAGAGGTCGCCGCTCGTCGGCAGCACGAACCGGAACCGATAGCTCTTGTTGCGGGCCAGGCTGACGGCCGCCGGGTTTCGAATAAACCCAATACGCTCAATGGCTTCGTTGACGCTGCGGACAGCCTTCGGGCTGACATTCGGCCTGTCGTTCAGCACGCGGTCGACGGTTGCGAGGCTCAACCCCGCTGCCTCAGCAAGATCCTTGGCTGTTGGCCGCATGCGGAACTCCCAGTGTGTATCGTCCCCAATCTACTCCACCAAAATGGCCGCGAAATCAAGAATTGATGTGCGCACCTCAAAAATCGCTTGCACTGAGGTGCGCACCTCAGTTATGAATCCTTCAGCGAAGAACGCAGGCCCTGAATGCGGCCGCGCCCGCCGCTCGTGCCAAGAGGATTTAGGTACGCCACCGCCCGGTCAGGGCGCTTCCTTCTGATGGAGGTCGGAAGGTACAAGGGGGAGGAACCCGATGATGAAGCAGATTCTGTTGAGCTCCACAGTCATGGTCGGAGCGTATTTTGCCATTGCGGGTGCGTCCGGTACGCACGCTTCCGCAGCGGAGCTGACGCTTTGCTGGGCCGCTTGGGATCCGGCCAACGCGCTCGTCGAACTCAGCAAGGACTTCGAAGCCAAGAGCGGCAACACGATGAAGTTCGAGTTCGTGCCGTGGCCGAACTTCGCCGACCGGATGCTGAACGAGCTGAATTCCGGTGGCAAGCTCTGCGATCTGATGATCGGCGACAGCCAGTGGATCGGCGGCGCCGCCGAGAATGGCCAATACATCAAGCTCAATGATTTCTTCGACAAGGAAGGGATCAAGATGGACGACTTCATTCCGGCAACCGTCATCGGTTACGCGGAATGGCCGAAGAACACGCCGAACTACTGGGCGCTGCCGGCGTTCGGCGACGTGGTCGGCTGGACCTATCGCAAAGACTGGTTCTCGCGTCCCGAACTCCAGGCGGAGTTCAAGCAGAAATACGGCCGCGATCTCGCCGTGCCGAAGACTTTCGCCGAACTCAAGGACATCGCCGAATTCTTCCAGAAGCGCCAGATCGACGGCAAGACCGTCTATGGCGCTGCAATCTATACGGAGCGCGGCTCTGAAGGCATCACCATGGGCGTGATGGACGTGCTCTACAGCTACGGCTTCGAGTACGGAAATCCGAAAAAAGCCTATGAACTCGACGGTTTCGTCAACTCGGCGGATGCGGTCAAGGGCCTGGAATTCTACAAGGCGCTCTACGATTGCTGCACGCCTCCCGGCCATTCCGACGCCTACATGTCGGAGGACATCGACGCCTACAAGTCCGGCCAGGTCGCCCTGCAGATGAACTTCGCCTTCACTTGGCCCGGCATCCATGCCGACGCCAATGTCGGCGGCGACAAGTCCGGCTACTTCCCCAATCCCGCCGGCCCGACCGGTGTGCAGTTCGCCCAGCTCGGCGGCCAGGGCATCTCGGTCGTCGCGGCGTCCGACAAGCAGAAGGAAGCGCTGGATTACATCAAGTGGTTCGCGCAGCCTGAAATCCAGAAAAAGTGGTGGGCGCTTGGCGGTTACTCCGCACTGCGCTCGGTGGTCGAGGACCCGAGCTTCGCCACAAGCCAGCCCTATGCGCAGACCTTCCTGGATTCGATGGCTATCGTGAAGGACTTCTGGGCAGAACCTTCCTATGCATCTCTGCTCCAGGCTTCCCAGAAGCGCTTCCACGACTATGTCGTAGCAAAGCAGGGCACGGCGAAGGACGCGCTCGATGGTCTCGCTGACGACTGGAAGGACATCTTCGAGGACGAAGGCAAGTATTGACGCAAACACCCGCCGCCTCCCGGCGGAAGCGTCCATGCGGGGCCGGCCGGCCGATCTCTCGCGCCGGCCCCGCATGCCCATTCGTCAATGCCTTAGGGGAATACCATGCTCCATTCTTCGATCGATCGCGCTGCGCACGCGACGCCGCCCGTGCTTGCACGGCGCATCAGAGGGTTGTCGGACCGCGCGATCGCCTGGATTTTCGTCGCACCGTCCATCGTGCTTTTGCTTGCGATCAACATCTTCCCGCTGATCTGGACCGTCCGGCTGAGCTTCACCAATTTTCGCGTGAACCGCCCGAACGAGCCGGTTCAGTTCGTCGGTCTGCGCAACTACCTGAACATCCTGACCGACAAGGACATCTGGCTGACGATGCAGGCCACGGCCCACTTCCTGATCTGGACGATCGTCCTGCAGGTGCTGATCGGCTTTGCTCTCGCCTATCTCATCAACAAGAAGTTCCGCGGCAACGACCTGTGGACGACCATCATCGTGCTTCCGATGATGCTGAGCCCGGCCGTCGTCGGCAACTTCTGGACCTTTCTCTACCAGCCGCAGATCGGCCTCTTCAATTACGCGATCGGGTTCCTGACCGGAGCAGACCCGTCCAGCTTCTCGATGATCGGCGACACGTCGCTGGCGCCCTGGGCAATCATCATCGTCGACACCTGGATGTGGACGCCGTTCGTCATGCTCATCTGCCTCGCCGGGCTGCGCTCCATTCCGAGCAGCATCTATGAGGCGGCGGAATGCGACCGGGCCAGCAGCTGGCGCCAGTTCTGGACGATCACCATTCCGATGGTGCTGCCGTTCCTGATGCTGGCCATCCTCTTCCGCGGCATCGAGAACTTCAAGATGTTCGACCTGGTGGTGCAACTGACGGGCGGCGGACCGGGCTCGATCACGGAGCTGACGTCGATCAACCTGAAGCGCGAAGCCTTCGAGAAATGGCGCACCGGATACGCCTCCGCCTATGCCGTCATCCTCTTCGTGACCGTCTTCGGCCTGGCGTCGATCTATGTCAAAGCACTCAACAAGGTGAAGCAGAGATGAGCAGCTTTTCTGTAACGGAGCCATCCGCACGGCAGAAGTGGTTCGCAGGCGCCCTGGTCGTGCTTTATGCGGTGATCACCATTCTCCCGCTGCTGTGGATCATTGGAACGGGTTTCAAATCGCCATCGGACGCGATCGCCTATCCGCCAAAGACATTCTTCGAGCCGACGCTCGAAGGCTATGTGAACCTCTTCACGACGCGCACCCGCGTTTCGGAAGAACAACTGAAGGAGATGGGCGAACCGAAGACCTGGTACGAGCGTCTCGTTCGCAAGGATGGGCTGATCATCGCTGGCCCGTCGCGCTTCCCGGAGCGCTTCTATAATTCCGTCATCATCGGGTTTGGTTCGACGGTGCTGTGCATCGTGCTCGGGACGGCTGCGGCCTATGCCTTCTCGCGCTTCAAGGTGCCGCTCAAGGACGACCTGCTGTTCTTCATCCTCTCTACACGGATGATGCCGCCGATTGCGGTCGCCATTCCGATCTTCCTGATGTTCCGCTCGCTCGGGCTGAACGACACCCATGCCGGCATGATCCTGCTCTATACGGCAGTCAACCTGTCGCTCTCGGTCTGGCTGCTCAAGGGGTTCATCGACGAGATCCCGATCGAGTATGAAGAGGCGGCGCTGATCGATGGCTACACACGCTTCCAGGCCTTCTACAAGGTTGTGCTGCCCCAGGCGGCGACCGGGATCGCGTCGACGGCGATCTTCTGCCTGATCTTCGCCTGGAACGAATACGCCTTCGCCGTGCTGCTGACGTCCGGCACCGCGCAGACCGCACCACCCTTCATTCCGACGATCATCGGCGTCGGCGGCCAGGACTGGCCGGCAGTGGCGGCCGGCGCGACCCTCTTCCTCGTCCCCGTGATGGTGTTCACGATCCTGCTTCGCAAACACCTCCTGCGCGGCATCACCTTCGGAGCGGTAAGAAAATGACAGCTTTCCTCAACCAGTTGCTCCGCCTTCGCCGTGGCGCATGGGAAATGGTGGCATCGGTGCTCATCGCGCTCGGCGTGGTCATGCTGATGCAGCCGGTCTCGCTCACGCTCTACTCCTTCTCCTTCCTCGTGACGCTGCTTGGGACAGTCATGTTCATCATCGTCAGCCATTTTCCGGAGTGACCCATGGCACAGATCAGAATTGAAAATGTGCGCAAGGAGTTCGGGGCGTTCACGGCTGTCCAGTCTTCGAGCTTCACGGTGGAAGACGGCGAGTTTTTCATGCTGCTCGGCCCATCCGGATGCGGCAAGACGACGACGCTTCGCATGATGGCGGGATTGGAACTGCCGACGAGCGGCCAGATCTATATCGGCGGCGAAGAGGTCGGCATGAAGCGGGCGAGGGAGCGCGATATCGCCTTCGTCTTCCAGATGTTCGCCCTCTATCCCCACATGAACGTGCGCAAGAACATCTCCTATCCGCTCGTCAGCCAGGGCATGAAAAAGGCGGATGTGGCGACGCGCGTCGCCGAGGTGGCAAGGATCCTCAGAATTGAAGGCATCCTCGACAAGCCGGTCGGCGGGCTCTCGGGTGGCGACCGGCAGCGTGTCGCGCTCGGTCGGGCGATTGTCCGTAACCCGAAGGCCTTCTTCATGGACGAGCCGCTCGGCGCGCTCGACGCGGAGTTCCGCGAACATATGGCAGGCGAACTGCGGGCGCTGCACGATCGCATGGGCGCCACCACCGTTTACGTCACCCACGACCAGCTGGAAGCGATGCAGATGGGCGACAAGATCGTCGTCATGAATCACGGCGTCATCGAGCAATTCGGCCGGCCGCAGCAGATCTACGACTGGCCGGCGACGAAGTTCGTCGCCAAGTTCATCGGCTCCCCGTCCATGAACTTTCTGGAGTTCGAGGGCATGATCGGTGTCGGTGGCGACAGCATCGACCTCGGCGGAAAAAAGGTCGCGGTTCCGGCGTCGCGCGAGGGCAGGGCCGGTACGCTGTCGCTCGGTGTGCGTCCCGAGCACGTCCGTTTCGTCGACGACTCCAGCTACAGAGGCCGCGTGATCGCCGTCGAGTATCTGGGCACCACCCAGATCGTCACGATCGAAACGCCCAATGGCGAGATCAAGGCGCGCACGCCCTCCAGTCAGGCAGCCCGCACCGACGAACTTGTCGGTCTCGACTTCAACGCACGGACCTTGACGCTCTTCAATGCGGAGACGGGTCGTGCTCTTGTCTCCGAAGCCAACGAGGGAGTGCTGCGCCGTGGCTGAAGTCATCCTAAGAAACGTGACGAAGACATTCGGCACCCACGCGGCGCTCAACGAGGTCTCGATGACGATCCCGGACGGATCGTTCGTCGTGCTGCTGGGGCCGACCGGTGCCGGAAAGACGACGACGTTGCGCATGGTCTCGGGTCTCGACACGCCCGACAGCGGCGAGATCTTTATCGGCGGGATGTCCATGCAAGGACTGACGCCGGCGCAGCGCAACGTGGCAATGGTCTTCCAGCAATATTCGCTCTACCCGCATCTGTCCGTGCGGCAGAACCTGGAGTTTCCGCTGAAATCCCCGCTTCTGAGAACGCCACAAAAGACGATCGACGAAAAGGTGAACGCCATCGCCGAGGTCCTGCAGATCTCGCACAAGCTCGACAACAAGGCGACGGCCCTGTCCGGCGGTGAGATGCAGCGCGTGTCGATCGGTCGGGCGCTTGTCAGAAACCCGCAGATATACCTGATGGACGAGCCGTTGAGCTCGCTCGATGCGAAGCTTCGGGCCGACCTGCGCGTCGAACTGAAGAACATCCAGGCAAAATCCGGGGCGACGCTTCTCTACGTCACCCACGACCAGATCGAAGCCATGACCATGGCAACGCATATCGGCGTGCTCGAAGAGGGCAGGCTCGTTCAGTTCGGTTCACCACGAGAGGTCTACGAAGCGCCGGTCAGCGTCTACGCCGCGACCCGCCTCGGCCAGCCGCGCATCAACGTCCTGCCTGCCAAGCTTTTTGCGGGGGCGCCGGAGAGGGCGCAGTCGATCGGACTTCGGCCCGAAAACATCGTCCAGGGCGCCGGAGAGGACGCCCTTGTGACCCGTGTCGAACATCTGGGCGACCAGACGCGCCTGCATCTGACGTTCAAGCAGCACAACCTCGTGACGGTCACGGATCCCCACACCGGGTTCCGCGGCGGCGAGACCATCAAGATCCAGCCAGACAAGCCGCTCTTCTTCGACGCGGCCGGAATGCGCATCGCTTAGGAGGCGAACATGAATCAGTTTATCAACCGCAAGGAAAATGCGGTTACGGAAGCGATCGACGGGGTTCTTGCCGCATCCGGCGGCGCGCTCAGCCGCCTCGACGGATATCCGCACATTCGCGTCGTCCTGCGCTCGGATTGGGACAGGAACAAGGTTGCGCTGGTTTCAGGTGGCGGCTCGGGACACGAGCCCGCGCATATCGGCTTCGTCGGCAAGGGCATGCTGACGGCCGCCGTCTGCGGCGATGTCTTCGCATCGCCGAGCGTGGACGCGATCCTCGCCGGTATCCTGGCGGTGACCGGGCCTGCCGGCTGCCTGCTGATCGTCAAGAACTACACCGGTGACCGGCTGAACTTCGGCCTCGCGGCCGAACGCGCCCGCGCCTACGGCCTCAATGTGAGCATGGTCATCGTCGATGACGACATCGCGCTGCCGGACCTTCCGCAGGCACGCGGTGTCGCCGGTACCCTGTTCGTCCACAAGATCGCCGGAGCGCTCGCAGAAAGCGGGGCGGACCTCGATACGATCGCCAATGCGGCGCGCAAGGTCATATCGGGCACGAGCACCATCGGCATGTCGCTCGATACCTGCACGGTTCCCGGTTCGCCGAAGGAACATCGCATCCCCGAGGGGCATGCGGAACTCGGCCTCGGCATCCATGGCGAAGCTGGCGTCGAACAGATTGTGTATTCCGATGCGAGAAGCGCCGTCGCCGCCATGGTCGAGCGGCTGCAGGCGGCGATGGAGGACAAGCCGCACGTGGTGCTCGTCAACAATCTCGGCGGCACGTCGATCCTGGAAATGTCTGTCCTCATGCATGAACTCGCCCAGTCTGATATCGCCGACCGGATCGTGCACCTTGTCGGGCCCGCGCCGATGATGACGTCTCTGGACATGCGTGGCTTTTCCGTCTCCGTCTATCCGGCCGACAAGGCCGAACTGGAGCTGTTGTCCCGGCCCGTGGCGCTTCCTGCATGGCCAGGCGTTTCCGCCGTCAGGCCGGTGAATGTTCTGGCCCTGCCGGATGGCCTGACGCCGATTTCGCCTCTGCCTTCGCGACACGATGCGACGCGGCAGTTCCTGCTTGCCTGCTGCAACCTGCTGATCGATGCGGAAAAGGACCTGAACGCGCTCGATGCCAAGTCCGGCGACGGAGACACCGGCTCGACACTCGCCGGCGCCGCACGGGCACTCATTCAGGCGCTCGATCGCCTGCCGCTTTCCGACCATACGCAGCTCTTCCGCGCCATCGGGCAGGAGCTGAGCCAGACGATGGGCGGTTCTTCGGGCGTGCTTCTGGCGATCTTCTTCGCCGCCGCCGGTGATGGCGCTTCGAGTGGGCTTTCCATCCGCGAAGCGCTAAAGGCCGGGTTGGCGCGCATGCAGGAAATCGGCGGCGCGCAGATCGGCGACCGCACCATGGTCGACGCGCTTTCTCCCGCGCTCGATGCGCTCGACGCGAGCATCGGCGCGGCTGCCAAGGCAGCGCGCGACGGCGCCGACCTGACGGCGACGCTCGTGCGGGCAAGGGCAGGGCGGGCCGCCTATATCAACGCCAAACAGCTCGAAGGGCACATCGATCCCGGCGCCGAAGCCGTCGCCCGCCTGTTCGAGCACCTGGCGCGCCATCCCGATATGCTCGGGCGCCAGCCCGAAGGCGCCGCAGCCGTCGCCGGCTGACAGCCAGACAACGAAACGCCCCGGCAAGCCGGGGCGTTTCGTGACGGGAGGTGTCAGTGGAGCGTGGGCTCAGAGCGCGTGGCTCTCGTAACCGGCCGCCTTCAGGGCGTCTGCGATCGGCCCTGCCGCTGCGGCGGTCTCGACGCTGACTTCCCTCTTGCCGAGATCGACCTTGATCGTTGCCTGCGGGTCGACGCTCAGGATCGCCTTCTGGACGACGCCGGCGCAGTGGCCACAGGTCATGTTGTCGATCTTGTAGTTCTGCATGCTTGTCTCCTTGGTTCGGTTGTGAGACAAACATGGCGTCTCCCACCGTTGGAAGGTCAATAGGGCCTTCGAGATATTTGTTCGCGGCATTTCCAGTCGCACGAATGGTGGAAAATACCCCCCGAGAGCCTAAGCCAACGGCCTCTCAAATTCTCCGAAAAATTTGAAAGTCTTTCATCATCGATCCCGGGAATGGACGGCTAGCGGTCTGCGTCCGGAAGTCGCACAATCCTGGGGCTGTGCAAGAGGCATTCGCGTCGTCCGAGAGAGGGCGGACGATCGCCAGCCGGCACGAAGCCTAAAGCGAAGCGATCGCTCCGGACTGTCCGGGCGTTCGAAATGCACTGGTCGGGAACTGGAGGAGACGGTTTCCCGCTCATTGTCGTTCGGCTGCGTCGTGGTGACGCCGCCAAGGGAGGAAAGATGTTTGAACGACTATTCAAGCTGAAAGAGCATCAGACGACGGCGCGCACCGAGGTGATCGCCGGTATCACGACATTCCTGACGATGTCCTACATCATCTTCGTCAACCCCGACATCCTGTCGAGCACGGGCATGGATAGGGATGCCGTCTTCGTCGCAACCTGTATCGCCGCGGCACTCGGCTCCGCCGTCATGGCGCTCGTCGCCAACTGGCCGATCGGCATGGCGCCCGGCATGGGCCTCAACGCCTTCTTCGCCTTCACCGTGGTCGCAGCCCTCGGCTTCACCTGGCAGCAGGCGCTGGGCGCGGTCTTCATCTCGGGCGTGATCTTCCTGATCCTGACCGTGACGGGGGTCCGAAGCTGGCTGATTGCCGGTATTCCGCATTCGCTTCGAAGCGCGATCGCCACCGGTATCGGCCTCTTCCTCGGCATCATCGCCCTGAAGAACGCCGGCATCGTCGTCGACAATCCGGCAACGCTCGTCGGTCTCGGTGACCTCAAGCAGACCGGTCCGCTTCTCGCCATCCTCGGCTTCTTCGTGATTGCCGTGCTGGACGCGCTGAAAGTTCGCGGCTCGATCCTGATCGGCATCCTGGTCGTCACCGTCCTGTCGATGATCCTCGGCGTCAGCGAGTTCAAGGGCATCGTTTCGGCACCGCCGAGCATCGCGCCGACCTTCCTGCAACTCGACATCATGGGCGCCCTGCATGGCGGCCTGCTGCACGTCATCCTCGTCTTCGTGCTCGTCGAGGTCTTCGACGCGACCGGCACGCTGATCGGTGTCGCCAAGCGCGCCAAGCTGGTGGAAGAGGGCAAGCCGAACCGTCTCGGTCGCGCGCTTCTGGCCGACAGCACCGCGATCGTCGCCGGCTCGCTGATCGGCACCAGCAGCACCACCGCCTATGTCGAAAGCGCCTCGGGCGTGCAGGCCGGCGGTCGCACGGGCCTGACGGCACTCACCGTCTGCGTGCTGTTCCTGGCGGCGCTGTTCTTCTCGCCGCTGGCAGCCGCCGTTCCGTCCTATGCGACGGCCCCGGCTCTGCTCTATGTCGCCGGTCTGATGATGCGCGAACTGACGGAAGTCGACTGGGACGATCTGACCGAGGCGGCACCGGCGGCACTCACCGCCCTTGCCATGCCCTTCACCTACTCGATCGCCAACGGCCTCGCCTTCGGCTTCGTCAGCTACGTCGTGCTGAAGGTCTTCACCGGCAAGTGGAGCGTCATCCACCCGGCAACCCAGCTCGTTGCAGCACTCTTCATCGTGCGCTTCGCGTTCTTCGCCGAATAACGAAAATCGGCCGGGGCATGTCGCCTCGGCCGATCGGAACTTCCCCGTAAGTGCTGACCGGAGCAACGAAATGTTGCTCCGGTCTTTTTCTGTTTCGTCTCAGTATTGGCCGGCGGGCAGATGCACGACGAGCCCATCCAGTTCTGCCGAGACGGTGATCTGACAGCTCAGGCGGCTGCGTTCGTTCGGGTTGACCACGCACTCGATCATGTCCTGTTCCTGGAATTCGGGCGCCGGCAGGCGGTCGCTCCATTCGCCGTCGATGTAACAGTGACAGGTGCCGCAGGCGCAAGAGCCGCCGCATTCGGCGGCAATGGCGTCGATGCCGTTCTGCACGGCGGCGGACATCAGCGACTGGCCGATCTCCGCCTGGATTTCTTTCGTCGTGCCGTCCGCGTCGATGAAGACGATCTTGGGCATGGGTATTCTCCGATTGCGTATGTTGGTGTCGAGGATGGGGATCAGGCGGGCCGGATGGCGATCTTCAGCCGCTTGGGTCCGCGGACTGAAAGCCCGCGCTTGTATTCCGGTTCCCGGTCGACGAGTTCGATGGTCGGGAAGCGGCGAAGCAGGGTGCTGAAGATGATATCCATGTCGAGGCGCGCGAGGTGGTTGCCGAGACAGAAATGCACGCCGCCGCCAAAGGCCAGATGCCGATTGGGCGTGCGGCCGATGTCGAAGGTGTCGGCGTTCTCGAACTGCTTGGGATCGCGGTTGGCGGCGCCATAGAGCAGGCCGAACTTGGTGCCGCGCTCGAAGCGCCGGCCGAAGATCTCGATGTCCTCGACGCAATGGCGGTGGAAGAACGGAAGCGGCGACTCGTAGCGGAACATCTCCTGCACGCCGGTCTGGATCAGCCCGGGTTCGCTCCGCAGCCGCGCCATCTGGTCGGGGAAGCGCAGAAGTGCATGCATGCCGCTGCCGAGCACGTCGATCGTCGAGCCATGGCCGGCCATCAGGATCAGCATGCAGGTTGAGATGAATTCGTCGAAGTTCATCGCGCCCGAGCGCTCCGCCTCTATCAGCACGGAGATCAGGTCGTCCTTCGGCGCCCGCTCGCGCTCGGCCTTCAGCGCCGTCAGATACTCGTAGAATTCGGTGGTGTTGCGCTCGGCGAGTTCCTTGCGCGCATCCGAGCGGTCAACGTCGAAGAACTGCACGATGTTTTCCGACCAGATCCGCAACTGCGGACAGTCCTCGTCCGGAACGCCAAGCAGGCGGCCGATGATGTGGCCGGGCACGTGGGCAGCAAGGTCGTCGACGAAGTCGATCTCGCCACGATCGGCGAGGCTGTCGATCAGCCGGTCGACATAGGCCTGGATCTGGTCGCGGAGCTTGGCGATCATCGCCGGCGTGAACAGCTTGAACACCTGTTTGCGCAGCCGGTCATGCACGGCACCATCGCTGTCGAGCAGGCTGAACTGCACGAAGCGCTCGTGATGCGGCATGTCGTGCCAATTGGCGGCGCGCTGCAGTTTTGCAAGCTCTTCCTTGGTTGCGAGGTCTTCGAGCGAGCGCACCATGCGCTTGTCCATAACGATCGCCGAGACGTCCTCGAAGCGCGAGGCAAGCCAGATGTCGAAGTCCGCGAAGTAGTGCAGCCCCTCCTTCTCGCGCAGCGCGCGATAGGTCGGATAGGGATCGCGAGCAAAATCCGGAGACAGCGGCGCGAAGGTGAAATTCGCGGCGTCGCCGTTCGGCGCGGTTTCGGTCATGGGCAATTCTCCGTGCATAAAGCTGCATGATAACGTCACGGGATCAGCTCTGTGAATGGCGTCCTGTCGCAAGATGATGGACAAAACTCGCATCGGATGCCAGAAAATGGCATGTTGCCCGAAAGCGAAGAGCTCCATTTTCACACCCCGGCAAAATTCGCCGATGCGTTTCCGTATCTGGCGCTGGTGGCCGGAAGCCGGACGACACGTCCTGACGAGGCGCCGATCCGCAAACGGTTCCACCAGCATGTCTTCGTCTACACAACGGGCGGACGCGGGTTGATCGAGGTGCGCGGTCAGCGTTTCCTGGCCGAAACGGGCAGCGTCGCCTGGCTCGATACGGCTCAGGCCTATGCGCATAGCTGCGCGCCAGACAGCGAAAGCTGGCGCTATCTCTGGATGGGGATCGAGGGACACGGGCTTGATGCGCTTTACCAGTTTCTCGGCGTGCAGCAGTCGCCCCTGTTCGTGCCGAGAGATACGGACAGGGCACAGGCGGCGTTCGAAAGTGTGAGCGGATTTCTTGCCGAGCGCTCGCCTGCGACCGACGCCCTGTCGAGCGCCGCGATCGCGGGACTGATGGCGGACATGATCACGCCACGGCTGATTGGGGCCGAGCCGGCTGAGGAGAGGTCCGGTGAAGACCGTTTGCTTCAGGTGCTGTCGGTGATGCGCGACGATCTCGCGAGATCCTGGACGATCGACGATCTGGCGGCGCTTGCGCGGCTGAGCCCATCGCAACTCTTTCGCCGCTTCCGCGACATGGTGGGAACAACGCCGATGGACTGGCTGCGCCACGAGCGCATCAATCAGGCAAAACGCCTGCTGGTGGGTCCCGATGCCAAGGTGTCGGCGGTGGCCGCCGTCTGCGGCTATCCGGATCCCTATCATTTCTCCCGCGATTTCCGGCGGCTGACGGGATACACGCCGACGAAGTTCAGGCGGGATGGCGGCTATTGAGGCCGCAGTCTTATCGTCCGATTTCGGCGGCCAGCGAGGCCCTGGCGCACCGATAACCCGACCGGACGACCGGGTCATGCATTCATTCACACGATCAGGAACGGCTCCTTGAAGAAATGTTCCTCCAGATTGACGCCTTCGCCACCGCGATCGACCACCGCGAAATCCGAGACGTCATCAAGCGGTGTCAGGATGCCGTGCCAGACATTGCGGGCGATGTTGACGCCCTGGCCCGGGGTGGTCTTGAAGGCGATCGGTTCACTCGGGCCTTCGTCGGTTTCCCGGGAGACGACGATCAGAAACGGATTGTCGCTCAAGGGGATGAAGGCCTGGCTGCCGAGCGGATGGCGCTCGACCATGGTGAGTTTCAGCGGCAGCGGATAGGGTACGCCGCGCACCAGACTGATCATCGGCCGGGCCTTTTCGCCTGTCGTATCGATCTTGGCGAGGTCGTGGTAGCGGGTTGCATTGCCGCCGTTGATGGGGAAGTTGTTGGCATTCTCCGTTTCGATCACGTCGCCGAAAGGCGCGAAGGCCTCCCGGGTCAACGGCTGTATGACGATCTCCTTCATGTGACGCTCCTCCGTCCAATGTTGATCGGTTGCATGGAAGTTCGATCGTTTCACCTCCTCGGCGAAACGATCTAGATGCCGGCTTTCGCAATACGCCCGAAGACACGCAGCCGGCTGACGCCGCCGTCGGGGAAGATGTTGAAGCGCACGTGGGTTACCGGCCCAACGGCCGCGAGCGCGCTTGCTTCAAAGGTGTGGATGCTGTTGGCGGATAGCTTCTGCGACGGCAGAACCTCGCGCCAGAACATCGACGATGCGGTGACGGATGCAGCCACTTCGCAAGCCGCCGCTCCGAGGTCTGCCGCCTGCAGCGAACAGGTGTCCGGGTAGTTTCCCTTGAAGTGCGCGGTGTCGACCACGACGCGTTCGATCTCACCGCGAGCGGCCAGCTTCACCACGATCCAGTCGTTGCCGGGCTCGCGCCGCCGGCGGGTCTCCCAGCCATCGCCCATGTTGACGCCACGTCCGGGCGCAAGCAGGCGCTGATGGCCGTAATGCCCATTGGAGTAGGCGATGATGCGCCCGCCGAGCAAGGATGAGGCCAGGTCGACCACCGTGTCGCCGATCGCTGCCCGGTCAAGTGCCGGCGCCCCGTAAACCCGAAGGCGGGCGACGCCGCCGTCGGGATAGATGCGCAGGCGCACATGGCTCCAGATGGAATCCGACCGCGCTTCGAAGTGATGCGGCGCACTCGGGCCGAGCGGCCGAGGGCAGACCAGTTCCGTCCAGATCGTCCGATCGTCCGGGCCATCGGGTGCCAGACAAGCGTCGATGGCACAGGCGCTCGGGTAGTTGCCGGTGAAATGGGCGGTATCGACCTCGAAGCCCCGGATACGGCCGTTCGTCGCCAGTGCCACGATGGCGTGGTCGTTGCCGGGGCCGCGGCGTCGCCGGGTCTCCCAGCCGTCCATCCACTTGCCGTTCTCGTCATAGACACCGGGATGATAGACCGGCGGCGCATCCTGCAGCATGCGCTCGAGCGGCGCGAAGAACTCGTCGGTTGCGAAGACCGGCCGTGCGCCGAGACCGGCGGAGGCAAGGTTGATCGCGTTCAGCGCGAATTCGGGCGGGCTCACGCCGTCGGTCGTCATCACGAGGCCCTCAGCTCGGGAGCATGCCCTTGAGGCGCAGATAGGCGATGCGCTCCACCTGCCTGCACGCCGTCTCGAACTCCGTGTCGCGATCGTTGCCGATCCGGCTTTCGAAGGCTGCGAGGATTTCGTCTTTGCTGCGTCCCTTGACCGCCATGATGAACGGGAACTTGAACTTGTCGACATAGGCAGCGTTGAGCGTGGTGAAGCGCTCGCGCTCGGCATCGGTCAGCGCGTCGAGGCCGGCACCGGCCTGCTCGTTGGTCGAGCTTTCTGTCAGGCGCTTGGCCTGCGCCAGCTTGCCGGCGAGATCCGGGTGGGCGATGAGGACGGCAAGCCGTTCTTCGGCCGAAGCTTCGCGGAAGACTGCGGAAAGGGCGGCGGCAAGGCCGATCGCCGTGTCATTGGCCGGCGAAAGTTCGCCCTGGAAGGCGCGCTTTGCGATCCACTTGGAATGTTCGAAGACGCCGCCGAACTTGGCGACGAAGGCCTCCTCGCCAAGCCGCGACGGGCGATCGTCCCAGGCCTTGTACGGGTAGTTCTCGGCCCAGTGACGGGCGATGTCGACGCGTTTGGCGAGCCAGACCTTCTCGTGACCCTGCACGTAATCGAGGAAGCGGGCGAGTGCCGCGGCGCGGCCGGGCCGGCCGACGAGGCGGCAGTGGAGCCCGATGCTCAGCATCTTCGGCGCGCCGGCGGTGCCTTCGGCGTAGAGCACGTCGAAGCTGTCCTTGAGGTAGCTGAAGAACTGGTCGCCGCTGTTGAAGCCCTGCGGCGTCGCAAAGCGCATGTCATTGCTGTCGAGCGTATAGGGGATCACCAGCTGATGGCGCCCCGCATGCTCGTGCCAATAAGGCAGGTCGTCGGCATAGGCGTCGGAGACATAGTCGAAACCGCCGGCCTCGGTCACGAGGTCGAGCGTGTTGTCGGAACAGCGCCCCGTGTACCAGCCGCGCGGGCGCTCGCCGGTGACGATCGTGTGCAGCCGGA
This sequence comes from Ensifer sp. LBL, assembly GCF_050435225.1. Lineage (NCBI taxonomy): Bacteria > Pseudomonadati > Pseudomonadota > Alphaproteobacteria > Hyphomicrobiales > Rhizobiaceae > Ensifer > Ensifer sp. LBL. Next base: position 201,519 of record NZ_JBNDJY010000008.1, on the reverse strand, counting down.
TCGCCTCGGCGATCTCCTGACGTTCGCGCTCCGGCGAGAAGTCCTTGTGCTCGATCCATTTCAGGCCGTGCGAGGCGATTTCCCAGCCAGCGTCCTGCATGGCGGCGACCTGTTCGGGCGAGCGCTTCAGGGCCGTGGCAACACCATAAACGGTGGCCGGCACGCCGCGCTCGGTGAACATGCGGTGCAGACGCCAGAAGCCGGCGCGCGCGCCATACTCATAGATCGATTCCATGTTCCAATGGCGCTGGCCCTGCCATGCCTGCGCACCGACGATTTCCGACAGGAATGCTTCGGAGGCCGCGTCGCCATGCAGCACGCAGTTCTCGCCGCCTTCCTCGTAATTGATGACGAATTGCACGGCGATCCGCGCGCCGTCGGGCCATGTGATTTTGAAGTTCGGGCCGTGGCCGTGAAGATCGCGGGGGTATCTCATGAAAGCAGCTCCTCCAGACATTTTCGTCTCTGCATCCAATTTCTAGCGGCATTTGTTTCGAGCCATTCCCCCCAAAAAATTTGAAAGTCTCGAATGATCCGGTCGCTACCAAGCGGGTGGGAATGCCGGAATACTGCGAGGTGGAAAGCTGACTTCGGGAGGAGCGAAAACTATGCAATCTCAGGGTGGAAACGCCGGCCGTTTGACGACGCACGTGCTGGATACGGCCAGCGGCAAACCGGCCGAAGGGCTGCGCATCGAGCTCTACCGGGTCGAGGGCGATCGCCAGACGCATATCAAGTCCGTCAAGACCAATGACGACGGCCGCTGTGACGAGCCGCTCTTGAGCGGCGAGCGCATGCAGACCGGCACCTACGAGCTGCAGTTCCATGCAGGCGATTATCTCGGCGGAGCAGCCAAGCGCGGCGAAAACCCGTTCCTCGACGTGATCCCCATCCGCTTCGGCATCGATAACCAGGGCGCGCACTACCACGTGCCGCTGCTTCTTTCGCCCTATGGCTACTCCACCTACCGCGGGAGCTGAACAATGACGATCCAGATCCGCAACACGATCCGATTCATCCTGAACCATCGGCTGGTCGAACTCTCGGATGTTTCGCCGGTTCAGACCCTGCTCGATTTTCTGCGCATCGACCGCAATCTGAAGGGCACGAAAGAAGGCTGCGCCGAAGGCGACTGTGGCGCCTGCACGGTGCTTGTCGGCCGTTTGCTCGACGGCAAGCTCAAGTATGAATCCGTCAATGCCTGCATCCGTTTCGTAGGCTCGCTTGATGGCTGTCACATCGTGACGGTGGACAGTCTGGCGCAACCCGCCGGTCCGCTGCATCCGGTGCAGCAGGCAATGGTCGATACCCACGCCTCGCAGTGCGGCTTCTGCACCCCGGGCTTCGTGATGTCGCTCTATGGCCTCTGGATGGAGAACCCGAAACCGTCGATCGCCGAAATCGAAAAGGCGCTGCAGGGTAACCTTTGTCGCTGCACCGGCTATGCCGCGATCATCCGCGCCGCCGAGGCGATCTCGACGATTGGCGACGTCGGCAGGGACCCGCTCGTGGCCGAGCGCGACCGGATTGCCGGCGAACTGGCCGCCCTTCAGGATGGCCGCCGGGTGGAAATCGGCTCGGAGACGGAACGTTTCATCCTTCCTGGCTCGGTCGACGATTTCGCCGCCGTGCTCGAAGCCAACCCGAAGGCGACGATCGTCGCCGGTTCGACCGATGTCGGGTTGTGGGTGACGAAATTCATGCGCGACATCTCGCCGGTCATCCACCTGACGCATCTCGAAGAATTGCGCCGCATCACGGTCGATGCCGATGGCGTGACGCTCGGCGCCGGCGTGAGCTACGCCGAAGCCTACCCCGTTATCGTCGAGCACTTCCCTGAACTGACCGAGCTTTGGGATCGCATCGGCGGTCAGCAGGTCCGCAATATGGGTACCGTGGGCGGCAATATTGCCAACGGCTCGCCGATCGGCGACACCCCGCCGGCGCTGATCGCGCTTGGCGCCTCGATCACGCTGCGCAAGGGCGATCGCCGCCGCACGGTGGTGCTCGAGGACTTCTTCATCGCTTATGGCAAGCAGGATCGCGAGCCGGGCGAGTTCGTCGAAAGCGTGCGCATTCCGTTCGTCTCCGACAATGCCCGTGTTGCCGTCTACAAGGTGACGAAGCGTCTGGATGAAGACATCACCGCCGTCTGCGGCGGCTTCAACATTGCCTTCGACGCGGGTCGGGTCACCGACGCCATCATCGCCTTCGGTGGCATGGCCGCGACGCCGAAGCGCGCCGCCCATGTCGAGGCGGTGCTCAAGGGTGCCGAGTGGAACGAGGAGACGATCGAGCGCGCTGTCGCGGTCTTCGCTCAGGACTTCACGCCGCTCACCGACTGGCGCGCCTCGGCGGAATACCGCCAGCTGGTGGCGAAGAACCTGCTTCGCCGCTTCTATCTCGAAACGCAGTCGAGCGGCGGCCAACTCCGTCTCGACCGCACCATTGCTGTCGCGGTTTAAGGGAGGAAGCCATGAACGTGATGCAGCCCATCGACCGCATCCGCGGTGGCGTACACGAAAAGGAACGGCATGAGTCCGGCCATAAGCACGTGTCGGGAACGGCCGAATATATCGACGATATTCCGGAGCCCCAGGGCACGCTGCATGGCTATCTCGGCCTGTCGCAGCGGGCGCATGCCGATATCCTGTCGATCGACTTCGAGGCCGTGAACGCCAGCGAAGGCGTGATCGGCGTCCTGACTGCGGCCGACATTCCCGGCGAGAACGACATCAGCCCGGCGCACAAGCATGACGAGCCGATCTTCGTCACCGACAAGGTGGAGTTCCACGGCCAGCCGATCTTCGCAGTCGTCGCGACCTCACGCGAGGCTGCCCGGCGCGCAGCGGCCAAGGTCAAGATCGAGTATCGCGACCTGCCGCATGTGACCGACGTGCTCGAAGCGGCAGCGGCGAACTATCCGCTGGTCATCGATCCCTTGAAGCTGGAGCGGGGTGATATCGACGCTGGCTTTGCCAAGTCGAAGAACATTCTCGAAGGCGAGATGCGCATCGGCGGCCAGGATCACTTTTACCTGGAAGGCCAGATCTCGTTTGCCATTCCCGGCGAGGACGATGAGGTGCTCGTCTATTCCTCGACCCAGCATCCGGCCGAAACGCAGCACATGGTTGCGACCGTGCTCGGCGTGCCGTCGAACGCAGTCACCGTCAACGTGCGCCGCATGGGCGGCGGTTTCGGCGGCAAGGAAACGCAGGCCAACATCTTCGCGGCCGTGGCCGCGGTCGCTGCCAAGAAATACCGCTGCCCGGTCAAGGTTCGGCCCGATCGCGACGACGACATGAGCGCGACCGGCAAGCGTCATGACTTCCACGTGGACTACAAGCTCGGCTTCGACGACGAAGGTCGCATCGAGGCGGTGGACGCCGTCTTTTCGGCCCGCTGCGGTTACTCGGCCGATCTGTCCGGCCCGGTCACCGACCGCGCGCTGTTCCATGCTGACAATTGCTACTTCTATCCGAACGTCCGCCTGCGTTCGCGCCCGCTGAAGACCAACACCGTTTCCAACACCGCGTTCCGCGGTTTCGGCGGCCCTCAAGGGATGGTCGGCGGCGAACGCATGATCGAGGACATCGCCTATGCCGTCGGCAAGGACCCGCTCGAAATTCGCAAGCTGAACTTCTACGGCGGCGAGGGGCGCAATCTAACGCCCTACCACCAGACGGTGGAAGACAACATCATTGGGCGGATCATCGAGGAACTGGAAACCTCGGCCGATTATGCCAAGCGTCGCGAAGCGGTGATCGCGTTCAACCGCGAGAACAACGTGGTCAAGCGCGGCATCGCGCTGACGCCGGTGAAGTTCGGCATCTCCTTCACCAAGACGGAGTACAACCAGGCCGGCGCGCTCGTGCATGTCTATACGGATGGCTCTATCCATCTGAACCATGGCGGCACCGAGATGGGGCAGGGGCTCTACACCAAGGTCGCCCAGGTGGTGGCCGACGAGTTCCAGGTCGATCTCGACCGGATCAAGGTGACGGCGACGACGACAGGTAAGGTGCCGAACACGTCGGCAACCGCGGCGTCGTCCGGTTCCGATCTCAACGGCATGGCCGCGGCCAACGCCGCCCAGCAGATCAAGGAGCGGTTGGTCAAGTTCGCAGCCGATCGCTGGAACGTCGCCGAGGCCGATGTCGCCTTCGAACCGAACGTGGTGCGGATCGGTGCCGAGCGCCTGAGCTTCAACGAGTTCATCAAGATCGCCTATGGCGCCCGCATCCAGCTTTCGGCCGCCGGCTTCTACAAGACGCCGAAGATCCACTGGAACCGCGCCGAAGGCCGGGGCCGGCCGTTCTTCTACTACGCCTACGGCGCTTCGTGCTCCGAGGTCAGCGTCGATACGCTGACCGGAGAATACCAGGTGGATCGCACCGATATCCTGCACGATGTCGGCCGCTCGCTGAACCCGGCCCTCGACCACGGACAGGTCGAAGGCGCCTTCGTCCAGGGCATGGGCTGGCTGACGACGGAAGAGCTCTGGTGGGATGCGAAGGGCCGTCTGCGCACGCACGCTCCCTCGACCTACAAGATCCCGTTGGCTTCAGATCGGCCGCGCGTGTTCAACACCCGGCTTGCCGAGTGGTCGGTCAACCGCGAAGAGACGATCCGCCGTTCGAAGGCGGTCGGCGAACCGCCCTTCATGCTCGGCATCTCCGTGCTGGAAGCCTTGTCGATGGCGGCCGCGAGCGTTGCGGAGTATCGTATAGCGCCGCGCCTCGACGCGCCGGCAACGCCGGAACGGGTGTTGATGGCGATCGAGCGGCTGCGGGCGGCTGCACGGCAGAAAGGGTAACAGGGGCTAATTGTCATGGTGGCGAGCCGCGAGGATATCAGGGATTTTCTCAGACGCGAGCGCGACTGCGTTCTCGTCGAGGTGACCGGTGCAGCGGGGTCCACACCGCGCGACACCGACGCCTGGATGCTCGTCGCGCCTGAGAGCCTGTTCGGCACGATCGGCGGCGGACAGCTCGAATACATGGCGATTGATCATGGCCGGCGGGCGCTGAAGCGTGGCGACGCGCCGGAGGCGATGACGATCCCGCTCGGACCGGAGATCGGCCAGTGTTGCGGCGGGCGCGTGGCGCTTGCCTTCACACGCATCGATCGGGAGAGAGCAGCCATGCTGATTGAACGTAGCGACCTGGAAATCGCCAGCCGCCCGCATGTCTATGTCTTCGGCGCCGGCCATGTCGGCGATGCCTTGACGATGGCGCTCTCTCTGGTGCCGGTGCGCACCGTTCTCGTCGATACCCGCGAGAACGAGCTTTCGGCCGTTGCCGACATTCCCGGCATCGAGACCTGCCTGACGGCGATGCCGGAGGCGGTGGTGCGCGACGCGCCTCCCGGCAGCGCCTTCGTCATCCTCACCCATGACCATGCGCTCGATTTCCTGATCGCTGCGGAAGCGCTTCGCCGCGACGATGCCTCCTATGTCGGCATGATCGGCTCGAAGACGAAGCGCTCGACCTTCAAGAACTGGCTGTCGCGCGAGATCGGTCGCCCGGATCTCTTCGATAGGCTCGTCTGCCCGATCGGCGGCACGACGGTGAAAGACAAGCGGCCGGCGGTGATTGCCGCGCTTGCCGCCGCTGAAGTGATGGCGGCGGCGCTGAATTTCCGACAGCCTGCGCAAGCGGACATCTCGCGCCGGCCGGCTGCCGCCAAGCTGGCTCGTTAGCAATTCCGCCCGTCAGCGCAGTGCCGCTTCGCTGTTGTGTGCACCGTTGAGGTGGAGCGCAAAGCCGTTGCTGCGCGGGTCGCCGACCTCCGGTCGGAGTTCAAGGGTCGGGATTGCATAGTCCCCGCCGTTCTGGCGGCGATAGGGAATGGGTGCGGTCGTTCCAAGCGTGTGCATCCTCTGCCGTAGACGCTCGGCCGTCGCTTCGAAACCGACCTCGTCCAGACTATCGACGCGGTAGGCGACGAACGGCGGAAGCACGTCGTAACCGGGATAGAACAGGATCCCGTGGTTGATCGGGAAGAGCAGGTCGTCGATCGGCCCGTTGACCCCGCGCTGTGAGTAATGCTCCTCCCAGCCACCCGTCGTCACGACAAGCATGGCGCGTTTTCCCGCCAGCGTGCCCTCGCCGAAGCGCTTGCCCCAGTACTTGTCGCTGTGCTCGCCGACGCCATAGGCAAAACCATAGGCATAGACGCGGTCGACCCAGCCTTTCAGGATCGCCGGCATGGAATACCACCACAGCGGAAACTGCAGGATCAGGGCATCGGCCCAGAGCAGCTTTTCCTGCTCGGCCTTGACGTCGGCGGTGAGTGTGTCTGCGGCAAAGGCCTCCTTCGACGCGCGGCTCGGCTTGAAACGGGCGTCCGGGTCAAGGGCCGGAAAGTCGGCGCGATCAATTTCGGACTTCCATCCCTCGGCATAGAGATCGGTGATACGAACCTCATGGCCTTGGGCCTCAAGGGCGCTGACGGCGACATCGCGCAGCGCGCCATTGAGCGAGCGCGGTTCCGGATGAGCATAAACAATCAGAACTTTCATGGTCGGTCTTCCCTGGTCTCATCAACTGAGACTCTAGGTAGACCGCTGAGTGCCTATGCGGTAGATATTCGAAATGCATAGGATTGTGCCGTAAAATGGATAAATCTGACGTTACGCTCGAACGCATGCGAACCTTTGTGCGCGTCGCCGAGCGGGGCAGCCTTTCGGCCGTTGCCCGTGAGCTCGGCATCGGCCAGTCGACGGTGACGCGGCAGTTGCGGGAGCTTGAGGAAGCGGTCGGCGTGCCGCTCATCAGCCGCACCACCCGTCGCGTCACGTTGACCGACGAAGGCAGCCGCTACTATGCCGACAGCATCCAGATCCTGCGGCTCGTCGAGCAAGCCGGCGACGAAGCGCGCGGCGCCCGTGGTGCGGCTGCCGGTACCATTCGTGTGTCCTGTACGTCGGCATTCGGGGTGCTGCACGTCAGCCGGCTGATCTTTGCCTTCCAGGACAGGCATCCCGACATTGGCGTCGATCTGAGCCTGACCGACGAGCGCATCGACCTCGTGCGGGAAGGCATAGATGTCGCGCTGCGTCTTGGACCGCTCAGCGACAGTTCGATGAAGCTACGGCCGCTTGGGCAAAGCCGGCGTCTGCTTGTGGCAGCCCCGGCATACCTGGCCGCGCGTGGATTTCCGCGCGCTCCAAGCGACCTCTCGGCGCATGAGGGGATCCGCATGTCGAACATCGCCGGCAGTGACAGGCTCAACTTCGAAGCCGCGGACGGGCGGCATCTGTCCGTCCCCTTCGGTGGGCGTCTTCGCGTCGACCACGGGCTGGCCGCCCGGGAGGCTCTCGTCGCCGGCCGGGGCATCGCGCCTGCCCATCGATGGCTCGTTGACGATCTGATTAAAGCCGGCCTGTTGGTGCCGCTACTTTCGGATTTTGCGCTGCCTTCGGTGCCGCTCAGCCTGCTGATCGTGCCGGAACGCTCTGGCATCGCCCGCGTTCGTCTGTTGGTTGATTTCTTGGTCGAGGCGATCGGCAGCCTTCCCGGGATCGAGAGGTCCGGAGCCTAGCTGCTTCGCCCTCGCCTTTTCCCGACGACCTGATCCATAATCCGAACGGATCGGTCGTATGACCCGTGCGCCGTAAGCCATACCACAAATGTGTCGCTTACGCTTTGCTTCCGGATCTGCCTATCATCAGCAGTTTCTAAAATAAGGTTGACGCTGAGGTCGACCTTAGGGGAAGTAACGCGTCCAGGATTTTCTTTAGTGCTTTTCAGACAGATCGCGTTTTACGCAATTGCACAGAGACGGGGACGCATCAGATCGGGAGACGACTATGAAGAAACTGACGCGTGCTCTGCTCTTGTCCACGGCCTTCGCGGTGCTGACGCACTATAGCGCGCCGTTCATGATCGGTGTTGCCCACGCCGATGGGGGTAGCACCAGTGGTGAAGGCAGCACGGGCGGCACCGGTGGCGACGGCGGGACTGGGGGAACCGGTGGAACCGGGGGCGATGGTGGTACGGGCGGCGATGGCGGTACGGGTGGTACCGGCGGTGACGGCGGAACAGGGGGCGATGGCGGCACGGGCGGCACCGGTGGTGATGGCGGGACCGGTGGCGATGGTGGCGGCACAGGCGGCGATGGCGGTGGCACCGGCGGCGACGGTGGCGGTACCGGTGGCGACGGTGGTGGCACTGGTGGTGACGGTGGTGGCACTGGTGGTGACGGTGGTGGCACTGGTGGTGACGGTGGTGGCACCGGCGGAGATGGCGGCGGCACCGGCGGTGATGGTGGCGGTACGGGCGGTGACGGCGGCGGTACCGGTGGCGATGGCGGCGGAACCGGTGGTGACGGAGGCGGGGGCGGTAAGACCAAGCACGCCAACAACGGCTTCGGCAACGGCGGCGGTGACGGCGTTCCCGGCAAGTCGAAGCACAGCGACGTGAAACGCTGATCCCTGGAAAATATCGAAGGCGCGCCGCATCGGCGCGCCCTCTTTGTTATTTTGCGAACCGCATGGGACCACGCCCCGGGCGAACGAACCGGCCCCCACCGGGCGGAGTGGCTGGTAGCCTATAGCGATGCTTAGGCCGTCCCGCCCTGTTCCGAACCTCAAGCCGACGGAGGCGGAACGGGAATGGTCAGGCCAGCATTCCGTTGATGAGGCGCTGACAGCGCTCGGCCATGTAATCGATCATTAGCCGCACTTTCGGGTCCTGGAAACGCTTGTGCGGATAGATCGCCGCAAGCTGCACGCTGAGCGGCGGTGTTTCGGTGAGGATCGGCACCAATGCACCGGAATTGATGTGGGCCTTCACCTCGAAGAGCGGCTTGTTGATGATGCCGCGTCCGTCGAGCGCCCATTGGGTGAGCACGTCGCCATCGTCGGAATCATAGGGGCCGGTGACTTCGAGCTTGCGCACGCCTTCCATCGTCTGGAGCGTCCAGAAATACTCCTTCGAACCGGGATATCTGAGCAGCAGACAGTCGTGCTTGTCGGCGATGAGTGCGTCGGGCGTCTGGGGAATGCCCCGCTTCTCGAAATAGGCCGGTGCCCCGCAGACAACGCGCTCGCAATTCATGATGCCGCGCATGCGCAGGTTCGAATCTTCGAGGATGCCGAGCTTGAAGGCGACGTCGACGCCTTCAGACAGGATATCGACATTGTGGTCCGACAGGCGAAGCCGCACTTCGATGTCGGGATACTTGTCGTGAAACTCCGGAATGCCCGACGCAATCAGGCGCCGACCTATCCCCAAGGGAGCGGTAATCTTGAGCGCCCCCTTTGGATTGTGCGAGAGATCGGCGATCGCGTTTTCCGCTTCGTTGACCGCTTCGAGGATCTTCACCGCGCCATCGTAAAAGACGCGGCCGTGCTCCGTCGCAGTCAGCTTGCGCGTCGTCCGATTGAACAGGCGAACGCCCATGTGGCGTTCCAACTCTTTGATTCTATTGCTTGCAACCGCCGGCGTCACGCGCTGGTCGCGACCGGCCGCCGACAGGGTTCCAAGCTCTACGACGCGTACGAAGACGCGCACATTGTCCAGATAAGACATGCCTTCGTCCCACTCCTCCAGGCTCTCTCTAGCCTATCCATTCCGTCGCTATTTTATAGATTTTTTTGAAAGTGTTGGTGAAGCAGCGACGTTCCCGCGACCTCCAGCAATGACACATAATGGCGAGAGGAGAAATGGGAGAATTTCATGTACGACTATGCCATCGCCTGGGATTGGCTGACCTTTGCCGTGAGATGGCTGCACGTCATCACCGCCATTGCATGGATCGGTTCGTCCTTTTACTTCGTCGCCCTTGACCTCGGTCTGAAGAAACATCCCGGCCTGCCCGTCGGCGCCTATGGCGAAGAGTGGCAGGTGCACGGTGGTGGCTTCTACCACATCCAGAAATACCTGGTTGCGCCGGCCAACATGCCCGAGCACCTGATCTGGTTCAAATGGGAGTCCTACGTCGCCTGGCTCTCCGGCTTCGGCATGCTCTGCCTGGTCTATTATGCAGGCGCCGACCTCTACCTGATCGATCCGAACGTGCTCGATGTCTCGAAGCCGGTGGCAATCGCCATTTCGCTTGCCTCGATCGCCTTTGGCTGGCTCGCCTATGACACCATCTGCAAGTCGCCACTCGGCCGTGACAACACGCGACTGATGGTGCTGCTCTACTTCATCCTGGTCGCGATGGCCTGGGGCTACACGCAGCTCTTCACCGGCCGCGCCGCCTTCCTGCATCTCGGTGCGTTCACCGCAACGATCATGTCGGCCAACGTGTTCTTCATCATCATCCCGAACCAGAAGGTGGTCGTCGGCGACCTGATCGCCGGGCGCACGCCCGACGCCAAGTACGGTGTGATCGCCAAGCAGCGCTCGACCCACAACAACTACCTGACGCTTCCGGTTCTGTTCCTGATGCTGTCGAACCACTACCCGCTGGCCTTCGGTACCCAGTACAACTGGATCATCGCCTCGCTGGTCTTCCTGATGGGCGTCACCATACGCCACTATTTCAACACTCGCCACGCCAACAAGGGCAACCCGACCTGGACCTGGCTCGTGACCGCACTTCTCTTCGTTGCGATCATGTGGCTTTCGACCGTGCCGAAGATTCTCTCGGGCGGCGATGAGACAAAGATTTCCGCCGCGCAGCAGCCGTTCGTGACGGCGGAAGCCTTCCCGAAGGTGCGCGACACGGTGCTTGGCCGCTGTTCCATGTGTCATGCCAAGGAGCCCGGCTGGGAGGGCATGATCGTTCCGCCGAAGGGCGTGACGCTCGAGACCGATGCCGAGATCGCCAATCACGCGCGTGAAATCTACCTGCAGGCCGGCCGCAGCCACGCGATGCCGCCCGCCAACGTGACCGCCGTGTCGGACGAAGAGCGGCAGCTGCTCGTCGCTTGGTACGAGTCTGTCGTGAATGGAGGAAAGACTCAATGACCGATCTCTTGATCCGCGGCCGCGTGCTCACCTTCGTCGAGGAACCGAAGGGCATCGACGACACCGCCTCCTATCGCTATTTCGAAGACGGTGCCGTGCTGGTGCGCGGCGGCAAGGTCGCCGATATCGGCGAACATGCCGAGGTCGCCCGCCGTGCCGGCGCCGGCGTCAAGGTCGCCGACCATCGCCCCCATCTGGTGCTGCCCGGCCTGATCGACACGCACCTGCATTTCCCGCAGACGCAGGCGATCGCCTCCTATGGCGCCCAGCTTCTCGAATGGCTGAACACCTACATCTTCGTCGAGGAGCAGAAGTTCCGCAAACCGGAGCATGCGGACTTCATCGCAGGCCGCTTCATGGACGAGCTTCTTGCAAATGGCACCACCACGGCGGCGGCCTACTGCTCGGTGCATCCGGAAAGTGTAGACGCCTATTTCGGTGCTGCCGAGGCGCGTGGCATGCTGATGATCGGCGGCAAGGTGATGATGGACCGCAACGCGCCCGACGCGCTGCGCGACACGGCGCAGCAGGGCTATGACGAGACGAAGGCGCTGATTGCCAAGTGGCATGGCCGTGGCCGCGCGCACTACGCCATCAGCCCGCGCTTCGCCATCACCTCGACGCCGGAGCAGATGGAGGCGAGCCGCACGCTCGTTGCCGAGCATCCCCAGTGCTACGTGCAGACGCATCTCTCTGAGAACAGAGACGAAATCGCCTTCGCCACCTCGCTCTATCCGGAGGCGAAGGACTATACCGACATCTACGCGCGCTACGATCTGCTGACGCGCAAGACCCTGCTCGGTCACTGCATCTATCTGAGCGATCGCGAGATCTCGGTGCTGGCCGAAACCGGTGCCGTCGGCAATTTCTGCCCGACCTCGAACCTGTTCCTCGGCTCGGGCCTCTTCGACCGCGATCGTTTCGACAAGCTCGGCGCCCGCTGGTCGGTCGCAACCGACGTCGGCGCCGGCACCAGCTTCTCGATGCTTGAAACGATGGACGAGGCTTACAAGGTGCTGCACCTGCAGGGACAGCGGCTGACGCCGTTCAACTCCTTCTACCGCATGACGCTCGGCAACGCCCGGGCGCTCGACCTCGATGACCGTATCGGCTCGCTGCATGTCGGCGCCGATGCCGACATCGTCGTGCTCGACAGCCGCGCCAAGCCGTCGATGGACTTGCGCATGCGGGTTGCCGGTTCGCTTGTCGAGGAACTCTTCATCCTGCAAACGATGGGTGACGACCGTTGTGTCGCCGAGACCTATGTCGCCGGAAAGGCGATGAAGGGAACGGCACGCGCTTCGAAGGATGCAGCCACGACCACGGCAAAGAGCCTCGAAACCGCCTAAGGCGCATTCGCCCTTACTGCAGGGCTCGCCAGCATAGCTTACTAGAACGCCGCGTGTCCGGATTGGACGCGCGGCGTTTCTGTTGGTCGGGGATTAAAGCTCTTCCGGTCGCTTGCCGCCCATCGCCTTGGTCAGTGCATCGGCGCGTTCGCGAACGATGGGGCCGAAGGTCGAGAGCTTCTGGTCGCTCACGCGGACCGACGGACCGGAGATGGATATGCCGGCGATCGTTTCGCCATATTCGTTGAAGATCGGAGCGGCGACGCAGCGCATGCCGAGCGTGTGCTCCTCGTCGTCGACCGACCAGCCGCGGTGGCGGATCTCCTGGATATCCTTCAAGAGCGCCGGCAGCGTATCGCGCGTCTTGTCGGTGAAATGGGCAAGCTCGCGACCGTGGAGCAGTTGGGCGATGTCCTTGTCGGACCAGGTGGACAGGATCGCCTTGCCGATGCCGGAGGCATGCACCGGACCGCGACGGCCCGGGCGGAAGAAGGCGCGCATCGGCGCGTGGCTTTCGACCTGCGAGATGAAGACGACGTCGCCGCCCTCCTCGATGCCGATATTCGCCGTCTCGCCGCTCTCTTCCATCAACCCTTTCAGAAATGGCCGGCTGATGGTTCCGAGCTTGCGGAAGCGCAGATAGGCGTTGCCGATCTCGAATGCCTTGAGGCCGACCGTCCAGGCGCCCGTATCCGGGTCGTTCATCACCATGCCGTGGCCGGAAAGCGTCGTCAGCAGGCGGTGAACCGTGGACGGCGCCATGCCCGTCTCGTCGGCGAGCTGCGTCAAGGTCGAGCCGTCGCCTTCAGCCACAACCGTCAGCAGAGCGAGGCTGCGGTCCAGCACCTGGACGGATGAAGGAGCGGCATTCTCACCCGCCTTGCGCCCGCGTTTTCCCCTGCCGTTGCCGTCCATCGAAACCTCTCTGCAAATCACATCTCTGCCCATCATCCTCTATCAGGCCCCGCTGCGATTTTCTCCGAATTGTTGAAAATCTTTATTTCCACATGATGGAAATGAATTCCATTTGTGTGTTGCGCATCGAGAATTATGGATTATGTTTTCAGGAAATAGGAGGAGTTCCCATGGCAAAGATGCGTGCCGTTGACGCGGCTGTTTACGTTCTGGAGAAGGAAGGCATCGATTGCGCCTTCGGCGTACCGGGTGCCGCCATCAATCCGTTCTACTCGGCGCTGAAGGCGCGCGGTTCGGTTCGCCACATCCTGGCGCGCCACGTCGAAGGCGCTTCCCACATGGCCGAAGGCTATACCCGCGCCAAGCACGGCAATATCGGCGTCTGCATCGGTACGTCGGGCCCGGCCGGCACCGACATGATCACCGGCCTCTATTCGGCCTCGGCGGATTCGATCCCGATCCTTTGCATCACCGGCCAGGCGCCGCGCGCCCGTCTCGACAAGGAAGACTTCCAGGCGGTCGACATCGCCAAGATCGCCGCACCCGTCACCAAGTGGGCGGTCACCGTCATGGAGCCGGCGCTCGTTCCCTTCGTCTTCCAGAAGGCGTTTCACATCATGCGCTCCGGCCGTCCCGGCCCGGTCCTGATCGACCTGCCGGTCGACGTCCAACTGGCTGAGATCGAGTTCGATCCGGACACGTACCAGCCGCTCGAAGCCTACAAGCCCAAGGCGACGCGCGCCCAGGCAGAGAAGGCGATCGCGATGCTGAACGAAGCGGAGCGTCCGCTGATCGTTGCTGGCGGCGGCATCATCAACGCCGACGCCTCCGATCTCCTGACCGAATTCGCCGAAATCACCGGTATCCCGGTCATCCCGACGCTGATGGGCTGGGGCACGATCCCGGACGACCATCCGCTGATGGCCGGCATGTGCGGCCTGCAGACTTCGCATCGCTACGGCAACGCCAACATGCTCGCCTCCGACTTCGTTCTCGGCGTCGGCAACCGCTGGGCGAACCGCCACACCGGCAACGTCCCGACCTATACGGAAGGCCGCAAGTTCGTTCACGTCGATATCGAGCCGACCCAGATCGGCCGCGTCTTCGCACCTGATTTCGGGATTGTCTCGGATGCCGGCGCTGCGCTGAAGCTCTTTCTCGACGTTGCGACCGAATGGAAGACGGCCGGCAAGCTGCGCGACTGGTCCGGCTGGGCCGAAGAGTGCCGCGAGCGCAAGCGTACCATGCTGCGCAAGACGCATTTCGACCAGACGCCGCTCAAGCCCCAACGCGTCTATGAAGAGATGAACAAGGCCTTCGGCCGCGACACCTGCTACGTCTCGACCATCGGTCTCAGCCAGATCGCCGGCGCACAGTTCCTGCACGTCTACAAGCCGCGCAACTGGATCAACTGCGGCCAGGCCGGCCCGCTCGGCTGGACCCTGCCGGCAGCCCTTGGTGTTCGCGCTGCCGATCCGGACCGGACGATCGTCGCGCTCTCGGGCGACTACGACTTCCAGTTCCTGATCGAGGAACTCGCCGTCGGAGCCCAGCACAAGCTGCCTTACCTGCATGTGGTCGTGAACAATTCGTACCTCGGCCTCATCCGCCAGGCACAGCGCGGCCTGAACATGGACTTCGAGGTCAGCCTCGCCTTCGACAACATCAATGCGTCGGGCGATGCGGAGAAGGGCTACGGCGTCGACCACGTCGCGGTTGCCGAAGGTCTCGGCTGCAAGGCGATCCGGGTGCGCAGCCCGAACGAGTTCCAGGAAGCCTTCGACCGCGCCCGTGCCCTGATGGACGAGCACCAGGTTCCCGTCGTCATCGAGTTCATCCTGGAGCGCGTCACCAACATCTCCATGGGCGCCGACATCAATGCCGTCGTCGAGTTCGAGGAACTGGCGCTGCGCGGCGAGGATGTGCCGACCGCGATCACGGCCCTGCTCGACTGAGCCTCGAATAACTGAGGAGATGCGGGCGCTCCGCCGCCCGCATCGCTCACAAGACAAACACAAGGAGGAAACATCGCATGGCGAAGTTCGCTGCGAACCTGACAATGCTGTTCAACGAGGTGCCGTTCCTCGACCGTTTCGCCCTTGCTGCCAAGGCCGGCTTCGAAGGCGTGGAGTATCTGTTTCCCTACGAATTCGAGAAGGTGAGCCTGCGCGCCGAGCTTCAGCGCTACGGCCTGACGCAGGTTCTGCATAACCTGCCGGCTGGCAACTGGGCGAGCGGCGAGCGCGGCATCGCCATCCTGCCGGATCGGGTCGACGAGTTCCGCAAAGGTGTCGCCAGCGCCATCGACTATGCGACGGCACTCGATTGCAAACAGGTCAACTGCCTGGTCGGCATTGCCCCAATCGGCGTCTCCGAGGGGGTGCTTCGCAGCACGCTTGTCGCCAACCTCAAGCTTGCGGCGAGCGAACTGGGCAAGCAGGGCATTCGCCTGCTGATCGAACCGATCAACGACTTCGATATTCCCGGCTTCTACCTCAACACGGTCGAGCAGGCGGCTTCGATCATTGAGGAGGTCGGCAGCGACAACCTGTTCATCCAGTACGACCTCTACCACCAGCAGCGCACGCAGGGCGAGTTGATCGGCACCTACAAGCGTTTTGCCGATCGCATCGTTCACGTGCAACTTGCTGACAATCCGGGCCGCAACGAGCCGGGCACCGGCGAGATCAACTATCCCTTCGTCTTCGACGCGCTTGAAGCAGCCGGCTACGACGGCTGGATCGGCTGCGAATACAAGCCGCGCACCACGACGGCCGAGGGCCTTTCCTGGCTCGGCGCAGAGCGCCAGCGCACCCAATCCGCAGACATCATCAAGATCAGGAGCTAAGCACCATGGCAACAATCGGTTTCATTGGACTGGGTATCATGGGCACGCCGATGGCGCGCCACCTGCAGGATGCCGGCCACACCATCGTCACCTCGAAATTCGTCATTCCGCCGCGCCAGGAGCTGCTCGACAACGGCCTCAAGTTCGTCGAGACGCCGAAGGCGCTCGCCGAAGCGGTCGACACCATCATCCTGATGCTGCCGGATACCCCTGAGGTCAAGGACGTCCTCTTCGGTGAAAACGGCGTAGCCTACGGCCTTTCCAAGGGCAAGCTCGTTATCGACATGAGCTCGATCTCGCCGATCGAGACCAAGGAATTCGCCAAGAAAGTTCGCGAGACCGGTGCCGAATACATCGACGCCCCGGTCTCCGGCGGCGAAGTCGGCGCCAAGAACGCCTCGCTGTCGATCATGGCGGGCGGCGCCCAGGAGAGCTTCGACCGCGCCCTGCCGCTCTTGAAACTGATGGGCAAGAACATCACGCTCGTCGGTGACTGCGGCGACGGCCAGGTGACCAAGGTCGCCAACCAGATCATCGTTGCACTGACGATCGAGGCGGTTTCGGAAGCCCTCGTCTTTGCGTCGAAGGCCGGCGCTGACCCGGCGCGCGTTCGCGAAGCGTTGATGGGCGGCTTTGCCTCCTCGCGTATTCTCGAAGTTCACGGCGAACGCATGATCAAGCGCACCTTCGATCCGGGCTTCCGCATTTCGCTGCACCAGAAGGACCTGAACCTGGCGCTCCAGGGTGCCAAGTCGCTTGGCATCTCGCTGCCGAACACGGCGGCTACTCAGGAACTCTTCAACAACTGCGCCGCCAATGGTGACAGCGGCCTCGACCACTCCGGCCTCGTTCGGGCGCTGGAGCGCATGGCGAACCACCAGGTCGCGTGACACGACCTTGAATGCGCATGACTCGTCCGGCGTCCCATTGTTCCGGACCGGTCATGCGTCCGGGCGGCGGTTGGAGGAACCGCCGCCCGAGACTTTCATTAGGTTCCAACCGTGATTTGAGTTGGGATGACATGTATGGATGGAGCAACGCGACATCCTCCAGGGGGAGACCAATGCCAGCCATCACCGATCCACGCCGTTTCCTCGAAGCGCTGTTCACCTCGGCCGTTGCCGCGGCTGATCCGGAGAAGGTGATTGCCGCCAATCTGCCGGCGCGACCCAAAGGGCGCACGGTGGTCGTCGGCGCCGGGAAGGGGGCTGCCCAGATGGCGGCGGCCTTCGAGCGGCATTGGGATGGCCCGCTCTCGGGCGTGATCGTCACGCGCTATGGCTATGCTGCCCCTTGCGAGAAGATTGAAGTTCTGGAAGCGTCGCACCCGCTGCCGGATGAAAACGGCCTGCTGGCCTCGAAGCGCTTGCTCGCCGAAGTCAGCGGCCTGACGGAGGACGATCTTGTCGTCGCGCTCGTCTGCGGCGGCGGCTCGGCACTCCTGCCTTCGCCGCCACCCGGCCTGACGCTCGAAGACGAGATCGCCGTCAACCGGGCGCTGCTTGCCTCCGGCGCGCCGATCAGCGCCATGAATGCCGTGCGCAAGCACGTCTCGATGATCAAGGGCGGCCGCCTGGCCGCTGCAGCCTATCCGGCCAAGGTCGTCTCGCTGATCGTTTCCGATATTCCGGGCGACGATCCGGCGCTGGTCGCCTCCGGACCAACACTGGCGGACACCAGTACGCGCGAGGATGCACTGACGCTGATCGAGCGCTACAGCCTGGACCTGCCGGCCAAGGTCATGGCCTGGATCAACAGCCCGGATAGCGCCGCGCCATCTCCTGACGATCCGCGTTTTGCCTGCAACGAAGTCCGGTTGATCGCATCCGCTTCCGTCTCGCTCGAGGCTGCGGCGGCCGAGGCGCGTGCCGCGGGCATCGAGGCGATCATTCTTTCCGATGCGATCGAGGGTGAGGCGCGCGACGTTGGCGGCGTGCATGCGGCGATCGCCCGCGAAGTCGCCGGCCGTGGTCGGCCGTTCACCAAACCGGTCGTCGTGCTCTCGGGTGGAGAGACGACCGTCACCATCCGCGGCAAGGGCAAGGGTGGCCGCAACAGCGAGTTCCTGCTGGCGCTGGCGCTTGGCATCGATGGCGCCAAGGGCGTCTCGGCGCTGGCCGCTGATACCGACGGCATCGACGGCTCCGAGGACAATGCAGGCGCCTTTGCGGACGACACCACGATTGCCCGCCTTGTGGCGCAACGGCTGGATGCGGCCGCATTTCTGCAGAAGAACGACAGCTGGTCGGCTTTCGACGCGCTCGGCGATCTCTTCAAGCCCGGACCGACCGGCACCAACGTCAACGATTTCCGCGCCATCCTGGTGCAGTGATACGCGCGTGGCGGGTGCATAGCCTGCCTGTCGCTAGCCACTTCACGCGAAGTGGCAACTCACCGAGCCGTAGACGCCGAAATCGGCGACGATCGTGTCGCCGCTCCTGGCTTCGAGCGTGCGGACGAACGAGCCGGAAAGCACGATCTGGCCGGGCTCGATCGCGTCGCCGCATTGCGCCAGCCGGTTGGCAAGCCAGGCGATGCCGCGGGCCGGATGGTTGAGCACGCCGGCCGCAAGCCCGGTCTCCTCGATCACCGCATTGCGTGACACGATCGCCCCCATCCAGCGCATGTCGACCGTATCGGGACGCACGGCCCGGCCGCCGAGGATGAGGCCGCCATTGGCGGCGTTGTCGGCGATCGCGTCGACGAGGATGCGCGCCTTCTTTGTCTTCGGATCGGTGCGGACGATGCGGCTGTCGAGGATCTCCAGCGCCGGCATCACATAATCCGTGGCGTTCAGCACCTGCACGATGTTGACGCGCGGACCCTTGAGCCCGGTTTTCATGATGAAGGCGATCTCCGCTTCGACGCGCGGCTGGATGAAGCGGTCGGCGGGGATGCTTGCGCCGTCATCAAACAGCATGTTGTCGAAGAGCACGCCGGAATCCGGCGTGTCGATGCCGAGCGCCTGCTGCATGGCGTTGGAGGTCAGCCCGATCTTCCAGCCGATGATGCGGTGGCCGTCGTCGCGTTTGCGCCGGACCAGGGCGGCCTGGATCGCATAGGCGTCGTCGACCGTCATTTCAGGATGCTTGAGCGAGAGGAGCCCGATCTGTTTTCGATCGCGCTCGGCCTGATGCAGGCTCTCGGCCGCCTTGGCGATCTCGGTTGCATTCAGCATGGTGCCCCCCGACTTCAGCGTCTTTTAGGATACACCAAGGTGGCGCCCGGCGCGCGTACCGTCTTTGGGCGATCAGATCGGCTGGCTCGCCAGCATCAGGCCGAGGCCGATGAGGATCGAGCCGCAGGCGCGCGGCACGAGATTGCCGGCCCCTGAGGCCAACCGACCGAGCGTGAAGGAGGCCAGGAAGACCGCGGCGACATCGGCGACCGACAAGGCAAGGTTCACAAACAGGCCGAACATCAGGAACTGCAGCGACATCGGCATCGACGCGGCCGGATCGACGAACTGCGGCAGGAAGGTCACGAAGAACAGGGCGGTCTTGGGGTTGAGGATCTCCACCACGATGCTGTCGCGCAGGACGCCGGGTTTGGCCGCCTCTGCATGGGCGGCATGTTTGCCGACGCCGAGCAGCATGGTCGCGCCGAGCCAGACCAGATAGACGGCGCCGGAAAACTTGATTGCTCCATAGAGAAGCGGTGCATGGTGAAGCAGGGCGGCAAGTCCGAGCGTCGCGGCGGCGATGTGGACGTAGCAGCCGATATGGATGCCGAGCGCCGCCAAAAGGCCGGCCTTGCGGCCATGTGCCAAGGTCTGCGCCGTCATATAGAGAATGGCAGGACCCGGCATGAAGGCGAAGATCGCCGTTGCCAGTGCGAACGAAATCCAATGCTCCAGCGAAGGCATGGCTGCTCCTCCCAAATTAGCCGGCGCGCCCTTCGGCCGACGTCGTAACGTCGAACCAGGCCTGTCCGTGGCGCGATTTGGCGGGAGAACTACGCTTGGTTGTGTCCGGTTGACATACGGCAGGTGCCGTATTTCGGCTTTGGCGAAGGCCACTCCGTTTTGCCGTGGTTAAGGGAAGATGACCGTCGCGGATCGAGGAAAGAAAGCCGGACGTCAGCCGATCGGCAGGCCGATACGCACCGCATAGGCGGCGATCTCCGCCGCATTGTGCAGGCTGAGCTTGCGCATAAGGTTTTCACGATGCTTGCGGGCGGTCAGCGGGCTGATGCCGAGGCGATCGGCGGTTTCGCGCGCTGTCAGCCCTTGCGCGGCGAGAGAAAGGATCTGCATCTCGCGGCGGGTGAGGGGAATAGGGGAGAGCGCCGCATCGATTGTCGGCGGCGGCTGGTGGCTGCGGGGATCGTCGACGGCGAAGCGAACCGACTGGCTGAGATAGATCTCGTTTCTGAGCATTGCGTCGAGCGCCGCATTCAGTTCGGCCGGATCGCCGCTCTTGGTCAGGTAGCCGCTGGCACCGGCGGCGATCGTGGCGCGCACGGTTCGCGGCTCGATGTTTGCTGTCAGCACCAGGATCTTCATGCGCGGCGCGACCGTCCTCAGTTCGCTGATGAACTGTACGCCCGCAACGCCGGGCATGCCGAGGTCGAGGATCACCAGATCAGGACTGCTGGCGCGCACGACGGTCGTAAGCGTCTCGCCGTCGGCAGCCTCTGCAACCACCGATACGTGCTCCATGGTGGAGAGCAGCAGCTTCAGGCCCTCGCGAACGATGGCGTGATCGTCTGCCACCACGATCGTCAGCAGTTGGCGCATGTAAGCAATCCTTCATCGAATTCAGGCAATTCTCCGCGGATATCCGCGTTGCATCGAGAGAGGAGCGGCAATGGAGACTCGCGAACACCTGCAACCTCTCCTGATAGGCTTATTATTTCGTCAATCTTACGCGGTGCTTTTTGCCAATTTCGCAATTCCATTGCCGGTTGCTTATGTTCTGCGCGATCTCGTATCCTGGGATCTGCTGCTTTCCTGGGGTGCCGCACTCTATCTGCTGACATTCGCCCGCATTCTTCTCGACTGGCGATACAGGCGGCAGGGGGATGAAGGGCGGAGGCGAGACTGGAGGCTATGGGCTTGGCGCTTCACGCTGCTTTCGTGGGCTTCCAGCGGCCTCTGGGGCGCGCTCGGGTGGTTTGCCTTCCATCCGGACGAGCCGCAGACACTCGCTTTCATCTGCATCGTGATCACCGGCATTGCCAGCGGCGCGGTGCCGTCGCTGTCGGCGTTTCCGCTAGCCTATGCCGGTTCGCTGGTCGCGATCCTGCTGCCTTTCGCCATCCGTTGCTTCCTCGGCGAGGGGCCGATCTACGACACCTATCTGATCTTCACCATCTGCCTCTTCGGCGTCGATCTCTACTACAGCCGGGTCACCCACAGGACGCTCGCCGAAACGGTGCGGCTACGCTTCGAGAACCTGTCGCTGATTACCAGCCTCCAGGAAGAGCGCGACAAGGCGCAAAGTGCCGATCGTTCGAAGTCGCGGTTCCTGGCTGCTGCAAGCCACGACCTGCGCCAACCGATCCACGCGCTGAGCCTCTTCATCTCGACGCTGGCAGCGCTCGGCCGAAACGGTGATGTTCCGGCGAAGAACGCCCGCGATCTCGCCGACCGCGCGCGCTCGGTCGTCGGCAGTCTCGGCGGTCTGCTCGACGCGCTGCTCGACATTTCCAAGCTCGATGCAGGCATCGTCACCGTCGCGCGCGAGCCGGTATCCTTGCGGCGGTTGCTCTCCGATCTCAAGGCCGAGTTCTCCGGCATCGCCAAAGACCAGGATCTCGGCTGGCGCGTGGTCATGACGGATATCTGGGTCGATACCGATCCGATGATGCTGAAGCGCGTTCTCGACAACCTGCTGTCCAACGCCTTCCGCTACACCAGCACCGGGACGGTCCTGATCGGCTGCCGGCGGCGCGGTGCTGCGGTGGAGGTGCAGGTCTGGGACACCGGCGTTGGCATCCCGGCGTCCGAGCAGGAGGCGATCTTCGAGGAGTTCGTACAGCTTCAAAACCCGGCGCGCGACCGGTCGCAGGGGCTCGGGCTCGGCCTTGCCATCGTCCAGCGTACCGCCGCACTGCTCGGCCATCCGGTCAAGGTGGTCTCGACAGAGGGGCGCGGCTCGATGTTCTCCATCACTTTGCCGGTGGTCGCGTCGCCGTCGCTGGCAAAGCCCGGACGCGCCCACCCGACCGCCGCGACCCAGCATGGGGGCATCGTCGTCATCGACGACGAACGCGACGCGTTGGATGCCACGGCGCTGCTGCTCCGCACGCTCGGCTATGCGGTCTATGCCGGGCGTTCGGCCGCGGCGGCCCGAACGGAGCTTGAGAAGGCTGCGCGCCTGGGAGAGGCGCCGGTCGATCTCGTCCTCACCGACTACCGTCTCGAGGCCGGCAAGACCGGGATCGAAGCAATCCGGGAGATCAGGGCCTATCTTGGGTGGGAGGTGCCGGCGCTGATCCTTTCCGGGGATACGTCGCCGGCGCGGCTGAAGGAAGTGACCGCAAGCGGCCACCGTCTCCTGCACAAGCCGCTCGATGCAGTTCGGCTCGAAGACGAGATCGAAACGCTTCTCGCCGAGCGGCCAGACGACGCGGCGCGCGAGGTCCGCACCGTCACTCGATGAAGACGCGCACGCTGGCGGCGCGCCCGACGGAATCGATCACCGTCAGCGTCGAATAGCCGGCACCATCCGGTTGCCACTGCGTCACCCGCCGGCGGGTGAGTTCCGGCAGCGGTTTGCCGTTCGCAAGCCAGCGGAACGGTGCGCGTCCGCCCTGGAGCTTGAGCGTCAGCGGCGACAGCGCCTGATGGTCCGCGCCGAGCTCGACGCGCGCACCCTCGGGCGGAAACACGATCTGCGGGGCCGGCTCGCGGGCCGAAGCGTTGACGAGGCCACTCGCCGTCAGCGAGAAGCGGCGCTGGCTGATCGGCAGTTCGGCTTGAGATATGCGGATCGCGCCGGCCGGCGCATCGGGCAGCGGCGTGATGCCGAAGCCGGACTTGGCGAAGCCTTCGAAGAGAATGGGAGCGGCGCTGCCATAGCCGGTCAGGCCGGGAACCGCACCGTTGTCGGGTCGTCCGACCCAGACCCCGAGCACATGGCGGCCATCGTAGCCGACCGACCAGGCATCGCGGTAGCCATAGCTGGTGCCGGTCTTGTAGGCGATGCCGCGCTGGCGGCTGCCGGCGGGCGGCAAGACGCCAGAAAGCGCGTCGGAGACATGCCAGACAGCAACCGGCGAAAGTACCGGCTCCGCTTCGATCAGGCCGGCCTTGCCCTCGACGCCGTCGCCGAGCCGGAGCGGAAAGCCGCGATTGGCAAGCGCCGCATAGAGCTGCACGAGATCGCGCAACGAGAGCCCGACGCCGCCAAGGCCGATCGCAAGGCCGGGTGCCTCGCCGGCAGGAAGCGCCGGCTTCACTTCGCCACGGCGAAAGCGCATCATCAGTTCGGCGGGACCGACCGCATCGAGAAGGCGGACCGCCGGCACGTTCAGAGACAGTTGCAGCGCCTCGCGCACGCTGACGTCACCCTGGTAGCTCATGTCGAAATTGCGCGGTCGATAGCCGAAGAAGTCCGCCGGGCGATCCTCGATGATCGTCTCCTGGCTGACGAGTCCTTCTTCGAAGGCAAGGCCGTAGATGAAGGGTTTGAGGGTGGAGCCCGGCGAACGCGTGATGCGGGTCATGTCGATCCAGCCGGAGCGGCTCGCATCGAAATAGTCGGCCGATCCGACCGAAGCGACGATCTCGCCGGTCTTGGCATCGGCCATCAGCATGGCGACCGAAACCTTCGGTCCGAGCTTGGCAGCGCCTTCCCTCGCCACGGCTTCGAGGTTGCGCTGGACGGCAAGGCGCAAGGTCGTCTCATGCCGAACCGCCTTCGGGTCCTTGCGCAACGCGCGTTCGGCAAGGTGGGCGGCATAGGCGGGAAGCTGCAGCCGGCGCGACGGGACGGAGGTGGCGATCGCGCGCTCCGCTTCGCCGTCTCCGATCACATCGGCAACCGCCAGGCGCGTCAGCACCCGTTCGCGCGCAGCGACAGCGGCGGCATGTTTGCGGTCCGGGCGACGCTTTTCCGGCAACTGTGGCAGCGCTACGAGCAGAGCGGCTTCGCCGGCCGTCAGCCGTTTTGGCTCCTTGCCGAGCCAGGAGAGGCTTGCGGCGCGCACGCCTTCGATGTTGCCGCCATAGGGGGCGTGGGTGAGATAGAGATTGAGGATCTGGTCCTTGGATAACCGCCGCTCGATCTGGATCGCGCGGGCGATCTGCAGCAGCTTGGCGGTGATCGAGCGCTGCTGCCGTGGCTCGATGAGGCGGGCGACCTGCATGGAGAGCGTCGAGGCGCCCGAGACGATCCGGCCGTTGCTGACGAATTGCAAAGCAGCGCGGCCGAGCGCCAGCAGATCGACACCGGAATGCTCCCCGAAACGCTGGTCCTCGTAGGCGATCAGCATCTTCAGGAACTGCGGATCGACATCGTCGACGGTCGTCTTCAACCGCCAGAGACCATCCGGCGTTGCGAAGGCGCGCAACAGCTGTCCGTTGGCGTCGTCCACCTCGCGCGAGACGACGTCCGCCTCGCCAAGCGGCGGCGGGAAGGCCTCGTCAGCCTTCTCGATCGCAAAGCCCGTCAGCCCCGTCAGAAGCAGGCAGACGGGCAAGGCGATCAGCAGTTTGCGCCCAATCGACATGATCTTGCCTATTGCGCCGCCAGCACCTCCATCCGCCCGGTTGCCGTGCGGGCCGAAAGCTGCGGCCGGTACATGTCCTCGACGGTTGCGGCCGGATGATCGTAGGTGCCCGGCGTTACCGCACGCACGACATAGGCGAGCGTAACTTCGCGGCCGGATCCGATGCTGCGGTCGAGTGCTGCGACGAAGCGGTCGTTGCGGAACTCCGTGTGGGTCGCGGTGATTTCACCGAGCCACTCGAAATTGCTGAGCTGGGCGCTGTCGACGAGGCTCGGATTGTCGATCTGGAAACCGGCCGGCAGAAGGTCGGTAACCAGCACGCGCGACGGCCAATCGTTGGCTTCCGTAACCTTCAGCACGACGACGTAGCGTTCGTTCTGCCGCGCCTCCATGACGTTCGCCTCGGCACCGTCGAGCGTGTAGTAGGTGCGCTCGATGGTGAAGCCGTCACCGCCGGCCGAAAGCGGCTGGGCAGGGGCGGCGACCGTGGTGACCACGGCGGAAACCGGATCGGCGCCCTGGTTGCGGATCACCACCGGATGGGTGATGAGCGCGTCGCCCGTCATCTGAGCGGCATAGCTGCCGGTCTTCGATGCGCCGTTGACGTCGAGCGCCATGTCCTCGTCGCCATTCTGGATGGCGCGGGCGGCAAGCAGCATCCAGGCCTGTTCCTGGGTGCTGGTATAGGTTTTCTGTTCCCATTCGCGGGCGACCATTTTCGACAGCTCCGGAACGATCGGCGGGACCGGTCGGCTTTCGGCCGCAAGCGCCAGCACCGCCGCGCCGTCACGCAGCGACGAGCCGTAATCGGAGCGCGACAGGCTGACATTGACGAGACCCGTCGACATGTTCGCCGCATTTGCAAACGTGTCCTGCGCCCCTTGAGCATCGCCATACAGCGAAAGCGCTGCGGCGATATGGGCCTTGGCGAGCGGCGTCGGGAAGTCGTTGATCAGCGTGTTGGCGTAATAGCGCAGATCGTTGATCGCCGCCTTGCGATTGCGGGCAAGCACGTAGAGCGCATAGGCGATCTCGTTGCCGCGATCCTTGGCATTGGTGTCGTAGCTGACGCCGTTCTGCAGATTTTCGAGCGCCTGAACCATCGCGGCCTCCGGCACGTCGTATTTCTGCTCGCGAGCCCGGGTCAGGAAGTCGGTGACATAGGCGTCGAGCCACAGGTCGCCGTAGCCCGGCCCCCAGAGGCCGAAGCTGCCCGACGAGGACTGGTTGGAGAGGACACGGTAGATCGCCTCCTGCACCCGCTTGGTCAGGCCCTCGTCGTCGGCAAGGCCGGATTGCTTGGCAAGCTCGCTCAGGTAGAGCAGCGGCAGCGCGCGGCTGGTCGTCTGCTCCGTGCAGCCGTAGGGATAGCGGTCGAGCGTCATCAGCAGCGCCGGCATGTCGAAGGCGGCGGAGCGGGTGACGCTGAGGTTGACCGAGGCGCCCTGCAGGATGCTGTCGGCGAGCAACTGCCCATCGACCGTCAGGCTGCTGTCGGGCGCGATCGACACCACCCGCCGCTCAGTCACCGGCAGGGTTGCCGGACGCACGAGCAAGTCGAGCGACTGCTCGAGCGAAAGGCCGTTGGCGCCGGTCAGCGCCACCGTGACCACGCCGTTGCCGGGATATTGCCCGACCACCGGCAAGGTAATGGAGGAGCGGCCGCCCTGGTCCAGGGTGACCGTGCTGCCCGTGCCCGGTTGCTCGACGGTCGCCTGGCCACTGGTCGTCACATGGATCTGGTAGTCGCCGGCCGGCGCGTCGGTGTTGGCGATATCGAGCCTGAGGTCCGACCGGTCTCCGGGTGCCAGGAACCGCGGCAGGCTGGCGGTGACGACAACCGGGTCGCGGATCACCACGTCGCGCGTGGCGTGGCCGACACCGGATTTCGTCCAGGCGACGGCCATCAGCCGCGCCGTTCCGTTGAACTGCGGGATGTCGAAGCTGACCGTTGCCTTGCCGTCGCCATCGAGCTGCACCGGCCCTTCGAAGAAGGCGACCAGCTTTTCGGTGGGCGGGCTGCCCTGAAGTGCCACCTGGCCGCCATCGCCGCCGGTGCGCAGTTTTCCGGTCGCGCCAAGCGAGCCGTCGATCAGGCGACCGTAGAGGTCGCGGATTTCAAGGCCGAGTTGGCGCTGGCCGAAATACCAGGCTTCGGGGTTCGGCGGCTCGTAGCGGGTGAGGTTGAGAATGCCGACATCGACGGCGGCGATCGTCACATAGGCTTCTTCATTGGCGCCGGCACCGGCGACCTGAAGGCTGATATCGAGCGGCTGGCGCGGCTCCATCTTCTCGGGCGCTGCGAGCGTGACGGCAAGTGCGCGCTCGGCCGGGTCGACCGAAAGCCACTTGATGCCGATGGCGCGCATCGGCATGCGGCTTTCCTGGGCGTCGCCCGGGCGATAGAGCGTGGCCGTGACATAGGCCCCGGCGCCCCAGGCGTCGGTGACCGGCAGCTCGACTTCGCCGCCTTCCGCGGCAATCGATGCCGTCTGCGTCGTGATCAGGTTCTCGGTACCGACGGTCACCAGCAGCTCGCCGGCAAAACGCGGCGAGACCTTGAGCTTGGCCGTGTCGCCGACCGCGTATTTCTCCTTGTCGAGCGCGATTTCCAGACCATCAGGGGTTTCCGTCGAGGTGGCGGCAACGTACCAGCCGGCGTCGAATTCGAGGCTCGAGGTCGGACCATCGACCGCGGCCGTCTCTACTTCCAGGCGATACCGCCCCCAGCCGACGGGCACGGAGATGTCGCCGCCGTCTTCCGTCAGGTCGACGCTGCCGTTGGCCACCTGCTTGGTGGTGACGACGGGTTCGTATTTCCAGGCGCTGCCGTCGCGGTACCAGTGATAGTTCCGCTCGACGCTGATCAGCTTCCAGAGGACCCCGGGCATGGCGAGCTTGGCCCCGGCCGGATCGACGGCGATGACGCGGAACTTGCCGACCGAGTTCTCAGCCAGTTCGCCTTCGAATTCCGGCTTGATGCCGAGCATCGGGCCTTCGGCGCGCACCGGCAGTTTCAGCGAGCGCTCGACGGCGCGGCCACCGGCTTCGCGCATGCGAACGGTCACGGTGGCATTAAGCAGCTGCGTGGTTGAGGGCACTTCGTCGATGAGGACGTCGAAGCTGGATTTGCCTTCCTCGTCGAGCGACGAAAGCTCTTCGAGCGGCAGGCGCGTGTCTTCACTTGCCTCTTCGTCCGCAAGGCCGAAGGAGTAGCCTTTGAAGGCGGCATTCTCGCGCGTCGGCTTGATCGTCACTTCGCCTTCAAGTTCGAGCCCGGCAGCCGGCGCGCCATAGAGATAGCGCCCGTCGACCGCCACACTCGCCGTCTCGCCGACAGCGATTTCCTTGGCGTCGCTGGTCAGATCGAATTCGGTGCGATCCGGCACGAAGTCATCCACGAGGAACTGCTTCTCGCCGATCGCAGGCGACTTCGGATCGGTGAAGATCTGCATCGTCCAGGTGCCGCGCATGGCGTTTGCTTGGGTGTCGAGGTCGAGCGTATGGCCTCCGAGCTTGCCGCCGGCGCTGGTCATGCGGCGGTATTCGACACCATCCGGGCGGAGGAAGACGAAGGTGAGCGGCAGGTTTTCGATCGCCATGCCGTCGACGTCACGGGCAAGCGCTGCCGCATGCACGGTTTCGCCGGCGCGATAGATGCCGCGCTCGGTCCAGGCGAGAATGTCGATGGCGCCCGGAGCCGCGCGTCCGGTGACGCCGCGGTCGGAAAGGTCGAAGCCGGCGCGGCTCATGTCGAGGAAGACGTAATCGTCTTCGCCCTTCTTGGCCGTGATCACCGCAGGCGTCAGGCCGGCCGTGCCACGGATCAGGCCGGCGGTGAAGGTGACACGGCCGTCGTCATCGCTCACGGCCGTGCCGAGGATCTCGTTGTTCTTGGCGACGAGCTGCAGTTCGACACCTTCGATCGGCTCGGCTGTGGCAAGCGAGCGCACGAAGACGTTCAACCCGTCGGTGCCGGCATAGGTGGAGAGGCCGATATCGGAAACGACGAACCACTGTGTCGCGCGCGCGTCCCATTCCTGGTTGACGCCGGTTGTCGGCGCGGCGGTGAGCACATAGACGCCGGGCTTGCGCTGGGGCAGCGCCTCGTCGACCGGGAAGCTGGTGACAACCTCCTTGTTGACGTCACGCTCAATATCGATCGAGCCCTGCCAGACGAGTTCGCCGATCTCATCCTCAATACGCTGGGCGCTGTAGCCATCGAGCTGCGTCAGGAACTGCGAGCTCTGCAGCACCTGGGCGATGCTGCGGTCGCCGACGCGGTAGAGTTTCAGCTTGGCGCTGTCGGTGTTGACAGAGACGAGCGGGATGCCGCGGCGCGCGGTCGACGGCAGCACGAAGCTGTCGCCGGTGAAGCGCACCATCTGCGCACGGTCAGCGACATAGATGTCGAGGGTCACGGGCGCTTCGAGCACTTCGTCGACGGTGGAAGGCAGGCCGCTGCGAACGGTCAGCTTGTAGCGTTCACCATGCGAAAGCCCCTCGACGCAGATCTGGTCGCCCTTGGCCTCAAGCGCCTTTGGCGCAGCACCATTGACGGTGACGAAGGAGGCATAGTCGGCGCCGCTCTTTAGAAGCTGCTCGGAGAACTGCACGCAGGCGCGCGGCGTCGCGGCGTCGGAATCGATCGTATGTTCGACGACGCGGAAGCCCTTGCGCTGCTTAAGGTCGAGATAGGCCGCCTCAACCGATTTTGCCTTCACGAGTTCCAGGCTCGCCCTGTAGGCGTTCAAGGCGGCGCGGAAATTCTCGGCGCCTTCCAGCGATTTCGCCATGACGGCGAGTGCATGTGCCCGGCTCTCGGTGGTGCGGGTGAGTTCATAGCCGTTGATCGCGGCGATGGCCGCCTGGATCGATACGCTTGAATTGTTGGTGATGCGGTTCGCGGTGCGCGCCGCCTCCAGCCAGAGTTCGCCGTCATCCGGATTGATCGCCAGCGCGCCCTGGAAGGCCTTCAGCGCATTTTCGATATTGCCCATGCCGGCCTGGCCGCGCGCCATGTCGATGAGCGTATTGACGCCCATGCCTTGCTGATCGTCGGCGAGCGCCAGATTGGCCTTGGTGTTGCGGGCGTCCTGCAGCAGCTGATCCGACAGGAAATTCAGGCGCGGCGGTGCGCCGATATCGGCTTGTGCGGCCTGCGGCTGCACGACCTTGCCGGCGATGGCACCGGGGAAAGTGTTGAGCTGGTTATAATCGGACTTGAGGAAGCACCACTTCACCTTGGGATTGTAGGTGAACGCGCGGCAGGACCGGTCCGCGATGCATGTCTGCTGGCATTCGTCGAGCGAGACGTTCTGTTCGGTCCTGAGGTCGAAACCGAAATAGTCGCCGTCCTTGGTGATCTCGATCTGCCGTCCACTCTCCTGGGCAACGGCGGGGACGCCGGCGGTCACAAGCGACAGGAAAAGGGTGGAAAGGCCGAAAAACGCGCGCACAGACATCAAGTCCTCCCAACGCTGCCGGTCTCGATAGAGGCTTCACTTTTCAGGCTTCCGCCCCGCTTGTCAACCGAAGAGCAGTCGACGTGCGGCGCAATTTCAGCGGGAGCACTGCTGTGAAGGATCGAGCATCGATCCGGAATGAAACACGATAAAACGATATGTAAATCAAAGTATTATGACGGTCGGCCAAAGCCGCGGGAAAACCGCGCCGCTAGCCTCGTTGGTCTCTGAGGAAGACGGTCAGCGAGCGACCGGCGTCGAGGATATGGTCACGCGTCAAGGCGCTGGCTCGCTCCGCGTCGCGCGCAATGCAGGCATCGAGGATCGCCTTGTGTTCGCGGCGGGCGCGCGCAACGCCCGAGGTCAGCGTCAGCTGCGCCCGCAGGTAACGGTCGATGCGATCGAGCGAGGCGCGGACAATCTGCAGGTAATAGGGGCGACGGGCTGCCTCGTAGAGGCTGTAGTGGAAATTGCGGTTGATTTCGCCCCAACGGTCGGAATTTTCCTCCCGCTCGAACTCCTCGCAATGCTGACGTGCAAGGTCGAGTGTGCGGCGATCGAGATTGGGTATCGCAAGCCGAATGACCTCCGCCTCGATGAGCGCGCGGAACTCGAAGATCTCCTCGATTTCCTCGATCGAGAGGCCGGCGACGACGGCGCCCTTGTAGCGCTCCGTGGTGATCAGCCCATGCTGCTCCAGCCGCGAGAGCGCCTCGCGCACCGGAATGCGGCTGGTGTTGAACATCTGGGCGATGTGGTCCTGCCGCAAATTTTCGCCCTCGGCGAGGTCGCCTTCGATGATCGCCTTGCGCAAGGCCTCATAGACGATATCGGCCGCTGAGGCGGCTTGCCTGACATCGACGGCGTCGAGTTTCATCCTGTTCAAACCCTGCTGGCCAAACCTTGCGGCCTGGCGAATTCGGAAGCGTTTTCGCGCGCTTGGCCAATGGTCATAGGTCCAATTCAGGCGCCGGGCAACAGATGGGTTCGGTTCTCGCAGCAAATTCGAATATTTCAGATTGTATATTGGATCCAATTTTTCTATGACTGTTTTCGCCGGGCGGGCGCGGACGCGCTATCATCTCCGGCGAAGAGCGGAGCGTAGCCGGTGCGAAAGCATGGTGCGCCCGGGTGGCGCCCGTCCACCAGCACGGAAGGAGAAAGGGCATGCGCAGCAACAAGGTCGTTCACATCGTTTCCTGCCACGCGGAGGGGGAAGTCGGCGACGTCATCGTCGGCGGCGTCGCGCCGCCGCCCGGAAACACGCTCTGGGAACAGCGCCGCTTCATTGCCGAGGATCAGACGCTGCGCAATTTCGTGCTCAACGAGCCGCGCGGCGGCGTCTTCCGCCACATCAACCTGCTTGTGCCGCCGAAAGACCCGCGCGCGACGATGGGCTTCATCATCATGGAGCCCGAAGATACGCCGCCGATGTCGGGGTCCAACTCCATCTGCGTTTCGACCGTCCTGCTCGACAGCGGCATCGTGCCGATGCAGGAGCCGGAAACGCGCATGGTGCTGGAAGCGCCGGGCGGTCTAGTCAACGTCGTCGCCCAATGCCGCAACGGCAAGGCCGAACGCATCACCGTCACCAACGTTCCCTCCTTTGCCGACAAACTGGACGCCAAGCTCGAGGTCGAGGGCCTGGGGACGTTGACGGTCGATACTGCCTATGGCGGCGACAGCTTCGTCATCACCGACGCGCGAGCGCTCGGGTTTTCCGTGACGCCAGACGAGGCCCGCGAACTTGCGGAAACCGGTATCAAGATCACCCGCGCGGCCAACGAGCAGCTCGGTTTTACTCATCCGGAAAACCCGGAATGGAACCACATCTCCTTCTGCCAGCTGACGCTGCCGGTCGAGGAGAAAGACGGCGTCCTGCATGGCCGAAACACCGTCGTCATCCAGCCGGCCAAGCTCGATCGTTCGCCGACCGGAACCGGTTGCTCTGCGCGCATGGCGGTGCTGCATGCCCGCGGCGTGATGAAGGTCGGCCAGCGTTTCGACGGCCACTCGATCATCGATTCGACGTTCAATTGCCGCATCGCCGGCGAAACCACCGTCGGCGGCCGCCCGGCGATCGTGCCCGAAATCTCCGGTCGCGCCTGGATCACCGGCACCCATCAGGTGATGCTCGATCCGGCCGATCCGTGGC
This sequence comes from Ensifer sp. LBL, assembly GCF_050435225.1. NCBI lineage: Bacteria > Pseudomonadati > Pseudomonadota > Alphaproteobacteria > Hyphomicrobiales > Rhizobiaceae > Ensifer > Ensifer sp. LBL. The sequence goes on along the minus strand of NZ_JBNDJY010000008.1, from coordinate 169,189 downwards.
CGGCCGGCTACCGCCTTGCCGACACCTGGCCGCGCAAGCAGTAAGGCCTGACCTTACGGGCCGCCTTGTGCGGCCCGTACCTTTCGGCCCTGTCCTTTGGATAGTTCCGGCGGTTCAGTCTTCCTTGATGATCCGGGTGGTGCCGACCCAGAGTTCGCGGGCTGGTCCCGCGCCGACATTGCGGGCACGGTGGGGCAGCGAGGCGGGGAAGTGCAGTGTGTCGCCAGCCTTTAAGAGATAGTCCTTGCCGTCGATCTGGTAGAGCATCTCGCCCTCGATCAGGTAGAGGAAATCCTCGCCCTCGTGGCTGGTCAGTTCCGACGCGTAACCGGGCGGCATATGGGTGATACAGCCATTGAGGGCAGCGCCCGGAAAGCCGCGCTCGATCAGTTCGTAGACACGCTCCTTGGTCTCGACATTGTATCCGGGGCGTTCGCCGGCATGCGAGACCATCGAATGCGAATGCTGCGGCGGCTGCGACAGGAAGGTATCGACGCTGGTGCCGAGCGCGTTGGCGACGTTGTAAAGCGAGATCAGCGACGGGGTGGAAATGCCGCGCTCGATCTGGCTGATGAAGCCCTCCGTCAGCCCGGCCTCGCGCGCCACGTCCTTCATGGTCTTGCCGATTTCCTTGCGGCGGGCTCTGAGCATTTGCCCGAGCGAGGCGGGTGTCGAGGCTGCGGGGAGGGAGGCGCCTTCATGGGCTTCGGGCGCCTCTTCGATCTTCAGGGGCATGACTTTCTTTCCGCTTGACTCACGTCTATCGATGTACTTTAGTCCAGCTAAAGTTGGTTCGGCAAGCCGATCAGATCGCGTGCCGCCTTCTTGAAAAGGGGAACTACAAGAACGTCTTCGCGGCAATCCGTCGGCGGCAAAAAACACTAAGAAAAATTGGATCCAATATCCAATAAACGTGTTTGGCACACGATCGATGACGGCTGCGGTCAAAAGGAGGAGTGAGATGAAACGTATATTGCCTATTCTGCTCGGCACGACGCTGGGTCTGCTTGCGGCCACCTCGGCCTTTGCGATCGAGCGCGGCGGCGCAATGACCTTTGCGCGCTACGACGACTCGACCGTCATCGATCCCGTTTACGCCGACCGCAATCCCGATCTCTGGATGGTGAACGGTCTCTACGAGACGCTGCTGCGCAACGGGCCTGACGGTTCGATCGTGCCGGGTCTCGCCGAAGCTCACGAGGTTTCGGCCGACGGCAAGACCATCACCCTTACTCTCAGAAACGCGCTCAAGTTCTCCGACGGCTCAGACCTGACCGGCACGGACGTCGTCTTCTCGCTCGACCGGGCGCGCAATGCCGAACTCGGCCCCTGGGCCGGGTTGCTCGGCGCGGTCGACAAGGTCACGGCCGATGGCAGCAAGATCACCGTGTCGCTGAAGAACCCCGACCCGACGATCATCTCGATCCTCGCAACCTTCAACACCGGCATCATGCCGAAGGCAGCCTTCGAAAAGGCGGCAGGTGCCACGGATCAGGAAAAGGCGCGCGCCTTCTTCTCGGCCGGTCCAGTCACTTCGGGGCCTTTCGTCATGAAAAGCCACGTGCAGGGCTCGAGCATGAGCTTCGAGCGCAACCCGAACTACTGGCGCCAGGGCGAAGACGGCAAGCCGCTGCCCTATCTCGACCGGGTGGAATTCCTCGTCATTCCCGACGATGCGACCCGCATCCTCAAGCTGCAGGCCGGCGAGGTCGACGCCGCCGAGTTCATTCCGTTTGCCCGCGTCGGCGAACTCGGCGCCGATCCGAACCTGAAGATGGAGCTCTTCCCCTCGACCCGCATCGTGTATGCGCCGATCAATACGCGCGAGGCGAAGAAGGACGGAGCGAAGAACCCGCTTGCCGACGTCAAGGTGCGCCAGGCGCTGAACTATGCGACCGACAAGAGCGTGCTGATCAAGCTCGTGACCTTCGATACCGGCAAGCCGATGACCTCGCTGATGTCGGCAGCGACGCAGCTTCATTATGGCCCCGAGCCGCTCTATCCCTATGATCCGGAAAAGGCCAAGCAGCTGCTGGCGGAAGCCGGTCTCAGCGGCGGCTTCGAGGTGAAGCTCACCACGCTTGCAGGCAGCGCCGACGATGCGACGCTGTTTACAGCACTTCAGCAGATGTGGGCGCCGCTCGGCGTCAACCTCAAGGTCGAGCAGGTCGACAACCCGACCCGCGGCGAGAAGAACCGGTCCGGCGACTTCGATATCCACACCTACGGCTGGGCGAACGACGTCAACGACCCCGCACAGGTGACCGGCTGGCTCGGCTACTACAAGCAGCGCCAGGCCGTCGGCACCGGCTGGAACAACCAGGAATTCAACACGCTGTTCGAGGCCTCCAACGTCGAGACCGATCCGGCCAAGCGCAAGGACGAATACAAGCGCATGCAGGAAATCTACGCGGCGGAAGCGCCGTTGCTCTTCCTGTTCGAAACGCCCTTTGCCGTCGCCGTGTCGAAGTCGATCGAAGGCTACGCCCAGACGCCGCTCGGCGCCAACGACTTCTCCGAAGCCTGGCGCGCCGATTGATAGCGGAACGATCTGCAAGAGCCGGGCGGCAAGCCGCCCGGTTTTCCGTTGAAGGTTGGAACCATGCCCTCACTTTCCTATCTCGTGGCACGGCTGCTGCAGATCATCCCGACGTTCCTGTTGGTAATGATCTTCATCTTCCTGCTCGTGCGCATGCTGCCGGGTGACCCGGCGATCGCCATGGCCGAGGCCAAGGCGACCGATGCCCAGCTTGAACAGATCCGGCACAATCTCGGTCTCGACCAGCCGCTGCCGATGCAGTTCCTCGTCTTCGTCAAGAACACGCTGACCGGCGATCTCGGCCGCTCGATCATGCTGAAGGCGCCGGTGACCGAGGTCATTCTGAGCCGGTTGCCGACGACGATATTCCTGGCGCTCTATTCGGTCGTGCTCGCGGTCTTTCTCGCGGGACCGCTGGCCTTTCTCGCGGCATCGCGCGTCAACAGTCCGGTCGATGTCGCCATCCGTGGCGTCTTCCAGGTTGGCCTGTCCATGCCGGTCTTCTATATCGGGCTTTTGCTTTTGACGGTGCTTGCGGCGCAGCTGCGCTGGTTTCCGGTCGGCGGCTACGGCAGGACCTTTCTTGCAAACCTCTACCACCTGATCCTGCCCGCACTCAGCGTCGCGCTCTATACCTCGGCGATCATCCTGCGCAATCTCCGGGCCTCTCTGATCGAGGTGCTCGACGCGGAATACGTGCAGTTCGCCCGTGCGAAGGGCCTGTCGCCGCGCATCATCATGACCCGGCATGTGTTGCGCAATGCGCTGGTCTCGACGGTGACGCTGCTCGGCCTTTCGATCGGCAACCTGATGAGCGGCACGCTGGTGACCGAGACGGTCTTTGCCATTCCCGGTGTCGGGCGGCTGATGCTGGAGGCGATCTTTGCCCGCGACTATCCGCTGATCCAGGGCCTTACGCTCACCTTTGCCGTGCTCGTCTCCGTCGTCTTCCTTTTGACGGATGTCGTGCAATCCTGGCTCGATCCGAGGCTTCGCCAATCATGACGGTCCTGACCCAAACCCATCCGCGGACGCAGGGACGGCTGGCCGCCTTTCTGGCGCGCGCCTTCGCCCGCCCGTCCTTCGTGATCGGCATCGCCATTCTCGGCCTGTCGCTGGCCTTTGCGCTGTTTCCTCAGCTCTTTGCGCCCTATGATCCGCTCGCCTTCGATCTGCAGGCGATCCAGCAGGGGCCAAGCCTTGCGCATCCCTTCGGCACCGACAATTTCGGCCGAGACGTGCTTTCGCGCGTCATCTGGGCCTATCGGGTCGATATGCAGATGGCCTTTTTCGCGACCATCTTTGCGCTTTTGATCGGGCTCACCGTCGGCGCCTTCGTCGGCTATTACGGCGGCATTGCCGACATGATCTTCGGCCGTTGCGTCGACGCGATCATCACCTTTCCGTTCCTGGTGCTGGTGATCGCGATCGTCGCGGTCCTCGGCCCCGGTCTCGTCAACATGTATGTGGCGATCACCGCGGTGAACTGGGTCTATTACGCACGGCTGACGCGCGCCGAAATCATGGCGCAGAAGGCCAACGACTATGCGGCCGCCGGCCGGGTGCTCGGCTATTCTGATCGCCGCATCATCTTCCGCCATCTTCTGCCGAACGCGATCTCGCCGATCCTCGTCTACTGGATGACCGACATGGCGCTCGCGATCCTGCTCGGCTCGTCGCTCGGCTATCTCGGCCTCGGCGCGCAGCCGCCGGCCGCCGAATGGGGTGTCCTGATCGCCGAGGGCCGCAACTTCCTGATGACGGCCTGGTGGATGAGCCTGATGCCGGGCATTGCCATCGTTCTGACCGGGCTCGGCTTCAGCCTCGTCGGCGACGCGCTGGCCGATCTGCTTCGACCGAAGGGGCGCTGAGATGGGAACCACAGAAAAGCCCCTCGTACTCGACGTCAGGCACCTTCGCACCGAGTTCGGCGCGCGCGAGCGGCCGCTGGTGGCAGTGGACGATGTGTCGTTCCAGGTGGGGCAGGGGGAAATTCTTGGGCTGGTCGGTGAATCCGGCTCGGGCAAGAGCATCACGCTGCGCTCGATCCTCGGCATCATCCGCCCGCGCGGGCGTGTCTCGGGTGAAATCCTCTGGAATGGCCGCGATCTCGTTCCGCTCGACGAGACGTGTCTCCGGCGCATCCGGGGCCGCGAGATCGCGATGATCTTTCAGGAGCCGATGTCGTCGCTCAATCCGCTGCTCACCGTCGGCCTGCAAATCCAGGAAAACCTCGTGGCCCATACGGATCTCGATGCGAGGGCGCGCAAGGCGCGCGCGATCGAATTGCTCGATCTCGTCGGCATTCCCGGTGCGCGCAATCGTCTCGACGATTTCCCGCACGAGTTCTCCGGCGGCATGCGCCAGCGGGTGATGATTGCGATTGCGCTCGCCTCCAACCCAAAGCTGCTGTTGGCAGACGAGCCGACGACGGCGCTCGACGTCACCATCCAGGACCAGATCCTGCGCCTCATCCAGTCGCTGAGCCGCGATCTCGGCATGGCGGTCATTCTCGTCACCCATGACATGGGCGTCGTCGCCGAAACCTGTGATCGCGTCGCGGTCATGTATGGCGGCAGGCTTTGCGAAGTCGGCACGACGACGGATGTGATCGCCGACGCGCGCCACCCCTATTCCCTGGGCTTGCTACGCTCGATCCCGCGCGACGTTGCGCCGCGAACACCGCTCTATTCGATCCCCGGTGCGCCGCCGGCACTGAACGCGCTTCCATCGGGTTGCGCCTTCAGCGCCCGCTGTCCGGTCGCCGGGCGCGAATGTCCCGATCGTCGCCCGTCGCTCGAAGCGATCGGCTCGTCGCGGCTCGTTGCCTGCCATCATCTTGAGGATGCCCAAGCGCATTTCGGACCGCGGGAGGCGGCGCAATGACTATGCCCATGTCAACCAGCGCCACTCCCTTGCTCTCGCTCCGTGCGCTGTCGATCCAGTTCGAGAAACGGCGATCACTGTCCGACACGCTCGCCCGCCGTCCGCAGCAGGTCGTCTCGGCGGTTAACGGCATCGATCTCGACGTGATGCCCGGCGAGACGCTCGGGATCGTCGGCGAGTCCGGCTGCGGCAAGTCGACACTCGCGCGCCTGATCGCCGGCCTGCACCGGCCGACATCCGGCGATATCCTGTTCGAGGGCGAGAGCGTCGTCGGCCTCAAGGGGGCACGACGGCGCGCCTATAACCGGCGCGTCCAGATGATGTTCCAGGACCCCTATACCTCGCTCAATCCGCGCATGACCGTGCGCGATACGCTGCGAGAGGCGATCACGGTGCACCGCATGCGCGAGGGTGCGGCGATCGACCGAAGGGTGGACGAGCTGTTGGATCTGGTGCGGCTGCCCGATGGAGCCGCGGACAAGTTCCCGCATGAATTCTCCGGCGGCCAGCGGCAGCGCATCGGCATTGCGCGGGCGCTGTCGCTGGAGCCGACCTGTCTCGTCGCGGACGAATTGGTCTCGGCGCTCGACGTTTCTGTCCAGGCTCAGGTCGTCAATCTGCTGATCGAGCTTCAGGACGAGCTCGGCCTGACGGTGTTGTTCGTCGCGCACGACCTTCGCCTCGTGCGCCATGTCTCGCATCGCGTCGCCGTCATCTATCTCGGCGCGATCGTCGAGATCGGCCCATCGGAGGCGCTGTTTTCGAAACCGATGCATCCCTATTCCAAGGGTCTGCTTGCGGCTGCACCGTCGCTCGATCCGGGCGCCAGGCGTCGTGCGCCGGCACTGTCGGGCGAACTGCCGAGCCCGCTCGCCATCCCACCCGGCTGCCCGTTTCATGTGCGCTGCCCGCACGCCGCCGAACTTTGCCGCCGCGAAAAGCCGGCGCTACGTCCGGTCGGATCGGGCATGACCGCCTGCCATTTCGCCGAAACGATCGGCGACGCCTGAAACTCACTTGATAGGAAAGACATCATGGATACGAGAGCAAGGCCGGATATCTCCGGCCGCATCGGCGCGCTGCGCCGCAAGCTTACGGAAACCGGGCTCGACGGCTACGTCGTGCCGCGCTTCGACGAACATCAGGGCGAGTATTGCGCGCCGCACGACCATCGCCTGGCTTTCGTCTCCGGGTTCACCGGTTCAGCCGGTGTGGCGATCGTCATGCGCGACCGCGCAGCGATCTTCGTCGATGGCCGCTACCAGGTGCAGGTGCGCGACGAAGTGGATCTCGGTACCTTCACGATCGAGCACTTCTATGACGCTCCGCTCAAGGATTGGCTGAAGAACAATCTGCGCAAGGGCGAACGTGTCGGCTTCAACGCCATGCTTTTGCCGTCCACCTGGGATGCCGATTGCAGCCGTTCGGTCGAACTGGCCGGCGGCGTCTGGATGCCTGTCGATGGGGATCTCGTCGATGCGGTATGGACGGACCAACCGGAAAAGCCACTCGGCAAGATCACCGCCTTTCCGGTCGCCAATGCCGGCGAGAGCGTTGCCGAGAAGAAGCGCCGCATCGCCGCCCTGCTGGCGGAGCAGGGCGCCGACCTCCTGATCGAGGCGCAGCCGGACAATATCGCCTGGTTCCTCAATGTCCGTGGTCGCGACGTCGCCTTCAACCCGATGCCGCAGTCCTTCCTGATCTTCGACCGCGCCGGGCAAACGGAATGGCTGGTCGATCATCGAAAGCTCCCGAACGCTCTCTCGGACTTCGAGCTTGACGACGTCGGGATTGCCGAGCCTGGCCAACTGCTTGACCGCGTCAAGGCGATGGCGGCGGGCCGCACCGCGTTGATCGATCCCGGCTTCGCCCCGTCGGCAACGGCCCACGCCACGCGCGCTGCGGGCGGCACCGTGCAGCTCGCGAAAAGCCCGATCACGCTCGCCAAGATGCACAAGAACGCGACCGAGCTTGCGGGCTTCCGGGCTTGTCACCGTCTGGACGGCGCCGCCTGGGTTCGCTTCTTTGCCTGGCTCGAGCGGCACGCCGCCGAACGGGAGGCGAGCGGCAAACCGGTAACCGAACTGGAAGCGGAAGAGCGTATCCTCGCCTATCGCCAGATGGCCGAAAGTTTCATCGAGCCGAGCTTCCGATCGATTTCGGCGGCCGGCGGCCACGCGGCCATGTGCCACTATGCTGCCACCGAGGCGAGCAACGGGCTGATCCGCAGGGACGGTGTCTACCTGCTCGATTCCGGCGGGCAGTATCTGACCGGCACCACCGACGCCACGCGCACCACGGCGATCGGCCCGGTCAGCGACGAGATCCGCCGGGCCTATACAGCCGTCCTCAAGGGACTGATCTCCATGGCATCGCTGAAATTCCCCAGGGGAAGCTTCGGCCACCAGCTCGACGCCTTTGCCCGCCGCCCGCTCTGGGATCTTGGTCTCGATTATGACCACGGCACCGGCCATGGGGTCGGTCATTTTCTCTCGGTCCACGAACAGCCGCAACGCTTCGATCGGCGCGTCAACGAGATCGAGCTGAAGCCGGGCATGGTGACGACGATCGAGCCGGGCTACTACAAGGCCGGCGCCTTTGGCATCCGCATCGAGAACCAGGTTGAGGTGGTGGACGACGGCGACGGGTTCCTGAGCTTCCGCAGCCTGACGCTGGTGCCGATCGACCTGCGGCTCGCCGATCTCGGTCTGCTGACGACGGCAGAGCGGTCGTGGATCGACGCCTATCATCGTCGCGTCGCGCAGGAACTGGACGGCTTGCTTGAGCCGGAGACGCTGGGCTGGCTTTCCGACCGGACGGCGCCGATCGGCGCGTGATAGCGTCTCGTCCGCTTCTTCTCGCGGATTGATATGACGATTGTGGAGCGGCGGGCCGGTTGGTCCGCCGTTACCATTTTTGGTGATCGGCTCCCCGGCCGTGATCGGCACAGAGGTCGCTTTCAATCAATGTGACTCCTCTTGCTTGGGAGAGAGATTTTGTGATATTTTTCACAAAACCTGTTCGCGCCATGGACGGCTGCAGAACACGTCGGACACGGAAGAAATCATGGTCAGCCGCAAGACAGCCCGCATCATCCAACTCGCCGATGCCCTTTCAGGACGGAGAGTCCTGCACTTGCGCGATGCCGCGGCCCTGCTTGGCGTCTCGGAAATGACGATCCGTCGCGACGTTGCCGACAATCCCGGCCAGTTCGCCTTTCTCGGCGGACATATCGTCCCGGCGTCCGAGATCGAAGGCGACGCGCCTTATGAGCTGGCACGCGAGGCCGACAGCCATGCAGCCGCCAAGCGCGAGGCCTGCGTCCACGCGGCGCGCCACATCCGCCCGGACGAGACGATCTTCATCGATTGCGGCACCACGCTCGAATATCTCGTCGATCTCATTCCTGAAAATTATTCAATAACGGCAGTATGTTACTCTCTGAACGTCGCGGAGAAGCTGACCCATAAGCCGAATGTCCGGATCGTCATGCTTGGTGGCGTCTATCATCCCTCGTCGGCGTCCTTCTCCGGTAACTCGGGTCTAGAGACGCTCGATTCGCTCGGCATCAACGTCGCCTTCCTGTCGGCCGCCGGCGTCGATCCGGCGCGTGGCGCGACCTGCGTGCACTTCCACGAGGTGTCGGTGAAGCAGAAGGTCATCTCGCTGGCGCGCGAGAGCCATCTGGTCGTCGACCTCAGCAAGATCGGCAAGCTGAAGCCGGCTTTTTTCGCGCCAATCGGCGTTTTTCGCTCTATCATCACCGAAGAAGGCGAAACGCAGCTGCCGAGCCTGTGAAGGCGGCATCCGCAAAAATATTACGAAATCGTCAAAACGGCAGTGTCTCGCTTGACACGCTCTGTTCTTGATGGAATAGTCACAAAAATTCGATAGAAAAATAACAAAAATGAGTTCTCGGCGGCTGTGCTCGAGTGCGGCTGGTCGTGACAGGGAGTTCAAGGAGCCATCGCTTGGAAGACCTTGCTGTGAAGACTGGCGCGCCGAAGGCCGCGCATTCGCCGGCGGCAGGCCATAACTGGCCGCGCAACAATGGCATCGATCTCGATCTTGGCTGGGTGCTGGACCAGCGCGTCAATCTCTCGGCTGCCGAGCGTCGCGTTGCGACGCTGCCCGGCCGTCGCACGGTGAAGAAGGACGCGCAGGCTGCCTGGCTCTTGAAGGCCGTCACCTGCATCGACCTCACGACGCTCAATGGCGACGATACGACGGAGCGCGTCAAGCGCCTCTGCGCCAAGGCGCGCCAGCCGGTGCGCCAGGATTTGCTCGATGCGCTCGGCATGGGCGGTCGCGGCATCACGACCGGCGCTGTCTGCGTCTATCATCGCTTCGTCTCTACCGCCGTCGAAGCGCTCGAAGGGTCCGGTATCCCCGTTGCTGCCGTCTCCACCGGCTTCCCGGCCGGTCTTATCCCGCATGACGTCAAGTTGCGCGAGATCGAGGCTTCCGTTGCCGATGGCGCCAAGGAAATCGACATCGTCATTACCCGCGAGCATGTGCTGACCGGCAACTGGCAGGCGCTCTACGACGAGATGCGCGACTTCCGTGCCGCCTGCGGCGACGCCCATGTGAAGGCGATCCTTGCGACCGGCGACCTGAAGACGCTGCGCAACGTCGCGCGCGCTTCGCTCGTCTGCATGATGGCCGGTGCCGATTTCATCAAGACCTCGACCGGCAAAGAAGGCGTCAATGCGACGCTGCTGGTAACGCTTATCATGCTGCGCATGATTAGGGCTTATCAGGAGCAGACCGGCCTCAAGGTGGGCTACAAACCGGCCGGCGGCATTTCTGCCGCCAAGGACATCCTGAACTACCAGTTCCTGATGAAGGACGAGCTTGGCCGTGAATGGCTTGAGCCGGATCTCTTCCGCATCGGCGCATCGAGCCTGCTTGCCGATATCGAGCGTCAGCTCGAACATCACGTTACCGGCGCCTACTCGGCCCTCAACCGTCACCCGATTGGATGATCCCGATGACTGTCGCAAGGTATTTTGACGAAATGTCCTATGGTCCAGCACCCGAGGCCGACACCGAAGCCCGCCAGTGGCTGGCGCGCCATAAGGGCGAGTTCGGCCACTTCATCAATGGCGCCTTCGTTGCTTCCGCATCCGGCAAAACCTTCGAGACCAACGAACCGGCAACCGGCAAGCTGCTCGCCAAGGTCGCGCTCGGCGGTGCCAAGGATGTCGACGATGCGGTCGCCGCGGCCCGCAAGGCGCAAGGCGCCTGGGCGAAGCTGCCGGGCCATGCCCGCGCCCGTCATCTCTATGCCCTCGCCCGCATGATCCAGCGCCATGCGCGCCTGATCGCCGTGGTCGAGGCGATCGACAACGGCAAGCCGATCCGCGAGACCCGCGACATCGACGTACCGCTCGCGGCCCGCCATTTCTATCACCACGCCGGCTGGGCGCAGCTGCAGGAAACCGAGTTTGCCGATCAGGTGCCGGTCGGCGTCGTCGGCCAGGTCATCCCGTGGAACTTCCCGTTCCTGATGCTCGCTTGGAAGGTTGCACCCGCGCTAGCGCTCGGCAACACCGTGATCCTGAAACCAGCGGAATTTACGCCGCTGACGGCGTTGCTCTTTGCTGAACTCGCCGCTGCTGCGGGCCTTCCGGCCGGCGTGCTCAATGTCGTCACCGGCGAAGGTGAAACCGGCGCACTGATCGTCGAGCACTCGGACATCGACAAGATCGCCTTTACCGGCTCGACGGAGGTCGGCCGCCTCATCCGCGAGCGCACTGCCGGCACCGGCAAGTCGCTGACGCTCGAACTCGGCGGCAAGTCGCCGTTCATCGTCTTTGACGACGCCGATATCGATGGCGCGGTCGAAGGCGTGGTTGATGCCATCTGGTTCAACCAAGGCCAGGTCTGCTGCGCCGGCTCGCGCATCCTCGTGCAGGAAGGCGTGACGCCGCTCTTTTACGAGCGGCTGAAGCGCCGCATGCAGACGCTGCGCGTCGGCCATCCGCTCGACAAGGCGATCGACATGGCAGCGATCGTTGCGCCGGTGCAGTTGCAGCGGATCGAAGACCTTGTCGCCAAGGGTGTCGCCGAAGGGGCAGCCCTGCATCAGCCTGACATCGACCTGCCGAAGGGCGGAAGTTTCTATCCGCCGACGCTTCTGACCGGTGTGCAGCCGACCTCGATCGTTGCGACCGAAGAGATCTTCGGCCCCGTCGCCGTCTCCATGACTTTCCGCACCCCGGAAGAGGCGATCCAGCTTGCCAACCACACGCGCTACGGCCTTGCCGCCAGCGTCTGGAGCGAGACCATCGGTCTGGCTCTGCATGTCGCGGCCAAGCTCGCCGCCGGCGTCGTCTGGGTCAATGCCACCAACCTCTTCGATGCTTCTGCCGGTTTCGGCGGCAAGCGCGAATCCGGCTTCGGCCGCGAGGGCGGTCGTGAGGGCTGCTACGAATATCTGAAACCGAAGGCATGGCTCGGTCGCAAGCTGCGTCCCGCCGTCGCCGAACCGGTGCTGAAGCCCGTCGCCGGCGATTTCGCCATGCCTGACGTCGACCGCACCGCCAAGCTCTTCATCGGCGGCAAGCAGGCACGCCCGGACGGCAACTATAACCGCAACGTGCTTTCGCCGAAGGGCAAGGTGCTTGGCGAGGTCGGCGAGGGCAACCGCAAGGACATCCGCAACGCGGTCGTCGCAGCGCAAGCCGCATCCGCCTGGTCCTCGGCAACGACGCACAACCGCGCGCAGATCCTCTATTACATCGCTGAAAACCTGAGCGGCCGCGCAGGCGAATTCGCCGATCGCCTTGCCGACATGACCGGTGCGTCCTCAACGAACGCCAAGGCAGAGGTCGAAGCCTCGATCGCGCGGCTCTTCACCTATGGTGCCTGGGCCGACAAGTATGAGGGGGCGATCCACCAGCCGCCGCTTCGCGGCGTCGCACTTGCGATCCCCGAGGCGATCGGCGTCGTCGGCGTCGTCTGCCCGCCGGAAGCGCCGCTGCTCGGCATGATCAGTCTCGTCGCGCCGCTGATCGCCACCGGCAACCGCGTCGTCGTCGTGCCGAGCGAACAGCATCCGCTGGCAGCAACCGATTTCTATACGGTTCTGGAAACATCCGACGTTCCGGCCGGTGTCGTCAACATCGTCACCGGTTCGACGATCGAACTGGCCAAGACGCTCGCAAGCCACAACGACGTGGATGCGCTCTGGGCTTTCGGCTCGGCGGAACTCTCGACCCTTGTCGAGAAGCTTTCGGTCGGCAACCTGAAGCGCACCTTCGTCGACTACGGCAAGGCAACGAACTGGCTCGACCGCGAGGCGGCGGAAGGCCCGGCCTATCTGCGCCGCGCGACGGACGTCAAGAACATCTGGATCCCCTACGGCGAGTAGGGGACCCACCACGCGCGGGGCGGGGGGAGCCGGTCCGCGCGGTGGAGGAACGTGAACAGTTAGGGAGACGCATTCGCCTGTAAGGGGGAATGCATTGCGCGCCACGGAAACCGGAGCGCGCCAGGAGGAGGACTGCATGCTGAAGAATATCGATCCGGCGCTGAATGCCGATGTGCTGCACGCGCTGAGGTCCATGGGACACGGCGACACGCTGGTCATCTCCGACACCAATTTCCCGTCCGACGCCATTGCCCGCAAGACCACGCTCGGCACGCTGCTGCGCATCGACAACGTGTCGGCCGCGCGTGCCGTCGAGGCGGTGCTTTCCGTGCTGCCGCTCGACACACCTTTGCAGCCCTCCGCCGGCCGCATGGAGGTGATGGGTGCGCCGGACGATGTCCTGCCGGTGCAGCAGGAAGTGCAGGCGGCGATCGACCGCGCCGAGGGCAAGTCGGCTCCGATGTACGGCATCGAGCGCTTCAAGTTCTACGAGGAAGCGAAGAAAGCCTATTGCGTCATCACCACGGGCGAGACGCGCTTCTACGGCTGCTTCCTCTTCACCAAGGGCGTCATTCCGCCGAAGACCTGACGATCCGCTGCGCAACGCAGCGTTCGAACAAATGATTGAAATCGCGAGAGATTGCCTGGGCACACCGTTTCACACCGGTGCGGTTGCAGGGGGAGGCTTGAATGAAGGTTGGTGTTTCGATCCTGGGTATCTTCGTGGCCGACACGGCCTATCTGGCGCGGCGCATGCCTGTCGTCGGCGAAACGATTACCGGCAGCGGCTTTTCCGTCGGGCCGGGCGGAAAGGGCTCGAACCAGGCGGTTGCCTGCGCTCGGGCGGGAAGTCCCGTCTCCTTCATCTCCAAGCTCGGTCGCGACACCTTCGGCGAGATGGCGCTGCGCACCTATGCGGAAGCCGGCGTGACGCCGAAGATCGTCGAGATGGACGACCTGCCGACGGGTGCTGCCTTCATCTATGTCAACGACCAGAACGGCGAAAACGCCATCATCGTCTATCCCGGTGCTGCCGGCTCGATCGGTATCGACGATGTCGAGGCTGCGCGTGAGACGATCGAGGGCTCGCGCATCTTCGTGACCCAGCTCGAACAGCCGGTTGCCGCCGCGCAGCGCGCGCTCGAGATTGCGCATGCTGCCGGCGTCACCACCGTCTTCAACCCGGCACCGGCCGAAGCTTTCCCTGATGCGTTCTATCCGCTCTGCGATTACCTCGTGCCAAACGAGACGGAAGCCGCAGCCATCGTCGGCTTTGCGCTTTCTTCCGAGGACGACATTCGGCGTGCCGGTGACGCGATCCTGAAGAAGGGTGCGAAGACGGCGCTGATCACGCTCGGCGAACGCGGCGTGCTCTATCACAACCACGAGCAGTCGGTGCTCGTTCCGGCGATCGCCAGCGGACCGGTGATCGATACGACCGGGGCAGGGGATGCGTTTGTCGGCGGCTTCTCCGCTGCACTGGCGCGTGACCTTGCTCCGGTCGACGCGGTCCGATTCGGCTGCGCCACGGCCGGCATCGCCGTGACCCGTCGCGGCACGGCGCCTGCCATGCCGAGGCTGGCAGAGATTGAGGCGCTGCTTGCCAGAGGTCCGGCCGCATGACGCGCAACGACCCGATCAAGCACTTCTTCATCTGGCCGGCCCTGATCATCGTCTTGATGATCTCGATCTTTCCGCTCGTCTATTCGTTGACGACAAGCTTTATGAGCATGCGGCTGGTGCCGCCGACACCGGCCCGTTTCGTCGGCTTCGGCAACTACATCGACCTCTTGCAGAACCCGCGCTTCTGGCATGTGGCGGGCACGACGACGCTGATCGCCTTCATCTCGGTCGGGCTGCAATATGTGATCGGTCTTTCGGTGGCGCTGGCACTGAACTCAAAGATGCCGGGCGAGGGCATCTTCCGCGTCAGCTTCCTGCTGCCGATGTTGGTGGCGCCGGTCGCCGTTGCGCTGATTGCCCGCCAGGTGCTGAACCCGACGATGGGCCCGCTCAACGAGCTGATGACGGCAATCGGCTTCCCCAATCTGCCCTTTCTCACCCAGACCAGTTGGGCGCTCGGCTCGATCATCGCTGTCGAAGTCTGGCAATGGACACCCTTCGTCATCCTGATGCTGCTCGCCGGGCTGCAGACGCTGCCCGACGATGTCTACGAGGCGGCGGCACTCGAGAACGCCACGCCGTGGCAGCAGTTCCGCGACATCACGTTTCCGATGCTGCTGCCGATCTCGGTTGCCGTCGTCTTCATCCGGCTGATCGAGAGCTACAAGATCATCGATACCGTCTTCGTCATGACCGGCGGCGGGCCAGGCATATCGACCGAGACGCTGACGCTGTTTGCCTATCAGGAAGGCTTCAAGAAGTTCAACCTCGGCTACACCTCGGCCCTTTCCTTCCTGTTCCTGATCGTCATCACCGTGATCGGCCTCGTCTATCTCGCCATCCTCAAGCCCTATCTGGAGAAGCACAAATGAGCGTGCGGACTCTCAAAGGGAAACGGCGCTGGCTGGCGCTCGGCGGCTGCCTTATCTGGCTCGCCATCACTTTCTTCCCGCTCTACTGGGTGCTCATCACCTCGTTCAAGACGCCGATCGCCGTCGTCGGCGGGCCGACCTATCTGCCCTTCGTCGATTTCGAGCCGAGCCTGACGGCCTGGAGCGAGCTTCTGTCGGGCCAGCGCGGTCAGTTTTTCAACACCTTCCTGGCATCGACGATCATCGGCCTTTCGGCCTCGATCGCAGCGACCTTCATCGGCGCAATGGCGGCCTATGCGCTGGTGCGCTTCACCTTCCGCTTCCGGCTGCTCTCAGCGCTGATCTTTGTCGTCATCGCCTTTGGCGGCTTCCTTGTCGGCCGTCATGTGCTTGGCTATGGCCAAGGCATCTCGCTGGTCTATTCCTTCGTCGCAGCCCTTGCGCTTGCGGTCATTTCCAGCCGATTCCGGCTTCCAGGACCCGAGCTCGGCAACAACGACATCGTCTTCTGGTTCGTCAGCCAGCGCATGTTCCCGCCGATCGTCGCCGCCTTCGCCCTCTACCTGATGTACACGGAGATGGGCAAACTCGGCTTCAAGCTGGTCGACAGCTACATCGGCCTGACCTTCGCCTACATTGCCTTCTCGCTGCCGATCGTCATCTGGCTGATGCGCGATTTCTTCGAGGCGCTGCCGGTCGAGGTCGAGGAGGCGGCCATGGTCGACAACGTGCCGTCCTGGCGCATCTTCTTCGGCATCGTGCTGCCGATGTCGAAGCCGGGGCTGATCGCCACCTTCATGATCACGCTTGCGTTCGTGTGGAACGAGTTCCTGTTCGCGCTGTTCCTGACCAATTCCAAGTGGCAGACGCTGCCCATTCTCGTTGCCGGCCAGAACAGCCAACGTGGTGACGAATGGTGGGCGATTTCCGCTGCCGCCCTCGTTGCCATCATCCCGATGATGGTCATGGCTGGGCTTTTGAGCCGGCTCATGCGCTCCGGCCTGCTTCTGGGAGCGATCAAATAATCAACCGCTTTGGCATGTATTCATTCAACAGGAGGATAGAATGAGGAAATTGCTACTGGCTTCTGCATCGCTTGCCGCACTCGCGACGGGGAGCGCGGGAACGGCGCTTGCCGCCTGCGATCCGGATTACACCGGCGTCGAACTGACAGCCACCACCCAGACCGGTCCCTACATCGCCTCGGCGCTGCAGCTTGCGGCCAAGGGCTGGGAAGAAAAGACCTGCGGCAAGGTCAAGGTCGTCGAGTTCCCGTGGTCGGAACTTTATCCGAAAATCGTGACGTCGCTCACCTCGGGCGAAGACGCTTTCGACGTGATCGCCTTCGCGCCTGCCTGGGCGCCCGACTTTACCGACTTCCTGTCGGAAATGCCGGCCGATATGCAGAAGGGCGCAGACTGGGACGATATCGCCCCTGTCTACCGCGAACAGCTGATGGTCTGGAACGGCAAGGTGCTGTCGCAGACGATGGACGGCGACGCCCATACCTATAGCTACCGCATCGACCTCTTCGAAAATGCCGACAACCAGAAGGCCTTCAAGGAAAAGTACGGCTACGACCTGGCGCCACCGAAGACCTGGAAGCAGTATCTCGACATCGCCGAATACTTCAATCAGCCGGCCAACAACCTCTGGGGTACGGCCGAGGCCTTCCGCCGCGGCGGCCAGCAGTTCTGGTTCCTGTTCAGCCATGTCGCCGGCTACACCAGCCATCCGGACAATCCGGGCGCCATGTTCTTCAATCCGGAGACGATGGACGCTCAGGTCAACAATCCCGGCTGGGTTCGCGGTCTTGAGGAATATATCCGCGCCTCCAAGCTCGCGCCGCCGAATGCGCTGAACTTCTCCTTCGGCGAAGTGAACGCCGCCTTTGCCGGCGGCCAGGTGGCGGAATCGATCGGCTGGGGCGACACCGGCGTCATCGGCGCCGACCCGAAGCAGTCGAAGGTGGCCGGCAACGTCGGCTCGGCGTCGCTGCCCGGATCGGACGAGATCTGGAACTACAAGACCAAGAAGTGGGACAAGTTCGACCACGTCGTCCAGACCTCCTTCATGGCCTTCGGCGGCTGGCAGGCGGCGGTGCCCGCGACCTCGACCAAGCAGGAAGCGGCCTGGAACTACATCCAGTACCTGACGAGCCCTGCCATCTCCGGACAGGCGGCGATCACCGGCGGCACCGGGGTCAATCCCTATCGCATCTCGCACACGACCAACCTCGATCTCTGGTCGAAGATCTTCTCCGAGCGCGAAGCGAAGGAATATCTGGGCGCCCAGAAGGACGCGGTGACGGCCAAGAACATCGCGCTCGACATGCGCCTTCCCGGCTACTTCTCCTACACGGAAGTGCTGGAGATTGAGCTCTCCAAGGCGCTTGCCGGTGAAGTGACGCCGCAGCAGGCGCTCGATAGCGTCGCCGAGCAGTGGAACAAGCTGACCGACGAGTTCGGCCGCGACAAGCAGCTCGCCGCCTATCGCGCCTCGATGGGCCTGCCGAAGCAGTAACGAGACCATGCCCGCCCCGAGATGATCGGGGCGGGCGCCACCGTCCCCGGCGAGACCGGGCACAGACAGCAGCAAGGGTTTTCGCATGTCACAGGTCCGATTGCAGCAGATCACCAAGTCCTTCGGGAGCGTCACGGTCATTCCGCCGCTCGATCTTCAGATCGCCGATCGCGAATTCGTCGTGCTCGTCGGTCCGTCCGGCTGCGGCAAGACGACGACGCTCCGGATGATCGCCGGCCTTGAGACGGCGACCTCGGGTTCGATCCGGATCGGCGACCGCGACGTGACAGACCTTAGGCCGGGCCTGCGCAACTGCTCCATGGTGTTTCAGAACTACGCGCTCTATCCGCACATGACGGTCGCCGAGAACATCGGCTACGGCATGAAGGTGCGCGGCACGCCGAAGGTGGAGATCGACAAGGCGGTGGCGGACGCCGCCCGCATCCTCAATCTCGGCGCCTATCTCAGCCGCAAGCCGAGCGCGCTATCCGGCGGCCAGCGCCAGCGTGTCGCGATCGGCCGGGCGATCGTGCGCCAGCCGGATGTGTTCCTCTTCGACGAGCCGCTGTCCAATCTCGACGCCAAGCTGCGCATAGAAATGCGCACGGAAATCAAATTGTTGCACCGACGTCTTCAGACGACCGCCGTCTACGTCACGCACGATCAGGTGGAAGCCATGACCATGGCAGACCGGGTGGTCGTCATGAACCAGGGGCGCATCGAACAGGCGGCCGATCCGATCACGCTCTACGAGCAGCCGGCCAATCTCTTCGTCGCCGCCTTCATCGGTGCGCCAAGCATGAATTTCATCGAGGGGCGGCTGGAA
The DNA here is from genome assembly GCF_050435225.1 of Ensifer sp. LBL. Lineage (NCBI taxonomy): Bacteria > Pseudomonadati > Pseudomonadota > Alphaproteobacteria > Hyphomicrobiales > Rhizobiaceae > Ensifer > Ensifer sp. LBL. The sequence continues at coordinate 150,545 of NZ_JBNDJY010000008.1, read as the reverse complement.
CGCGGCGATGGCGGGATGCAGTTCATAGCGGATGGTGATGTGGCGGTTGCTATCCCGGAAAGCCGTGCCGAAAAACTCGGTGCCTATGTTGGCAAGGCCGTCGTGCTCGGCATCCGGCCGGAACATACGATGGCGACGGACGCCAATGCGCCGACAGTCAGGCTGACCGTTCGCGATATCGAACCACTCGGCCCGCATACGCTGGCGCTCGGCAGGGTCGGGCCCGCAGCCTTCACGGCGCAGGTTCACGCAGCATCACGCATCGGCCCCGAAGACCAGATCGCGGTGCCGATCGAGGCGGAGAAGATGCACTTTTTCCTGAAAGAAACCGGTGGGGCGATCGGCCGCTGACCGGGAAATGGCCGAAGGCGATGACGCCTCCGGCCTGCTGTCTTACTTCTTCTCGGCGCGCGCGGCGGCGAGGAAGGCGAGCTTTGCCGGCAGTTCCAGATGCTTGGAGAGTGCCACACGCTCGGGCGTGTAATGATGCTCGACGTCGAGGCAGTTGACGGTGCCGAGCAGCTCGCCGCCGACAACGACCGGGATGTTGGCGACCGAGCCGCAGCCGAGCGACCAGATGGTTTCGTGGTCGCCGAAGACCTTCGAGATGTCGACGATGGTGTTGGCGACAAAGGTCTGGTGCGCCTTATGCACGATGTCGAACCAGCTGTCGTAGCGGATCGGCTTGGTGCCCGAGGTCGGATACTCCTCGGGATGCGAGGTATAGGCGCGGCGGGCGACTTCATTGACCATGTCGACGGTCATGATGGTGAAGAGCTTGGCGCCGATCACCTGGCGGCTAAGCGTCTGCAATGCGGTCCATACCGTATCGGCATCGGTGGCTTTGGCAATCGCCGCGTCGAATTCCGCCAGCGCGGCAGCGATCTGTTCACTGTTCATGCTATGTCCTTGGGGTTACTCGATATCTTAGGAGGGAACGGACGAGAAATCGTCCTGTTGTCCCATCCTAGTTGGCATGCGCGGCGCTGATCTGCATCAGTTCACGCGAATAGGGATCCTTGAGGTCGCCGCGCCTGAGGTCGGCGACATCGGCAATCTCGACGATACGGCCCTGGCGCATGACGGCAAGGCGATCGCAGAGGAAGGAGACGACGGCCAGATTGTGGGTGACCATCAGGAAGGTGAGGTTCTGCTCGCGCCTGAGGCGCTTCAACAGGTTGAGGATTTCGGCCTGGACCGAGACGTCGAGCGCCGAGGTCGGCTCGTCGAGCAAAAGCACCTTCGGCTTGAGCATCAATGCACGGGCAATCGCGACGCGCTGGCGCTGGCCGCCCGAGAGCTGATGCGGAAAGCGGAAGCGGAACTTGCGGTCGAGGCCGACCGAGGTCATCACCTCCTCGATGCGCGCACTGCGGTCGCCGATACCGTGGATCGTCAGTGCTTCGCCGAGGGTCGCGTCGACGGTCTTTCGCGGGTGCAGCGAACCGTAGGGGTCCTGGAACACCATCTGGCACTGGCGCGAGAAGGCGCGGTCGATGCCATGGCCGCGCGGTGCGCCGAGCACGGTGATCTCGCCGGTCCACTCCGGCGCGAGGCCGGCGATGGCTTTCAGCACGGTCGATTTTCCCGAGCCACTTTCGCCGACAAGCGCAAAGCTCTCGCCGTCGGCGATGTCGAGATTGACGTCGTGGGTGATCTGCACGTCGCCATAGGAGATGTCGAGATTTTTCAGAGAAAGCGCGGTCATGACTTGGCCCATGCGCTGCGGTCGAGGACCGGCAGCTCTTCCCGTGTTTCATCGAGGCGCGGGATCGAGGCGATCAGCCCACGCGTATAGGGGTGCTTGGCCGCCATCAGTTCGCCGGCCTTGCATTCCTCGACCACCTCGCCGGTGTTCATCACGAGGATGCGGTCGCAATAGCTGGAGACGAGGTTGAGGTCGTGGCTGATGAAGATCAGCCCCATGCCCTTGCGCTTGACCAGTTCGTCGATGATGTCGAGGACTTGCGCCTGGACGGAGACGTCGAGCGCCGAGGTCGGCTCGTCGGCGATCAGCAGGTCCGGCTCCGGGATCAGCATCATCGCGATCATCACGCGCTGGCCCATGCCGCCGGAGACTTCGTGCGGATAGAGCTTGGCGACGCGTTCCGGGTCGGCGATGCGCACCGATTCCAGCATCGCGAGCACGCGATTGTTAACTTCGCGGCGCGGCAGCTTCTGGTGCGTCAGAAGCGCCTCGGCAATCTGCTCGCCGATAGTCATGACCGGGTTCAGCGAGAATTTCGGGTCCTGCATCACCATGGAGATGCGGGCGCCGCGGATGGCGCGCATCTGCCGCTCGGATTGCTTGAGGAGGTCAACGCCGTCGAAGACGAGCTTGTCGGCGGTGACGCGACCTGGCGCGCGGATCAGCTGCAGGATGGAGCGGCCGGTCATCGACTTGCCGGAGCCGCTTTCGCCGACGATGCCGAGGCGCTCGCGGCCGAGGGTGAAGGAGATGCCGCGCACCACCTCAAGATCACCGCGGGGCGTCGGGAACGTGACGCGCAGGTTTTCGACTTCGAGAAGATTGCTCATCAGCGTTGCTCCCCGCTTTTCGGATCGAGCACGTCGCGCAGGCCGTCGCCGAGGAAGCAGAAGCCGAGGCTGACGAGAATGATGGCAAAGCCCGGCATGGTCGCAACCCACCACTGGTCGAGAATGAACGAGCGGCCGCGCGAGATCATCGCCCCCCATTCGGGAAGCGGCGGCTGGGCGCCAAGTCCGATGAAGCCGAGACCGGCAGCCGTCAAAATGATGCCGGCCATGTCGAGCGTGACGCGCACGATCATCGAGGAAGTGCAGAGCGGCAACACGTGGCCGAGATTGACGCGCAGGCTGGACGCGCCGAGCAGGCGCACCGCCGAGATGAACTCGGAGTTCTTGAAGGTGAGCGTTTCGGCGCGGGCCACACGGGCGTATCCGGGCCAGGAGGTGATCGCGATGGCGATGATTGCGTTCTCGATGCCGGGGCCGAGGGCTGCGACGAAGGCCAGCGCCAGGATGAGCTTCGGCAGCGACAGAAAGATGTCGGTGATGCCCATCAGGATACGGTCGACCCAGCCGCCGAAATAGCCGGCAGCCACGCCGATCACGAGACCGGCGGGTGCTGCGAGCACGGCGACCAGTGTGACGATGGCGAGCGTGATGCGTGAACCGTAGACGACACGGGACCAGATGTCGCGGCCGAGCTCGTCGGTTCCCATCCAGTGGGCCGCACTCGGCGGCAGCAGGCGTTCGCCGAGCGACTGGCGCAGCGGATCATGGGTGGCAAGCCACGGGGCAAAGAGCGCGGTCAGCACCAGAACGAGGATGATGACGGCGCCGACGACGGCGAGCGGATTGCGCATCAGCGCGCCGAAGATGCGGTAGAAGCGCCCGAGGCGCGCCTGCATCGGCGAAGCTGGGCTGTCGTCTATCAGCCATTCACGAAGTGCGGTCATGGTCGCTCCTCCCTTAGCGTGCACGCGGATCGAGCACGCGGTAGAGCACGTCCGAAATCTTGTTGATGCCGATGAAGACCGCGCCGATGACGAGGGTCGAGCCGAGCACGGCCGCCATGTCGGCGTTGAGCAGAGCGACGGTCAGGTAGTTGCCGATGCCGGGCCAGGAGAAGATCGTCTCGATCATCACGGAGCCTTCAAGCAGGCCGGCATAGGAAAGCCCGATGACGGTGATCAACGGCACGCGGATCGGACGGAAGGCGTGGCGCCAGATGACGAGGCGCTCCGGCACGCCCTTGACCCGGGCGGTCGTCACATACTCCTGGCTCAGCTGGTCCAGCATGAAAGAGCGCGTCATGCGGGCGATATAGGCGAGCGAGAAGAAACCGAGGCAGGAGGCCGGCAGGATCAGGTGCCAGACGGCGTTGCGGAAGATCTCCCATTCGCCGGCAATGATGCTGTCGATGAGGATCAGGCCGGTCACGGGCGACACCATGCCGTCGTAAAAGATGTCGACACGGCCGGGCCCGCCGACCCATTTCAGCTTCGCGTAGAAGATCGCCAGGCCGACGAGACCGAGCCAGAAGGCGGGCACCGAATAGCCGAGCAGACCGATGACGCGGATGCCCTGGTCGAGCCAGGAACCGCGGCGGGCGGCGGCAAACACGCCGAGCGGCACGCCGATCAGAACGCCGAGGATGATGCCGAGCGTCGCCATCTCGAGCGTCGCCGGGAAGACGCGCGCGAGATCCTCAATCACGGGCTTGCCGGTCGAGACCGATGTGCCGAAATTGAAGGTGGCGACGTCACGTACGTAGCTGACAAACTGGGTTATGAGCGGCTGGTCGAGACCCATCTCCTGGCGCACGCGTTCATAGACGGCGACGGGCGCGCGGTCGCCGACGACGGCCAGGACCGGGTCGATCGGGACAATGCGGCCGATGAAAAAGGTGATGGCAAGCAGGCCGAGGAAGGTTATCGCAAGCGTAACCAGGAAGCCCATGAACGAGAAAAGGCGCTGGCGTGCCCGGCTGGGCCGAGCGGCGCGTCGTACAGGCGCTGCTGCTGTGGTGCTGTTGTTTGCCACGTGGCGATTCCATCCCTCTTCGCTTGCGGTCTGAATTGTCGATACCGCAAAAATTCGCTTGGAGTATATAAATAAGTTTGCTTAAATCAAAAAAATTTTACTGGGCGGAAACGGGAGGAATAACCGCTGTGAGCGATCCGTCTGAGGATACGCAAGCCGCTTCGGGCAAATCGGCCGGGGCAGGGCAGCCGAAGGTGGGCGCGCTGGTGCGTGCGCGCCGCCGACAGATGCATATGACATTGCAGGCGCTCAGCGATGCGGCCGGCGTTTCGGTCGGCTATCTCAGCCAGATCGAGCGCGATCTCGCCATGCCGTCACTCGGCACCCTGGCGCAAATAGCCCAAGGGCTCGGCGCCGAACTCAACCATTTCATCCTCGCACCGGCGATCGACACCGGGCTCTCGCGTGCCGAAGGCCGCATGGTGTTTTCGGTCGGCGGTTCGCCGGTTTCCTATGAGCGCATCGGCGCGGATTTTGCCGGCAACCAGCTGTCGAGCTTTGTCATCACCATTCCGCCGGGGCATCGGTCCGAGGTCTTCAGCCACGAGGGCGAAGAGCTCGTCTACATGCTTGAAGGCGAAATCCTGTTCGGGCTCGACGGCGACGACACCATGCTTTCGCCCGGCGACGGTCTGCATTTTCGCGGCATCCAGCCACATTACTGGTGGAACAGGACCGACAAGCCCGTGCGGCTGATATGGACCGGCACGTTGCCGCTCTTCCGCCTGCGCGCTTCCCAATTCAACGAGACCGGCGCGCCGCAATCGGCGCTGAAGCCGGCACCCACAAAAACCAAGCCTCATCGAAAATAGGAGAATGATGATGAGAATGTTCAAGGCCGCGGTCTTCGCGGCGTCCCTGATGATGAGCGTGGCGCCGGCCGCACTCGCCGAAACGCCGGCCGATGTGCTGGTCGTCGCCCAGAACATCGACGACATCGTCAGCATCGATCCGGCCGAGGCCTACGAGTTCTCGTCGGGCGAATACGTCACCCAGACCTATGACCGCCTGGTGCAGTACGATGCACCCGACGTGAAGAAGCTGGCGCCGGGTCTGGCCTCCGAATGGACGGCCGACGATGCGGCAAAGACGATCACCTTCACGCTGCGTGATGGCGTTACCTTCTCCTCGGGCAACCCGTTGCGCGGCGAAGACGTCGTCTACTCCTTCAAGCGCGTCGTCGTTCTCAACAAGGCGCCTGCCTTCATCCTGACGCAGCTCGGCTGGACCCCTGAGAACATCGACAAGATGGTGACCGCCGACGGCAACAAGGTCACGATCAAGTACGAAGGCGACTTCTCGTCGGCCTTCGTTCTCAACGTTCTCGCCGCCCGCCCGGCTTCGGTCGTCGATGCGGAAACCGTCAAGGCCAACGAGGCCGACGGCGACTTCGGCAATGCCTGGCTGAAGGCCAATTCGGCTGGTTCGGGTCCGTTCGTTCTCAAGGCCTTCCGCGCCGGCGAACTCTTGAACCTTGCCAGCAACCCGAACTACTTCGGCGGCGCTCCGGCAATCAAGGGCGTGATCATCCGCCACGTGGCCGAAGCCGCGACCCAGCAGCTGATGCTGCAGACCGGTGACGTCGACATGGCCAAGAACCTGACGCCGGACCAGGTGTCGGGTCTCGAAGGCAAGGACGGCGTCAAGGTCGAATCCTATCCGCAGGCCGCCGTGCACTTCCTGTCCTTCAACCAGAAGGACGCAGCCCTGCAGCCGCCGGCCGTCTGGGAAGCCGCCCGCTATCTCGTCGACTACAAGGGCATGACCGACAGCTTCCTCAAGGGGCAGATGGATGTTCACCAGGCCTTCTGGCCGAAGGGCTTCCCCGGTTCGCTCGATGAGACGCCCTACAGCTACGACGTCGAAAAGGCGAAGAAGATTCTCGCCGACGCCGGCATCAAGACGCCGATCAAGGTGACCCTCGACGTCATCAACTCGACGCCGTTCACCGACATGGCGCAGTCGCTGCAGGCATCGTTTGCCGAAGCCGGCATCAACTTCGAAATCGTCCCGGGCACAGGCAGCCAGGTGATCACCAAGTACCGCGCCCGCACGCATGAAGCCATGCTGCTCTATTGGGGCCCGGATTTCATGGACCCGCATTCGAACGCCAAGGCGTTTGCCTATAACGAAGACAATGCCGACGACAAGTACCAGTCGACGACCACCTGGCGGAACGGCTGGGCGGTTCCGGCCGAACTTAACGAGGCGACCAAGGCAGCCCTCAAGGAAGCCGATCCGGCCAAGCGCGACGCGCTTTACGTCGACCTGCAGCGCAAGGTGCAGGAAAAGTCGCCGATCGTGATCATGTTCCAGGCAGCGACCCAGGTCGCGATGAAGGACAAGGTTGAAGGCTACGTCAACGGCGCCACCTCCGACTTCGTCTTCTACCGCCTGGTGAAGAAGAACTGATCGGCCAGCGATCGCCCTTGCGCCGATGAGAAAAAGGCGCACATATCAAAACGCCCTGGGCCTTCCGGCCCGGGGCGACGTGTTTCTACCGATTGGTTTGATCAAGTTCTGGGAAGGTTTGCGAAATGGCGGATGTGAAGGTGAGAACGCGGGAAACCGGTGCGACGGCGGTCGTCGGCAAGGCCGGCTTTCCGCATGTGACGTCGGTGACCGGCGGCGAACTCGATATCGTCACCGGCCCGTCGCAGGCGGGCTACGGCCCGCTCGACCTGCTTTACGCGTCGCTCGCAAGCTGCCTGGTGCTGAGCGCGCGTATTGCCGCCAGCCGATTTGGCGTGCTCGACCGGCTGACGGAAGTGAGCGCCAAGGTGACCGGCGAGAAGGCCCATGACGAGCCCTCCCGTGTGGCGAAGTTCAACATCGTCTTCGATATCAAGGGCGATTTCGACGACACGGTCCGTCATGCAATTGCGGAAGCGGCCGAAAACGAAATCTGCACCGTCAGCAACACGATCCGCGGCAATCCGGAGTTTGTGACGACGTTCGGCCACTGACCTTCATCGGTCTCAGTCTGACGCAAAAGGGCGGGCTGCCATCGGTAGCCCGCCCTTTTTGATCCAGCTGGCAGAAGGGGTCAGGCCGGCTGCGGCGTGAGCGCCTCAGGCTGGCGCCGACCGATCGTCAGCACCAGCAGGGCCGCGACGATGCAGAGCATGCCTGCGGCGAGCAGCGCCGGCGTATAGGTCTCCAGCGACGTGCGGCTGGCGCCTGCGAGAAAGGTCGCGCTGGCGGCTCCGAGCTGATGGCCGGTGAAAACCCAACCGAAGACAAGGGCAGCGCGCTCCGGTCCGAAGCGTTCAGCCGAGAGCTTCACGGTCGGTGGAACCGTGGCGACCCAATCCAGGCCGTAGAAGATCGCAAAGATCGACAGCGTGTAGATGTTGAAGCCGCTAAACGGCAGGAACATCAGCGACAGGCCGCGCAGGCCATAGAACCAGAAGAGCAGCCAGCGGTTGTCGTAACGATCCGACAGCCAGCCGGAGCCGATGGTGCCGATGAGGTCGAACACGCCGATCAGCGCCAGCAGGCTGGCTGCGGCGACGGGAGCTATACCCACGTCGCCGCAGATCGAAACCCAATGGGTCTGGATGAGCCCATTGGTGCTGAAGCCGCAGACGAAGAAGGTGGCAAATAGCACCCAGAAGGTGTCGGTCCTGGCGGCGTCGACGAGCGCCCGGATCGGTGCGATCAGCAGTTCCCCGAAGCTCTTCGCCTTTGGCGGCGCCGGAGCCATCTGCTTCGAGCCGAAGGGCGAAAGGCCGAGGTCGCCAGGGCGATCCTGCATGAAAAGCAGGACCAGCGTGAAGGCCGCAAGCAGGATGACGATGATCAGCGTCAGCGCCGAGCGCCAGCCGATCGTTTCGGTGAGGGATGCAAGAAGCGGCAGGAAGACCAGTTGCCCAGTGGCGTTGCTGGCGGTCATTAGCCCGACGACGAGCCCGCGTCGCTTGTCGAACCAGCGGGTCGCGACCGTGGCCCCGAGCACAAGCGCCGTCATGCCGGTGCCGACACCGAGCACCACGCCCCAGATAGCGACCAGGTGCCAGAGTTCCGTCATGTAGAAGGAGGCGGCGATGCCGGAGATGATCAGGATCAGTGCCGTGGAGACGACCGGGCGCACGCCGAAATGGTTCATGAAGGATGCAGCGAACGGACCGAGCAGACCGAAGAGGCAAAGCCGGATGGCGAGCGCCAGCGAGATTTGCGCGTTGGTCCAGCCGAATTCAGTCTCGAGCGGCTTGATCAGCACGCCGGCCGAGCCCATGGCGCCGGCGGTTGACAGCATGACCAGAAAGGTGACGGCGGCGACAGCCCAGCCGTAGTGGATATTGCGTCTGGCAAGATAACGCGCAAGCGCCGGACCGAGCATCGTCGATTTCCTTTCGTCCATGTTTTCGGGCATGCGACAGCGCTGCGCGGGCGGTTGGGAGCGCAGGTCGCAGATTGAACCGTTGTTTGGCAGTATTCTTCCGGTTCCGGGCAGCGCAGGCTGCCTGGACTATCCTGGCCACAAGTCGCAGAGCGCGACCAGAAAGTTGATCTGGAAACGAGGCGCTAAAGCGCCAGCAGCAGGTCCTCCAGCTGGGCGGTGGCATCGGCTCCCAGCCGACCCTCGATCTTGTCCTGGGCGGCCTGCCAGAGCGGTGCGGCGTCAGCCAGTATCCGGTGGCCGCTCTCGGTTAGTTCGACAATGGCCTCCCGCTGGTCCTTTCCGCTTCCCGTCGCGGCCAATCCCATTCCCTCCAACACCTTGACGTTGCGACTGACCGTCGATCGCTCGAGTTCAATCTTCCGGCCAAGCTCGGTCATCGAGATCGGTTCATCGCGCGCGATGTGCCGAAGCAGGCTGAACTGAGCAAGGTTGAGGCCAATCGGCTGAAGTGCATCGTCATAGACGGACGTCACTCTCCGAGTGGCTTTGCGTAGGAGGGCACAGTAACAACGGGACATGATGTGTGTATATACACGTAAACGATTGACGTCAAGCGTTCCGTGGCGCGAGGCTCCGGTTCGGAGCGATCAGCGGTTCAAGCGAAACTGAAGAACGTGGTTGGGATAAGCCTGGTCCCCGATGATGAAATGGGTTTGTCCTGCCATCTCAAAACCGTTCGCGTGGTAGAAGGCCGTGGCCTTTTCATTTTCAGCGTTCACCGCCAGCCACGTGCTTGGCTGGCCAGTGTCCAGGCAGAATCGCAGGCCGGTTTTCAGGAGAGCTTTCCCGAGGCCGCGACCATGGTGGCGGGGCTGGACGTAGAGCGTCGTTATTTCCAGGTCGGAGGCGATGTCCACCGGCGCTGGCGAACTCGCCGACATGCGCAAGAAGCCGTCGATGCCGACGGCGTTCTGCGAAACCCAGACGGTCTCGTTGCCGTCGCGCAGGATCTCGTCGAAGCGCGCGGTGGTAAACTGCTCCAGCGCATAGTCGGCGAAGAATGCGTTGACGCCTTCCCTGATGTACGTATGCAGCCAGACTTCCAGGCTGATCGCCGCAAGGCTGGATGCATCCGCCATGGTCGCACGTCTGATCGTCGTCTCGTTCGTCACGCGGCTGTTCTCGATCTCAATCGACAAAGGCTTCGAGTTCCTTGTCGAACTCGACCTCGACGACGTTGTTGAAGAGCGCCGTCGCCACCATGATGCCGGCGAAGGCGACGAGGTCGACCAGCGCCTTGGCGTCGTAGCGCGCCTTGAGGCCCGTCCAGATTTCCTCCGCAACGGCATTGCTGTCGGCGACGATCGCGCGACCGAAGGCAATCAGGCGCTGTTCGTCTTCGCTCGGCACGACGGTATGAAAATCGATGCCGGCATTGGCAAAGGCGCGGCGGAAGAAGCCCATGGCGATCGGCGACTTCATCGCTTCCGAGATGGAATGGGAAAGGAACCAGATCGCCCTGTCGTCGAGGGCCGGGCGCAGTTCCTCGCGCAACGTGAACCATTCCGCATAGATGCGGTGCGCGACCGGTGAATGCAGGAGCGTGCGCTTCATGTTGGTCATGCGGCCGCGCACGCGGACCTCCTCGTCATGCGCGGAGCGGATATCGTCGGAAGCGGTGTCGTAGTCGATCTGGGGGATATGGCTCATGGTCATGCCTGTCTTGGTGGCGCGAGCTGCGCAGATGATGGTTAGAAGCGTTAGACGGTGCTGAGCAGGATGCTCGTTTCGCTGTTCGACACGCCATCGACGTCGCGCACTTCGCGCAGGATGCGATCGAAATCGCTGAGACTGTTGGCGCGGATTTCGGCGACCAGATCCCAGCCGCCGTTGGTGGTGTGTAGCGCATAAAGTTCCGGCAGGCCGCGCAGGTATTTGATCACCTTGGTGGTGTTGCGGCCGCTGACCTCGATCATCATGATCGCACGGATGGCGCGATCGTCATAATCCTGCCGCACGCGCAGGGTGAAGCCGAGCACCGCCCCGCTCTCGAGCAGCCGGTCGATGCGAGTCTGCACCGTCGCCCTCGATATGCCGAGCACCGCAGCGATCTTGGAGTAGGGCGCGCGGCCGTCTTCTCGCAGGAGCGAGATGAGCTGGTGATCGAGGTCATCGAAGATATGCATGAAAGATGTATATTACGATTGCGCAAATTGCTCAATATGCCCCTCAATTTTACGCAAGTTTAAAATTTCAACTCACTTCTTGCGAGCCTACGCTGACTTCATCGAATTTCTCCGATGGAGTTTTAAACGTGGTTCAGTATGTCGGTGTCGGCAACGTAATCGAGCTGGTCAAATCGATCGGCATTGAGACGTTCCTTGTGGGTCTTGCGGAATATATCGAGGACGATTTCCGCCGCTGGAACGCATTCGAGAAAACCCCGCGGCTTGCGAGCCACTCGAAGACGGGCGTCATCGAGTTGATGCCGACCTCCGATGGCGAGCATTACGGCTTCAAATACGTCAACGGCCACCCGAAAAACCCAAATGTCGGCCTGCAGACGGTGACCGCCTTCGGCGTTCTCTCCGATGTCAGCACTGGCTACCCCTGCCTGGTCTCCGAAATGACGATTATGACGGGCCTGCGCACGGCGGCGACTTCGGCGCTTGCGGCGAAGTACCTCGCTCGTCCCGACGCCCGCTCGATGGCGATCATCGGTCTCGGCGCCCAGTCCGAATTCCAGGCGCTCGCCTTCCGCGCGCTTCTCGGCGTCAAGCGGCTGCAGGTTTTCGACATCGACAGCGAAGCGGCGACCAAGTTCTGCAACAACCTCGCGGATATGGACTTCGACATCGTCGTCGCCGCGACCGCGGAAGAAGCCGTTGCTGGCGCCGACATCATCACCACCGTCACGGCCGACAAGCGCAACGCCACGATCCTCTCCGACAACATGGTCGGCGCCGGCGTGCACATCAATGCGGTCGGTGGCGATTGCCCCGGCAAGACTGAACTTCAGGGCGATATCCTGCGCCGCGCCGACGTCTTCGTCGAATATCCGGAGCAGACCCGTATCGAAGGCGAGATCCAGCAGATGGCGCCGGACTTCCCGGTCACCGAACTCTGGCAGGTGATTGCCGGCGAGGCCGAAGGCCGTCGCTCGAGCGCCCAGATCACCATCTTCGATTCCGTCGGCTTTGCCACCGAAGACTTCTCGGCGCTGCGCTTCCTGCGCGACAAGATCCAGGGCACGGCGTTCTATACCGAGCTCGATCTGACGACCCAGCCGGACCATCCGCGCGATCTTTACGGCCTGTTCCGGCAGCAGCCGGCAGCCCCTGCCGAGCGGAGCGCTGCATAACATGAAGAGACTGTCCGTACAGGCGCCGAAGGGCGTCGTGATGATCCGCCCTCACCATTTTGGCCCGAACCCGATGACGGCCAAGGACAATGCCTTCCAGGCGACCGACGAAGCACGACAGCCGACGGTAATCGCCAAGGCCGCCTTTGACGAAGTCAGCCGCATGGCCGACGGCCTTTCTGACGCCGGTGTTGCTGTTCATCTCTTTGAAGATGAAACCACGACCCGTCCCGACTCGGTCTTCCCGAACAACTGGTTCTCGACCCATTCGGGCGGTCACGTGGCGATCTACCCGATGTATTCGGAAAGCCGCCAGAGCGAGCGCCGCGTCGACATCATCGAGATGCTGAAGAGCGAGTATCGCGTTCAGGATGTGATCGACTATTCCGGCCTCGAAAAGGACGGCGTCTATCTCGAAGGCACCGGCGCCATGGTGCTCGACCATATCGGTCGCGTCGCCTATGCCGCCCGCTCCAACCGCACCAATGAAGTGGCGCTGGAACGTTTCTGCACCCACTTCAATTTCGAGCCGATGATCTTCGGCGCGGTCGACCGCCAGGGCAACTCGATCTACCATACCAACGTGCTGATGTGCATCGGCACCGAGTTTGCGCTGATCGGCACGAGCATGATCCCGGATGCGGCCCGCCGCCAGGAAATCTGCGCCCGCCTGGAAGAGACGGGCCGCCAGGTCATCGATCTCACGCTGGAGCAGATCGAGAACTTTGCCGGCAATGCCATCGAACTCGATGGGGCCGACGGCCGCGTCGTCGTCATGTCGGCCCGCGCACTCGCTTCGCTCCGCCCCGACCAGATCAAGGCGCTGGAAGTCTCGGCGCGTGTTCTCGCCTTCGACGTTCCAACCATTGAGCTTGCTGGCGGGTCCGTGCGCTGCATGCTCGCTGGCGTTCACCTGTCCCGTCGGGAAAACGTGAACAAGCAACCGCTTTACGCCGCCATGTCCGATCGCTAGAAGCACCTCATCCAAGCCAAAGGTATTACAAATGTCGCAGTCACGCCCTGTCTACCAGTTCAACAATATCATCGTGCGCACCCCGTCGAAGTCGGTCGTCAACGGCCTGCGTGCCGACGATCGCGGCAACCCGACCTTTGAGGGTGTAAAGGCTGAACACGACGCCTACATCGCGGCGATGAAGGATGCGGGCGTGAAGGTCACGGTGCTGCCGGCGCTCGAAGCCTTCCCGGACTCGATCTTCGTCGAGGATCCGGCGCTGGTCTTTACCGAAGGCGCGATCCTTCTGCGTCCGGGTGCCGAAACCCGCGTCAAGGAAACGCCCGAGATCGAGCCGACGCTGCGCGCCATGTTCGAGACCGTGCTCGATCTGCCGGGCGAAGGCTTTGCCGATGGCGGCGACGTGCTGACGACCCGCGAAAGCGTGATGATCGGCCTTTCGGCCCGCACCAACAAGGTCGGCGCCGAAGCCCTTCAGGCTTGCCTGACGAAGCTTGGCCGCAAGAGCGAGATCGTCGCGACGCCGGAAGGCGTGCTGCACTTCAAGACCGATTGCTCGCTGCTCGACGACGAGACCGTGCTGTCGACCGCCCGTCTTGCCAAGTCCGGTGCGTTTGAGCGTTTCAAGCAGGTGATCATTCCCGAAGGCGAAGAGCCTGCGGCCAATGCACTGCGCGTCAACGACGTTGTCATGGTCGGCTCGGACTTCCCGCGCACGATCGAGATGCTCGACAAGCTCGGCTACAAGGTCGTGCCCATGAAGACGACGGAGATCGGCAAGATCGACGCGGGCCTGTCCTGCATGTCGCTGCGCTGGTTCAGCAACACGCTCTGATCCGACGCAATCCCCGAGGAGGAACATTATGAAGACGTTGAAGACCGCCCTGTTCGCAGGGATCGCCCTTTCCATGGCTGCGGGCAGCGCCCTTGCCGAGGACACGCTGCGCCTCGGCATGACGCCGGAGCCCTACATGCCCTTCACCCAGGTCAACGCCGGCGGTGAGTGGGAGGGCCTGGAAGCCGATCTTTCCCGTGCGCTTTGCGAGAAGATGGCCGTCAAGTGCGACATCAACCAGATGGCCTGGGACGGACTGATCCCGTCGCTCAAGGAAAACAAGATCGACTTCATCATCGGCGCCTTCTCGATCACCGATGAGCGTCGTCAGGTCGTCGATTTCTCGGCGCCGTACTACACCGAGGGCACGTCTTTCGTCGGCTCCAAGGGTGATACCAGCGAGATCAAGACGATCGACGCGGCTGACGGTTCCGGCAAGATCATCGATCCGGCAAGCGTCGAGGGCAAGATCATCGGCGTGCAGGCGTCGAGCGTCCAGTCGGCCTATGTCACCAAGTACCTGACCGGCGCCGAAGCCAAGAGCTACGACACCGCCGACAATTCGGTCGCAGACCTCATTGCCGGTCGCGTCGACTATGTGCTGATCCCCGACCTCTACATCCAGACGTTCCTGAAGACGCCTGAAGGTGCGGACTACGAGGTCAAGGTCGAAGTGCCGAAGAACGTCACGCTCGGCGAAGGTGTCGCCTATGCCGTGCGCAAGGGCGATGCCGCAACGCTCGACAAGGTCAATGCCGGCCTTGCTGCCCTGGAAAAGGACGGCACGACGCAGAAGCTCGTCGACAAGTGGATCTTCGGCAAGAAGTGATCGCATGACTTGGAAGCCGGCGGCGGTCTTGGATCTCCGCCGGCCTCGATCGCCAAACCGGCCGCAGCGTCGGGGCACCATCGCAGCAGGCGCGACAGCACCTTCCAGACCTGAGGGCGGGCGGCGCCAGGGCTGACGAGACACTCGGGAACAGGTAACGACGGATGGACTATTACTGGCAATTGCTTGCCTGGGGCGGCGAGGGCTGGGGCGACGATTTCGCCTGGGGCCTGCTGATGACCTTGCAGGTATCCGTGGTCGCCTATGCGGTTGCGGTTCTCTTCGGTTTCCTCGGGGCTGCCGGTAAGCTGTCGAAACACCGCGTGCCGCGGTTTCTCGCCGACATCTACACGACAGTCGTGCGCTCGCTTCCTGAGCTGCTCGTCATCCTGCTTCTCTATTTCTCGGTCGCAAGCGGTGCTGAGCGGCTGTTGAAACACTTCGGCCTCGTTGCCGAGAGCTTCCAGTTCAGCCCGTTCTGGGCGGCGATCATCGCGCTCGCCTTCGTTTCCGGCGCCTTCATGACCGAGGTGCTGCGCTCCGCCTTCCTTTCGGTGCCGCCGGGCCAGATCGAGGCGGCGGTCTCGATCGGCATGTCCAGGCAGAAGATCTTCACCCGTATCGTCTTCCCGCAGATGATGCGCCACGCGGTTCCCGGCATGGGCAATCTCTGGCTGTCGATCACCAAGGAAAGCGCCATCATCAGCGTGCTCGGCTCCTTCAGCGAGCTGCTCTACACCGGCTACCGTGCAGCTGCCGGCACCAAACAATACATCTTTTTCTATGGGCTGACGGCCATCCTGTTCCTGGCGATCACGCTCGTTTCCGTGCTGGTGATCGCGCAGATCGAACGCCGCCTCAATCGGGGGCACCACTGATGGATACGATCTCCAACGTCCTCGGCTTTCTGCCGGCGCTGCTCAAGGCCACTCCGCTGACGCTGCTGCTGACGGCGGTCGCCGGCGTCTTCGGTCTCGTCCTCGGCACGCTGGTCGCGCTCGCACGGCTGTCCGGCCGCCGCGTGCTCTCGGTCCCGGCCTATGTTTTCACGTTCGCTTTCCGCGGCACGCCGCTGCTCGTGCAGATCTATCTGATCTACTATGGCCTCGGGCAGGTCCTGCCTGGCACCTGGGTGCGCCACAGCTTCCTTTGGCCCTATCTGCGTGATGGCCTGTGGTATGCGATCTTTGCGCTCAGCCTCAACCAGGCGTCCTATAACGCAGAGGTTATCCGCGGCGCGATCAAGGCAATCCCGCGCGGACAGATCGAAGCGGCAAAATCGATCGGCATGCGCTCGTCGATGATCCTTCGCCGCATCACCCTGCCGCAGGCGTTCCGCTCCTGCCTGCCGGTGCTGACGGGCGACCTGATCATCCTGCTGAAGACGACGTCGCTCGCCTCGACGATCACCGTGCTTGAGGTGATGGGCACCGCCCGCATCCTGCAGCGCCAGTCGCTGTTGACGTTCGAGCCGCTGATTGCCGCAGGCATCATCTATTTCACCGTCGTCTTCATCCTGACGCGCATCATGGGCGTCGTCGAGAAGCGGCTCACCCGCTACCGCACGGCGAAGGCATAAAGAGGAGGCGCGCCAAGGCGCGCGAGAGGAACGAACATGGTCGCATCAGCGCTTTCGGTGAAGAACATTCACAAGAGCTTCGGGTCCGTCGAGGTGCTGAAAGGCGTCTCCTTCGAGGCAAAGTCCGGCGACGTCATCTCGCTGATCGGCAGCAGCGGCTCCGGCAAGAGCACGCTTCTGCGCTGCATCAACTATCTGGAGACGCCGGACGAGGGGGAGATCTCCGTCTCGGGCGAGGTGATCCGGACGGCCAAAGGCAAGGACGGCAAGTTCCATGCCGTCGACAAGCGACAGCTCGAACACATCCGCACCCGTCTCGGCATGGTGTTCCAGAGCTTCAATCTCTGGTCCCACAAGACCATCCTTGAAAACATCATCGAAGGGCCGATCCATGTGCTCGGCATGACGAAAAAGGATGCGATCGGCGAAGCCGAACTGTTGATGGAAAAGGTCGGTATCACGCCGAAGCGCGATCACTATCCCAACCAGCTTTCCGGCGGCCAGCAGCAGCGCGCGGCGATCGCCCGGGCGCTGGCGATGAAGCCCGAAGTGATGCTCTTCGACGAGCCGACTTCGGCGCTCGATCCGGAACTTGTCAACGAAGTGCTGCTCGTCATCAAGAAGCTCGCTGAAGAAGGCCGCACCATGGTGATGGTCACCCATGAAATGTCACTCGCCCGTGATATCTCCAGCGAAGTGATCTTCCTGCACAAGGGATTGGTCGAAGAACGCGGTGCGCCCCAGCAGATGATGCGCGATCCGCAATCGGCGCGGCTGCGCCAGTTCCTGCAGATGGCTTGAGGAGGCCGAAATGCGCGACGCCAATTTTTCCGAGTTCCTGCCCGAGCTCGTCGACATCCGCCACACCCTGCACGAGATGCCCGAGATCGGCCTTTCCGAGGTCAAGACCTCGGAGTTTGTTGCCGGCCTCTTGCAATCCTGGGGCTTCGAGGTCACCCGGGGTCTTGCGACAACCGGCATCGTTGCGACGCTGAAGCGCGGCAACAGCAACCGCGCCATCGGCTTTCGCGCCGATATGGATGCGCTGCCGATGCAGGAAGAGACCGGCCTTGCCTATCAGAGCAAGCATCCGGGCGCGATGCACGCCTGCGGCCATGACGGCCACACCAGCATGCTGCTCGGCGCGGCCTGGGCGCTGTCGAGGGACGAGAGCTTCAACGGCACGGTTCACCTGATCTTCCAGCCGGCCGAGGAAAACTTTGGTGGCGGCAAGCTGATGATCGAGGACGGCCTGTTCGAGCGTTTCCCCTGCGAGCGCGTTTATGCCCTGCACAACTGGCCGGGTCTTTCGGTCGGCCAGTTCTCCAGCCGCGCCGGCGCCATGGCGGCATCGATCGACGTGCTGACGCTGACGATCAAGGGCAAGGGCGGCCACGGCGCGCAGCCGGAACTGACGGTCGACCCGGTTGTCGTCGGTTCCAGCGTGGTGATGGCGTTGCAGACGCTGGTCTCGCGCAACGTCTCTCCGCACCAGCCGTCCGTATTGACGGTCGGCTCGTTCCAGGCGGGTTCCGCCTCCAACATCATTCCGGATACCGCGGTGCTGGAAATCAGCATGCGCGCCATGGACCCTGTCGTCCGCAAGCAGTTGCAGGAGCGTGTCGAGCAGATCGCCCGCCTGCAGGCGGAAAGCTACAACGCCGAAGCCGTCTTCGACTGGCAGGTCGGCTATCCCGCGACGATCAACGATGCCGAGGCGGTCGGGGATGCGCGTGCGGTGATTGCCGACACATTCGGCGCGGATGCCTATGTCGAGTTGCCTGAGCCGCTGATGGGCAGCGAGGACTTCTCGTTCCTGCTGGAAAAGGTGCCGGGCGCCTATGTGCTGATCGGCAATGGCGACAGCAGTGGGCTGCACACAACCCGCTACGATTTCAACGACGACATTCTTGAGCGCGGCGCGACCTACTTCTACCAGCTCGCACGCGCGGCGCTCGTTTAAGCGCGGCATCAAACGCCCGGTCGCTCAGGGGGCCGGGCGAAGGTCGCCGAAGACCGTCGGGATCAGCTCCGACACGGTCGGGTGGATATGAACCGCGTGCGTGATCGTCGTGTAGGACTTGCCGGCATACATGACGTCGAGGATGCTCTGCACCGCCTCGTCGCCGCTCGTTCCGAGGATCGAAGCTCCGAGGATCTCCTTGCTTTCGGCGTCGACGATCACTTTCATGAAGCCTTCGGTTTCTCCCTTTTCCACCGCGCGGCCGACGCGGGTCATCGGCCGCGTGCCGATGAGCAGCTTGCGCCCCGACTTGCGCGCCTCGGTTTCCGTCATGCCGGCACGTCCGAGCGGCGGATCGATGAACAGGCCGTAGGTCGAGATGCGGTCGCTAACCTTCCGCGCCTCGCCGTCGAGCAGATTGGCGGCAATGATTTCGAAGTCGTTGTAGGCCGTGTGGGTGAAGGCGCCGCGGCCATTGCAGTCGCCCATCGCGAAAATATGCGAGACGTTGGTTCTGAGCGTCTCGTCGACTTCGACATAGCCGCGGGCGTCAGTCTTGACGCCGGCGCGGTTAAGATCGAGATCGTCGGTGTTCGGCCGGCGGCCGGTCGCGAGCAGCAGGTGGGAGCCGACGATCTCGGGCGCCCCCGCCGTGCAATCCACGCCGGCGACGACATCGCCGCCGCTCCTGGCAAAGCGGATGCACTCGGCATTGAGGCGAAACTGGATGCCCTCTTTCTCCAGGATGGCGAGAATGGCGTCGGAAACGTCCGTATCCTCGCGGCCGATCAGCCGCGGCCCCTTCTCGATCACGGTGACTTCGGAGCCGAAGCGACGGAACATCTGCGCAAACTCGAGCCCGATGTAGCTGCCGCCGACGACGATCAAGTGGCGGGGCAGGGTGTCGAGATCCATGATCGAGACGTTGGTGAGATACGGTACGTCCGCGACACCGGGGAAATCCGGGGTCGCGGCGCGCCCGCCGACATTCAGAAAGATCTGGTCGGCCGAGAGCAGCGCGTCGCCGACCCGGATCTCATGCGGGCTTTCGAAGCGCGCATGGCCTTGGAACACGGTGCAGTTCTCCATGCCTTTCAGCCAGTTTTCGATGTTTCCCCGGGACGTGAACCGCACCGTGTCCTTGCGCGCCATGACGCGGGCAAAGTCGATGGTGACCGGGCCGGTCGTCACGCCATAGTCTGCGCCCCGTCGCGCCAGATGCGCGGCATAGGCGCTCGCGACCATCGCCTTGGTCGGCATGCAGCCGGTGTTGACGCAGGTGCCGCCGAAGTGCTTGCGCTCGATCAAGGCGACGGTTTTGCCGGCCGCCGTGAGCCGCCCGGCAAGCGATGGGCCGGCCTGGCCAGCGCCGATGATGATTGCGTCGAAATGTTTCGTCATGAGACCGAGGACACCACCCAGAGTGCGAGGAGAACGGCAACAGCATCCTCGAGAAGGGCGATCGGCAGGTCCTTGCCGCCGATGGCCGCAACGAGGCGCTTGCGCGCTTCATAGCCGCCGAGCGTTCCGATAATTGCACCGATGACGCCGGCGACCAGTCCGGGGAGCATAGCACCTCCGACCGTGCCAAGCACGGCGCCGCAGAAAGCGCCCGAAACGATGCGGGCGCCGAACTGCTGGGGAACCTTGCGGCTTGGCGTGCTCGGCAACTGATCGCCGACGAACTCCACGAGCGCCAGAAGGCCGGCGACATAGGGCGTGAACCGGAAGCCCATGAAGGCCGCCCAGGTACCGCTGAGCGGCAGCCAGCCGGCGGCTGCGCCAATGCTGACGGCGGCGGGTGCGGTCATGGTGCGCAGGCCGGCAACCACGCCGAGAAGCAGCGCGAGAAGATAGATCGACATGAATTCCCCGAACGTTCGCCGGGCGAGCCCGGCCGTCAGCCCCAGACGGGTCGGGTCGGGCGGCTTCGCGACCAAGAATGAAAGCGGTTGTTTCTGGCGGGCCGCAATCAGAGTGACGGACAATGCCGGCCTTTGCAATCGCGCAATCACCGGCGGTTTCTCTTAGTCTATGCTTTCGATCGTCTTAGTCGCCGGCGAGATTATTCACCTGCTACAGTCTCTGCGTGCAACCCTATTTTTTGCCGGGGCCTGACATATATGGAATGCCTTGCCCCGACGGAGCGGGCGTTCCGTGATCAAACTTGCGGAGCGAAACTCGAGGAGAGACCCATCATGCGCCTGACCAGACTGCTTATCGGAACTGCCCTTGCCTTCACGCTGACTGCTGCCGCGGCGAGTGCCGATGTGGTCGTATCCTCGAAGATCGACACGGAGGGCGGTGTGCTCGGCAACATCATCCTTGCGGTGCTCAACGCCAACAACATCAAGACGGTCGACCGCGTCCAGCTCGGGGCGACGCCCGTCGTGCGCAAGGCGATCACCGCCGGCGAGATCGACATCTATCCGGAATACACGGGCAATGCCGCCTTCTTCTTCGAAAAGGCCGACGATCCGGTTTGGAAGGATGCGGCCAAGGGCTATGAGACGGCCAAGAAGCTCGACTACGACGCCAACAAGATCGTCTGGCTGACGCCGTCACCGGCCAACAACACCTGGGCGATTGGCCTGCGCAAGGAAGTCGCCGACGAAAACAAGCTCAAGACGCTGAGCGACTTTGGCAAATACATCGCTGGCGGCGGGAAGGTCGTGCTGGCGGCGTCGTCTGAATTCGTGAACTCGGCCGCCGCACTGCCGGCGTTCCAGACGACCTACGGCTTCACCTTGAAGCAGGACCAGCTCATCACGCTTTCCGGCGGTGATACCGCGGCAACGATTGCGGCCGCGGCGAACCAGACGAACGGCGCGAACGCGGCCATGGTCTATGGCACCGACGGTGGCATCGCGCCTTCAGGCCTCGTCGTGCTGGAAGACGACAAGGCGGTGCAGCCCGTCTATCAGCCGGCCCCGATCATCCGCGAAGCGGTACTCAAGGAAAACCCGCAGATCGAGGAACTCTTGAAGCCGGTGTTCGAGAAGCTGGACCTGGTGACGCTACAGGAGCTGAACGGCCGCGTGCAGGTCGGTGGCGAACCGGCCAAGGCGGTCGCCGAGGACTTCCTGAAGAAGAACGGGTTCCTGAAATAAGTTGACGGACACCCGGGACGCTGGTCGGATGGCCGGCGTTCCGGGATAGGCCTGCAGGTGCCGTAGACGCGCCGGCACAGGCGGGGAGGGAATGTGGTTTGAAAGCACTCCGCTTTGACAAGCTCGGAGCGATCATTGCGGCCCTGGCGCTCGGCGGCGCCTTCATCGCGCCTTTTGCAACGTTTCGTGCCAACCGTATCGTCGCCGGCGAGGTCAAGTCGGTGGCCGACGCCCTGCCTGCGGGCTGGAGTGCCGTGCTGCTGGCCGTCGTGGTCTGCGCGGTCGTCGGCGCGCTACTGCGCTCGCCAGCCGCACTGCGTCTCGCTGCGGCCCTTGTCGCGCTCGCCACGCTGGCGCTCGGCATCGGCGTTGCCGCCACGCATCTGACGCCTGAAGCCAACACTTATGCCCGGGTGTCGCCCGCTTCGGGCTTCTGGACCATGCTCTTTGCCTTCGGGCTGCTCGCCGCCGACGCCTTGACGCGACTGCGCCCGGCGCCTTTCGTGCGCGTGGTGGTGCTCGTCGCCGTGCTTGGCTTTATCGGGATACTCTTGCTTTCAGGCACCTGGGATGGTCTTTCCATCCTGAAGGAGTATGCGAGCCGCGTGGACACGTTCTGGGCGGAGGCCCGCAAGCACGTGACCCTGGCGCTCGGCTCGCTCGTCGCCGCGACCGTCGTCGGCATCCCGCTCGGCATCCTCTGCCACCGGGTCACGCGACTGCGCGACGGATTGCTCGGCGCGCTGAACGCGATCCAGACGATCCCGTCGATCGCGCTCTTCGGCATTCTCATCGCCCCGCTCGGCTGGATCGCCCTCCATGTGCCGGGCGCCGCCGCGATCGGCATTCGTGGCATCGGCGTTGCTCCGGCCTTCGTCGCCCTCTTCCTCTATTCGCTGCTGCCTGTCGTCGCCAACACCGTCGTCGGACTGGCCGGCGTTCCGCGAGACGCGAACGACGCCGCGCGTGGCATCGGTATGACCGATTGGCAACGGCTGGTCGGCATCGAATTTCCGCTGGCCTTTCCGGTGATCCTCACCGGGATCCGCATCGTGCTCGTCCAGAATATCGGCCTTGCGACCATCGCTGCGCTCATCGGCGGCGGCGGCTTCGGCGTCTTCGTCTTTCAGGGCGTCGGCCAGACCGCGATGGACCTCGTGCTGCTCGGTGCCGTCCCGACGGTCGTGCTGGCGTTCGCCGCGGCGATCGTGCTCGACGCGGTCATCGAGATGGCAACACCCAACACCAGGCAGGCAGAGGCCGCATGATCGAGATCGAGAACATCACCAAGCGCTATGGCGAAAGCACCGTTGTCGATGACGTCAGCCTGACGATCGCGCCGCGCACGGTCACGGTCGTCGTCGGGACCTCCGGCTCCGGCAAGACCACGCTCCTGCGCATGGTCAACCGGCTGGTCGAGCCAACGTCGGGCACAATCCGCCTCGACGGCGAGGACAATCGTTCGCTACCCGGTTATGAGTTGCGCCGGCGGATCGGCTACGCGATCCAGGGGCACGGTCTGTTTCCCCACCGCACCGTCGCCCAGAACATCGCGACCGTGCCGACCTTGCTCGGATGGGAGCGTGCGCGCACCGATGCGAAGGTGGAGGAACTCCTGCGCCTTTTCCAGCTCGATCCTACCGATTTCGGTCCGCGTTTCCCGCACGAACTGTCCGGCGGCCAGCAGCAGCGTGTCGGCGTCGCCCGGGCGCTTGCGGCCGAGCCCAAGGTGCTGTTGATGGACGAGCCCTTCGGAGCGCTCGATCCGATCATCCGCGCCAAGGCGCAGGACGATCTGCTTGCCATCCAGAAACACTTCCAGACGACGATCATTCTCGTCACCCACGATATGGAAGAGGCCTTTCACCTGGCCGATCGCATTGCCGTCATGGACAAGGGCAAAGTGGTGCAGTACGCGACCCCCGCCGAAATGCTGCTGAAGCCGGCCACCCCCTTTGTCGAAAGCCTGATTGGGTCGGGCGAACGGCCCTATCGTCTGCTGGCGATCGCGTCGGTTTCGAGCGCGGTGGAGCCCGGCACTGCCGAAGGCGCGCCGATTTCGAGCGATGCCAGCCAGAGGGAAGCCTTGGCCGAACTCCTCTGGTCCGGACGAGATGCCCTGCCGGTTGCAGGTCCCGACGGCGCCGTGATCGGCAGGGTCAGCCTCAAGGGGCTGGCCAAACGCGCGGCCGGTCCAGCCTGATGCCAAAGCTCGCCACGCTCATTCGCATCGCGGTTTTCCTGGCTCTGGTCGCATTCCTGCTGCAGCCCCATTGGTTTGAGCCGCTGCTGCGACCGCTGGTGCAGGACAACGCCCCTGTCATCTACAACCAGGGAAGCCTGCTGCAGCTGACGTTCCTGCATCTGCGCACGGTGGCGCTGGCGGTGGCAGCGGCTGCGCTGGTTGCACTTGCGCTTGCCATTCTCGTCACGCGTACCTCCGGAGCGGAATTCCTGCCGCTCTCGCGCAGCCTGGTGAACATCGGCCAGACTTTTCCGCCCGTTGCGGTGTTGGCGCTCGCGGTTCCGATCTTCGGCTTCGGCGAAAAGCCGACGCTGATTGCGCTCTTTCTCTATGGCCTGCTGCCGATTTTCGAGAATGCGCTGACGGGGCTGACGACCTTGCCCCCGTCCGTCATGGAGGCGGCGCGTGGCGCCGGCATGACGAGCGGCCAACGGCTTCTCAAGGTAGAGCTGCCGCTGGCGATGCCGGTGATCCTGGCGGGCATCCGGCTGTCGGTCGTCATCAGCCTCGCAACCGCGACGATCGGATCGACGGTCGCCGCAAAAACGCTTGGCGAAGTGATCATCGCCGGGCTGCAGTCGAACAACCTTTCCTTCGTCGTTCAGGGTGGCCTGATCGTCGCAACGCTTGCGGTGCTTTTGCACGACGGGTTGCAGGCGGCGGAGCGGAAGCTTGCCGCGCGCATGGGCCGCTGAAGCCGCCTCACGGAACTGCCCAGGGGGCGCTCGCCATTCATCGGCGTGCCAAGCCGCGGCGCCGTGCTAGAATGGACGATGCTTTATCGAGGGGCCAGAAGTCCTGTCGTCAGGGATACCGGCGGATTTGTCGCCAGGCTGAACATGCCCGGATGGCTGCAGCCCTGGCCGCGCGATCATGGTTATGGTCCCCTGGCGATGGTCGTGGAATCGATGCTTTCGCCGGGTCGGCTGATCGCCATGCACGAGCACCGCAACGACGAAATCCTGTCCTGGGTGCCGGATGGCGTCATGCGCCACAACGACCGCGCGATCGGCGAGCTGGTCATCGACAGCGGACACCTGATGGTGATGAATGCGGGCACGAGCTTCTGGCATTCCGAAGAGACGTTGCCTGATGATCCGCCGCTCAGGATGCTTCAGATCCTCGTGCGCCCGCATGGCCTCGATCTGCCGCCGAACATCCAGCATGGGCCGATTGCCGCCGGGGCGGTCAACGAGTGGCGGCACCTTGTCGGGCCGGAAGGTTGGGCGGCCCCGTTTTTCGTCCGCAACGCCATCGACATTTTCGATCTCCGGCTCGAGGCCGGGACAGGGACAGCGTTTCCCCGAGTGGCAGGCCGTCACCTCTATTTCTACGTCTTCTCCGGCGCGATACAGGCGGGTCGAGCCAGTTTCTGCGCGACGGAGCAGGGCCTGCTCCCCTCCGATGAAGGCTTGGACCTTGTCGCCACGCGCGACGCGCTGGTCGTTGCGTTCCTGATCGAGCCGGATGCGCCTGTCGCAAGAGGAGGGACGGTCGGTGATCACCGAAAAATCCCGCCGCCCTATCTGGCTCGGCCCTTGCTCGGGCTTCTGCGTTGGCGTGATCGCCTGGTCGGAAAGGCGTGATCGCCTGGTCGGAAAAACGTGAGCCGTGAAAAAGATCGTTCCGCAACGTGCAGTGGTCTGGACCGCTTTCCTCCTGCCGTAGAGTTGCGCTGTGTGCACCCTCTTTAGTTGTCCATGAAATGCCTGCTTTGTCAGCATTTGCCTGAGATATGAAAATGAATTTCACAATTTTACGAAATATGCGGATTTGAGTTGACGGCCTGAAAAAACTGTCCCAGTCTGCGAAAATAAATTACGCCAAAAGGCAGGGGAACAGGACGAGCATGAAAGTTGGCATCATCGGACTCGGATTCCGTTTGGGTTATCTCGGCTATGTCTTCAAGGCCATGGACGAGAGCTTCGAAATCGCCGGATACGTCGATCCGAACCCGGCCGGCCTGGCCACGCTCACCG
This sequence comes from Ensifer sp. LBL, assembly GCF_050435225.1. Classification (NCBI taxonomy): domain Bacteria; kingdom Pseudomonadati; phylum Pseudomonadota; class Alphaproteobacteria; order Hyphomicrobiales; family Rhizobiaceae; genus Ensifer; species Ensifer sp. LBL. The sequence goes on along the minus strand of NZ_JBNDJY010000008.1, from coordinate 124,796 downwards.
AAAAAGGCATCTCTCCCGGCAAGGCCTATGCCACACCGCAAGAGCTGATCGCCAACGAGAAGCTCGATCTCCTGATGATCGGCTCGCCCAACCACATGCACCTCGACCACATCCGGATCGGCCTTGAAGCCGGCCTGAAGGTCTTCAGCGAAAAGCCGATCGTCACCACGGTCCAGGAAAGCCTGGAACTCGCAGCGCTGATGGCGAAGTTCGGCCATGAGCGGCTGATGGTCGGTCTCGTGTTGCGCTACGCGCCGATGTACCGCGACCTTCGCCAGGCGCTTGCCGAAGGCAAGCTTGGACAGGTGGTCTCGATCGAAGCTTCCGAGCACATCGAACCCTATCATGGCGCCTTCTTCATGCGCGACTGGCGACGCTACGAGCGCTATTCCGGCAGCTTCATGCTGGAAAAATGCTGCCACGACCTCGACCTCTACAATGGCGTCGTCGGTGCTCGCCCGGAACGTGTCGCGAGCTTCGGTGGCCGCAAGAGCTTCATCCCCGCCAACGACCCGGCCCGCGAAGGCATCAACGACCTAGAGCTCTTCCACCGCAAGCCGAGCGGCTGGATGGGGTCTGACAAGGTCTTCGACAGCGACGGCGACATCATCGATTACCAGGTTGCGATCGTCGAATACGCCAATGGCGTCGGCATGAATTTCCACACCAATCTCAACGTGCCGGACCAGTTCCGCCGCTTCTGCATCATGGGTTCGCGCGGCATGGCCGAGGGCGATTTCATTCGCGGCTACTTCGACGTGCACGAGATGCTGACCGGCAAGAAGGTCATCGAGAACAAATACAAGGCCACCGAACTGTCGCAGCACTACGGTGCCGACGAGCAGATGGCGACCGATATCATCGGCCACGTCCGCGACGGCCGGCCGCTGCCGGTTTCGACGCGCGATGCGCTGGAAGCCGGCATCCTGGCTCTCTCCATGGACGAGGCTCGGCGCAAGAAGAGCGTCATAGACCTCCGGCCCATATGGGACCGCTTCGACGAAGCCCTGCATTCCCGCGCGGCGTAAGGGGAGGCGACGGATGAGTGTTCAACGCAGCACAGTCATCTTCGCCTGGATCCTGCTTCTTCCTGCTGTTCTTTACGTCACGGTGATCGTCGCCTATCCGCTGGTCGACACCTTCATCCTGTCGTTTACGGACGCGTCGCTGAAGAAGACGACCAATTGGGTCGGCTGGACCAACTACGACAAGATATTCAACGAGACCTTCGCCGAGGTCATCTTCCGGACCTTCATCTGGACGTTCTTCTCGGTGTCGATCAAGATGATCATCGGCGTTTTCGGCGCGACGATGCTGAACGCGGCCGTGCCCGGTCGGGCGCTTTTCCGCCTGCTCACCATGCCGCCATGGATCGTGCCGATGGCCATCGGCATCTTCATGTGGGGCTGGATGTACAACGGCCAGTTCGGCATGATCTCCGGCGTGCTGCAGAACCTCGGCCTCACCAATGGGCCGATCGCTTTCCTGGCGCGGGGCGAAACCGCCTTCTGGGCGACGATCGTCACCGACGTGTGGATCGGCGTGCCGCTGGTGACGCTCTATATGCTGGCGGCCATGCAGGCGATCCCGCAGGATCTCTACGAGGCCGCCTGGACCGACGGGGCAGGGCGCTTCTATCGCTTCCGCCGCATCACGCTGCCGCTGCTCGTGCCGTCGCTGATCACCATGTCGATGTTGTCGCTGATTGCGACCTTCAACTCCTTCGACATCATCTGGATCCTCACCCAGGGCGGTCCCAATGGTGAGACGACCACGATGATCATTGACACCTATCGCACCGCGATCGGGTCGAAAAAATACGGCGAAGGGGCGGCGCGTGCGGTGCTGATCTGCATCTTCCTGTCGATCTTCTGCTTTGCCTATTTCCGGGTTACCAGCCGGCTTTCTCAGGGGGAACAGAAATGAGCCAGCCTGCCCTGATCAATCGCTACCGCTGGTACGAGCTCCTTGGCATCTATGCCGGCATCTTCGTCTTCCTCACCTTCATCCTGGCGCCCTTCGTGGAAGGGTTCCTGGTGTCGCTGAAGCCGCTGGGTCTCCTGTTCTCGTCGCCCTATCGCTTCTGGCCGGAAAACGGGTCGTTTACCGCCTACTACACGATGTGGGAGAGCGTACCGGGCTTTGCCCGCTACATCTTCAATTCCTTCTTCATTTCCACCATCGTCACGGCCATCGTGCTGGTGCTCGTCATTCCCGCAGCCTACGCTTTTGCCCGCTTCAATTTCCGCGGCGCCGGCGTGTTGCTTGGCGCATTCCTCGCCGTCAACATGTTCTCGGGCGCGGTGCTGCTCATTCCGCTGTTCCGGCTGATGCGCACCTTCGGCGTGCTCAATACCTATCTGGCGATGATCGTGCCGGGTGTCGCCTTCCTGATCCCGTCTGCGATCTGGCTCTTGCGCACCTACATGATGCGCATCCCGCGCGAACTGGACGAGGCCGCCTTCGTCGATGGCGCCAGCCACTTCTATACGCTGCGCCGGGTGATCCTGCCGATCGCCATGCCCGGTATCACTGTGGTGGCGATCACCACCTTCATCGGCGCCTATGCCCAGCAGTTCATCTACGCGCTGACCTTCAATTCCAAGAGCGAATTCATGCCGCTGCCTGTCGGTCTCTTTGCCTATTTCGGACGCCAGGAAGTGGTCTGGAACGAGCTGATGGCCGCGAGCTTCGTCGGCATCGCGCCGGCCGTCGTCGTGATCTTCCTCTTGCAACGCTATCTCGTCAGCGGGCTCACCGCGGGCGCGGTGAAACAATAAGACTTAAGTCAACCACCAGAGAACGGGAGCATAAAAACGTGTCTATTCAATTCAAGACGGGGGTGCTCGCCCTTGCCCTGCTCGGCTCGACCGCGCTCGGCGCCGTGACCGCCAAGGCGGCCGACCAGGAGATCAGCTGGATCTACTGCGGTGACACCATGGATGCGGTGCACGAGAAGTACATCAAGCAGTGGGAAGAGAAGAACCCGGGCTGGAAGGTGACCCCGGAAGTCGTCGGCTGGGCCCAGTGCCAGGACAAGGCAACGACGCTTGCTGCCGCCGGCACGCCGGTCGCGATGGCGTATGTCGGTTCGCGCACGCTGAAGGAGTTCGCCCAGAACGACCTTATCGTCCCCGTTCCGATGACGGACGAGGAGAAGAAGAGCTACTATCCCAACATCGTCGACACCGTGACCTTCGACGATAACCAGTGGGGCGTTCCGATAGCGTTTTCGACCAAGGCGCTCTATTGGAACAAGGATCTGTTCAAGCAGGCCGGTCTTGATCCGGAAACGCCGCCGAAGACCTGGGCCGAAGAGATCGCGTTCGCCAAGCAGATCAAGGAAAAGACCGGCGTCGCCGGCTATGGTCTTCCGGCCAAGACCTTCGACAACACCATGCACCAGTTCATGCACTGGGTTTATACCAACAACGGCAAGGTCATCGACGGCGACAAGATCGTCATCGACAGCCCGGAAGTTCTGGCGGCGCTCCAGGCCTACAAGGACATCACGCCTTATTCCGTCGAAGGTGCAACCGCCTACGAACAGAACGAGATGCGGGCCATCTTCCTCGACGGCAAGGTCGGCATGCTGCAGTCGGGTTCCGGTGCCGCCGTGCGCCTGAAGGACACCAAGGTCAATTGGGGCGTCGCGCCGCTGCCGCTCGGCCCCTCGGCCAAGGGCGAGGGCACACTGCTCATCACCGACAGCCTGGCGGTCTTCAAGGGCTCCGGCGTCGAAGAGAAGGCGATCGAGTTCGCCAAGTTCATCACCTCACCCGGCCCGCAGGGCGAGTATGAGCTTCAGGGCGCTGCTGGCCTGACGCCGCTGCGGCCGTCGCCGATGGTCGATGAATTCGTCAAGAAGGATCCCTACTGGAAGCCGTTCATCGACGGTATCGCCTTTGGTGGTCCCGAGCCGCTCTTTACCGATTACAAGGGCTTCCAGAACGTCATCATCGAGATGGTCCAGTCGGTCGTGACCGGCAAGGCCGAGCCGGCCGACGCCTTGAAGAAGGCGGCTGCCGACCTCGAAGAGTACAAGTAAGGCCACCGGGGCCGCGCGCCGACAAGATCGGTTCGCGGCCCCACCTAACTCTGCTATAAATGAGCCGCTTCTCGCCGGTGGCCGGAGACAGTTTCTTGGGACAGCTCAATCTCAATCGGGTTCAGAAATTCTACGGGACATTCGAGGTGCTGAAAGGCATCGATCTCGAAGTCAGGAACGGTGAGTTCGTCGTTTTCGTCGGACCCTCCGGTTGCGGCAAGTCGACCTTGCTCAGGATGATCGCTGGTCTCGACGAGACCAGCTCGGGGGACATCCTGATCGAGGGCAAACGCGTCAACGACCTGCCGCCGGTCAAGCGCGGCATCGCCATGGTCTTCCAGTCCTACGCGCTTTATCCGCACATGAGCGTCTTCGAGAACATCGCCTTTCCGCTTCGCGTGGAAAAGATGGCTGAGGAGAAGCTGAAGGCAAAGGTGGAGCATGCGGCGCGCATCCTGCACCTCGACCAGCGGCTGCAGCAAAAGCCGGGCATGCTGTCCGGCGGTCAGCGTCAGCGTGTCGCGATCGGGCGGGCGATCGTGCGCGAGCCGAAGATCTTCCTCTTCGACGAGCCGCTCTCCAATCTCGACGCGGCGCTTCGCGCCGACATGCGCATCGAACTGGCGAAACTGCACCGGCAACTGCGGGCAACGATGATCTACGTTACGCACGACCAGGTCGAGGCGATGACGATGGCGGACCGGATCGTCGTTCTCAATGCCGGCCAGATCGCCCAGACCGGCGCGCCGCTCGAGCTCTATCACAAGCCGGCCAACACCTTCGTTGCCGGCTTCATCGGCAACCCGAAGATGAACTTCCTGCCGGTCACCTGCAAGGGCGTCAGCGACGCGGGTGTCGAGGTCGATTACAAGGGGCAGTCGGTGGTCGTTCCGGTCGTGCCGCAAGCAGGCCTCGCCGGTCGGACGCTGACACTCGGGGTTCGTCCGGAACATATCGTGCTCGGCGCCGGGGACCTGACGCTCAAGGTAACGCCGACGGTCATCGAACGTCTCGGTGCCCACACGGTTGCCTATGCCGCGATCGGCGGAGAAGGTGAGAACTTCTGCGCCATGTTGCCGGGAACGGCGGCGATCCAGCCGGAACAAACTGTGCAGGCCGGTATCCGTACTCCCGATTGCCACCTCTTCGACGAGGCCGGCATAGCGCTCGAACGTCGCGTCGAGTTGACCGACATCGATATGGGCGTGCTCAACCCCGCGGCAGCCTGAAACCAGGAGGCCAGGATCACGGTCGCGTCCGATCAGGGCGCGGCCAGTGCTTGGTGGTGTGGCTGGATATCCGGCAGTTCTGTCTGTAAAAATCGCCCGCCGCTGGCGCCATTCCTCCTGTTCAAAGGCGATCAAGCGCACTCGGATAGGGAATCATGACGCTTGGCCGTTATACGGAGCTTCCTCATCTCGTTGACGCCAATGCCGGGATCGAAGCCGTCTGGGCGTCTGTCAGCCGCAACGAGGGCAGCTACCGGGTCCTGCCGGATGGGCGATGCGACATCATCCTCAGGTTCGCGCTCAAGGCTTCGTCAATCCGCGATCTGATGCCGATCGTGACCGGTCCAACGACGGGCTATTACGACGTCCCGCTGGAACCGGGTGCCGCCTTCGTCGGCGTACGGCTGAGGCCCGGCCATTTTCAGAGAATTCTCGGGCTAGAGCCGATCCGGTTGCACGGTGACGCGCTGATCGGCGCGGCCGCTCTGGGCCAATGGCCCGACCTCGCCGCCCTCTGCGCACCGGCATTAGACCAGCAGGAACTTGCCGGTCGGTTGGTGCAGTTCGTCCGCAAGCGCGATGCCGAGAGTGACTTTGAGGTGACACCGCTCAGCCGCAACATCATAAGCGCGCTGCACGCCTCCGGTGGTCGGTTGCGCATCGCCGAGCTCGCCGCGATGCACGGTGTCTCCGAGCGCACCGCCAGACGCATCCTCCTTCACGCGACGGGTCTTACGCCGAAGGCGTTTGCGGCGATCATCCAGTTTCATCGGGCCCTGCGTCTTTTGCGCGATCACCGCCTCAGCCCCGCCGATACCGCGTTCGAAGCCGGCTTTGCCGACCAATCCCACATGACCCGGGTCTTCCGGCGGTTGGGCGGGTTCTCGCCGGCGCGCTTGCCCGACGTCACGCTGGTGACGATCTCGGACTGATGTCCGAATTGTTCAAGAACGGAGCCCCGCAATGAACGATGATGGCACGTAACTGTTCGCGGTGCTTCGGGCGTGGCCGATCTCGGCGGCGGGCAACCCTTGGAGACGAAAGCATGACTGTCCGTTTCGGATATACGATCCTCTATGTTCCCGACGTGCCGGCAACGGTCTCGTTCTATGAGGCGGCGTTCGGTCTGAAGCGCGGGTTCGTGCATGAAAGCAACCTCTATGCGGAGATGCAGACCGGTGAGACGGCTCTGGCCTTTGCCAGCGAGACCATGGCGGAGCTGAATGGTTTTGCCGTTCGCGCGAACCGGAAGGGTGACCTCGCTGCCGGTTTCGAAATCGCGCTTGTCTGCTCGGCGCCGCAAGAGGCCTATGAGATGGCAGTCTCTGCCGGAGCATCGCCGGTGAAGCCGCCGGAAGAAAAGCCGTGGGGGCAGGTGGTCGGCTATGTCCGCGATCTCAATGGCTGCCTTGTCGAGCTCTGCTCCGCGATGCCCGCTTAGCGGCCCGGCACGACCGCGCAACCCACGAACGCCATAACTCAGGAGGAACCCGCCTGTGCGCCCGACCACAGCCTCGCCCTGTATTACGACCAACCGGATTGCCGCGTCGCGGGACTTTTACCAGACATACTTCTCTGCGCGGCTGACCTTCGACTGCGGCTGGTACATCAGCCTGGAACTGGGCCAAGGCCTGTCGCTGCAATTCATGGAACCGCAACAGGGGCAGCCCGTGTGCAACACCGAAGGCCTCACCTATAATCTCTGTGTCGAAGATGTCGATGGCGAGTATCGCCGGATCACGGCGGCAGGCCTTGCCGCGGCACTGCCGATCGAGGATCACCCTTGGGGAGATCGTGGCTTTGCGGTGAAGGACCCGAACGGAGTGCTGCTCTACATCTACTCCAACCGCGAACCGGCGCCGGAGTACAAGCCGTTTGTCATCGCCTCGGGTGCCGTATGACGGATGATCGGATCCGGGCCCTTCTGCGGGAGATCGAGCTTCATCGCGGCGATCAGGTCGCGATCATCACCCGACTGCGGGAATTCGCGCTCGCCTCGGGCCCTGCGGTCACCGAGGAGGTGAAATATGGCGGCATCCTGTTTTCGTCCGGTGAGAGCTTCTGCGGCGTCTTTTCCTACGCAGAGCACGTGACGCTGGAATTTAGCCGGGGCGGCGCCTTGCCCGATCCACATGCCGTCCTGGAAGGCTCGGGCAAGCTTCGCCGCCACATCAAGCTCCTGTGCCCGGCGGATATAGATGAGAAACACGTCGCACAGTACATCGAGATGGCCCGCCAGGCCGTCGATCGCTGAAGGAGCGATCGCGCCCTGCGACGCTGCCACAAATCGTCAGGCCGCGCCCTTGTCGGTTGCGTGCGGGTTCTCGACCTTCGGCCAGTTATTCTTCGGTGCGCGCTTGTAGTCGGTCCTGGCCGGATTGTTCGGGTAGGGCGTGCCGGCCGAGCAATAGAGGATCTCCGCCGCGATCTTGGAGAACGAGGCGTAGAAGTGGTTGGTCGACTTGATGACCAGGATCTTCTTTTCCGTCGGGTCGATGCCCATCACCGAAAACAGGCTCGGATCGAAGCTTTGCGCCCGGGTCGAATTGAGGATGATGTCGATACCCTTGAAACGGATGTGAGCCGCATCTCCGAAGGGAGCGAAGCTCTCGCCGAAGCGCATCTCGGCATTCCGCACCAGCTTTACCACCTTGATCGTGCCATCGACCGGATTGCCGGTTCCCGGCGCCGACTTGGCGCCGAAGCGCAAGGGGATTTCGGCGCCTTCGCCCGCCGCCATGCAGATCTGCACCGCCATCGGATCCCAGATCGTGCCGACCGCAACGTCGGTTGCGCCGCGGGCGAGCAACTCTTCAAGCAGCACCGTCGCGTCGCCGGCCGTACCTCCGCCCGGATTGTCCCAGACATCGGCGATGACAACGGGGCCTCTGGTTGCCGCGAGCGCCTCGTCGACCGCCTGCTTCTCGTCGATCTGCGGCATTATGAAGGTGCCGCGGTGGGAGAAGAGTTCGAGACCCAGTTCCCGCGCGAGGTTCGCGCCCTTCTCCGGCCTGCCGTTGGTGACGGCAAGCAGCTTCGTCCCCATTTCCGGGACGTCGCCGGCCATGAAGCCGTGGATCACGGAAAGCGAAAGCACGTCGGCGTCTTCCTTCTCGATGCGCATCAGCTTGTCGACGAAGGAGCGCATCGGATCGCGCGAGGTCGGGTAGACGTCGATCATCCGACAGTCGAAGATCGACATGACGGGTGTCACACGGCCTTCGAGCGTGTCGACGGCGATCTTCCAGAGATCCTCGGCCCGGTCGACGAAGTCGGTGTGCGGAAACTCCTTGAAGTAGACGAAGAAGTTCGAGGCGGCGGCGCGCTTGGCGGTCAGGTGGCTATGGGGGTCGAGTTCGGCGCAGACGAGGATATCGGGGCCGACGATTGCGCGCACGCGCGCCAGCAGGTCGCCTTCGGGATCTTCGTAACCATCGGCGACCATCGCGCCGTGCAGGCCGAGCACCACGGCGTCGACGGGCATGGCAGCGCGCAACTGGCCAAGGATTTCGTCGCGCAGGCCTTCGTAGGTTTCACGGTTGACGAGGCCAGCCGGGTCCGCCCAGGTCGCGGTTCCCTCGATCAGGTCCCAGCCCTTCTCAGCGCAGACGCGCCGGCCGACGGTGATCGGCGCCGTGCAAAGCGTCGGCGTCTCCGGGTGTTCTCCCGGCGGAGCGTATAGCGAGGCTTCAAAGGCCCTGCGGTCGATGCAGATCGGAGAGAAGGTGTTGGTCTCGGTCGCAAGCGCCGCTGTGAAGATCCGCAATGCCGTTGCCTTTTCTATCGCGTCACGCCCGCAGCGCCGCTCATCCGGCCGGATGAGCGAAAGCCGCTGCAAGCTCTAAGTCTGGCGCATGATTTTTCCCGGACGGGTGACGATCCAGGAAATTATGCGGAAATCGCGCCCATCGGGTTTGGCAGGTAGCCGGTAAAGCCGGCGATCTTCCAGCGTCCCTCATGCAGACGGCAGTAATAGACTGTCTGCCATTTCAGGATGTCGACGCTGCCGTCCGTCTTCTTCAGGCTGCCGTCGAACTTCTTGCGCGCCAGCGCCTGCTCGCCGTTGATCTCGATGTCCTCGAGCGTCGTCGTGGTGAAGATCGCAGTGCGCGGATCCTCGGCGAAGCTCTGTGTCGCAAAATCCTGCGCCTGGCGCAGCCACTCTTCGCGATAGGCGGCGAGCGACGGGAACGTCAGTCGCCAATTGTCCGGATTGGTTTCGCGGCGTCCGTCGATGCCGATGAAACTCTCTCCGACGAAATCGTCTGCAACCATCGACCAGTCGGCTGCCAGAAAGGCAGTGATGTCGCGGGAGACCAGCATCTCCCAGATCGAGTGGCGTGCAGCATCGGAAGAGGGGAATGGATTGAGAAAAGGATCCCGCATATTCGCGCCCTGGATTGAAATTCTTTTCATGAATGGTGTTTTTCGCTAGCCAAATTCAGCTTTCTATGGTCACTTGTCAACGATCAAAGAAAATAATTTGCAAGAAGGCTCAAGATGACGATCAAGCGCTATGGTGCGGAACAGGTCGGCGCTGGCGGCAAACCTTTGCCCTTTGCGCGCGCTGTCGAGGCGGACGGCTGGCTCTATGTCTCCGGTCAGGTCGCCATGGAAAACGGCGAAATCATCGAGGGCGGGATCATCCCCCAGACCCACAAGACGATCGCCAATGTGATGGCCATTCTGGCGGAAGCCGGCTACGGCCCGGAGCACGTGGTTCGTTGCGGCGTATGGCTCGACGATCCCCGGGACTTCTGGACATTCAACAAGATCTACCAGGAGTACTTCGGCGCGCATCCGCCGGCACGTGCCTGCGTCCAGTCGTCGATGATGGTCGATTGCAAGGTCGAGATCGACTGCGTGGCCTATAAGCCGAAGGAAGGCTGATTCTGGAGCGGGAGCGGTTTTCGGTCCGCAGCCCGCTCTCATTCGTGATCCGAGCAAGGCGTAAGCGGGCGATGGACATCTTCGCGACACTGCAGGAAGAAAAAGGGCGGCTCTCCCAATCGGAAAACCGCATTGCCGATATTCTCCTGAACGACTTCGAGTTCGCGGTAAACGCCTCCATCATCGAGCTCGCAGGCAAGGCGGACGTTTCGCCGCCGACGGTCACCCGCTTCTGTCGCCGGCTGGGCTGTGACAGTTTCTCCGACTTCAAGGTGCAGCTTGCGCGCACCGCCTATATCGGCATGCGCTACCTGAAGCCCGAGCCGAAGAGCCGCGAGACCGGCGACGTCGCCCAGGACATTATCACCAAGTCGCAGAACGCGTTGTTCTTGCTGCATCGCTCGCTCGATCTGGCCGCGATCGAACAGGCGGTCGAGCGGATTGCCTCAGCGGAAATGATCTATGCCTTTGGTTCCGGTGGCAATTCGTCGATGATCGCCGGCGAACTTCAAAACCGGCTCTTTCGTTTCGGGCTGCGCATCACGTCCAGCTCTGATCACAGCATGCAACTGATGATGACGGCGGCGGCCCGGCCGACGGACGTGCTGATCGGCTCCTCATTTTCCGGCCGCAACGCCGAACTGGTGCGCGCCTTCACGCTCGCGCGCGAACTGAAAGTGCCGACTATCGCACTGACGCAGAGCGGCAGCCCGGTGGCCAACGCTGCCAGCATCACCGTTCCGGTCGACCTGCCCGAGGGCAACAACATCTACCGTCCCACCTCCACCCGCATCGCCTATCTGGCGCTGCTTGACATCCTCTCCAGCCTCGTCGCCTACCGGGTTCAGCCGCAGGCAACAGCCACACTTCGGCGCATCAAACAGCAGCTGGTGACGCACCGCGACGGTGACGACCGCCAGTTGCTCGGAGACTGACGTGCCGCGAAAGGTCAACGCATGACGCAATCTCTCGCGATCGTCACCGGTGCCGCCGGCGATATCGGCCGTGCCATCGCCCGCAAGCTTTCCGACGACCATGACGTGGTCCTGCTCGTCGACATCGATGCGGAGGCCGCCGAAAAGGCAGCACGGGCGCTTGGCGACGATAGGCGCTTCGTCGCTGTCGCCTGTGACGTGACCAACGCGACAAGCGTTGCTGCGATGGCAGCGAAGGCCGCGGAGAAGGGCGCCGTCCGCACCCTCGTCAACAATGCGGGTGCCGCCCGTGCCGTCAGCCTGCACGACACGACGCCGGAGATCTGGCGCATGGACAATGCGCTGAACCTCGAGGCAGCCTTCCTCACCTTTCGCGCCGTCGAGGACATGCTGAAAGAGACCCACGGGTCGGTCGTCAACATCGCCTCGGTCAACGGCATGAACGTCTTCGGCCACCCGGCCTATAGCGCCGCCAAGGCCGGCCTCCTACACCTGACCCGACTGATCGCGGTCGAGTACGGCAAGTTCGGCATCCGCTCGAATGCGGTGGCGCCCGGTACGGTGCGCACCCAGGCCTGGGAGGCGAGGGCGGCATCGAACCCGGACGTATTCGAAGAGGCGCGCCGCTGGTATCCGCTGCAGCGCATCGTCAATCCCGATGACGTCGCCAATGCCGTGCATTTTCTCGCAGGCCCGCTGGCGGCCGCCATTTCGGGCGTCTGCCTGCCTGTCGATTGCGGCCTGACCGCAGGACAGGCGGAGCTGGCCCGCACGTTCTCGCAATCAAGCCACTACTGACATAAGCATTCTGGAGGATGAGCATGCACCCGGTTTCCTACCGTCTCGAGGCGTCCTGGCAGCCGGATGGCGGGCCGTTCGGGCGGTTTACCTTCACGCTGTTCAATTTCTCCGGAGCGCCGCTTTCCGGTTTCAGGATCGTCTATACCTCGCTCACCCGGGTGATTGATCCCAAGGCCTGCGACAATGCCGTATTCCTGCGCCGCAACGCCAACTTTCACGAATTCGCGCCGCCAACGGGGCTGACGATCGAAAACGGCGAGAGCTGGACCTTCACTGTCAGCGGCCTGCACCGCAATGCGCGCCACTGCACCGATGGTGCGAAGTCCGCCTATCTGACGCTCGCCGATGGCCGGCACGTGCCGGTTGCCGTCTCCGACCTGCTGCTTGAAAATGCTGTCAGTGAGCCGCCGCCAGTGCGGCTGCCGGAAGGCAAGCTCGATCAGCCCTATGCGTTGCAGCCCTGGCCGGCGAAGCTCGAGCTTCGTGCTGGAGACGGCTTCCCCGTCGTTCTCTATCCGGCGGTCGGCGCGTCGGGCGAGGATGTCGCAGCCATCGATACGGTTCTGGCGATGTATCATCGCCTGTTTGCTGCGGGGCACGCCCCCTTCAGCCTGGCGGCCTCGAAGCAGGGGCGGGCGATTGTCTTTGCCGCCGACGCTGGTCTTAAGGCTGAGGCCTATCGGCTCGACTTTTCCGAGACCGAAATTCGCCTCAGCTTTGGCGGCAGCGCCGGCCGGCAATATGGTTTGACCAGCCTGGTCCAGCTTCTGGATGGGGCACGCAACCATCCGCAAAAGTTCCGCTTTCCGGCGAGCGGCACAATTTCGGATGCGCCGCGTTACAGCTGGCGCGGTTGCCACCTCGACGTCTCCCGCCAGTTCTATCCGACGGCGGATGTGGCGCGGCTGATCGACATTCTCGCTTGGTTCAAGCTCAACGTTTTCCATTGGCACCTGACCGACGACGAGGCCTGGCGCCTGGAGATCAAGGCATATCCGCAACTGACCACGCTTGGCGTGTTGCGCGGGCCGGATGAGCCGCTGTTGCCGCAGCTCGGCAACGGTGCTGAGCCCGTCGGGGGCTTCTACAGCCAGGAGGACGTCAAGGCGATCGTCGCGCAGGCGACGGCGCTGCATGTCGATGTCGTGCCGGAGATCGACATCCCCGGCCACAGCACGGCGACCCTGGTGGCGCTGCCGGATCTGACCGACGGCCAGGAGGCACCGGAGAGCTACCACTCGGTTCAGGGCTATCCCAACAATGCGCTCAACCCGGCCGTTGCCTTTACCTACGTGTTTCTGGAGAAAGTCCTCGACGAAATGGTCGAGCTTTTCCCGAGCGCCTACATCCATATCGGCGGCGACGAAGTGGCGAACGGTTCTTGGCTCGCTTCGCCGCTGGCCAAGAAGCTGATGGAGCAGGAGGGCATCTCCGGCACCTTCGCGCTGCAATCCTACTTCCTGAAACGGGTCAAGCAGATGCTGACGGCGCGTGGCCGCAAGCTCGCCGGCTGGAACGAGGTGGCGCATGGCGGCGGTGTCTCGACCGAAGATACGCTGCTGATGGCCTGGGAGCGGCCGGAGGTCGGGATCGAGCTCGCGCGCGAAGGCTATGATGTGGTGATGACCCCCGGTCAGGCCTATTACCTCGACATGGCGCAGGCCGATGCCTGGCAGGAGCCGGGCGCAAGCTGGGCCGGTACGGCGACACCTGCGCACACCTATGGCTACGAGGCCGAGGGCGAGTTCCCGGACGAATTGAAGGCCCGCCTCAGAGGGGTGCAGGCCTGCATCTGGTCCGAGCATTATCTTTCGCGCGGCTACTTCAACCGTCTCGTCTTCCCGCGGCTTCCTGCTATCGCTGAAGCGGCATGGACACCGAAGTCGGCGAAGGACTGGCTTCGCTTTGCGGCCATCGCGCCGCTCAGCCCGAACCTCTGAGGGGAACGCCCATGCGCATCGCCGTTGGTGGGATCCATACCGAATGCAGCACCTATTCGCCTGTCCTGATGACGGAGGAAGATTTTCGCGTGCTGCGCGGACAGGCGCTGCTGGACGCCGAATACTTCGGGTTTATGAAGGCAGAAGGCGTCGAGCATCTGCCGCTGCTGCATGCGCGCGCCGTGCCCGGCGGTCCGGTGTCGCGTCCGACCTACGACGCCTTCAAGGCGGAGTTCCTCGACAAGCTGCGTGAAGCCCTGCCGATCGACGGCCTCTATCTCGCCATGCACGGCGCCATCAAGGTCGATGGGGTGGACGATGCTGAGGGGGGCTGGATCTCGGCCGCCCGCGCTGTCGTCGGCCCCGATTGCCCGATTGCGGCCAGCTACGACCTGCATGGCAATGTCAGCCAAGAGATCATCGACCAGCTCGACATCTTTGCCGCCTATCGAACCGCGCCGCATATCGACACGCCGGAGACCATGACCCGTGCCTGGTCGATGCTCGTCTCGGCGCTGAGAGACGGCACGCGTCCCGGCATCGCCTGGGCACCGGTTCCGGTCCTGCTTCCCGGCGAATGCACATCGACGGAGGACGAGCCGGCAAAGTCGCTTTACGCGCAACTGCCCGAAATGGATAAGCGGCCGGGCGTTCTCGATGCCAACCTGATGGTCGGTTATGTCTGGGCCGACGAGCCGCGGGCGACCGCCTGTGCGGTGGTAACTGCTACCGATAGGGCGGCGGCCAAACGGGCAGCGGAGGAGATTGCCGCCGGCTACTGGTCCGAACGTCGAAACTTCCGCTTCGGTCCTGTGACGGGGCCGCTGAACGAAATGCTCGATATCGCCGAGCGGGCAACGACGACGCCGATCATTCTTGCGGATTCCGGCGACAACCCGACCGGCGGCGGCGTCGGCGACCGCGCCGATGTGCTGAAGGCGCTGCTCGCCCGTGGCTGGCGGGGCGCCTTGATTGCCGGTATCACGGACCTGCCGGCGGTCGAAGCCTGCTTTGCCGCCGGTACCGGCGAAACGTTGATGCTCAAGATCGGCGGCAGCCTCGATCCGGCAAGCCCACGCGCAGAAATGCTGGCTGAGGTCGTCACGCTGGACGATCCCGGGCCTGCGAAAGAGCGGCAGGCGGTGGTGCGTGTCGGCGCGATCGATGTGGTCATCGCGGCACGCCGCAGGCCCTACCACAACATCGAGGATTTCCGGCGGCTGGGCCTCGACCCCAAGGCGGTGCGGTTGCTCGTCGTCAAGTCGGGCTATCTTTCGCCTGAATTGGCGCCGATCGCCAACCCCAACCTGATGGCCCTGACTGACGGGGTCGTCAATCAGGACATAGAGGGGCTCGCGAGCCTGCGCCGTCAGCGACCGGCTTATCCGTTTGACCAGGACTTTGCCTTCGAACCTGTCGCCCGCTTTTCGGCGCGTTGGTCGAGCGGCGGCTGAGACATGTTTCGCATTTTCCCTCCCCGATTTTCGGGTAGGGCTTTCCTCAAAGCGCCGCGCGTCGTTCGACGCGCAAGGAGCGCTGAAACGACTTGGCCTTCCGCATAACACTGTCCTTAAATCGATCACAATTTAAGCGATTGTGCGATATCCTCCACCCGCTTCGCGGATACATTCTAGAATGACCTCCACCATTCTCAGCGCCATGCGCAACCCGGCCATGCGGATCAGCATGCTGGCAATCTTCCTGTTCGGGTTTGCCGGTGCGGCCACCTCGCCCTATCAGTCCGTCGTCGGTATCAACGAGCTGGGGCTCAGCGACGCTGTCTATTCGCTGCTGATCCTGCTTGCCTCGACAGTGAACGTCATCGTCAGCGTTTCGATCGGCATTCTGGCCGATCGTGTCGGCAACTACCGACTGCTGATGTCGACGGCGATCTTTTTCGGTGTTGTCGGCTACGGCATCGTCTATGTGCTCCCGCACCAGATGAGCTTCGTCGTCAGCGTCCTCTTGCTGCTGCCGATCTACGGCGCGGTCTACACGCTGCTCTTTGCCAATGTGCGCAGCATCGCCCGGCGGATGAGCGGCCATGACGCTGCGTCTCTGACGACGGGCGCCCGCGCGGCCATATCCGTGTCCTGGGTTCTGGTGCCCGGACTGGTCGGCTTTGCGCTCGCCGGCGGCGACAGCATGTTGCCGGCCTATCTGCTCGCCTGTCTCGGTTGCCTCGCCAATCTGCTGATCGTCTATTTCAAACTGCCCAACGAAAGCGGGGCCGACGCATCGCTCGGCAAGCGGCTTTCGTACTGGACGTCTTTTCGGGAGATCCTGGCGCCGCGGATTTTCCTGCGCGTCATCGCGGTTGCGATCATCACCTCGTCGCTGCACGTCAATGCCGCCGTGCTGCCCCTGATCATGACCGACGAGATCGGCGGCAGCGTCACCGATATCGGCATCATCGTCGGCATCGTCGCCTTCCTCGAAGTCGTGTTCATCTTCGTCTGGGCGCGCATCCAACTGAGCCTCGTGCCATTCAAGGCGCTGGCGCTCGGGACCGCGATCTATATCGGCTACATGGTGCTGCTCGGCTTCTCGACTGCGACCTGGCAAATCTACGCGCTCACGCTGATCAGCGCCTTTGGCGCCGCCGCGTTGATCACGATCCCGATCAGCTACCTCCAGGACCTGATTGCCGACCGACCGGGATTGGGGAGCTCGCTGCTCGCCGTGAACCTTTTCCTGAGCGGCGGTCTTTGTGCTGGGCTTTTTGCACTCGGCACGCGGATCAGCGATTACTCGGGCACCGCCCTGCTTGGCGGTGCCGGGGGCCTTGCCGGGCTGGTGCTGCTGCTCGCGCTCGACGGCGACAAATCAGGGAAGAAAACAGTCCGGCGTTCGTGAGTCAGTCCCAGGGCTCGTCGACAAAAGTGCAGGTGAACTTTGTCTGGTTGTCCTGGAGACACCTCTTCTTCTGATCGGCGAGGATCATGATCCTTGCGAAGAAGCGCGAAAAGTCGGCTTTGCTGGAGGTAAAGGTGGCTATCCCCAGAGCGTGCGCCTGGGCCTGCGCCACACAGGTCGCCAATTCCTGGTCGGGGACATCGCTGTTTGCAACGATGACGGCTCGGTCAAACCGTCCTTCCGCGGAATAGTTCACGGCGGAAGCGCAGTTCGGTACGCCAGTTGCCGCAGTATCGTTCAGTAGGCGCTCGTAGTAGGCGTCGAAACCGAAGTCTTCAATCTTGCTGACGTCGACCCGCCCATTCTTGACGACGTCCTTTCTGAAGATCACGCCGATGGTGTTTCTTCCAAGGCCCGGTTGAGCCTTGGTCTCAAGTCCGGCGGCCATGGCGATCATTTGAATTGTCGAGAAGACCACGTCCCTCTTCTTGGTCTCCCCTTGGCTCATGCCGACGCCGATAAACTCCGGGAAGGCGGTAAAATGCCGTTCTCCGTTGCGAACAGGGCCGAAGAAACTCACGGTCTGGGCGAGCGCGGACGAGGCAACAAAGACGCCCGCAAGAAGCCCGGTGGCAAACATCAGATGTCTAATGGTTCTTCTCCTATTCGTGCCGTAACGCATCAAGCCTTCTCATCAAAGCCAGTGCGCACGTGAGCGAACGGAGACGTCCTGCAACGCGTCGCGGGCAATGCGATGGCATCTCGATTTTTCTAGCATTGCTATCAACGGCTGCAAGGCGCCGGAGTCAGGAAGACGCACTCCTGACGCCAGTCTCATCAAAAAGTGATAGGGGCGCCTTTCGGCGCCCCTATCTGTAGGTCCTTGAGTATGTCGGTCGGGCGCGGATCAGTTGCCGAGAATGCCCGGCAGGCGCAGGCCTTTTTCCTTGGCGCAATCGAGCGCGATGTCGTAGCCCGCGTCGGCATGGCGCATGACGCCGGTTGCCGGGTCGTTCCAGAGCACGCGCTCCAGGCGCTTGGCCGCATCATCGGTACCGTCGGCGCAGATGACGACGCCCGAATGTTGCGAGAAGCCCATGCCGACGCCGCCGCCATGATGCAGCGAGACCCAGGTGGCGCCCGATGCGGTGTTGAGCAGAGCGTTCAGAAGCGGCCAGTCGGAGACGGCGTCCGAGCCGTCCTTCATCGCTTCGGTTTCGCGGTTCGGCGAGGCGACCGAGCCGGAGTCGAGGTGGTCGCGGCCGATGACAACAGGCGCCTTCAGCTCGCCGTTCCTGACCATTTCGTTGAAGGCGAGGCCGAGGCGGTGGCGATCGCCGAGGCCGACCCAGCAGATACGCGCCGGCAGGCCCTGGAAGGAGATGCGTTCGCGCGCCATGTCCAGCCAGTTGTGCAGGTGCTTGTTGTCGGGCAGCAGTTCCTTGACCTTGGCATCAGTCTTGTAGATATCTTCCGGATCGCCGGACAGGGCCGCCCAACGGAACGGGCCGACGCCGCGGCAAAAGAGCGGACGGATATAGGCCGGAACGAAGCCCGGGAAGGCGAAAGCGTTTTCGAGACCTTCTTCCTTGGCGACCTGGCGGATGTTGTTGCCATAATCGAAGGTCGGGATGCCCATGTCCTGGAAGGCGATCATCGCTTCCACATGCTCGCGCATCGAGGCGCGGGCGGCCTTTTCGACAGCCTTCGGGTCGCTTTCGCGCTTGGCCTTCCATTCGGCCATTGTCCAGCCCTTCGGCAGGTAGCCGTTGACCGGGTCGTGCGCCGAGGTCTGGTCTGTGACCATGTCCGGGCGGATGCCGCGGCGGACCATTTCCGGCAGGATCTCGGCAGTGTTGCCGAGCAGACCGACGGATTTCGCTTCGCCGTTCTTCGTCCAGCGGGCAATGATTTCCATCGCCTCGTCCAGCGTCTCGGCTTTTTCGTCGAGGTAGCGGGTGCGCAGGCGGAAATCGATCGAGTCCGGATTGCATTCCACGGCGAGGCACGATGCGCCGGCCATGACGGCGGCGAGCGGCTGGGCGCCGCCCATGCCGCCGAGACCGCCGGTCAGCACCCACCTGCCCTTGAGATTGCCGCCGTAGTGCTGACGGCCGGCTTCCACGAAGGTTTCGTAGGTGCCCTGCACGATGCCCTGCGTGCCGATGTAGATCCACGAGCCGGCGGTCATCTGGCCGTACATGGCGAGACCCTTCTTATCCAACTCGTTGAAATGGTCCCAGTTCGCCCAGTGCGGTACGAGGTTGGAGTTGGCGATGAGAACGCGAGGCGCATCCTTGTGGGTGCGGAACACGCCGACCGGCTTGCCGGACTGGACCATCAAGGTCTCGTCGTCGTTGAGGTCCTTCAGCGTCTCGACGATCTTGTCGAAGTCGGCCCAGGTGCGCGCCGCGCGACCGATACCGCCATAGACGACCAGCTCGTGCGGGTTTTCCGCCACGTTCGGGTCCAGATTGTTCATCAGCATGCGCAGCGGCGCTTCGGTCAGCCAGCTCTTGGCATTGAGCGTGGTGCCCTGAGGGGCGCGCACGTCGCGAATGTTGTGGCGCGGATTGTTGATGGTCATGCCTCGCTCCCTGTCAGTGTCTTGAGGTCAAATGCTGTTGTTTCGATGCGGTTGAGGATCGCACCCAGCGGCTTTCGCAAAAGGGCGGATCGTGTGGCGTCGAGCGCGAAAGGCGGCTCTTCGGCGGCGAGATGGGTCGATTGCGCGAGCTCCATCTGAATGGCATGCACGCCGGTTTCCGGGCGGCCATAGTGGCGGGTGGTCCAGCCGCCCTTGAAGCGGCCGTTGAGAATGCTGCTGTAACCTTCGGCACTGGCAGTGATTTCAGCTGTCGCCTTCTCGATTTCGGGCGCGCAGGTCTTGCCCATGTCGGTGCCGATGTTGAGATCCGGCAACTTGCCTTCGAACAGGAACGGGATGTGCGAGCGGATCGAGTGGCAATCATAAAGCACGACCACACCATGGATCGCTTTCACCCGCTCGATCTCGGCGGCAAGGGCCGCGTGATAGGGCGCATGGAACGCCTGGAGACGTTCGGCGATATCGGCTTCGGTCGGCGCTTCTCCGTCCTTCCAGATCGGCTTGCCGTCGAAATCCGTTTCCGGGATCAGGCCGGTCGTGTTCTGGCCGGGGTAGAGGCTGACGCCTTCGGGATCCCGGTTGGCGTCGATCACGTAGCGGTGGAAGGTGGCGCGAACAACGGTCACTTCCGGCAGAAGACCATCATAGAGCCGGTGGATATGCCAATCGGTATCGGCGAGGATACGGCCGTTGTCGTTCAGCCGATCCCAGACCGCCGCCGGCACGTCGGTGCCGGTATGCGGAAAGCCGAGGATGACCGGCGAGTTGCCTTTTCTGACTTCGACGACAGCCATCTCAAGCCTCCAGGCTTGGCAGGATGCCGGCGGAGACGGAGGCGTTCAGACGGCCCGAGGCGATGAGGTCGCCGGCGGCCTTGAGGTCGTTGGCCATGTAGCGATCCTCTTCGATCGTCGGGGACACGGCGCGAAGGGCGGCGGCGGCCTTCTGCAATTCGGGGCTGGTGGCGAGCGGGGCGCGGAATTCGACGCCCTGGACGGCGGTTAGTGCTTCGATGCCGACGATCGAGAACAGGTTTTCGGTCATCTGCAGCAGGCGGCGCGCGCCGTGGCAGGCCATGGAAACGTGGTCTTCCTGGTTGGCCGAAGTCGGTGTCGAGTCGACCGAGGCCGGATGCGAGAGCTGCTTGTTCTCGGACATCAGGGCCGCCGAGGTGACTTCGGCGATCATCAGACCGGAGTTCAGCCCCGGCTTCTTGGCGAGGAAGGCCGGCAGACCGTAGGAAAGGGCAGGGTCAACGAGCAGCGCGATACGGCGCTGCGAGATCGCGCCGATCTCGCAGACGGCAAGGGCGATCTGGTCGGCGGCAAAGGCAACCGGCTCGGCGTGGAAGTTGCCGCCGGAGACGACGGAATTGTCCGAAAGAACCAGCGGGTTGTCGGTGACGGCGTTGGCTTCGGTCTCAAGCACGCGGGCGACCGAGCGCAGCAGATCGAGGCAGGCGCCATCGACCTGCGGCTGGCAGCGGATGCAGTAGGGATCCTGCACGCGCTCGTCGCCCTCGATGTGGCTTTCGCGGATTGCCGAACCTGCAAGCAGCGCACGGAGAGACGCGGCCGTGTCGATCTGGCCGCGATGACCGCGCAACGTATGGATATCCGGATGGAAGGGCGCGGACGAACCCATGGCCGCGTCCGTCGACATGGCGCCGGTGATGAGTGCTGCTTGCGCGGCACGGTGGGCGCGGAAGAGGCCGGCGAGCGCCAGCGCCGTCGAGGTCTGGGTGCCGTTGATCAGCGCGAGGCCTTCCTTGGCGGCAAGCACCACCGGCTTGAGGCCGGCGGCGGACAGCGCTTCGGCGCCGGACAGGCGGCGGCCCTCGAAGTAAGCTTCGCCGTGACCCATCATGACGGCGGCCATATGGGCGAGTGGCGCGAGGTCGCCGGAGGCGCCGACGGAACCCTTTTCGGGGATAACGGGGATGACGCCCTTTTCGAGCATCGCCTCGATCAGGCGCACCAGTTCGAGGCGCACACCGGAGGCGCCTCGGCCGAGCGAGACGAGCTTCAGCGACAGGATCAGGCGAACGACGTTTTCGGCCAACGGCTCGCCGACGCCGCAGCAGTGCGACAGGATCAGGTTGCGCTGCAGCGTTGCGACATCGGCGCTGTCGATCTTGATCGAGGCGAGTTTGCCGAAGCCGGTGTTGATGCCGTAGACCGGGGCGTTGCCGGCGACGATTTCGGCAATGCGACGCGCGGCCTTGTCGATGCCGGCATCAAAAGACGGATCGAGGCGTGCCGGCTCGCCGGTCCAGTAGATGGTTTCGAGGTCGCGGAGGGGCACGGAGCCCGGGTGTAGAGTGATGGTCATTGACCGGTCCTTTGCCCTCTAAAGATGCATTCATGAAGCGGATTGAAGCCGATGCGGTAGACGAGTTCGGCCGGATCCTCGATGTTCCAGATTGCCAGATCGGCGGACTTGCCGACTTCGACCGTGCCGGTTTCGGCCAGCAGGCCAAGCGCGCGGGCGGCTTCGCGCGTTGCACCGGCAAGGCATTCGGCCACCGTTAGCCGGAAGAACGTCGCCGACATGTTCATCGTGAGAAGCAGCGAGGTCAGCGGCGAGGTACCGGGATTGCAGTCGGTGGCGATCGCGATCCGCGCGCCGGCGTCACGCAAAGCCTGGACCGGCGGCAGCCGCTCTTCGCGCAGCGCATAGAAGGCGCCCGGCAAGAGCACGGCGACCGTGCCTGACTTCGCAAGAGCTGCAGCACCTTCTGCGTCGAGATATTCCAGGTGGTCGGCCGAGAGCGCGCCGTAAGAGGCCGCGAGCTTTGCGCCGCCAAGGTTGGAGAGCTGTTCTGCGTGCAGCTTGACCGGCAGGCCGAGTGCCTTGGCGCGGTCGAAGACGCGGGCGATCTCGGCGGTCGAAAAGGCAATGCCCTCGCAGAAACCGTCGACCGCATCGACCAGGCCCTCGGCGTGGGCGGCGTCGAGCCCAGGCAGCACGACCTCGGTGATGTAGTCGCCGTTGCGGCCTTTGTAGTCCGCAGGCGTTGCGTGTGCGGCGAGATAGCTCGTGACAACGCGCACCGGCCGCAGCGTTTCGAGCTTGCGGGCGGCGCGCAGCATGTTGAGCTCGGCCGTGACGTTGAGGCCGTAGCCGGATTTGATTTCGACGGTCGAGGCGCCCTCGGCAAGAAGCGTATCGAGGCGCGGCAGGGCGCTTTCGACAAGCTGATCGACGGTCAGCGCATTGGTCGCCTTGACCGAGGAAACGATGCCGCCGCCGGCGCGGGCAATTTCTTCATAGGTGGCGCCTTCGAGGCGCATCTGGAATTCGCGGGCGCGGTTGCCGCCATGAACGAGATGGGTGTGGCAGTCGATAAGGGCGGGCGTCATTACGCGGCCCTGGCAGTCCGTCGTTTCGAGGCTGCGTGCGAGTTCGGCGGGCAGCCCGTTCTCCGGCCCGGCATAGGCGATCCGCCCATCGACGACCGCCACGGCCGCATTCTCGACGAGGCCAAGACCGTCAACGGATTCGCCAAGCGTCACGAGACGCACATTGCGCCAAATGCCGGATGCTGGCTTGCGGGTCGAGAATTCGTTCATCAGGTCGCCTCCACTGGATATAATGTATATACATATTAGTTTGCTCCACAAGGGGAAATTTATGGAGCCTGCGGAAAAGGAAAGGGCGATCGGCCGAGTGAAGCGGAGCGGGAGCTTTGAGAAAATGGCCGTAGAACTCTGATTTCGCTGGAATTTCTTCTCGCGGGTTCGTCATCACGGCAGGTAAAAAGAAAAGGCTCCGAACCCTGAGGTTCGGAGCCTTCGCCTGTCCTTGGAATGGAGATCGCGATGCGTGCCCCCGACTCGCAAGCCTGCCGGGCCGCGAACGTGGGTCACGCTAAACCGCGTGATCCGCCTTTGCGCGCAGCCGTTCGACCACCTCTACGAAGCGGTTTCCGGCAATGTCGAGGCGCCCGCTGTTGTCGATGACGCTGACATCGGGGCCTGAGGTGACGTCAGGCGCCTGGCGGCTGAGGCGTCGCAAAACTTCCTCTTCACTCTCCCGACCGCGCTCGGCAAGTCGTTTTGCAAGCACTGGCGTCTCGGCTGTAACAACGACGACGGCGATCTCGCCGAAGGCTTCGCGGAACGCCGGCAGGGCACCGCGGCTGCCATTGACGATCGCCGTCATGCCGTCCCTGACATTCCTGAGCACGACGGCGGGGATGCCGTATTTCAGCCCATGCGCATCCCAGAAGACGGCGAAGGCGCCATCCTTCTGCATCTCGACGAACTCGTCTTCCGACACGCTTTCATGCACTTCACTACCGGCATCCGACGGACGGGTGATGACCCGGCGGACGAAATGCACGTCGTGACAATCGGCAAAGTGCCGGGCGGCAAAGCCCATGACGCTGTCCTTGCCGGCGCCGCTCGGCCCGACGACGACGACGAGCGCGCCGCCCTTTTCGGTCGCGCTCATGCGACACGCCGTCCTTCGCGCCAGACGGAGCGCACGACCGGGATGCCTTCCTTGCGGTGCACGCGGGCGATATCGGCGCGAAGGCCAACGGCGATGCGGCCGCGGTCATCGAGACCGACGGTGCGCGCCGGCGTCGACGTCACCATGGCGATTGCCTTTGGCAGGTCGACGGCGTCGAGTTCGTCGGAGAGCACGAAGGGGGCGTGGATCAGGCTGAATGGCACATAGTCCGACGACAGCACGTCGAGCACGCCGCGCTCGGCGAGATCGCGGGCGGCGATGTTGCCGGAGTGCGACTTGCCGCGCACGATGTTCGGCGCACCCATCAACACGCTCAGCCCCGCGCGGTGCGACGCCTCGGCGGCCTCGAAGCTCGTCGGGAACTCCGCAAGCTTGATACCGAAGCCGATCGATTCTTCGACGTGGTCGACGGTCGCGTCGTCATGGCTGGCAATGGTGATGCCGCGGGCCGCACACGCCTCGGCGAGCGCGGTGCGGTGCGGACCGGCATACTTTGCCGACAATGCCTGCTGCCGCTCGACGAAGCGCGCGAATTCCTCGTCCGAGAAGCCGCGCTTGGCTTTGTAGTAGAGCGTGTACTGGTCCATCGTCTGGAACTGCCGCTGACCCGGCGCATGGTCCATCAGCGAGACGAGCTTGACCTGCGGGTCGTTCTGGAAGTCCTCGTAGTGATCGAGCACGTCGGAGGTCGAGACCTCGCAGCGCAGGTGGATCAGGTGATCGGCGCGAAGGCGACCCTCTTCCTTGGCCTGGGCCAGCGCGTCGGCCATGCTGCGCATTTCGCCCTTCTGGAAGCCGCCGTCCTCGTCGGAGCCGAGACGCAGGCAGTCGAAGACCGTGGTGATGCCGGAGGTGACCACTTGGGCGTCATGGGCCTGGATCGCTGCGATTTTCAGCCAGCGCACGCCCGGGCGCGGCGAGTAATGGGCTTCGAGGTGGTCGGTGTGCAGCTCGATGAGGCCGGGGATCAGATAGTCGCCTTCGAAGTCCTCGCCGCTGGCAACCGTGCCCGCGGAGATATCGGCAATCTTGCCGTCGCGGATCAGCACCGAACCATCGAGGATACTATCCTCGAGGACGATGCGGGCGTTGGTCAAAACCTGTTCTTTGCTCATCTCATGCGATCTTTCGTTGGGTGTCGCTGCCGAGCGGCAGCAAGGAGCGGACAGTAAAGGGTGCGCCGCGCTCCGGTTCGACGAAGAGCGCGACTGACGTGACGTGAAGTGGTTTGCCGATATGCTCGGCAAAGGTGGTTTCGAGCGCGGTACGCATCACGCCGCCGGTTTCCGTGGGTACCGGGCCGGTCAAGGTCAGGTGGAACTGGAACTCTTCGAAAACATAGGGATAGCCCCATTCTCTGAGGTAGCGCCTCTGGCGCTCAGGCAGGCTGTTTGGCTTGCGGCGGGCAAAGTCGGCGTCCGACAGCGGCGCACGGAACGGGTCGAAGCGGTGAACGGCGTCTTCGGCCAAATCCTGCAGGTCGGCGCAAGGCGCGGACGGCACGAGAGCGAAGAACGGACCCAACTGATGCAGCACGATCTCGGGGATCTCGAACGGGTCGAGGTCGGCGGCAAAGCACTCGAAAATACTGAGAAGCTCGTCTTCGTCCCGGCCTTCGGCAAGTTCGAAAGGCGCCTTCAGTGTGCCGTGAAAACCGTAGCGCCGCGGGTCGGCCGTCAGTGCGCGTTGCGTCTCTTCGTCAATCCCGGCGATCGTCGGAAGCGTGAGGTCTTCGCCGGTAAAGGCATCGCGCCCCAGCCAACGGGACGCGACCTGCGACAGCCGGCTGTCCGCTGGCGGCGCGAAATAGATGGCATAACGCACGGTTTTCACTTTCTTGTAGCGACCGGCCCGCCAGGGCGGCGGGTCGATTGTTTGCGGGATGCGATGCGCAGCTAGCCGATTTCCATGACAACATCATGATGGCGGACACGCAAATGCTTGGCTGTCGTCAATGTGCCTTGCTGCCCATCAGGCGCGAACGGCACGCGTTCGAGATGCTGTCGAAAATAAAGACAACCAGCAAGATCAGAAGCACCATATAGGCGACATTTTCCCAATCGGAATTGGTACGCATCGCTTCCCAGAGTTTCAGGCCGATGCCGCCGGCGCCGACGGCGCCGATGATCGTTGCCGAACGGGTGTTCGATTCCCAGAAATAAAGCGCCTGGCTGGCAAAGACCGGCAACACCTGCGGAAGCACGCCGAAGCGTTGCACCGTAAGCGGCGTCGCCCCGACCGACTTCACGCCTTCGCGCTGCTTGTCGTCGATGTTTTCCAGCGCTTCGGAGTAGAGCTTTCCGAGTGTGCCGGTGTCGGTGAAGAAGATCGCCGAGATACCGGCAAGCGGTCCGGGGCCGAAGGCGCGGGTGAAAAACAGTGCCCAGATGAACATGTCCACCGACCGCAGGAAGTCGAAAAAGCGCTTGACCACCTGGTTGGTCAGGAAGCTCGGGGTGATGTTGCGGGCGGCCAGGAAGCAGAGCGGGAAGGCGATCAGCGACGCAAAGAGCGTGCCGACGAAGGCCATGACGACGGTCTGTAGCAGCTTCGTCCAGACGTCGAGATGCTGCCACTCGGCATTATAGAGGATGTTGTTCCAGGCAAGCGACAGGTTGGAACGGGCCGGATCGATGCGCTCGCCTGATGTGATGAGCGAGGCGACTTCCCCATAGCTTTTTCCGAAGAAGGGCGAGTTGGTGTCGAACAGGAAGTTCGCCCAGCCGAAGAAGCGGTTTCGGACGGAAACCTCGTCGCCTTCGACTTCCGCCCAGCCGGTGGCACCGAAGGCAAGCACGATCTTTTCGCCGGGCCGCTTCTGTGTTGCCCAGGCGGGCAATACGCCCTGCGGCCGCACCGTGTCGGCGCCGTCGACGGCCATGACAAGCGTGTCGCCGCCATGGGTCGCCTTCACCAGGCCATCGGCGATCTCGATCCTGGTCGAGCGGTTGTAGGTGACGACGACGCGCGTCAGGACTTCTTCCGTCCGTGTTTCGACACGGCTCTGCGTTTCCGTGGCGGTGGGGCCGCCGAGCGCGGAACCGGGGGCCATGAAGCTGAAGGACGAGCTAGACTTCGGCTTTGCCACCTGCGCGGTGGCGGCCGGTATTTCGACCTGGCGCGTCACCGTCTGCCTGTCGAGTTCCACCCAATCCGGATTGGGATTGGGCCCGAGCGGCGAATTGCGCTGATAGTTGAGGCGCATCGTCCGGTCGGGGGCGACGTGGATTTCCGGGCGCACCTCATAGGAAACCCAGTCGGCGAGGTAGGTGCCGGCGATGCCCCAGTTGGCATTGCCGAGCACGTGGCCGATCGAGAAGAACCACCAGCTGAAGATGAGGTAGACGACGACGCCACCGGCGGTGGCCGCGGTGCGCACACGCCTGGAGGTCGAGGATTTCAGGAGCTCGGGATGGCGGCTCGCGATCGCGTCCATTTCCATTGGGTTCAATCGTGTGGTCGTGGTCATGATGCGTACCTACTGGGCAAGCTGGAAGGCCTGCTCGCCAACAAGGCGGCGGCGAAGCCAGGCGGAAAACTGGTCGACGGCAAAAATGGTCGCAAACAGCAGGAGGACGATCGCTAGGGTCTTGGCCTGGTGTCCCTGGCCGATCGAAAGGCGGAGAAGCTCGCCAATGCCGCCGCCACCGACGGCGCCGATGATGGTCGAGGCGCGTACGTTGATCTCGAGGCGCAGCAGGAAGTAGCTGGCGAAGTTGGGCAGAACCTGCGGCACCATGCCGAACCAGACGCGCTCGATCCAGTTGCCGCCGGCAGCCCGCAGGCCCTCGTCCGGCTTCATATCGGCGTTTTCGACCACTTCATAGAAGAGCTTGCCGAGCGCGCCGATCGTGTGGATCGAGACGGCGGCAATCGCCGGAATGGGGCCGAGCGAGAGGATCGCGAGGAAAAAGCCGGCGATCACCACCTCCGGAAAGGCGCGAAGAACTTCCATGATGCGGCGAACGATGCCGCGGATCCACGGATTGGGCATCAGGTTGCGCGCGGCAAGGAAGCAGAGCACGAAGCCGAAGGCCGTGCCGATCACCGTCGAGAAGATCGCGATGTTCACGGTCTCCAGCATCTTGTGCACGTATTCGGGGATGTAGAAGCTCTCGGTCAGGTACAGCCGGCCCTCGGGGTAGTTGTACTTGAAGCTGCCGTCATCATAGGGCGAGGGCAGGTCGAACATGGCGCGGAAAATCTCCAGCCCGTCGCGCGGTGCGAGATCGCCGACGAAATCGAAGAAATGCGGCAAACGGTCGAAGAACTTGCCGGCATTGGAATCGTTGGCGAACCAGAGCGAACCCGACAGCGCCAGGAGGAGAACGCCGAAGCCGAGCCAGGAGTAGAGCCGGCGGCGGGAACTGAGTTCCTGCCAGTGACGCTCGATGACGGCGCCGTTGTCGCTCAGATGTCGCGGGAGCAGGGAAGTTGCCATGACCGTTCCGGCTTTCGCCGGCCTCTAGAGCATTTCCAGGAAATTTGCGAAGCGGCTTTCCGTCCCGGAAATGCGTGAAAACAATGCGACGGAGGATGCGAAAGCACCCCTTCAAACAGTGAAACGCTGGCCGTTTGGGCGGCCAGCGTTCCCGAGTGGTGCGGGTCTATCAGCCGCCGATCGTCGCCTTGCGGGCGTCGATGATCGGCTTGTAGAAGTCCGCGTTGACTTCGGTGAAGCCGGTGAAGTCGCCGCCCTGGATGGCCGAGAAGCAAGCGGCGTCGGTCTTCGGCAGGTCGAGCATGAACTGCTTGAACTTGGCCTTCATGTCGTCGTTCATCGTGGAGCGCACGACGATCGGGCCGTTCGGGATCAGCGGCGACTTCCAGAGCTCGACCAGGTCGTTCATGTCGAGGATGCCCTTGTCGACCATCTTCTTCAGGTTGCCCGAGGTGTAGCCGTCCTTGAATTCGCCGACGCCCGAACCGAAGGTCGTGCCGGCATCGAAGGTGCCCTTGACGACTTCGAGAACGAGGTTCTCGTGACCACCGCCGAAGCCGGTTTCACCGAAGAATTCCTTGACCGGCGCGCCGATCGATTCCGGCAGCGTGACGAGCGGGACGAGATAGCCGGAAGTCGAGTCCGGATCAGCAAAACCGAGCTTCTTGCCCTTCAGGTCTTCGAGCTTGGTGATGCCGGAATCCTTGCGGGCAACCATGATCGAGTGGTAGCCGGTCGAGCCGTCGGTCTGGACGGTCGTCAGGATCGGCTCGACGGCGTCGGCCTTGGCGAGATAGATCTTGGCAAAGCCGGAAGCGCCGAGTTCGGCGTAGTCGAGCGTGCCGCCAAGCAGGCCCTGGATGACGCCGTCATAGTCGGCGGCCGGGAACAGCGAAACCTTTTCGACGCCGATGGCAGCCGGCAGCTTGTCGACGATGCACTGGAAATTGCGCAGGCGGTCGGCTTCGTTTTCGCCGCCGATAATGCCGACGCGGAATTCCTTGAGGTCTTCAGCCTGGGCGTGGCCGACGAGGGCGAGGAGCGCGACGGCGCCCAGAAGAGCTTTCTTCAGCATAAGGTTCTCCCGTGTCCGGCTTGGCCGGATCCTATTGGGTTTCAAAGAGGTGCCCTTGACGCGGGCTTTCGATCATGGCGGGCGTCAGATGCCGGCCAATGCCAGCGGCTTGAGGCCGGCCGATGCCTTTTCTTCCTGCGGCACTGCCGCCGGAATGTTGATGCTGGTGGAGGTCATCGATTCCTCGATGCCCGTGTCGGCGCCGTAGATCTCGGCAACGGCTGCCGCCGTCAGATCCTTGGGTTGGCCGTCGAAGACGACGCGGCCATGCGCCATGCCGATGATGCGTTCGCAATAGTTGCGCGCGGTGTCGAGCGTGTGGAGGTTGGTGATGACCGTGATGCCGTCGCGCTCGTTGATGTCGCGCAGCGCATCCATGACGATCTTGGCGTTCAGCGGGTCGAGCGAGGCGATCGGCTCGTCGGCAAGCAGAACCTTCGGCTGCTGCATCAGTGCGCGGGCGATCGCGACGCGCTGCTGCTGGCCGCCGGAAAGCGTGCCGGCCGGCTGAAGGGCGGTCTGTTCGATGCCGAGGCGCTCAAGTGCGCCGATCGCCATGATGCGTTCTTCGCGGGTAAACATGTTGAGGATGCTCAAGACGGTCGAGCGGTGGTTGAGGCGCCCGAGCAGCACGTTGGTGAGCACGTCGAGGCGCGGCACCAGGTTGAACTGCTGGAAGATCATCGCGCAGTCGCGCTGCCAGGTGCGGAGGGCAGCACCCCGAAGCGACGAGACTTCGGCGCCGTCGAAGACGATCGAGCCGGACGACAGATCGACGAGGCGGTTGATCATACGCAGAAGCGTCGACTTACCGGCGCCGGAACGGCCGATCACGCCGACCATCTGCCCTTGCGGGATGTCGAAGGTAACCGAACTCACGGCTGTCTTCTTGCCGAACTGGCGGGCTACATTCTTCAACTGAAACATGTCTAGCAGGTCCTCTTTCGGGGAGACCGGTCATCGGTATGACCCTGCCATATCGCCGCTTCATGAAGCCGGAATGTCAGTTTGTTGTAAGTTCTGTTACAGTTCACAGCCCCGCATGTTTGGTTAACCAAATTTGAATGCCGGCGCGCAGGCGCCTGCACTCCCATCAACTTTCAGGGGGAGTTCGCATCAACGTCGAGCGAATACCTGCGGTCGGCGGCGCAGGACCGGTGAGGGGCGCTAGTTCTGCGGACCGGGGTCCAGCGTCGCGCCGGGAATGTAGAGTGCAATCGGCCGGATTTCGTAGATCGCGCTCGGATTGGAGCGGCGCAATTCGCGCGCGGCGTCAACGGCGGCGTCGATGGCCGGGAAGTCGACGACGTAGAGGCCGAGCAATTGCTCCTTGGTTTCGGCGAAGGGGCCATCGGTGACGATGCCTTCGCCGTTGCCCCTTAGCGTCACGGCACCTTCGGCGGGTCCGAGCCGGGCGGCCGGGCCAAAGGCCTTCTGCTGGACGAACCGGTCATGAACCTGAAGCAGGTCGGTCATCAGCGCTTCGTCCTCCTCCTCGGTCCAGGATTCGACGACGCCTGCTGTGTGGTAGGCCAAGATTGCGTAATACATGAACCGTCCTCCCGCGTGTATTCCTGTCAGGTTTTGCCGGCCGCATCAACGGCTCGTCGCGCGGACCGCATCACCGGGCGTGCCGCCGGAGAGGGGCGCCTGTTCATCCGATCAGCCCCAGGCCGTCGCCGCCCATCGACAGGCCTGCCGGGCGATCCGCGAACTGCGTGTGAGTTCGCCGCGGGTCGCCGCATCGCGGGCCCTCCAGACGAGGCCGCGCGCGAGCGAGCGGGCAACGTCGCGCCCCGACGGATATCGGCGGCTGAGTGCGCGCAGGCCCTCATCGATCGCGGCGTTGCCGAAGACCTCGTCGCAATCGTATTTCGATCCCGTTGCGCGCCGCAGGATGCGCTTCTCCTGACCAGTCAGCGCGATGGGGCTTTGCTCCATCGCGTGTCCGAAGTCGGTGATCGCCACGTCCCAGCGCTTCTTGCGGGCCATGATGGCGCCGCGCTGGAGAAGGGCTCGGCGTCGCTCTTCGGCGTTCTCGATCCGCCGCGTGGGCAAATAGTCCGCCAGCGGCAGTGTCTGGTGCAGGCGGTCGAAGATGAGGGCGTCGTTGCTGATCCAGTTTTGATTTCGGCGATGTGCCTGGAAGCGGCTTGCCGCCGGTCCTCTGTCGCCGTCGTGCAAACGCTGGTGAAAGATGATGTTGCGGGTCGACGTCGCCCTGCCGAGAAGCGACAGCCGGATCAGCATGTCATAGTCGACGGATCGGGGCAGCGCTTCGTCGAAGGGGCCCGCCGCTTCGTAAAGCCGGCGGCGCACGAGCATGCCTGGCTGATGGACGAAAAAGTCTTCCAGCGTGGCGATCAGGAATTCGGCCGGCGGGCAGTCGGTCCAGTAGCCGGTGTCGAGGAAACGGGCAGGGGTGTCCAGCTCGTGCTGAAAGCGGACGTAGCGCCCATAAGCGATGTCGGCTGACGGATCCGCCTCGAAGACCTGCAGGAGGTCGGCGAGACCGGTCGGACAGACGATGTCGTCATCGTCGACGATCCAGACATATTGGCCAGTGCTCTGTTGCAAGCCGGCATTGAGGGCGCGTGCCTTGCCGGCATTTTCCTGGTTGAGGACGCTGATGCTGTCACCGTATCGGGACAGCACATCCATGGTCTCATCGGTCGAACCGTCAACGACGACGACGATCTCGTCATCCCCCGCGATCTGCGGCAGCAGCGCGTCGATTGAAGCCGGCAGAAACTGCGCGCGATTGTAGGTCGGAACGATGATCGACACGCGGGCGCCGTTGCGAGATTCTTTCGACAATTTCATACTTTATGCTCCTCCTCGATCGCTGCCTCCCCTGCAGCGCATTCGCTCGATGAACCGGGCATCACCCGGAAAACGTGCACAACCATGACGCTTGAAACGTCCACAAAAAGGCGGCCTGCCCTCAATTTCGACAACAAGGCAAAATCTATCGTGAGATGGAAAGCAGGCTTGCTTCGGCTAGCTTGCGAGCCGAACGACGGAAGGCAGACCTATTGAGCCGTGCAGTAAAACTGACCGGGCAAGCCATCTGGGCGTCATTGGGCCAACTGGCGCAGGCGTTGCTTGCAACCATCAGCACCATCATCCTGGCACGAATTCTTGGCGCCGAGACCTATGGTGTGTTCGCGCTCGGATTGCTGATCGTCGGCTTCGCCGAGATCTTCGTTGGTGGTCATGCCGCCGACATCGTGGTGCAGAAACCGGATGTCACAGCCGGCCATCGCAATGCCGCCTTCGTCGCGCTGAGCGTGATTTCGGTTTTCTCGGCTGTCGTGATCTGGGCGGGCGGGGCCGCTGCGGCGGACTTCTTCGAGGCGCCGCAGCTGCAGGCGCCGCTTCTTGCGATGGCGGTTCTGCCCGTTCTCACCGGGCTTGCGAGCGTTCCCAACCAGATGCTCGTGCGGCGGCTGCAATTCAATGATCTCGCCCGCATCGGGGCGGTCAGCGGAACCCTGGCCGTTCTTGTTGGCGTGCTCCTGGCCTTCTCGGGCGCCGGCATCTGGAGCCTTGTTATCATGGAGATCGCGCGGCGCGCGATGAACCTCGCGATGCTCTTTCCGGCAGCGTGCTGGCGGCCCGAACTCGGCTTTCAGCGGCAGGAACTCGTCGATGTCCTGCGCTTTGCATCGCGCCGGGTCGAAAACAACGGACTGACCTACATCTCGCAGAACGCGCTGCCGCGGCTCTTCATCGGCCAATGGCTAGGCACCGAAGCGCTCGGCCTGTTTGCGGTCGCCCGTCGGCTGCTCGACCAGTTGCACAACATTCTGAGCGGTCCCGTTGCGGCAGTCGCCTTTCCCGCCGCCGCGCAGCTGCAGCACGACCGGGAGCGCCTTGCCCGGCTGATCGCGACATCCGTGCGGCTGACGACCTGGATGTTCTGGCCGGTCGTGCTCGGGGTGGCGATGGTCGCCCCGGTCCTCGTGCCGCTGGCGTTCGGCGACGGATGGGCCGGCGCGATCCCCGTGCTTCAAATCCTTGCGCTTGGAACCCTGCGCGCGCCGGTCTCGAGCTTCAACACGGCGGTGCTGGTCGCGTTCGGCCGCATGGGGTCCGTATCCTTCATTTCCGTTCTGTCGATTGTTCTGTGCGCGGCCTTCCTCGCGGTCGGCGTCCAATATGGTCTCGTTGGCGTTGCCGCCGCGCTGTCGCTCCGGCAATGGGCGCTCTGGCCGGTCGGCGCGATGCAGGTCTATCGCGTCTCCGGGCTGCATCCCCTCGGCCAGTTGCGCATGCTTTTCATTGCAGCGCTTCCGTCCTTGATCATGGCCGGCTCCGTCTGGTTTGCCAGCGAGACCATTCATGGCTTGCAGCCGGTGCCGTTGCTCTGCTCACTGGTTGCGATCGGCGTGATCGTCTACGGGCTGGCCTGGGCCGCCTTCAATCCGCGGCAGACGATCCTGTTGCTCAAGGCCATGTTCGATGTGGTTCGTGGCGACTGGGCTTCGGCGAAATCACGCATCCCGCTGATCCTCGGAACGATTGCCGACCCGCAGGCATCGCGCAACGGCTGATCCAATCGCTCGTCAGGCAGCGAAGGCGCGCAGGCGCTTTACCCGGCGCTGGCTGATCGTGCCCTTGGCAGCGAAGAAGTCCCGTGCCTCCTTGCGAAGCAGCATCGGCTCATGGAATTGGATAAGATTGGGATTGGCAAGCGCGGCATTGCCCTCGATCACGACCGGGCCGGCTTCGGTCGACACGATATCCCAGCCGACATAGCTGAGGCCGGGGATAGCGCGCGTGCATTGCAATGCCAGCGTCTTGATGTCGTTCCAACGTGGGATGACGGTTCCAACGATGGCAGTGCCCGTCTCCGGGTGACGATCGAAGATCGTCCTTTCAGGACCGCCGTCATCGGCGATCGCAGCGGTCAGCTGACCACTCTCGAGATCGACCAGCGCAACGATGCCGCCGGCCTTGAAGTTGTCCGTCGGGCGGGAGTGTTGCGTCCCGAAGCGGTGCGCGGCACCGAGCAGTACCGTCTTGCCGGTCGTCTCGTCATGGCCGACAAGGATCCGGATCGTGTTGACCGCATGCGGGTAGATGGCGGAAGCGTAGGGATGCTGCTCGACGGCGGCTTCGATCAGATAGCGGCCATGTCGGTCGACGTCATCGATCGACGCTATGCGCTTGACGCCCCGCCCGCCACTGCCGTCAACCGGCTTTGCGATTATCGCGCGGCCGTCGATTTCGGCGCGTGGCAGCGGGCTGCCGTCGGGCCGTCTCGCGACACCATCCTCGACGATTCCGATCAACTCCGGACAGGATGCGGGAAAGGCGCCCGTGCCCGCCCATTGGTGGAACCGCAGCTTGTCGCCGAGAAGCGCCATTGCCTCCGGGCTGTTCAGCCGCGGCAACCGCGCTTCGGCTTCGAGGTCGGTCAGGAACAGGTGCTGGTCGAACTGGTCGAAAGGGTAGAGCCAGGCGCGGTTGGAAAGGAACCCGCGGGTCAGGAGCCGCAACCTGGGGCGACCGGTATTTCCGCGCCGTTCCAGCGCCCAGAACTGCCGAAGCAAGGAGACGCGGTGCCGGATGGCGCCGACGATCGGGAGCCCGGCCATCAGAGCGGTTCGCCGTTGGCCCGGGGGATATAGCGGGCAAAGATGCGCCGCAGCCGGGGCTCGTCGAGCAGGCGATCATAGAGCTGGAAGAAGCGCAGGCTCGGATGCGCATTGCCCTCGATGACCGTCGGGCCATCGGGCGTCACCGCAATGTCCCAGCCGACATAATGCAGATAGGGAAAGGCGCGTCCGAGATCCTCGACGAGCCGCAGCACCGCTGGCCAATGGGCGATCTCGACATCGGGCATCGCTGCCCGCGTATCCGGATGCACGTCATGATGACGGACGTGATTGTCCTTGCCGATCGAAACGGCGCGCGAAAGCCGCCCGGTCTTCAGGTCCACCTTGGAGACGAGGCCGCCGGCGCTGAAGTTGTCGACCGGCACAGAACGCGCGCTGCCGAAGCGATGGATGGCGGCGGCCGGGAGCGGAGTGCCATCATCGTCGCGCAGCATGAGCAGGCGTATCGTGTTCAAGGCGTCCGGAAAAATAATCTGGGCATAGTCGGCCTGCTGCACGAAGCCGGTGAGAATGGCGTCTTCGCCGCGATAGCTGTCGACGGCGTCCGGGGTCGTGCCGATCTGCACCGAACGCCCCTTCGATCCGAGCGTCGGCTTGATGACAAAGCGGCCGCGTGCGGCGAGTTCGTCGTGGAAAGCGCTTCGGCTTCCATCGCGCCAATGCCACCTGTCTCCAAAGTAGCAGGCGAAGGTCTGCGGCGTCGGCAGTTGAGCCGAGACGAGAAGCTCGGTGAACACGGCCTTGTTGTCCAGCACATAGGCATAGTGGCCGTTTAGGCCATGCAGGTGCTGCTCTCTTTCGCAATTGGTGACGACGCCCCTGACATCACCACGGATCTGGCGATACCAGTCGGCCTCCTTGGGGTCGAAGCCAGCCAGAATGTCCTGGATGCGCTGCATCGGCGTCAACTGCCGCTCCTCGGTGGAAGCGCTGTCTGACCAGTAGCGCCGCGCGTGGCTTTTCAGAAAGCGAAGACGGCGTGTGTCGATCGTCTGTCGAACCAAAGCTTGCAGCATCAGGCGTGGGCCTCCTCTCCTGGTTCCGCTGTCGGCAATCGCAGCAGATCCCCGAAACGCAGTTCCCACTCATAAGGTTCGAAAACATCCATGCCGCCCTCGGGGAAGAAGGTGATTTCTCCGAACAGAACCCGACCGAAATTCTCGTAGAGATCGACGCGGCTGAACGCGAAGGGCGCGGAGAGTTCCGTCGCGACATCGAGCAGGGTGCGAAGGGACTGGGGCGCGGCGATCGCTTCCCGTTCGCACGGCGCGCCGCGCCGACGCACCGGCAACGGCTGCCAATCTGTGTCGAAAACCGTCTTGGCGCGCACGCCATCCTTCTCGCGGATGACCATGATGAAATGCGGCCGACCGTGGAAACAGAAGATCTTGAACTCGCGCAGGCCATCGGGACTATCTGCGTGGAGAAACTCTTCGGCAAGCACGCCCGGGCGGATGTCCCGATAGACCGGCTCCCGGTGCCGGTACCAATGGTTGAACGCCAGATGATCGGCGAGCTTGGCTCGGGCTGCACCCCAGTCGAAGGCGTTCCTGTCCCGGCAGATCACCACGCCGCCGAAATCGTGGTTCGTCTTGAGGACAAAGGCATCCTGCCGGATGTACCGAGGCGTTATGTCCCTCAGCCGATAGGTTGCGAGGATGGCGGGAATGAGAATATCCGTGCCGACGCGCTCGGCAACGTAATCGCGCACCTTGATCTTGTCGGCGCAGATCGTCTGCAGCTCCGTCGCAGGCAGCAGCTTCAGGGCATTGAGCTTTTCGCTCAGCCCCCGTGGCCTGTCGACTTCGAGAACCCTGCCGGTTCTGCCGCGATACTGCGCCTCAATGAAGGCGCGTGTGCTGGTCCGGCGCTCGTTACGGAAGCGACTGTAGCGGGACCAGCGGTAGAGTTGCGTCAGGAGATCGGGGGCCCGCCGCGCCAGCAACTGGCGGGAATATTCCTTCATGGTGGACATCGCTTATCCGTCACTAAGAAACCTCGGTGCCGGCGATCCGGTTGGGCGCGCGACGAGGCGGAGGTTTCCAGAACGATGTGGCGATACGGTGGCCGGGGCGCAACCCGACCTGCCGACGGGATGCCTGCTGCCAACTTTGCTCGGGCTAGCGTTCCAATCGAGCCGGGCTGAACGTCGCGGCATCGAGGCCGGCCGCTTCGAAGCCCTCGGGCGCTGGTGCACCGACGAGGAGATTTGCGGCGAATGCTCCAAGTGCGGGTGAGGTAAGGATTCCG
The DNA here is from genome assembly GCF_050435225.1 of Ensifer sp. LBL. NCBI lineage: Bacteria > Pseudomonadati > Pseudomonadota > Alphaproteobacteria > Hyphomicrobiales > Rhizobiaceae > Ensifer > Ensifer sp. LBL. The sequence continues at coordinate 87,623 of NZ_JBNDJY010000008.1, read as the reverse complement.
TAGCCGCCCTGGCCGGCGAGCCAGAAGAAGTCCGGGCGCTCGCGGGCAAAGCCGATCACCGGAAGCTTGTCCGGCGAGAAGCTGCGCATGCCGGCCCAGCTTTTGAAGATGCGGCGCACCGGCACGGTTGTTGCCTCCTCGACGTAGTGCGCAGCCCAGGCGACGTCGATCTCCTCCGGCTGGACGTCGGCCGGCTCGCACGGCGTTGCGTCGGCGGGCGAGGAAAGCAGCCGCCCGCCCTCAGGCTTCATGTAAAAGTCTTCGTCGATCTCGTTGATTTCGGGCAGCGTCAGCGCGTCGATGCCTTCGGGCAGGTCGACGGTGATCGCCGTGCGGCGATGCGGCACGATGCCGACGGGGGCGACGCCGAACGATTGCGCGACGGGATCGGCCCAGCCGCCGGCGGCATTGACGATCGTCTTGGCGCCAACCTCGCCGGTACTCGTCGCCAGGACCCAGCGGTCGCCGTCCCGGCGCGGTGCCAGCACGTCTGAGCGCTCGATGATCGCGGCACCGTGGCGGCGCGCGCCGCGGACGTATCCCTGCAACAGGTTCTCGACTTCGATGTCCCAGAACTGCGGATCATAAAAGGCCGCGGCCACATAGTCACGGCGCAGGACCGGCACGCGTGCGATCGCCTCGTCGACGGTCAGCCTTTCAATGTCGGCGTTGGCACGGCTTTCTGCGGCAAATACCTCTTCGAACCGCGCAAGCTTTTCGGCATTGGCGATCATCACGCCGCCGCGCTGCTTGAGCAGCGCAATTTCGGAGAAGCCTTCGGGTGGGTTGTCGAAGAAGCTTTTGGAGATGGCCGCGAGCGCACAGACTTCCGGCGCATTGTAGCGCAGCACGAACTCCGCCGCCGAGCGACCGGTGCTGTGATAGCCGAGGCCTTCCTCCCGCTCGATCACCACGACGGAGCGATGCGGCGCCAGGAAATAGGCCAGCGACAGGCCGGCAATTCCACCGCCAATGATCGCCACATCGTAGTCCTGCATGTCCCGCCTCCGTTGGTTGTCGGCCGGACCATAGGCAAGGCGCCATCCGTGTTCAAATTTATAACTGGAAAGGCGACTATCAATTTTGATGATGCTTAGGCAGCATCGAGGCAGTGATCCAGCGGCTCCGTATCGGCCACATGGGCAAGAAATGCGGCTTCTGCCGGATTGAGGATCGCGTTCGGATTGGAGATGCGAAAGACGTCGGTGGTCGGCAGATCGCTATAGGGTGGCAGCTGCCAGAGCTGGCCCGCCGCGACGGCAGGTGACGCCAGATGGTCCGGCAGCATGCCGATGCCGACATTGGAGGCAATCAGTCGCATCACCTCTTCGACATTGCAGGAGACGGCGCGGACCTGCTGACCGAAAGACCCGACCGCGCGCACGGCGGTTACCGAGTTCATGTGTTGGCCGCCGAGAACGTCGGCGATAAAAGCGATGTAGGGATTGCCCCTGAGGTCGTTGAAGTCGACGCCTTCGACGCCGAACAGCGGATGGCTTTTGCCGCAATAAAGCGCATAGCGCTCGCGCACGTGAAAGCGCCTGTTCAGCCAGTCGGGAATGTTGCCGTCGCAAAGGCCCATGGTCGCGACGTTGCGTTCGACGGCACTCAACACATCCACGGTCGTTGCGACCGTGACCGACAGGGTCACCTTGGGGTGCAGGCGGAAGAAGCTTTCGAGCTTGCGGTCCCAGGCGGGATTGTGGGCGTGGCTGACCGAATGGATGTTGAGATGGCCGGTAATCTCATCGCCGGCGGTTTCAAGAACGTTCGGCAGACGGATGACGGCTGCGAAGATATCGCGGCACTGGGCATGCAGCCGGGCACCGGCGTCCGTCAGGTTGAAACGTCCGGGCCGACGGTCGATGAGCTTCTGGCCGACGGTCTGTTCCAGCCGCTTCAGCGCCATGCTGACGGCCGGCTGTTGCAGGAGCAACCGGTTGGCCGCGGCCGTGATGCTGCCTTCCTCGACGAGCACGACGAAGGTGCGCAGCAGGTTCCAGTCGAGATTGTGGGCGAAGCGTTCGAGGCGGTCATTGGCCATGGTCGTGGCTTGCTTCTGATCTCTGGCGTTGCACTGGCGTTCGATCTGCAAGGAGGGCAGGCAGAGCGAAAGACATCCGTTCTTGTCGTCATATTCCAGCGATTTTGCAACAAGGGCCATGCGGTGCCGGGCGAGGGGCCATTCCCTGGACGCATGAGGCGGTGCCTCAATTTCGTTTGAAACGCCATGCACCCCTTGCGATAACGTGAGCCGAATAATCCGATGGGAGAGAAACATGGCCGGCAAGACGCAATTTCAATGGGATGATCCGTTCCTCCTCGACGATCAGTTGACCGAGGACGAGCGCATGATCCGCGACACCGCGCGGGCCTATGCGCAGGACCGTCTGCAGCCGCGCGTCATCGACGCCTACCGCGAAGAATCGACCGATCCGGAAATCTTCCGCGAAATGGGCGAGCTTGGCCTGCTCGGCGTTACCGTCTCGGAAACCTATGGCGGCGTCGGCGCTTCCTACGTCGCCTACGGCCTGGTTGCCCGCGAAGTCGAGCGCGTCGATTCGGGTTACCGCTCGATGATGAGCGTGCAGTCGTCGCTGGTGATCTATCCGATCTATGCCTATGGCTCCGAGGAGCAGAAGCAGAAATACCTGCCGAAGCTGATCAGCGGCGAATGGATCGGTTGCTTCGGTCTGACCGAGCCGGACGCCGGTTCTGACCCGGCCGGCATGAAGACCCGCGCGATCAAGACCGAGAGCGGCTACCGCCTCGTCGGTTCGAAGATGTGGATCTCCAATGCACCGATCGCCGATGTCTTCGTCGTGTGGGCGAAGTCGGAAGCGCATGGCGGCGCCATCCGTGGCTTTGTGCTCGAAAAGGGCATGAAGGGCCTTTCCGCCCCCAAGATCGCTGGCAAGCTGTCGCTGCGCGCGTCGATCACCGGCGAGATCGTCATGGATAACGTCGAGGTCGGCGAGGAGGCACTGCTGCCGAATGTCGAGGGCCTCAAGGGTCCGTTCGGTTGTCTCAACCGCGCCCGCTACGGCATTTCCTGGGGTGCGCTCGGTGCGGCAGAATTCTGCTGGCATGCGGCCCGCCAGTACGGCCTCGACCGCAAGCAGTTCAACCGTCCGCTCGCCCAGACGCAGCTCTTCCAGAAGAAGCTCGCCGACATGCAGACGGAGATCACGCTCGGCCTGCAGGGGTCGTTGCGCGTCGGCCGCCTGATGGACGAAGGCCGCATGGCTCCGGAAATGATCTCGATCGTCAAGCGCAACAATTGCGGCAAGGCGCTCGACATTGCCCGCATGGCCCGCGACATGCACGGCGGCAATGGCATCTCCGAGGAATACCAGGTCATGCGCCACATGGTGAACCTCGAGACCGTCAACACCTACGAGGGCACGCATGACGTTCATGCGCTGATCCTCGGTCGCGCCCAGACCGGCCTTCAGGCCTTCTTCTGAGCGGTGCCGTCATGGAAACGCCGCTGAAGGGCATTCGTGTGCTCGAACTGGCCCGCATTCTGGCGGGCCCATGGATCGGCCAGACGCTGGCCGATCTCGGTGCCGACGTTATCAAGGTGGAAAGCCCTGATGGCGATGACACCCGCACCTGGGGCCCACCCTTTGTTGCGGGCGAGGACGGCGAGAAGCTGGACGCCGCCTATTTCCACGCCTGCAACCGCGGCAAGCGGTCCGTGGTGCTCGACTTCACGACCGAGGAAGGGCAGGAGGCCGTGCGCCGCCTTGCCGCCCAGTCGGACGTGCTGCTCGAGAACTTCAAGGTTGGCGGGCTTACGAAATATGGGCTCGACTACGAGAGCCTGAAGAAGATCAATCCGCGGCTGATCTACTGCTCGGTGACTGGCTTTGGCCAGGATGGCCCCTATGCCCATCGCGCCGGCTACGACTACATCGTCCAGGGCATGAGTGGCATCATGGACCTGACCGGCGAGCCCGACCGCGAGCCGCAGAAGATCGGCGTCGCCTTTGCCGATATCTTCACCGGTCTCTACGGCGTGATCGCCGTGCAGGCAGCCCTTGCCCAGCGCGAGCGCACCGGCGAGGGGCAGCAGATCGACATGGCTCTGCTCGACTGCATGACCGGCGTGCTCGCCAACCAGGCGCTGAACTTCCTGGTCTCCGGCAAGGCGCCGCGCCGGCTCGGCAATGCGCATCCGAACATCGCGCCCTATCAGGTCTTCCCTACTTCCGATGGTCACCTGATCGTCGCTGTTGGTAACGACCGCCAGTTCGTGAAGTTCTGCACCTTGCTCGGACGGTCGGATCTTGCGACCGACGAGCGTTTTCTGACCAATGCGCTTCGCGTGCAGAACCGCGATACGCTGACGCCGGAACTGTCAGCCGAGACGGCGAAGATCGAGCGCGACACGCTGTTGAAGCTGCTCGAAGATGCCGGTGTGCCCGGCGGGCCAATCAACACCGTCGCCGACGTCTTTGCCGATCCGCAGATCGAGCATCGGCAGATGCGGGTGGATACGCCGCACTCGGGTGCTGCTGCCGGTACCTCGCCCGGGGTTCGGACGCCGATCCGGTTTTCGGCCGCCGAGTTGGCACTCGATCGCGGCGTGCCGCGGCTTGGAGAGCATACGGCCGAAGTGTTGGCGGAAATCGGGATGGACGTGTCAAAGCGCGATTAACGCTACGTGAGACGCCGAGTGTCTCGTTAAGGCACGACCTCAAGAAAACAACGAAAAGCCCTGGAAATCGGAGAGATTTCCAGGGCTTTGTCGTTAGGCCTTGAATGCGCGATCAAAGACGCGCGACAGCCGTTCGGCGAAGCCGCGCGGATCCTGCGGCTTGTCGCCGTCAAGCACGCGGGCCTGGTCGAGCAGGAGTTGAACGGCGTCTGTGCGGAACGCCGTGTCGCCGGCGGGGCTTGCGGCCATGGCGGTGATCAGCGCGTGGCCCGGGTTGATTTCGAGGATCGGCTTGGGGGCGTCCTCGAGACGGCCGGCGCCCTGCAGCATCTTTTCAAGCTGGCGGTCGGGGCCGTGTTCGGGCGCCACCAGGCAGACCGCGCTTTCCGTCAGACGGTCGGAGGTGCGCACGTCCGAGACGGCCGCGCCGAGGGTTTCCTTGGCAAAGGCGACGAAGTCGATGACCAGCTGGCTCGCCTGTGGGGCCTCTTCCTTGCCGCCTTCGGGCTTGGAGATGGCGCTGAGATCGGCCGCCCCTTGCGTAATCGACTTCCAGGGCTTGCCGTCGAAATCCGGTGCCGACGTTACCCAGAAGCTGTCGACCGGATCGGTCAGGAGCAGCACTTCGATGCCGCGGGCGCGAAAACCTTCGAGCTGTGGCGAGGCCTTGAGTTGGGCGAGGTTGTCGCCGGTCAGGTAATAGATCGCCGACTGGCCGTCCTTCATGTCCTTGACGTAATCGGCAAGGCTGCGCTGGCTCTCATCCGACGTGGTGGTACGGAAGCGCGACAGCGCCACCAGCTGCTCGCGGCGCTCGTAGTCTTCGTAGATGCCTTCCTTCAGCACGCTGCCGAAGTTTTCCCAGAGCTTGTCGAACGTTTCCTTCTCGCTCTCCGCCAGCTTCTCGATTGCCGTCAGCACGCGGTTGGTAACACCCTTGCGGATGCTGGCGAGCAGCGGGCTTTCCTGGATCATCTCGCGCGAGACGTTGAGCGGCAGGTCGGACGTATCGACGAGGCCGCGCACGAAGCGCAGGTAACGCGGCAGCAATTCCGCCTCGTCGGTGATGAAGACGCGCTTGACGTAGAGTTTCATCCGACCCTTGCGGTCCGGGTCGAACAGATCGAAGGGCTTCGAGCCAGGCACGAAGGCAAGGGTCGTATATTCGTGCCGGCCTTCGGCGCGGAAATGCACCGTCAGTGCCGGATCGTCATACTGGCCGGCGACGCCGCGATAGAAATCGGCGTAGTCTTCCTTGCTGATCTCGCTCTTCTGCTTCGTCCAGAGCGCGGTGCCATCGCCGATCTGGACCGGCTCGGCGTCGGGCTTTTCGAGAATCGAGATCGGCACAGGCACGTGGCCGGACTGGTCCTTGACGATGCGCTCGACGGTCCAGCGCGACGTGTAGGTCTTGGCGTCTTCCATCAGGTGCAGCGTGATCCGGGTGCCGCGCGCCGGGGCGTCGGCAAGCTCTGCTGCAGAAACGGTGTAGCTGCCCTTGCCGTCCGACGACCACAGGAAGGCATGCTCGGAACCGGCGCGGCGCGATACCACGTCCACCTTGTCGGCGACCATGAAGGCGGAATAGAAGCCGACGCCGAACTGACCGATGAGCTGCGCGCCCTCCTTGCCCTGGGCGGCTTCGATACGCTCCATGAAGGCGCGGGTGCCCGAGCGGGCGATCGTGCCGAGCGCTTCGACCAGCTCGTCGCGGCTCATGCCGATGCCGTTGTCCTCGACGACGAGCCGGTTGTTTTCCTCGTCCAGCTTCAGCGTGATGCGTGGGGTCGGGTCACCGGCCAGAAGCTCCGGCGAGACGATCGCTTCGTAGCGCAGCTTCTCGCAGGCATCCGCGGCGTTCGAAATCAGTTCGCGGAGGAAGACGTTCTTGTCGGAATAGACAGAATGCACCATCAAATGGAGCAGTCGCGCCACATCGGCTTCGAAGACATGTTTCTCTACGGACATTTCGATTTCGCTCATTGCCTGGCAACTCCTTTGGGTTTCGCCCCAATTGGCAAGCGGTGTTCGGAATTTCAAGGCCTGACTTGCGCGCTCCCCATTTCTGGATAATGCTGCAGTGCGAAAGATCAGTGAACGCTAGCGAAACGAAGCTTCTTCAACGGGGTCCACGGCGAGGAAGTCGCGCGGGCGACAAATCGCCGTAACACTCCGCAGTTATGCTGCTTCGACCCGGGCAATGGCCTTGGGTTATCATGCCGAGTTCATATCGCGGCCCTGCCGCCTGTCTCTTTGACTAAGGTCAATGCGAGACGAATTGCGTTGTTCTATTGGCTTTGGAAACGGGGCCGACCTTCAATCGCACCGAGGAGTGGACATCATGCCCAAGCATTCCACGAGCCCGACCATCCCGACTTTCGCAGATGCCTATTCCTATTCGCTCGATGCCTGGCAGCGCTCGGTCCTCTTTCTCGATGTGATGCGCCAGCGTGGGGCGCAATATGAGGAACACCGCACCCAGACTGCGCCGAACGTGTTGGAGTTCGAGGCCCAGCTTGTTACCGATGGGCGCACGCTCGTCCGGCCGGTGAACTATGCGCTGGTCAGCATCGTTCCGCCCGAGGGTGTCACGATCGATCCGACGAAGCGTCCCTTCGTCGTCGTCGATCCCCGGGCGGGGCACGGCCCCGGCATCGGTGGCTTCAAGGCTGACAGCGAGATCGGCGTGGCGCTGAAAGCGGGCCATCCCTGCTATTTCATCGGCTTCCTGCCGGATCCGGTTCCCGGCCAGACGATCGAGGACATCGCGCTTGCCGAAGCCGGTTTCCTCGAAACCGTCATCGCCCGCCATCCGCAGGCGGACGGAAAGCCCTGCGTGATCGGCAATTGCCAGGCGGGCTGGGCGGTCACGATCGTTGCGGCACTGCGTCCCGAACTCTTCGGCCCGATCATCATTGCCGGCGCGCCACTGTCCTATTGGGCAGGGGTGCGCGGGCAGAACCCGATGCGCTATTCCGGCGGGCTTCTCGGCGGCAGCTGGCTGACGGCGCTGACCGGCGACCTTGGTGGCGGCATTTTCGATGGCGCCTGGCTGGTGCAGAACTTCGAGAACCAGAATCCGGCTAATACGCTTTGGACCAAGCAATACAATCTCTATTCGAAGATCGACACGGAGGCGGCGCGCTACCTCGGCTTCGAACGCTGGTGGGGCGGCCATGTCACGCTCAATGCCGAGGAGATGCAGTTCATCGTCGACGAACTCTTCGTCGGCAACAAGCTTGCCGCCGGCGAGATCCGAACCTCCGACGGCACCGCGATCGACCTGCGCAACATCCGCTCGCCGATCGTGGTCTTCTGCTCCAAGGGCGACAACATCACCCCGCCGCAACAGGCGCTCGACTGGATCCTCGACCTCTACGACAGCGTCGACGAAATCCGCGCCTACGGCCAGACGATCGTCTACACCGTGCACGAGACCGTGGGCCATCTCGGCATTTTCGTCTCCGCTGGCGTCGCGCGGAAAGAACATGACGAATTCGCCTCCAACATCGAGTTGATCGACGTGTTGCCGCCCGGGCTTTACGAGGCGGTGCTGACGCCGGCAAGCGAAGCTGTCGAGGGCCGGGCGCTCGTCTCCGGCGAATGGCTGATGCGCTGCGAGCCGCGCACCCTTGAAGATATCCGCGCACTCGGCGGAAACGACATCGAGGACGACAGGCGCTTCGCCACCGCGGCGAAGCTCTCGGAGATCAATCTGGCGCTCTACCGCACTTACCTGCAGCCGATGGTCAAGGCCGCGGCGACGCCGCCCGTGGCAGAGGCAATGCGCAACATGCACCCGCTGCGCCTGCAATATGCGCTTTTCGGACCGGACAATCCGTTCATGGCCTGGACGTCGGCGCTCGCGGACCATGTTCGCGAAAACCGGGAACCTGCCGCCACCGGCAACCCGTTCATCGCCTGGCAGGAGGCACTGTCACAGCAGATCATCGATGGTCTCGAGACCTGGCGGCGGACGGCCGAGTATCTTTCGGAGCAGAGCTTCCACGCCATCTATGGTGCTCCGAGCCTGCAGGCTGCGCTCGGTATCGACGCGAACACAAAGCAGCCGCCGCGAAAGGCGGAGAAGAGCCTGCTGCACCAGGAACTCGTCAAGGCGCGGATCGCCGAACTCAAGGCCCGAATGGCCGAGGGTGGAACCTGCGAAGGCCTTGCCAGAGCCCTGACTTTTGTCGGCATGGTGCGCGGCGGCGCGGACGAACGCGGGTTTGAGGCCGTTCGCCGGCTTCGGCTTTCCCATCCAGAGGCGAAACGGCTGAGCCTGGCCGAGTTCAAGACCGTGATGCGGGAGCAGTACTTCATGCTGCTGATCGACGAGGCGGAGGCGCTCGCTACCCTTCCGAAGCTGCTGCCGGAAGCGGTCGAGGAGCGTCGCAGCGCCTTTACGGCCCTTCGTGAGGTGCTGGAGGCATCCGGGGCCGTCACGGGCGTCGCTGCCGAGCGGTTGCAGCAGGTTGCCGCGCTTTTCCGGCTGGAGAGCGAGCCGCCGGTTCCGATCGCGGCGGGCAAGACCATTCGCAATCGCACTGCATCCTGATGGGGGGAATCGACGTGTCCGAAGTAACTGAACTGCCGGTTGAGCAGTCCAAATACGATCTCCTGATCGCCACCGCGCGAGATGAAACGCCGGCGGTTACCATCGTCGCGCATCCCTGTGACGAAACCTCTCTGCGTGGTGCGCTGGAGGCCGCGCAGATGGGCTTGATCGCGCCCGTTCTGGTCGGGCCGGAAGCAAAGATCCGCAGCGTTGCCGCCGAACATGGCCTCGATCTCGGCCGGAGCGAGATCGTCGATGCGCCGCACAGCCATGCGGCGGCGGCCAAAGCGGTGGCGATGATCCGGGAGGGGCGAGGCGAGCTGTTGATGAAAGGCAGCCTGCATACCGACGAGCTGATGAAGGAGGTCGCGGCGTCGGCGACCGGACTCAGGACCGACCGACGGATCAGCCACGTCTTCATCATGGACGTGCCGGGGCATAGCGAAACGCTGTTCATCACCGATGCCGCCATCAATATCTTCCCCGACCTCGAAGCCAAGCGCGACATTGTGCAGAACGCCATCGACCTCTGGGTGACGATCGGGCTCGGCGAGCCGCGGGTCGCCATCCTTTCGGCGGTCGAGACCGTAACGACGAAGATCCCCTCGACGATCGAGGCGGCGGCACTCTGCAAGATGGCCGAGCGCGGCCAGATCACCGGCGGCCTGCTCGACGGTCCGCTTGCCTTCGACAATGCGATCGACCCGAAAGCGGCACGGATCAAGGGCATCACCTCGCCGGTCGCCGGGCGCAGCCAGATCCTGGTGGTGCCGGACCTTGAGGCCGGCAACATGCTGGCGAAGAACCTCACCTTCCTGTCCCATGCCGATGCGGCCGGCATCGTGCTGGGTGCCCGCGTCCCGATCGTGCTGACGTCGCGGGCGGACTCCGTGCGCACGCGTCTCGCCTCCTGCGCCGTCGCCTCGCTCTACGCGGCGCGTCGGCGGACCTCGCAAGTCGCGGCGGTGTGACATGGACGCGCTTCTCGTCGTCAATGCCGGCTCGTCGAGCCTGAAGTTCCAAGTGTTCGGTATCACGGATCAGGGGCTCGAGCGCCAGATCAAGGGCCAGATCGGTGGCATCGGCACCCGTCCCCGCCTGCAGGCAAAGACTGCCGACGGGACCGTGCTGATCGACAAAAGCTATGATGCGGGTGTCGTTGGCGACTTGCCGGCAGCGATCGCGGCGGCGCGCGACTGGTTGCTGACGCTGGAAGGCTTCACCCTGCGGGCGGTCGGCCACCGCGTGGTGCATGGTGGCCCCGATTATGCGGCGCCGGTGCTGATCGATGCGAACGTTCTTGATCGCCTCGCGAGCTATCAGGATCTGGCACCGCTGCACCAGCCCAACAATCTTGCGCCGATCCGTCAGGCGATGGCGATCAATCCGGATGTACCGCAGGTCGCCTGTTTCGATACCGCCTTCCATCATGGCCACCCGGAAGAGGTGAACTGCTACGCCATGCCGCGCAGCTTCTATGAGGACGGCGTCCGGCGCTACGGCTTCCACGGCCTTTCCTATGAGTACATTTCAGAGCGTCTGCGGGATGTGGCGCCTTCGGTCGCAGGTGGTCGCGTCATTGTCGCCCATCTCGGCAGTGGTGCCTCCATGTGCGCCCTCAGTGATGGTCATAGTATCGAGAGCACCATGGGCTTTACCGCGCTCGACGGCCTGCCGATGGGAACCAGGCCCGGCCAGCTTGATCCGGGCGTCGTGCTCTATCTGATCCTGCAACGCGGCATGAGCGCTCAGGCCGTTTCCGACCTGCTCTACCACGAGGCCGGCCTCAAGGGGCTCTCAGGCGTCTCGAACGACATGCGCGACCTGCTTGCAAGCGCGGATCCCCATGCCAAGCTCGCGATCGACCACTTCATCTATCGCTCAGGGCTCAATGTCGGGATGCTGGCAGCCGCGCTCCGCGGCGTCGACGCCTTGGTTTTCACGGCGGGCGTCGGGGAGAACTCCGCTCAGATCCGCGCCCGCATCGCCGAGAACATCGCCTGGCTCGGGGCCGAACTCGACCCAGTCGCCAACGAGGCCGGCGCGACGCTGATTTCGACGCCTTCGAGCCGCGTTGCGCTTTACGTCATCCCGACCGACGAGGAACTGATGATCGCCCGCCACACGCTTGCACTGCTTAAAACCCGCGCAGCCTGATCCATCGGAGACAATTGATGTCCATTCCTGTCGCAAAGGCCAAACTCCTGGACGGCCGCAAGGGCCTGATCGTCGGCATTGCCAACGATCGGTCAATCGCCTGGGGCTGCGCCCGTGCCTTCCGCGCTTTCGGGGCGGAGGTGGCGGTCACCTATCTGAACGACAAGGCGAAACCTCATGTCGAACCCCTGGCGCGTGAAATCGAAGCGCCGATCTTCCTGCCGCTCGACGTGGCCGTGCCAGGGCAAATGGAAGCGGTGTTCGAGGAGATCGAGAAGACCTGGGGTGAACTCGACTTCGTCGTCCATTCGATCGCCTTTTCGCCGAAGGATACGCTCGGCGGCCGCGTCGTCGATGTCCCGCGCGAGGGATTCCTGAAGACCATGGACATTTCCTGCTGGTCCTTCATCCGCATGGCGCATCTCGCCGAGCCGCTGATGAAGAACGGCGGCACGCTCTTCACCATGACCTATCACGGCTCACAGGTGGTGGTGGAGAACTACAACATCATGGGCGTCGCCAAGGCGGCGCTCGAAAGTGCCGTGCGTTACCTTGCCTCCGAACTCGGTCCGAAAGGGATCCGCGTGCACGCCATTTCGCCTGGCGCGCTGGCGACACGCGCCGCTTCCGGCATTCCCGAATTCGACGCGCTGCTCGAAAAGACCAAGGTCAAATCGCCGAGCCGCGAACTGATTGACATCGACGACGTCGGCGCGGCCACCGCTTTCCTTGCGCATGACGCCGCCCGTCTGATCACGGGCCAGGTGCTCTATGTCGACGGCGGCTACCACATCATCGACTAAGCTCGTCGCGCAAAAGTGCGCAGCGGTTTTGCGGCGGCGACATGCGGCAAATCAACGGCGTAAAGCGCGGGGGCGATCCTGAAAGATCGCGACGCGCTTTAGCCGCCGGGTCTCCGCACGGGTCAGATATTGCCCATGCAGAGATATTTCATCTCAAGATAGTCTTCGAGCCCGTGGCGTGAGCCTTCGCGGCCGATGCCCGATTGCTTGATGCCGCCGAAGGGGGCGGCTTCCGAGGACATGCGGCCGGTGTTGATGCCGACCATGCCGTATTCCAGCGCTTCGGCCACATGCCAGACGCGCTTCAGGTTCTCGGCGTAGAAATAGGCGGCAAGACCGTAGATCGTGTCATTGGCCTCGGCGATCACCTGTTCGGCCGTCTCGAAGCGAATGATCGGGGCGATCGGGCCGAAGGTTTCTTCCTGAGCGACGCGCATGTCGGTCGAAATGCCGGTAAGAACAGTCGGTTCGAAGAAGGTGCCTGACGCGCCGATCCGGTGGCCGCCTGCGCGCACCTTGGCGCCCTTGGAAACGGCGTCGGCGACATGCGCCTCGATCTTCTCGATCGCGTGCCTGTCGATCATCGGGCCGAGTGTAACGCCGGGCGTAAAGCCGTCGCCGACGGTCAGCTCTGCGACGCGCCTGACGAACTTTTCGGCAAAGGCATCGTGTACGCCCGATTGCACATAGATACGGTTGGCCGAGACGCAGGTCTGGCCGGCATTGCGGAATTTCGCCTGGATTGCGCCGTCCACCGCCTCGTCGATGTCGGCGTCGTCGAAGACGATGAAGGGGGCGTTGCCGCCGAGCTCGAGGCTGACCTTCTTGATCTGGTCGGAGCATTGCCGCATCAACAGCCGCCCGACCTCGGTCGAGCCGGTGAAGCTGATCTTGCGCACCTTGGGATTGCTGCAAAGTTCGCGGCCGATCGCGGCGCCTTCTGCGGCATAGAGCAGGTTGACAACACCGGTGGGGAAGCCGGCCTTTTCGGCGAGCACGAACATCGCGCCGGCAACGAGCGGTGTCTGTTCGGCCGGCTTCAAGACGATGGTGCAGCCGGCGGCAAGGGCCGGCGAGATCTTGCGGGCGACCATCGAAGCCGGGAAGTTCCACGGCGTGATCGTACCAACGACGCCGACGGGCTGCTTGATCACAAGCATGCGCCGGTCGTTGGCCGGGGCCGGGAAGGTTTCGCCATAGATACGCTTGGCCTCTTCCGCATACCACTCGACATAGGCCGCAGCATGCAGCACTTCACCCTTCGATTCGCCGATCGGTTTTCCCATCTCAGCCGTCAGGATGGCGGCAAGGTCGTCTGCATGCGCGACGATCAGGTCGTACCAGCGGCGAAGCACGGCACTCCGGTCCTTGGCGGGCTTTGCCGCCCAGAGAACTTGCGCCTTGGCCGCAGCTTCGATTGCCGCATGGGCCTCGTCGATGCCCATATCCGGCAGCGTCGCCAGCTTTTCGCCGGTCGATGGATTGAAGACGTCGAAGGTTGCGCCCGCCCAGTTCCTGCCGGCCTCCGGAACGGTATGAAGCGACGCGAACAGGTCGGCGTCACGCAAGTGCTTGGTCAAGGCGGGGGTCAAGGTCATGGCGGGCATCCTCCGGCGATGGCCTGCCGCGAGACGGCAGGCCCGCTTTTGCTTGTTCTTGCGGGTGCCGACTTATCCCGGCACCCGAGCATTGCGCGTTTGAAATTGGCGCGCAGCACCCACAGCGCCGCACGTCTTTCAAGACGCGCTAAGGTCGCCGTAGCACTTTGAATTGCTGCATAATTTTACCCTCAAGTCGATTCCGAATTGAGGAATTATGCACCGGGCAACCGCGTTGGCGGGCGCCCGGTCGAGGATCACGCGCGCGCCGCGAGGATCGAGGCTTCGAGAATGTCGAGCGCTTCGGCGAAGACTTCGTCCTGGATGGTGATCGGCGCCAGGAAACGAATGACGTTGCCGTGCACGCCACAGGTCAAGAGGATCAGGCCCTTTTCCAGTGCGATCAGGCGCACCTTGTTGGCAAAATCGGCGCTCGGCAGGTTGGTCTTCACGTCGTTGAACTCGACGGCGTTCATGAAGCCGGGGCCGCGGATGTCGACGATTTCGGGTGCCTGCTCGCGGATCGCGGCAAGGCGCTGTTTCAGTCGGCCGCCAAGCTGTTCGGCGCGTTCGCAGAGTTTCTCTTCTGCGATGACATCAAGCACGGCATGGGCTGCAGCGATGCCGAGCGGATTGCCGCCATAGGTGCCGCCAAGGCCGCCTGGGGCCGGGGCATCCATGACTTCGGCGCGGCCGGTGACGGCGGCAAGCGGGAAGCCGCCGGCAAGGCTTTTCGCCATGGTGGTGATGTCGGGCGCGACATCATGGTGGTCCATTGCAAACATCTTGCCGGTACGGGCAAAGCCGGTCTGGACTTCGTCGGCGATCAAGAGAATGCCGTGCTGGTCGCAGATTTCGCGCAGCGCCTTCATGAAGGCGGCGGGGGCCGGGTAGAAACCACCTTCGCCCTGAACCGGCTCAAGGATGATCGCCGCGACGCGGCCCGGATCGACGTCGGCAGCAAAGAGCTTCTTCAATGCGGTGAGCGACTGTTCGGTGGTGATGCCGTGCAGTTCGATCGGGAAGGGGGCGTGGAAGACGTCGCCCGGCATCGCGCCAAAGCCGACCTTGTAGGGAACGACCTTGCCGGTGAGCGCCATGCCCATGAAGGTCCGGCCGTGGAAGCCGCCGCTGAAGGCGATGACGGCCTGGCGGCCGGTCGAAGCACGGGCGATCTTGACGGCGTTTTCGACAGCCTCGGCGCCTGTTGTCACGAAGATCGTCTTCTTGGCGAAGTCACCCGGCGTCAGCGCATTGAGGCGCTCGGCGAGATGCACGTAGGTTTCGTAAGGAACGACCTGATGGCAGGTGTGGGTGAAGCGATCGATCTGCGCCTTGACCGCTTCGATGACCTTCGGGTGGCGATGGCCGGTGTTGACGACGGCGATACCGGAGGCGAAATCGATGTAGCGATTGCCTTCCTTGTCCCAGATTTCCGAATTTTCCGCGCGATCGGCGTAGATCTGGGTGGTCATGCCGACGCCGCGCGAGATGGCGGCGTTCTTGCGGTCGGTGAGGCTGGTCATGGCGCGTTCCTGTCGTCTGGAGTTAATATATTGCATTTTTTCTGCAAGTTTATTGTGGAAGTGGTACACCTTTCACAGTCGATTGCAAATCAAATTTGGTGATCGAGACACCACGGTTGCTGATGCGCCGTTCTTGTCAGATCTCGATCGCGGCGGCTAAGGTTGCGGACACGCCGGAATTGCAAGGATTCGGGCAGCGCCGCTTGAGCGGTAAAGGGAAATTGGAATGGGCGCAGTGCGCTACAAGGTCGCCGAAGCGGCACGATTGGCGGGTGTTTCCGCCTCGACGCTGAGACTATGGGAGACGCAGGGTCTCGTTGTGCCCGAGCGCTCGCCGACGGGACATCGGCAGTATACCGAGAACGATCTTGCCCGGTTGAAGCGCATCTCCTGGTTCCGGGCCGAGCGCGGTCTCAATCCGGCTGCGATCCGTGAGGCGCTGGACGCTGAAGGGGCTGCGGACGATCAGCCCACATCGGCGGCGAGCGACGGCCCTGAAAACCAGGTCGGGCGCAAGCTGCGCAGCCTCAGGCACGCCGCCGGCAAGACGCTGGAGCAGGTCGCCGGTGAGATCGGCATCGCCGCCTCGGTGCTTTCGACGCTGGAGCGCACCTCGCAGGGCGTCTCGGTCGCAGTGCTGCACAACATCGCTGAATTCTTCGGCACCACCGTTTCCAGCCTCGCCGGTGAAGAGGAGGCGGATGCGCGCGCCGTCGTTCGGGCCGGAGAATGGCGGACATGGCCGCGCACGACCCCCGGCGTCACGGTGCAGCTTTTGGCCGATGGCCGCAACCAGATGGATTGCCACCGCTTCGTGCTGGAGCCGGGCGCGTCAAGCGAAGGCGCCTATGGGCACGAGGGCGAGGAGTTCGTCTATGTCCTCTCCGGCCGTGTCGAGTTCATTCTCGACAGCGACCAGTTCTACGACCTCGGCGTCGGCGACTCGCTTTATTTCGAAAGCAAGCGGCGGCACGCCTGGGCGAACCGTCACGACGGCGAGACCGTGCTTCTCTGGGTCAATACGCCGCCGACGTTCTAATCGTCGGACGGTCACGCGGCATTTCCCAACTGAAACGAAATCGGCGCACGGTTTGAATAGAACCGCGCGCCGATTGGTGTTGTGAGCTTAGACAAGCCGTCTGCTCCCCGATCCGGTGATCCGGCGCGGGGTTAGTCGGATCAGCCAGCCGCGTAGCGCTTTGCCATTTCCGGCAGGCGCAGCGTGCGGATCTTCGAGGCCTTGCCGGCGGTGCGGAAGGCTTCGAAGCGCTCGCGGCAGACTTCGGTCATCAGCGCGGTTGCCGGCTTCAGGTAGGTGCGCGGGTCGAAGTTCTCCGGGTTCTCGGCGAAGTTCTTGCGGATCGTGCCGGTCATGGCGAGGCGCAGGTCGGTGTCGATGTTGACCTTGCGCACGCCAAGCGGGATCGCCTTCTGGATTTCCGAGACAGGAACCCCCCAGGTCGGCTTCATCTTGCCGCCATAGGTGTTGAAGAGATCCTGGAGATCCTTCGGCACCGACGACGAGCCGTGCATGACGAGGTGGGTGTTCGGCAGCTTCTTGTTGATCTTGGCGATCGTTTCGATCGACAGGATGTCGCCATCGGGCTCGCGGGTGAACTTGTAGGCGCCGTGGCTGGTGCCGATCGCGACGGCCAGCGCGTCAACGCCGGTCCTGGTGACGAAATCCAGCGCCTGGTCCGGGTCGGTCAACAGTTCTTCGCGCGACAGCTTGCCTTCGAAGCCGTGGCCGTCTTCCTTGTCGCCGGCGCCGGTTTCAAGGTTGCCGAGGCAGCCGAGTTCGCCTTCGACCGAAACGCCGGCCGCATGCGCGATCTTCACGACTTCCGCGGTGACGGCGACATTGTATTCATAGCTGGCAACGGTCTTGCCGTCCTTCTCCAGCGAGCCGTCCATCATGACGGAGGTGAATCCGTTGGTGATGGCCGAGATGCAGGTCGACGGCTGGTCGCCGTGGTCGAGATGCAAACAGACCGGGATATGCGGATATTCTTCCGCGGCACCCAGGATGAGGTGGCGCAGGAACGCGTCACCGGCGTAGGAGCGGGCGCCACGGCTTGCCTGGAGGATGACCGGGCTGTCGGTCGCATCGGCGGCGCGCATGACGGCCTGAATGTATTCCAGATTGTTCACATTGAACGCCGGCAGCGCGTAGTCGTTCTCCGCCGCATGGTCGAGCAGTTGCCGCAATGTGATCAATGCCATTCGCTATCTCCCTTTGGATACTCGGTGCAACCTATGCGGCGCACCACAAAAACAATCCGGCCGATGAACCGCACGAAATGCATCGATGGCAAAGTCGATGGCCGGCTTTTTCGTGCGGCGTGACGGCGCGCGCGAATTGGTCGCGCCCACCGAAGTCAGGCGCACAATAGTTCATCGAAGTGGTTTGACAACCGGGCAATAGGCAGGTTGCCAGAGGTCGAAACTCGCTTCAATCGATTTTACTGTGGACTGGATGCAACACCTTCAGTGTGAAGTGTTTTCACTTTCTGGTGGTGGCTGAGAGGAGGCGGAGTCGAGGGGCCTGAATGCAACCCCTGGGCGCTGGTTTCGTCTTCTGCACTATAGTGGTAGATGCCCTGTCGGAAACAGTCTGTCGACAGGAGCTGAACGGCTCGCAAGAAGATTGCGGCAATGCCCCTCTTTCTTTGCGCAGATTACGTAAACTGCCGCTAAAATTCACAAACTTTGCATCGGGGATGATTCGAAGCGCGATCCGGCCGAGGAAAAGCGCGGACCTAAAACGTTGCAGTAGATTTCGCAGAAATGCCCTGTTCACGTCATATGTCGTCGCAAAGGCGATGAAAAGAATCGCAAACAAAATACAACCTATGGGGTAGGTCGATTCCCTGCCTATAGATAAAGATGCAGACAGTCGCAGAATCCGCCTTGCGTTCGCGAACGATTTGCACTTCTCTCCTGCGATCACAAACCCAAAAAAGGGGAAGGAGAGAAACAAAATGGCTTCACTGAAACTCAACCTGCGTGCTGCCGCGCTGATCGGCTCGCTGCTTATCGGAGCAAGCCCGGCGCTCGCCGAAGCTGTCCTGCATCGTGGCAACGCGGGTGAGCCGCAGACGCTGGACCAGCACCACACCTCGATCAATATCGAAGCGTTCATCCTCAAGGACCTCTACGAGGGCCTGACGATCTATGACGCCTCTGCCAAGATCGTCCCCGGTGTTGCTGAGACGTGGGAGCTTTCGGACGATGGCACGGTCTACACCTTCAAGCTGCGTGCCGACGCCAAGTGGTCCGACGGTTCGCCGGTGACGGCCGAAGACTTTGTCTTCTCCTTCCGTCGCGTTGAAGATCCGAAGACTGCTGCCGGTTACGCCAACATTCTCTTCCCGATCAAGAACGCTGAAAAGGTCAACAAGGGCGAAGTGCCGACCGACCAGCTGGGTGTAAAGGCGATCGACGAAAAGACGGTCGAAATCACGCTTGAGCGTCCGACTCCGTTCTTCCTCGAACTGCTCGCGCACCAGACCGCACTTCCGGTCAGCAAGGCGAGCGTCGAAAAGAACGGCGCAGACTTCGTCAAGCCGGGCGTCATGGTTTCGAACGGCGCGTTCACGCTGCAGGCCCATGTTCCGAACGACAGCCTGACCGTCGTCAAGAACGCCAACTATTGGGATGCCGCCAACGTCAAGCTCGACAAGGTCATCTTCTATCCGATCGACGACCAGGCTGCCTCGGTTCGCCGCTTCGAAGCCAAGGAAATGGACCTCGTCTATAACTTCTCGGCTGACCAGATCGACCGTCTGCGCACGTCCTACGGCGAGCAGGTCCACGTCTCGCCGTCGCTCGCGACCTACTACTATGCCTTCGACACCCGCCAGGAGCCCTATAGCGACGTTCGCGTCCGCCAGGCCCTTTCCATGGCTGTAGACCGCGACTTCCTTGCCAAGGAAATCTACGCTGGCTCGCAGCTGCCGGCCTACTCGATGGTTCCCCCGGGCATTGAAAGCTACGGCGAGCCGTCCAAGGCCGAGTTCAGCACGATGTCGCAGCTCGACCGCGAAGACAAAGCCATCGCTCTGATGAAGGAAGCCGGTTACGGCGAAGGTGGCAAGCCGCTCGACATCGAGCTGCGCTACAACACCAACCCGAACCACGAGCGCGTCGCGACTGCCGTCGCCGACATGTGGAAGAACACCTTCGGCGCCAAGGTGTCGCTGGTGAACCTCGACGTGTCCTCGCACTACGCCTACCTGCAGGAAGGCGGCAAGTTCAACGTTGCCCGCGCCGGCTGGCAGGCTGACTACGCGGACGCCGAGAACTTCCTGGCGCTCAGCGTCGGCTCCAACAAGACCTTCAACTACGGCCACTTCGAAAACGCTGAATTCGACGGCCTGATGAAGAAGTCCTACGACGAGCAGGACCCGGCAGCCCGCTCCAAGCTGATGCATGACGCCGAAGCGCTGCTGATGAAGGAACAGCCGATCGCTCCGCTTCTGACCCAGGCCGACCTGTGGCTGGTTGCCAGCCGCGTCAAGGGCTGGGCGGACAATGCTCCGAACGAGCACCTCAGCAAGTTCCTGAGCATCGCCGAATAACGAACAGGGACGACGCGCGGTCGGAAGGCCGCGCGTCGCCTCCGGAGTACGTCCATGATTTCCTTCATCCTTCGCCGATTGGCGAGTGCGGTGCCGACCTTGTTTATCGTCGTCACCATTTCGTTTTTCTTGATGCGGTTCGCCCCTGGTGGTCCCTTCAATCTCGAGCGTCCTCTTCCGCCACAAACGATGGCGAACCTGATGAAGACGTACCAGCTCGACCAGCCTCTTTGGCGCCAATACACGCACTATCTCAGCAATGCGGTGACCGGCGACTTCGGGCCGAGCTATGTCTACAAGGACAACAACGTCGCTGAACTGATCGGCAAGGGTCTGCCCTATTCGATGGAGCTCGGCTTCTACGCGTTGCTGATCGCGCTGATCGGCGGCGTCACCGCCGGAACGATCGCCGCGCTGCGGCAAAACAGCGTGCTCGATTTCACCATCATGTCGTTTTCGACGATAGGGGTCACCGTGCCCAATTTCGTCGTCGGCCCGGTGTTGACGCTGGTCTTTGCAATCGTGCTCGCATGGTTGCCGGCCGGTGGCTGGGGTGATGGATCGTTGCGCTTCCTGATCCTGCCGATGATCGCGCTGGCGCTGCCGCAGCTTGCAGTTTTCGCGCGTTTGACGCGCGGCTCGATGATCGAGGCGCTGCATACCGACCATATCCGAACGGCCAAGGCCTATGGCCTGCCATCCCGAACGGTGGTCGTCACCCATGCCATGCGTGGTGCGATGTTGCCGGTCGTCTCCTATCTGGCGCCCTGCGCCGCGGCCCTTTTGACGGGCTCGGCCGTCGTCGAGACGATCTTCACCATCCCGGGCGTCGGCCGCTACTTCGTCCTCGGCGCTATCAACCGCGACTACACGCTGGTGATGGGCACGGTTATTCTCGTCGCCATCTTCGTCATCGTCTTCAATCTCCTGGTCGACATTCTCTACGGCCTGCTCGATCCGAGGGTCCGCCATGACTGATATCGCCCAGACCCCGGCGTCGACGCCGGAAACGAAGGGGCGCAGCCTCTTCCAGCTCGCCGCCATGCGCTTCAAGCGCAACCGCGCCGCCATGGCCGGCTGCTTCATGCTGGCGCTGATCGCACTGTTCTCGTTCCTCGGTCCGTTCTTCGTTCCGCACACCTATGACCAGGTGTTTCCGTCCTACGTCTCGATCAGCCCGAGCCTCGAGCCGCGGCCGGATACGTCGACGCTTCAAGACGTGATGGAAGGTGTCGCCACCCGGGCACGCGTCACGCTGAAGGAGTTCAATCTCGAGGGTGAAACCTTCACCGCTACGATTACCTCCGAACAGCCGATCGATTCCCGTGCCACGCGCTACTTCGACCGCGCCAACGAATTCCGCGATACCCAGGTGGTGGCATCGGAAAACGACGGCAAGACGCTGAAGGTGACCGGCCAGGTCGACCGGGAATATTTCCCCTTCGGCACGGATTCCAACGGCCGCGACCTGCTCGTTCGCGTCATGCTCGGCGGCCAGATCTCGATCGCCGTCGGCCTGCTCGCGAGCCTCGTGTCGCTCGGCATCGGCGTCGTCTACGGCGCGACATCGGGCTATATCGGTGGGCGCGTCGACAACGTCATGATGCGTCTGGTGGAGATCATGTATTCTCTGCCCTTCGTCTTTCTCGTCGTCGTGCTCGTCGTGTTCTTCGGCCGCTCGTTCATCCTGATCTTCCTGGTGATCGGTGCGGTGGAATGGCTCGACATGGCCCGTATCGTGCGCGGCCAGACCTTGGCGCTGAAACGTCGAGAATTCGTCGGCGCCGCGCAGGCGCTCGGTCTGACGGACTGGCAAATCATCCGCCGGCACATCATCCCGAACACGATCGGCCCGGTCATCGTTTTCGTGACCGTCGTCGTGCCTAAGGTGATCCTGCTCGAGAGCTTCCTCTCCTTCCTCGGCCTCGGCGTTCAGGCGCCGCTGACGAGCTGGGGCGCGCTGATCTCGGAAGGCGCAAACAACATCCAGTCGGCGCCGTGGCTTCTGATCTTCCCGGCCATCTTCTTCGTCCTGACGCTGTTCTCGCTGAACTTCGTCGGCGACGGCCTGCGCGACGCGCTCGACCCGAAGGATCGCTGACATGGCTGATACCAAGGAAACCATCCTGGCCGTTCGCGGCCTCAAGGTAAACTTCTCGACGCCCGATGGTACCGTCGAGGCGGTCAAGGGCATCGACCTCGATGTGCGCACCGGCGAAACGCTTGCCGTCGTCGGCGAGTCCGGCTCCGGCAAGAGCCAGACGATGATGGGCATCATGGGACTGCTCGCCAAGAACGGCACCGTGACCGGCTCGGCCCGCTACCGCGGGCAGGAGCTTGTCGGCCTGCCGCCGAAGGTGCTCAACCAGGTGCGCGGCGCGAAGGTCACCATGATCTTCCAGGAGCCGATGACCTCGCTCGACCCGCTCTACCCGATCGGTCGCCAGATCGCCGAGCCGATCGTCCATCACCGGGGCGGCTCGTTCAAACAGGCGCGGGCACGTGTGCTCGAACTGCTGGAACTTGTCGGCATTCCCGAGCCGGGACGCCGTATCGACAGCTACCCGCACGAGCTTTCGGGCGGCCAGCGCCAGCGCGTGATGATCGCCATGGCGCTTGCCAACGAGCCGGATCTGCTGATTGCGGACGAGCCGACGACGGCGCTCGACGTGACGATCCAGGCGCAGATCCTCGATCTCCTGAAGTCGCTGCAGCAGCGCTTCGGCATGGCGATCGTGCTGATCACCCACGACCTCGGCATCGTCAAGCACTTCGCGGACCGCGTGGCCGTGATGCGCCGTGGCGAAGTGGTCGAACAGGGCACGACGGCCGACATCTTCGAGCGGCCGCAGGCCGACTATACGAAGATGCTGCTGGCTGCCGAGCCGAGCGGCCGCAAGGCATCTCCGCCCGACAGCGCGCCGATCATCCTGGAAGGCCGCGACGTCTGCGTCGACTACCAGATCGGCGGCGGTCTCTTTAAGGGTGGCAAGTCGGTCTTCCGCGCCGTCGACAGCGTCAATCTGCGCCTGAAAGAAGGGCAGACGATCGGTGTCGTCGGCGAGTCCGGTTCCGGCAAGTCGACGCTCGGCCGAGCGCTCCTGAGGCTCCTGCCGAGCAGCGGTCACTACCGCTTCGGCACGACGGATATTTCCGGCTTCGACCGTGGCCAGATGCGGCCGCTGCGCCGCACGCTGCAGCTTGTCTTCCAGGATCCCTACGGCTCGCTTTCGCCACGGCGCACCGTCGGCGAAATCATCACCGAGGGGCTACACGTGCACGAGCCCGAGCTCACCCGTGCCGACCGTGACCGCCGGGCGTCGGAAGCGTTGAAGGAGGTGGGGCTGGATCCCGCCTCCCGCAATCGCTACCCGCACGAGTTCTCGGGCGGCCAGCGCCAGCGCATCGCCATTGCCCGCGCCATGATCCTGAAGCCCAAAGTCGTCATCCTCGACGAGCCGACCTCGGCGCTCGACCGTTCGGTCCAGGGCCAGGTGATCGAACTGCTGCGCGACCTGCAACGCTCACACGGGCTTTCCTACATCTTCATCAGCCACGACCTTTCGGTGGTGAAGGCGATGTCGGACTACGTGATCGTCATGAAGAACGGCAAGATCGTCGAAGAAGGCGAGACCGACGCGATCTTCGAGGCGCCGAAGCAGCCCTATACCAAGACGCTGATTGGCGCTGCCTTCAACGTCTGAGCCGGTCGCCGTGACCATTGCCGGGGACGCGAGCGATCGCGTCCCCTTTTTGTTGCCTACGTTTGCGCACTGCGCCCTCGCCTTTGCGACTTGCCGTATGCGCCATGATCGGAGGTCGCTTTTTCATGGAAGACCCGGATCGCATCAAGGTCGAATTCGTCGCGGCTGCCGACGCAGAATAAAGTAGCGGTTTCTGTGCGCGGGCGTTGCCGCTCGGCGCATCGGGCCGGTGCACCGATCCAACCGGCGAGGCGCCGGTCAAGGGCGTCGGGTTAGGCGCCGGGCCGGGTCAATGCTCGCCGTCCGCAGAAAAGTCGGCGGCGACCAGTTTCTTGTCGAGCCCGAACTTCTGCATCTTCTCGTAGAGGGTCTTGCGCGAGATGCCGAGGGTCTCGTAGACGGGCTTCAGCGCGCCGCCATGGGCGGCGATGGCGCTGGCGATGAGACCCTTTTCATAGGCTGCGACCTTGTCGGCAAGACGGTTGCCGTTCTCCGATCGTGCACTATCGTCGGGGGCCGCGTCGAGCCCGAGCACCAGCCGCTCGGCGGCGTTGCGCAGCTCGCGCACATTGCCCGGCCAGTCGCGCTCGGCGATTTCGGCCAGCATCGACTGGGAAATTTCCACCTCATCCCGGCCGTAACGTGCAGCCGACTCCCTGACCAATTGCAGAAAGAGCAGCGGAATGTCGGCGCGTCGTTGCGCAAGCGAGGGCACGCGGAGCGTTGCGACGTTGAGGCGATAGAGGAGGTCCGCCCGGAAGCGTCCGGCTGCCACTTCCTTCTCAAGATCGACCTTGCTGGTGGCGATGAAGCGCACGTCGAGCGGCACCTGCTCGTTCGACCCGAGCCGGGTGATAACGCGTTCCTGCAGCACGCGCAGAAACTTTGCCTGCAGATCGAATGGCATCGAGCCGATCTCGTCGAGCAGGATCGTGCCGCCGCGACCATGTTCGAACTTGCCGTAGCGCGGACGGATGGCGCCCGGGAAGGCGCCGGGCTCATGGCCGAAGAGTTCGCTTTCGATCAGGTTTTCCGGCAATGCGGCGCAGTTGATGGCGATGAACGGGCTGTTGGCGCGGGTGCTGAGGTCATGCAGCGTCCGGGCCAGAACCTCCTTGCCGACGCCGGTGTCGCCGATAATCAAGGTGTCGGCATCGGCCGCGCCCAGTGCGCGGATACGGTAGCGCAGGTCGACCATGACCTGGCTTCGCCCGGGCAGTCGTTGCTCGATGTCGTCGCGCTTGCCGGCCACCGCCTTCAGCCGCCGGTTCTCGAGAACGAGCGCGCGCCAGTCCAGCGCCCGGCGGATCGTGCCGGCGAGCATCTGGGCTGCAAAGGGCTTCTCGACAAAATCATAGGCGCCTTCGCGCATGGCGCGAACGGCAAGCTGCACATCGCCATGGCCAGTGATGAGAATGACCGGCACTTCCGCATCGATCTCGCGGATGCGCTGCAGGAGCGTCATGCCGTCCATGCCCGGCATTCGGATATCGCTGATGACGACACCCGGAAAGCTGTAGCTGATGAATTCGAGCGCGTGTTCGGCGGCCGAAAAGGCGTCGACGCGGAAACCGGCGAGTTCCAGCGCCTGGGCGCTCGAATGGCGCACATCCTCTTCGTCGTCGACGAGCAGGATCCGGCTCTCGATCATTCAGCGGCCTCCCGGGCATTGCTGTTTTCGGCAGCGAGTTCGATGCGGAACTCGGCGCCGCCGCCCGCAGGGTTGGTGGCGATAAGGCTTCCGCCGAAATCCTTGATAATGTTATAGGAAATCGAAAGGCCAAGGCCCAGCCCCTTGCCCACGCCCTTTGTGGAAAAGAACGGGTCGAAGATGCGCTCGGCAATCGCCGGCGCAATCCCCGGTCCCGGGTCGCTGACGGTCAGCACGACTTTGCGGTCTTCCTGTCGCGCCCGCAGGCGGATGGTGCGGTCATCGAGCCCTTCGACAGCATCGGCGGCATTGGAAATGATGTTGACGAGCACCTGCTGCAGGCGCACCGAGCCGGCGCGAACGACGAGCGGTTCGTCGCCGAGATCGATATCGATGCTCGCTGCCGCCGCCTTCAGCCGAACCGAGACGATCTCCATCGTATCGCGCACCACGTCCTCGACGAGAACGGGCCCGAGTTTCTCGTTCGGCTTGCGGGCGAAGTTGCGCAGGTGCTTGCTTATTGCCGCCATGCGGTCGACGAGCCCGGAGATGCGGCGGATATTATCGGTCGCCTCGTCGGACCGACCCCGCTCGATCAGCAGTGCGGCGCTGTCGGCATAGGTCTTGGCGGCGGCAAGCGGCTGGTTGAATTCGTGTGAAAGGGCGGCCGACATCTGCCCGAGTCCCGCCAGTTTCCCGGCCTGGATCAGATCGGCCTGCGTGCGGCGCAGCTGCTTCTCCGTCAGCCGCCGTTCGGCGATCTCTTCCTCGATCTGAGCGTTGACGCGCGCGAGGTCGGCGGTGCGTTCGTCGACGCGGCGCTCCAGCTCGGCCTGCGCTTCCGCCTGCATCGACAGGCGCTCGTTGAGCCGTGCCCGCCGCTGGAAAATTATGGCGACGCCGAGGCCGGCAAGGCAGAGCAGAAGCAGGGCGGCGATGACAGTCGTCAGCGCCTGTGTTCGCACCGATGCGGTGTCGACCAGCACGTTCACGGTCCAGTCGGCGTCGGGCATCCGCTGCGAAAGCATCAGGTATTCGCGGCTCGAGTTTCCGGCCGAGACGGTGAGGAAGTGACGATCGGAGGAGACGCGCTCCACGACGGGGAGGGCGTGCACGGTGGCGTCGGCGTAGCGCCTGGAGGCCTCGGTTCGTGCCAGCCGGTCCGATGTCAGCGGCAGGACCGACGCGTAGAGCCACTCCGGATCGCCGGACATGAAGATGATGCCTTCCGGGTCGGAGACGAAAATCTTGTACTCGCCGCCCTGCCAGGAGGCTTCGATGCGCTCGACATCGACCTTGAACACCATGACGCCGCGGATCTCGTTTCCGACCCGGATCGGGGAGCCGAAAAAATAGCCGCGCTTCAGCGATGTGGTCCCGAGCGCATAGAACCGCGATTGCTGCCCGCGAAGCGCTTCCTGGAAATACGGCCTGTAGCTGAAATTCTGCCCGACGAAGCTCGTCGGCCCGTCGTAGTTGCTGGCGGCGATGGTGTTGCCATCCGGCGTGATCACGTAGATGTCCGAGGACTGCAGCAGGCCGTTGATGTCCTTGAGGTAGCTGTCGACGGCCTCCCTTAGCCGCCGGTCGCGTGGGCGGGTGACGAGTTCGCGGACGTCGTCATGATCCGCAATCAGCGCCGGCAGCGCCTGGTATCGGTTGAGGTGGCCGTCGAGCGCGGTGACGGCGAGGCGAAGCGCCGTCGTCGCCTGGGCGCTTGCCTCGCGCAAATAGCTGTCGGTCGTGACCGCATAGCCTTTCCATGCCAGCATGGCTGCAAGCAGCGGCAACAGCAGGAACGCCAGGACCAAGCGATGTTTCACAGATATACGCGCCCCTCCTCGCGTTGCCGCAGCAAATGCCGACGATCGATCTTAAGCATCGCGGCGAGGGCTCACAAGTCGCCTCCGGAATTCCTGTCTGTTGACGAGTTTCGGGTGTCGTCAATGTCGTGTTGACAATGCGTTTGGTTGCGGCCGTCTTTCGCTGAGGAGCGGATAGGCGCATCTAAGACCCAACGGAGCGCCCGATGGCGCTGGAGAGAAAAGGATCACGGCAATGCTCAATCAGATCAAGGGTCTGCATCACGTCACCTCGATGGCGGGCGATGCGCGGGAGAACAACCTGTTTTTCACCAGGTCGCTCGGCCTGCGTCGGGTCAAGAAGACGGTCAACTTCGACTCGCCCGATGTCTATCACCTTTATTACGGCGACGAAGCCGGCACGCCTGGCACGGTCATGACCTATTTCCCATTCCCGCAGATGCCGCGCGGCCGCGCCGGTACCGGCGAAGTCGGAACCACCGTCTTCTCTGTACCTGAAGGCTCGCTCGGGTTCTGGAAGGAGCGGCTGGCGACGCTGGGGGTCACCGGTCTCAAGGATGAGGAAACCTTCGGTGAAAAGCGCCTGAACTTTGCCGGTCCTGACGGCGACGGCTTCGCACTCGTCGAGGTCAAGGACGACGGGCGGGCGCCCTGGACGGAAGGCGGCATTTCGGCGGACCATGCAATCCGCGGCTTTCATTCCGCAGCCCTGCGTTTGCGCGACGAAGGCGCGACGGCCGAGCTTCTGAAGTTCATGGGATACGAAGAACTCGATCGCAAGGATGGCGTCACCCGCCTGATCGTGCCCGGCGGCAACGATGCCCGCGTCATCGACCTCGAAACGATGCCGAACATCGGCCGCGCTTCGCAAGGGGCAGGCTCGGTGCATCACATCGCCTTTGCCGTCGAGAACCGCGAAAAGCAGCTCGAGGTGCGCAAGGCGCTGATGGACACGGGCTATCAGGTGACGCCGGTCATCGACCGCGATTACTTCTGGGCGATCTACTTCCGCACGCCGGGCGGCGTGCTGTTCGAGATCGCGACCAACGAGCCGGGCTTCGAGCGGGACGAGGATCTTGCCCATCTCGGCGAGGCCCTGAAACTGCCGCAGCAGCACAAGCACCTGCGTCCGATCCTCGAAAGCCACCTTGAGAAGATCGACTAGGAGACCAAGACAGAGAAGGCTCGCCGCTGCGGCGAGCCTCCGGTACCGGCACTTGCACAGAACGGTTCACAGTTTCGTCGAAACCGTGAAGCCAACGCTTTGAAATCAGGCAGGTTCGAATGCGGCATCGACCCGTTCGGAGACCTGCCCCAGGAGACAAAAATGGTAGATCATGGCTATGTTCACAAGCTGAAGGCCGGGAAGCCCGGCCAGCCGATATTCTTCGTGTTCCACGGGACTGGCGGTGACGAGAACCAGTTCTTCACCTTCGCATCCGAGCTTCTACCCGAAGCGACGATCGTTTCGCCGCGTGGCGACGTTTCGGAATATGGCGCCGCACGCTTCTTCAAGCGCACCGGCGAGGGTGTCTACGACATGGCGGACCTTGCCCGCGCCACCGAGAAGATGGCGGGCTTCGTCAAGGCGCTGGCTGCGGAGCATCAGGCTTCACAGGTGATCGGCCTTGGTTATTCCAACGGCGCGAACATTCTCGCCAACGTTCTGATCGAAGGCGGTGTTTTCGACAAGGCAGTGCTGATGCATCCCTTGATCCCGTTCCGCCCGAAGGACAATGCGGCGCTGAAGGGGCGTCGCGTCCTGATTACCGCCGGCGAGCGTGACCCGATCTGCCCGGCGCCGCTGACCCAGGCACTCGCGGACTACTTCCAGGGACAGGGTGCCGCAACCGAGACCGAGTGGCATTCGGGCGGGCACGACATCCGCCAGAATGAGATTGCGGCGATCGCGCGCTTCCTGAAGGACTGATCACTCCAGCCGGCGACGGAAAAGCCAGGAGGCGGCCGAGAGGGTGACGATGGCGATCAGAAACAGCGGGATCGTCTGTCGCGCCACCTCGACCGCCGGAATGTCCTTGAGGAACACGCCCTTCACGATCACGAGGAAGTAGCGCAGCGGATTGACATAGGTGATCGGCTGCAGCCAGGACGGCATGTTCTCGATCGGCGTGGCGAAACCCGAAAGCAGCATCGCCGGCACCATGAACAGGAAGGCGCCGAGGATCGCCTGCTGCTGCGTCATCGACAGGGCCGAAATGAACAGGCCGAGACCGACGACGGAGGCCAGGTAGAACACCGCGCTGCCATAGAGCAACAGCAGCGAGCCGCGCAGCGGTACCCCGAAGATGAAGACGGCCGCCAGAATATAGATGGTGATGTGGAAGAGCCCGATCATCATCGGCGGGATCAGCTTGCCAATCAGGATCTCATGGGTTCGAAGCGGCGACACCATGAGTTGGTCGAACGTCCCCAACTCGCGTTCGCGCGCGATCGACAGCGCGGTCACGATCAGGCCGATCAACAGCGCGATGCTGGCGACCAGGTTCGGAACCATGAACCACTGATAGGTAAGGTTCGGATTGAACCAGTTGCGGGCAACGACCGTGACCGCCCCCGATGCCAAGCGCTTGCCCGCGGGCGTCTCGGCGGCAAGCGCGCCGACGATGCGGCCGAGATAACCGGAGACGATCTGCGACGCATTGGAGCGGCGGCCGTCGAGGATGACCTGCACCTCCGCCGGCCGGCCGGCCTCGATATCGCGTGAGAAGGTGGGCCCGATTTCGATCGCCGCAATGACCTGCTGAGTGTCGATCGCCAGGCGCACCTCCTGTGGACTGTCGGTGAAGCGGATGCTTCGGAAGGTCGGCGAGCCGTCGATCCCCTCGATCAGATCCTGGCTCCAGTGGCCGTTGTCGCGGTTCAGCACCAGCACGTCGACATTGGTGACCTCGAGCGTCGCGGCGTAGGAAAACACCAGAAGCTGCAGGATCGGCGGCACGATCAGCACGGTGCGCCCCTTGGGGTCGCGCAGCACCGCCAGCAATTCCTTGACGATCAGGGCTTTCAGTCTGGTCCACCACATCTCAGCCGATCCTCTTGCGGGTGCTGCGAGCAGCGAGCGCAAAGAACACGCTGCCGATCAGGAGCATGGCGGCAATGGACTTGCCGAACATCGGCCAGATATCACCGGCCAGAAACACCGTCTGCAGGCTCGGGATCAGATAGCGCGCCGGCACGATGAAGGTGATCCACTGGATGACCGTCGGCATCGAATTGATCTCGAAGAGAAAACCCGAGAGCAGGAAGGCCGGAAGAAACGCCGAAATCAACGCGAGCTGCGAGGCGAGGAACTGGTTCTTCGTCGCCGCGGAAATCAGCAGGCCCTGACCGAGCGCCGGCATCAGAAACGTCGCCGACAGTGCATAGAGCGCTGCGACAGAGCCGCGAAAGGGGACACCGAAGAGGAAGACGGCAAGCAGTACGCAGAGCGTCATCGAGGTGAGCCCGAGAATAAAATAGGGGAGCAGCTTGCCGGCAAGGAGCTCGGCTGCCGAAACCGGCGTTGCCATCATCGCCTCCATCGTTCCGCGCTCCCATTCGCGCGCAACGACGAGGGAGGTGAGCAGCGTCCCGACCAGCGTCATGACGATGGCGATCGAGCCCGGCACCAGGAAGTTCCGGCTGGTGAGCTCCGGATTGAACCAGAAGCGCTGCTCGGCGGAAATCGCCGGCGGCCGGCCGGCGCCATCGCTCAGCCGCTGGCGCTCCCAGTTGGCAACGGTCGCCTGAGCATAGTTCTGGACGAAGTTCGCGGTGTTGGGATCGGAGCCATCGACGAGCACTTGCACATTCGGGTGCCGGCCGGCGGCGTAGTCCGCCATGAACCCTGCGGGAATCACGATGATGCCGCGCACGCGGCCGAGCACCAGATCCTCCTCGAAATCACGCCGATCGCGCCCGACCGTTACAAGGAAGTAGCGTGACGCCTGGAAACCGGCGGCGAGATCCCGCGTCAACGGCGCTTCCTCCTCGACGACGAGGCCGATGCGGGTCTGCGTCGTGTCGAGCGAGACGCCGTAGCCGAAGAGAAACAGAAGGATCATCGGCAGCACGAAGGCGATCAGGATACTGCTCGGGTCGCGAACGATCTGATAGCTTTCCTTGCGCACCAGCGCGGCAAAGCGTCTGGCTCTCGTGGCCCGGCCCTCGGTCGTTGTGGCGCGCGCGCTCATGCGGCCTCCTTCTCCTCCGAGCCCTGGACCAGGGCGATGAAGGCATCCTCCATCGTCGGGTCCGGATGCTCGGGGCTGGCGACCTGCGCCTTCAACTCGTCCGGAGAACCCAGCGCGATCGACCGGCCGCGATAAATCAGCGAAATGCGGTCGCAGTACTCGGCCTCGTCCATGAAGTGGGTGGTGACGAGGACGGTCACGCCTTTCTCGACGAGGCCGTTGATATGGGTCCAGAACTCGCGTCGGGTGATGGGATCGACGCCGGAAGTCGGTTCGTCGAGAAACAGCGCTTCCGGTTCGTGCAGAACGGCACAGGCGAGTGCCAGCCGCTGCTTGAGGCCGAGCGGCAGATCTTTCGCCGACATGTCGAGCAGGCGGGCGAAGCCGAAGATTTCCGTCATCAACTGGATGCGTTCGCGTTTGCGCGCGCCGGATAGGCCGTAGACGCCGGCAAAGAAGCTCAGGTTCTGGCCGACACTCAAATCGCCGTAGAGCGAGAATTTCTGCGCCATGTAGCCGAGCCGGTTGCGCGCCTCGGCGGCGTCCCGCCGCAGATCGAAACCGGCGACGCGGCCCTCGCCGGCGGTTGGCTTCAACAGCCCGCACAGCATCTTGAAGGTCGTGGACTTGCCGGCCCCGTTCGGACCCAAGAGCCCGAAGATCTGGCCGCGTGGTATGTCGAAGGTGATTGCGTCGGCGGCAGTGAAATCGCCGAAGCGCTTCGTCAGTCCGCGCGCTTCGATGACCGGGCGCCCGTTGTCCGTCGGGAAGGGCGTCTGGGTTTCCGCGAGCTTCGAGCGGCCGCCGGGGCCGCCGCCGAGCATGTCGATGAAGGCGTCCTCGAAACGCGGCGTGGTGGTCGCAACGCCCGCTGCGGAATGTTCGTCCGGGGCCGGCGGCTTGGTCCCGGGCTTCATGACCAGACGGATCGCTTCGCCTTGGATGACGCCGTCGACGACATCGTCGCCGTCGAGATAGCTTGCGAGCTTCTGGCGCCGCCCATGCGTGATGCCGGAAATCTTGAAGACGCGATCGGCGACCCTGGCGGTCAGCTCGGAGGGACTGCCCGTGAACAGGAGTTTGCCCTCGTTCAAGAGCAGAACGCTGTCGCAGGCCTCCGCCTCGTCCAGATAGGCCGTGGACCAGACGACGCCGATGCCTTCCTTCGTCAGGTTCTCGACCATCTTCCAGAGATCGCGGCGCGAGATCGGGTCGACGCCGACGCCCGGTTCGTCGAGCAGCAGCAGCCTCGGCTTGCGCAGCAGGGCGCAGGCAAGGCCAAGCTTCTGCTTCATGCCGCCGGAGAGCTTGCCGGCAAGGCGCGTGGTGAAGCGCTTGAGGTCGGTAAATTCGAGCAGTTCGTCGAAGGTTGCCGCACGCTCGCCAAGCGGCAGGCCGCGGAGGTCGGCGTAGAGATTGAGGTTTTCCTGAACGGAAAGGTCCTCATAGAGGCCGAAGCGCTGTGGCATGTAGCCGATGGCCGCCTGGATATCGGCGGCATTCGTCATCGTGTCGAAACCGAGGACCTCGACCTTGCCCTCGTCCGGCACCATCAGCCCGGTCATCAGCCGGATCAGCGTGGTCTTTCCGGCACCGTCAGGGCCGACGAGCCCGGTAATCCGCCCGCCGAGGATCTCGCCAGCGATATGGTCGAGCGCTGGCGGAGCATCGCCAAAACGCTTGACCACATCGGCGATGCGAACGAACGGCGCCTCGTCACTCATGGCGCCGCTCCAGCCTTTTCCGGCAGATGCACGGTCACCGGCATGCCCTGCCGCAGATCGGCCCCCGGCTTGTCGACCACGATGCGCAGGCGGTAGACGAGATCGGTGCGCAGTTCCGGTGTCTCCACCGACTTGGGCGTGAATTCGGCGACCGGCGAGATGAAGCCGACCGTCGCCTTATAGCGGTGATCCGGAGCACTGTCGGAGGTGACCTCGACGGCCATGCCGGGATGCACGCGGCCAAGGTCCGGTTCCGCCACATAGGCGCGAACCCAGACAGGCTCGTTCAGCGAAACGACGTAGACGGTGTCGGAGGGCGCGACGATGGCGCCGGCTTCACGCACCCGCGACAGGACCGTGCCGGCGCTCGGCGCAAACAGCTGGGTGTCGGCAAGCGAGGTGCGGGCGCTTTCGAGCTTGGCTTCGGCGGCAAGCACCTGCGCCTGGGCCGCTTCGATATCCTCGATCCGGCTTCCCTCTTCGATGAGCGCCAGGGCCTCGCGGGCGGAGGTGGCGCGCGCAGCGGCCGCCGCCCTGTTGGCGCTCGCCTCGTCGAGATTGGCCTGGGAGATGGTGCCGTTCGGGCGCAATTGCCGGGCGCGTTCATAGGCGAGATCGGCGTTTTCGAGATCGGCCAGGCGCTCCTCATGGGTGGCGCGCGCCTGGGCGATTTCGGTCGGGCGGGCGCCCGCCCTCAGTTTTGCAAGGTTGGCTCTGAGCGCGCCGAGATCGGCCTGCGCCGCGGCGACCGCCTGCTCGAACGGGACGGCATCCAGCGTCGCCAGAACGTCTCCGGGCTTGACCGTGTCGCCCTCGTCGACGCCAAGGCTTGCGATGCGGCCGCTGACGCGGAAGCCAAGCGAAACCTGCCGGATGTCGACATTGCCGTAGAGCACCGAGGTCTGCTCCTTGCCGATCCAGCCGAGCCGCTCGGGAACGTCGAACCACCAGGCGCCGGCCGCGGCGCCGGCGATCAGGATCAGCGCTATTGCTGGCTTGTTCATGACCGGTCCTCCCGCTTGCTTCCAATGGCCGCGACCAGTTCGGCGGCATGCCGGCGCAAGAGGTCGAGCTCGTCGGGGCCGACCGCCTGCCATTTCATTTGCCGAAGAACGGCTGCGTGGGCCATGCGGAAGACGAGGATGCTGCCGACGAAGGATAGGGTCTTCAGCCGGACCTGTTCCGATTGCGGAGCCTCGCCAAGGATGGTGGCAACCAGCCGGCCGGCCATGCCGATCATCGGGCCCATGACGTTGGCATAGACGCGCTCGAAGGCTTCCGTCGGCTCCATCTGCTCGCGGATGATGAAGCGCGCCCAGCTTTCGGACTGACGGCTGACGAAGAGGGCGACCATGTGCTGCGCCAACTGCCTGAGCATGTCGCGGGCTTCGTGAGCTTCGAGCGGCTGGCCCTGGTTGTCGAGATGGGCAAGGCGGGCCAGAACCGCGTTTCGGAGGTCCGCGACGTGGTCGATGATGATCGAGGCAAGGTGCTCGGCAGCGGCGACATAGAGGCCTTCCTTGCCGCCGAAATAGTAGGGGATCGCCTGGAGGTTCACGCCGGCCGTTTCGGCGAGCATGCGGGTGGTGGCGCCGTCAAAGCCATAGCGGCCGAAGACGTCGATGGAACTGGTCAGCAGTTTCTCGCGGGTGGCATCTCCGCGGTCCTGCTTCGTCGGGCGGGGCGAGGTTTCTTTTTTCATGACATGCTGAAATTACATCATTCCATTGATTAAGTCAATCGAATGAATTTTGTTGAAGACAGCGACGTGCCTTCGGTCGATAGGGCAGTGTTGCCGAAGGCATGTCGTGCAAAGTTCGCGCAGCCGGTTCGTGCTACCGGCCGCTGTGCTGGCGAAGAATTTTCA
Organism: Ensifer sp. LBL; assembly: GCF_050435225.1. Taxonomy (NCBI): domain Bacteria; kingdom Pseudomonadati; phylum Pseudomonadota; class Alphaproteobacteria; order Hyphomicrobiales; family Rhizobiaceae; genus Ensifer; species Ensifer sp. LBL. The sequence goes on along the minus strand of NZ_JBNDJY010000008.1, from coordinate 52,776 downwards.
GGCCGGCCTTGCTGCTTAAGCGACGTCGCGCTCTTCGCCCCGTTCGAGGCGGCGTTGGAAGAGGGCGGCGATGAGGTCCGATTGAGTCACGACGCCGAGCAGCCGGTTGTCCGGATCGACCACCGGCATATGGTGCAGTCCCATGTCGGACATCGGCGGCACGAGTTTGGCGATCATGGTTTCCGGCAAGGCCGATTGCACCTTGCGGGTCATGATGTCGGACACGAGCCGCGGCGTTTTCGGGCCGAAACCGATGACGTTTCCGAGCCGCTGGCGGATGCCGCCCTGCGGCGTGACCATCGCGTGCTTCATGAAATCGGTTTGCGTGACGATGCCGACAAGTCCGTCCTTTTCGGTCACGACCGGTAGCGCCTTGATGTGATGCTTGATCAGGGTCTGCCAGGCCTGGCGCAGGGTCGTCTCCGGCGTGGCCGTGGCGACGTCGCGCGACATGATCTCGGCGCAGGTGATTTCGCCGGAGCGGCGGTTGAAGGCGCGGATCTGCGCCTGATGGATCAGCGCGTCGAGTTCGTCCGGGCTGACGTCGACCACTTCGCCATATTGGGCGAGGACGGCCTGCAGGTCTTCGGGAACGATGCCGAGCCTGTGCGTCGGCGCGGGGTCGCTTGTTCCATGCAGCGTCGGCGCCTGCGCGAGGTGCGGATAGCGACGGCCGGTCACGTTGTTGAACGCCAGCGCGATCAGGAGAATGACGACCGAATTGATGGCGACCGGCGAGAGGACGAACCAGTAGCCGGCCTCATGGATCGCCGGGCCACCGAGCACGGCGGTCAGCGCCACCGCCCCGCTCGGCGGATGAAGGCAGCCGAGCAGCAGCATGGTCGCGATGGCAAGGCCGACGGCGACTGCGGCAGCAATGACCGGATCCGGGATCAGCAACGCCGCGGTCACGCCGATCAGCGAGGAGACGGTGTTGCCGCCGACGATCGACCAGGGCTGGGCGAGCGGGCTTGCCGGAGCGGCAAAGAGAAGCACGGCCGAGGCGCCCATCGGTGCGATCAACAGCGGCAGGCTGGCGCCGGCGCCCAGCGCATAGGTGCTGATCAAGCCGGTAAGCAGGATGCCGAGAAGCGCGCCCAAAGACGCGCGCAGGCGTTCCAGATGGCTGATCGGAACGAGCGAGGGAACGAAACGCTTGATGTAGGCGCGGGCCTTCGACATGGAGCCTCTCGGGAGGGGAGGTGCAAACTTGCGCAGCCCAATAGCACATGGCACGGCGTTGGGCATGAAATCCGCATCCAAAAACCGGCGTTGGATTGAAATATATGCATCGCGCCTAAAAAATGTGCGCTGCACACGCGGACGCGCGCCGTCCTTTCGCCGGGCGCGTTAGCCCGACACGGCGGCGGAAAAATCGATCGAGAACCGAGTGCCGCGGCCGGGTGTGGTATCGACAGCGACGGTTGCCTGGTGCAACTCGCTGATGCGCCTAACGATCTTCAGGCCGAGGCCGAGCTGGCCGGAGCTCTTCACAAAGCCGAGGTCTTCGTTGTGTTCCGGCAGGTCGATCATCCCCTTGCCGTCATCCTCGACGGAGACGACCGGGCCGGGGCCACAGGTCAGGACGATGCGGGTTCCCGGTGGGTTATGCTTGACGGCGTTCTCGATGAGGTTGCGCAGCATGTTTTCGACCAACGCCGGGATGGCGGTGACCGTCGGCGTGCCTTCGTCTACGAACTCGAGGGACTTGTCGTGGTCGAAGACAAAAGGAGCGATCGCCTCCGCAACTGCGGCGCCGATCTGAGAAAGGCTGGTGCGCTGGTAGGCGGAAGGATCGACGGCGTCGGAGCGCGCGAGCGAGGTCAACTGCTCCAGGATATGGGTAAGCGCGTCGAGATCGCGCTCCGCGTTGCGCGCCCGCGGGTCGTCGATGCGGCTCAGCTCCATCTTGGCGATCGACACCGGGGTGCGGATTTCGTGGGCGATCGATGAGGAGAACAGCTTCTGCGACTGGATGAGATCGGCAACGCGGGCCAGCATCCGGTTGACGGCGGTGACGAGAGGGGCGATCTCCTGTGGCATTCGTGTCAGCGGCAGGCGCGCATTGCCGTCGCGGGGGTCGAGGGCATCGGCGGCCTGGGCGGCCATGGCGACCGGCCGCAGGGCGCTGCGGACCGACCAGATGGTCGCGCCGACCACCAGGCAGAACATCAGCGTCATCGGCACGATCATCGAATCGAACATCTCGTGCAGCAGGGCGCCGTACATGAAACCGTTCGGGTCGTTGAGGATCGCGAGTTCGACAAGGACGACCAGGCCGCCCCGTTCGAAGGTCTGACCGCCGGCAACGCTGAAGGGTTTGCCCGGCGCGATCAGGCGTTTCCAGAATTGGGGCGCGTCGACATTGAGCGGCAGGAAGTGCTGCGCACATTCGGCCGTGCAGTTCGAATGGATCATCTCTCCGGACGCAGTGCGGATGCGTAGGAAAATTGCGCCGTTATCGTCCGATTGGTCGAGATAGCGTTCGCGTGCGTCGCGATCGGGCTCGTAATGCGCCACGCCGTCGCGCACATGGACATACTCGATCAGCTTTTCGGTTTCCTGCTGCAGCATGAGCACGCTGAGTTTGTCGTCGTCGAACCAGTAGTCCGCGAAGACGACGCCGATCTGGATCGCCATGGCCAGCAGCGAGAAGGCAACGATGCGGCGGGAGACGATACCGATCAGCGAAGGGTTTCGGCGCCTCATGGGGCTTGCCTGAGGAGATAGCCGATGCCCCGGACCGTCTCGATCTGCACGCCGGTTTCGAGCGGCTGCAGACGCTTGCGCACCCTTGAAACCGCCAGTTCCAGGGCATTGGGCGTGACTTCCTGGCCATATTCAGAAAGGGCCGTTTCGAGCTTTCGCTTCGGCACGACACGGCCGACCTCGCGCATCAGGATCTCGATCAGCGACCGCTCGCGCGGCGGTAACGGCACCACCGTGCCGTCGCAGGTGAGATTGGCGGTCGCCGGGTCGTAGCGCAACGTTCCGGCTTCGAGCACCGGCTGTACGGCCTGAGGGTTGCGCCGGAGCATGGCGCGGCAGCGCGACAGCAGTTCCCGGTGGTGGAACGGCTTGACGAGATAGTCGTCGGCCCCGGCGTCGAGCCCGGCAATGCGCTCGTCGACCGAGCCCTTGGCCGTGATGATCAGCACCGGCAATCCGGGATATTCCTGGCGGACACGGCGAAGCAGCGACAGCCCGTCGCCATCGGGCAGCCCTAGGTCGAGCAGCACCAGGTCGTGCTCGCGTGCCGCGATTGCCGTTTCGGCGTCGGCGACGCTTGAAACCGCATCGAGGCGCCAGCCAGCATCCCGCATGGTTTCACCGACCAGTTCAACCAGTCGCGGACTGTCTTCGACCAGGAGCAGGCGCATTGATTCGTCTCGATATTACAGGGGCCACTACCGACCATATGGACTTTCGCCGGGGCTGCCAACTGCCTGCGCGATACCTACCAGCGCGCGCATAGGCCGGACAAAGAGCAATCTTGACGGGGTTTGGACAGCTTGTCCGTCGTATCTCAACAGCTGAGGGGGAGGCTGCAACCTAGCAGGTGGCCGCCACGTGGTCTCCATCTCGATTGAATGGCCGTGACTGCAACGTCCCTCCCTGACGCTCTTGCAGTCGCCGCAGGAGAGTACAGTTTTGACATTTTCAGGTATTCGCCGCCCCGAAATCGGCAGTATTTCGCTGAGCGCCCTCGTCAGCGCCTATCTTCTGCTTGCCACCAACAATTCCTTCTGGACACACACGGTCGCCTATTTCGACGATTCCGTCACGGCGCTCCTGTCCTTCAGCGCCGCTCTGTGTTTGCTGACCCTCGCAGGCCTGACACTCGCCTCCGTCAAGTATGTGATGAAGCCGGTGATGATCTTCCTGATCATGGTGTCGGCGGCCGCCTCCTACTTCATCGACACCTTCGGCGTCATCATCGACAAGGACATGATCGGCAACGCGGCGGTAACGACACAGGCCGAAGCCAGCCATATCTTGACCGGCAGTCTGGCGACGCACCTGCTGCTCTACGGGGTGCTCCCGTCGCTGGTGGTGATCTGGTTCAAGCTGCGCTACCGGCCCTTCCTGTCCAATGCCGCGATCAACCTGGCAGTGATCATCCCCTGCCTGCTCGTCAGCGGTGGGCTGGTCTACGCGAACTTTGCAAACGTCGCCTACGTGATTCGCGAACACAAGGATCTGATGAAGCGGTTCAATCCGACGGGGCCGGTCTCGGCGGCGGTCCGCTACGCATCCTCGACCTACAAGGAACGCAACATCGTCGTGCAGCCGCTCGGCACAGACGCGCGCCAGGGTGCGCGGATTGCCGCGGCCGGCAAGCCGGTGGTGGTCGTGGTCGTGGCCGGCGAAACGGCGCGCGCGATGAACTTCTCGCTGAACGGCTATGGCCGTGAGACCAATCCGGAACTGAAAGCGCTTGGCGTCATCAACTACACCGACACCACGAGCTGCGGCACGGCGACGGCAACGTCGCTGCCCTGCATGTTCTCCGTCTACCCGCGCGACGAGTACAGCGACTGGAAGGCGCGCTCGACGGAAAACCTCATGAACGTGCTGACGCGTGCCGGCGTTTCGACCACCTGGTGGGACAACAACACCGGCAGCAAGGGCATCGCCGACCTCATCAATTTCGCCAGCATGACCGACCAGAAGAACAGCCCGCTCTGCAAGAACGGCGAGTGCCTGGACGAGATCTTCCTCGGCGAACTCGACAAGAAGCTTTCGGCGACGAAGAAGAACAGTGTGATCGTTCTCCATCAACTCGGCAGCCATGGACCGTCCTACTATCTGCGCTACCCTGAGAAGTTCCGGCGCTTCACGCCCGATTGCCGCACGCCCGAACTGATGAAGTGCTCGGTTGAAGAAATCACGAACGCCTATGACAACACGATCCTCTACACCGACCATGTGGTGGCGAGTGTCGCCCGATTGCTGGAAAAGCATCAGGACCAGATCGCGGGCGCGATGATCTACATGTCCGATCACGGCGAGTCGCTCGGCGAGAACGGCATTTATCTGCACGGGGCGCCCTATTCCATCGCACCGCGCGAACAGACGCAGGTGCCGTTCGTCGCCTGGTTCTCGAAGCCTTACCAGGCGGCAATGGGTGTCGACACGGCGTGCCTCGCCAAGGATACGGCCCAGCCGAAGTCCCACGACAACCTGTTTCATACCGTGCTCGGCATGATGAATGTCGAGACCAAGGTCTACAAACAGGGCCTCGATGCCTTTGCGAGCTGCACCAAGAAGCCGGGCGTCGGGTCGACGTTCCAGGCGGCGGATACGGCCAACGACTTGCCGGCAAGCCCCGTGCGTTCCTTAAGCGGTCCGGGCGCCCTTTAGCACCAAGCGTTACCTCAAAATTCGCCCGTGGCCGGAACAAAAACCGGCCTCGGTGCTTCCTTGAAAAGACGTCCCGATTCCGTCCCGGCGCCGCCGAAACGGCCAATGCAACCTCGGGACTACTCAAGGAAGGAGAGCTTCCATGCGTATCGTCGGCCTGCAGGTCACTGCCGAAAGAGCCGGTCGCTCAGGCTTCACTGTCGAATTCATAGGCGACGGCGAGGAGGTGGTGACAGTGATGTGTCCCCAGGACAAGGCTGGATCCCTCAACCGGTTGAACGCGATTGCGAAGGCCAAGGAAATTCTGCAGGCCGCCATTGCTGCCGACGAAGCGGTCGCGGGTTCTAGCGGCCAAGCAGGGATGCGCCGCGGAACTTTGCCAAACGCGCGCCAGGCGCATGACCGCGATGCGATGGAAGAACAACTCGACGAGGGGCTCGAGGATACCTTCCCGGCAAGCGATCCGGTGTCGATTGCCAGTTCGACCATCGCCAAGGGCCATTCCCGACGCTGACATCAGCATCTCAGTGACGTAACTGCCACCTCCTGGTCACTTCGCCGGAGGTTTCCGCCCTCACGATCCGCATTCCCAATTGTCGTTCGCGTCGCGGCCGAGGCATCTTGCATCCTTTCGGCAAAAGGCATGTTATAGCGCCTTGATCTGGCGATGTTTTCGGCCTCGACACGGCCGTCGCCCGCTATCGGAATTTGGAGAGTGAATGCATGGCCGTCCGGCATCTGACGTTCGCCGTCGGCGATATTCACGGCTGCCTTGACCAGCTGCGCGCGCTGCTGGATGAAATCGAAGACTATGCGCCGACGGGCCGGGTGATCTTTCTCGGCGACCTCATCGACCGGGGGCCGGACAGCCGCGCTGTCATCGAGTTGATCATGGCCGGCCCGACCAAGCCCGGCTGGACCTGGCAGACCCTCAAGGGCAATCACGAGGAAATGCTCTGGGGCGCAAGCAGCGGCGAAAGCGACGTCGACTGGTGGCTGGTCAACGGCGGCCGCGAGACGCTGATCTCCTACGACGGCACGGTTCCCGGGCGGCACCTGAAATGGATCAAGGAACTGCCCACGATCCTGGTCGAGCGCTTTCGCATCTTCGTGCATGCCGGCGTCGACGACACGCGGCCGCTGGAACAGCAGGACGACGGGGTCTTTCTCTGGATCCGGCCGCCCGAAGACTATTCCGGCGAATACTGGGGCCGGCATCTTTGTCATGGCCACACGCCGAGTACGGCCAATCCGCGCACGGTCGGAAACCGCACGAATGTCGATTCCGGCGCGGTGTTCAGCGGTATCCTCTCCTGCGCCATCTTCGACGACGATCAGCCGGGCGGACCGATCGATTTCCTGACGGCGAGCAATGCCGCCTGGCGCGTCGAGTGAGCGGTAGCATCGGTGGTGTAAATGGCATTGTGCGGGCGGCTCTGCGGTAGTAGGTGTGGCTTCTCCGCTGGGCGAAGCCTTTGCCGCCCGTCTCATCATCTCAGGGGATTGCCTTGGACGCCGCGCCTTCATCCGTTTTCACGAAGAATTTTGCTGCCCTCCTGTTCGATATGGATGGCACGTTGCTGAACTCCATGGCCGTGGTCGAGCGTGTCTGGGGCGCCTGGGCGGAGCGCAATGGTCTCGACCCGGTCGAGTTTACGAAAACCGTGCATGGCGTGCGCGCCGTCGACACGATCCGCAATCTCGAGCTGCCGAACATCGACCCGGAGAAGGAAGCCTATGACCTGGCTCTGGCCGAGATTGCCGACGTGGAAGGTATCGTCGAGATTCCCGGTGCGGTCGACTTCCTGAATTCGCTGCCGCCGGAAAGGTGGGCGATCGTGACGTCCGCGCCGCTCGATCTCGCCGTGCGCCGTCTCGCTGCTGCCGGCATTCCGACGCCGCGGCTGATGATCACCGGCGAGGATGTTTCCGTCGGCAAGCCCGATCCGCAGGGCTACCGGATGGCGGCTGAGCGGTTGGGCGTGCGTGCGGAAGACTGCCTGGTGTTTGAAGACGCGCCGGCCGGAATTCTGGCCGGGCTCGCAGCCGGTGCCGATGTCGTCGTCGTCACCGGTGCGCATGCGGCCGCCGAAGGTACGCCGCACATGACGCTTGCCCGCTACCACGACATCGCGGTGGAGCGCGCAACTGACGGCACGGTATCGTTGCGCCCGACCGCTTGAAATACCGTCGTTGAGGCCGGGAGGCCGCTTGCCGACCTCCCGTCATTTACGTCGCTGGCCTTAAGCGTTGAGCCAGCATTTCGTCAGTGCGTGCCCGCCCATCAGTTCGCCGTTCGGATCGTCGATCCAGCCGCCGACCTTGTCGTTGGTCGCGTCGATGTAGTTGTTGAACATCGGCACGATGACGCCGCCTTCGTCGCGCAGCATCATCGCCGCCTGGCGATAGAGCGCCTTGCGTTTGCCGTTGTCGAGTTCGCCACGCGCCGCAAAGATCAGCTTGTCGAAGTCTTCCCGGAGGAAGCGGGTGTCGTTCCACTCGGCCTTGGAGAGGTAGGCGATCGAATAGACCTGGTCCTGCGTCGGCCGCCCTGTCCAATAGGACATGCTGAAGGGCTGCTTGTTCCAGACGTCCGACCAGTAGCCGTCGCCCGGTTCGCGCTTCAGGTCGATGGTGATCCCGCACTTGGCGGCGCTCATCTGGAACAACTGCGCCGCATCGACGGCGCCGGGGAAGGCGACATCGGAGGTGCGAAGCAGCACCGAGCCGCTGTGGCCGGATTTCTTGTAGTGGAATTTTGCCTTCTCCGGATCAAAGACGCGCTGCTCGATGTCGTTGTCGAACAGCGGATAGCCCTTGATCATCGGCGTGTCGTTGCCGACCGTGCCGTAGCCGGCAAGCACCTTTGCCACCATCTCCTCGCGGTCGACGGCATATTTCAGTGCCAGGCGCAGGTCGTTGTTGTCGAAGGGCGCCGTGTTGCAATGGGCGATGAAGACATAGTGGCCCTTGCCGGGAACGTTGCGGATGACGACGCCCGGAAGGCGGCTGATCAGGGCGACGATCTTGGGCTCGATGCGGTTGATCATGTGGATCTGGCCGCTCTGGAGAGCCGCGGTGCGCGCGGTCGAATCGTTGATGACAGCGATTTCGATCTGATCGGCATGGCCGCGCTCGGCCGAGCCCCAATAGCCTTCGTGCCGCTCGGCGATGTGTTTGACGCCGGGCTCGTTGGAGACGACCTTGTAGGGGCCGGTGCCGATGCCCGCCGTCGGGTCGTCCTTGCCGCCGTTCGGCTGGATCATCAGGTGGTAATCGCTGACGATGTAGGGAAGGTCGGCATTCGGCGCGCGCAACGTGATGACGACGCTGTCGCCATCGACCTTGATCGTCTCGAAGTCCTGAACGAAGGGCAGGGCCGCAGACTTGGAGTCCGCGTCGCCATGACGCTCGAACGTCGCCACCACGTCGGCCGGGGTCAGTTCCTTGCCGTTGTGGAAGGTCACGTCCTTGCGGATCTTGAAGCGCCAGGTCTTGGCGTCCGGGGTCGCCTCGTAGGCTTCGGCAAGCCGGTACTCGATCTCGCCCGTCGGCGACACTTCGACGAGCTGTTCGCCCCAGCAGCGCCCGAGCGTATAGGGGACCTGACTTGCCCAGGTTGCCGGGTCCAGGCTGTTCGTCGATTCCCCGCCGACGAGGCCCGCCTTGAGTGTTCCGCCCTTGACCGGCCCTGCGGCGCGGGCCGCCTGGCCGAGCAGCAGGTTCGCCGAGGCGGCGGTTATCCCCAGTGCCGCGGCGCGTCCGAGAAACTCCCGCCGCGACAGCCGGCCCGCGGCAACCTGCTTGCTCATGAATTCCAGTTCAATTGGCATGCCTTACTCCCTCCCTTGCAAGACCCACCCGGCGTAACCGGTAACGTTGCAGATATTGGAGGCAGATGCCGCGCCTGGTGTGTTGCCGCGCGACAGATGGTGCCGCAGATCGGCGAAAGAAAGTCGTATCCGCGACCGCTTGCGCCGGAAACGGTGGGTGCAGCGTCAGCCCTTGCGGGCGTAGCGCTGCAGGATCGCGGAGATGTCCGGCTCGGTCTTGTCGGTGTCGAGTTCGGCGCGAAGCTCGACCGCGTCGAGGTGTTCGAGCATGATCCGCTCCGCCGTGGCGGTGTCGCGCGATTGCAGGGCACGGATGATCTGGACATGCTCGTCGACGGCGCATTCCGGCGAATGCAGCCGCGCGAACCGGGCGAGGATCAGCGAGCAGCGCGAGACGATCTCGCGGACGAAACGCGTCAGCGCCTGGGAACCCGTGAGTTCGGCAAGCAGGATGTGGAATTCGCCGGCCAATCGGATCGAAAGCGGTCCATGGTCGGAAAGTGCAGTCTCCTCCTGCTTCACATGCTGCTGCAGCCGCTTGACGCCGGCAGCGTCGAGATCGGCGACGAGCCGCCGGATCACCTCGGCTTCGAGCATGCGCCTCAGCGCGAAGATGTCGCGGGCTTCCTCCAATGTCGGCTCGGCCACGCAGGCGCCCTTGTTGGCACGCAAATCGACGATGCCTTCCGCGTTGAGCCGGACCAGGGCCGCCCGGACGCTGGTGCGGCTGACCTTGAAATGGTCGGCGATCGTGTCTTCGGAAAGCTTCGTTCCGGGCCTCAGAGCCTGCTCCAGGATCGCCTGTCGCAAGAGCTTGTAGACCACTTCGCTGCGGCTAGATTTCTCAGACAAGGTTGCCTCCCTCAACGGGCCGATCGGAGACCGGCCGAACATGTCCCCTGTCTTCGATAACGTCCGCACAAATGGTCGTCAATATTGTATACAATAATGTTGATGTTTGTATTCTCTTGTCGTATGCAATTGCAGGCGCCGACAAACAACGCGGCGCCGGCCGGTTCGGGAGGAGGCGTGCGGAGAGGACCGTGCGACCTGAGAAGGCCTGAAAGGGAACAGCCAATGGGAGGGAATTCATGAACAGCAGGATTCTGCAGCTCTGTGCGACAGTTGCTGGCATCGCCGTCGGCCTGGTGGCCGCGACCACTGCCAACGCTGCGACGACGCTCGAAACCGTCAAGGCCCGCGGCAAGCTGATCTGCGGCGTCTCGATGAGCACGCCGGGCTTTGCGACGGCCGATGCCAAGGGGCACATGGAGGGCTTCGACGTCGACGTCTGCCGCGCCGTCGCGGCTGCCGTGTTCGGCGACCCGGAAAAGGTCGACTTCGTCCTCACCAACATCAATACGCGCTTCCAGGCGCTTCAGTCCGGCGAGATCGACATGCTGTCGCGCCAGACGACCATGACCTTCTCGCGCGAAACCTCGCTCGGGCTCGATTTCGGTCCGACCGTCTTCTACGACGGCCAGGGTCTGATGGTCCCGAAGTCGCTCGGCGTCAGCAGCGCCAAGGAATTGACCGACGCGGCAATCTGCACGCTGCCGGGCACCACCACCGCCCAGAACCTCAGCGACTTCTTCCGCTCGATCGGCGGCAAGTTCGAACTGGTCGTCTTCGAAAGCCCGGACGAAAACCGCAATGCCTTCTTCTCCGGCCGTTGCGAGGCGATCTCGTCCGACCGTTCGGACCTTGCCTCGATCCGCGCGGTTGCCAACAACCCGGATGATTACGTTGTCCTGCCGGAAACCATCTCCAAGGAACCGCTGGCGCCCGCCGTTCGCCAGAACGATTCCAACTGGCGTGACATCGTCTCCTGGTCTGCCTGGATGCTGATGGCAGCCGAAGAGCGTGGGATCACCCAAGCCAATGTCGACGAGATGACCAAGAGCGAGGATCCGGAGATCCAGCGCATGCTCGGCGTCAGCGAAGAACTCGGCAAGATGCTGAACCTCGACAACAAGTGGGGCTACAACATCATCAAGGGCGTCGGGAACTACGGCGAAGTGTTCGAGCGCAACCTCGGCACCAAGACCGCACTTGGCCTGACGCGTGGCCCGAACACGCGCTGGAGCGAAGGCGGACTGCTCTACGCACCGCCGTTCCGTTGAGAATTGACGGACCCGCGCGTTTCGCGCGGGTCCACGTCTCCACATGGTGCTCCCTAATCGGCCTGTGGAGAGTGCGCGTGGCATGCCGCCCGTACTATAAACGATGGAAATCGATCAGGTTCTGATCTTGGGTCGTGCCGGCCCGAGATCATTGTGCTCCAAGGGACGGGTGCCGATGCCCCTGTTTTATGATGCGCGCATTCGCGCCTATCTTTATCAAGTGATCGCCGTCGGCGTCGTGCTGCTCGTCGCCTGGGTGATGTTCAGCACCGCAAGCGCCAATCTTGCCAAGCAGGATATTGCGACCGGTTTCGGCTTCCTGGCCCGCCAGGCCGGATTTGTCATTACCGAATCCGCCATCACCTATGAGCCGACCGATACGATCGGTCGCGCGATCCTCGTCGGCATCGCCAACACCGTCAAGGTTTCGCTGCTCGCCGCCCTGTTCGGCACCGTTCTTGGGCTATTGGTCGGCATCGGGCGGCTGTCGCACAATCCGGTACTGTCGCGCCTGATGCTTGGCTATGTGGAAGCGCTGCGCAACGTACCGCTGCTGCTTTACCTGCTGCTCTGGTACTCGCTGATCATTTCCGTCTTTCCGCCGGTCAAGCAGGCGATAGAGATGCTGCCTGGCGTGTTTCTGTCGAACAGCGGTCTGGTCACGCCGGCGCTGCACTGGCAGAGCGGTTTCGCCGCGCTGGCCGCCGCCTTGGTCGTCGGCGTTGCCGCCGCCTTTGTCACCGCGCGCGTTCTCGGCCGCCGCCGCATCGTCACCGGCAAGGAGCGGCCGATTGCTCTGTTCGTAGCGATCGCGTTTCTGCTGCCGCTCGCCGCAACCCTACTCTTCGCAGACATCTCGGTCGCTTGGGACGTGCCGGAACTCGGCCGCTTCCGCCTGAGCGGCGGCTACCACCTGCGCCCCGAATTCGTGGCGCTTCTGCTCGGCCTGACGCTCAGCGTGTCGGCCAATGTCGCTGAAATCGTTCGCGCCGGCATCCAGGCGGTGAGCAAGGGGCAGTGGGAGGCGGCGACAGCGCTTGGCCTGTCGCGAGCCCGCACGCTGAAGCTCGTGATCCTGCCGCAGGCGCTGCGCATCATCATTCCGCCGCTCACCAACACCTATCTGACCGTGTTCAAGAACAGCTCGCTCGCGATCGCCATCGGTTATCCGGATCTGGTGATGGTCTCGAACACGATTATGAACCAGACGGGCCAGGCGATTGAAGCCATTGCCATTTTCATGGGCGTCTATCTCGGTCTGTCGATCCTGATCTCGCTGGTGATGAACTGGTACAATGCGCGGGTCGCGCTGAGGGAGCGCTGAGCCATGACACAGGTCGACACCCTCGTGAGCAGCGCGGCACTTGCGCCGAGCCGCGAAGCGCCGCCGGCGGCGCGCGGCCGCTGGTTCAGCGCGTATTTCGGCACGCCCGGCAATGCGCTGATCACCATCCTCTGCCTCGGCACGGTCTTTGCAGTCGCCAAGCTCGCGATCGGCTGGCTCTTCGTCGACGCCACCTTTGTCGGCACGCCGGCGGAGTGCAAGGCAACGAGCGGTGCCTGCTGGCCGTTCCTGTCGGCAAAGATGCGCTACATCTTCTTCGGCTTTTATCCGTTCGAAGAGCAATGGCGTCCGCTGACGGCCATGTTTCTGTTTCTCGGCGCCTGTCTCGTCTCGATGGTGCCGAAGGTCTGGGGGCGGGGACTGCTGATCACCTGGATCGCCGTCGTCCTGCCGGTGCTCTATGTGCTGATGGCGGGTGGCTATTTCGGCCTGACGGTCGTGCCCACGACGCAATGGGGCGGGCTGCCGCTTTCCTTCATGCTCTCCTTCATCGGGCTCGCCTGCGCGCTCCCGCTTGGCATTGCGCTGGCGCTCGCCCGTGCGTCGAACCTTCCGGCAATCCGCGTCCTCGGCGTCGGCTTCATCGAGATCGTCCGCGGGGTGCCGCTGATCAGCATCCTGTTCATGGCGACGGTCATGCTGCCCCTGTTCATGCCCAATGGCATCACCATCGATAAGCTCGTTCGGGCGCAGGTGGCGATCATCCTCTTTGCCGCCGCCTATATCGCCGAGATCGTGCGCGGCGGCCTGCAGGCGGTTCCCAAGGGGCAGGTCGAGGCCGGCCATTCGCTCGGCCTGCATTATTGGCAGATCATGCGCAAGATCGTGCTGCCGCAGGCGCTGAAGAAGGTCATACCGCCCTTGGTCAGCCTGTTCATCGGCTTCTTCCAGGATACGACGCTGGTGACGATCGTCGGCCTGCTCGATTTCCTCGATACCGTCCGCACCGCCATGCGCGACCCGCAATGGCAGGGTATCGCAGTGCTGGAGGGTTATGTCTTCGCCGCTGTCGTATACTTCGTTTTCAGCGCCCTCATGGGGGCTTACAGCCGTTTCCTCGAGCAATATTTCAGGACCACGCATGACTAAAGAGATCCACGTCATCCGCAAAGCGCATACGCTCGTCGCCTTCGACCGCGAGCTTAATGGCCATGTCTATCTCAACGACGCCGACGTCGCCTATGACGACGCGGGCTTCGTGCATGTCGGCGGCCATTATGACGGTCCCTATGCCAGCGAGAGTTCCGGCCGCGACCGGATGATCATGCCGGGCTTCGTCAACGTGCATTGCCATTCGGGCGAGGAGCCGATCTCCAAGGGCATATTCGAGGACATGGGGACGGCAGCGCTTTGGGGCAATGCGCTGTACGAATACTCCAACCTTCTGGAAATCGACGACGACGCGATCGAGGCGTCGCTGACGGTCATGGTCGGCGACCTGATGCGCAGTGGTGTGACTACGCTGCTCGATATTGCCGGCCCGCATGCGAGCTGGCTGCCGACGCTTGCCAAGAGCGGCGCACGCGCCTTTGTCGCGCCGGGTTTCCGCGAAGCGCAATGGCACGTGGAAGACAGCCATCGTCTCGACTTCCGCTGGGACAAGGCGCGGGGGCGCGAAGCCTTTGCGCGAGCGCTTGAGGTTGTCGATACGGCGAATGCACACCCCTCGGGCCGCCTTGGCGGCGTCGTCGCACCGTCGCAGATCGAAACCTGCTCGCCGGAACTGCTGCAGGATGCGCTGGCGGCGGCGCGTGAGCGCGGCATGCCGATCACCATCCACGCCGCCCAGACCATGACCGAGCACGAGGAACTCTTGCGCCGGCACGGGCTGACGGCCGTGCAGTATCTCGAGAAGCTGGGTCTGCTCGGCAAGGACCTGATCCTCGGCCATTGCATCTTCGTCGACAGCCATTCCTGGACGCGGCAGCGCACGGAGATCGATCTGCGCCTGCTCGCCGATCGACAGACGACGGTCGCCCATTGCCCGGTCACCTTTTCGCGCAGCGGCATGGCGCTGGAATCGGTCGGCCGCTATCGCCGCGCCGGCGTCAACGTCGCGCTCGGAACCGACAGCTACCCGTTCAACATGCTCGAAGAAATGCGCCAGGCGATGATCTGCGCGCGGCTCTCGGGCAAGTCCGTCTTCGACGTTTCGACTGGCGACATCCTCGAGGCGGCAACGACCGCCGGCGCCCGGGCGCTCGGCCGTGACGACATCGGCCGGATCGCCGTCGGCGCGAAGGCGGATTTCCTGGTGGTCGATCTCAGGCACCACGCCATGCAGCCGGTCTACGACCCCTTGCGTAATCTCCTGCATTGCGCCGCCGAGCGGGCGATCGAGCGTGTGCATGTGGATGGTGCTTGCGTCGTCAGTGACGGCCGCCCGACGTCGATCGACTATGACGGCGCTCTTGCAAAGCTACAGGAAGCGCAGGACTACGCTTGCCGCAAGGCGGCTGAGAACGACACGAAGGGTCGGGCGATCGGGACGCTTGCGCCCCTCTCGTTGCCGCGCAGGTAGTTCCAGGCGCGATCCGTCAGGACAGAAAGCGGTGTGCGGCGAAGAGGCAGATCAGGATTGTCGCCGCCGCACCCGCCAGCGCGCCAAGACGCCTTTCGAGGAAGTCCCGGATCTCTTCGCCGAAACGCCGCAGTAGCCAGGCGAGCAGGAAGAAGCGTGCGCCGCGGGCAATGATCGCCGAGACGATGAACAGGCCGAGATTGATGTTGGCGGCGCCCGAAAGGATGGTCACGACCTTGATCGGCGGCAGATGCGCCAGGCCCGAGGTGACAAGCAGCAACGCCAGCATCTCGCTGTCGACCGAGGCCTTCAGGTGCTCGAACGTGTCGAGCTTGCCGTAGAATTCGAGCAGCGGTCTGGCGAGCGTGTCGAAGGCGTAATGGCCGAGATACCAGCCGGCGATGCCGCCGAGAACCGAGCAGACAGTTGCCACGAGCGCATAACGCCAGGCCCGCTCCGGGCGCGCCAGCGCCATCGGGATCAGGAGAAGATCGGCCGGAACCGGGAAGATCGAGCTTTCGACGAAGGCAATGATGCCAAGCCAGACAATGGCGGTCTCCCGTGTCGCGAGCGACATTGTCCAATCGTACAGGCGTCGGAGCATGAGGTGCGGTTCTCTGTTGGCCCAGGGTCCGTTACGGGCCCCAAGGCTCGTCTATAGGCCCGAGAGCAGGGTGTAAATGTGGCTGGCTTCTGTATTTGAGATAATTCTCACGAAAAGCCGTGCCGGCGTTATTGGGCGGCCACGGCCAAGCGAGCGTAGCGCCCTGGCGGCTGCCCGACATGGCGGCTGAAAGCGGTGCTGAAGGTGCTTGCCGAGCTGTAGCCGACCCGTTCAGCGACAGCTGCAAGGTCCAGTTCGCGCCGCCGCAGCAGGTCCTTGGCGATCGCCATGCGCCAGACGAGCAGATATTCCATCGGTGGCAGCCCAACGGCGCGGGTGAAGCGCTCGAAGAAGACGGATCGGGACAGTGCGGCCTCGTGCGCCAGTTCCGCCACGGTCCAGTCACGGGCCGGATCAGCATGGAGCTGGCGAATGGCCGCCGCCAGCCGCGCATCTCCCAGCCCGCGCAAGAGGCCGGGTGCAGCGCTCTCCCCTTCGATGGATCGCAGCGCCTCGACCAGCATCACTTCCACAAGCCGCGCCAGAACCAGATCGCGGCCGGGACGTTCGTCGCGTGCTTCTTCGCCCACAAGGCGGACGAGCGTCGAAAGCCGGTCTATCCCTCGCAGGTGCATCAATGCCGGCAGCAGCGAAACCAGCAGTCCGGCGTCGGGCGAGTCGAGAACGAAATAGCCGCCGAGCAGGCGCACGTCCGGTTCGCCGTCCTGCCTGCCATGGCGAACTTCGCCGACCGGTGAAGGAACCGCCTTGGGATCGATGAAGGTCGGCTGCACCGGCTCAAAGCCCGACATGGTGAAGCCGGGCGTGCGCGGCAACAAAACGAAATCGCCTGCCTGCAGCGTTACCGGCGCCTCGCCGTCGACTGCCAGCCGGCACGATCCCTCGATGACGGTACAAAAACTCGGATGCCCGAATTCAGAGTAGCGAACCGCCCAGCGGCCGGCGCCGCTGATGCCCTTGGTGAACACGGTGCGTGGGTGGAGAAGCTGAATGAGTTGCGAGAGGGGATCTGTCATATCAGGACGATAGCAAACGTAATACGGACTTCAAGTCGTAGATCATCCGAAGTCGCCGCGGTATTCCGGTTCCATCGCAACCACGAAGGAAAACGTTATGAAGACCGTACTGATCACTGGCTGCTCTTCCGGCTACGGACTGGAGACTGCGCGCCGTTTCCATGCCGAAGGCTGGAACGTGATCGCGACGATGCGCTCGCCCCGACGCGACATCCTGCCACCCGCGCAGCGGCTCCGCCTGCTGGCACTCGATGTCACCGATCCCGACAGCATCTCAGCCGCCATTGCGGAAAGCGGCCCGATCGATGCACTTGTCAACAATGCCGGCGTCGGCGTGGTGGGTGCCTTCGAGGCGACGCCGATGCGTCATATCCGCAAGATCTTCGACACCAACACCTTCGGCACAATGGCGATGACCCAGGCCGTGATCCCGCAGTTCCGCGCCCGCCGGTCCGGCGTGATCGTCAACGTCACCTCGAGCGTAACGCTTGCTTCCATGCCGCTGGCCGCCGCCTATACCGCAAGCAAGACCGCGATCACCGGCTTTACCGGTTCGCTTGCCCATGAGCTTGCGGCCTTCGATATCCGCGTCAAGCTGGTCGAACCGGGTTATGCGCCGACCACGCGCTTCGCCCACAACACCGCGGTACGCGTCGAGGACCTGATCCCCGAGGCCTATGCCGATTTCGCAGCGCCAATCTTCGTCCAATTTGCAACACCGCCACTGGTGACGACCGAGGCCGACGTCGCGGAGGCTGTCTGGCAGGCGGCAAACGATGTGTCCGCCCAACTACATTTCCCGGCTGGCGCCGATGCGGTGGCGCTGGCACAGGCAAGCTGACGCGCCTGACCCCGGCAGCTTGCGCGTGTTCAGGCGATCGCGGGATAGCCGAGACGATGTGCGAACCGCGCGAGTTCCGCCACAGGCTCGTAATCCGCATCCGACAGGACCGCGAAGTCCCTTAGGGAGAGCACATCGCGGGCCTCAGCCAAGGTGGGCTCCGTGATTACGCGTCCGAGTGAACCGCGCAGCAACAAAAGCTCGTCGTCCGAGGCGTCGCCGCGGGTGATGAGCGGCAGGCCCGGCGTGCTCGCGGTGGTGGTCAAGACCCGCAGCCTGGACACCCGTCCCGGATCAAACCTTTGCGTGTTGCCAAAGGTCACGCAGTCGATCGCGGCCACGTCTGCAGTGCCTGTTGCAACCGCATCGATGCTTGCCAGATGGCTGCCGGTTTCAACAACAGATGAGAAGAACCGGCCATTTCGGCTGAGGGGGGCGATCGTCGCCCGCAACAGGTTTGCTCCGGAATTGCTGACGGGATCGTTGATGGCGGCCCGTGTCCCCCGGAGATCTTCGAGGGAACGGACCGGGCCGTCTGCTCGCACGATGATGAAGCTGCACATGTCGGCGCCGTCGCAGCCCGGATGCCCGTAGACCGGTGTGGCGACAAGGCGAACCTTTCCGCGCTGGTGCCGGACGTAGGGATAGCCGCAGGTCTGCGCGAGCAGCAGCGCCGGATGAAGCCAGGCGTCGGCATGATGGAGGGCAGCGTCCAAGCGGTCGGGCACATCCGTCAGGCCCTCGCGCCGCAGGTCGTCGCGCAGGAACGCCCAGAGCGTTGCTGTTGCTGCCGCGAGCGGCGGAGGGCTGACATACATCGCAAGACTGGCTATCCGCATGATTTCCCCACGCTCGATGAGCACTCTCGCCATGGCGTAAAATGTGCTCGGGGAAGCGTCAAGACCATGGCCGCCGCGCCAAAGCGGGTGGCATGTACGCATATGGATGGCTTCCGCCAGAGTGGCGGAGGTCAGGCCGTGCGGCGAAGGTGGACCGACTCCAGGGCGCGCGTCTCCGATCGACCTCCGTCGGATGCCGTACGGAAGCGCTCGACGAGATCGAACAGGCCCGACGCCTGGCTTGAAAGCCTGTGGGTCATGGCCGTGCTGTCCTCGACCATCGCATTGTTCTTTTGGGTCACAGAGTCCAGCGACAGCATGGTCTGGTTGATGTGCTGCAGGTCGGTCGCCTGGTCGCGCGCGTCGCCGGCGATCTGCAGCGTCTGCTCGTTGATCGCGTGGATCTGGCCGGAGATCTCGTCGAGCGCGTCGCCGGCTGCCCGAACCAGAGAAACGCCCTTTCCCACTTCCTCGGCCGACGTCGTGATGATCGCCTTTATCTCTCGGGCGGCCTGCGCCGATTTCTGCGCCAGTTCGCGAACTTCATGGGCAACGACCGCAAATCCCTTGCCCGCTTCGCCGGCGCGAGCCGCCTCGACCCCCGCGTTCAGCGCCAGGAGGTTGGTCTGGAAGGCGATGTCGTTGATCGTACCGATGATCTGCGAAATGGCGACGGATCCCTTTTCGATCTGGGCCATGGCGCCGACGGCATTCATCACCACCTGACCAGAACGGTCGGAACTCGCCTTGGCGGCGGCCGCGATCGCGGTTGCCGATGTGGCGTGCTCGGCGGTGCGGCCGATGGTGGCGGTGATTGCGCCGAGCGCTGCGGTTGCCTCTTCCAGCGTCGCCGCCTGATGTTCGGTGCGCTTGGCGAGCTGGCCGATGGCGTCGCGCATCTCGCCGGTTTCGCCGTCGATCTCGGCGCTTCTCGCCTTCACGTCGCCAAGCGTGATCGCGAGGCTCTCCAGCGACAGGTTGAAGTCCGAGCGCAGGCGATCGAAACCGGCGCTGAAGGGGCGGTCGATGCGGGCTGTCAGATCGCCATGGGACAAGCGTTCGAGCCCCGAAGCCAGCATTTCGACGGCATCGTTGATCTGGCGGGACACCTCCGCCTGCGCCGTCTCGCGGCCGTGCCGTTCCGCTTCGATCATGGTTCGCGTTTCCGCTGCCTCGGTTTCGAGGCGGGCGCGGTCGCGAAGGGCGTCGCGAAAAACGAGGACGGAACGGGCCATGTCGCCGATCTCGTCCCTGCGGGTGACCCCGACACCATCGATCGTCGTGTCGCCATCGGCGAGCCGGCTCATGTCGTGGACGAGACCGGTGATCGGGCGCGTCAGTCGGCGCGAATACCAGACCGAGATCGCCAGCGCGGCCGCAAGGACGGCGAGTGCCGTTGCAAGCGTCCAGTTGCGCAAGGCGGTAACCGCGGCAAAAGCCTCTCGCGAGGTCATGACCGCGGCCATGGTCCAGCGCGTGCCGAATGCATCAAGGCTGGTTGCCGCCATCTGGGCTTCCTCGCCACGGAAATCCGTAAGCCTGCTGCTGATGATGCCGTCTTCCGCTGGCTGGTCGGTCGCGATCCGGGCCTCCAGCATATCGTTGTCGGGCGTGGCGGCGCTGTCGGCGAGGAAAAACCCGCTGGTGTCGAGCAGGATCGTCTCGCCGGTTTCGCCAAGGCCGGTGCGGTTGCCGACGATTTCGCTAATGCGCCCGTCCGGCATTTCAAGGATCAGCGTGCCGATCTTGCCGTCGATCGATTCCAGGGGGATGGCGATGAACGCCGCGGCGCTGCCGCCAAGCGGCGCATAGGCCTCGTAGGATGCAAAGGCGAGCTTGCTCTTGTCCGTTCCCTCGGCCGTCTCCCGGAATACGCGGCCAAGGCCGGTATCCTTCCAGTCAGCGTTCTTGAGGTTGACGCCAAAATCGCCCTTCTTGTTGAGGGCGTAGACGACGTCACCGCTGAGGTTGGCGAGCAGCACGTCGCGATAGCCGTGGGCTTCCGCAAAGCGCCGGAAGAACGGGTGATAGCGCGCATGCAGCGTATCGTAGTCGTCGATCCCTGCGGAACCGTAGAGCGCGCGCTTGTCTTCGGCGTTGGGGTTTTCCGCCAGATACCGGCGCTGCAGTTCGTTTTCGGTCTTGTCGCCGAACTTGGCAGCCGCACCATTCAGATCGCTGAGCGCCTTGGCGACGGATTTCTGCGCCTGCAGATTGCGCAGGTCATTTTCCACGGTGGTAAGGTAATGGCGAAGCTCGTTGCGGCGGGCATCGGCAAGCGCCTCCAGCTTCTCGATCGCCGCGCGTGATGAGAGATTGCCGCTGACCGTGAGGCTGGCAAGGCTGGTGGCGGCAATGGAAAAGGCGGCCAGAGCCGCCGCAGCGAGAGGAAGCTTCGCGGACAAACGCATAACAATCACCGGACGTGCAAGGGGGAGCAGGCCATGCCGAAGGCTGGTCGCGACGCCTCATGCGTCCGGCGGAAGGGCTTCCGCGCGGAGAGTTATACGGCCTCACGTTACAGCTTGATGACAGCTGGATGACATCGCCAAAGTTTGCCGTGGAGCGCAGGGCTTATCTCGGCAAGGCGCCCGTCAGGAAGATGTCGGCGCAGCTTTCGGCCCGTGCCGTGATCGCCGCCTCGTCGATCGTGCCAAGGCACCCCATCATGACGGCGCGCTGCGGCTCCATCGCCATCATGCCGCGCAGCATGCCCGCGGCCAGACGCGGGTCTGCGACCGCGAGCCGGCCCTCGGCCACCTGTGTCGTCAGCCATCGCTCCAAGGTGGCACTCGTTCGCTGGATCGCCTGTTCCCAGAAGGTGGCGGCAACTTCCGGAAAGCGTTCTGCCTCGGCGAGCACCAGGCGGATGATCGCGATCGTGTCGCGCGAGAGCACGAGATGTCCGTAGGCGGCAAGCAGGTGCACCAGGCCACCCCTTACGCCCAGATCTTCGAGGTTCTCTTCATCTGCTTCCAGCACAAACTCCGCGATCCGGAGGGAGATGACGCGCTCGAACAGATCGGCCTTGGTCGGAAACAGCCGATAGAGCGTCTTGGTGGAAACGCCGGCGTTCTGGGCGATGATATTGATGTTCGCCGTCTCGTAGCCGAAGTCGCAGAACTGCCGTTCGGCAGACAGGACGATCACCTGGCGCGTCTCGTCGTCCGGCCGGACCTGGGGACGGCCGCGCGAGCGTGGCGTCTTTTGCTTTTCGATCATGGCAGCTTTCCAAATTCATCAAATTTCTAGGCTGGCCGAGTTGCGAAAGCAATTGTTTTCCGAAATTTCTGGGCTGCGCGTCCTTGCCGTGACGGATATTGCGACCTTTGCGAACACGTTCTAGCTTTGCCGCATGGCGACGTCGAAACTCACGACCTATCGTGCGAAGCGGGACTTTTCCCGGACGCCGGAGCCTGCCGGAAAAACCGGCGGGCAGGGCAATCGTTTCGTCGTGCACAAGCACCACGCCACTGCCGATCACTATGATCTGAGATTGCAGGTGGGCGACGTGCTCAAAAGCTGGGCGGTCCCCAGGGGGCCCTCGCTCAACCCCGCCGACAAGCGGCTGGCCGTCGAGACCGAAGATCATCCGCTCGACTACATCGACTTCGAGGGCGTCATTCCCGAGGGTGAGTATGGTGGCGGGCCGATGATCGTTTGGGACACCGGCGTCTGGGCGCCGATGGACGATATCGAGAAAAGCCTGAGAACGGGCGCGTTCAAGTTTCGTCTCGCCGGCGAGAAGCTCAATGGCGGCTGGATGCTGACGCGGCTGAAGCCGAAAACGGACGACGACGACAAGCGCAACTGGCTGCTGTTCAAGGAGCATGATCCCGCCGCCGATCCCGATGTCGACATTCTGACGGCGCGTCCGGAGAGCGTGAAAAGCGGGCGGCGGATCGAAGAGTTGGTCGAGCCGCCGAATAAACCGACGAAAGTGGCAAAGCCGGCCGTCCTCAAGCCCGGTTCGCTGACGGGCGCCGTGAAAGGTCCGAAGCCGCAGCGGATCGAGCCGCAACTGGCCAGCCCGACCCCGAAGCCACCCGGAGGACCATCGGAAAAACAAGCCTGGTTGCACGAGATCAAGTTCGACGGTTATCGCACGATGGCGGATATCTCGGATGGCTCAGTGCGGCTGATCACACGCAGCGGGCTCGACTGGACGAAGCGCTACGGCGATCTGCCAGACGCATTCGGCAAGTTGCCCTGTCGGGAGGCGATGATCGATGGCGAGATCGTCGCTCTCGACGACAAGGGCATCAGCCGCTTCTCGCTGTTGCAGGAGGCTCTATCGTCCGGGACGGATGGCAAGCTCGTCTTCTATGCCTTCGACATCGTCCATCTCGACGGCTGGAACCTTGCCGAAGCTCCGCTGGAAAAGCGCAAAGCGCTGCTGGCGCAACTGCTTCAAGGGCAGATATCGAGCCGTTCAGCCATTCAGTTCAGCGACCATGTGAAGGGCGACGGCTGCGGGCTCTACGATCAGGCGTCCGAGCTGGGGCTGGAAGGGATCGTCTCAAAGCGCGCTTCCTCGTCCTATCGTAGCGGACGCACTCATACCTGGACCAAGACGAAAGCGCTCCAAAGCGAGGACTTCGTGATTGCGGGTTACACCGTCTCGGAGGCGGCCGAAGGCCTTGCGGCACTGGCGCTTGGGGAATGGGTGGACGGAGAGCTGCACTACCGCGGCAAGGTCGGGACCGGCTTCGATGCGGCGACAGCCAAGCAATTACTCGCGCGGCTGGAAGCCCTGAGCGGTGGCGAAACGGCGCTCGATGGCGCGCCCAAAGAAATTCTCTGGGTGCGGCCGGTGCTATCGGCCCGCATCCACTACTCCAACCGCACGACCGACAATGTGCTGCGCCACGCGGTGTTCAAGGGGCTTCGCGACGTCGAGCTTTCGGCCCCGGCGACGGCGCCGCGCAAGCGGCTGATCACCGACGCCGACCTGGCGACGATCCAGGTGACCAATGCCGACCGCCGGGTGTTCGGAAGATCCGGACCGACCAAACTCGACATTGCCGTCTACTATGCGCTGGTCGGAGATTTCATGCTGCCGCATATCCTCGGCCGCCCGGTGTCGCTTTTCCGCTGCCCGACGGGAAAGCAGGCCGATTGCTTCTTCCAGCGCCATCCCTTCACCGGCATGCCACCTTCGATCGTCAGCTTCAACGCGACCAATTCCGAGGGCGAGAGCAAGTCTTTCCTCTCGATCGAGGGCACGAAGGGCTATCTGGCGCTCGCCCAGTTCGGCGTGATCGAGCTTCATAGCTGGGGTTCGCGGCGCGCGCGGCTGGAAAAGCCCGACCGCGTCGTCTTCGATCTCGATCCGGGCGAGGGGATCTCGTGGCGCGACGTGGTCGAGGCGGCCGTCCACATACGCGGCGAGCTCGAAGCGCTCGGCCTCGTTCCTTTCGTCAAGACGTCAGGCGGCAGCGGTATCCACGTCGTGGTGCCGGTCAAACCGAAGCTGGACTGGAAGAATACACACCAGGCGACGAGCGCGATTGCCACCCGGTTGGCGGCAACTGCACCCCAGACTTTCACCACGACCATGGGCAAGGAAAACCGCGTCAAGCGGATCTTCATTGACTTCCATCGCAATGCCCGCAGCCACACGGCGGCCGCTCCCTATTCGCTGCGCGCACGCACCAATCTGCCGGCTTCGGCTCCGCTTCAGTGGGCGGATCTGGAGACTATCGACGCTCCGGAGGATTTGAACTATTCTTCGCTGCCTGGACTTCTGGATACTTTCGGCGATCCCTGGGCGGATATCGACGACTTTGCCAAGGAACTGCCGCTTCTGTCCGAAACGAGGACGTAATGCGTTTGGCCGCGTAGGAGACATCAATGGCGCCCAGGGCAAGTTGGAAAGGTTACCTCAAACTCAGTCTCGTCAGTTGCCCCGTCAGGCTCTATCCGGCGACCAGTTCGAGCGAGCGCATCAGCTTCAATCAACTTCACAAGGACACCCATAACCGGATCAACATGAAGCCGGTCGATCCCGAACTCGGGCTCGTCGAGCGCTCGGATCTGGTCAAGGGCTACGAATACGAAGACAAGAAGTACATCATCATCGAGGACAGCGATCTCGACAGCGTCAGGATCGAATCCAACCACACGATGAACATCGAGGCCTTCGTCGACGAAGGCTCCGTCGACGTGATCTACCAGGATGCGCCCTATTATCTCGCCCCAGACGGCGCGATGGCTGAGGAAACCTTCGTCGTGCTGCGCGAAGCGTTGAAAAA
Organism: Ensifer sp. LBL; assembly: GCF_050435225.1. Classification (NCBI taxonomy): domain Bacteria; kingdom Pseudomonadati; phylum Pseudomonadota; class Alphaproteobacteria; order Hyphomicrobiales; family Rhizobiaceae; genus Ensifer; species Ensifer sp. LBL. Next base: position 28,015 of record NZ_JBNDJY010000008.1, on the reverse strand, counting down.
GAGCGGCAAGGTGGCGATCGCGCGGCTCGTGCTTTCGAGCCGCGAACGGGTGGTGACAATCGGTGCGCGCGAAACCGGGATGTTCGTGTGTACATTGAGAAACCCGAGCGAAGTGCGCGGAACGGCTGAATATTTTGGCAATGTACCCGTTGGTCACCCGGACCCGGAAATGCTGCAACTCGCCGAAGCTTTGATCCAGCAGAAGATGACGGTCTTCGATCCGAAGAACTATGAGGACCGCTACGAGATCGCGCTGATGAAGATGATCCGCGAGAAGCTCAAAGGTCACAAGCCGATCATTGCGGCAGCCCCTGAGCGTGGCAACGTCATCAACCTCATGGATGCGCTGAAGGCGAGCCTGTCGCAGTCGAAGCCGCCTGCAAAGAGCAAGCCCAAGGCCGAGCCGGCGGCCAAGCAAACCTCCAAGGCGGCGGCGCCGGCCAAGCGCACGGCGGCAAAACCGGCCGCGAAGAAGAAAGCCTGATGGCTGTAGCAGGCCAGACATTCGGTATCGTCGGGGCGCTCTCGGCCTTCCCGCGCCGGCTGCTGGCGCGCGAGGTCGAGCGCCAGCACGGCCACCTGCGTCGCGGCCTCACGCGCCAGACGACCTATCTGGTGTTCGGCCGCAGCCTGCTTGCCAAATCGAGCGAGGCGCAGATCGAAGCCCGCTTCGATGGCGAACAAACGTCTGGGCGGTGGCTTGTCAGTGAGAACGGTTTTCTTCGCCTTCTGGGGTTGATGTCGGTGCCGGTTGCGTCTGCGCTCAGTCGCCAGTCGCTGATCGATCAGGCGAGGCTCTCGCCGCGCGTCTTCGACCTGCTCTCCCTGTTCGACGCGTTCGAGCATGACAGCGAGCCTTATTCGTTCCGCGACCTCATCCTCGCCCGAAAATATGCCGAGCTGATTGCCAGCGGGGCGAGTTGGAGCGCGATCGCACGGTCCGTTCATCGCTCCGGACCGGTTGCCTCGCTGACGGCGCTTTCGCTACACCATGGCGGCACCGATGCGATCTACGCCCGCAGCGCCGAGGGCCTGAGCGAGCTGAATGGGCAATTGCTCTTCGATCTCGATACACCGGACGATGGCGCCCTCGAAGACCTCTTCGATCTGGCCGAGGAGGCGGAAGCCAATGGCGACTACCTGGAGGCTGCGGCCTTCTATCAGCGCTATCTTGCCATGGACCGGACGGATTCGGTCGCGGCCTTCAACCGCGCCAATTGCCTGAAGGCGGCGGGGCGCGAGCTTGAGGCCGCCCATGATTACGCCCGTGCCATCAAGCTCGATCCATCCTTCGTCGAGGCCTGGTTCAACCTCGCAGGGCTGATGAACGAACGGGGGCGGATCGACGCAGCACGCCGGCATCTCAGGAAGGCGATCGATATCGACGGCGACTATGCCGACGCCGTCTTCAATCTGGCGAAACTCGAATTCGATGCCGGCGATCTCGCGGAGGCGAGGCGCTGGTGGAGCCGCTATCTGGAACTCGATAGCGATAGCGAATGGGCGCGAACGGCGGCGCGCGGCGTGCAATATGTCGACCTGCAGGACCGCCCGAGAACAGCAGGCTGATATGGGTGGCAAATTTCTCTTCGACGGACCCGACGATGCCGCGGTCACCATCCTCCTTGCCCATGGCGCCGGCGCGCCGATGGATTCGGCGTCGATGACCGCGACCGCAGGGGCGCTTGCGACGGCAGGCTTTCGTGTCGCGCGCTTCGAGTTCGGCTACATGGCGGCAAGGCGCACGGTGGAGGGGCGCAAACCGCCGCCCCGCGCCGACACGCTTAATCCCGAATACCTCGCCGCCATCGACGATCTGGACGTCAAAGGCCCACTTATCATCGGCGGCAAGTCGATGGGGGGACGCGTCGCGAGTATGGTCGCCGATCCGTTGCATGCGGCCGGCAGGATCACCGGGCTGCTCTGCCTCGGCTATCCCTTTCATCCGCCGGCCAAGCCCGAGCAGCTGCGCACCAAGCACCTGGCCGACCTCAAGACGCCGACGCTGATCTGCCAGGGAACGCGCGACGAATTCGGCACGCGCGAGGAAGTGCAGAACTACGTGCTTTCCGATGCGATCGAAGTCCTGTGGCTCGAGGACGGAGACCATGACCTCAAACCGCGCAAGAGCATTTCCGGCTTTTCGACCGCCGATCATTTGAGGACCTTGGCCGATGCGGTGGCAGCCTGGGCTGCCCGGCTGACACGCTGATCCGATCGCCGGGATGAAGATCGCCACCTTCAACATCAACGGCATCAACAGGCGGCTCGACAACCTGATCGCCTGGCTGGGCGAGGCGGAGCCGGACATCGTTTGCCTGCAGGAGTTGAAGGCGACCGATCGGCAGTTCCCGCGCTCGGCGATCGAGGCGGCCGGTTATGGCGCGGTCTGGCAGGGACAATCCGCATGGAACGGTGTGGCGATCCTCGCCCGCGGCAGCGAGCCGGTGCTGACCCGTGTCGGGCTCGACCATGACCCGTCGGATGCCGAGGCTCGTTATATCGAGGCTGCCGTCAGCGGCCTCCTGGTCGCCTGCCTCTACGCGCCCAACGGCAACCCGCAGCCGGGCCCCAAGTTCGTCTACAAGCTTGGCTGGCACGAGCGTCTGGCCAAGCATGCGGCCGAGCTCTACGCGCTCGACCTGCCTGTCGTGCTTGCCGGCGACTACAACATCGTGCCGGAGCCGCGCGACATCTACCCGACGACCTCCTATGACGACAATGCGCTGGTCCAGCCGGAAAGCCGCGCCGCATTCCGCGACCTTCTCGATCAGGGCTGGCTCGACGCTTTGCGCAAAAAACACCCGAAAGAACAGCTTTTCACCTTCTGGGACTATCGCCGGAATCGTTGGCAGCGCGATGCGGGGCTTCGGCTCGATCATATGCTCCTCAGCCGAAAGCTTTCCCGCAAGCTGACCGATGCCGGCATCGACCGTGAAGTTCGTGGCATGGAGGGCGCGAGCGATCATGCGCCGGTGTGGATCACGCTCCGCGATTGACATGACAATGCAGCGGGGAGACTGCACGTGCCTGCGCGACGATGATACTGTTTCGCCTTGCAGGCTGCTATTCGCAGCGCCGATCCGGGATAAACCCCGTCCGGCCTAGCGGATGAATGCGGCCACCGCGACATTCAGACTAGCCAACACGAAGGAGAACCGCATGAAAATCAGCGCACGCAACCGCCTCAAGGGCAAAATCGTCGAAGTCGTCAAGGGCGCGACCACCGCCCATGTCCGGATCGACGTCGGCGGCTCGATCGTGACGGCTGCTATCACCAACGAGTCGGTCGACGAACTCGGCCTGAAGGTTGGCGGCGAAGCCTACGCGGTCATCAAGGCCTCGGACGTCATGGTCGGCATCGACTGATAGGCTTGCGGCAAGGGCGCGCGAAACGACCATCGCGCCCTGCCAAACCGCGGCCGGATTACGCCTTCTGGCAATGATGCACGTTGCCGTCGCCGGTCTCGAAGTCGCCGCGCTGTGGCGGCGCAATCGGCTTGAACAGCGTCCGGTCGGGCTTGAGGTCGATGAGCGGCGTACCGTCGAGGCAATCGAGACCGCGCACGAGAAGCCTCGAGCCTTCCACGGCCTCGAGCTTGACGATCGAGGTACCTATCGGGTTCGGCCGAACCGGCGAACGCAGTGAAAATGTTCCGTGCACTTCGCCGTTGCTGGCCGGGCTCTGCAGCACCAGGTCGCGCCGCGAGCGGTCGAGCCAGTAAAGGATTTCCAGTCGCTCGAACGCTTCCACGCCTTTCAGAGCGAGAACCCAGGGTTCGAAGATTTCGATGCGGCAGACCGGGCCGTCATGCCGCCCCTGGCGTGGGGTTTCCATGCGCGACGTCCAGGGCGTGGAAATGCGGCCGATAAAGACGAGACCGGCGTCGGTTGGCGCGGGCGGCGCCACGGCCACCTCGTTCTCACGGATTTCGTTCTGGCGAACCATGGTCTGTTCCTTTCCTTGCAGAGGGGGCGGTGAGGCGCGGAGCACAGAGGCGGGCCTCGCTGCCGTCGATCGAGCCGATCACCACATCGATGTCGTAGAGTTGTTTGAGGGCGGTGGGCGTCAACACGTCCTTGGGCAAGCCGAGCGCGATAAGCTTTGCGGCATGGAGAAGGGCGACGCGGTCCGCGACAAGGAAGGCGTGATCCGGATTGTGCGTCGAAAGCACAACCGAGAGCCCCTGTTCCGCCAGCGCCCGGACATGCGAAAGCACCCGCATCTGGTTACCGTAGTCGAGATTGGCGGTCGGCTCGTCCATGACGAGGATGGCGGGTTCCTGCGTCAGCGCGCGAGCGATCAGCGCCATCTGGCGCTCGCCACCGCTGATCTCTGTATAGGCGCGCAGGGCAAGGTGGGACATGCCAAGGCCGGCAAGCACGTCCAGAGCAATCCGGCGATCGCGGGTGCCAGGCGAGGAGAACGGCGCGAGGTGAGGGGCTCGCCCCATCAAGACAACCTCCAGCACCGTAAAGGGGAAAAGTGCAGCATGCGCTTGCGGCACATAGGCGATCTGCTTGGCGCGCTCACGCCGTGGCCAGGCGGAAAGCGGTCGCCCGTCCAGGAGAATGTCTCCAGCCTTGACTGGCAGGAGACCGAGGACAGTCTTGAACAGCGTCGTCTTGCCGGCGCCGTTGGGGCCGAGCAGGGCCAGAACCTCGCCGGATGCAAGCGACAGGGAGACATTCTCACCCACCGAGCGTTGGCCATAGCCGAAGGCGAGATTCCTGATCTCCAGCGTCATTGCCAGGCCCTCCGGCCGGAGGCGAGCAGCCATAGGAAGAAGGGCGCGCCAACGGCCGCCATCAGAATGCCGAGCGGCACTTCGATAAGCGCTATGCTGCGCGCCAGCATGTCGACAACAAGCAGATAGGCAGCCCCGGCGATCATCGACGCCGGCAGCAGACGGCGGAAGTCCGGGCCGACGAGCATGCGCGCGATATGCGGGATGACGAGGCCGATCCAGCCGATGACGCCGCTGACGGAGACGGCCGCCGCCGTGATCAGCGTCGCCGCCGCGATCAGCAATGCGCGGGTAAGACGCGTGTCGACGCCCAAGGTCTGGGCTTCCTCGTCGCCAAGCGTCATCAGGTTCATGCGCCAGCGAAAAAGCACCAGCGGCACCAGCCCGATCAAAAGCGCCGGCAGGATCGAGACGATGTCGAGACGGGTGATCGCCGTCAGGCTGCCGAGCAGCCAATAGGTGATCGCCGGCAGCTGGTCATAGGGATCGGCAAGGATCTTGATCAGCGATATGCCAGCGCCCACAAGGGCGCCGATGGCAATCCCCGCCAGGACCAAGGTCAGGGCCGGATCGCGTCCCCGGATCGCCAAGCCAACAGCATAGACCGCAGCCACCGCAAGCAACCCGCCGGCAAAGCTGATCGCCTGGATTGCGAGGACCGGCAGCGACAGAAAGATGCCGATGACGGCGCCGAGACTGGCGCCGCCGGAAACGCCGAGAATATCCGGCGAAACGAGCGGATTGCGGAAAAGCCCCTGATAGGTGGCGCCGGCTGCGGCAAGTGCCGCGCCGATCAGCATCGCGCCTGCAACGCGCGGCAGCCGCACATTCCAGAGCACGGTCGAAAGAACGGGATCGCTCGGCTGTCCCGACAGGGCCGCGCGCAGCGCCCCGGCGATCTCCGCAGGGCCGGCATATTTGCCGACCGACATCGACACCAGGGCCAGCAGTAGGAGAGGGCCGACGAGGAGCCAGAGATTGCCCTTGGGCCCGTCGGCCGTCATTTCCGATGTTTCCTGTCTCCGGTTCATTTCGAAGCCGGCACCGCCCCCTTCAGGAGCGTGGCCACTTGTTCTTCCGTCAGGTCAACCTGGTAGAACAGCTTGTAGAAATCGCGGGTTTCGGCCTTCAGATCGCCCTTGAAGCTGTCCGGATAAAACAGCTTCTGCAGCCAGACGACGCCGATCAGTCGGTTGATCGCAGGCGGCGAGTCGAACCAGCCGTAGGGCAGGGACGGCGCAGTGAACACCCGGCCGGTGGTGATTGCCTTCACGTCGGCCCAGAGTGGATCCTTCTTGGCCGAGGCTGCAAACTTGCCGCTTGCGGCGATGATGACGTCCGGGTTCCAGGAGAGGATCTGTTCGAGCGACACCTGGGTCAGGCTGCCCTTGCCGGCCGCCGCCGCAACATTCTCTGCGCCGACGGCCTCGAGGATCTCGACATTGATCGAGCCGGAAAGCCCTGTTTCCAGCCCTTCCGGGCCGCGTCCATAATAGACGCGCGGCCGCTGATCGGCCGGTATCTTGGCAAGGTTGTCGTTCAGGTCCTTGATCCGCTTGTCGGCATAGGTTGCGAGCGTTTCGGCGCGTTCGGTCACGCCAAGCAGCGCGCCGACGTCGCGCAGCGTCTTGCCGCTGTCGGCGAAGCGGCCGTCGATCAGCACGTAGGGAATGCCGGTCTGCGCCTGCACCTTGTCGGCCAGCGAGCGGTAGGTGTCGTTGACGGTACCGACGTCGAGAATGATGTCCGGTTTGGCGGCAAGCACCGCCTCGACATTGGCGCTGCCGCCCTTGCCCGTGAGCTGGCCGTAGGTCGGCAGGTCCCGGACCGACGGCATCAGATATGCCTTTTGCTCCTCCGTCGGCTCCCGTACCCAGCCGGCGAGCTTGTCCGGCGCCAGCACGTAGGTGAGTACCGAGGCCGGCGGGCCGGCAGCAAGCACGCGGGTGATGGTATCGGGAACCTCAACGGTCCGCCCGGCGGCATCGGTGATCGTACGCGCCTCGGCTGCGCCTGAGGCAAGGCCGAGCATGGCGGAAAAGATTATCGCAAGAGATTTCAACATGGAGGCCACGATAGCGAGAGGGATCGGTCGGGCCGCACTATGGCATGCCGTTATATCTCATGGAATATATTGATTGCGCGAATTGCGATGGTGAGCTGCACTCTGATGCATTGAGATACAAATCCGCTCCTGTCGGAAACATCCGCGATACGTCGCGATGGTCCTCTGCCGCACGTGACAAGCGATCTGTGCCTCGGGCATCGATCCCATGCGGAGAGACGATGATGATCCTCTTTGTTGTAGCCTATCTTGCCGGCGTGCTGACGATCGTCAGCCCCTGCATCCTGCCGGTGCTGCCATTCGTGTTTGCCCGCACCGGCCAGCCCTTTTCCACCAGCATTCTTCCGATGCTGCTCGCCAAGATCGTGACCTTTGCGGGTATCGCTTCGCTTGCAGCCCTTGGCGGCAACTGGGCTGTGCAGGCAAACGCCTACGGCCGCTACGCAGCGATCGCGATGCTCGCCGTCTTCGGCGTGACACTGCTCTCGACGCGGGCTGCCGCCCTCGTGACCGGTCCGCTCGTGGAACTCGGCAACCGGCTGTCGCGGAAGGCCGCGACCGGGGAGAAGGGTAGCATCGGCGGCTCGATCCTCCTTGGCGTTGCGACCGGATTGCTCTGGGCGCCGTGCGCCGGGCCGGTGCTCGGCCTGGTGCTAACAGGGGCGGCGCTGAATGGCGCGAACGCGCAGACGACGCTGTTGCTTGTCGCCTATGCGGCCGGTGCAGCGACCTCGCTGGCGCTTGCCGTTCTGGCCGGTGCTCGAGTGTTCGCGGCGATGAAGCGCTTTCTCGGCCTTGGCGACCGCATCCGCCAGGGTCTCGGCGTGGCAGTGCTTGCTGGCGTTGGCGCGATCGCGCTGGGGCTCGACACCGGTCTTTTGGCGCAGCTTTCTTATGCGAGTACGCCGGGCTTAGAACAGTCGATCCTCGATCGCCTGCGCAGCGGTGCATCGCCCGTGAACGTCGCAAGCACGCGCATGACCTTTGCCGCAAAGGATACGCGACAGGCGGCCTATCGCAGCGACCTTCCGGTCGAAGGACAGTTCCCGTCGCTTGACGGTGCAGTTCAGTGGTTGAATTCGAAGCCACTGACGCCGGCCGAGCTTCGCGGCAAGGTCGTGCTTGTCGATTTCTGGACCTATTCCTGCATCAACTGCATCCGCACCATCCCTTACGTTCGGGCCTGGGCTGAGAAGTATCGGGACCAGGGCCTTGTCGTCATCGGCGTGCACGCTCCGGAATTCGCTTTCGAAAAGCAGATCGGCAATGTCGAGAAGGCGGTACGCGATTTCAAGATCACCTATCCGGTGGCGATCGACAACGATTTCGCCATCTGGCGCGCCTTCTCCAACAGCTACTGGCCGGCCCACTACTTCATCGATGCCGAGGGGCAGATCCGCTACACCCATTTCGGCGAAGGCGACTACGAGGGGTCCGAGCGGGTGATCCAGGACCTGCTGGCGGAAGCAGCCGGCAAGAAAAAGGCCGAAGGCGGTCTGGTCAAGCCGGATGCGAAGGGCGCCGAGGCCTCGCCGGACCTGGCACGCCTCGGCTCAGGCGAGACCTATGTCGGCTATGCGCGCGCGGCAAACTTCGTCTCGCCCGAGGGCGTCTCGGCCAATGCAGCGGCACAGTACACGGCCGGCGAACCGGGGCTCAATGAATGGGGGTTGACCGGCAACTGGACGGTCGGCGCCGAAGAGGCGCGGCTCAACGACCCCGGCGGCGGCATCACCTACCGGTTCCGCGCGCGGGACCTGCACCTGGTGCTCGGCACTGGCGCCGGCGGCAAGCCGGTCCGGTTTCAGGTAACTGTGGACGGGGCGCCGCCGGCGGCGGACCATGGAGCGGATATCGATGCTGCCGGCAACGGTACCGTCACGGAGACCCGTCTTTACCAGCTCGTCCGCCAGTCCGGCGAAGCCCGGGAGCGGACCTTCGAAATCCGCTTCCTCGCACCCGGCGCAGAAGCCTTCGTCTTCACCTTTGGATGAGAGCGTGCCGTTGGCGACAGAGACGAACTGCCAGCGCGCAACTGGTTACGCCCGCGATACCTCCAAGAAAATCTCTGGCCGCGAGCACGAGCCTTCGGTGACGAAACGCCACTGCAGACATCAATAACGGAAGGAGCCACCATGCGTATCTTCGCAACAATTTTCGCCATCGCCGTGCTCGCGGCCGCCCCATGCGCCTGGGATAGCGACCCGAGAGAGCCCTCGCTTCTTGCCGCGCTCGTTTCCGGTTCCGGATCCGCAACGGGGGCCGAGCAGACGGCAGGATTGCCGCACGAGGAGCTTGCCGACCCCTTCTTCAACTGATGATAGTATCGCCGTGACGAACGGCCTGAACCTTTGACACCAATCAACCTGGAGGAAAGTGACATGCTGGAGAAAACGAGAGAACGCCAGACGACCGGGGCTCGGACGGTATTCGTCAACGAATTGACCAACGGGATCCTCGATCCGGCCGAGCCGATGCTGGGGCCGGTTGCGGATGGCGGTGTCATCATCGCCAACACGGCGCCGGGATGTTGGGGGCCGATGATCACGCCGGAGATCCGCGGCGGACATGAGGTGACGCGCCCTGTGGCGGTCGCAGGTGCCGAGATCGGCGATGCTATTGCCATTCGAATCCGTTCGCTGATCGTTACGTCCGCGGCGACGGCCTCCGGCAACGACGAGGTGGTGGCCGGCCGCTTCAACGGTGACCCCTTCTGCGCGGCCGTTTGCCCGGGCTGCGGCACGGAATGGCCGCGCACGCGCGTGGAAGGCATCGGCCAGACGGCGATCCGCTGCGAGAACTGCGGCGCAGACGCGACGCCCTTCATCTTCACCAACGGCTACACGATCGCTTTCGACGATGAGCGCCAGGTGGGCCTGACCGTCGGCAAGGCGACCGCCGAAACCTTCGCCACGGATGCGGAACGGCTGCTGGCCCTGCCGGACGGCTCGATCCAGCATCCGATCCTGACCTTCGCGCCGGCGGACCTCGTCGGTGTCGCCACAAGGCTTCGGCCATTCCTCGGCCAACTGGGCACGACGCCTTCGAAGGCGATGCCGGACTCGCACAATGCCGGCGATTTCGGCCAGTTTCTGACCGACGCACCGCATGCCTATTCCCTGACCGCGGACGAGCTCGTCCGGCATAAGACCGACGGCCACATGGACGTGAACACGGTCCGGGAAGGCGCGATCCTGATCTGCCCGGTCAAGGTCCCGGGGGGCGGTATCTATATGGGGGACATGCATGCTCTTCAGGGAGACGGCGAAATTGCCGGCCATACCTGCGATGTCGCCGGCACGGTGACGCTGGAGGTCCATGTCATCAAGGGGCTCAAGATCGACGGGCCGATCCTCCTGCCGGTGCTGGACGATGTACCGTTCCTTGCGCGTCCGCTGAACGCGGCGGAACGCACGCGGGTGGCGGCACTTGCTCGCAAGCACGGTGTCCGAGAGGTCGAGGCCGACGCTCCGGTCACCTTCATCGGCACGGGCGCGAACCTCAATGATGCGACCACGAATGGGCTGGAACGGGCGGCAGACCTGCTCGGCCTCAGCGTTCCCGAAGTGATGAACCGGGCGACGATCGCAGGCGCAATCGAGATCGGCCGCCATCCAGGCGTCGCGCGGGTGACGTTCCGCGCGCCCCTCAGCCTGCTCGACGGAAAGGGCATCGGCGCGTTCGCGCGCAGCCTCTACAATCTCTGAGCCTCTCGTATTTTCAGGGAGTTGCTTGCAGACGAGTGCGGGGTCGACGTCATGTCGGCCCCGTTTTCGTTTTCTGACGCTTCGGCGCAGCGGCAGAAACCCCCAGGGCATTTCGTATCGGTTTGCCGCCGTCCACGGCCGTTCAAACATTGCGATACACAGACGCCGCTTCCGAACACATCGGGGATACACCGCACACGCACGGTCACGGCGAAGTTTGGTTCGCGTCCGCTCAGGCGCATGTCCCGAAAAGACGGAATTACGACATTTGAGACGAAGTCTTTCGGCCGTACCATCGAGGCTCCAACCCAAGGAAAGGAGCTTGAAATGAGCAATTCAAAAGGCACTGCACTGATCACCGGTGCTTCGTCCGGTATCGGCGCGATCTATGCCGACCGTCTGGCGCATCGCGGATATGACCTCATCCTCGTCGCGCGCAACCGCGTACGCCTCGACGATCTCGCCCGCCGGCTGGCGGACGAAACCGGCCGCTCCGTCGAAGTCGTCGCCGCGGACCTCGGCAACAAGGATGATGTCAGGCGGGTCGAGAAGATCCTTCAGGACGATGCGAGCATCACGGTGCTGATCAACAATGCCGGGGTCGGCGCGACCGCGCCGCTGCTTGCCTCCGATGTCGACAAGATGGACGAGATGATTACGCTCAACGTCAGCGCGCTGACGCGGCTGACCTATGCGGCGGCGCCCGGATTTGCCGCGCGCGATGCCGGCACGATCATCAACATCGCCTCGATCGTCGGCGTGGCGCCGGAAGTTCTGAACGGCGTCTATGGCGGCACCAAAGCCTTCGTGCTGGCCTTCACCCTGTCACTTCAAAAGGAACTTGCCGACAGGAATATCCGCATCCAGGCCGTGTTGCCGGGGGCGACCGCCACAGATTTCTGGGGCATCGCCGGCACGCCGATCGAACACGTGCCGAGCGAGATCGTCATGCGCGCCGAAGACATGGTGGACGCTGCACTTGCCGGCCTCGACCAGGGCGAAGTGATCACCATCCCGGCGCTGCCGGACGCCGCTGACTGGGCAGCCTATGAGGCGGCCCGCCAGAAGCTGATGCCGAACCTTTCCAGAAAAACACCGGCCGCTCGCTACCGTATCGGCAGCTAGCGCCGGTTCACCTTCCGGGGACCTCCCAACCCGGACTTTCGAGGCGGTTCTTCGCCTCGCCAATCGAACCAGGAGAATGTTGATGTTCAGACATTCTATGCCCATTGTCCAAAACCGCCGACTGGCCGCATTGGCACTGTCGGGGGCGATCGCGATCCTGCTTCCTCCGCTCGCCGCTCAGGCGGCGGGCGTGTCTGCCGACGGCGGCGTCGAAATCGCCTCGGCTGCCAAGCCGGCCGCGGACGAATCCATCCGGCCCTTCCAGTTCCATGCCAGCGATGCCGCGCTTGCCGACCTCAAGCAACGCATCGCGGCGACCAAGTGGCCGGACCGGGAGCTTGTGACCGATGGCACCCAGGGCGTTCAGCTCGCCACCATGCAGCAGCTCGCGGACTATTGGGCGACCACATACGATTGGCGCCGGGTGGAGAAGACACTCAACGATCTGCCGCAATTCGTGACCAACATCGACGGCGTCGACATCCACTTCATTCACGTGCGCTCCAAGCATAGGAATGCGATGCCGCTCATCGTCACCCACGGCTGGCCGGGCTCGATTATCGAGCAGTTGAAGATCATCGACCCCCTGACCAATCCGACCGCCCACGGTGGCACGGAAGCCGATGCTTTCGACGTCGTCATCCCCTCGCTTCCCGGCTACGGCTTCTCCGGCAAGCCGACCGAGCGCGGATGGGATCCGGTCCGGATCGCGCGCGCCTGGGCGGTGCTGATGCAGCGCCTCGGATATACCCATTACGTCGCGCAGGGTGGCGACTGGGGCGATGCCGTTACCGAGCAGATGGCCCTGCAGCAGCCGGCGGGCTTGCTCGGGATCCACACCAACATGCCGGCGACCGTGCCAGCCGAAATCCAGAGGGGCCTGGATGCCGGCCAGCCGGCACCAGCGAGCCTTTCGGCCGACGAGCGCCGCGCCTATGAGCAGCTCGACTTCTTCTACCGCAACGGGCTTTCCTATGCGCAGGAGATGAGCAAACGGCCGCAAACACTTTATGCGATTGAGGATTCGCCGATCGGGCTCGCGAGCTGGATGCTCGACCATGACGCCCGCAGCTACGAGCTGATCGCCCGCGTCTTCGATGGCAAGCCGGAAGGGCTGACGCGCGATGACGTGCTCGACAATGTCACGCTCTACTGGCTGACCAATTCGGCCGTGTCGTCGGCGCGGCTCTATTGGGAAAACAAACTTGCCTTCTTCCAGCCGAAGGGCATCCAGATTCCGGTGGCCGTTAGCGCGTTCCCGGACGAGCTTTATCAGGCGCCGAAGTCCTGGGCAGAAAAGGCATTCCCCAAGCTCATCCATTATAATCGCCTGGCCAAGGGCGGACACTTTGCAGCCTGGGAACAGCCGGCGGCCCTGGTCGATGAGTTGAGGGCTTCGTTCAAGTCACTGCGTCAACCGAGTTGACAGTAGGAGGCGCGCGAACGCGCGCCTTTCCACCATAACCCCTGTTTTCGTTTATTGGAGACGTGTCATGGCAAATGCAGACAATCACAGCAGGGCGCCTTCGGTCGACCTGAAGTTCGAGGTCGCGGTCATCCCGGTATCGGACGTCGATCGCGCCAAGAATTTCTACGGTCGCCTCGGTTGGCGACTGGATGCGGACTTTCCCGTTGGCGATGCGTTTCGCGTCGTGCAGTTCACGCCCCCGGGTTCGCCGGCATCGATCCACTTCGGCACCGGGCTGACTTCGGCCACGCCCGGTTCGGCGAGCGGCCTCTATCTGATCGTCTCGGATATCGAAGCCGCACGTGCGGAACTCGTCGAACGGGGCGCCGAGGTCAGCGAGATCTTCCATCGCGAAGGCCCCGGTAAGCCGCCGATCAGCGGCCGCGATCCCTCGCGCCGCAGCTACCGCTCCTATGCCAGCTTCAGCGACCCCGACGGCAACGGCTGGCTGTTGCAGGAGGTGACCGAACGTCTGGCCGGGCGCGTGGATACCGACGTTGCGGACTTTGCCTCCGTCGGTGACCTTGCGGCGGCCCTGCGCCGGGCGGCTGCCGCCCATGGCGAGCACGAGAAGCGAAATGGTGGTGAGCACGACCACAACTGGCCGGATTGGTATGCGGCCTACATGGTGGCCGAACATGCGGGCAAGCCGCTTCCCGAATGAGTCCCGGCCATGACCGTCGCGTTCCCTCTATGGCGCAAATCTGCTATAAGCGGCCATTCCGGACAAGGTCGGACAGAGGTGGTTTGAGATGCACAGGATCGGCTACGTGGTCTTTCCGGGATTTCAGCTCATGGGCTTTGCGGCGGTCACCGCCTTCGAGATCGCCAACCTGACGCTTGGCGAACCGGCCTATGCGATCGAGTTGCTGTCGGAGGCGGGCGGCGAGGTGAAGGCGTCCGCCGGCTTCGGCGTGCTGACGAAAGCCTTCGACGATGCGGTCTATGACACCGTCATGTTCGGCGCGGGCACCGTGATCGAGCCGGTAACGCCGGGGCTTGCCGGCTTCGCGCGCCGTGCCCTGGAGGTCTCGCGACGGGTGGCCGCTCCTTGCACGGGCGCCTTCATCCTCGCCGAGTCCGGACTGCTCGACGGCCGCCGCGCCACCACCCATTGGGTGTTCGCCCGCCAGCTGCGCGAGCGCTTTCCCGAGGTCAAGGTAGAAGAGGATCGTATCTTCATCGTCGATGGCAGCGTGTGGACCTCGGCCGGGATGACGGCCAGCATCGATCTGGCGCTGGCGATGATCGAGAAGGACCATGGCGAGGATGTCGCCCGTCAGGTGGCGCGCAAGCTCGTCGTCTATCACCGGCGTGCCGGTGGCCAGTCGCAGTTTTCCGCGCTGCTGGAACTCGATCCGAAATCGGATCGCATTCAAAAGTCGGTCAATTACGCCAAGGCCAACCTCCGCAACGTCCTGTCGGTAGACGAACTCGCCGACGCCGCCGGCCTGAGTGCGCGCCAGTTCAGCCGCGCGTTCCGCTCCGAGACCGGACAGTCGCCGGCCAAGGCGGTCGAGCATCTGCGTGTCGAAGCGGCGCGCCTCTTGATGGAGCAGGGACGTCACTCCATGGACGTGATCGCCGAACAGACTGGTTTTGCCGATAGCGATCGCATGCGTCGAGCCTTCCTGCGCACGCTCGGTCAGCCGCCCCAGACGATCCGGCGCAATGCGCGCGAAGGCGTTGTCTGACGGTAGTGACCTGCCTCGAAAAGCGATTGTATCGCCGTGTATCCGGTCCCTGCCATTTCTACACGTGCTTTCAATAGGGCGCCGCCAGGCACACGCTCCGGATACACCATCACTTCATTCCTGATGCCAGTTCAGTTCACCGGAGGGTAGTCAATGTCGGACGAAATCAACCACCCGCGCCGCCGTTTCATCGGCGCAATCGCACTCTCGCTGGCGGCAACGCAGTTCGTTTCGGCCGGCGCGGTCAGAGCGCAAGCGGGAGCCGGTGAGGCGCCGCGCCTGCCGGCCGTCGCCCCGGGCACGAACAAGTCCTTCCCCGTCCTCAAGCAGATCGATGCCGGCGTACTCAACGTCGGCTACGCCGAACTTGGCGCCAGCGACGCTCCGGTCGTCATACTGCTGCACGGCTGGCCCTATGACATTCACACCTATGTGGACGTGGCGCCAGTGCTCGCCAATGCCGGCTACCGTGTCATCGTTCCCTATCTGCGCGGCTACGGTACGACCCGGTTCCTCTCTGCCGACACTCCGAGGAACGGCCAGCAGGCTGTGATCGCGACGGATATCATTGCCCTGATGGACGCGCTCAAGATCGAAAAGGCGGTCATCGGCGGCTGCGACTGGGGCGCGCGAACCGCCAACATCGTCGCGGCCCTGTGGCCCGAGCGCTGCAAGGCGCTGGTCTCCGTCAGCGGCTATCTCATCGGTAGCCAGGAGGTGAACAGGAAGCCGCTTTCGCCGCAGGGCGAGCTTGCATGGTGGTATCAGTTCTACTTCGCCACCGAGCGGGGCTATGAGGGTTACAAGCAGAACCGCAAGGAGTTCGCCCGGCTGATCTGGAAGCTTGCCTCGCCCAAGTGGAACTTCGACGACGCCACTTTCGACAGGAGCGCCGAGGCGCTTGAAAACCCCGATCATGTCGATATCTCGATCCACAACTACCGTTGGCGGCTCAGCCTGGCCGAAGGGGAAGCACAGTACGACGACCTCGAAAAGCGGCTGGCGCAGTTCCCCACCATTGCCGTCCCGACCATCACGCTCGAGGGCGATGCCAATGGCGCGCCGCATCCCGATCCCACCGCCTACGCCAAGCGTTTTTCCGGCAGATACGAGCATCGGCTGATTACCGGCGGAATCGGCCATAACCTGCCGCAGGAGGCGCCACTCGCTTTTGCCGACGCAATTGTCGCCGTCGATCGTTTCTAGTTTTTCTCCCGCGGCTTGCGTGGAGGCGCGGGGTTCCGGTTCGCCGGCCCCGCGCTTTTTTGTGCGCGGTGATCGTGTCGCGACCCGCCGGATGCCACGGGCGACACGGCCGCTTCGTATCAGCGTGTATCCGCGCCGGCCGCTGGGTAGGTTTCCATACATTTCCGGGCCGCCGGTGAAACATCCGAGACACCTTGAAGGCGCCAGATGCGTCTCGACAGCCGCAGGGCAATCGGGCCCGGACGGCAAACCTGTCGAAAGGAAAAAGACCATGAGCGCAGCTGAAAAGGTACTCTACACCGGCAAGACCCACACGACCGGCGGACGCGACGGCGCCGCCCGGAGCGACGACGGACGCCTAGACATGAAGCTTTCCAGCCCCGGCAGTTCCCGCCCGGGGACGAACCCGGAGCAACTCTTTGCCGCAGGGTGGTCTGCCTGTTTCATCGGCGCGATCGGTCTGGCGGCCGGCCAGTCGAAGATAGCACTTCCCGCCGACGTCGCCGTCGATGCCGAAGTGGATCTGCTGAACCGCGACGGCGGCTACTTTCTGAAGGCGCGGCTGAATGTCAGCCTACCGGGGATCGACGCCGACGTTGCGCGACGTCTCGTCGATGCCGCTCACCAGACCTGCCCTTATTCCAAGGCGACGCGCGGGAACATCGACGTGACGATCAATCTCGTCTGATCCGCACTTACCTCTCGTCACCTCCGGAGCGGCGACCATCAGCGTCGCCGCTCTTTTACGTTGGCCATCGGCATGCCCGGGTCTGGCAAGTCTGGTCTTGCGATCTCAATAACGACATTAGAAAAATACGATATATAATTGTTTTATCTCGTATTATATGGCGAGAAATGAAGCTCCCCTCTACTGAGGGCGGATCACCAACTCGCCCAAAAGGCCGCCGCCGTCACGATTGCGCAAGGTCAGAGACGCGTTGATGGAAGCTGCCAACTGCTGGGCGATGGCGAGACCAAGCCCGGTCCCGCCGGTCTCGCGATTGCGGGAATCCTCCAGCCGGACGAAGGGTTTCAGCACGGCGCCCAGTTGATCTTCCGGGATGCCCGGCCCGCGGTCGAGCACGCTGATAACCACCGTATTGTCGGCAAGCCGCCGGGCCTCGATCTCCGCGCTGCCTGCGAATTTGAGCGCGTTGTCGACGAGGTTGGTGAGAATGCGCCTGAGCGCCTGCGGCCGGGTCGTGATCGTGCCGCCATCGATGTCGCTGGCGCTGACGGACTTGCCGGTGTCCTGATAGTCGTAGACGAGGCTTTCAATGAACGAGGCGAGATCGACGCGCGTCGATTTCTCGACGTTACCGTGGGCACTGCGAGCATAGGCGACGCCCTCCTTCACCAGGCTCTCGATCTGGCCGAGGTCTTGGATCAGCTTCTCGCGATCGGCGAAATCTTCGGCCATTTCCGCGCGCAGCTTCATGCGGGTGATCGGTGTCTGCAGGTCGTGGGAAATGGCGGCCAGGATCTGGACGCGCTCTTCGAGATACTGGGCGATGCGGTCGCGCATGGCATTGAACGCGGTCGCCGCATAGGCGACTTCCGTCGGGCCGGTTTCACTGAGCCGCGGCGTGTTGCGGTTCGGGTCGAGTGTGTCGGCCGCGGCAGCGAGGTTGACGAGCGGGCGGACGGCCTGGCGCATGGCAAACCAGCTGCAGAAGAGCAGGAGCGCGAGCTGCGCCAGCAGCACGTAAGGCAGCCAGTCGGCGAGCGGCATGACCCCCTTGGGATAGACATCGATCGTCAGCGGCGAGCCGTCGCTCAATGTCAGATGCGCCTGCACGTGGCGGCGATCGCCGGGGATCGTTTCGACGGTGACCGGATACTTCGGTCCGGTCGCGCGCTGGATGTTGGCGGAGAGTTCCGCGGTGGCCGGATCGACCGACGGGTTGCCGGGCACGCCCGGTCCGAGAATGAAGCCGTAATTGTCGCGGCTGAGGCGATTGAGCCAGGAGGCACGCTCGTCTGCGGGCAGGCGGTCGAGGATCGCGATCGAGGTCGCAATGTCGTTTTCCAGCGTGTTGAACATGACGGACTTGGCCGCCACGTAGCGCTCGAAGAACAGAACGGTGAACGACATCACATGTGCGATGGCAAGGCCCGCCAGCAGGATAACAAAGAGCCGCGCCCTGAGCGTGCGCGGCCATAGTCGAAAGCCCCTATCAGCAGCGTTCGCGGTCATTCGCGCGCCTCCACGATCTCGATCGGCACCGAGAAGACATAGCCTTCGCTGCGCACCGTCTTGATGTAGGCCGGCTCGCGGGCGTCGTCGCCGAGCCGCTGACGGACCCGGCTGACGAGCAGGTCGATCGAGCGGTCGAAGAGATCGGCCTCGCGGCCCTGCGTGAGATTGAGCAGCTGGTCGCGGTTGAGCACGCGCTGGGGGTGGTCGACGAACACCTTCAGCAGCCGATATTCGGCGCCGCTCAGCGCGATCACGGTGCCATCGGCGTCGATCAGGTGCCGCGCCGTCGTATCGAGCTTCCACCGGCCGAAGCGCAGCAACTGCCCGGCCTCCGAAATCTGCAGGTTGGGCGGCAGCATGCGCGCGCGCCGAAGCACGGCCTTGATGCGGGCCAGCAGTTCGCGCGCGGAAAATGGCTTGGAGAGATAGTCGTCCGCACCCATTTCGAGCCCGAGAATGCGGTCCATCTCGTCAGAACGGGCGGTCAGCATGATGATCGGGATCGCCTTGTGCTTGCCGGCGCGCAGTTCGCGGCTGAGCACCAACCCGTCGTCGCCCGGCATCATCACGTCGAGCACGATCAGATCGACGGTGTCGCCCTCGAGGAAGCTGCGCATCTGTCGCCCATCGGCGACGGCGGTCGCGCGCAGGCCGTTCTTCTTCAGGTAGCTCGACACGAGTTCCCGGATCTCTCGGTCGTCGTCGACAATCAGCACATGGTCGATATGCTCCATCGAGCAAACTCCTCAAGTCGGTTGGGTCTTCGCATCGTGCCGTTGCCGCTGGGCGAGGGGCTGCGCCACTTGCTCTGTCCGGTTGATGCTCCGGATATGTCGCCGGTGTGTTCGCAACATCCAGACTTGCAAGCGATTGTAATGCAAGCGTCTGCGGATACATTTCGACACAATTTCACAAAGGAAACCCGCCGCTTGCTGTCAAACGGCGGGTGGCGGGAACTGTGGCTGATCGCGTCAGGCTCCAGCTTCTGCGGCAAGCTGTGCGCGATACTGGGCGGTGGGCAGGCCGCCCCAGCCCCAATTGTCGAGGTCGACTTCCTCGATGACCACATAGGTCGATTCCAGCGGCTTGTTGAGCACGTCGAGTAGCACCTGGCTGACGCCCTTGATGATCTCCGCCTTTTCCTCCGCCGTTACCGCTTGGCGCTCCGGCGTGGTGCCCTCGCGGGTCACCTGAACTGTTACGATCGGCATTGCCGTCTCCTTTCTGGAGCTTGATGGCACCCAAGGTGCCGCGTTTGTTGGGAGAGTTGCGATCCTACCAGCGTCCGGCGTTCTGGCCGCCGTCCACATGCAGGATCTCCCCGGTCACGAAGCCGGCACCCTCCAGGTAAAGAACGGCGTCGACGATATCGCGGATCTCGCCCATGCGGCCGACGGGGTGAAGCGTCGAGAGCGCCGCATGCGTTTCCGGCGGGTGCATCGGCGTCTTGATGATGCCGGGCGAAACCGCGTTGACGCGAACGCCTGACGTTGCGAATTCGATGGCGAGCGCCTGGGTTACCGAATTCAGGCCGCCCTTGGTGATGGAGGCGAGCGCGGCGGGCACGCCAGCAATCGGCTGGTTGACGAGGCTGGTGGTGATGCTGACGATGTGGCCGGAGCCCTGCTTCAGCATCTCGCGGGCGGCGCGCTGGGTAATATGGAAGAAGCCGGCGACATTGACGCTCAAGTTCAGGTCATAGTCTTCCTGGGTGAAATCGGTGAACGGCTTGGCGGTGAAGACGCCGGCATTGTTGACCAGGGTGTCGATGCGGCCGAACCGTTCGAGGCCCTGGCGCACGACGCGCTCGGCGGTCTCGGGATCGCCGATGTCGCCGGCCATGGCGAGGATGCCGGCATCCGCGCTCTGCTGAATCGAGCGCGACGTGGCGATGACGCGGTAGCTGCGATCGCGGTAGGCCTGTACCAGGGCGGCGCCGATACCCTGCGATGCACCGGTGATAATGGCGACCTTCTGTTCGTTGCTCATGGATGTGATCCTTCTTCGATTGCAACGGGCGTTTCGTTCAGCCCGTCCTTCGCCCTCGGCGTTGGTGCAATCAGATTTAGACCCATCCGATGTGAGGGAGAATTGACGAAAATTGGCAGTCAATCAACCGAAATTCGGCATAATCAGCCAAGCGTGCCAGCTTCCATCGCCATGCGTGCGAACTCGGTCCTGAGACGCGGCAAGGCGAAATCCGCGAAGGCGCGAACTTTGGGAACCGACATGCGGCCCTGCGGTGCCAGAAGATGAACCGGCATCGGCGGATGCTCGGCATCGGCCAGCACGATCTTCAGCTGCCCGTCATGAACATGGCGCGCGACATGGTAGGAATAGAGCCGGGTAAGCCCGGTGCCCGCAGCGGCGGAATCGACAGCCGCGCGCACGCTGTTGACGATATAGCGTGGCGTGAACTGCACCGTGCGCGGGATCAGCGAGCCCTCGGCCGGCGTGAAGGCCCAGGAATCGAGGCCGAAGTTGGTAAAGGCGACGATCTGGTGCTTGGCGAGGTCGGCGGGCTCGTCGATGCGCGGATGGCTGGCGAGATAGCGGGGAGAGGCGACAACGACGCGCCTTATATCCCCGCCGATGCGTGTCGAGATCAGCGAAGAATCCGCGAGATGGCCGATGCGCAACGCGATATCGACGCCTTCGTCGACAAGGTTCACGAAGCGGTCGAGCAGCAGCAGCCGGGCCGAAACCGCCGGGTAGAGATTGAGGAAGTCGTCGAGGATCGGGCGCAGGATCTCTTCGCCGAGGATCGGCGGTGCAGAGATCGTGACCGTGCCGCGCGGGGCCGCGCGCTCGCCGCCTGCGAGCATGTCGGCCTCTTCGAGATCGACCAGCACTCGGCGGCACGCGGCGGCATAGCGTTGGCCGGCTTCACTGAGTTTCAGCGAGCGGGTCGTCCGGTGCAGCAGTTCGACACCGACATGGGCTTCGAGCAGGTTCAGCGCGCGGCTGACGGCTGTCGGCGAGCGCTTGAGCTTGCGGGCCGCACCCGCAAGGCTGCCTTCGTCAATCGCCGTGACGAAGACCTTCATCGCATCGATACGATCCATTGTGCCGACTTTCGCAAGGATGGCTGCTGATGAGTAAGAATTCACCGGCAAAACGGCGGAAGTAAAGGGCCGATAGTACTGCACCGGCGAGCGCTGCACCTTCTGCGTTACGCCGGAAAGAGGCGGGTGATCAAATCGGACGCTGAGCCCTGCCAAAGCTCGCCCTTCCCGGTGCCTGACCATAAGGACAGAAAGTCTGGCGAACCCTTGGCCGTGGACGCTGCCCTGATGTCTCGCGTGAACTTGTTCTGGGCCGGAAAGGGCATGACGGCGGAGGCATCCACCTCGTTCATGAAACGGTTTTCGACGCCACGCGCAAACCGACCGGAGAAGGCGCGCGTCGTTCGCGTCTTCCGCTCCGCGCCCTCTAGCGCTGCGCGATAGGGCGCCGATGTCCCAGCTTCGGCGGTCGCGAGGAAGGCCGTACCCGTCTGCACGGCGCTGGCGCCTCTCGCGAGAACGGCTTGGATATCGGAACCGGTCATGATCCCACCCGCGGCGATGAGCGGGACCTTGGTCTTTTTGAGGCTTCGGGCGAGCAGGTCGTCGATACCGATTTCGCTATCCTCGGCGGACGGATCGAAGATGCCCCGATGCCCGCCGGCCTCGTATCCCTGCAGCGTAATGGCATCGACGCCGCTCTCTTCGAGCGCCAGGGCTTCCTCGGGCGTCGTTGCCGTGCCGATGATCAACATTCCGGCGTCACGAGCAGCGCGCATGTGCTCGGCAGGCAGGACGCCGAAGACGAAGCTCAGCGCCGCAGGCTTTGCCCGCAGCACTGCCTCGAACTGATGGTCGAAGTCCTCTTCGTAGGGCGCTGCAAAGTCCGGCGTCGGCAGGCCGAGTTCGGCGCGGTACCCCGCCGTTGCGCGCACGGCGCGCTCGAGGGCCGCGGCGTCGACCTTCGGCTGCGGATGCTGGATGAAGAGGTTGATGGCGAACGGACGATCCGTGCGGGCGCGCACGGTCTGGACGAAATCTGCGATTGCCGCCGGGCTCGAATAGGCCGCACCCACCGAGCCCAGCGCGCCGGCGGCCGAAGAGGCTGCCACCAGCGCAGGCGACGAAGGGCCTCCTGCCATCGGCGCGACGATCAGGGGATGTCTCAGGCCGAGTTTCGAAAGGGTGCCTTGCATAGTGATGTCCTCGCTGCATATTGCCTGCCATCCGGCAGCGCTGCAGAGGTAGGGTGAGAGGCTAGAGACGCAAGGGGAGGCGAGACAGTTCACCCGAATATCTCGGGGGTCGCCTGCGTCAGGTATGGCGGAGGCGACGACGCCCCAGGGGTTGCCGATCGCTTGCCGACGGTTGCGGGGCGGGCCATTGACTGGCACTCTTGCTGCGTGACGAGACGTTTCTAAGAGGCCTACGATGTCGCAACGGACGGATAAGCAAGAGGTACTTCCGAGCCTTGTCGAGCACTACCGGCCGGTCCAGCTGAAGGCCGTTCTTGCGGTTCGCGCGATAAAGCACCGCGAGCCTCCGCCGCCGCCACCGGAGGAGCGCCACTACGGATCGCAATTGCCGGAGGGATTTCACCTGCCGCAATCTGTCTACGACGACTGAGCGCCGGCTCCGCCGTCAGCTCGTTGCCAGCGTCCAGGCCATGCCGGCGAGCGCGCAGGCAAGCAGCGTCGTTATCACCGACACATTGAAGCGGAAGATCGCCACGCCGGCCGCAAGCGTCAGCAGCAGCGACGGCAGCACCAGCGACCCTAGAACTGGAACATCGAGCGCCAATGGCCCGGGCGTCCAGGGGGCGACTTCGGCAAACAGCGTGTGCAGGCCGAACCAGACCGCAAGATTGAGGATGACCCCGACGACGGCGGCGGTGATCGCCGACATGGCGCCGGTCAGCGCCACGTTGTTGCGCAGCCGCTCGATGAAGGGCGCGCCGAGAAAGATCCAGAGGAAGCAGGGAACGAAGGTAACCCAGGTCGTCAGCATCGCTCCGAGGGTCGCGGCCGCCATGGGGGACAGCGTGCCGGGATCGCGATAGGCGCCCATGAAGCCGACGAACTGCACCACCATGATCAGCGGCCCGGGCGTCGTCTCGGCCATGCCAAGCCCGTCGAGCATCTCGCCGGGCTTCAGCCAACCGTAGTGCTGCACCGCTTCCTGCGCCACATAGGCAAGTACGGCATAGGCGCCGCCGAAGGTCACCACCGCCATCTGGCTGAAGAAGAGGCCGATCTGGCTGAAGACGTTGCCCGTGCCGAGGATCGCGACCAGCAGCGCCAGCGGCACCAGCCACAGGGCAAGCAGGATGGCGGAGATCCGCAGCGACCAGGCGAGGTTCGGGCGCGCATGCGCGGGAATTTCGTCGCCGAGCGCGGAGTCTTCGTCCATGAGGACGGGACCCGTGCCGGCCTTGTGGCCGCCGCCGATGCGAAAGAACTGCGAGCCGGAACGGGCGCCGACATAGCCAAGTACGCCGGCCGCAAGAATGATGAGCGGGAAGGGGACGCGGAAAACGAAGATTGCGATGAAGGCGGCTGCGGCAATGCCGATCATCACCTTGTTCTTCAGCGCCCGCCCGCCGATGCGGAAGACGGCCTGAACGACGACCGCGAGCACGGCCGCCTTCAGCCCGAAGAAGAGGCCCTCAACGACGGTGACGCTGCCGAAGGCGGCGTAGATGTAGCTCAAGCCGAGGATCGCGAGAAACCCCGGGAGCACGAAGAGGATGCCGGCAACGAGGCCGCCGGCGGTGCGATGCAGGAGCCAGCCGATGTAAACGGCAAGCTGTTGCGCCTCGGGTCCCGGCAGAAGCATGCAGTAGTTGAGCGCGTGCAGGAAACGGTGCTCGCCGATCCAGCGCTTTTCATCGACGAGGATGCGGTGCATGACGGCGATCTGTCCGGCCGGCCCGCCGAAGCTCAGTGCCGCAATCCGTGCCCAGACCCGCACCGCTTCGCCAAAGGAGATGCCGTGGCTTTCCCGTTGCCGCGCCGGTCCCGGCGCGGCCTTGTCTGCGATGTCGGTCATCTTAGGCGTCCTTCTTGGCCGAAGGCCAGTTGTGGGTCTCGTTGGTAGCATCGCGGCACCAGCGATAGAAGGCGTCGTAGAGCAGCATGCCGGCGTCCAGCTGTTCCAGATCATCCGCATACATGCGTGAGAGCCCGAGTGAGGCGGCAAGCAGACCTGACGCTTCCGGCGCGAGGTCGAGGCGGGCGGTATCGGCCGCACGCACGATCATGGCGAGCCGCAACAGAGGGGCGGTGGCAAGCCCGAATTCCTCGACCATGACGTCGAAGGTGCAGCGCTCGCCGCGATGGCTCCAGCGCACGGGCGCGTCGATGTCGAACGGTGTCGCCCCGAAGCGCTCGCCGACCATCTCGACTTCCGACGGCGCCACATAAAGAAAAACGGCATGCGGATCGACGAAGCGCCGGATCAGCCAGGGGCAGGCGATACGGTCGATCTTCGGCCGCGCCCGGGTGACCCAGACGGTCTGCCCTTGGGCGTTCCGTTCCGGTAGTGCCGAAGACGGCACGGCGGGGTTGCCGCCTGCGACCCACGTCTCGAACCCGCCTTCGAGCACATCGGCGGAGATGCCGGCATTGCGCAGCCAGGCGGCAACGCCGTGGCTGAGCTTCTTGCCCTGCTGGCAGATGATGATCGCCGTCGCTTTATCGACGTCGTGCGTCCAGTCCTGCACGCTGCGATAGTCGTGCCTGACGGATCCCGGGACGAGACGTGGATCGGCGTCGAAGTCCTCGTCGACGCGCACGTCGATCAGCGCGGGACAGTTCGGCGTGCCGATGAGGCGAGCGAGTTTTTCCGATGAGATTTCGAGGTATGACGACATGACGCGTCCTCCGGATGAGCGGTTCTGTGGACGCGATGCTTCGGCTGGCGCCTCATGGGGTGATCGCAACCCCATGAGCGAAGTTTGCAGCCGTTGGCCGCAAGCTGTCAAGCTGGGCTTCGGCAGCGACTTAAGGGTATGGCGAGAACGCTTCGCGCTGAGGCGTGATCCCAGGCAAGCTACCGAAGGATTGTTACAGGTCTTTGGCGGCAGATGTCGGTTACCGTCAAGGGAGGCGACCTGAGTGCCGAGGGTTACATTCAGGTCGCGAAGGGCGGCGTTAGGACTATTTGGCGGCCTCCTCGGCTGCGGCCTCGATGACACCGGCAACCTTTTCCGGTTGCGAGGCAAAGACAGCGTGGCTCGCCTTGATTTCGGTCACCTCACTGCCGGCGCGCCTGGCCATGCTTCTCTCCAGGTCAGGGTTGATGGCACGGTCATCGGTCGCGATGATCGACCAGCTTTTCTTGGTGCGCCAGGCGGGGTCGCCGACTTTGGCGGCAAAGACCTCCTTGGCGGCAAGGACTTGCGATCGCGCCGCAAAGGCTGCCTCCGCCGCAGGCAAATCGGCGGCGAAGTCGGCCGGAAACGCCTTTGGGTCGAGATAGAGATACTTGCCGTCGGTGGTTTCCCGCACGCTCATGGCGGCCGCAGGGTTCGATCCGGCGAGCGTTGCAAGGTTTTCGCCCTTGTCGGGCTGAAAGGCGGCGACGTAGACCAGCCCCTCGACCTTGCTATGGTGCCCGGCCTCGGTGATGACCATGCCGCCATAGCTGTGGCCGACGAGCAGGGTGGGGCCGTCCTGCAGATCGAGGATGCGGTTCGTCGCCTCGATGTCGGCTGCGAGCGACGTTAGAGGCTCCTGGACGACGGTCACGTTGAAGCCGCGGCGCTCGAGGATTTCGGAGGCCTGTCGCCAGCCGGAACCGTCGGCGAAAGCGCCGTGAACGATGACGATGTTCTTGATCTCGGCTGCTTGCGCTGCGAAGGCGACGACGCTTGTCGCCAAGGCAAGCGCGATGGTCGGGAGGATGCGGTGGCTCATGCGATCGTTCCTTCTTCTGTTCGTGAGGCAACGATCGCAATCTGTTCAGGCGAGGTATCCCGGATGTGTCGGTCTTCGCAGCAATATGTACCGCATTGTAACGGCTCAAACTCGCCGGCATGGCGAGGGCCGAAGCGCGGTCTTTCGCCATGCATGGCCCAGCAGACGCCGCGCGAAGGGGCGCTACGATTCGACCAGGATCACAAGCGACGACGGTACAACTCCGTCATGGGCCATGGCGTCCGCCGCGGCCTGGCTTTGCATCGCCTGTGAGAGGGCGCCGATATCGGGAACATCCATCATGACGGCTACGCGCGTCGGATCCTTCGGGTCGACGAAGGTCCGGATATTGGTGATGCCGAGCGTGCCGAAGAGTTCCTTGCGTCTCGGCGATGTCAGCCAGTGATCGGCGCCTTTGGTGATGTTGTGATGGGCGATGATGGTCGGCATCGGATCCTCCCTTTTTGTGACGCGAGCACCGAGGTTGTTGCAACTTTCCCGGCGCATCCGCGTTCTCTCAACGGAACGGCCTCAAGGGCCGGCTGTCAATTAGCCCGTCAGAGCTAGGCGCGTTTCTTCTCTGGCCACTTGAAGGAAGAGGCTTATGCCGAAATTCATCACCATCGGATACGGCGATCGCGCCGGCTACGATCGCACGGCGGAAGCGGTGCGCGATGCGGCGCATGCGCATGACGCGCGGCTTCAGGCCGATGGCGTATTGATGGGAATTGCGGGCGCGCCGGTGCAGGTTCGCAATACGGATGCGGCCCGGGTCGAAACCAAGGAGGGGCCGTTCCTGTCATCCCCGTTGCCGGTGGCCGGCTTCGCGGTGATCGAAGCGGCCGATCTCGACGAAGCCATCGCCATGGTATCACAGACGCCCTGCGCCGTTGCCCACGGCGTGGTCGAGGTCTGGCCGCTTGAACTTCCTTAAGGGGCCGCCCAGGAGACCTGCGCGGCGAGCATGGATTCCGCCTCGTCCGCCGTCTGGCGCTGGGGTTCCGTAGCCCCGGCAGGTGCAACCTTCGTTTCCGGTCGGCCCTCCCTGAACAGTTTCCACTTTGTCGGCCGGAATGCGATGCGGCTGTGGTCGCCGGCGGCGGCGCGTTCGGGGGAGAGTTCGATCTCGACATGCGGATGGTTGCGGCCAAGGTCGAGTTCGAGATGGCGGGTGCCGGCAACGCGGCGGCTGGCGGCAACCAGACCGGCGAGACAACCGCCGCAGCCGTCGATCAGCTCGATGTCGTGCGGGCGGAAGTGCAGCTTGGCCGGGCCGTCGGCTTCAGACGGCGCTCTGAGCCCGATCGGCCGGTCCTCGAACCAGATCTCGCCGTTCTGGAGTGTGACCGACAGGCAGTTCGACTGGCCGATGAAGCCGTAGACGAAGGGCGAGACCGGATGGTCGTAGATCTCGTCGGGGGTGCCGACCTGCTCGATCACGCCCTTGCTCATGACGACGACGCGGTCGGCGAGCTCCAGCGCCTCGTCCTGATCATGAGTGACGAAGATGGTGGTGTGGCCGGTGCGGTCGTGAATGTCGCGCAGCCACTTGCGCAGCTCTTTTCTGACCTGCGCATCGAGCGCGCCGAAGGGTTCGTCGAGCAGAAGCACGTTCGGTTCGACCGCCATGGCGCGGGCGAGCGCCACGCGCTGGCGCTGGCCGCCCGAAAGCTGGGCCGGATAGCGCTTGTCGAGACCGGAGAGCTGCACGAGATCGAGCAGGTCGAGCGCGCGCTTGCGGATCTCGGCCGAAGGCGGGCGGCGGTTGGCGGGCCGCACCTTGAGCCCGAAGGCGACGTTGTCGAGCACGGTCATGTGGCGGAACAGGGCATAGTGCTGGAAGACGAAGCCGATGTTGCGCTCCTGCACGGTCTTTTGCGA
>NZ_JBNDJY010000007.1:0-421372 GCF_050435225.1 Ensifer sp. LBL | reverse complement strand
TGCGCTGGACGCGGGGTGGAGCAGCCCGGTAGCTCGTCAGGCTCATAACCTGAAGGCCGCAGGTTCAAATCCTGCCCCCGCAACCAAATCAAAAAGCCCGCATGGAGAAATCCCGCGGGCTTTTGTCCGTTCTAAGGCATTGCGACAAAAACCCAGATGGTCGAAGGCCGAAAGGCGCCAGAGCAGGCAACGGCCAAAGAACCGAGCACCCCGCTAAGCCTGAGGGGGGAGGGCACCCCAACGCGGTGGGAGAGCGTCCCTTCAATTCTCAACGGGAGGGAGCTTCGTTTTCGGCAGGCCCGATCGAGCCGCGCAAATAGCGGGTCGCGCTCGATATGCGCTTGATACTTGCTTGAGCGAAAAACAGGCCTGGCGGGTCGGGGCAGCTCGCGGGCTCGTGGCCTGACGCCGCCCGATCGGGCGGCGCTGTCGTTCATGCCGGTGATCCCGGTCAATCGTCGACGACGGACCACTTGTCGTCGGGATCGAAGCGGTCGATGAAGGGAACGATCGCTTCCGTGCTCGGCCCGAGGTCGCGCTCGTAGACGATGCCCTGCTGGTTGACGACAAAGGTCTTCACCCCCGTCTCCGCATAGGTGACCGGCCAGGCGATCAGCGCAAAGCCGCCGATCATGTTGCCGTTGATCACATAGTCGTAGCGGCCGCCGGCGATGTTGTCGCCCTGCGAAGTCAGGATGCGGAAGCGGTAGCCGAAATAGCCTTCGCCGGCTTTTGCCTTTTCCAGGGCCGCCTCGTTGATCGAGTCTCCGACGGGGCTTTCACCGTCGCCCTGATCGGCAGGCCAATAGAGCCCGTCGGTCTGGCCGGGCGTGCTGATCAGCTTCTGGGCATATTCGAGGACGCCATCGGAATCGCGATCCTCGGATGCGTATTCCTTCTGGGCATCGACATAGGCTTCGACGGTGTCGATCGCCTGCAGTTCGTTCTCGCCGACGTGGCGGTTGACGATTTCTTCTAGGCCGACATAGGTATCGAAGGCCCATTTGCCGTCTTCGCCCTTGGTGAGCGGGAACGGCAGCGGCCAGAGCCGGTCGCCGATCTGAAGGATCTTGCGGCCCTCCAGATCCCGAACGACGACATTACGGGCCGCGCCTTCGCGAATGAGGGCAAAGGTGTCCTTGACGCCCTCGCTGTCTTTCAGCTTCTCGGCATTCAGCCCCAGCAGTTTCGCCAGGCCATCGAAGTCATTTGCGGCCAGTTTCGCCTTGAATTCCGCGACGGCTTTGTCCGGATCGTCGAAGGCCGGCGGGTCTTCCGCGGCGGCATAGGCATCCAGCCCACCCACCATCTGGTCCGCCGGCGGCTGATCAGCCGCCGGTCGATCCCCTGCAGGCTGATCGCCTGCAGCTTGATCGCCTGCGGGTTTGTCGGCCGGCGGCTTGTCCTGCGAATAGGCGGAGCCGATCGGGGTTGCTGCCAGAACCAGCGCCATCGCTGATCCCAGGAGAAGGGAATTGAAGAGCTTTGTCATGGTCTCGTTCTCCTGTGATCCGGTCAACGCCTGCGGCCGCCGCCGCCCCGTCCGCCGCCACCGCGGTGCATTTGCGGCCTGCCGCCGCCGCGGCTCATCTGCGGGCGTCCACCGCCACGCTGGCCACCGCCCAAGCTCTGGCCGCCGCGGCGTGACGAGGCCACCTCGCGCCGTCCGGAATTGACGTTGCCAAGACCCGACGGCCTTTGCCGGTTCTGCGCCTTGGCGGCCATCTTCTTCTTTCCGGAGGGACGGTTGACCTGCGAGGGCTTGTTGCCACCGGCACGGTTGATGTTCTGCCGCCCATCGCCGGGCCGCGCCTTGGCGATCGCCTGACCGCCACCGCCGCCGCCTGGGCGTGCGGCAGGTCTTTGCTGCGCCTTCAGGCCGTCGAGCGTGCTCTTGCGCACATCCCTGATCTGGCCGGCGCCGCCGCCGCCGGGCCGCGCGTTCGGCCGGTCGTGATTCATCTCGGCGGCGCGGTTGCGCAGGTTGTTGTTGCCGTTCGCCTTGATGTTGTTCTTGATGCTGTTTCGGTCGAAATGCTGAAGCTGGTCGCGATTGAAGTTGATCTTGCTGCGATCGACGTTCTTCCAGTCGACGTCGTTCCACTTCACCTTGCCGTTGATGTTGTTGAAGCAGTTGTTGCAGTCGATGTCCATGTCGCCGCCGTTCCAGCGGCCGCCCCAGACACCCCAATCATCCCAGTCGACGATCGCGGCGAAGGCCGCACCCGTTACCGCGCCGGCGAAGAAGGCCGCTCCGGGATACCAATAAGCGGGATAGGGCTCGTCATAGTAGCCGATCGGCGCCGGCGCATAGTTCGGCTCGTAGAGCATCTCCGGCGGATATTGTGGCACGTAGATCGTTTCCGGGTTGGCCGCCTGGATGACGACGTTGTCGCCCTCCTGGACCACCTTCACCTTGTCGTCGGACTTGATGATGTTCTTGGCGACCGCCTCGTCACGCAATTGCTGGATGGCGATCAGCACATCCTTTTGCTGGTTGGCGATGGCGTCGCCGAAGGACTGTGTCCATTCGAGATCTTCGCTCATCATCTTGACGATCTGCGGATAGTTCAGCAGCGAAATGACGCTGCCGTCCCAGTCCTCCTTCGGCTTCATGTCGGGCTTCTTCTGACGGGCCTCAAGGAAGCGTTCGGCCTCGACGATCTGCAGCGGATAGAGTGCCGCTGCAGAAATGAGTGCCACCAATTCGTCCGGATAAAGCGCGATGCGCGCCACCAGAACCTCGAGCTCGTCATCGCTGAGTGGCTCGGGTGCCGTCTGTTGTTCCTGAGCAGCCGGCGCGGCCGCCGTCTGCTGGGCAAGAACCGCCGTGACGGGTGTTGTTATCAAAACCGCTATTGCGCTGCCGAGCGCGATGATCGTCTTTTTGATCATCTATCCAGCCTCCCTCGTGTATTGGGCGGTGGCGCGGGCGCTTGTACTGGCGCGCGGGACAGCCCCCTGTCGACGCTTCTTGTCTTGCAATTTCAAGCTGATCGGGCCGCGATTGCTGACCACGGTCGTCATCAGTCACTGGAATCTCTAGAGGAGGCCGGCGGATCGGGAAGCCCGGCAGGCGTATTCTACTGTATGTTACTGCCCCACGGTTGCCGTAAGCGTGCCATCCACGTGACGGTAGAACCCTTGCAGTGCGCCGGGGAGCACAAGGCTGCGGGCGTCGGCGGTTTCGCGTGGAGGGGATGGGGCTAGCATGGACGAGGATCCTTCCCGATCGAATGTGATCCGCAACGGAACGAACGGGTCGCCTTCCATCGAGGCGAAGATCACGGACATTGCGAGAATCGGCATCGTCGGGCTTCTGGCCTATTGGTCCCTGACGCTGATCGCGCCCTTCGCGATCATTCTGATATGGGCGGCAATCCTCGCTGTGGCGCTCTTTCCAGCCTATGCCCGACTTGGGCGCCTGCTCGGTTCGCGGCGCCTGGCGTCATTCCTGATCACGATGATATGCCTTGCCGTCATCGTCGCGCCACTGACTGCGATCGCCGTCAGTTTTGCCGAGGGGCTGCAGGCGCTGCTCGCCCGGCTTGCCGACGGTTCGCTGATCGTACCGGTCCCGCCGGAATACATCCGCACGTGGCCCGTCGTCGGCGAGCGCATTCATGCGGCCTGGAGCATGGCGTCGGGCAATATCGAAGCACTGCTGAGCAAGATCGAACCGGCGCTGATGCAGGCCGGGACCAAGGTTCTCGGCAAGGTCGCGAGCGTCGGCGCCGAGGTCTTGAGTTTCGTGGTCTCGGTGTTGATCGCAGGTTTCCT
Organism: Ensifer sp. LBL; assembly: GCF_050435225.1. NCBI lineage: Bacteria > Pseudomonadati > Pseudomonadota > Alphaproteobacteria > Hyphomicrobiales > Rhizobiaceae > Ensifer > Ensifer sp. LBL. The sequence continues at coordinate 417,592 of NZ_JBNDJY010000007.1, read as the reverse complement.
TTTCGGTTCGGCGGAGCGGCTGGCGGAAATGGCGCAGCGCTTTGCCGGCAGGATCGGCGGTCAGCGCGGCATCGGTTTCCTCAAGCTTTCGACCGCGACGATCCGTAACGTGGCGCGCGGCGTCATCGGCGTCGCGCTGCTACAGGCCTTTCTGTGCGGGCTGGTGCTCAGCCTGTTCGACGTGCCGGCGCCCGGCGCAATCGCCTTCGTCGTGCTCGTGCTCTGCATCATCCAGATCGGCCCGGCGCTGATGCTGCTGCCCGTCATGATCTGGGCCTGGTTCACCATGGATTTCGGTCCGGCGCTGTTGCTGACAATCCTGTTGATCCCGCTCTTCGTGATCGACAACGTGATGAAGCCGATCCTGGTGGCACGCGGGCTGTCGACGCCGACGCTGGTGATCCTGATCGGGGTGCTTGGCGGCACGCTGTCCTATGGCCTGATCGGTCTCTTCCTCGGGCCGATCGTGCTGAGTGTCGCGCATGACCTGCTGATGGTCTGGGCGCGCTCGGATGCAGCGCCTGAGAAGGCGGCTGAACCCGCCGTTCGCGACGGCGAGCTTGAACCCGGCAATATCTGATCAGCGTATGGCGCTCGCGGTCCCTGCCTGTTGATACTCCGCCTCGGGTACGGAGACGCCGGCAGCGCGAAGGCCGTCGAACAGGCGGTGCTGATCCTCAGGCCGGTGCAATTGAGCGGCAATCGTCTGCCTGAGGTCACCGAGGAAAGCCGGTGCGTGGGCCTCGAACCACTTTCGCTCCTCACGTGCCTGGTCCGTCTTGCCGAGCTTGCCGAGAACAGCAAGCAGGAGCAGCCGGTCGGTCGGGCTGGCGTGCGGATTGGCAAGCCGCGCCCAGCGCTCGGCGGTGACATAGTCGCCCGCGAAGTAGGCGCAGCTTGCCAGCGCCCCCTCGAAAACGCCCGTCTGGCCGAGATTGCGTTCCGTCGTGTCCGACAGAAGCTTGCAGCCTGCATCCCATTGTCCCGACTGCGCGAGCCGGAGGCCGTATGCGCGGGCAAGCTCGCTGTCGTTGGGATTGATGGCAAGCGCACGGGCGCCGACGGCAAGGGCGGCATCGACCTCGCCGCGAGCGAAGAGGACGAGCATCTGCGCTTCGAGGGCGCGAACGTCGAGGGGGGCGAGATCGACGGCGCGCGCCGCCGCTTCGCCAGCCTGTTCCAGCAATCCCGGTGAGGCCGAGGGGGCGGCGCGGTTGCGCAGGGCATCGACATAGCTCATCGACAGAAGCGCCCAGGCGGTCGCATAGGTCGGGAATTTCCGGGTCACGCGCTGCAGGCAGTCTTCGGCGGAGCGGCGGGATTGCGGATCGACGTCGCCGCGATGGTCATAGTAGGTGAGGGTGCAGGCATAGGCCTGCCAACCTTCAGGAACCGAGTGCCTGAGTTCGGCCGCGCTTGCCTGAAAGACGGCGCCGTAGGGCTCTGCCACCGCGCTCGATACCGCCGCCGCGGTCCTTGCCTGCTGATCGATGACGTCGCCGGACTGCAGTCGTTCGTCGTAGGTGTTTGCCCAGACGATCGCCCCGTCGGATCGCTGGACAAGCCTCACGACCAGCCGCAACCGTTCGCCCTCGAGCCTTACGCGTCCCTCGAGCGCATAGGCGTGATCGTCCGGTGTCTGCAGTCGGTCGTTGCCGGTAACCGGCACGATCTCCTTGAACCTGGCAAGGTAGCTGACGACTTCGTCCGTCAGTCCCTGCGCCATCATCGCCGATTGCCGGGTTCCCGAGAGATCCTCGAAAGGCGTGACGATCACCTTCGGGATATTGGGCCGATTGGTCGCGGTGCTTTCGTCACCGGAAAGCAGCAAGCCGGCCGATAGGCCGGCGATCCCACACACAAGCGCCGCAGCGCCAAGCAGGACGCGGCGGCGCTCATGCCAGCCGACCGGCACTGCTTCGGACGGTGGTGTTTCGCTTTCCATGATGGGTGCCGGCTGTTTTTCGGCCCGCCTTTCGAAGGTCGGGACATAAGCGCCCTTCGGCATGCGGATCACGATCGGGTCGCTGCGTCCGGCGACGAGGTAATAGCGTTCGAGCGCCCGTCGAATGCGGCCCGCCTCGATACGAACGGCGGGATCGGTCTGCGGGTCGAAGGAGGAATCCCGGCCGAAAACCTCAGTGGCAATGGAATAGGCCTTGATGCGGTCGCCACGCCCGGCGAGCGTTTCCCCAATGACGTAGGCCAGGAATTTACGGTCACGGTCCGGAGCGTCGAATTCGGCGCTCAGGCGAATGCGCTCAAGCTGTGCCAGAACTTCCGCGCGGCTGGGCGGAGATATGGTCGGTTCGACGCCGACGTCCTGCTGGTCCCCGATGGCCATCACGCGCCTCCATGGGCACAATGTGAGATTGTATCCGGCGGCAGTGTATTCTCCCGTATCCTACGCACCGGTTCGGTCGGAGCGCAACATTTATTCGCGCACCGAGCTTCACGTTCCCTGCCGAGGCTGCGGGGGGCGTGCGCTGGCGATGCCGAGGGGATGGGGCGCCGGCTACGCCACTCCTCGCCGAGGTCATGACCGGCGCCGGACGGAAAGGCGGCAGCCAGCATTCCCGGTCCGCCGATGCCGGCTTGCCGTACGTTGATCGCCGATCGTGGCAAATGAAGCCGAAGAGGCTTCTAGGTTCGGACGCCGTTTCGAAGTGGGATGCGTGGTTTGTCGGTGGGCGTGCGGAACGTGTCCGCAGGCGCCGGGCGTCCGACGTGGAAACCCTGCACGTGGTCGATCCGGAAGCGGCGCATCAGGGCCAGTTGCTCGTCGGTCTCCACGCCCTCGATCAGGATCTTGTGGCCGCGGTTGCGCACGAGCCCGATGATGTCCTGCAGCATCGCGCGGCCCTTCGGGGTGGCGCAATCGTGCAGGAACGACCGGTCAACCTTCACCGTGTCGAAATCGATCAGGCGCAGCCAGGAGAGGCCGGCGAAACCGGTCCCGAAATCGTCCAGCCAGATGCGGATGCCGAGCGTCTCCAGGTCGCTGATGCAGCGCAGGATGCCCGAATGCATCTCCATCTCGAGCCCTTCAGTGATCTCGAAGGCGAGGCGGCTGCCGGCAACCCCGGTCTCGCCGAGGATCGCTGCGACCGAGGTCGCAAAGCCCGGCGTCTTCAGCTGGATCGGCGAAACGTTGACGCTGACGAGCGGGATGTGGTTGTCGACCAGAAGCTCGCGGCAGACGGTCTTTATCGCCCAGCGGCCGAGATCGAGAATGGCGCCGGTCCGTTCGGCAACCGGGATGAAGAGGCTCGGCGGCACCGACGTGCCGTCCAGCATGGTCAGGCGCATCAGGGCCTCGACCGCATCGACCTCGCCGGTCGTCACGTTCGTGATCGGCTGGTAGACGAGGGATACCAGGTTCTGGTCGACGGCGATCTTCAGCAGCGCTGCGATGTTCTCGCTCTCGTCGCTGCTCTGCGGATCATTCGGGTCGAACAGCTTCGAGCAGTTTCGCCCACTTGCCTTTGCAGCGTAAAGCGCGCGGTCGGCCTCGTGGATGATCTTTTCGAGCTTGGCTCCGGTGTGGTTGCGGGTGAAGGCGGCGCCGACGCTGACGGTGACGATGGACACGCCGTCGCGGCGCTGCTCGTGGATCAGCCCCATGTTCTCAACCGTGCGGCAGATGACCTCCGCAAGCTCGGCCGCCTCCTCGCGCGTATCCAGGCGGGCAAGGACGATGAACTCCTCGCCGCCGTAGCGGCCGATCGAGCCGTGATAGTCCCTGATCGCCTCGCCGAGCGCATTGGCCACGAGAATGAGGCAGCGGTCGCCCTCCTGGTGGCCGTAGCAGTCGTTGTATTTCTTGAAGAAATCGACATCGATCAGCATGGCGGTGAAGTTCTTGCCGAGTTTCTGCCAATCGTTCCAGTATTCGCGCAGCTGCTGGTCGATGGCGCGGCGGTTGTCGAGACCGGTCAGCGGATCGGTGTTGGACAGCCGCAGAAGCGCCATGCCGCGCTCGGAAGCCTCGTTCTGCTGGATCTTCGCCTCGAAGGCGTTGAGGAAAACCTTGTAGCGCTCGCGGTTGAGCTTCCAGTTCACATAGGAGGTGAAGACGAAGCAGGAGACATAGAACGTCCCGAAGGCGATCAGGTAGGCCGGATCGTGTTCGGAGAAGAACGACAGCGCGATGAAAAATGTCACCAGTACGATGCTGGAGGCGACCACCGAGAGGCGGAACCGTAGGCTGAAGAAGAGGTTGGCGCCCATCATGAAGATGGCGCCGAAGATCATGTAGTAGGACATACTGTTCGTATCGGCCGTCATCATCGCCGGGACGAGCCAGCCGATGTAGCCGAAGACGAGGGCGGCGGCGCAGGTGGCGTCGAGCCACTTGGTCTGGGCCTTCAGTCGAAACAGGATCTCGAAGGTCAGCAGCGAGCCGATGCCGACAAAGAGGCGCGAGACGATCGTGTAGAAGGCGACGTCGGGGACGAGCAGAATGTCCGGGATGAAGAAAAGCAGGTAGACGACGACGGCAACCCACAGCCCTTGCCGGGTCGAGGCGCGCCGACCAGCCTCGCCCTCCATGCGATAGAGGGTCTGAAGCTCAGCCAGGTGCGGCCTGTGCGGCTGCTTGTGTAGGTCGATGTCAACTACGTCGGCCAACGTGTGCTTCATGCACTGATCCATCGAGTTGCGTCACGGTCAACGGAAATCTGTCGTCGCTTTTCCATCAATGGACGTTGTTTCGGACACTCCCTGCGTGTTCACCGCGACCCATCTGCAACAAGGGCGGGAAACGCTGCGAGGCATGATAGGAGGTGTCCATTAAGTTTTGTTAAATTAATGGGTCAGGGCATCTGCGAATCGGTATCACCCAAAGGGGTGAGCTCCGAGTATTTACCTTATTATATACAAAAACTTGCATTCCGAGCCGTTATGCGCGCATCTTCGCGACTATTGTTAACAAAGCTTTAACGGATGGTCTCGCGTGCGCCAATTTCAGACTGTTTTCGACGGTCAGAGCCTCATTACTCCCAAGGCAATGGCTGATGAGTTCGTTTCGCCCCGCGGCGAACGACATGACGAACAGCTCTCGACCGCCAAGGCCGAGCTCGCATTGATTCTCAGGGTCGCTCAGGAACAATTCATTCAAGGGACGGATGCGTCGAAAATTATCGACCGGCTCGCTGCCTCCCTCCACCAGACCCGTGCCAAATACCACCCGAGCGTGTGGCAGGAGCTAATCCCAATTGCCCAGGATCACCCGGTTTCGGAGTACTTCCTGCAGGATCCGTTCACCCGGTGGTCGTTCGACAAGCCCAGGGGCTATTCGGGTGACGCGCAGTTGCTCGACTTCATCTACGGCCATGCGAGCGTTGCCGGCGAAATCGAGCGGGCGTCTCCGGTCGGTCGGGCGCTCTATGACTACACGAAGGACGCTTCGTCCTCGGTGGCGGTGCGCGAGCGCCGCGATATCCTCACGCGCCACGTCGACGAGATCGCGGCGAGCCGGGGTTCCGAGGCGGAGATCCTGACGATTGCCGCCGGTCATCTGCGGGAAGCCAACCGTTCGAAGGCTCTCGAGGAAGGCCGGATCAAGCGCTGGGTGGCGCTCGATCAGGATCCTCTCAGTGTCGGATCGATCAGCCGCGATTTCTCCGGCACGGCGATCGAAGCGGTCGACGGGTCCGTTCGCAGCCTGCTCGGTCGCGACCAGAAGCTCGGCACGTTCGACTTCATCTATGCGGCCGGTCTCTACGACTATCTGGCCGACAAGGTGGCCATCAAGCTGACGCATCGCTGCCTGCAGATGCTGAAGCCGAACGGCGTCTTCCTGTTCGCCAACTTCGCCCAGGACATCGGCGTCGACGGTTACATGGAGAGCTTCATGAACTGGGCCTTGCTGCTGCGTTCCGAAGCGGACATGTGGAACATCATCCACAAGAGTGCCGGGAAGTCCGCGATCGATGCGCGCGTCTTCTTCGGTGCCAACCGCAACATCGTCTACGGCGTCATCCAGAAGCATTCCTGAGATAACTTCGACGAACGGCCTCGGCTTTAAGCCGAGGCCGGCCGGAAACAAGAGACCGCGGCGTGCCGAAGGGCTGCCGCGGTCTCGCATTTTTCCCGCGCTCAGTCTTGTGCGCGCAGAAAACGGCTCAGCAGGCGGCGTAGCAACACGCTTTCCTCCTTCGGCTTGAAGCCGGGATCGACCGCGACCCTGCTGAAGATGCCGTCGATGATCGCGGCAATCCAGCGGGCCGCGCCCTCGGCGTCGAGGGTCCTGTCGATCTGGTTTCGGCTGGCGGCCTTGCGCAGGAGCGCCACGAGCGCCGACTGGAGTTCCGCGTCGTTCGTCGTTGCGAGCGTCCCGATGCGCTCGTCACGCATCGCCTCGGCGGCGATTTCGAGTGCGAGGCTCGAATAGGCAGGATCGCCCGCCAGTTCGAGAACGCTGTCCATGAAGCCCAGCAATGCGGCGAAGAGATCCTCCTCTTCACCCAGCTTTCGGAAAATCTCCGCCGTTTCTTGACGTTCTTCTTCCACGATCGCCGCGATAATGGTGTGCTTGGTCGGAAAATAATGGAAAAGATTTCCCGGGCTCATGCCTGCCTCGGCGCAGATCTCGGCCGTCGACGTGCCGTGAAAACCCTTGCGCGAAAAGCAGGCGATTGCCGCATCGAGAATCAGCCGACGCCTGGCCGCATGTTTTTCGGGGTCGATCTTGCGCATCGCCGGTCTCCTTGCATGCCGTTCAATTATTAGATCAGGCGCTCTAATTTCGGTGGGCAGCCGATCGGTGTCAAGGCCGGGCGCTTGCACGATCTCCGCCATCTTCCCGCAATGCTCGTATGTGATCTGCCTTACAATTGTCGCGTTTGATGAATTCTATTGTTAGATTGAATGGTCTAATAAATTATCGACGCCCTTTGCCCGACCCGGGATCCGGTACCGCAGGCGCATCGCGCCGCCGGCCCCGCCAATGGAAAGCCAATGAAATGAGACGTACAGTTGAGTTGAACGTCGCTCTCGCAGCGTTGCTCGTGATTGCGGCGGCTGCTGGTCCGGCGCGCGCCTCGGGAGAGGCCGCAGCCTCCGTTCCCGCCCCGTCTGCCACCCGCACGGTCACGACGCTCGTTGCCGATAGCCGCCCGCAGCAATGGACACGCTCCTTTGCCGGCATCTTCGTCGCCCGCGAGGAGATTGCCGTCGGCACCACTCTGACCGACCAGCGCATTGCCAGTGTCGAGGTCGAGATCGGCGATCGGGTCGCTGCAGGCCAGGTGCTCGCCCGGCTGGAAACCGACATGCTGGAGAACCTTTTGCGCGAGGCCAAGGGCCGGGTCGCGCGCGCCGGCGCCGCGATGGCGCGGGAAGAAGAGACGGTTACGCAGGAACAGAGGAAACTCGCCCGCGCCCGGCAGTTGAGCCACCTTCAGGCCGCCACCACTCTCGAAGAGCGCGTCTCGGCGCTCGCCCTTGCCGAGCAGGCCGTCCAGGTGGCGCGAGCCGATTACGACCAGGCGGAAGCGCTCGAGGCCGAGGCGCGCCGGAAGCTCGATCGAGCCGTGATCGTGGCGCCTGCCGACGGGATCGTGTCGGAGCGGCTGGCGCGCGCCGGCGCGCTTGCGGGCTCGGAGCCGCTGCTCAAGCTCATTCGCGGCGGCGAAATCGAGTTTGCCGCCGAAGTGCCGGAAACCGAGCTGCCGTTGCTGGCGGTCGGCCAGACGGTCAAGGTCAAGCTTTCGGGGCGCAACGACTGGATCGAGGGGCACGTGCGGGTAATCAACCCGAAGATCGACCGCGAGACCCGGCTCGGAACCGCCCAGGTCACGCTGTCGACCGAGCGCCCGCCTTTCGCGGGCACGTTCGGCCGGGCGGAGATCGTCGTGGCCGAACGCAAGGCGATTATGGTCGACGATTCCGCCCTGCTGTTCGGCGCGCCGGACGGCGCCGTCTCGGTCTTCGTCGTCGATCGCGGCCAGGTCGTGCGCAAGCCGGTCAAGGCGGGCATGCGCCAGGGTGGCAAGGTGGAGATCACCTCGGGCCTTTCGACCGGCGAACGGGTCGTCCTTAAATCCGGGGCGTCGCTGCGCGAAGGCGAAGCGGTCGCAACGAAAGACGTCCAGCCGACGCAAACGGGCGACCAGCAATGACGAGCAACATTTCTGCCTGGGCGATCCGAAAGCCCGTTCCGACGATCGTTCTCTTCGTCGTGCTGACGTTGATCGGGATCGCCTCGTTTCTGCGGCTGCCGGTCAACGCCAATCCGAGCGTATCCTTCCCGATCGTGACGGTGACGATCACGCAGCCGAGCGCGCAGCCCGGTGAAATGGAAACGCAGGTGACGCGTCGCGTCGAAGGGGTCGCCTCCGGCCTCGTCGGGGTCAGTCACATCCGCTCGACCATTACCGACGGCGTCTCCACGACCACGGTCGAATTCAAGATCGGCACCGATCCGGACCGGGCGGCAAACGACGTGCGCGAGGCCGTGGCGCAGATCCGCGCCGACCTGCCGCAATCCATTCAGGAGCCGATCGTCTCGCGTCTCGACGTCGACGGCAGCGCCATCGTCTATTACGCCGTGCGGGCGCCGCACATGTCGGAAGTGGAGCTGTCCTGGTTCGTCGATGACACGATCACCAGCGAATTGCTGACGCTGCCCGGCGTGCAGAAGGTGCAGCGCCTCGGCGGTGTCAGCCGCGAGGTGCGGGTTTCGCTCAATCCCGAGCGGTTGCTGGCGCTTGGCGTGACGGCCGACCAGGTGAACACGGCACTCCGCGAAATCAACATCAACATCCCGAGCGGCCGCGGAGAAATCGGCGGGCGCGAGCAGTCGATCCGCACCGTCGGCAGTGCCGGCTCGGTGGACGAACTCCGGCAGCTTTCGATCCCGCTTGCAGGCGGCCGCTGGCTGCAGCTCTCCGACATTGCGACGATCGAGGACACCTCGTCCGAGCCGCGCAGCTTTGCCCATTTCGATGGCGAGCCGATCGTCAGCTTCTCGGTTTCGCGCAGCAAGGGCGCGAGCGACACGGTCGTTGCCGAGCGCGTCATCGAGCGGCTGAAGGAGATCCAGGCGCGCACCCCCGGCGTCGAGATGACCGAGCTGATCTCGCTCGTCGAGTATACGCAGGAAAGCTACGATGCGGCCGTCACGGCGCTGATCGAAGGCGCGCTTTTGACCATCGTCGTCGTCTTCGTGTTCCTGCGCAACTGGCGGGCGACGCTGATCTCGGCGCTTGCCATGCCGCTCTCGATCCTGCCGACCTTTGCGGTGATGGACCTGCTCGGCTTCACGCTCAACGGCATCAGCCTTCTCGCCCTGACGCTGGTCATCGGCATTCTCGTCGACGACGCGATCGTCGAGATCGAGAACATCGAGCGGCATGTCGACATGGGCAAGCGCCCGTTCATCGCCGCGATCGACGCGGCCGACGCGATCGGCCTTGCGATCGTCGCAACGACGCTGACGATCGTCGCTGTCTTTGCGCCGGTCAGCTTCATCGGTGGCGCGGTCGGGCAGTATTTCAAGCAGTTCGGCCTGACCGTCGCGATCGCCGTTCTGTTCTCGCTGCTGGTCGCACGCCTGCTGACGCCGCTGATGGCGGCTTATCTGCTGCGGCCGAAGCCCGGTCACGGCCATGCCGCCAAGCCGTCGCGCATCGCCGACGCCTATCGCAGCATGCTCGGCTGGACCCTCGATCACCGCAAGACCGCGCTCTCGATGGTCGCTTTGATCTTCGCCGGCTCGATCGCGCTTCTGACCATGCTGCCGACGGGTTTCATGCCGACGAGCGACAGCAACGTCTCGCAGCTCAAGATCACCCTGCCGCCAGGTACGCGGCTCCAGGAAACGGCGCGCATTTCCGACGATCTGGTGGCCAAGCTCAAGGAGCGCAAGGAAGTCGAGAACGTCCTGGCGACGACCGACAGTCTCAACGAGGTATCGCTGCGCATCAAGCTCAAGCCGCGCAAGGAGCGTGAACTCGACCGCAAGTCCTTCGAGCTGTCGCTGCGGCCCTTGCTGGCGGAGACCCCCGACATCCAGGCGACGTTCTCCTCGACCGAGGGCGCGAAGGACCTCTCCATCTACCTGACGGGCGACGACCCGGAAACGTTGATGGCGTCGGTGCGGCGCCTGGAAAACGAGATGCGTGCGCTCCCGGGTCTGGTCAGCGTGCGGTCGACCGAGCCGTTGCTTTCGCCCGAGCTTCTGGTCAAGCCGCGCTTCGACGAGGCGGCAAGGCTCGGCGTGTCTGTGACGTCGATCGGCACCGTGGCACGCATCGCGACGATGGGCGACAGCGAGAGCAACTCCGCGCGGTTCAACCTCGGTAACCGCCAGGTTCCGATCCGGGTGATGCTCGACCGATCGGCCCGCGGCGATTTCGACACGTTGCGCAATCTGCGGGTGGGCACGAATGCGGGTGCCCTGGTGCCGTTGACTTCGGTCGCCGACGTCTCCTTCGGCGCCGAGGAAAGCAGCGTCGAGCGTCTCGATCGCAAGCGGCTGATCTCCGTCGAAGCCAACCTCAACGGCATGACGCTCGGCACGGCCTTCGAGGCGATTTCGGCCTTGCCGGCCATGAAGGAGCTGCCGGCGGGCGTGTCGCAGGCGAATTACGGCGACGCGGAATATATGTCGGAGATGTTCCGCAACTTCGCCCTGGCGTTGCTTGCCGGCATCCTGATGGTCGTGGCGGTTCTGATCCTGCTCTTCAAGGATTTCCTGCAGCCGGTGACCATCCTCGTGGCTCTGCCGTTGTCGATCGGCGGCGCCGCGCTGGCCCTGATCCTGTTCGGCGCGGCACTCGACCTTTCGTCGATGATCGGCATCCTGATGCTGATGGGTATCGTCTGCAAGAACTCGATCCTGCTGGTCGACTATGCGATCGAGTGCCGCAACGAAGGTGCGGACCGGCGTACGGCGCTGCTGACGGCGGGCGTCACCCGCGCGCGGCCGATCATCATGACGACGATCGCCATGGTGGCGGGCATGGTTCCGGCCGTCATCGGCGTCGGCGCCGGTGCGGCCTTCCGCGCGCCGATGGCGGTTGCAGTGATCGGCGGCCTGATCACCTCGACGATGCTGAGCCTCGTCTTCGTGCCGGTGATGTTCACCGTGATGGACGACATCAACACCAAGATGGGCCGCTGGCTGAAGCGCTTCTCCTCGGTGACGGACGAGGACCATGCGGCGGATGCGGCCCGGATCGGCAAGGAGGGCGCATCCGGCGCAGCGGGGTAGCGCACCCCCTCATGTCCGGCATGATCATCGTCGAAGCGCGCTGCATGGATCTCCGTGCAGCGCGCTTCGCGCATTCGGGCCTAGCGGTCGTTTCGGGTTTCTAGTCGAAATAGTTGACGAGGCGCGTGTCGCCGACGGCGTGGACGCGGCAGTCGACATCGAAGATCGCCTGCAGCCGTGACGGCACGATCATGTCCTGCGGCGGTCCCTCGAAGGCGAGGCGGCCGCCCTGCATGGCGACGATGCGGTCGGAATAGGCGGAGGCGAAATTGATGTCGTGCAGCACGACGACCACCGTCTTGGCGAAATCGTCGGCGAGGCGCCGCAACAGCTTCATCGTCTCGACCGCATGCTTGATGTCGAGATTGTTCAGAGGCTCGTCGAACAGCATGTAGTCGGTGTCCTGGCACAGCACCATGGCGATGAAGGCGCGCTGGCGCTGGCCGCCCGAGAGTTCGTCGAGAAAGCGGTTCTGGTAGGGTTCGAGCCCGAGATAGGCGATCGAGCGATCGATGTGTTCCGCATCGGCTGCCGTCACCCGTCCCTTGGAATAGGGGTAGCGTCCGAAGCCGACGAGGTCGCGCACGCTGAGACGCGCGGTGATGTGGTTGTCCTGGCGCATGATCGACAGCCGTCGGGCAAGCACGTCGCCGGCGGCGCGGCTGACGTCGAGGCCATCGACCAGGACCTTGCCCGTATCCATCGGCATCAGCCGGCTGACGATCGACAAAAGCGTCGACTTGCCGGCGCCGTTGGGGCCGATGATCGAGGTCAGGCCGCCCGTGGGCAGGGTCAGCGACACCCGGTCGACGACCGCGGTGCCGCCATAGGATTTGGTTACCTCTTGGATCTCGATCATCGCGCGGAGCCTCGGACGAGCAGGAAGATGAAGACTAGGCCACCGAAGAATTCGATGACGATGCTGAGCGCCGTGTTGAAGGAAAACAGCCGCTCCAGGACGACCTGGCCGCCGACGAGCGTCGCGATCGCGATAAAGACGGCGACAGGCAGCACGAAGCGGTGGCTGGCGGTGGGCGTCAGCTGCCAGGCGAGACTTGCGACGAGCAGGCCGAAAAAGGTCACCGGCCCGACGAGCGCGGTGGAGACCGACACCAGAACGGCGATCAGCATCAGGAGAAGCGTCACGACACGCTGATGGTCGACGCCGAGCCCGATCGCCGCCTCGCGCCCGAGCGAGAGCACATCGAAGGTGGGCGACAGCCGCCACAGGACGAAGGTCACGCCGAGGGTGGCTGCAGCGGCAATGCCGAGCAGGCTGGCATCGATGCTGTTGAAGCTTGCAAACAGCCGGTCCTGCAGGACGATGAAATCGTTGGGGTCGAGAACGCGCTGCAGGAAGGAGGAGAGGCTGCGGAACAGGCCGCCGAGAATGACGCCGACCAGCATCAGGAGATGCAGGCTGCGGCTGCCGCCGGAAAAGAGGGCGCGGAACAGGAGCAGCGAAAGGCCGACCATCACGGTCGTTTCGAGCGTGAACTGCATCTGCGGGTTGATGCTTGCCGCGCCGGCGGCACCGAGGAAGAACACCATGACTGTCTGCAGCAGCGTGTACATGGCGTCGAAGCCGATGATCGACGGCGTCAGGACACGGTTGCCGGAAATCGTCTGGAACAGCACCGTCGAGACGGCGATCGCGTAGGCGACCAGCACCATGCCGAGCAGCTTCGTGCCGCGGAAGGAGAGGATGAAGCTCCAGCTTCCCTTGGCGCCGATGGTCATGAAGGCGATCATCGATAGCAGCGCAAGCGCAGCGGATGCAACAAGGACGGTCGACGGAGAGATCCGCTTGGCATCAGCCTGCATGGGACCGCCTCGATAGCAGGAGATGAAGGAAGACGAGGCTGCCGATCACGCCCATGACCGTGCCGACGGGGACCTCATAGGGCGCAATCACCATCCGCCCGACGATATCGCAGGCGAGCACCAGCCCGGCGCCGGCAATGGCGATCACCGGCAATGTACGCCTCAGGTTGTCGCCGAGGATCAGGCTGACGATGTTGGGAACGACGAGGCCGAGGAACGGGATCATGCCGACGGTCGCAACCACCGTTGCCGTGACCATGGAAACGATGGCAAGCCCGAGGGTGACCACCTTGTCGTAGTCGAGCCCGACATTGCGCGCGATCGCCTCGCCCATGCCGATGACGGTGAAGCGCGCGGCGGTGGCGTAGGCGACAAGCGTCAGCGCGAAGCCGATCCACAGCAGCTCGTAGCGTCCACGCAGCACGACCGAGAAATCGCCGGACATCCAGGCGCCCATCGACTGCATCAGGTCGTAGCGATAGGCGATGAAGGTGGTGATGGCGTTGACGACGCCGCCGAGCATCAGACCGATCAGCGGCACCATCAGTGCCGAGCGCAGCGGAACGCGCCGCAGGATCTGCAGGAACAGGGCGGTTCCGGCAAGCGCGGTCAGGGCGGCAAACGCCATCTTGCCGGCGACCGGAAGGTTCGGCGCAATCAGCATGGCCAAAAGCATTCCGAGTGCGGCGGATTCGGCAGTGCCGGCGGTCGACGGCTCGACGAAGCGGTTGCGCGCCAGCATCTGCATGATCGTGCCGGATACGGCGAGGCCGGCGCCTGCGAGCATCAGCGCCAGCGTGCGCGGCAGGCGGCTCTCGACCACCAGAAGCCAGCCGCGGCCGTCGTCGCTGGCCGCAAGACTGCCGACACCGGTAAAGACGCTGACGGCGGCAAGCAGCAGGACGACCGGGATGGCAAACAGGACCGCCCTCATGGTTCCGTCACGCTCCAGCTGCATTTCGTGGTGACCACCGCTCTCGTATCCCGTGGCTGCATTCTTTCTATCGACCGCCGCAACGGAACTCCTGAGGTTGTAGCCGCCAGGAGCGCTCGATCGAAGGCACGCCTTAGTCTTATATATGATCGGCTTCGTCAAGTTTTGTGAGGTGAGAATGACGCGCACTGCGCGCATTGCCCTCCCCGCAAAATCGCGCTAGGGAGGAGGAGAAAACATGAGGTAAATAGTCATGAATATATCCCCCTTCTCTAATGGTCTGCGCAGCCTGCTCGTTGCGGCCGTGATGACGGCTGGCGGCGCATCGTTGGCGCTCGCCGAAACACTGAAGATCGAGCACAGCAGCGGCGTCAGCGAGGTGGAGAAAAACCCGAAGACGGTGCTGGTCTATGATTTCGGCATGCTGGAAACACTGGACATGCTCGGTATTCCCGTCGCTGGCGTTCCCGGGTCGGCCGTCCCGCCGTCGCTCGAAAAATACAAGGCCGATAGCTATGCGAAGATCGGCACGTTGTTTGAGCCCGACTTCGAAGCCATCAACGCGGCAGAGCCCAACCTCGTCATCGTCGGCGGGCGGTCGCAGGCGAAATACGCCGAAGTCGCCAAACTGGCACCGACGATCGACCTGACCTCGGACGACAAGGATCTGATCGGCAGCGTCAAGAAGAATGCAGAGATCCTCGGCGAGATCTTCGGCAAAGAAGCCGAGATCAAGGCAAGCATCGCCAAGCTCGATTCCTCGATCGAGGCGCTGCGTGGGCTTGCTGGCGAAAGTGGAACGGGTCTCATCTTGCTAACGACCGGCGGAAAGATCAGCGCCTATGGCAAGGGATCGCGTTTCGGCGCGTTGCACGACGTCTTCGGGATCAAGCCGGCCGATCCCGAACTGCAGGTCGCGACCCACGGCCAGGCGGTTTCCTACGAATATATTCTCGAAACCAACCCCGACTGGATCTTCGTCGTCGATCGCGATGCGGCCATCGGCCAGCAGGCGCAGCCGGCAGCGGCTCTGCTCGACAACGAGATCGTCCGGCAGACGAAAGCCTGGAAGGACGGACATGTCGTCTATCTCGACTCCGCCAAGCTTTACCTCACGGCATCGGGCCTGAAGTCGCAGCAGGACATTGTCGATCAGTTGACGCAGGCGCTGAGCAAGAAGTGATTGCAACAACGACGCCGCATTGCGGCGTCGTTGTTTACCACCCGATTGCTGCGTTGCGTGCAGGCGTGTTTCGCTTTCGCGGTCGCCTGTCACAACTAGCCCATAGGGGAACTCTTTTCGTCGCCGGGCGGATTTCGGGACAAAGGGAAGCCAACACCAAATACCCTTAACTCTTACGGTATTTATCCGGTGTTGGCTCCTTTTGGAGGGATACATAATATCTTGATTTAGAGATTTTCGCTTTTTTGCTAAATTTATTTTAGTTTTTACTTTTTTATATAATGTCCGCCCGGATTGGGCCCGAGCTATATGTTGACTTGCTTTACGCTTACTCGATGGAACGCGGACGCAACTCACCGAAAGGCAGGGTTTCTTATTGGCTGCAAGCGCTTGGTGACGCTCGGCCGGACCCGTTTGATCTTCCGGAACGAAAGTCCAATTTGACTCCAAACGGCGCGACGCGGAAGATACCAATTCTAGTTAGTGGTTTGTAATTACTGACACTTTCCCGTCTAACCATCGGCGGCAAACCCTTGGCGCAGCGATGAAATCCCAAGCTTTTTCAGAGGCATCCATCCAGCGGTGACCCGGCACTCTAGGCCGTTTGCGCCAGGATGCGGGCGATCGCCGGTAGTAAAGGAAGGGTGTCCTAGTCCGGACTAAGTATTCCTGCGTATTTCGGAGCGGAAGAGGGGATTAAGAACGGCCGTGCGGGCCTGCTTAACTAATCCTATTATCGCGTCTCACCGGCCGCGCCTTGGCAGAAATGCATAGGACATCGGCTCTTGCGGAGGTATCCTAGAGGCTTGTTTTTGAGGGCGTTCCGCGCCTTGGTAAACAGAACGCTTACAATATAACCCAAAGATGGTTCGATTTATAACGATTTAAGTGCCCTTCCGGCGCTTCTCTAATCCTTTTGGGCTGTTTCGTTGCGGAGATCTTTACGTTACATTAGCTATCGCGAATTTTATCGCGCAGGAAAAAACGTGACGCATAAGTGGTTCCGAATAAATTTTTTGAAAGTGGGGCGTGCCGACGGCCAGACCGGGGCACCCATAAAAATAAATGGAAAAATCCTAGGAGGGCGTAATGTATCCTGGAAGCTCCAAAGTGGGTGATTTTGAAGATAACAACAAGGCTTTGTCACAAAAGAAAAAAATCGTAATGCTCGCCAAGATCGATCTGTTCGCCGAATGCCTGATGCAGGCCGTCGGGTCCAGGTTTCAAGGGCACGATATCGTCAGCTTCTCCGATCCCGACAATCTGCTCGACGGCAATCTCGTCGATGTCACGCTGATCATGCTGTACCGGATGCCTCCCAAGTCCTTTCCGGCTATCTTGCGGACCATTCACGAGTTCCACCCGCGGGCGTCGATCGGCCTGGTGGTGGAGAATGCCGAGGAACTCGATCCTTCGATTGCGGGCTTCGTCGAAGAGCGCCTCATCCATGGCGTCCTGCCGTTGAACCTCAATCTCGACGTCTGCCTTGCCGCCATCGATTTACTGATGAAGGGCGGCGAACATTTCCCGGCGGCTTTGCTGCGGCGGCTTTCTCCCGAGCCTTTCGCGGCAAACAGCCTTTACGGCCGGCGCGGGGAAGCCCCGGGCCAGACGGCCGTCTCGGGGACAGGGCGGCGCAAGCGCGATGCCGGCCCGGACGGTCTGACGACGCGTGAGGTCCAGATCCTCGATCTGATCTGCAAGGGCACGCAGAACAAGATCATCGCGGACCGGCTCGGGCTGTCGGAAAACACCGTCAAGGTTCACGTCCGCAACATCTACAAGAAGATGAACGTTCGCAACCGTACGGAAGCTGCGTCTCGCTACTTCACCAACGATGCGGCGACGGAGCGCAACGGCGACGTCATCCTGTCGCGTTGGAAGAACTAGGCGCGACGCAAGGCGGGCGTTTGTCCGCTTGAGGGTCTGGGTGTCATCGAAGACATGCCAGGTTCCCTTCGGCCCCAGGTGAACTCTCCTGGGGCTGCTCTCAAAATCAAATGCTGCGTTGGAACCTGCCCGGCGAATGGCCGGGCGGTCCGGCTGCCGCATGTCTCCGCGACAGGTATGTGAAACCCCGAAGATCAAACCGTAATTTATCCTAGAACATACCGGTAAATATTTCGTTACTTTTGACCTGGATTGGCCGAAAAGTAATCAAATATGATTATGTCAATAGTAGTTTGTTGTAATTTTGGATTATTTACTGGAAATAAATTCCATACATATTGACTGAACGCCTCGTATTTGATAATTAGCTAATATTGAAATTGAAAAACTGAAAAATATTGATTGCCATTGAATAGTTTATTTTTTGTCGGGTTGTGCGTGTCATTGTAATAAAGAGAATATTTTTATTATCTATTGCGCTCGCATCCCGTCTCCAAATCACCAACGAAAATGGTGAGCTTAATAATTGGAGGTGCGCATGCGAAAGGTCGTCACGGGACCGCTGTCCGTGGTCGGACAGCGGGAGTTTCTTAAGAAGATCGCAGGAATACCGAAGAGAATACTAGTAACGGGTGGAAGCGGTTTTCTTGGATCTCATATTTGCGAAAGACTTCTTTCCCTGGGGCATACGGTCATCTGTCTTGACAACTTTTCGACCGGCCGGCGCGAAAATCTCTCTCATCTGGCGCAGGACCCCCATCTCCACATCATCGATCACGACGTTCGAAAGCCTTACCTGATCGATGCGGATGTCATCTTCAACTTTGCCTCTCCAGCATCCCCTCCGGACTATCAGGCCGACCCGGTCGGAACCCTGATGACGAACGTTCTCGGCGCGCTGCACGCGCTCGAAAACGCCAAGGCCACCGGCGCCACGGTTATCCAGTCCTCGACGTCGGAAGTCTATGGTGATCCGCTGACCAGTCCGCAGCGGGAAACCTATTTCGGCAACGTCAACACGATCGGTCCGCGGGCCTGCTATGACGAAGGCAAACGGTCGGCCGAGACGCTGTTCTTCGATTACCACCGGACCCACGGCGTGAAGATCAAGGTCGCGCGTATCTTCAACACCTATGGTCCGCGCATGCGCCCCGACGACGGGCGGGTAATATCCAACTTTGTCGTCCAGGCTCTCCGGGGCAACGATCTGACGATCTATGGCGACGGCTACCAGACCCGGTCCTTCTGCTATGTCGACGACCTGATCGACGGCTTCCTCCGCCTTTCGGTCTCGGCCGACCCGTGCACAGGGCCGATCAATCTCGGCAATCCCGGTGAGTTCACGGTTCTCGAGCTCGCGCAGATGGTGATTTCGATGACGGGCTCGCGCTCGCGCATCGTGCATCTGGCGGCAGCCACCGACGATCCCCGCCAGCGGCGGCCCGATATCACGCAGGCGCGTGGCGAGCTCGCATGGGAACCGAAAGTGATGCTGCGCGAAGGCCTCGAGCGCACGATCGCCCATTTCGACGAGCGCCTCAGTGCGGCCGACCGCGCAGTGGCCGGAGAGGCGGTATGACATGTCTCGCGTCGCACTGGTCACCGGCGGAGCCGGCTTCATAGGCAGCCACACCTGCAAGCGCCTGGCTGAGCAGGGCATCGTTCCCGTCGTCTACGACAATCTGTCGACGGGGCATCGGGCCAACGTGAAATGGGGCCCCCTCGTGGAGGGAGCGATCGAGGACAAGGAACGGCTGGCGGCGGCAATCCGGACCCATTCGCCCGAATGCCTCATTCATTTTGCAGCGTCCGCTTATGTCGGGGAATCGGTCGAGGATCCCGGAAAATACTACACCAACAATGTCGCGGGCAGCATCGCGCTTCTGGAAGCCTGCCGGGCGACCGGACTGGGACGTATCGTCTTTTCCAGCTCCTGCGCCACCTACGGCATCCCGCCGCAGCTACCGATTACCGAGGACATGGTTCAGCTGCCGATCAATCCCTATGGCCGCACAAAGCTGATGATCGAACTGATGCTTGGCGACTATGCCCGCGCCTACGGCATCCGCTCGGTGGCGCTGCGCTACTTCAATGCGGCAGGCGCCGATCCGGAAGGGCAGCTGACCGAAAAGCACGATCCGGAAACGCATCTCATTCCCCGTGCGCTGATGGCGGCGGCCGGCCGCATCGACAGGCTCGACGTCTTCGGCGACGACTATGCGACACCGGATGGCACCTGCATCCGCGACTACATCCACGTGACCGATCTTGCCGATGCGCATGTGGCGTCCGTGAATTACCTACGCGACGGCGGCGAGGTGCTGCACGCCAATCTCGGTTCTGGCCACGGTACGTCGATCCGGCAGGTGCTGTCGGCCATCGACCGGGTGACCGGACGGCCGGTGCCGGTGCAGATGCTGCCGCGCCGGCCCGGAGACCCGCCGGTTCTCTATGCCGACACGAACTGGGCGCGCCAGAGGCTGGGCTTCAGCCCACAGCTCTCGGACATCGACACGATCATCGCCACCGCCGCGCCGAGCTTCGGCCTGGAGGTACGCTCATGAGCTGGTCGCCGGCAACTGCGAAACCGAATGAGACCGTCGCCCTCGAGAAGAGTCGGAAGGCGGCTTTCGCGCCGACCGCCCTGTTTTCGGGCCGGCTGCAGCTGCTCCATGTCCTCGGCATTGCCGCATGGTTTGGCGCCCTCCTGTATTTCTGGCAGTGGTGGCTTGATCCCGCCCACGTCGTCGACTGGCCGTCCTATGTGCTGATCACGGTCGTCGTCGGGTGGATTACCCTGCTGCCGGTCTATTTCATCGTGATCTTTTCCGGCGCGAAGGTGATGGCGGCAAGCGCCGCCCCGGTGCCGCGGGGGCGGGTTGCGATGGTGGTGACCAAGGCGCCTTCCGAACCCTTTTCCGTGGTGCGCAAGACGCTGCTCGCCATGCTCGATCAGACCGGCTGCGAATTCGACGTGTGGCTCGCCGACGAAGATCCGTCGCCGGATACGATTGCCTGGTGCGCGGCGCGCGGGGTGCTGATCTCGACGCGAAAGGGTGTCGCGGACTACCACCGCTCCACCTGGCCGCGCCGGACCCGGTGCAAGGAGGGAAACCTTGCCTATTTCTACGATCACTATGGCTACGAGCGCTATGATTTCGTCGCCCAGTTCGATGCCGACCATGTGCCGGAGACGACCTATCTCGTCGAGGTGCTGCGTCCGTTCAACGACCCGTCGGTCGGCTATGTCTCAGCGCCGAGCATTTGCGACGCCAACGCCGCCACCAGCTGGGCGGCGCGCGGGCGGCTCCATGCGGAAGCCAGCATGCACGGCTCGCTGCAGGCCGGCTACAACAACGGTTGGGCGCCGCTGTGCATCGGCTCGCACTATGCCGTGCGGACCAAGGCGCTGAAGCAGATCGGCGGACTGGGGCCCGAACTTGCCGAAGACCATTCGACGACGCTGATCATGAATGCCCATGGCTGGCGCGGCGTCCATGCGCTGAACGCGATCGCCCACGGCGACGGACCGGCCAACTTCGCCGATCTGGTGGTCCAGGAGTTTCAATGGTCGCGAAGCCTCGTCACCATCCTGCTGAAATACTCGCCGGTCTACGTGCCGAAGCTGTCGCCGCGGCTGAAGTTCCAGTTCCTGTTCTCGCAGCTCTGGTATCCGCTGTTTTCGTCCTTCATGGCGCTGATGTTCCTGATGCCGATTGCGGCGCTCGCGGCCGGGCGAACCTTCGTCGCCGTCACCTATCCGGACTTCCTGCTGCACTTTGTGCCGCTCTCGCTGGTCTTGATCGCGCTTGCCTATTTCTGGCGCTCGACGGGCACGTTCCGGCCCTATGACGCGCGCGTCCTGAGTTGGGAAGGCACGCTGTTCCTGTTTGCGCGCTGGCCCTGGTCGCTGCTCGGTTGCCTTGCGGCAGTGCGCGATCACCTGACCGGCAACTTCGTCGACTTCCGCATCACGCCGAAGGGCGGCGGTGCCGCTGCGCCCTTGCCGCTGCGGGTGCTGATGCCCTATCTCGTGCTCGCCTTGGCGTCGGCGCTGGTCGCCTGGGGCATCTCCGATGCCGGCACGGCACGCGGATTTTACGTCTTTGCCGGCATCAATGCGCTGATCTATGCGGGGTTGGTCGCGGTAATCCTCATTTGCCATGCACGTGAAAACCGGCTGGCCCTGATCCCGCGGTCGACGATGACGGCGGCGACGGCCGGGTGCCTGGTGCTGGTCTCGGTGCTCTCTGCCCAATCGGCCGTGCGCCATGGGGCCGAGGCCACACAGGCGTTGTCACACGGCCTGCAATTCGTGAGCTTCACCGAAACGAGATACACGGTTGCTGGTGCCGGCAGCGGCACCAATCTCAAAACCGTTCGCTTCCGCCTGAAATGGAGAGGGTTTTCACAGCCCTCCGACGGGCCCGCGCGCGGCGAAATCAGTGCATCGAATGTCAGCCAACCAAGGAACAGGGAAACGATAACGACCAGGAAGGTCGGTCGGTTTCATGTGCCGTCATGACGACGGCAAGCAGTCGAGTGTGTGTGGTCTCCAATGCGAGGAGAAATGCAATGAAAGGGTCGTTGAAAGTTGTAGCTCTTCCGCTGCTGGTGCCTTTGGCAGCGGCCGCGGTCTATTTCGGCGCCGAGCCGGTCAAGGCGAAGATGGAAGTCAAGCCGACGCCGCTCAGCGCCTATGAGGTCTATTCGCTCTACCGCAACAAGACCTGGGAATGGTCGACGGGCGGTGCCCGGTTCGAAGCCCATGGGCGCAAGCTCGTCGCGTTCGTCGACAAGGGCAAGGGCGATCGCTCCTTTGCCGAAGGCAACTGGTACGTCAGCGACCTCGGCATGATGTGCATGCAGGCCACCTGGACGACCTCGGCCAATGCCGGCAACGCCCGCAGCTGCTTCGGTCACGCCCGGATCGGCGACACGGTCTATCAACGCAAGGTGCCCAATGGGAAGTGGTACGTCTTCAGCCATGCCAAGCCCCGCGCCGGCGACGAGTACAAGCGCTTCGTCGCCCACGACAACATTACGGCCAAGGCACTCCGGCTGAAGGAACAGTTCCTGGCCAAGAAATAGACGTTCTGCCGCAGGAGGATGAAATGAAACGCAAATTGGCATTCGCGCTATGCACGGCTCTGGCTCTCCAGCTGGATCTCAGTGCAAGCTTGGTATCCGCGTTGGCGCAGGAACAAGCCAATCCTGCGACCAGTGCAGAACAGACGATGAGCGATAAACGTCCGGTCATTCACCCGGGCGGAACGAAATTCGGCGCCTATGACCCCCACGGTGATTTCGGCGCACAGAACGATGTCTCGACCGAGGCCCTGTTCCTGCCCTGGGAAGACGTGGACCTCGCCTCCCTGCAGGCCGCCGACGAATACGCGCTCCAGCGCAACCGCAACCTGCTGATCACCATCGAGCCCTGGTCCTGGTCGCTCGACTGGAAACTGACGCCGACGCAGCTGCGCGACCGCATGCTCAGAGGCGAATATGACGCCAACATGGAAGCAATCGCCAACACGATTGCCGGGCTGAAGAGCCCGGTCATCGTGCGCTGGGGCCAGGAAATGGAAGATACGTCCGGGCGTTTCTCCTGGGCCGGCTGGGAGCCCCAGGACTGGATCAAGGCCTACCGGCACGCGATGGACATCGTGCGGGCGAAGGCGCCAAAGGCGCAGATCATGTGGTCGCCCAAGGGGCTGCCGAACCTCGTCGACTATTATCCGGGCGATGACTACGTCGATCTCGTCGGCCTCTCGGTCTTCGGGCTCGAGCCGTTCGACAAGATCGAATACGGCGCGCCGAAAACCTTCACCGAGGCGCTGAAACCCGGCTACGACCTGGTCGCCAAATACAACAAGCCGATCTGGGTGGCCGAGCTCGGATGGGAAGGCAGCCAGGCCTATATGCAGCCCTGGATGAACACCGCAACGCAAGCGGATGCGCAGTTCCCCAATCTCGCCGAGGTCGTCTACTTCAACGACCGCGACGTCATCGATTGGCCGCACGACCTTGGCCGGCCGAACTGGCGGGTGGTCAACGACGCCACGAACTGAGGCGCTCGCCGATGCGTGCCCCTTTGGGGCACGTTGGGCGCGGGCGTTTGGGGGGCACTGACGTGGCTGCCTTGCAGCCGTCGCAAGGTCTCCAAAGCAAAAAGCCCCTCGCTAGAGGCGAGAGGCTGATTTGATTGGGCAGTGCCGTCCGGCCGATGCCGGACCCGATTACTCGGCTGCCTGCGGTCCCAGTTCACCGCGACGGATCTGGTCGGCTTCGATCGATTCGAACAGGGCGCGGAAGTTGCCCTCGCCAAAGCCTTCGTCGCCCTTGCGCTGGATGAACTCGAAGAAGATCGGGCCGATCACGGTCTTGGAGAAGATCTGCAAGAGGATCTTCGTCATGCCGCCGTTCACGACGCCTTCGCCGTCGATGAGGATGCCGTGTTTCTTCATCCGCTCGATCGGTTCGTCATGGCCGTGAACACGGTCATGCGACATGTCGTAGTAGGTGTCCGGCGGGCCTGGCATGAACTTCAGGCCATTGTCCGACAGCTTGTCGGTGGCGTCGTAGATGCCTTCCGTGCCGACGGCGATGTGCTGGATGCCTTCGCCCTTGTACTTGCGCAGATATTCCTCGATCTGGCTCGTATCGTCCTTGGACTCGTTCAAGGGGATACGGATCTTGCCGCAGGGCGAGGTGATCGCACGGCTGACGAGGCCGGTGATGCGACCGTCGATGTCGAAAAAGTGGATCTGGGTGAAGTTGAAGAGTTCGCGGTAGAACGCCCACCACTTGTCCATGTTGCCGCGATAGACGTTGTGGGTCAGGTGGTCGAGATAGTAGAAGCCGACGCCCTCGGGCTTCGGGTTGCGCTCGCCGGTCCACTCGAATTCGGCCTCGTAGGCCGAGCCCTTGGCGCCGTAGGTTTCGACGAAATAGAGCAGCGAACCGCCGATGCCGACGATCGCCGGGACATCGAGACACTTGTCCGTGCCTTCGTAGGGGATCGCGCCCTTCGAGACTGCATGGTCGAAGGCGTGCTTGGCGTCGACGACGCGCCAGGCCATCGACGGGGCGCAGGGGCCGTGCTCGTCGACGAAGCGCATGGCGTGGGAACCGGGTTCGGCGTTCAGGATGTAGTTGATGTCGCCCTGGCGCCAGACGGTGATGTTCTTGCTTTTGTGCTTGGCGACCGGGCTGTAGCCCATGCGCGTAAAGAGCTCGGCCAGCTTTTCCGGTTCCGGATGGGCGAATTCGACGAACTCGAAGCCGTCGGTGCCGGCGGGGTTGTCAGCGGTAATCGTTGCCGGCGGGGCGTCATGCGGGAAGGGGCCCATCGGAAGTCTCCTCTTGTTCTTCCAAACTTTGCTGGAGTATGACGCAATTCCCATGCATGATGCTTGTATTCTTGCGCGGTTTAGACCGGATGGCGCACGAAACATGCGAAATACTCAATTAGGATGCACGAATGGAGCAGCTTGACGGGTTCGATCTCAAGATCCTCAGCGAATTGCAGCGCGACGGGCATTTGACCAACAATGAGCTGTCCGAGCGCATCGCGCTTTCGCCGTCGCAATGCTCGCGCCGGCGCACCCGGCTTGAGGCGGAAGGCTACATCACCGGCTACCAGGCACAGATCGACCGGCAGAAGCTCGGCCTCGATCTGATGGTGGTGATCTCTGTCACACTCGCCACCCACAATCGCGACAATGCCAAGCGTTTCGGCAAGCTCATTTCAGGGCTGCCCGAGGTGCTGGAGGCCTACGCGCTCACGGGCGAGATGGACTACCACATGCGGGTGGTGACGCCGGATCTTGCGGGACTGTCGCGCTTCGTCAACGACGTGCTTCTGCCGCATGACAGCGTGCAGCATGTGAAGACGTCGATCGTGCTCGAAACCTTGAAGAGCTTCGAGGGCGTGCCGATCCCGGAGCGGATGAAGGGCTGAAGCCTCAGGCAGACGGCGGGGGTTCGAACCTGCCGATGGCGCGTTCTACCGCTTCCAGCCCGATAGCGAGCGCCTGCATGCCGGCCGCACCGATCAGCGTATCGAGTTCCGCCTGATAGCGGGCGGCAAGTTCCGTCAGTTCGCCATAGGCCCGGATGCCCGACTTCGTCAGTTCCAGGTGCTCGATGCGGCGGTCGTTCTCGTCTTCGCGCCGTGTCAGCCAGCGGCGCTTTTCGAGCAAGGCGACGGCGCGGCTCACTTTCGTCTTGTGCATGGCCGAGTGGGTGCCGACTTCGGTGGCGGTCATCGCGCGGCCAGTACTGCCAAGGGCTGCGAGCGTGCGCCATTCCGGGCGAGTGAGCTGGTAGCGCGCCTTGTACTGGGCGGCAAAGCGCAGCGCGACGAACTCGGCGGCGCGGTTCAGGCGATAGGGCAGGAAGGTATTGAGTTCGAAGCCATCGGCGGCCATCGCGCATCCTTGATAGTTACAAAATCGATAGTTACGATTGCAACTAATATGCCGAAGGCCACGCCTGCGTCCACCCTGGGAAACGGTCGTCGCCGCGGTATTTGGGATTGCGCCGGACCTTTCAAGGTCGCTTCACGAAGCCGAAGCAGGGCGCCCAAGAGGAGGAGGATCGACGATGCTGGACAAGGCAGGCAAACAGGCCGAGACACAGGTGAAGACCAACGAAGCGCTCAACTACATGCCCGGCTTCGGCAATGATTTCGAGACCGAGAGCCTGCCCGGCGCGCTGCCGCAGGGTCAGAACAGCCCGCAGAAATGCGCCTATGGGCTCTATGCCGAGCAGCTTTCGGGCTCGCCCTTTACCGCGCCGCGCGGCACCAACGAGCGCTCGTGGCTCTATCGCATCCGCCCGAGCGTCCGCCACACCGGCCGCTTCAGCAAGATCGACTATCCGCACTGGAAGACGGCACCTCATGTCGCCGACCATTCGCTGGCGCTCGGCCAATTGCGCTGGAACCCGCTGCCGGCGCCGACGGAAAAGCTGAACTTTCTTCAGGGCATCCGCACGATGACGACGGCGGGTGACGCGCCGACGCATTCGGGCATGGCGGCGCATGCCTATGCCTTCAACGACGACATGGTCGACGACTATTTCTTCGATGCCGACGGCGAGCTGCTGATCGTTCCGGAAATGGGCGCGATCCAGGTCTTTACCGAGCTCGGCAAGATGGACGTCGAACCATCCGAGATCTGCATCGTGCCGCGCGGCACCATGTTCAAGGTCACGCGGCTTGGCGAAGAGAAGGTCTGGCGCGGCTATATTTGCGAGAATTACGGCGCCAAGTTCACGCTGCCGGACCGCGGCCCGATCGGCGCCAATTGCCTGGCCAATCCGCGCGACTTCAAGACGCCGGTTGCCGCCTTCGAGGAGAAGGAGACGCCCTGCCGCGTGCATGTGAAGTGGTGCGGTGGCTTCCACGTGACCGAGATCGGCCACTCACCGCTCGACGTCGTCGCCTGGCACGGCAACTACGCGCCCTACAAGTACGATCTCAAGACCTATTCGCCGGTCGGTGCGATCCTCTTCGACCATCCGGATCCGTCGATCTTCACGGTGCTGACCGCGCCCTCGGGCGAAGAGGGCACGGCGAACATCGATTTCGTCATCTTCCCGCCGCGCTGGATGGTGGCCGAGCACACCTTCCGGCCGCCCTGGTATCACCGCAACATCATGAGCGAATTCATGGGGCTGATCTACGGCCGCTACGACGCCAAGGAAGAGGGCTTCGTGCCCGGCGGCATGAGCCTGCACAACATGATGCTGGCGCACGGTCCGGATGCCTCGGGCTACGACAAAGCGACGAATAGCGAGTTGAAACCGGTGAAGCTCGACCATACGATGGCCTTCATGTTCGAGACCCGCTTCCCGCAGCAGCTGACCCGCTACGCCGCCGAACTGGAGACGTTGCAGGACAACTACATCGACTGCTGGACGGATCTCAAGAAGCGGTTCAACGGGACGCCGGAAGGCGATTGGTCTTGAGTTCACGCCTGGTTTTGCTCGGCAGCAAGGGTGGTCCGGCGATCCGGCCGGGCGGCCCGTGGCCGACCTCGTCGCTGCTTGAAATCGGCGGTCGGACTGTCGTCGTCGATTGCGGCCTCGGCGTCACCCGAGGTTTGACCGATGCCGGTGTCGCACTGAAGACGCTGGACCTGATCGTCGTTACCCACCTGCACTCGGATCATGTGCTGGAACTTGGCCCGCTCATTCACACGGCCTGGACCGCTGGGTTATCACAGCCGGTGCGGGTCTTCGGACCTGCAGGCACCCAAGCCTATTGGCACGGTTTCCTGCAGTCGATGGCCTTCGACATCGACATCCGCATCGTCGACGAAGGCCGGCCGGACCTGCGCGCGCTGGTCGAGGTCATCGAGTTCGCCGAAGGCGAGATCTTCTCTGAGAACGGCCTGACGCTTTCGGCGCTGCGCGTCGACCATCCGCCGGTGACCGACTGTTTTGCGCTCCGCTTCGAGCATGCGGAGGGTTCGGTCGTGTTTTCGTCCGATACCGCCTATTTCCCGCCGCTTGTCGATTTCGCCAAAGGCGCGGACATTCTCGTGCACGAGGCGATGCTTGCCGAAGGCGTCGACCGGTTGGTGGCGCGCACCGGCAATGGCGCGCGGCTGAAAGAGCATCTGCTGGCAAGCCACAGTTTCGCCGGAGAGGCGGCAGCGATTGCAACCGCCGCCGGCGTCGGGCGGCTGGTGCTGCATCATCTAATCCCGGCCGATGATCCCGAGATAACCGAGAGCCATTGGATCGCGGCGACCCGCAAAAACTGGGCGGGCGCCTTGACGATCGCCACCGACGGCCTTGTTGTGAAGATAGCGGACGATTCGTCCGTCTAAGCGCGGTTTCGTCCGAAATTGCGTGAACAATGAAAAGATTGAGAGGGAGGACTGCATGAAACTGGCGACACTCAAGGACAGTACGCGCGACGGAAAGCTCGTGGTCGTCTCTCGCGATCTCACCCGCTGCTCGGAAGTCGGGCACATCGCCCGCTCGTTGCAGGCAGCGCTCGACGATTGGGCGCATGCCGGTCCGCGGCTTGCGCGTGTGGCTGAAGGGATCGAGACAGGCTCGCAACCGACGATCCGCTTCCACGAGCATGACGCGCTGTCGCCGTTGCCGCGCGCTTACCAATGGGCCGATGGCTCGGCCTACGTCAACCACGTCGAGCTGGTGCGCAAGGCCCGCAATGCCGAGATGCCGGCGAGCTTCTGGACCGATCCCTTGATGTACCAGGGCGGCTCCGACAGCTTTATCGCGCCGCGCGATCCGATCCCGCTTGCCGACGAAAGCTTCGGCGTCGACATGGAGGGCGAAGTCGCCGTCGTCGTCGATGACGTGCCGATGGGCGCCACCATCGACGAGGCTAGGTCGGCGATCCGTCTCGTCATGCTCGTCAACGACGTGTCGTTGCGTGGCCTCATCCCCGCCGAGCTTGCCAAGGGCTTCGGCTTCTTCCAGTCGAAACCGTCATCGGCCTTCTCGCCGGTTGCCGTTTCGCCCGATGAGTTGGGTGACGCGTGGGATGGCGGCAAGCTGCATCTGCCGCTCAACGTCGATCTCAACGGCAAGCCCTTCGGCCGGGCGAACGCCGGCATCGACATGACCTTCGATTTCGCCCAACTGATCGCACATGCGGCCAAGACCCGGCCGCTTTTGGCCGGCACGATCATCGGCTCGGGCACAGTTTCCAACAAGCTCGACGGCGGGCCGGGCAAGCCAGTTGCCGAAGGTGGCGCCGGTTATTCCTGCATCGCGGAAGTCCGGATGATCGAGACGATCGCCGGCGGTGCGCCGAAGACGCAGTTCCTCCGGGTCGGCGATGTCGTGCGCATCGAGATGAAGGACAAGACCGGTCATTCGATCTTCGGCGCGATCGAGCAGACCGTCGAAGCCTACACCAAGGCCTGACGGCAGACGGGCAAAGGCATGAGCGAGACCGTCCTTTACGATTACTGGCGTTCGTCGGCGAGCTATCGGGTGCGCATCGCGCTCAACAGCCTCGGCGAAAGCTATCGTTCGGCGCCGGTCGACCTGCTTGCCAAGGCACACAAGGCGCCGGAGCATCTGGCCCGCAACCCGCAAGGGCTGGTGCCTGTGCTTGAGATCGATGGCGAGCGCTTCACGCAATCGCTCGCCATCATCGAATATCTCTCGGAGACGCGGGCCGATTCCAGCTTCCTGCCATCCGACGCCGTAGGACGGCAGCGGGTGCGCATGCTGTCCTACGCGATCGCCATGGACATCCACCCCGTCTGCAATCTCGGCGTCGTCTCCCACGTCATGGCCAATGCCGAGGATGGCGAGGCGGCGCGGCGCAACTGGATGCGCAAGTTCATCGGCGAGGGGCTTGCCGCTTTCGAGCGCTTGCTCGACCATCCCGCGACCGGGCGCTTCTGCCATGGCGAAAGTCCGACCATGGCGGATTTCTGCCTGGTGCCGCAGGTCTACAATGCCCGCCGATGGGACGTCGATCTTTCGGCCCGTCCGCGGCTCGTCGCGATCGACCAGAACTGTGCCGAGATCGAGGCTTTCGCCCGCGCGCACCCGGACCGCACACCGCGCTGAGGCCACGCGGCTTCCCGCTTGATCTCTTCTGCTTCACCTTCGGGCGCGCCCGCATCATGCGGCCGCCTTCTCTGGCCGGTTCCGTCAAGGGAATGTCGCGAATGGATCGACGGCAGCGAAAAGGCCGCGCTAGTTTTTGTGTGACTGGCCGTATAAGGGGGGCCGGAAAAACCTCTGGAGCGAGAGACATACCGATGAAAAGCTATGTGCTGAACGTCAGCTGCAAGACCACCCGTGGCATCGTCGCCGCGATCACCGGCTATCTCGCCGAAAAGGGCTGTTATATCTCCGACAGTTCGCAGTTCGACGACCTCGAAACCGGCCTGTTCTTCATGCGTCTCAGCTTTATCAGCCAGGAAGGCGCAAAACTCGACGAGTTGAAGGCAGGTTTCGAAGCGGTGGTGAAGCGCTTCGACATGAACGCCGAGATCCGCGACAGCGAGGAGCGCATGAAGGTGCTGCTGATGGTGTCGCGTTTCGGCCATTGCCTCAACGACCTGCTTTATCGCTGGAAGA
Source organism: Ensifer sp. LBL (assembly GCF_050435225.1). Taxonomy (NCBI): domain Bacteria; kingdom Pseudomonadati; phylum Pseudomonadota; class Alphaproteobacteria; order Hyphomicrobiales; family Rhizobiaceae; genus Ensifer; species Ensifer sp. LBL. Next base: position 387,457 of record NZ_JBNDJY010000007.1, on the reverse strand, counting down.
TCGGCGCGCTGCCGATCGACATCGTCGGCGTCGTCTCCAACCACTTCGATTACCAGAAGGTGGTCGTCAACCACGACATTCCCTTCCACTGCATCAAGGTGACGAAGGAGAACAAGCCGAAGGCGGAGGCCCAGCTTCTGGAACTGGTCGACCAGACCGGCGCCGAGCTGATCGTGCTTGCCCGCTATATGCAGGTCCTGTCCGATGCGCTGTGCAAGAAGATGTCGGGCCGCATCATCAACATCCATCACTCCTTCCTGCCTTCGTTCAAGGGCGCGAACCCCTACAAGCAGGCCTATGAGCGCGGCGTGAAGCTGATCGGCGCGACGGCGCATTACGTCACCGCCGACCTCGACGAAGGTCCGATCATCGAGCAGGACATCGCCCGCATCACCCACGCCCAGAGCGCCGAGGACTATGTCTCGATCGGCCGCGACGTCGAGAGCCAGGTACTCGCCCGCGCCGTGCACGCCCATATTCACAACCGCTGCTTCATCAACGGCAACCGCGTGGTCGTCTTCCCGCCGAGCCCGGGCTCCTACGCTTCCGAGCGCATGGGCTGAGGCGCGAGGGTTTACCGCCCGCTGAAAACGAAAACGCCGCCGGGGTCCTCCGGCGGCGTTTTTCGTCAGGGCGCGCGGTATGCGGACGGAAAACCGTGCGCCGCTTCCTTCCTCCAAATTTGCGCTACTGCAACAGCTCCAGCCCGACCGCAGTTGCCTCACCGCCGCCAATGCAGAGCGAGGCAATGCCGCGCTTGACACCTTTGGCGCGCATGGCGTGCAGCAGGGTCACGATGATGCGTGCGCCGGACGCGCCGATCGGGTGGCCGAGCGCGCAGGCGCCGCCGTTGATGTTGACGATATCGTCAGAAAGCCCGAGGTCGCGGATCGCCGCCATCGCCACCACGGCGAAGGCCTCGTTGATTTCGTAGAGGCCGACGCTGCCCTTCTCCCAGGCAAGCTTGGCCATCAGCTTGTCGATCGCGCCGATCGGGGCTGTCGTAAACCAGGCCGGCTCCTGGGCATGGCCCGCATGCCCCGCGACGATTGCAAGCGGCGTCAGCCCGCGCTTTTCCGCCTCGCTTGCCCGCATCAGGATCAGTGCGGCAGCGCCGTCCGAAATCGACGACGAATTGGCCGCCGTCACGCTGCCGCCGTCGCGGAAGGCGGGCTTCAGCTTCGGGATCTTGGCCGGATCCGATTTGGTCGGCTGCTCGTCGCGATCGAGATTGGCGGTCTGGCGCTTGCCGGCGTCAGCGACCGCCACGATTTCCGCGGCAAAGGAACCATCTTCGGCCGCCCGGTTGGCGCGCTCCAGGGAACGCAAAGCGAAGCCGTCCTGATCGGCACGCGAGAACTGGTAGTGCTCGGCCGTGTCCTCGGCATAGGTGCCCATCAGCCGGCCGGAATAGGCGTCTTCGAGGCCGTCGAGGAACATGTGGTCCTTGACCTCGCCATGTCCCAAGCGGAAGCCGCCGCGCGCCTTGGGCAGTAGATAGGGGGCGTTGGTCATCGACTCCATGCCGCCGACCGCAAGCACCGAGGCGCTGCCTGACAACAACGCATCATGGCCGAGCATCAGCGCCTTCATGCCGGAGCCGCAGACCTTGGAGATGGTCGTCGACGGCGTTTCCTTGCCAAGCCCTGCGCCAAGGGCTGCCTGGCGCGCCGGGTTCTGGCCGACGCCGGCCGGCAGCACATTGCCCATCAGCACTTCGTCGACAGCATCAAGGCCGGCGCGTTCGAGCGCTGCCTTGAGCGCGATGGCGCCGATTTCCGGCGCGGTCAGATCCTTGAGGCTGCCCTGAAAGGCGCCCATCGGTGTGCGTGCCGCTGAAACGATGACGATCGGATCCGTTCTGCTCATGACTTTCTCCCATTGGGCAAGAGGCAATGTTTGGTGCGGGCGGGCGCCCCATGTTGCCTTCTCCCCGTATGCGGGGAGAAGGTGGCCGGCAGGCCGTATGAGGGGCAGGCCTCACCGCGCGGATGAGGGGCTACCCCCAACCTCAACCTCAGATATGCAGCGCGTGCCCGAGCGCCTTCAGCGCCGACTCCTGGAACGCCTCGGACTGCGTCGGATGCGCATGGATCGTGCCGGCGATGTCTTCGAGGCGCGCGCCCATTTCGATCGCCAGGCTGAAGCTTGCCGAGAGTTCCGAGACCCCATGGCCGACCGCCTGGATGCCGAGCACCAGATGGTTGTCGGCGCGCGCGACGATGCGCACGAAACCGTCCTCGGCAAGCGTCGTCATGGCGCGGCCGTTCGCCTGGAAGGGAAACTGGCCAATCTTGATCTCGATGCCGCTTGCGCGTGCCTCTTCGGGCGAAAGGCCAGCGGTAACGATCTCCGGATCGGTGAAGCAGACGGCGGGGATGCAGCGCTTGTCCCAGCTGCGCTTGTGGCCAGCGACGATCTCCGCGACCATCTCGCCCTGCGCCATCGCGCGGTGCGCCAGCATCGGCTCGCCGGTGACGTCGCCGATCGCATAGATGCCGCGCATGGAGGTGCGGCACTGGTCGTCGACGCGGATGAAACGGCCGGTGCGGTCGAGGTCGATTTCTTCGAGGCCAAAGCCTTCGGTCACCGGCTTTCGGCCGACGGTGACGAGCACCTTTTCGGCAGCGACATTGATGGCGCGGCCGTTGTGTTCGGCTTGCAAGCTGCCGGTCTCGGCAGAGTAAGACTTGGCGACCGTCTGGGTGAAGACTTCGATACCGAGTTCGCCAAGGCGTTTGCTGATCGGCTTCGTCAGATCGGCGTCGTAGAGTGGCAGGATACGCGGCTGCGCCTCCAGCACGGTGACATGGCTGCCAAGCTTGGCAAAGGCGGTGCCGAGTTCGAGGCCGATATAACCGCCGCCGATAACGGCGAGGCTCTTCGGCACGCTCTTCAGCGAGAGAGCCTCGGTAGACGAAATGATCGGCCCGCCGAAAGGCAGGTCCGCAAGCTCGACCGGTGCGGAGCCGGTGGCAATCACGATCGCTTCGGCGCGGATGCGCTGCAGTCCGGTCTCGGTCTCGACATCGACCGTCTTGCCGTCGATGAAACGGGCCGCGCCGACGACCGCCTTGACGCCGGCTTTCTTCAGGAGCCCGATGACGCCGCCGTTCAGCCGGCCGACGATACCGTCCTTCCAGGCGATGGTATGGGCGAGATCGATCGAGGGGTTGGCCAGCGACAGGCCGAGCGGGTTGCGGCCGGAAGCGGCCGCGCGCAGTTTGTGAAACTCTTCAGCCGCATGGATCAGGGCCTTGGAGGGGATGCAGCCGACATTGAGGCAGGTGCCGCCGGCCTTGGCCTTCTCGACGATGACGGTGTCGATGCCGAGCTGGCCGGCGCGGATGGCGCAGATATAGCCGCCGGGGCCGGCGCCGATGACGAGCAGCTTGCAGGAAATTTCCTTCATGATCGCCTCAAGCCTCCACGAAAATAAGCGCCGGCGTTTCGAGCAGGGTCTTCAGCCGCTGCACGAAAACGGCTGCATCCCAGCCGTCGATGACGCGGTGATCGAAGCTCGAGGACAGGTTCATGATCTTGCGCGGCACGAACTGCGTGCCGTCCCAGACCGGGCGGACCGCGAGCTTGTTGACGCCGATGATCGCCACCTCCGGGTGGTTGATGACCGGCGTGGAGACGATGCCGCCGAGTGCGCCGAGCGAAGAGATCGTGATCGTCGAGCCCGTGAGCTCGTCGCGGGTGGCGGTGCCGGTGCGGGCGGCTTCCGCCAGGCGATTGAGTTCGTTGGCGCAATCCCAGATACCGCGCGCTTCGGCATGGCGCACGACCGGGACGGTGAGACCGGCCGGCGTCTGCGTTGCGATGCCGATATGGACGGCGTGGTGGCGATGGATGATGCCCGGACCGTCGTCGAAGATCGCGTTGACGGCCGGCTGCTCGGCGATGGTGCGCACGAGCGCCCGCATCAGGTAGGGCAGGATCGTCAGCTTCGGCTGGTCCGGCTTGCGGTCGCGGTTCATGGTCGCGCGCAGGTCTTCGAGCGCGGTCATGTCGACCTCTTCCACATAGGTGATGTGGGGAATGCGCGAGGTCGAAAGCGACATCTTCTCGGCGATGCGGCGGCGTAGGCCGGTGACCTTGATTTCGTCGACGGCGGTCTTGCGCTGTAGGCCTGCGGGCGCCAGCGCCGGCTGGGCGCCGCGGGCGATGAACTGGTCGAGATCGTCATGGGTGATGCGGCCGGCGGGGCCTGTGCCGGTCACTTGGCGCAGATCGACGCCGCTTTCCTTGGCGCGCAGGCGCACGGCCGGCGAGGCCAGCGCTTTCTCCAGCCGTTCACCGGGAGCATGTACGCCGTTGGCATGGACGCCGTTTGCTGCCGGTGCCTTGACCTCCACCTTGGCGGGCTGGGCCGGCTTGGCGACCGGGGCGGGCGCCTCGACCTTTGCTGCGGGCTTTTCTTCCGCCTTGGCGGCCGGTTTTTCTTCCGCGGGAGCAGCGGCTTCGCCTTCGCCTGCGATTTCGATGCGCACCAGCGGCGCCTTCACCGCGACGGTGTCGCCCACTTCGGCGCCGAGCCAGAGCACGGTGCCTGTCACGGGCGAGGGGATTTCGACGGTCGCCTTGTCGGTCATCACGGCCGCGAGCACCATGTCCTCGCGCACGGGGTCACCCGGCTTCACATGCCATTCGACGAGTTCCGCCTCGGCCACGCCTTCGCCGACATCGGGCATCTTGATTACGAATTCGCCCATGTCAGGCCTCCATCACTTCGACGAGCGCGCGTCCGACGCGTGCGGGGCCGGGGAAATAGTCCCATTCCTGGGCGTGCGGGTAGGGCGTATCCCAGCCGGCGACGCGCACGACGGGAGCCTCGAGATGGTAGAAGCAATGCTCCTGGACGAGAGACGCCACTTCGCCACCGAAGCCGGAGGTCAGCGTCGCCTCGTGCACGACGACGCAGCGGCCGGTCTTTTCCACCGACTTGACGATCGTGTCGAGATCGAGCGGCAACAGGCTGCGCAGGTCGATCACCTCGGCGTCGATGCCGGTCTCTTCGGCAGCTGCCAGCGCCACATGCACCATGGTGCCATAGGCAACGACGGTGACGGCGGAGCCCTCGCGGCGGACTTCGGCCTTGCCGATCGGAACAGTGTAGTGGCCTTCCGGCACTTCGCCGAGATCGTGCTTCGACCACGGAATGACCGGGCGGTCGTGGTGGCCGTCGAAGGGGCCGTTATAGAGCCGCTTCGGCTCCAGGAACATGACCGGGTCGGGATCCTCGATCGAGGCGATCAAAAGGCCCTTGGCGTCATAGGGATTGGAGGGAACGACGACTTTCAGGCCGCAGACATGGGTGAACAGCGCTTCCGGGCTCTGGCTGTGCGTCTGGCCGCCGAAGATGCCGCCACCGGTCGGCATGCGCAGGACGATCGGGCAGGTGAAGTCGCCGTTGGAGCGGTAGCGGATGCGGGCGGCTTCCTGGGTGATCTGGTCGTAGGCCGGGTACATGTAGTCGGCGAACTGGATCTCGACGCAGGGTTTGAGCCCGTAGGCAGCCATGCCGATCGCGGTGCCGACGATGCCGCTTTCGCTGATCGGCGCGTCGAAACAGCGGGTCTTGCCGTATTTCGCCTGGAGGCCTTGCGTGCAGCGGAAGACGCCGCCGAAATAGCCGACGTCCTCGCCGAAGACGACGACATTGTCGTCGCGCTCCATGGAGACGTCCATGGCGCTGCGCACGGCTTCGATCATTGTCATTCTGGCCATATCAGTATCCTGCCTTCTGCCGCTGGCGGCGAATGTGCGGCGGCATCTCGGCATAGACGCCCTCGAAGATATCGCGCACCGACGGTTTGCCGCCGGCATGCAGCGTGCCGTGGCCCTCGGCCTGTTTCTGGGCCTGGATGACCTCGTCGGTGATCTCGGCTTCGGCCTGGGCGTGGCGCTCTTCCGACCAGGCACCGCGCAGAATAAGGTGCTTCTTCAGCCGCAGGACCGGGTCGCCGAGAGGCCAGGCTTCCGATTCCGTCTTCGGGCGATAGGCACTCGGATCGTCGGAGGTGGAATGGGCGCCGACGCGGTAGGTGACGTATTCGATCAGCGTCGGGCCGAGGTTGCGACGGGCGCGCTCGGCCGCCCATTTGGCGACGGCGTAGACGGCGAGATAGTCGTTGCCGTCGACGCGCAGTGCCGGGATGCCGAAGCCGAGACCGCGGGCGGCAAAGGTGCCGGAGCCGCCGCGGGCAATGCCCTGGAAGGTGGAGATCGCCCACTGATTGTTGACGATGTTGAGAATGACCGGCGCCTTGTAGGTGGAGGCAAAGACGAGCGCCGAGTGGAAGTCCGATTCCGCCGTGGAGCCGTCGCCGATCCAGGCGGCTGCGATCTTGGTGTCGCGCTTGATGGCCGACGCCATCGCCCAGCCGACCGCTTGGACATATTGGGTGGCGAGGTTGCCGGAGATGGTGAAGAAGCCATGCTCCTTGGAGGAATACATGATCGGCAGCTGTCGGCCGCGCAACGGGTCGCTCTCGTTCGAGAAGATCTGGTTCATCATCTCGACCATCGGGTAGCCATCGGCGATCAGAAGCCCGGCCTGCCGATAGGTCGGGAAGTTCATGTCGCCCTTCACCAGAGCCTTGCGGAAGGCGCAGCTGACGGCCTCTTCGCCCAGGTGCTGCATGTAGAAGGAGGTCTTGCCCTGGCGCTGCGCCATGACCATGCGCGCGTCGAAGGCGCGCAGCAGCATCATGTGCCTGAGGCCTGCGAGCAGCTCCTCGTCGGAGAGAAGCCCGGCCCAGGGACCGACCGCTTCGCCATCGCGGTTCAGCACACGGATGATCGAATAGGCGAGGTCGCGCATTTCTTCCGGCGCGACGTCCACCTCCGGGCGCGGCACGGAGCCGGCCTTCGGGATTTTGACGTTGGAGAAATCCGGCTGACCACCGGGCCGAACGGCGGGTTCGGGGACATGCAGGCTAAGTCGATCGAGATCGCTCATGCGGTTTCCGGCCTCCTCCGGAGTGCGCAGTGCACCAGTCAAGAGCGGTCCCAGTCGAACCACTCCTCATTTCTGTTCTCACGCATTTCCGAACGCAGGGGCGCTGGGACCCTTGCTGGAAATGCTCTGGGTCGGGACAACGATGGGCCTGAGGTGTACGAGGACGTGCAATGTGACCGGCAAGGCTCCTCCGCCTAAGGTCTGCACAGACTCCTCCTAAAAGCCCCCGCTCTCCCGACGGGAATGCTCACAGACTGCCATGAGTTCCGGGGCTTATGAAGGTCTTTCCGTGTCGCGGGGCACGGGCAGGCGAAGAAAGATAGAATCCTGCCGGGAGTGCGCCCACGCGTTGTGTCGGACATCTTCCTGCTGGTCGTTGCCGGTAATTTTCTTTCGCGGCTCGCCACCGGCGACGGCGGTCAGACCGGCGGGGCGATGGTGATCGGCGTGCCGTCGAGGAAGCGCGAGAGCCGGAACGGCGTCGGATCAACGATCGGTTTTGCTCCGGTCACGAGGTCGGCGACGAGGTGGCCGGCACCGGGGCCAATGCCGAAGCCGTGGCCGGAAAAGCCCGTCGCGATGATGAGGCCCGGAACGGTTTCTGTGGGCGAGATGACGGGCACGGCATCGGGCGTCACGTCGATCAGGCCGGCCCAGATCTGCTGCACCTTGGTTTGGCGGAGCAAGGGCAAGGCCTTGGCGGCCGCATCGAGCGCATGCAGGGCGCGGCGCGAATCCGGATTGGGATCGAGCACGCGGTGACGTTCGAAGGCGCCGGGCCGATCGAGCGGGACGGTGCCGATCTCGAATAGCTCGTTCCAGCTCTGGGCGCTCAGGCCTACCTGCACGGTATCGCCCTCGGCTTTTCGTGCCGGCTGGAAATCGCGGAAGAAGGCAAAGCTGTCGGGCACGATCGCGTGCAGATTGGCGGCGCCATCGGCAATCGTGTAGCCGCCGTCGAGGCGCTTGCGATAGGCATAGGTCGCGGTTGCGCCGGCCCCTTCCGGCCCGCCGGAGACCGGGCCGGTTCTCAACACCGTGTTGCGAACTTTCAGCTGCGGCAATCTTATGCCGAGGCCTTTGAGGAACAGCCTCGACCAGGCGCCACCGGCGACGATGACGGTCGACGTCTCGATGCGGCCCCTCTCGGTCACGACGGCGGAAATCCGCCCGGCTGCTTTTTCGACACCGCGCACGGCGCAGCCGTTGAGGATACGGGCACCGGCGCGGCGGGCGCCAGCGACGATGGCGGGCACGGCCTTTTGCGGTTCGGCCCGGCCGTCGCTCGGCGTGAAGAGCCCGCCTGGGTAGCGGATCGCTGCACCCGGCATCATCGCTTCTGTCGTGTCGGAGCTAAGTTGCACGCTATCGACACCGTGGGGCCTTGCCATGGCAAGCCAGGCGTCTCGGTTGGCGACGTCGCGCTCGTTCTCGGAGATGTAGAGAATGCCGCTGCGGCGAAAGCCGGTCTCGCCGCTGATGCGGGCGTCGAGCGTATCCCAGATCTTCAGCGCCTCGATCGCCAGCGGGATTTCGCGCTCGTCGCGCCCCATCACCCGCACCCAGCCCCAATTGCGGCTCGATTGCTCGGCACCGGGCGTGCCTTTCTCGCAGAGCACGACATTGATGCCGCGTTCGGCGAGGAAGAGCGCGGTGCTGACGCCGATGATGCCGCCACCGACGATGACGACGTCGGCCTTGGCGGGCAGGGTGGTGTCTGTGGCAATGGGATCGAGCGTCGGACCGGGCATGGGGGTACTTTCGGGCAGGGAAGTATCGCAGTCATCGGTGCATGCCGCCGCCGCGAGATCAAGACCTGCAATCTGGCTAATGATCGAAAGCGCGTGGTTTGCCGGCTCACTTTGTTTGGGAAAGCCGGTTCGCCTCGCCACCGGGTGGACTTCCGGTTTCCGCCTGGAGCTTCTATGCTCGCCCGCATGAGTGAGAGCCGCCCCGATCTTCGCACCGTCCTGCGCATCGATTTTCCGCCCGCCGACCGGCTCGGCCGCGGCAAGATCCTGTTGCTCGAACTGATCCGCGAGACCGGCTCCATCTCCGCTGCCGGGCGGGCGATGGACATGTCGTACCGCCGCGCCTGGCTGCTGGTCGATGCCTTGAACCGGATGTTCCGCGAGCCTTCGGTGGAATCGCAGCGAGGCGGCAAGCAGGGTGGCGGGGCGGCGCTGACGGCGTTCGGCGAAGAGCTCATCCGTCGCTACCGCGAAATGGAAGAGAAGGCGCAGGCGGTGATTGCCGATGATCTCGCCTGGCTCGAAAGTGTTCGGAGCAGCGATACACCACCGTCCGATACGGCACCTGCTATTTCCCAAAAAGCCTAGAGCGTCCTTCGTGCGTTCCCATGAACGCACCACGCTCTAGTGATCGATTGCCACCGACTTGATGACGGCATAGACGGTCTTGCCGGGAGCAAGCTGCAGCACGTCCCGCGAAAAGCGGGTGATGCGGGCGGCAATGGTCGCATCGCCGCAAGTCACCCGGACATCCACGCTGCCATCGTCCTCCGATGTCAGCGTCAGAATGCGTCCTTCGAGCACATTGAGCGCGCTGATCTCCACTGGTCTCGACGTCGCCAGCATGACGTCGCGGGCGGCGATGTGCAGGCGGAGCCTGCCTCCGGGCGTGGCGCTGACACCGGCGATGCGCAGCCGTTCCCGTCCGACGCGCACCGTCGTCAGCTCGTGGGCCGGATCGGTTCCCTCGACCTCGCCCTCCAAGAGGACGCCGGCCTCGCGCCGGCCGGTGGCTAGCGTGGCGGCGGGGGCGCTCAACACTTCGGCCGCTGCACCGGACGCGGTCACCCTGCCGTTTTCGAGTACCACGACGCGCCGGGCGAGCCGGGAGACTTCGCTGACGGAGTGGCTGACATAGACGATCGGGATGCCGGCATCATCGCGCAGCCGTTCGAGATAGGGCAGGATCTCGGCCTTGCGCGCCTCGTCGAGGGCGGCGAGCGGTTCGTCCATCAGCAGCAGCCGCGGTGCCGCAAGCAAGGCCCGGCCGATCGCCACGCGCTGCCGCTCGCCACCGGATAGGGCCGACGGGCTGCGATCGAGCAGATGGCCGATGCCGAGCATCTCGACGATGCGGGTGAAGTCTCCGCCTGAGCCGCCTTTGCCCGCAAACCAGCGGCCATAGGCGAGATTGCGGCGCACGCTCAAGTGCGGGAAGAGCCGCGCCTCCTGGAAGACATAGCCGAAACGGCGGCGATGGACGGGCGTGAAGATCCTGTTCTCGCTGTCGGCGATGACGTCGCCGTAAAGCAACACGCGGCCGCTCTCGGGCTTCAAGAGCCCGGCTATGATGTTGATCAGCGAGGTCTTGCCCGAGCCGGACCGGCCGAACAATGCGGTCACGCCGCCATCCGAAGTAAAGGCGGCATCGAGCGCGAAATTGCCGAGCTGGTGGCGGGCTTCGACGGTGAGGCTCATTGGGCCGCCACCCGGCGCGCGGCGAAGGTCGCCAGCAGTTCGGAGAAGATCAGCGCGGCCATGGAAATGATGACGGAAATGATCGTCAGCCGCATGGCGCCGGCGTCACCACCCGGCACCTGGGTGAAGGTGTAGATGGCGGCCGAAAGCGTCTGCGTCTCGCCGGGAATGTTGGAGACGAAGGTGATCGTCGCGCCGAACTCGCCCATGGCCTTGGCAAAGGCGATGATCATGCCGGCGATGATGCCGGGAATGATCAAGGGCAGGGTGACAGTGGCAAACACCCAGAGCGGGCTTGCGCCGAGCGTGGTGGCGGCATCCTCGAGCTTGCGGTCGACCGCCTCGATCGACAGGCGGATGCTGCGCACCATCAGCGGGAAGGCCATGACGGCGCAGGCGAGCGCCGCGCCGGTCCAGCGGAAGGAAAAGACCAGGCCAAAATAGTCTGCGAAGAACGCGCCGAGCGGACCGCGGCGGCCGAAGAGCAGCAAGAGCAGGAAGCCGGTGACGACGGGCGGCAGGATCAGCGGCAGATGGACAAGGCCGTTCAGCAGCGTCTTGCCCCAGAAGCGTCCGCGGGCAAGCAGCATGGCGACAGCGAGGGCGAAAGGCAGGCTGCAGATCATCGCGACGGTTGCGACGCGCAGGCTCAAGAGGATCGCCGTCCACTCCGCTTCGCTCACTGCAAGCCAGTCCAACAGATGTCGCTCCCCGATGCCAGGCCGGTCAGACTTAGCTGTACGCTTCAGGCCGCCGCCTCTCAAACACGATAACGTCGCCCGCGTTTGGGCGCGGGCGACGTGTCACGATAGATGCTTCGCCTGCCTCTGGACAGCCGAGATCCGACGCGATTTCAGGTCGGTTACTTCAGGACCGTGAAGCCCTGCTTTTCGAAGAGTTCTGCAGCCTTGGCCGACTTGACGAAGTCGACATAGGCAGCGGCATCGGGGCTCTTGCTCTCGGCCGTGATGGCGATCGGGTAGATGATCGGCGGATGGCTGTCTTCCGGGAAGGTGCCGACGACCTTGACGCCTGGGTCTGCTGCGGCGTCGGTCTGGTAGACGATGCCGTAGGGTGCTTCGCCGCGCGAGACGAGCAGGAGGGCGGCACGCACGCTTTCGGCGCCGGCGACCTTCGGCTCTACGGCCTTCCAGGCGTCGAGCTTTTCGAGTGCTGCCTTGCCGTACTTGCCGGCCGGAACGGAATCGACCGCACCCATGGCCAGGCGACCGTCACCGAGAATGCCAGCGAGATCGAAGCCCTGCTTGATCTCGACCGGGCCAGCGTCCTTTTTGCCGGACACGAGCACGATACGGTTGCCGAGCAGGTTTGCGCGGGTGTCGTCCTTGATCAGCTTCTTTTCAGTGAGATAGTCCATCCAGGCGAGGTCGGCAGAGATGAAGACGTCGGCCGGCGCGCCCTGTTCCACCTGCTTGGCGAGCGCGGAGCTTGCCGCGTAGGAAACGGTCGTTTCCTTGCCGCTTTCCTTCTGCCACTCGGCATTGATCGCATCGAGCGCGTTCTTCAGGCTCGCAGCCGCAAAGACCGTCACCTTCTCTTCGGCCTGCGCGGACGCCGGCAGAACGTTTGCGCCGACCCAGGCGAGGCCGAGCGTCAGCACCAGGCCCTTCAGCCAGTCTCTTCTCTTGATCATCGATTTCCCTCCAATGATGCGTGATATCTCTTAGGATACAACGATATCGCCTCCTGATTACCGTTGTATCTGTTGAAATACAATGCTCCTCAAAAGGGCTAGCGTATTACCCCTATGGTTGCGACCGCCCGGCAAAACCGGTGCAGCATTCTCGTGGCAGGCGCGATTGGGCTTGCGGTGATGTCCGGGCGGCCTAAATTGCGGCCTCGATCCCCTGACATGGAGCGGACGTGCAATGGAAACGGCAGTGAAGCTTGAAGAAAGCTGGAAGGAAGCGTTGGCACCGGAATTCGCCAGCGGCTACATGGCTGACCTCAAGCAGTTCCTGGTGGTCCAGAAAAACGAGGGCCGGCAGATTTTCCCTCGGGGACCTGAGTATTTTCGCGCGCTCGACCTGACGCCGCTCGACAAGGTCCGTGTCGTCATCCTCGGCCAGGATCCCTATCACGGCGATGGCCAGGCGCATGGGCTCTGCTTCAGTGTGCGCCCCGGCGTTCGGACGCCGCCGTCGCTCGTCAACATCTACAAGGAACTGAACACCGATCTCGGCATTCCGCCGGCGCGGCATGGTTTCCTCGAAAGCTGGGCGAAACAGGGCGTGCTGCTTTTGAACAGCGTGCTGACGGTGGAGCGCGGCAATGCGGCGTCACACCAGGGACGCGGCTGGGAAAAGTTCACGGATGCGATCATCCGCGCGGTCAACGAGGCCGATCATCCCGTCGTCTTCATGCTCTGGGGCTCCTATGCGCAGAAGAAGGCGGCCTTCGTCGACCGCTCACGCCATCTGGTCTTGAGGGCGCCGCATCCGTCGCCGCTTTCGGCCCATTCCGGCTTTCTTGGCTGCCGCCATTTTTCCCAGGCCAACGCCTTCCTTGAAAGCAAGGGCTTCGATCAGATCGACTGGCGGCTGCCCGAGAATCCGGCTGCGGACATCAACTGACGGCTTGGCGTGATTGACGGTTTCGTCGTCGCCCTGAGGTCTTGCCATGGCGGCGGCGATCCGCCTAAGACGCCCGAACGAAATGGCGGAGGCGGGCATGCGCAAAATTCTGATCATCGGCATCGGTTCGGGAAATCCGGAACATATGACCGTGCAGGCGATCAATGCGCTGAACCGGGCCGACGTGCTCTTCATCCCGACCAAGGGCGCCAAGAAGACCGAGCTTGCCGAGGTGCGCCGCGACATCTGCGCCCGCTACGTCACGCGCAAGGACAGCCGCACCGTCGAGTTCGCGGTGCCGGTGCGGCGCACCGAGGGCGTCAGTTACGACGGCAGCGTCGACGACTGGCACGCCCAGATCGCCGCGATCTATGAAGGGCTTCTATCAAAGGAATTGGGCGACGAGGGAACCGGCGCGTTTCTCGTCTGGGGCGACCCGATGCTCTATGACAGCACCATTCGCATCGTCGAGCGGGTCAAGGCGCGGGGGCAGGTCGCCTTCGATTACGACGTCATTCCCGGGATCACCAGCCTGCAGGCGCTCTGCGCCAGCCACCGCATTCCGCTGAACCTCGTCGGCAAGCCTGTCGAGATCACCACCGGGCGCCGGCTGCACGAGAGTTTTCCGCAGAAGAGCCAGACCTCGGTCGTCATGCTCGATGGCGAACAGGCGTTCCAGCGGATCGACGATCCGGACGCTGAGATCTTCTGGGGCGCCTATCTCGGCACGCCGGACGAGATCGTCATTTCCGGCCGCTTGGCTGCGGTGAAGGAGCGGATCCTTGAAACGCGGGCCGCGGCGCGCGCGAAGATGGGATGGATCATGGACATCTATCTCCTGCGCAAGGGCGCCGACTTCGACGAGTGACGGCAAGGACCGATCCGCGTCGTGTTTGATCTCACTCAAGGTTTGCGGCTGTGTTATAGCGTCTTAAGAGGCTTCTTCAGGGAGGAGAACCTCACGTGATGACGGATTTGATGACCATCTGCGCCCTTCCATCGACCGGAGATGCCGGCACCGTCGCTTCGATGCGCCGCGGCGCCTGCCCGTCGCTGGCAGAGCCAATGCAGACCGGCGACGGCCTGCTTGTCAGGCTGAGGCCGACGGATGACAGTCTGACACTGCCGAAGGTCATTGCACTTGCCGCTGCCGCCGAGCGCTTCGGCAACGGTATCATCGAGATCACGGCGCGGGGAAACCTGCAGCTTCGCGGCCTGAGCGCGGCTTCGGTGCCGATGCTGGCGCAGGCGATCGGCGATGCTGAGATCACGATAGCCGAGGGCGTCGTGATCGAGGTGCCGCCTCTCGCCGGCATCGACCCGGACGAGCTCGCCGACCCCCAGCCGATTGCCAGCGAGCTTCGCGAAGCGCTTCGCGCGCGCCAGGTGCCGTTGAAGCTTGCGCCCAAACTATCCGTCGTCATCGATAGTGGCGGCCGCTTCGGTCTTGGCGGCGTGATTGCGGACATTCGCCTTCAGGCGGTTTCGACTGCCGGGGGCGCGGCTTGGGTTCTGTCGCTTGACGGCACGGCTGCGAAGGCATCGATCGTCGGGACGTTTACCGGCGACGCGGTCGTCCCGGCGCTGATGACCGTTCTCGAGAAACTGGCGAGCCTGGGCGCGGCGGCGCGCGGGCGTGATCTGGACCCGGCGGATATTCGCTCGCTCTGTCGTTGTGGGACATCGGGCGAACGCCCGGTCGTTCCGCGTTCGGCCGCCATACCCGGCATTCACACGCTGGGTAGCGCCGGCACCGTTCTTGGCCTCGGCTTGGCCTTTGCGCAGGTGGAGGCCGCCGCGCTGGCATCCTACCTGCATCAGGTCCAGGCGCTTGGCGCAAATGCGATCAGGCTTGCGCCGGGGCACGCTTTCTTCGTCCTCGGTCTTCGCTCCGAGACGGCGGCTGTGGCTCAGAGCCTGGCGGCGGCACACGGTTTTCGCACTGCCGAGCAGGATCCGCGCAACGCGATCGCCACCTGCGCCGGCAGCAAGGGCTGCGCGTCGGCGCGGATGGAGACCAAGGGCATGGCTGAGCGCCTCGTCGAGGCGGCGCCGGAGCTGCTCGACGGGTCGCTGACCGTGCATCTCTCCGGTTGCGCCAAGGGCTGCGCCCGGCCGAAGCCGTCCGAACTGACGTTGGTCGGTGCGCCATCAGGATACGGGCTTGTCGTAAATGGGGCTGCCAATGGCTTGCCAAGCGCCTACACCGATGAGAATGGAATGGGATCCGCACTTGCCCGGCTCGGCCGACTGGTGCGGCAAAACAAAGACGCTGGCGAATCGGCGCAGTCCTGTCTTACACGGCTCGGAGCTGCGCGCGTCTCGGCAGCGTTCGAACAGGGATAGACATGCCTGAGTATGATTACATTCGCGATGGCAACGCCATCTACGAGCGTTCCTTCGCTATCATTCGCGCCGAGGCCGATCTTTCGCGCTTCTCCGAAGAGGAAGCGGATCTGGCGGTGCGCATGGTGCATGCCTGCGGCTCCGTCGAGGCGACCAGGCAGTTCGTGTTTTCTCCCGATTTCGTAAGCTCCGCCCGTACCGCGTTGAAGGCCGGTGCGCCGATCCTCTGCGATGCCGAGATGGTTGCGCATGGTGTGACCCGCGCACGTCTTCCGGCCGGCAACGAGGTGATCTGCACGCTGCGCGATCCGCGCACGCCCGAGATCGCCGCCGAGATCGGCAACACGCGCTCCGCCGCAGCCCTGAAGCTCTGGAGCGAGCGTCTGGCCGGGTCGGTGGTCGCCATCGGCAACGCACCGACGGCGCTGTTCTTCCTCTTGGAAATGCTGCGAGACGGCGCGCCGAAGCCGGCAGCGATCCTCGGCATGCCCGTCGGTTTCGTCGGTGCGGCGGAATCGAAGGATGCGCTCGCCGAGAATTCCTACGGCGTTCCCTTCGCCATCGTGCGCGGCCGCCTCGGTGGCAGCGCCATGACGGCAGCGGCGCTGAATTCGCTCGCGAGGCCGGGACTGTGAGCGGCGCAGGTGTGGGACGCCTGATCGGCGTTGGAACCGGCCCCGGCGACCCGGAGCTTTTGACGGTCAAGGCGGTGAAGGCGCTCGGGCAAGCCGATGTGCTTGCCTATTTCGCCAAGGCCGGGCGCAGTGGCAACGGTCGCGCCGTGGTCGAGGGACTGCTGAAGCCGGATCTCGTGGAACTGCCACTCTACTATCCGGTGACGACCGAGATCGACAAGGACGACGGCGCCTACAAGAGCCAGATTACCGATTTCTACAATGCGTCGGCCGAAGCCGTGGCAGCACATCTTCTCGCCGGTCGTACGGTCGCCGTGCTCAGCGAAGGCGATCCGCTGTTTTATGGTTCCTACATGCACCTGCATGTGCGGCTCGCCAACCGGTTCCCGGTCGAGGTGATCCCCGGCATTACCGCCATGTCCGGTTGCTGGTCGCTTGCCGGCCTGCCGCTGGTACAGGGCGATGACGTGCTCTCCGTGCTTCCCGGCACCATGGCCGAAGCCGAGCTTGGCCGCAGGCTGAAGGATACCGAAGCGGCCGTGATCATGAAGGTGGGGCGCAACCTGCCGAAGATCCGCCGCGCGCTTGCCGCCTCCGGCCGCCTCGCTCAGGCCGTCTATGTCGAGCGTGGCACGATGAAGAACGCGGCGATGACGGCGCTCGCCGAGAAGGCAGACGACGATGCGCCCTATTTCTCGCTGGTGCTCGTTCCCGGCTGGAAGGACCGGCCATGACCGGCACGCTCTATGTCGTCGGCACCGGACCGGGCAGCGCCAAGCAGATGACGCCGGAAACGGCGGAAGCCGTTGCCGCCGCTCAGGAGTTCTACGGCTACTTTCCCTATCTCGACCGGCTGAACCTCCGACCCGATCAGGTGCGCGTCGCCTCCGACAACCGTGAGGAACTCGATCGGGCGCAGGTCGCGCTGACGCGGGCGGCGGCAGGCGTGAAGGTTTGTATGGTCTCCGGTGGCGATCCCGGCGTCTTTGCCATGGCGGCGGCCGTCTGCGAGGCGATCGACAAGGGCCCAGAGGAATGGAAGTCGGTCGAACTGGTGATCACGCCTGGAGTGACCGCGATGCTTGCCGTTGCCGCCCGCATTGGGGCGCCGCTCGGTCATGATTTCTGCGCGATTTCGCTTTCCGACAATCTGAAGCCCTGGGAAGTCATCACAAGGCGGCTGCGGCTGGCGGCGGAAGCGGGCTTCGTCATTGCGCTCTACAATCCGATCAGCAAGGCGCGGCCGTGGCAACTGGGCGAAGCCTTCGAGCTTCTGCGCGGCGTCTTGCCGGCAACGGTTCCGGTGATCTTCGGCCGCGCGGCCGGGCGGCCGGACGAGCGGATCGCCGTGATGCCGCTCGGCGAGGCCGATGCCAACCGCGCCGACATGGCGACCTGCGTCATCATCGGCTCGCCGGAAACGCGCATCGTCGAGCGCGACGGCCAGCCGGACCTCGTCTACACGCCGCGCTTCTATGCAGGGGCGAGCCAGTGAGCGATGCGGTCGAGCGCCTCGTCGCAATTGCCCACCGTCGGCACGTCCGCGGGCTTGCGCCGCTCGACCATGATCACCTCGATGCCGAGCCGGCGCGCTGCGGCGATCTTGCCGTAGGTGGCGCTGCCGCCGCTGTTCTTGGCGACGATCACGTCGATCTTCCGGCTCTTGAGCAGCTCGGCTTCGTCGGCTTCCTTGTAAGGACCGGTTGCAAGAATTGCCTCCTGGTCGGGAAGATCGAGCGGCGGCGTGACCGGATCGACGCTGCGGATGACGTAGTTGTGCTGGGGCGCGACTTCGAAATGGAAGGCTTCCTGCCGGCCGATGGCGAGGAAGACGCGGCGCCTTCGATCGCCAAGCGCACTGACCGCCTCGACAACGCTATCGACCAGGGTCCAGCGGTCGCCGGGCAGGGGCAACCATTCCGGTCGGCGAAGGGCGAGCAGCGGCACGCCCGTTCTTTGCGCCGCCTCGGCGGCATTGTGCGAAATGCGCGCGGCAAAGGGGTGCGTCGCATCGACCAGCAGCGCGATCTTCTCGTCGTGCAGGAAATGCGCCAGCCCTTCGGCGCCGCCAAAGCCGCCGATGCGGGTCCTGACCGGTTGCGGCCGCGGGTCCGCGGTGCGGCCGGCGAGCGAGATGGCGGTATCAAAACGGATATCTTCGGCCAGACGCCGTGCGAGCTCGCGTGCCTCGGTGGTGCCACCCAATATCAGAATACGAGGTTTTTCCATGGCTGACGTGTCGAACAGCGAACCCGCCATCGTCTCCCCCTGGCTGACCGTCATCGGTATCGGTGAGGATGGTGTAGCGGGTCTCGGCGACGAGGCCAAGCGGCTGATCGCCGAGGCACCGGTTGTCTACGGCGGCCACCGCCATCTGGAACTTGCGGCCTCCCTCATCACTGGCGAAGCGCACAATTGGCAAAGCCCGCTGGAGCGCTCGGTCGTCGAGATCGTCGCGCGCCGCGGCAGCCCGGTGGTGGTGCTCGCCTCGGGCGACCCGTTCTTCTTCGGCGTCGGCGTGACGCTGGCGCGCCGGATCGCGTCGGCCGAAATCCGCACGCTTCCGGCACCTTCGTCGATCAGCCTTGCCGCCTCGCGCCTCGGTTGGGCACTGCAGGACGCGACGCTCGTTTCCGTGCATGGCCGACCGCTCGATCTGGTGCGGCCGCACCTGCATCCCGGCGCCAAGGTGCTGACGCTGACGTCGGACGGAGCGGGTCCGAGGGACCTGGCCGAACTGCTGGTTTCAAGCGGCTTCGGTCAGTCGCGGCTGACGGTGCTGGAGGCGCTTGGTGGCGCCGGCGAACGGGTGACGACGCAGATTGCCTCGCGCTTCATGCTCGGCCTCGTGCATCCTTTGAACGTCTGCGCCATCGAAGTGACGGCCGACGAGGGCGCGCGCGTCTTGCCGCTTGCCGCTGGCCGCGACGACGCGCTGTTCGAACATGACGGGCAGATCACCAAGCGGGAAGTGCGGGCGCTGACGCTCTCGGCCCTCGCGCCGCGCAAGGGCGAACTGCTCTGGGATATCGGCGGCGGCTCCGGGTCGATTGGTATCGAATGGATGCTGGCCGACCCGACCATGCAGGCGATCACCATCGAGGTGGAGCCGGAGCGGGCAGCGCGTATCGGCCGCAACGCGACGATGTTCGGCGTGCCCGGGCTGACCGTCGTCGAAGGCGAGGCGCCGGCGGCGCTTGCAGGCCTGCCGCAGCCGGACGCGATCTTCATCGGTGGCGGTGGCAGCGAAGACGGCGTGATGGAAGCGGCGATCGCCGCACTCAAGTCAGGCGGACGGCTGGTTGCCAATGCGGTGACGACGGACATGGAGGCGGTGCTGCTCGAACATCATGCGCGGCTCGGCGGTTCGCTGATCCGTATCGACATCGCACGGGCGGGACCGATCGGTGCCATGATCGGCTGGAAGCCGGCCATGCCGGTCACCCAGTGGTCGTGGACGAAGGGCTAAAGCAGTCCCCGCAAAAGTGTGACGCGGTTTGCGTCCGGAATTGCTTAAGAAAAAGAAAGAGCAACCTATGACGGTACATTTCATCGGCGCCGGCCCGGGGGCTGCAGACCTGATCACGGTGCGCGGTCGCGACCTGATCGGGCGCTGCCCGGTCTGCCTCTATGCCGGCTCGATCGTCTCGCCGGAACTGCTGCAATATTGCCCGCCCGGTGCTCGCATCGTCGACACCGCGCCGATGTCGCTCGACGAGATCGAGGCGGAGTATCTCAGAGCCGAAGCTGATGGTCTGGACGTGGCCCGTCTGCATTCCGGCGACCTCTCGGTCTGGAGTGCCGTGGCCGAGCAGATCCGCCGGCTGGAAAAGCACGGCATCGGCTACACGATGACGCCGGGCGTTCCCTCTTTTGCGGCGGCCGCCGCAGCGCTTGGGCGTGAACTGACCATTCCGGCGGTGGCCCAGAGCCTGGTTCTGACCCGCGTTTCCGGCCGCGCTTCACCGATGCCGAACAGCGAAACGCTTGCCGCCTTCGGCGCGACGGGATCGACGCTGGCGATCCACCTTGCGATCCATGCGCTCGGGCAGGTCGTCGAGGAACTGACGCCGCTCTATGGCGCCGACTGCCCCGTAGCCATCGTCGTCAAGGCCTCCTGGCCGGACGAACGCGTGGTGCGCGGCACGCTCGGTGATATCGCCGCCAAGGTGGCGGAAGAGCCGATCGAGCGCACGGCGCTGATCTTCGTTGGTCCGGGGCTCGAAGCCTCCGATTTCCGCGAAAGCTCGCTCTACGATCCCGCCTATCAGCGGCGCTTCAGAGGGCGCGGCGAATAGGCCGCACTCCCTCGGGGGTCGGCCTAAGTTTCCCGCTGAGAGGCTTTTGAAACCTATTCCGCCGGTTCTTCGCGGGGCGGTCGCTGCTTGAGCGGGACGCCGCGCTTTTCCTCGACGCGGTCGCGGTAGAGCGCCGCCTGACCGAGCAGCATCAGCGTCACCGGCGTGGTAACGACGACGAAGACGATGATCAGGATCTCGTGGAACACCCAGCGGCTCTGCAACACGGCAAAGCAGATGATCGAGGCGGTGCAGATCATCAGCACGCCGCCGCTGGTCGCGAGCGTCGGCGCGTGCAGGCGCTCGTAGAAGCTCGTAAACCGGAGCAGGCCGACGGAGCCGATCAGCGCCACCGCGGCGCCGAGAACGGTCAGCCCGCAGACGAGCACGGCGGCCCAGACGGGAAGATCGGTGAGGTGGCTCATTCGATGATCTCCCCGCGCATCAGGAACTTGCCGAAGGCGATCGACGAGACGAAGCCGATCAAAGCCACGATCAGTGCGGACTCGAAATAGAGCGAGTTGGCCGTGCGGATGCCGAAGGTCAAGAGCATCAGCATGGCGTTGATGTAGAGCGTGTCGAGGCCGAGGATGCGGTCCTGGGCGCGCGGTCCTCGCACCATGCGATAGAAGGCAAAGGCCATCGCCAGGCCGAGCATGATCTGGGCAATCAGGATCGACCAGATGATTGAAAGTTCCATCATCCGAATATCTCCTTCAGGGCGGTCTCGTAGCGCCTGACCGTATCGAGCCAGATGTCCTCGTTTTCCATGTCGAGCACGTGGAAGAGCAGCGACTTGCGGCCGCGATCGTATTCGAGCCAGGCCGTTCCCGGCGTCGCGGTCATGACACAGGCAAGCAGCGCCAGGGCGTTTTCGTCTTCCAGATCGAGATCGATGGTCAGGAAACCCGAATTCGGTGGCCGGCGCTGGCCACGCAGAATGACGGCGATGACCGCGATGTTCGAGCGGATCACGTCGAGGGCGACGGCAAAGCCGAAGCGCACGATCAACAGGATCCGGCGCGGATGCGATCGCATGAGGCCGAGCTTCAGCGTCACCCAGCCGAGACCGGTTGCCAGTATCGTCCCCATGAGGAAGGTGCCGGGTGCGACCGACTGATTGAGCAGGAGCCAGATGACGAGCAGCCCGACGGAGAGAAGCGGATAGGGGAGCCAGGTGCGCATCGCCTACTGCCCTCCTGCCCGGGGCGCCGTGAGCACCCGTTCCGTATACCCCGTGGGATCGAACAGCGAATCCGCCGTTGCCTGCATGTAGCGCATGGCCGGCCCGGCCTGCACGCTCAAGAAGATGCAGGCCGCGAGCAGCACGACCACGGGGGTGATCTCGATGACGACGACGCGCGGCACGGTGTTTTCGATCGACGCCCAGAAGGTACGGATGCCGACGCGGTTCATCGCAATCATCGCGGCGAGACCGGAAAGGATCAGCAGCGTGACATAGGTCCAGTCGGCGGCGGAGATCGCCGGCGCGGCTTCCGCTCCCGAAAGGCCGAAGAGACCGCCGAGGATGGCGAACTTGGCGACGAAGCCGGAGAGCGGCGGCAGGCCCGCAAGCAAGAGGGCGCAAAGGCAGAAGCAAAGGCCGAGGATTGCCATCGTGCCGGGGATCGCGGCTCCGACTTCTTCTTCCTCTTCGTCCTCGTCGGCGTCGCCATAGGCTTCCATCGTCACCGCCAGAACGTCGGCGCCGGCGTCACGGCCGCGCTCGACCAGTTCGATCAGCAGGAAGAAAGCGGCGATCGTCAGCGTCGAGCTGACAAGATAGAAGAGCGCACCGGCGATCATGCTCGGATGGCCGAGGCCGATGGCGGCGAGCAGCGTGCCGGAGGAGACCAGCACCGAGTAGGCGGCGAGGCGCCCCATGGCCTGCGACGCGAGCACGCCGATGGCGCCAAAGGCGATCGTCAGCAGGCCGCCTGCAAGCAGGACCGGCTGGCCGAAACCGGCAGACGCGCCGGCGCTCGCACCGAAGACCAGCAGGGAAAGCCTGAGAATGACATAGATGCCGACCTTGGTGAGGATCGCAAAGACGGCGGCGACCGGCGGCGTCGCGGCCGAATAGGCCGTCGGCAGCCAGAAGCTCAAGGGCCACATGCCGGCCTTCACCAGGAAGGCGACACCGAGCACGCCGGCGCCGACCTCGACCATCTGGCGATCCTCTGGCGAGAGCGTTGCCAGCTTCATCGAGAGATCGGCCATGTTGAGCGTGCCGGTCGCGCCGTAGATCAGGCTGACGCCGATCAGGAAGAGCGAAGACGCCGCAAGGTTGATCGCGACATAGTGCAGGCCTGCCTTGACACGCAGCGGCCCGGAGCCGTGCAGCAGCAGCCCGTAGGACGCCGCCAGCATGATCTCGAAGAAGACGAAGAGGTTGAAGAGGTCGCCGGTCAGGAACGAGCCGTTGAGGCCGGCGATCAGCAACTGGAACAGCGAATGGAAGTGATGGCCGGCGGTGTGCCAGCGCGCGATCGAATAGGCCTGGGCGGCCAGCGCCAGCCCGCTCGTTAGGCACAGCATCAGCGCCGACAGACGGTCGAGAACGAGCACGATGCCGAAGGGGGCGGGCCAGTTGCCGAGCTGATAGACGCCATTGCCCGCGGGCGCTCCGTCCATCGAGGCGATCCGCATCAGCACGATCGAGAGGATGAAGAGCGCGAGCGTCGAGACGAAGCTCATCACGCCCTTGAGCGAGCGGTTGCGCTCGTCGATCGGGATCATTGCGGCGCCGACCATCAGCGGCAGCAGGATCGGCAGGATCAGCAGGTGGTGCATCCAGTTAGTCATGGCGCTGCTCCCTGCCGTCGACATGGTCGGTGCCGGTGAAGCCGCGCGAGGCGAGCAGCACGACGAGGAAGAGTGCGGTCATGGCAAAGCCGATGACGATGGCTGTCAGGACGAGGGCCTGCGGCACCGGATCGGTGAAACGGCTGAGATCGCCGACGCCACCGGGTTCCAGCACCGGCGGCGCGTTCACCCGAAGGCGCCCCATGCCGAAGATGAAGAGGTTGACGGCGTAGGAGAGCAGCGAGAGACCGATGATCACCTGATAGGTACGCGGACGCAGCAGCAGGTAAACGCCGGAAGCTGTGAGGACGCCGATTGCGGCAGACAGAATGATCTCCATCAGCGTGCCTCCTTTCGCATGGCGCGCGCATGGGCACGCGGCGCGCGGATCGACTGGTGGGCAAGCGCAATCAAGATCAGCACGGTTGCGCCGAGCACCAGCGAGAACACGCCGAGATCGAAGAACAGGGCGCTCGCCAGCGGGAACTTGCCGATGATCGGCAGCGTCACGTATTGCGCATGGGACGTCAGGAACGGATAGCCGAAGAACCAGGAACCGATGCCGGTTGCGGCCGCCACCAGAAGGCCGATGCTCATCCAGCGCAGCGGATGGATGCGCAGCCGTTCCTCGACCCAGCGGGTTCCGCCGGACATGTATTGCAGGATGAAGCCGATCGACATGGCGATGCCGGCGGCAAAGCCGCCGCCTGGCAGGTCATGGCCACGCAGGAAGAGGTAGGCTGCGAGCATGCCGATGACCGGGAACATCCAGCGCATGATCACTGACGGCACGAACAGGTATTCGGCGACGCTGTCACCCTTGTTGCGGTCTGGATGATCGTCGTCGAAGGCGTTCTGGACGCGCTGCTGTTCCGGCGCCTCCAGGCTGTCGGCCTGCGGGCGGAAGCGCAGCAGCAGGGCGAAGACGGTGAGCGCGACGATCGCCAACACCGCGATCTCGCCGAGCGTGTCGAAGCCGCGGAAGTCGACGAGGATGACGTTGACGACATTGGTGCCGCCGCCTTCCTTGTAGGCGCGCTCGAGGAAGTAGCTTGCGATCGTGTCGGGCATGGGCCGGGTCATCATCGTATAGGCGATCAGCGCCACACCGCCGCCGGCGACGACCGCCAGCAGGAAGTCACGCAGGCGCCGGAAGCGGACCTTCAGCGACAACAGTTCGGTTTCCTCGGTGTCCTCGATGCGCTTCGGCAGCCACCGCAAGCCGAGCAGGATCAGCACCGTGGTGACGATCTCGACGAGCAGCTGGGTTACCGCCAGATCCGGCGCGGAAAGCCAGACGAAGGTCAGGCAGGTGGTGAGCCCGGCGCCGCCGAGCAGCACGAGCGCTGCCAGCCGGTGGAACTTTGCCAGGATCGCAGCACCGATGGCGCAGGCGATGCCGATCGCCCAAAGCAGGGCGAAGGCCGGATCGATGCTGCGCACGAGAAGCGGCGGCAGCTCGAAATGATTGAGAAGCAGTGGCAGCGCGCCGGCGGCGATCGCGATGAAGACGAGGAAGCGCATCTGCGGCTGCAGCCGCCGCGTGCCGAGGCGTTGCTCGAGAAAGCGCGCCCATTTCCAGGAGAGCGTTACCAGCACGCGCTCGAAGATGCGCTGGCCATGCAGCAGGCGGAAGACCGGCGGCCCTTCGACGCTGGTGGCGAGATAGTTGCGCATCAGGAAGTAGAGGCCAATGCCGCCGAGAAGCGCCACGAAGCTCATGATCAGCGGCAGGTTCCAGCCGTGCCAGACGGAAAGACTGTAATAGGGCGTGTTGGCGCCGAGAATGGAGACGACCGCCGTGTGCAGGAATGGGCCGATGGTGATCGCCGGGATGATGCCGACGACGAGGCAGGCAAGCACCAGGAACTCGATCGGCACGCGCATCCAGCGCGGCGGCTCGTGCGGCACCTTCGGCAGGTCCTCCGGCGTCTTGCCGAAGAAGACGCTGTGGATGAAGCGCAGCGAATAGGTGACCGCGAACATGCCGGCGAGCGTCGCGACATAGGGCGTCATCGTGTCGAGAATGTTGGCCTGGTGCGTTTCGATCGCTTCGGCGAAGAACATTTCCTTGGAGATGAAGCCGTTCAAGAGCGGCACGCCGGCCATGGCCGCGCTCGCGACCATGGCGAGCACCGCCGTTCCAGGCATGTACCTGATCAGCCCTCCGAGCTTGCGCATGTCGCGCGTTCCGGTCTCGTGGTCGATGATGCCGGCCGCCATGAACAGCGACGCCTTGAAGGTCGCGTGGTTGACGATGTGGAACACCGCGGCGACCGCGGCCAGCGGGCTGCCGAGGCTCAAGAGCACGGTGATCAGGCCGAGATGGCTGATGGTGGAATAGGCGAGCAGGCCCTTGAGGTCCTGCTGGAAGATGGCGAAATAGGCGCCGAGCAGCAGCGTCGAAAGACCGGCGAGGCCGACGATCCAGAACCAGGCCTCGGTGCCGGCCATGACTGGCCAGAGGCGCGCCAGCAGGAATACGCCGGCCTTCACCATGGTTGCCGAGTGCAGGTAGGCCGAGACCGGCGTCGGCGCCGACATGGCGTGCGGCAGCCAGAAATGGAACGGGAACTGCGCGCTCTTCGTCAGCGCGCCGAGCAGCACCAGGATCAAGACCGGCATGTAGAGCGGCGAGTTGCGGATGAGGTCACCGGAGGCGAGCACGACGTCGAGATCGTAGCTGCCGACGATGCGGCCCATCAGAAGCAGGCCGACGAGCATGCAGAGGCCGCCGGTGCCGGTCACCGTCAGCGCCATGCGTGCGCCGTCGCGGGCGTGCGCATTGTGGTGCCAGTAGCCGATCAAAAGGAAGGAGACGATGCTCGTCAGTTCCCAGAAGACGGCGAGCAGGATGAGATTGCCTGAAAGCACGACGCCGAGCATCGAGCCCATGAAGGCGAGGAACAGCGACAGGAAGCGCGGCACAGGGTCTTCTGCCGCCATATAGTAGCGGGCGTAAAGCACCACGAGCACGCCGATCGCGGTCACCAGAACCGTGAAGAGCCAGGCGAAGCCGTCCATCCGGAGCGTGAAGTTGAGGCCGAGTTCCGGAAGCCAGGCGATGTCGTAGCGCAGGACGCCGCCGGAAGTGACGAAGGGATAGAGACCGGCGGCGACGAGGAAACACAGGAACGCGATCGCTCCTGCAAACCAGGCCGTCGCACCGCGCTGATCGGGCGGAAAGAAGATTGCAAGGAGGCTTCCCGCAAATGGGGCGAGAATGAAGACAGAAAGCAATTTTCCCGCGTATTCGATCGTACCGTTCCCTTCGTTCGGGTTCATGGAGAGCGGGCACCCGAGCGCCGTGCTTTCCGAAAGAATGCACAGGAAACGCACCAGGATTTTGATTCTAGAGCATCTTTTCCGCTTTCAGTGGTTCCACTTGAAGCGGGACACTCTAGAGGCCCGAAAGGGCGGTCGCATCAGCGACTGCCGCAGGTGATGCCGCCATTCCCATGAAGCGGAGGCAGGCAATTGTTTTTATGGCGATTCGCGGCAGGGCTGCCAAGCCTCAAGCCTGCGAAAAATGCACGCACCTGCGTTTTTAACAGGCGCCGAAGCCTATCTCAGGCTGCCAGCCACCGGCGCTCGAAGGCGAAGGTCGCAAGGTCGTTGGCGCTCATGGGCCGCGCGAAGGCATAACCCTGCAGCCCGTGGCAGCCGAGTTCCTTCAGGATAGCAGCGTGTTCGAGGGTCTCGACGCCTTCGGCGATCACCTCGATGCCGAGCGATGTGCCGATATCGATGATGGACTCGACCAGGCGTTTTTCGGCCGGCGACTTCAGGATCGGCAGGACGAGCTGGCGGTCGATCTTCAAGCGCCGCGGCGTCAGCTTCAAGAGGCTGACGATGGATGCATAGCCGGTGCCGAAATCGTCGATCTCGATGTCGATGCCGAGTTCCTTGATCCGACGGATGTTCGACAGAACCGTCACGTCGCTCTCGTCGAAGGAGATCGATTCCAACAGTTCGAACGACAGGCGGCCCGCCGGGATCTGCAGCTGCTCCAGCCGCTCGATCAGATTTTCGTCGTGAAGCCGCGCATAGGAGAGATTGACCGAGACCTTGGGGATATGAATGCCGCTCGCTTCCCAGCGGTAGATCTGGAACAGCGCCTGCTCCAGGATCGCCTGGTCGATCGAGGCCACGACGTTGATGTCTTCGGCCGTCTTCAGGAACGTGTGCGGACCAAGCAGGCCCTTGGTCGGATGATCCCAGCGCGCCAGCGCCTCGACACCGATGATATCCAGCGAGCGCGGACAGAACTGCGGCTGGAAATGCGCGATGAACTCGTTGTGCTCGAGCCCGCGCAGGATCTCGTCGGCGGTCTGCTTGGTCTTGAAGACTGCCGTCTTCAGTTCGCCGGTGAAGATCTCGTGCCGGTTGCGGCCGCGGCGCTTGGCCTCATAGAGCGCGATGTCGGCATTGACGAGCACGTGCGACAGCTCTTCGTTCGCCTGGCTCTGGGCGGCGATGCCGATGCTGACGCCGATGCGGCACTCCTGGTCCTTGTAGCGGACGGGCACGCTCATCGCCTCGATGATGCGCGACGCCAGCCGGGCGTCCGGCTCCATGCCGCCGTCCTGGCGGACGAGGACGAATTCGTCGCCGCCAATGCGGGCGACGAAGTCCTTTTCGTCGGCATTGCCACGCAGCAGTTCGGCGGCATGCCTGAGGATCTCGTCGCCGGCCGCGTGGCCGAGCGTATCGTTGATCTGCTTGAACCGGTCGAGATCCATGTGGAAGATGCTGAGCTTCGCCTCGCGCGCGAAATGCCGGTCGCGCTCAGCCAGGACCTGGTCGAGGAAGCGGCGGTTCGGCAGGCCGGTCAGCGGATCGTGCAGCGCATTGAACTCCATGCGATGGCGCGCCGCTTCGAGCTCGACGCTGTGCGCCTCGGCCGTGCGCTTGGCTTCGAAAAGCGTTTCGCGGGTCTCGAAGTCAGCGGTCACGTCCCAGTTGACCCCGACGATCTTCCGGTGGCCGTCGGCGCCGATATAGAAGGAACCGTTGGCCCGGATGTGGCGCGTGCCGCCGTCAGGCAGGCGGACGCGGAAATCGGAATTGTAGGCGAGCCCGGATTCCAGCGCCTCGGCAAATTCCCGTTCGGCGCGGTCGAGATCGTCCGGGTGCAGCGTGTCCTTCCAGTCGTCATAGGCCTGGCGCAACGATGCCGACCGTCCATAGAGCTCCTTGGTCCGATCGTCCCAGAGCAGCTTCCTGCTGGCGACGTCGAGTTCCCAGATGCCGATCTGGGAGGAGTCGAGCGCGATCTTCAGCCGATGGGAGAGCTCCTGGAGCTGCGCCTTGCTGTGCCTCAGGGCACGAATGTTGCCTTGCCGCTCGGCCAGGAGGCGCCCGGTCAACACCATCGGCAGGATGATCATCAGGCCGCCGATGACGATGAGGCCGCGAATGAGCCAGGCATTGCCAGCCGTCGTCGGCCAGCCGCCCTTCGGAACGGCGGCGATATGCCAGGAGCCACCGGGCAGAAGCACGGTCATTTCGACCGGTGCATCGCGGAAAATGTTCGCGTCGCCGTAAAAGACCGGACCCTGCGCGCCGGTGCCGTCGCGACCGGCAATGGCGACGTCGATGCCGAGTTCATCGGAAGAAAGGCCGCTGTCGCGATAGAGCCGGTCCACGTCGATGATGGCCGAGACGATGCCCCAGAAGCGGTTGCTGCCGCCGCCCGCATCGATCGATACGGGGAAGCGGCCGATCAGGCCCTTGCCGCCCTGGACGAGATCGACAGGCCCGGCAAGCACCATCTGGCCGGTGTCCTTTACGCGCAAGACGGCGGCGCGCTGCGCCTCGTTCTTGCGATAGTCGAGGCCGAGTGCGCGGCGATTTTGTTCGAGCGGATAGACGAGCGAGACGATCAGATTGGGCGCAGCGGCGATGCTGCGCAATTGCGAGCGCTCGGTGAAGACACTGCGCGCCAGAGCGGCGAAACGCTGCTGGTCCATCGCCGGCTCGGTGACCAGGGTGCCGATCAGCCCGCGAACGAGCTGGATGTTGCCATTGACGTTGGCCTCGAGCTTGGAGCGGATGGGGTTGAGTTCCTCGGCGACGCGGGCGCGCTGGCGCGCCTCGTCGACCACCTGGTTCTGGTTGTCCGCAAGGATGCCGGCGACCAGAACCACGAAGGCGGCGATGATCGCCGGAAGATAGCTCGGCGTCAAAACCCTGGAGAGCCTCTTCATTCCAAGGTTGAAAGCATGTCTGGCAGGCACGAAACACCCCGGCGGCACGCGAATGGCTATGTCTTGAGCCGGATAATCCCAAAAGGGTCTTAATAAACCTTGTTTTAGGTGCCGCTTTTATTCCTTCGCGTCTCAGTCACCTTTGCGCTCGGGCAGCTTCTTGTGCTTGGTTTCTGCAAGCTCTTCGAGTTCACCTTCGCTCATGGATTTTTCCATTTCGCGCGACGCGCCTTTGAGGCTGGATTTCTTGACGTCGCCGCGCTTGGCGGCAAGGGCAGCGCCGGCTGCACGCTGCTGGGCTTTCGATTTGGCTGGCATGGCACGTGGCCTTTCGGTTGGTTGCCCTGGCCAACGC
Source organism: Ensifer sp. LBL (assembly GCF_050435225.1). Classification (NCBI taxonomy): domain Bacteria; kingdom Pseudomonadati; phylum Pseudomonadota; class Alphaproteobacteria; order Hyphomicrobiales; family Rhizobiaceae; genus Ensifer; species Ensifer sp. LBL. The sequence continues at coordinate 357,799 of NZ_JBNDJY010000007.1, read as the reverse complement.
GAGGCAGCGACGGATGTTCCGCGAAGCTAGGTATTCTCCCGCGCTTCGATCATCGCCTGCAGCGTCTCCAGCCGGTCGGCGTCGCGCGGCAGCTTGTCCTGTCTCAGGCGCGCGATGCGCGGGAAGCGCATGGCGACGCCCGACTTGTGCCGGCTCGAGCGGTTGATGCCCTCGAAGGCGACCTCGACGACGAAACCGAAATCGGGCTCCGCCCTGACTGCCCGCACCGGGCCGAAGCGTTCGGTCGTGTTGTCCCGGACGAAGCGGTCGAGGATTTCGAGTTCCGCATCGGTGAAGCCGAAATAGGCCTTGCCGACGGGCACCAGCGTTTCCTTGCCCTCGATGTCGGTCCAGACGCCGAAGGTGTAGTCGGAGTAATAGCTCGAGCGCTTACCGTGGCCGCGCTGGGCATACATCAGCACCGCGTCGATATTGAAGGGCGCGCGCTTCCACTTGAACCACGGGCCTTTGGCGCGGCCCGGCGTATAGGGCGAATCCAGCCGTTTCAGCATGATGCCTTCGATGACGGGATCCGGCGGATCGGCGCGCAGCCGGTCGAGTTCTTCCCAGGACGAGAAGGGCACCAGCGGCGAGAGGTCGAAATGCTGCGGCGAGGCGCGCTCGACGAGGCCGGCGAGCATTGCTCTCCTTGCGGCGAAGTCCAGCGGGCGAACGTCCTCTTCGCCTGAGAAGAGAATGTCATAGGCGCGAACGAAGGCGGGATAGGTTTCGATGAGCTTGTGGCTGACCGTCTTGCGGTTCAGCCGTTGCTGCAGGTCGGCGAAGGTGCGCGTCGCACGATTGGTGCGCGCGGTGCCGCCGACCAGCAGTTCGCCGTCGATCACTCCGGAAAAGTCGGCGGCTTCCAGCACATCGGGAAAGGCGCCGGAAATCTCGTCGCCGCTGCGGGAATAGAGCCGGCGCACGCCGCCGATGTTGGCAAGCTGCACGCGGATGCCGTCCCACTTCCATTCGGCGGCGAAATCCTTGGGGTCGAGCCCGTCGAGATCGCCGTCGCCGACGGGATTGGCGAGCATGACCGAATGGAAGACCGCCGGCGTCGAAAGCGCCGGCTTCTCCGCCTCTCCCGAAAGCCAGCGGAAGAGCGGCAGGTAGGGCGGCGACAGGCCGTGCCAGAGGGTCTCGATTTCGGCGACGTCCTTGCCGCCCATGTCGGCGAGCGCCTGCTTGGCGAGCTTGGCTGAAACACCGATGCGAAGGCCTCCCGTCACCAGCTTGAGGAAGGCGAAGCGCGCCGAGGTGTCCAATCGGTCGAGCATGTCGCGAACGACGCCGCGCACATCGGCGCGTCCGGTCCTTTGCAGGCGCTCGATGGCCTCGCCAAGCGGAATGTCCGCCTCCACGGTGCCGGCAGGCGGCTCCCAGACGAGCGAAACCGTTTCGGCAAGGTCGCCGACATAATCGTAGGAATACTGGAAGAGCACCGCGTCCATGCGTTCGAGCAGGAGGTCGCGGATCATTGCTGGCTTGACCGTGTTGAGCGACAGCGTGCCGGCGATCGCCGCAAGCGCATAGCCGCGATCGGGGTCCGGCGCGGTGCGGAAGTAATCGACAAGCAGGCGGATTTTAGCGTTGCGCTGCGGGCTGAGGACGAGACGGTCGAGCAGTTCGGCGAAGGCGCGCATCCGTCACTCTCCCTCGTCGTCGTAGCCGACGAGATGCAGCGGACGGGCGGCGATGCCCTTGAGTTCGCACCAGCGCACCAGCGCCTCCTCCCGCCCGTGCGTGACCCAGACTTCGGCCGGTGCGATCTCGGTAATCGTCTCTGTCAGTTCGGCCCAATCGCAATGGTCGGAGATGATCAAGGGCAGCTCGACGCCGCGCTGTTTCGCCCTTTGCCGGATCAGCATCCAGCCGGAAGCGAAGCTGGCGATCGGGTCGGAGAAGCGACGCGACCAGCGATCGGCGAAGGCGGCGGGCGGGCCGATCACGATCGTGCCCCTGAAGTCCTGCCTGTCGTCGGCGGCGAGCGTTGCGGGCCGCAGGTCGCCAAGGTCGATGCCCTGGCTCTGATAGTAGTCGCACAGCCGTTGCAGGGCGCCATGGATGAAGATCGGCTGGTGATAGCCCTCTTCGCGCAGCAGCGCGATCACCCGCTGCGCCTTGCCGAGCGCATAGGCGCCGACCACATGGGTGCGCTCGGGAAACTGCGCCAGCGACGTCAGCAACTTGCGCGTTTCCGCGCGGTCGTCCGGGTGGTGGAAGACCGGCAGGCCGAAGGTCGCTTCGGTGATGAAGACATCGCAGGCGACCGGCTCGAAGCCGGCGCAGGTCGGGTCCCGCCGTCGCTTGTAGTCGCCTGAGACGACGATGCGGGTGCCGTCTGTACGAACGGAGATCTGCGCCGAGCCGAGCACGTGGCCGGCAGGATAAAAGCCCACCTCGACGCCGTTGACGGTGAGCGTTTCGCCAAGGGCGATCGGCTGGCTCGTGCCGCAGAAGTCGTCGCCGTAGCGGATGCGCATGATGTCCAGGGTCTCGCGGGTGGCGAGCACCTGGCCATGGCCGGCGCGAGCATGGTCGGAATGACCATGGGTGATCAGCGCCCTTTCGACCGGTTGAACCGGGTCGATGTAGAAGTCACCGATCGGGCAATAGAGGCCTTTGGGGGCGGGGTAGAGCAGGGCGTCCGGTTTCATGGACTGAAAGATAGCCGGCGAATGCACATTCGCCAGCCGTCTTGTTCAAGTTTTTCGAGGCGCAACATTTGCTGCGCCTCGTTCAGCCTCAACCCGGCAGAACCAGCGTGTCGATGATCAGCTTCAGCGTGCGGGCGGCATCGATGTCGATGCAGGCCTTCTGGCTCGGCAGATCGTCCCAGGGGCTCGGCGGGAACAGCCTGGTGTCGGGGCTCTGGATCGTCTGGCCATCGGCAATGCCGCCGCAGACGACGCGGATCGCGCCGCTTCTGACGGTGAACAGGTCAGGCGCCACGACATAGGCGCAGGCGCAGCTGTCGTGCACGACCATGCCATCGGGCACGTGCTGCTCGTAGAAGGTGACGTAGAACTTCGAGATGTCGGCAAGCAGTTTGCCGGCGTCGCCGCCGCGTTCGGCGACATCGGCGATCATCGCCTTGGTCATCACGGTCTGGGTGGTGACGTCGAGACCGACGACGGTAACCGGCCAGGGCGCAGTCATGACAACGTCGGCGGCTTCCGGGTCGCCGTGGATGTTGGCCTCGGCAGCCGGCGTGATGTTGCCGTTGACGTCGAAAGCGCCGCCCATGATGACGACTTCGCGCACGAGCGCTGCGAACTCGGGATCCTCGCGCAGCGCCAGCGCCAGGTTGGTCATGCGGCCGACGGCGATCAGCGTCACTTCGCCGGGATGGGCGCGAACGGTGTCGATGATGAAGCGGTGCGCCGGGCGCGGGTCGACCGGCAGGTCGATCGTCTCGGGCACGTCGATATTGCCGAGGCCGTCGTCACCGTGGATGAAGGTCGGCCAGCCGACATGCGGGCGCTCAGGATTGAAGGTCTTGTCGAGGCCCTTGGCCACGGGCGCGTCGATGCCCCACTCACGCTTCAGGAACAGCGCGTTGCGCGTCGTGGTTTCGACCGAGGCATTGCCGAAAACGGTGGTGATGCCGATCAGGTCGATGGCCGGGTGACGGTGCAGGAAGAGCAGCGCCATTGCATCGTCGATGCCCGGATCCGTATCAAAGATAACTTTATGCATTCTCGTTCTTCTTTTCTTGTTCTTGTGTTTGACGGCTCGCAATGGAGGCAAGATGGGCGCGAATGTCAATCGCCATCCGGGTTGATGGGGGAGCGGCCGCGCCTCTGACCGGTTTCCATGGGAACACCGCCAACCGGGCGAGCATGGCAAGCTCTGCGTGTGGATGGGAACGGCTCATCCAGTCAACCGGGAGGTAATGTCATGCATAGGCTGGTCCTTGTTTCCATGATCGTCGTCACCGCGGCAACGTCGTTTGCCGCTCCCGCCTTTGCCCAAAGCGCCGGCGGCAAAAGCCGTGGCGGCGGTGGGGGCGGCAACGGTTCTTCCGACAGCAGCGACTGGTATGCCGGCATCGGTTCCTTCACCCATTCCAACGACAGCTACAACCGGCGGCGCCCCAAGGTCATCCTGACGAAGTCGGGTGCCTATTGCGTCGAAAACCGCCGATGGGTCGACGCCTCGGGCAAGGCGCATTTTTCGCCTTACCGCGAGTGCCGCGACCGCATCGATATCGCCGTGGACTGATCGACGTAGAGCTTTGAGAGGGAGACGGGCGCGCAATCGCCCGCCTCCCTTTTTTGTTGATCCCCTGCCGCCGGTCTCCTGCGGGTTGCCGGCAGATCGCTACCGCAATTTAAACTTTCCGAAAGGTCGCGCGCCTAATGTTGTGCTGCCCGTTCCGGGCTTTTTGCAATTTCTGGATATGACGGCGGAGTCCACCCTCGTGAAGGCTATCCTCGGCAAGATCAGGCCATCGAAGAGACTGCTCGTCATTCTCACGGCGGCCTTCGGTGTTTCCGCCGCTTCGGGCGGGGCTGCCGTCTATGTCAGCCGCGACGCGCTGATGGCGGAACTTTCCAAACCGAAGGTGTCGGGCCTCGAATGCACGACCATTCGCACGCTGAAGCTCAGCCACAACGGCCAACGCTGGATCCGCATGCATGTCAAGACCGACCGCGCCGACGGCCAGGCGCGCATGCGCACGGCGTTGCGCGTCGTCGGCGCCCTGGCCAAGGCCGAACGGGCAGATCTCTATCAGGTCGTCGTGCTCGATTCTGCCGGCCCTGAAAACCGGGCCGATGTGCGCGGTGCCGCGATCGGTGCGGAGGTGCTCTTCGCCCCCGGTCCGCAGAGCGTTCCGGGCATGAGCGAGACGTTTCGGGCGTTCTACAACGACGGCACGGCCAATTCTGTCGGTGTCTTCCATGGCAAGACCGTCGACCTTTCGATGGACGACATCCGCACGATGATGGCGGCCATGGACGACCATTCGCCATGCATCGATCCTTCGGCCGCACCGGCCGATGGCGCGACCGCCGAGGGCGGCGCCGGTGAACACGAGGCCAAGCCGGCCGAGACCGCCGAGGCTTCCGCGGGCCACTAGGCCCGGGTCACATCCGGCTATCTGATCCCTCTGAAACTGAAAAAGGCCCGGCGCGTGAGCGGCGGGCCTTCCTGTTCGTGGCGATGCGACCTTGATCAATCAGCCTTCTGCCGGCGGGCCGGGAAGAGGATGACGTCGCGGATCGACGGTGCGTTGGTCAAAAGCATGATCAGGCGGTCGACGCCGATGCCGAGGCCACCGGCCGGCGGCATGCCCTGGTCGATCGCGTCAAGGAACTCGTCGTCGAGCTGCTTGGCCTTTTCGCCGCGCGCATGCGCCTGCTCCAGCTGCTCGACCATGCGGGCGCGCTGCTCTTCCGGGTCGTTCAGTTCGGAGAAGGCGTTGCCCAGTTCCCAGGCGTTGCAATAGGTCTCGAAACGCTCGACGAGGCGCGGCTCGCCCGGCACTTCCTTGGCAAAGGGCGAGATGTCCTTCGGGAAATGCGTGACGTGGGCGGGCTGGATCAGCGTGCCTTCGACCTTCTCTTCGAAGATGAAGGCGAGGCACTCGCCCCAGGTCCAGTCCTTCTCGACCTCGAAGCCGGCAGCCTTGGCGGCAGCGCGGGCTTCCTCGTCGGTCTTCATCGCCAGGAAGTCGATACCGGTCGCTTCCTTGACGGCGTCGGGCATCGGCACGCGACGGAACGGACCCTTGAAGGAGATTTCCTTGTCGCCATAGGCAAACTCGGTCGAGCCGTGGATCGCCATCGCAAGCTCACCGAACAGCCGCTCGACGAGGTCCATGATGTCCTCGTAGTCGGCATAGGCCCAGTAGCACTCCATCATGGTGAATTCCGGATTGTGCCGGGTGGAGACGCCTTCGTTGCGGAAGTTGCGGTTGATCTCGAAGACCTTGTCGGTCAGACCCGAAACCAACGTGCGCTTCAGGTACAGTTCCGGCGCGATGCGCAGGAACATGTCGAGCTTCAGCGTGTTGTGATGCGTCTTGAACGGCTCGGCGGTGGCGCCGCCATAGACCGAATGCAGCATCGGCGTCTCGACTTCCATGAAGCCGTCGTTTTCCATGAAGCGACGGATGCCCGAGACGATCTTGCTGCGCTGCTGGAAGCGCAGCTTCGATTCCTCGTTGGTCATGATGTCGAGGTGGCGCTTGCGGTAGCGGATCTCGATGTCGGAGAGACCGTGCCACTTCTCGGGCATCGGCAGCAGCGACTTCGTCAGCATCGTGATCGCCTGCGCGTTGATCGTCAGCTCGCCACGCTTGGTGCGGCGTACGACGCCGGTCACGCCGATGATGTCGCCGATGTCGATCATCGGCAGCAGTCCGCGGGCTTCCTCGCTCGTCACGTCCTTGTGGCTGAAGATCTGAATCTTGCCCGACGCGTCATGGATGTCCATGAACATGCCGGAGTTGCGCGAGGAGTAGACGCGGCCGGCGACGGTCACGACATCCTGCGTCTCGGTATCCGGCTCCAGGCTCTCGTACTTGGCGGTCAGCTCGGCATTGCTCATCGTCCGGTGGAAATGCGCCGGATAGACGTCGCCGATCTGCTCGCGCAAAAGCTTCAGCTTCTGTGCGCGCACTTCCGTGGCGTCGGAGGAGAGGCCAGTGGTCTCGGTCTTGTCGTTCATCGTGCTCTCCTTACTTTCCGCTGCCGACCATGGAAGCGACTACCTGGGACGCGACCTTGAGGCGTTGGCGGACCACGGCGCGGCCGAGGATTTCCATGCTGTCGAACAGCGGCAGCGAGCGCTGCGAGCCGGACACGGACACGAAGAGCGGCGCCAGGATCACCTTCAGCTTCTTGCCCATGCGCTCGGCGATCGCACGCAGTTCGGCCTCGATCGATTCCTTGTTCCATTCGAGGATCTTTTCAAGGTCCGGCTGAACCGTGTTGAGGATCTCGAGCAGCTCTTCCGGCGTCGACTTGACGCCGGCGAAGGCTTCGGGCTTGAGGCCGAGGTCCGACTTCAGAAGGAAGCCAGCGAGATCGGGCAGTTCGCCGAGCTTGGAAATGCGCGACTGGCTGAGCTTCAGGCCCTGTTTCAGGCGGTCGTTTTCCATGGCCCAGGCAAGGACGCGGGCGGCGAATTCTTCTTCCGAAAGCTTCTCGCGGATCCAGCGGGCGTTCAGCCAGTCGAGCTTCTGGATGTCGAAGATCGCGCCGGCCTTGGAGAGGTTCTCCGAGTCGAATTTTGCAGCCAGTTCCTCGATCGTCAGCAGCTCCTCGCCTTCGGCGATCTGGATGAAGAACAGGCCGAGGAAGTTCATCAGCGCTTCCGGCAGGTAGCCAAGCGCCGTGTAGTAGGAGATCGACGTCGGGTTCTTGCGCTTCGACAGCTTCGACTTGTCGGCATTGCGCATCAGCGACAGGTGCATGAAGACCGGCGGTTCGAGGCCGAGATAGCGGTAGATCAGGATGTGCTTCGGCACGGAGGCCAGCCACTCCTCGCCGCGGGCGACGTGCGTGATCTTCATCAGATGGTCGTCGACGACGTTGGCCATGTGATAGGTCGGCATGCCGTCGGCCTTGAGCAGGACCTGCATGTCGACGGCATCCCACGGAATTTCCACGTCGCCATAGACGCCGTCGGTAAACTTGCACGAGCCCTCTGTCGGGATCTTCATGCGCACGACATGGGGCTCGCCGGCGGCAACGCGCGACGTCACTTCCTCGGCGGACAGGTGGAGACACAGGCCGTCATACTTCGACGGCTTGCCGGCGGCGCGCTGGCTCTCGCGCATCTGCTCGAGCCGCTCGGGCGTGCAGAAGCAACGGAAGCCGTGACCGTTCTCGACGATCTTTTCGACGTAGGGGCGGTACAGGTCCTTGCGGTCGCTCTGGCGGTAGGGACCGTAAGGGCCACCGACATCAGGACCTTCCGACCATTCGAGCCCGCACCATTTCAGCGCGTCCAGCACCTTCTGTTCGAACTCCGGCGTCGAGCGGGTGGCATCGGTGTCCTCGATGCGCAGGATGAACTCGCCACCATGCTTTTTTGCGAAGAGGTAGTTGAACAGAGCGATGTAGGCGGTGCCGACATGCGGCTCGCCGGTGGGGGAGGGTGCGATGCGTACCCGGACTGCTGAATTTGCCATGGTCTTTGCCCGTCTGACGTGCTTTTCGCCCCTTGCCGGAGAAGAAACCGGCCGCCGGGGGCGCGCATTTTATGGGAAGGAAAGGCCCGCAAGGGTGCCGCAACAACGGTATCGGCAGGCTATTCCAATAGGCTCGCGTGAGACCATAGAACGCCGATCATGTCAACGGAAACCCGATCACGCCGGTTTTTGTTGACACTGCCGCCTGCGGGCGTTAATGAACCAAAAGGTTATTTAACTGAAAGGTTTTTTAGAAAATGCCGGAAGATCGCTTGTCGACGACGCTCTCAGCCCTGGCCGATCCAACGCGAAGGGCCATTCTCGCCCGCCTCGCACTTGGCGAAGCCTCGGTCGGCGAGCTGGCGGAGCCCTTCGAAATGAGCCTGCCGGCAGTCTCCAAGCATCTCAAGGTTCTCGAGCGCGCCGGGCTGATCAGCCGCGGCCGCGAAGCGCAGTGGCGACCATGCAAACTTGAAGCCGCTCCGCTGAAGGACGTCAACAGCTGGCTCGACGGCTACCGCCGCTTCTGGGAGCAGAAGTTCGACCGTCTCGACGCCTATCTGCAGGAACTCCAGCACATCGACCCCGGCGCCGGCAAGAACTGATCGCCGCCCGTCTTCCGTCTCTGGCCATTCTGCGCTAAGCAGGGGACGTCGAAAAAGGCAGGACCGGATAAGGTAAGCCCGGTCCCTTCGGTTTTCTAAACGAAGCTCTGCTCGAACGTCCCGTTCGAACCCACGACGTGGTTCCGATGCAATCGCATCGGTCCGCGGCGGGGTGTATGCAATCGACGCAGTCCGCCGCGTTTCTCGAACACGGAGACTGTAACATGCGACTGAACCATATCGACCTCCATAGCCCTGTCGTTGCCGAAACGGCGTCCTTCCTCATCGATCATTTCGGCCTGACGCTGGTCGAAAAACGCGGCAAGGATGCCTTCTATCGCCTGACGGACGGTTCCGGCCTGGTGCTTGTCGTCAGTCCGCCGATCACCGCGCTCGGCGGCGTCGACCAGGTCAGCCTCGGGGCCCAGACCTACCACATCGGCTTTCTGCTGCCGGTGCGGGCCGAGGTCGACGACGTCTACCAGCGGGCGCGTCAAGCCGGTGTCCAGGTGATCCCGCCCGCCGACCGGCACGGCGCCTACGTCTTTTACGCAACGATCCCTGGCAACATCCTGGTCGAGGTCGGCCATCGTCCGGATGTTTGATGGGTTGAAACCGGATCGGAACGTTTCCTGAAGAGATGCGTTGTCCAACCAGAAGGCGTGGAGACCGGCCCCGGCAGGCTCGACGGCAAGGGGAAACGACCCCGTTTGTCTTGCCGCCGATGGCTCGCGGTTGACGGCCGGTTTCGGGCTCCGCGTCTTCCAGAACTCCCGCAAGCAGAAGGCCCGCATCTTGGATGCGGGCCTTTCTCATGACGGGATTGTTTTTCAGCCGGCTCGTCAGTCGAGCTTTCCGGCCTTCCTCAGGCGCGCGTTGCGCGCCACCATGTTGAGGATTTCGACCAGCGCCGAGAAGGCCATGGCGGCGTAGATGTAACCCTTCGGCACATGCAGGCCCATGCCTTCGGCAATCAGCGTCGTGCCTATCATCAGGAGGAAGGCGAGCGCCAGCATGACGATCGTCGGGTTCTTCTCGATGAAGTTGGCAAGCGGGTTGGCGGCAACGAGCATGACGGTGACGGCGGCAACCACGGCGATGACCATGATCGGCAGGTGCGGGGTCATGCCGACCGCGGTGATGATGCTGTCGACGGAGAAGACGAGGTCGAGCAGAAGGATCTGGCCGATCGCGGCGCCGAAGCTGTTGATCGCCGAGGAGGCGATGAAGTCCTCGCCGTGATCGCTCGGATCGACGTTGTGGTGGATTTCCTTGGTCGCCTTCCAGACGAGGAACAGGCCGCCGGCGATCAGGATCATGTCCTTCCAGGAGAAGCCGTGGCCGAAGGCCTCGAACACGGGCGTCGTCAGCTTGACGATCCAGGCGACGGTGCCAAGCAGCGCCAGGCGCATGACGAGCGCAAGGCCGATGCCGATGCGGCGGGCCTTTTCCCGGTGTTCGGGCGGCAGCTTGTTGGTGAGGATCGAGATGAAGATCAGGTTGTCGATGCCGAGAACCACCTCCATGACGACGAGGGTGATGAGGGCGACCCAGGCGGCGGGGTCTTGGGCAAGCAACAGGAGGTCCTGCATCGGCGATCTTTCTCTTTCAGCACTTCAAAGTTCCGCAGCGGCCTAGCGCGTCCGATGGACGTGCGGCGCTGCGAGTGGTGGCGCGTCGTCGCGCAAGAATCGCCGAAAGTATTTAAGAAACATTGCGGAAGAGACAAGCGCCGCCGCCTTATTGTGGCGGCGCTTTACCGTTTACGATTTGACCGGAATCCACATTTCGACGACGCCCATGCCCGAATGCGGGTCAAAACGCTCGTCATAGCGTTCGATGAGGTCAGGTGTTTCTCCGTGCTGCAGCCCGGATTCCGGCAGCCATGTTCCGAAGACGTAGTCGGCGGTTTTGGCGATCGCGGAGATGTGGCCACGATGCAGAAAGACAGCGTAGCGCTGTTTCGGCAACCTCACTGTCGAAAAGCCCTCGGCCAGGTCGTCGGCGTCGCTGATTTCGGCCGCCGCCATGTAGCGGAAGGTGCCGGCCTCGCCGTCGCTGTCACTGCACACACCATAGGCGATGTCGCCCCTCTGCCCGGGTATCGACCCGAAATGGCGGTTGAATCGTTGCCAGAGCGACGGGATGCCCTGGGTGCGGCCGTAGGCGTAGGTTTCCGAAAGGCCCGCCAAAAGCAACGGCGGGCTGTCTTCGAAGCGCGGCGGGTCGATTTTCAAGAGGCGGTTATCGTCCATCCTTAAAGGTTCCATCAGTTCGATGTTTCGAATGTGCCTCTGCTTGCGCACCGTTTCGGGTGTGACGCCGAACTGATCGCGAAAGGCACGGGTGAAAGCGTCGTGCGAACCGTAGCCCGCATCGAGCGCCACCGAGAGAATGCTGATGGAACCGTCGGACAGCGCCCGGGCGGCATCGCTCAGCCGCCGGCCGCGGATATAGGCGCTGATCGAGCGGCCGGTGACCAGCCCGAAGACGCGCGACAGGTGGTAGCGCGAGAGCCCTGCGGCTCCGGCGATTTCCTCCAGCGATATGTCCTTGGCGAAATGGCTTTCGATGAACCAGACCGCCCGTCCGATGGCACTCATCATCACTCCCTTGGCAACGCCCCGGTGATAGGGTGTTGCCGCAAGGCGCGCTTGATCGCAATTGCTGGATTGTAACGCCGGGCTGCCGGAAGAGTTCAGCCTTGCTCGGCCTGTTTCTTCGGTCCGTAGGCGGACATGAAGACGCGCACAGCCGCGGTGACCGTCGCCTCGATCTGTTCCTTCGGCGGTGCCGAGCACATGCCGCCGAACAGCCGATGCTTGAAGAGCCCGGCCTGCGCCATTTCGATGAACTGCCGGGCGGCCATCTCGGTATTTTCGATGTCGAGGGTGCCGGCGGCAATCTGGCGGTCGAGATAGGATTTGAGAACGGTGTAGCCGTTTTCCGGTGCCTCGCTGAAGAAGCGTTCGGCCAGATGCGGCATGCGGTCGATCACGCCGATCACCATGCGCATGGAGCGGATCGTCTCTTCCGCCGTCATGCTGGTCGTCAGCGTCACACCGAAATCGTAGAGCGACTCTTCCACGTCGTCGTGATCGTTGAGCGCGTGTTTGGCGGTCTGGACCACCCGGGTCTTGCCCTTGACGATCAGCGCCTTGAAAAGGTCTTCCTTGTTCTCAAAATAAACGTAGAGCGTGCCCTTGGAGACGCCGGCCTCGCGGGTGATGTCGTTCATGCTGGCGGCGTCGAAGCCCTGGCTCAGGAACGCGCGTCGCGCGCCTTCGAGGATCTGCTCACGCTTGGCCGGATCCTCGCCGGCAGCGTGTCGGCCGCCGCCCGAACAGAGATCCTCATCCATGCCAACTGCCGGCTGCATGATGTCCTGGGTTCCGCTCTTTGCCCCGCTCATGATGGTCGCTTGTTTCCGTCCTGCTCATATTAAATTTTAGTCATCGAACCGCGCGGTTCGATTTCCTCTTGATATGCGACCAGAAAGGGCTTATGTCAAGTTCCAATCGAACCGAACGGTTCAGTTCGTTCAGCAATCTTTAACCAGGCCGGTGCCCAATGTCCGCATCCAACACGTCCAGCGCTGCCCGCGTCCGTCCCGTCGACGAGACTTTCGAAGTGCAGCAGGAAACCGCGCTCGAGGCGAAGGCCCCCGCTGCAGAGCAGGCGGTCGCGCCGGCTCCGGCAAAGGAAGCCGCCGCGCCGCAGAAGAAGGCGCGCAAGCCCATCCTTCCGGTGCTCGGCCTGGCGCTTCTGGCTGCCGGCGGCTGGTATGGCTACGACTGGTGGACCAATGGCCGCTTCATGATCTCCACCGACGACGCCTATATCGAAGGCGACATCGCGACGATCTCGCCGAAGGTTTCCGGCTATGTCGCCAAGGTCGACGCTGTCGCCAACCAGAAGGTGAAGGCCGGCGATCCACTGGTCACGCTGGACGATGGCGACTATCGCATAGCCGCCGAGCAGGCCGAGGCGAAGATCGCCACCCAGAAGCTGGCGCTCAGCCGCTTCGATGCGCAGATTGCCGGCGCCAAGGCGAGCCTTGCCCAGACCGAAGCGCAGAAGAAGGCTCTCGAAGCGACGGTGCGCGGCGCCGAACTCGCGCAGAAGCGCGCGAGCGACCTCCAGTCCAAGGCCGTTGGCACCGTCGCTTCGCTCGACAACGCCGATGTGGCGCTCGACCAGGCACGGGCAAACCTTGCCGGAGCGGACGCCAACATTGCCGCTGCCAATGCCAGCATCACTGTTCTCGAAGCGCAGCGCACGGAAGCCGAAAGCGAGATCCGTTCACTGGAGCTTGCGCGCGACAAGGCCAACCGCGACCTCGGCTTCACCGTGCTGAAGGCGCCCTATGACGGCATCGTCGGCAACGTCGCAGTCCAGGTCGGCGATCTCGTGTCGGCCGGCCAGCGGCTTGCCGCCCTTGTTCCGGTCGATCAGCTCTATATCGACGCCAACTTCAAGGAGACCCAGATCGCCCATCTGGTGCCGGGCTCCAAGGTGAAGGTGCATGTCGACGCCTATGAGGACCACGCGATCGAAGGCACGGTCGCCTCGATCTCGCCGGCTTCCGGTTCGGTCTTCTCGCTGCTGCCGGCGGAAAACGCCACCGGCAACTTCACAAAGGTGATCCAGCGCGTGCCGGTGCGCATCACCCTGCCGGCTGACGTGCTGGCCGAAGGGCACCTGCGCGCGGGCTTGAGCGTCGTCGTCGATGTCGACACGCGCACGGCGCCGGACCAGACCAAGGTTGCCGCGACCAAGTAAGCGGACGCAATGCCGGCGCGCCCTTGGGCGCGCCTTTTGCCGAGACCCCGGCGCCATGGAGCGCGGGTGAAGTCCGGAACGCCGGCGCGGCGAAATGCGCATGTCCAGAACGCTGGCGCCCAAGCGCGCCCATGCAAGGAGTGGCTGAGATGGCCGCAACGGCAACAGCAGGCTCGGTGGCGGCCGCCGCACCGAAGGTCGAGGAACATATGGACCCGAAGAGGCTGATCGCCTTCTTCGCCATGGTCGTCGGCATGTTCATGGCCATCCTCGACATCCAGATCGTCTCGGCCTCCCTTGCTGAAATCCAGGCCGGCCTTTCCGCCGGTTCGGACGAGATCGGCTGGGTGCAGACATCCTACCTCATTGCCGAAGTCATCATGATCCCGCTCTCGGGCACGCTTGCGCGCATCGTCTCGACGCGCGTGCTGTTCTCGGTTTCGGCGGCCGGCTTCACTGCGGCAAGCGCGCTGGCGGCGACCGCGACGAACATCGACCAGATGATCGTCTACCGTGCGATCCAGGGCTTCATCGGCGGCGGCATGATTCCGTCGGTCTTTGCGGCCGCCTTCACCATCTTCCCGCCGTCGAAGCGCAACATCGTCTCGCCGATCATCGGCCTGATCGCGACCTTGGCGCCGACGATCGGCCCGACGGTCGGCGGCTATCTCAGCCACGCCTTCTCCTGGCACTGGCTGTTCCTCGTCAACGTCATTCCCGGCATCATCGTCGCGACGCTCACCTGGACCTTCATCGACTTCGACAAGCCGGAGCTCAGCCTGTTCAAGAAGTTCGACTGGTGGGGCCTGGCCTCGATGGCGGTCTTCCTCGGCGCGCTCGAATACGTGCTGGAAGAGGGCAACACCAACGACTGGTTCAACGACGAGCACATCGTCATGGGTGCGGTCGCTTCGGCGATTGCCGCCATCGTGTTCTTCTACCGCGCCTTCAAGGTGGAGTTTCCAGTCGTCGACCTCAGGGCTTTTGCCAACCGAAACTTCGCCTTCGGCTCGATGTTCTCCTTCGTCATGGGCATCGGCCTTTACGGCCTCACCTATCTCTATCCGCTCTATCTCGGCCGTATCCGCGGCTACGATTCGCTGATGATCGGCGAGACCATGTTCGTCTCGGGCCTTGCCATGTTCTTCACGGCGCCGGTCGCGGGCATTCTCTCGGGCAAGCTCGACCCGCGCGTGCTGATGACGATCGGCTTCACCAGCTTTGCCAGCGGCACCTGGATCATGGGCCACCTGACGGCCGACTGGGATTTCTACGAGCTGTTCATTCCGCAGATCCTGCGCGGCGTCGGGCTGATGCTGTGCATGGTGCCGATCAACAACATCGCGCTCGGCACCATGCCGCCGGCGCGCATGCGCGGCGCCTCGGGCCTGTTCAACCTGACCCGAAACCTCGGCGGTGCAGTCGGGCTTGCGGTGATCAACACGATCCTGACGCAGCGCCAGGACTTCCACTATGCGCGGCTTGCCGAGCATATCCAGTGGGGCAATCCGGAGGCGATGGAGCGGTTCAACAACATGGCCGCCAACTTCAATGCCCATGGTCTCGACGGCACGACGATCGCCATCAAGCAGCTTGCGGGCATGGCGCAGAAGCAGGCGATCATCCTGTCCTTCGGCGATATCTTCATGCTTTTGACGGTGCTGTTCCTGTCGCTGATCCTCGGCGTGATGATGATCAAGAAGCCCGAGGGCGTCGGCCCTAGCGGCGGCGGTCACTAGCTCCCCCTCTCAAGCAGGACGCGGCTCTCGGTTTACGCGAGCCGCGCCTTGCGGCACACTTCTGTCCCAAGTGTGAGAGGGGGAGCGGCATGCGGCGATCGGGTTCTGACGGCATATCCAGGCGATCATTCGTTGCCGGCCTTGCCGGTCTCGGGGCGGCGCTTGCGGCCTCCCGGAGCCGCGCTGCCGTCCCGGCCATCGACGTGACGTTCCTGTTTTCCAACGACATCCATGCCTGCCTCGTTTCGATCGAAGGGCTTGCTCCCAACTGCGCGGCCGAAGGCAAGACGGACGCCAATCTGCTGCGCCATGTGGCAGCGCTGAACGCCGTGCACGCCATGCGCTGGCCGGAGACGGTTGCCGGCAAGCCGAGCGGACTTGCAAGCGCCGGGCGGGAGATCGGCAAGCCGCTCGGCCTGGTGCTTGGCGGTGATCTCACCGATGACGGCGGCGGCCAGGTGCGCCAGCCGCGCGAGGGCCGGCAGCTGCAGCAATTTTCAAGCCGCTACCAGGAAGGGGCAGGGCCGGACCACGTCCACATGCCCGTCTATGTCGGCCTCGGCAACCACGACCTCGACCAGGACGGGCCGCCGCCGCATGTCGACTGGTATCGCCGCGAACTGCGCGACTATGTCGAACTCAACCACCGCCAGTCGGTGTTCTACAAGCCGCCGGTGCCGGTCACCAATTACGATCCGCTTTCGGATTGCTACTCCTGGGACTGGGGCGGGCTGCATCTGGTGCAATTGCAACGCTTCGGTGGCGACGAGACCAAGGGCGCCGTCAATGCGCTGCCCTGGTTGAAGCAGGATCTTGCGAGCTATGCCGGCGATGGCCGGCCGGTGATCCTCTTCCAGCACTATGGCTGGGACGCCTTTTCGACCGAGGTCTGGGATGCCAAGGCGAAAACCTTCGACGACGATGGCGACGGCGCTGCGCATTGGTGGAGCGTGCCTCAGCGCCAGGCGCTGCTCGAGACCGTCAAGGGCAGCAACGTCATCGGCCTGTTCCACGGCCACCAGCACGAAACGGCGATGATCTACCGCCAGGGCGGGCTCGATCTCGTCAAGCCGAAGGCCGCCTATATGGGGGGCTTTGCCCTCGTGCGCGTTACCGATGGTTTCATGGACGTCGCGCTGGCGGAGGCCGGACAGAGCCATGGCGAGGTCGTCTTTACCGATGCCTTCAGCAAGCGCCTTTCCTAGCTCGAAAAACCAAGATGAATCAAATCGTTAAGGCGTCGGATCCGTCTTCTCCGGACGGCGGCACGGCGCTCCGCTTTCTACGTCTTGCGGATTTTTGATTTACGTACATCAGAAATTCCTCTAAAGGCAGAACCCGGAGGAAAACATGCGCCCGACAGTTCACGATATCGCTGCCAGAGCCGGGGTCAGCCTCGCGACCGTCGACCGGGTTTTGAACAACCGCCCGGGCGTGCGCAGCGTCACCCGCGACAAGGTAGAGCGCGCCATCGAAGCGCTCGGCTATGTGCGCGATGTGGCGGCCGCCAACCTCGCCAAGAGCCGGACCTATCCGCTGGTCTTCATCCTGCCGGAGGGCGACAACACCTTCATGCGCGGCCTTGCGGCCGAGGTGGAGGCGGCGAAAGTCCGCTCCGCCGTCGAGCGCACGGCGATCACGGTCTTGTCCGTGCCGGCGTTCGACCCGGCAGCATTGGCTGAAGCACTTCATAAAGCGTGGGCGCTTGACCCGGCCGGCGTTGCGGTCGTCGCGATCGATGCACCCGAAGTTGTGAGCGCGGTGGACGCGCTGCGTGAGGACGGCATCGCCGTCGTGACGTTGGTGTCCGATCTGCCGGGGTCTTCGCGCGATCATTTCGCCGGTGTCGACAACGTCGCAGCCGGCCGGACCGCCGGCACTCTGATGGGGCGTTTCCTCGGTGGCCGAAGCGGCCCGGTGGCAATCGTCGCCGGCTCGATGCTGGTGCGCGACCATCGCGACCGTCTCGAAGGTTTTGGCGCAGCCATGGCGGAGAGCGCGCCCGGGCGCCGGCTTCTGCCCGTCGTAGAGGGCCACGACGATCCGGCCGAGGTCGATCGCCTCGTTTCCAGCCTGCTCTCCGATCACCCGGAGCTTGCCGGCATCTACAGTCTCGGCGCCGGCAACCGCGGCCTGATCGCGGCATTGGAAAAGGCAGGTCGCGAGAAGGCCGTTTGCGCCATCGCCCATGAACTGACGCCGCATAGCCGTGCGGCACTTCTTTCCGGCACGCTCGACGCGCTCCTCAATCAGGACGCCGGCCATGAGGTGCGCAGCGCCATCCGGGTGCTGAAGGCCCGTGCCGACGGGCTTGCGGTGATCGGCGCGCAGGAGCGCATCCGCATCGAGATTTTCCTGAAGGACAACCTGCCGGTCGATCCGGCGTAGTGCTTTGAATTTACGCAGTTCTTTCGAGGAACTGCTCAATGGAGGCAAGCATGTATCTCGGACTGGATCTCGGCACCTCGGGCGTCAAGGCAATGTTGATCGATGGTGACCAGCGCATCGTCGGTTCCGCCTCCGGCGCGCTCGACGTCTCGCGGCCGCATCCCGGCTGGTCGGAACAGGATCCGGCCGATTGGGTGCGAGCCACCGAAGAGGCGATTGCCGGGCTGAAGGCGGCGCATCCCGAGGAACTTGCGGCCGTCAGAGGCATCGGGCTCTCGGGCCAGATGCACGGCGCGACGCTGCTCGACGCCGACGACCGCGTGCTTCGGCCCTGCATCCTCTGGAACGACACCCGCAGCTTCCGCGAGGCGGCAGCGCTTGACGCGGACCCGCAGTTCCGCGCGATCACCGGCAACATCGTTTTCCCGGGTTTCACCGCGCCGAAGCTCGCCTGGGTGCGGGCCAACGAGCCAGACATCTTCGCCAAGGTGCGCTGGGTGCTGCTGCCGAAGGATTATCTGCGCCTGTGGCTGACCGGCGAACACATGTCGGAAATGTCCGACAGCGCCGGCACCGCCTGGCTCGACACCGGCAAGAGGCAATGGTCGGGAAGCCTGCTTGCCGCTACCAGCATGGACGAAAAGCAGATGCCGAGCCTGGTCGAGGGAACCGATGCGGCCGGGGAGCTGCGTTCGGAACTGGCGGCGCGTTGGGGGATTTCCGGTGACGTCGTGGTTGCCGGCGGCGCCGGCGACAATGCGGCCTCGGCCTGCGGCATGGGCACGGTCGGCGAGGGCAATGCCTTCGTCTCGCTCGGAACCTCGGGTGTTCTCTTTGCGGCCAACGCCAGCTACTTGCCCAACCCTGAAAGCGCCGTGCATGCCTTCTGCCATGCGCTGCCGAACACCTGGCACCAGATGGGCGTGATCCTGTCGGCGACCGATGCGCTCAACTGGTACTCCGGCATCGCCGGCCGCAGTGCTGCCGACCTGAGCGCCGAGCTTGGCGATAATCTGAAGGCGCCTTCGGGCGTCACCTTCCTTCCCTATCTCTCCGGCGAGCGCACGCCGCACAACGATGCGGCGATCCGCGGCGCCTTTGTCGGGCTTGGTCATGAGAGCAGCCGTGTGGTTCTGACCCAGGCGGTGATGGAGGGCGTGTCTTTCGCCATTCGCGACAGCCTCGAAGCTTTGCGTGCCGCCGGCACGACGCTCACGCGGGTGACGGCGATCGGTGGCGGTTCGCGCTCGCGTTACTGGCTGAAATCGATCGCGACGGCGCTCAACCTGCCGGTCGATCTGCCCGCCGACGGCGATTTCGGTGCTGCCTTCGGGGCGGCCCGTCTCGGCCTCATTGCCGCAACCGGCGCCGATCCGGTCGCCACCTGCTACGCGCCGCGCACGGCCGAGACCATCGCACCGGAGGCGTCGCTGGTTTCGGCCTATGAGGAGAGCTACCAGCGCTACCGCCGGCTCTATCCGGCGATCAAGGGCGCCGTGTCGTGATACGGCGCCCTATGTCTCGATCCGCTGCCGCGTGCTCAGTGGGCCGGAACCTTGTCGAGGAAACCGGTGACCGTCTTCAGGCGGCCATCTTCGATCTGGCAGACATCGGTGCCTTCGATGACAGAGGGAACGCCGTCCGGACCGAGCGCCCAAGAAAAGCGGATCGTGTCGGCATAACCGTCGGCGTCACCCTTCAGCGTGAAACGGAAGCCGGGAAATTGCCCCTGCACACCGGCAATGAGCGCATCGATGCCGGCATGACTGTCGCCCTGCATGATCGGATCACGGTAGGCGACGTCGGCGGTGAACGTCTTCTCGATCAGGGCCGCGCGCTCAGCAGCGTCGGTGGCGTTCCAGGCGGTCATGTAGGCTCTAGCGATGGCGTTGAAGTCGTGCATCGAAGTGTTCCTTCCGTTTGGCGTTTCGATGCTTCCGGTATCGCCGGTCGAGGGAATGAAACCAATTACCTTCCACGTAATGGCCGCGCCTATCGCAATGGCGATGCCGGCCGACACCACTCTTGAAAGAGGAGCAAGACCCGTGAGCACTGGCTTTTTCGGCGATATCGCCAAGATCAAGTATGAAGGACCTGAAAGCACCAATCCGCTCGCCTTCCGCCATTACAACAAGGACGAGGTCGTGCTCGGCAAGCGCATGGAAGACCACCTGCGTTTCGCGGTGGCCTACTGGCACACCTTCGTCTGGCCGGGCGGCGACCCCTTTGGCGGCCAGACCTTCGAGCGCCCCTGGTTCAAGGACGACATGGCGGCGGCCAAGCTGAAGGCCGATGTCGCCTTCGAATTCTTCGATCTGCTCGGCGTGCCCTTCTACTGCTTCCACGACGCCGACGTGCGCCCGGAAGGCAAAAGCTTCGTCGAGAACACGAAGAACCTCAACGAGATCGTCGACTACTTCGAAAAGAAGCAGGCCGAGACCGGCGTCAACCTGCTCTGGGGCACGGCCAACCTCTTCTCCAACCGCCGCTATATGTCGGGTGCGGCAACCAATCCGGACCCGGATGTCTTTGCCTTTGCCGCAGCGACGGTGAAAACCTGCCTTGACGCCACCAAGCGTCTCGGCGGCCAGAACTACGTGCTGTGGGGCGGACGCGAAGGCTACGAGACGCTGCTCAACACCGACATGAAACGCGAGCTCGACCAGCTCGGCCGCTTCGTCAATCTCGTCGTCGAGTACAAGCACAAGATCGGCTTCAAGGGCGCGATCCTGATCGAGCCGAAGCCGCAGGAACCGACCAAGCACCAGTACGACTACGACGTCGCGACGGTCTACGGTTTCCTCAAGAACTACGGCCTGGAAAACGAGGTGAAGGTCAATATCGAGCAGGGCCATGCGATCCTTGCCGGCCACTCCTTCGAGCACGAACTGGCGCTCGCCAACGCGCTCGGCATCTTTGGTTCTATCGACATGAACCGCAACGACTATCAGTCCGGCTGGGATACCGACCAGTTCCCCAACAACGTGCCGGAAATGGCGCTCGCCTATTACCAGGTTCTGGCCGGCGGCGGCTTCAAGTCCGGCGGCACCAACTTCGACGCCAAGCTGCGCCGCCAGTCGATCGATCCCGAGGACCTGCTGATCGGCCATATCGGCGGCATGGATTGCTGTGCCCGCGGCCTGAAGGCGGCAGCGAAGATGATCGAGGACAAGGCGCTCTCGCAGCCGCTCGACCAGCGCTATGCCGGCTGGCAGGTGCCGGAAGCCAAGAAGATGCTCGACGGCGGCTTTTCGCTGGAAGAGATCGAGGCCTGGGTGCTGAAGTCGGATCTCAACCCGCAGCCGAAGTCCGGCAAGCAGGAGTTGCTGGAAAACGTCGTCAACCGCTACGTCTGAGCGGCGAGTGGTACATGCAACGGGCGGCCGGATCTTTCCGGCCGCTTTTGATTTTTGTCATATTTTGCCACTCTGGATTTGTGTTTTTCCACAGCAGGAAATCCATGGCGCTTTCTGGTTGTTGCTGGAGCGCGGATTTCATGGAAATCTTATTCAGCAAATACTTATGTTCATGCGCAACCGTCGATAGCTTCGTGCTTTCAGCGGAGGCGGGCTTCGTGCTATCAATCTTCAATCAATGATAGCAGTATTTGTCATATACAATTTACAGTTATTTCTACTTTATAATGTGGTAAACGTCGGGTGCAGGGTACGCCGGACCTTCAGCTGCAGCGGCGACTTGTCATGCGTCCTGCCGCGGCTCCGGGGGAACTTTTCGCATGACCAGCTTCGATTCAAAAACAAAACTGCTGACCGAGCGGCTTCAGTTCGTCGATCTCGACGAGGTGCAACGGACGGCGCTCGCGCGCTCGCTGCCCGTCATTTCCGCCTCGCTGGATACGGCGCTGAACAAATTCTACGCCAAGGCGCGGGCTAATCCCGAGACGGCGCGCTTCTTTGCCAGCGACGCGCATGTGCAGGGGGCGAAGGCGCGACAGGCAAAACACTGGGAACTGATCGCATCGGCCCGGTTCGATGCGCAATATGTGGATGCCGTCACCACGATTGGCAAAACCCATGCGCGCCTCGGCCTGGAGCCGCGCTGGTACATCGGCGGTTATGCGCTGATCATCGAATCCATCCTCAAGAGCGTCATCGAGAGCCACCTGACGGGCTTCCTTCACCGCAACAAGGCAAAGGAGATCGGCACGGATGTGGCCGCCGTCGTCAAGGCGGCGATGGTCGACATGGACTATGCCATCTCGGTCTATCTCGAAGCGCTTCAGGAAGAGCGCGAGCGCTCTGAAGCCGAGCGACAGGTCTTGAACGGCCAGCAGGAAGACGCGCTTTCGGCGCTCGAAAACTGTCTGAAGCGCCTAGCCGATGGCGATTTGACCGCCGTCATCGCCCATGAACTCGCGCCGCAATTCGCAAGCCTCAGGTCCAACTTCAATGCGGCCCTCGGCAAGCTCGACCAGACTTTTGGCGCGATCGTGGGGGCTTCCGAAGAGACGGCCAACAATGCCGGCGAACTGGTGTCGGCGACGGACGACATGGCGCGGCGCACGGAGCAGCAGGCAGCTTCGCTCGAGGAGACGGCCGCTGCGCTCGAAGAGATTACCACGATTTCCAAGGAGGCGGCATCACGCGCCGAGGAGGCGCGGCGGGTCGTCGGAAACGCGACCGAAGAGGCGCGCAAATCCGGCGCGATCGTCGAACAGGCGGTCGCGGCGATGAGCGCGATCGAGGAATCCTCGCGCAAGATCACCCAGATCATCGGTGTTATCGACCAGATCTCCTTCCAGACCAACCTTCTGGCTCTCAATGCAGGCGTGGAGGCAGCGCGCGCCGGCGAGGCGGGCAAGGGTTTTGCCGTCGTCGCACAGGAAGTGCGTGAGCTGGCGCAGAAATCGGCCGAAGCGGCACGCGAGATCAAGGAGCTGATCGACAAGTCGGCCGAGGACGTGCTGATGGGGGTGTCGCTGGTCAACAAGACGGGCGAGGCACTGCATCACATCGGCGACCAGGTGATCCACATCAACGGCCATATCGACGCGATCGCAGGCTCCGCCCGCGAGCAGTCGGCCGGCATGGCCGAGATCAATACGGCCGTCACCAATATGGACCAGATGACCCAGCAGAATGCGGCGATGGTGGAAGAGACCAGCGCCGCGACCCACACACTCATGCAGGTCAGCACCACGCTCAAGGGGCTGGTCGATCAGTTCACCGTATCCTCCGGGCGGCAAGGCAGGGCCAATCCGATGCCTGGCAACCGGCGGTACGGATGATCGTCTGAGGAGAGCGGCGGACGAGGGGAAAGGGCGCCATGATGGCGCCCTTTCTCTTCGCGGGCCGACTGCCGGACGTGCACCGCAAGCGCTGATGCTCCATTTGCAACGCGGTTCGGCGGCCTGTCGGGCATAAGAAATGAAATCGATTACAAATGTTCGGGGAATCTATGCCTTCGCCGGTTGCCCCCTTGGAAAAATCTGGTAGCGTGCAGCGCCTGCAACGTTTCAGGCCTGTCATTTTTACCGGAAAAGCGACGAGCCTTGCGCCGTCGTCCGGCAATTGCTCGGACGGATCGAGCGATCTTCGGCCGTTCCATCGGGAGGAAAATCAGCATGAAGACCATCAAGGGGCCAGGGCTCTTTCTTGCGCAATTCGCCGGCGATGCAGCGCCGTTCAATTCCTGGGATGCGATCACCAAATGGGCGGCCGATTGCGGCTACAAGGGCGTGCAGGTGCCAAGCTGGGACGCACGGCTGATCGATCTGAAAAAGGCTGCGACCTCGAAAGCCTATTGCGACGAGTTTGCCGGCACGGCGCGCGACAACGGCGTCGAGGTAACGGAGCTTTCGACCCATCTGCAGGGCCAGCTCGTCGCCGTGCATCCGGCCTATGATGAAGCCTTCGAGGGCTTTGCAGCACCCGAGGTGCGCGGCAATCCGAAAGCACGCCAGGCTTGGGCGGTGGAGCAGGTGAAGCTGGCGCTGACGGCCTCGAAGAATCTGGGCTTGAACGCCATGGCAAGCTTCTCCGGCGCGCTCGCCTGGCCCTTCGTCTATCCCTGGCCGCAGCGGCCGGCCGGCCTCGTCGAGACGGCCTTCGATGAACTGGCCAAGCGCTGGAAGCCGATCCTCGACCACGCCGAAGATTGTGGCGTCGACGTCTGCTACGAGATCCATCCGGGCGAAGACCTGCACGACGGCATTACCTACGAGATGTTCCTGGAGCGCACCGGCAACCATGCCCGCGCCTGCATGCTCTACGACCCCTCGCACTACGTGCTGCAGTGCCTCGACTATCTCGACAATATCGACATCTACAAGGACCGCATCCGGATGTTCCACGTCAAGGATGCGGAGTTCAACCCGACCGGGCGCCAGGGCGTCTATGGCGGCTATCAGGGCTGGGTCAACCGTGCCGGGCGCTTCCGCTCGCTCGGCGACGGCCAGGTGGATTTCGGTGCCGTGTTCTCGAAGATGGCGGCCAATGATTTCGCCGGCTGGGCGGTGGTCGAGTGGGAATGCGCGCTGAAGCACCCGGAGGATGGGGCGAGGGAAGGTGCCGATTTCGTCAAGCACCACATCATCCGCGTCACCGAGAAGGCATTCGACGACTTTGCCGATGGCGGCACGGACGAGGCGGCCAACCGGCGGATGCTCGGGATCTGAGGCGGCTGCGGACCCGGCCGCCCACAAAGGGCCGCCGTGGCCCCTCACCCTAACCCTCTTCCCGCGTGCGGGGAGAGGGGACGTGCACGACCGTTGGCCGTCGCCCCTTCTGGACACGTTGCCGAGGTTTTCGTGGCGAGCGGGTGCGGCAGTTCCCTTCTCCCCGCGAGCGGGGGGAAGGTGCCGGCAGGCGGATGAGGGGCGAACCCTCACCGCGGGATGAGGGCCAAAGCCCAAGAAACATACGAACACGGAACGAACAGGGGAGAAGACTATGGCAATCGAAGGAACGAGCGAGAAGCGCGAGCGCCGCATCCGGCTCGGCATGGTGGGGGGCGGCTCCGGCGCCTTCATCGGCGCGGTGCACCGCATCGCAGCCCGGCTCGACGATCATTATGAACTGGTGGCCGGCGCGCTCTCGTCGACGCCGGAAAAGGCCGAAAGCTCCGGCCGCGAGCTTGGGCTCGATCCGTCGCGCGTCTATTCCGACTTCAAGCAGATGGCGATCCGCGAGGCGAAGCTGAAGGACGGCATCGAGGCGGTGGCGATCGTCACCCCGAACCACGTGCACTATGCCGCGGCCAAGGAATTCCTGAAGCGCGGCATCCACGTGATCTGCGACAAGCCGCTGACCTCGACGCTTGGCGACGCGAAGAAGCTGAAGAAGGCGGCGGACGAAAGCGATGCGCTGTTCGTGCTGACGCACAACTACACCGGCTATCCGATGGTGCGACAGGCGCGCGAGATGGTCGCCAATGGCGAGATCGGTGCGGTGCGGTTGGTGCAGATGGAGTATCCGCAGGACTGGCTGACGGAAAACATCGAACAGTCCGGTCAGAAGCAGGCGGCCTGGCGCACGGATCCGGCGCGCTCCGGCGCCGGCGGGTCGACCGGTGATATCGGCACGCACGCCTATAATCTCGGTGCCTTCGTTTCCGGCCTCGAACTCGAAGAACTCGCTGCCGATCTCGACAGCTTCGTTGGCGGCCGCCAGCTCGACGACAATGCCCATGTGATGATGCGCTTCAAGGCGAAGGACGGCGAGCGCGCCAAGGGCCTGCTCTGGTGCAGCCAGGTGGCGCCCGGCCACGAGAACGGCCTGATGGTGCGCGTCTACGGCACAAAGGGCGGGCTCGAATGGACGCAGAAGGACCCGAACTATCTCTGGTACACGCCGTTCGGCGAGCCGAAGCGCCTGCTCACGCGCGCCGGCGCCGGAGCGGGTGCGGCCGCAAACCGCGTCAGCCGCATTCCGTCTGGCCATCCGGAGGGCTACCTCGAAGGCTTCGCCAATATCTACACGGAGGCTGCTCGCGCCATCTTTGCCAAGCGCAAGGGCGAGAAGATCGATCCGGCGGTCACCTACCCGACCATCGACGACGGCATGAAGGGCATGGTGTTCGTCGATGCCTGCGTCCAGTCATCCAAACGAAATGGGGCGTGGGTAAAGGTATAGCCACAGGCCAATACCGGCGCAGGGGCGGGGCTTTCCCGCCCTTTTTCGCGAGTTGACATTTGCCGGCATCGTTTTAGGTCGGCCCTCTACAAACCGAAAAACAAGGTCCCGCCGGCGGCGGGGTCGGAACGAGACGAGATAAAGAGATGACTGATCCCAAGATCCTGGCAGAGCGCTTTCCGGGCGATTTCGTATTCGGGGTGGCGACCGCCTCGTTCCAGATCGAAGGCGCCACCAAGGCCGACGGACGCAAGCCGTCGATCTGGGATGCCTTTTCCAACATGCCGGGCCGTGTCTTCGGGCGTCACAACGGCGATGTCGCCTGCGACCACTACAATCGGCTGGAAGAAGATCTGGACCTGATCAAGAGCCTCGGCGTCGATGCCTATCGGTTTTCCGTTGCCTGGCCGCGGATCATTCCTGAGGGCACCGGCCCGATCAACGAAAAGGGCCTCGATTTCTACGACCGTCTCGTGGACGGCCTCAAGGCCCGCAACATCAAGGCCTATGCCACGCTCTATCATTGGGACCTGCCGCTGGCGCTGATGGGCGATGGCGGCTGGACGGCGCGCACCACGGCCTATGCCTTCCAGCGTTATGCCAAGACGGTGATTGCTCGCCTCGGCGACCGGCTCGATGCGGTGGCGACCTTCAACGAGCCCTGGTGCTCGGTCTGGCTCAGCCACCTCTATGGCATCCATGCGCCGGGCGAGCGCAACATGGATGCAGCCCTGCATGCGCTGCACTTCACCAATCTGGCGCATGGCCTCGGCGTTGACGCCATCCGCTCCGAGCGGCCGAACCTCCCCACGGGCATCGTCATCAACGCGCATTCGGTCTATCCGGGCAGCGACAGCGCGGCCGACAAGAAAGCCGCCGACCGTGCCTTCGACTTCCACAACGGCGTCTTCTTCGGCCCGATCTTCAAGGGAGAGTACCCCGAGAGTTTCATGAGTGCGCTCGGCCACCGCATGCCTGCGATCGAAGACGGTGACATGGAGACGATCTCGCGGCCGCTCGACTGGTGGGGGCTCAACTACTATACGCCGATGCGGGTGAGCGACGATCCGGCCAAGGGCGCAGAATACCCGGCAACCATCAATGCCAAGCCGGTGAGCGAGACAAAGACGGATATCGGCTGGGAGGTTTACGCTCCCGCGCTCGGCAGCCTGGTCAAGACGCTGAACGCAAAATACGAACTGCCCGACTGCTACATCACCGAGAACGGCGCCTGCTACAACATGGGCCTCGAGAACGGCATCGTCGACGACCAGCCGCGGCTCGACTACATCGCCGACCATCTGTCGGTGACGGCGGACCTGATCTCCGAGGGGTATCCGATGCGCGGCTATTTCGCCTGGAGCCTGATGGACAATTTCGAGTGGGCCGAGGGCTACAAGATGCGCTTCGGCATCGTGCATGTCGACTACGACACCCAGGTCCGCACCATCAAGAAGAGCGGTCAGTGGTACCAGGCGCTCGCCGAACAGTTTCCCAAGGGCAACCACGTCTGAAGCTCAAGCGGGCGGCCCACCCGCCCGTGGTGCTTCCGTGCGGCTCGCTCACTTCACCGCCGGACCGGCAGGACTTCCAGGCTCTGCCGGTCGAGCTGGGCCAGCACTTCCTTGAAGCCGTAGCGCGGCTTCCAGTCGAGCTTTTCGATCGCAGCACTCGGGTCATACACCCGGTCGATGGTCGCGGGCAGCGACCAGTCGCGATCGGAAAAGGCTTGGCTCAGTTTTGGCGCACGTTCGCGCAAGAGCCCCGCCGCGTCCTCCGCCAGCCGGCGGCAATCCGTCGGAAGGAAGGGCGTTTCGCCCGAGATGATGTAACGCTGAAAGGCCGGGCTGCCATTGTCGAGTGCTGCCACATGCGCGGCAGCCACGTCGCGCGCATCGATGCCGCGGTGCAGGCGGTAGCTTGCGATACGATCGGCGGCCTCGGGGAAACAGCGCGACATGCGCAGCACGCGCACATGCAAAGCACGATCGGCGGCGTTTTCGAGCAGGGCTTCGGCCGCAAGCTTGGTGTGGTGGTAGATGGTGTGCGGCTTCGGCGGCGTCTCCTCGGTGATCCAGGCGCAGCCGCCTTCCGTGACCGCATGGCCGTAGAGTGCCGTCGTGCTGGTAAAGACGATGCGGCCGACGCCGGCGGCCTGGGCTGCGGCAATCACCAGATGCGTGCCCATCACGTTGACGCGCTCGAATTCCTGGTCGGCAACCGCATCCACATGCGGCGCGTGCAGGGCAGCCGTATGGATCACGGCGTCCGCCCCTTCCATCGCGCGCTCGAGCAGCTCGCCATCGACGAAGTCGCCGACGATGGCCGTGGTGCCGAACGGGGCACGGTCGATGCCGATGACGTCATGGTCGTCAGCGGCGAGTGCGTTATAGATGGCTCTGCCGATGCGGCCGGAACTTCCGGTCAAGACGATGCGCATTTCTCACCTCGTAATCCTGTTCCTGCCCGTTAGCATGAAATGCGGTCGGGCACAGTCCGCCCGAACAAGGATATCCAAGATGGCGATTTGCGGGATGACCGGGCGGAGCGCAGCAAAAGAGCATGGTTTTGCCGCACGTCGTCAAATTCGGGAAAATCATGCCTGTGAAAGTCAGCGGCAATTCTCCATAAGAGCCGTAGATTATGTCGCGTGCGGGCCATGCGGCGCCAAAGTTGAACTGACTGGTTGCTTGATGTTAGAGAAGTGCTCCCTGTTCCGAATGCGTTGTCGAATGTCGGCCTGACCAGACGCGCGTTCCATCCCGGCCAAGCCCGGGATCATGAGTTTTGAACATCCGAGAGCACTTATGTACCCGCACATTCCGACTGCGCCTCATTCGGGGATTTCCGAACGATGAGCGTTTCCGCCCAAAACACCGCGCCATCGGCTGACGCGGCCGTCGTCTTCGACGGCGTTTCCAAGCATTTCCCCGCGTCCGGCACCAGCGGCGCCTTCACTGCGCTCGACAAGGTCTCGTTGACCGTCGATCGCGGCTCGATCACCGGCATCATCGGCCGTTCCGGCGCCGGCAAATCGACGCTGATCCGGCTGGTCAACGGGCTCGAAAAGCCGACGGGCGGCAAGGTGCTGGTGGACGGCGTCGATGTCGGCGGGCTCGACGAGGCGGCGCTGCGCAGCCTGCGCCGATCCGTCGGTATGATCTTCCAGCACTTCAACCTGCTGTCCTCGCGCACCGTGTTCGGAAACGTCGCGCTGCCGCTTGAAATCGCGGGCATGGACAAGCGCGCGATCGAACAGCGCGTGCTGCCGCTGCTCGATCTCGTCGGCCTTGCCGACAAGCACGGGCGCTATCCGGCCGAGCTTTCGGGTGGCCAGAAGCAGCGCATCGGCATTGCCCGGGCGCTTGCGACCGAGCCGAAGCTCCTGCTCTCCGACGAGGCGACCTCGGCCCTCGATCCGGAGACGACCCAGTCGATCCTCGAGCTGTTGAAGCGCATCAATGCCGATCTCGGCCTGACGGTGCTGCTCATCACCCACGAGATGGAAGTGGTGAAGGCGGTGACCTCGGATGTTGCCGTCATCGATCACGGCCGCATCGTCGAGCGTGGCCACACCTTCGATGTCTTCACTCATCCGAAGCACGAGACGACGCGGGCGCTGCTTTCGGGCCTGCCGGGCTCGAAGCTTCCAGACGCGGTCGCCCGCGCGCTGAAGCCTGCACCGGCCGCCGGCGATCGCGCCGTCGTGCGGCTGACCTTCTTTGGGGCGGCAGCCGAAAAGCCGCTGATCTCGCAGCTGATCAAGTCCGTCGGCGCCGAGGTCAACATCATCGCCGGCACGATCGACGAGATCGGCGGCGCGCCCTATGGCTCGCTGGTGGTCGCCTATGGCGCGGATGCCGAGACGTCCGGCCGCGCCGAACGCTTCTTTGTCGAAAACGGCCTGGTTACGGAGGTGCTCGGTTATGTCGCCTGATATTCTCCTGCGCATCGGCGGCGCCACCGTCGACACCATCTACATGGTCGCCATCGCCGGCCTGATCGGCTCGCTGATCGGCGGACCGATCGGGATCTTCCTTGCGACCAGCGGCAAGGGCGAGCTCTTCCCGGCGCCGACCATCAACCGCATCGTCGGGCTGATCGTCAACGCCACGCGCTCGACGCCGTTCATCATCCTGGTCGTCGCGATCATTCCCTTCACCCGGCTCCTGACCGGCACCTCGATCGGCACCAAGGCAGCGATCGTGCCGCTGACGATCGCGACGATCCCGTTCGTCGCGCGGCTGGTGGAAGCGGCGATCCGCGAGATCGACAAGGGGCTGATCGAGGCGGCGCGGGCCATGGGCGCGACCCCGATGCAGATCGTCTTCAAGGTGCTGCTTGCCGAAGCGCGGCCGGCGCTGACCCTGGCGCTCACCATGACCGCCGTCAGCCTCATCGGCTATTCGGCCATGGTCGGCGCCGTTGGCGGCGGCGGGCTTGGCGACCTCGGCATCCGCTACGGCTACCAGCGTTTCATGCCCGACGTGATGCTCGTCGTCGTCATCGTGCTGATCGTGCTGGTGCAGCTCGTGCAGAGCGCCGGCGATGGCCTCGCGCGGCGCTTCGACAAGAAGAACCGCAAGACCTGATTTTCCTCCCAAGACTTAAACGTGAACAAGGAGACGACCATGAAGAAGCTCATCATCGCGGCAGCGATTGCCGCTCTTTCCGCCGGCGCGGCATTCGCCGAAACCATCAAGGTCGGCGTCACGCCGGGCGAACATGCCCAGATCATGGAGAAGGTGAAGGAAGTCGCAGCCCCCAAGGGCCTCGACATCGAGATCCTCGAATTCTCCGACTACGTCGTTCCGAACCAGGCTCTGGCTGACGGCGACCTCAACGCCAACTCGTTCCAGCACCAGCCCTATCTCGACAACCAGATCGCCGATCGCGGCTTCGACATCGTCAGCGTCGGCACCA
Organism: Ensifer sp. LBL; assembly: GCF_050435225.1. Classification (NCBI taxonomy): domain Bacteria; kingdom Pseudomonadati; phylum Pseudomonadota; class Alphaproteobacteria; order Hyphomicrobiales; family Rhizobiaceae; genus Ensifer; species Ensifer sp. LBL. The sequence goes on along the minus strand of NZ_JBNDJY010000007.1, from coordinate 327,123 downwards.
CCATCACCACCCCGATGGGCGTCTATTCGCAGAAGGTGAAGAGCCTCGATGAACTCACGGACGGCGCAACGATCGCCATCCCGAACGACCCGACCAATGGCGGCCGCGCGCTGCTCGTTCTCGCCTCCAAGGGCCTGATCAAGGTCAAGGAAGAAGCTGGCCTGAAGGTGACCCCTGCCGACATCACCGAGAACCCGAAGAACATCACGTTTGCCGAGCTCGACGCCGCCCAGCTGCCGCGCTCGCTGCAGGACGTGGACGCCGCCGTCATCAACACCAACTACGCGATGGAAGCCGGCCTGCATCCGAAGAAGGACGCAATCGCGATTGAAGGCGAAAAGTCGCCCTACGCCAACGTCATTGCCGTTCGCAAGGCCGACAAGGATGCGCCGTGGGTGAAGACGCTGGTCGAATCCTACCACGACGAAAAGGTGCGTGCCTTCATCAACGACACCTTCAAGGGCGCGCTGATCCCGAGCTGGTAAGCAGCTCCGCCTAAGCGAACCATCGACCGCGCGCCGCACCCCGGCGCGCGGTTTTTCTTTGACCGGACCGCGCGCAGCGTTATCCTCCGCCTGCCTTGAGGAGGGTAGGACATGGATGCGATGACTGGCGGGTGTCTCTGCGGTGCGATCCGGTATGAGCTGAAGGCTCAGCCTCTCTTTTCCGGCTTCTGCCATTGTCGCGACTGCCAGCGTACGACCGGAACCGGCCATTGCTGCTATATGATCTTCGACCGCACCGATGTGACGATGTCGGGCGCGGGCCGCGGTTATGAGACGCGCGCTGCAAACGGCAATCCATCCGTTCGCTATTTCTGCGAAACCTGCGGCAGCCAGGTTTATGGCTCAGGTCCGCCGGATGATCCGCGTGTGTCGATCTATGCCGGCACGCTCGATGACCCGTCGGTGTTCCGGCCGACCGACGCGATCTTCACCCGCAGCCGGCATGAATGGGACCGCAGCGCGCTGGTGCTTGGGGAGTGCGAGGCGCTGCCGGGCTGACTGCGTTCGCTAGTGAAACTGCCCCTCACCCTCTCCCCACAAGCGGGGCGAGGGGACGTGCCGTGCTGGGGCGCCGCGGAGCTCTCTGTACCCGGGAACCCCGGGGACCGCCTGCAAGTCGCAGCCGAAAGCTGGGGTTAGCTTTGTGAGCAGGGGCGGTGCCGCAAGTCCCTTCGCCCCGCTTGCGGGGAGAAGGTGCCGGCAGGCGGATGAGGGGCATTACCGCGCAGATGAGGCGGCGAATCGGTCGTTCAGCTACCGAGGTGGCGCTCGCCGCGCTTCTTCGCAAGGTCGATCTGCTTCTGGCGCTGGCGGTAGCGTTCGCGGTCCTCCTCGGTGCGGACCTCGTGGCAATGAATGCAGGCGACACCGTCTTCGTGGTGTGGTGAAGCCAGGTCCGCCTTGGTCAGCGGCTGGCGGCAGGCGTGGCAGAGCGTGTGTTCGCCTTCCTCGAGGCCGTGGGTAACCGAAACGCGATCGTCGAAGACGAAGCAGGCGCCTTCCCAGAGGCTTTCTTCCTGCGGCACTTCCTCGAGATATTTCAGGATGCCGCCCTTGAGGTGGTACACCTCGTGGAAGCCCTGTTCCTTCATGAAGGCGGTCGCCTTCTCGCAGCGGATGCCGCCGGTGCAGTACATGGCGATCTTCGGCTTGTTGTGCAGGCCGGTGTTGTTGCGCACCCAGTCCGGGAACTCGCGGAAGGTCTTGGTCTGCGGATCGACCGCGCCCTTGAAGATGCCGATCGCCGTCTCGTAGTCGTTGCGCGTGTCGATGACGATCGTCTCGGGATCGGAGATCAGCGCATTCCAATCCTTCGGGTCGACATAGGTGCCGACGATCTTGTTGGGGTCGATGTCCTCGACGCCCATGGTGACGATTTCCTTTTTCAGCCGCACCTTCATGCGCAGGAACGGCATGGAGGATGCGCGGCTTTCCTTGTGCTCCAGTGCGCCGAATTCGGGCTGCGCGCGCAGGAAGGAGAGCACTGCGGCAATGCCGGCGTCGGTGCCGGCGATCGTGCCGTTGATGCCCTCATGGGCGATCAGCAGCGTGCCCTTGACGCCGTTTACGTCGCAGACGGCCTGCAGCGGCTCGCGGAATTCGGCGAAGCGCGGAAAGCTTGCGAAATGATAGAGCGCGGCGACCAGGAACTGGCCATGCGTCTCACCATGGGTCTGGGCGAGCGGGGTCGTGGAAATGTCGGTCATGGCCCGTGCAAATACAGCTTTCGCGCCGCAAGCGCAATCGCGGCGGGGCCGAGGGGCACTCTGTCGCGGCGCGGCCGGCCGGGCCGTCTGTGGGAGGATTCCGCCGAACCGTCAGCGCGCGGCATCGAGCCAGAGCAACCGGATGGTCCGGCTTTCGTCGTCCGGTTCCTCCTGGAAGACCTCGGCGGCGAGATCAAGAGCGTGCTTGCGCAAGCTTCCCTGTCGGTCGATGACGGCGGCTATGAGGTGCGCCTGATCCTGGCTGTTGCCGGCAAGGCCCGGATCCTCGTTGATCAGCTGGGTCATGACCGCGAGATCGTTGAGGTGGCCGAGCGTGTCGACCAGCGCCTTGGCCTCGACGCGCTTGGCCTGCAGGGCCGACGGCCAGACCGCGCGCATCAGGCCGAGATGCATGCGATAGTCCTGCGCCCGCTTTCGGAGTTCGTGGAACGCCGGGGCTTCCGAGGTCTCGTTGCAGGCTTGCCTCGCGCGCTTGGCCCGCTTCAGAGTGCGCCGCCATCCTTTCGTGAGCCGGTTTGCGGTCTTGCGGCGTCGATCGTCGAATGTCACCTGGCTGAGGGCCTGCAGTGCCTGCTCGCAGCGCACGATGGTGGCTGACACGCGGTCCTCGATATCGGTCGCGCTTTCAGTGATGCGGTCCCGGCGTGTCGTCAGCCGCTCGCAGACATGGGCGAGCGCCCGTTCTTCCTCCTCGTTGCACGCGGCTGCCTTGAGGTAATGGGCGTTCTCGACCAGTGCGGCCGCGTCCCGAACGGTTGAGAGGTTGCGGGCCATGTCACGGATGCGCGCATTTTCGTGCTTCTGAAAAAGCGGCACGTCCGCTGCGACGAGACGGTACAGCGAGCGCAGGCGCTTGAAGTTCTTGCGGGCGTCATGGATCGCCTCGTGCATGCCGTCGGGCCGATCCTCGAGCGTCATCACCGCCTGTGTGAGCTGTTCGGCGGCGATTGCGCGGAAGTCTTCCGAAAAAGGCCGCCCGGGTTCGAAGGCGTAAGTCATGGTTGCGGTTCCGTCAGTCCTTCGGTGGCGAGGGACTGGTTGGAGTAGCGGCGATCGCCCGTGATTTCCTGCCCGACCCAATCGGGCAGCGCCGGCATGTCGGTCTCGCGCTTCATCTCGACTTCCGCAACGACGAGGCCTTTGAGCGCGCCTCCATAGACGTCGACTTCCCAGGTGAACCCCTTGTGCGGCACTCGGTAGCGTCTCTTCTCGATAACGATCCCGACCGCCTGGGTCAGCATCTCGCGGGCATCCTCCATCGGCAGGTCGTATTCGTATTCGTTCCTGACGAGTGCCGACTTGCCGATCTTGATGGTGAGCCGCGCCCATTTGTCGCCATGGATGCGCACGCGTAGCGAGCGGTCGTCCATCGTCACGACATAGGCCTGCCTGAGGTCAATGCCCTTGTCGGCACGCTCCCGCCATCCGTCGGAAGCGACCAGAAACTTGCGCTCTATTTCCTTCGCCATGGAAAATCCGCCATTTCAGGGGCCCGCGGCCACCAACCTATCGCTTTCGCGCAAAGGCTCAAGTCATCTCTTTGTCGCAAGTTGCATATTACCCTTGCCTTACATGCGAAAGCCGCGCTCTGACCGCCTTGGGTCTCGACAACCGGTGGCCGGGGGAGTATGCGGAGGGCATATTCAATCGTTTTAAAAAGGACGATCGGCATGAGCGCGAAATCCGACAGGCTTCTTTCAACCCTCAAACTGGCGCCGGTCGTTCCGGTGCTGGTGATCGACGACGTGGCGACCGCCGTTCCGCTGGCGCGCGCGCTTGTTGCCGGCGGTTTGAAGGCGATCGAGATCACCTTGCGCACGCCGGCCGCACTCGAAGCGATCCGCGCCGTTGCCAACGAAGTCGAAGGTGCCGTTGCCGGCGCCGGTACGATCCTCAACGCCGCCCAGTTCGAAGCGGCGGTCGAGGCCGGCTCGAAGTTCATCGTCAGCCCCGGCACGACGCAGGAACTGATCGACGTCGCCAACGATCACGAGGTGCCGCTTTTGCCGGGTGCGGCAACTGCAAGCGAAGTCATGGGTCTGCGCGAAGAAGGCTACGACGTCATGAAGTTCTTCCCGGCCGAACAGGCAGGGGGTGCTGCCTACCTCAAGTCGCTGTCCTCGCCGCTTGCCGGCACGCTCTTCTGCCCGACGGGCGGCATTTCCCTTGCCAATGCGCGCGACTATCTGACGCTGCCCAACGTCGTCTGCGTCGGCGGCTCCTGGGTTGCGCCGAAGGAACTGGTTGCCAAGGGCGACTGGGCCGGCATCACCAAGCTCGCGGCAGAAGCCTTCGTGCTCAAGGGCTGAGCGGCAAGCAACGCCTTCCGTTTTTTGAAAGGCCGGGCGGAGAGCCCGGCCTTTTTCTTTGGCTGGACGGCGTCGCTCGCCTCTGGCGCGAATTTGTATTTTCCCTGCAACGTTCCTATGTCTCAATCCATTCAGCGACGGGCGCGCGGGCGGCGCACCCTTGCGCTCGTCTTCAACCGCCCGGAACCGACAAGGAGCGAAACCCGATGTTCGACGCGAAGAAATTGCTGGATCAGTTTCTGGGATCGCAGGTGCCCGGTGCCGGCGGCACGGTGCGCGATCGCGCGACCCAGGCGACGCAGCTTGCCAAGGACAATCCGCTGGCGAGCGGCGCCATTGCCGCTGTTCTGCTCGGTACCAAGTCGGGTCGCCAGCTGGCGGGTAACGCCGCCGTGCTCGGTGGTCTCGCGGCGATCGCCGGTCTCGGTTACCAGGCCTACAAGAATTATCAGGCCGGCAACACGCCCGGCGGCGCAACGGTCGCCAAAGGCGACCCGGAACTTCTGCCGCCGCCGGCCGATTCCGGTTTCGCCTCCGCGCCGGAAGCCGTCAGCCATGATTTTGCGCTGACGCTGGTGCGCGCGATGATCGCCGCTTCGCGCGCCGATGGGCATATCGACGATACCGAGCGCCAGCATATCATGGACAAGCTGTCGGTATCGGGCCTCTCGGCCGATGCCGCGAGCTTCCTCGAAGGCGAACTTGCCAACCCCGTCGATATCGACGCGATCGTCGGCGCGGCAAAGACCGAAGAGGAGCGGGTAGAGGTCTACACCGCGTCGCGCCTGACGATCGAACCGGAAACCCGTGCGGAGCGTGGCTATCTCGACCTGCTTGCCGGCCGCCTCGGACTTCCCGACGCGCTGGTCGATCACATCGAGGCGACGGTTTCGGCCGCCAAGGTGCCGGCCACCGCGTAGGGGATCGGTTCTGCCGGCACGGTTTCATCACCGGTTCGAACAGGGTTCATCACCAGTTTGAATTTGTGTCGGCCGCCACTCTGGCCTATGCCGAAGGGCAGGGATAAAGGAGGAGCGGCCGATGCAGGACCTGAAGAACTGGAAAGGGTGCCCGGCGCCGAAGGGCGTCGCGCTCGAAGGGCGCTTCGTCAAGCTTGAGCCCTATGAGCGCGACCGGCATCTGCAGGATCTCTGGGACGGCCTCGGCGGCATGGCGATCAATCCGCTGCTGAAATATTTCGCGCAGCCGGACTTCACCGGGATCGAAGACTTCGACGCGTGGCTGACGGCGGCTCAGCAGAAGTCCAGCTGGGTCACCGAGGTGTTCCGCGACCAGGCAACCGGCATTGTCGTCGGCATGGCCAACTACATGCGCCCCGATCCGGCCAATGGCGTCGTCGAGGTTGGCTCCGTGGCGCATGGCGCCGCCATGGCGCGTTCGCCGCTTTCGACCGAAGTCCACTACCTGATGGCAAAACACGTCTTTGAGGATCTGGGCTACCGCCGCTACGAATGGAAGTGCAACAGCGAGAACATGGCCAGCCGTCAGACGGCGGCACGCCTAGGTTTCACTTTCGAGGGCATTTTCCGGCAGCACATGATTTCCAAGGGCGGCAACCGCGATACGGCCTGGTTTTCGATGATCGATAGCGAATGGCCGCTGCTCAATGCCGCATTCGAAAGCTGGCTTGCAGCTGATAATTTCGATGAAGACGGTCGCCAGAAGCGGCGGCTTGAAGATATACGCTCGGACCTGGAGCGGCAGGCGTCGAAATAGGCGCCGGCTGCTCCGGCCGCAGCAGACAACAGCAGGGAAGTCATGCAGAACAAGGAAAAGTCACCGGCGATCGCCGCTGCGATCATTCTCGTCGTCGCCGGCCTCGGCTTCTTCGTGTTGCCGTCGATCATGCTCAAGCTCGGGGATATCTCGCCCTGGCTTGCCGCCGCCTTCGGCGTGATCTTCGTGCTCGGCTTTTTCCTGCTCTTCTGGCTCCGCGCGCGCTACCAGCGCAAGCGTGGACTGTGACGGCCTGACCAGGCCGTCTGTGTCAGCTCTGTAGCGCCGCGCCGAGCAACGCCAATCCCAGCAACAGAACAAGGGCAGCGCCGGCGATCTCGATACCGTTCGAGATCCGGGCGGCCGCAGCGCCGTTTGCCGCATAGCGGAGCGCAAAGCCCTTGGCGGTGACGGCCATGGTCGCAAGGATCGAGACAGTGATCGCCGTGCCGATCGACATGGCAAAGACCGAAAGCACGCCGCCGAGGTAAAGCCCGTTCAGGAGTGCGAAGGACAGCACGATCAGCGCGCCGGAGCAGGGACGCAGGCCGACGGCGATGACCGCCGACCAGGCTTCCCTGAGCGCAAAACGATCGCCCTTCAGCATCGACGGATCGGGCGCATGCGCATGGCCGCAGCTTGCGCAGACTTCGCCCGGCCCATGGCTGTGCCCGTGGTGATCATGATGGTGGCTGTGATGGTGATCGTGATCGTGATGATCGCGATGGTGATCGTGCGCGAGATGGACCTGCCCGCCGCCGGCCACGGAAGCCACGGCGACCGGACGCAGCATCGACCGCAGCTTGCGCAGGAGAAGCCAGCCGCCGAAGGCAGCAATCAGCGCGTAGCTCGCAATCTCCAGCCAGCGCGTCGCGCTGGTCATGCTGATCGAGGTGCCGCGCAGGATGAGGTAGACGGCGCCGATCAAAAGGATCGCGACCACGCCCTGCAGGAGCGAGGAGAGGAAGGAGAGCAGCACGCCGCGCTTCAGCTCCGTCTCGTTGGCGATCATGTAGGAGGAGATCACCGCCTTGCCATGGCCGGGGCCAGCGGCATGCAGCACGCCATAGGTGAAGGACAGGCCGACCAGCGACCAGAGCTGCCAGGGGTTCTCACGCATCCCCTTCAGCGCGTTGGTCATCAGCCGATAGAAGCCCTGCTGCTCCATGTTGATCCAGGCGAAGAAGCCGCCGAGAAAACCGGTCGTCTTGAACGCGGGCTCGGCCGTGCCGATGCCGAGGGGCGACTGGGCCGCGGCGATCGTTGCGGAGAGCGCCGTGACGACGAACGCGGCCGTGACCAGACGTGCGATCCCGCGGGTGTTCAGCATGTGATCTCGATCCTGGTTGCAAAGAGCTTCGACATGTCGGTGCCCGTCGGGTCGCTCCAGAAGGCGTCGGTCAAGGTGTCCTTGTTCTCGGCGAGAACTTCGTCGGGATCAGGGCGGACGACTTTGTGCTCACAGGCATTGATCTTGTCGCCGACGACTGTCAGGTCATCGTCGTTCGCGAAGTCCATCGCGGTATACATCGTCGGATCGTAGACGCCGAAGGAGAGCTTGCCCTTGAGCGGCATCGGCTCGGCCGGCTTGACCGCGAACATCATCAGCAATTGCCCGTCCTTGTAGTCGACGGTGATGTGGTCCGGTTTGTTGACCTTGATGGTTTTGCCGTTGTCGAGGATCGTCGTGTAGTAATTGTACTCGGACAGGGACTCCATCACCGTCTGGCCGACTTCCGCCAGCTCGTCCGGATCGAGTGTCGCGTTCGAGTTCTTGTCGAAATCGAGCACGACGCTGGAGGAGAACAGTTCGTCGAAGCGCCAGACGTTGCGGAGTTCGCTGATCTCGTCCTTGTCGTCGGAGACCACCTCGAGGCGCGCTTCCGCAAAGATATGCGGGTGAGCAAAGGCCAGCGACGGGGCAGCCAAGGTGGCAAGGCCGGCCATGACGAGGCATTTGGTTCTCATGTGGCGGCAATCCTTTCGGCTGGAGCGATCGCTCCGCGATTCGTTTCCGGGAATGTACCGGAAATGGGACGGAATTGGGACTTTGAGGCTTAGGTGCCCGATCACCGCGGCTTGCGGAACCAGGCGTGGAGGAAGTCGACGAGGGTCCTGACCTTGGCCGGGAGGTAGCGGCGATGCGGATAGATCGCATAGATGCCGCGGTCGCGGGGCAGGAAATCGTCGAACAGGGTCACGAGTTCGCCGGTGGCGACTTTCGGGCGGGCGATGAAATCCGGGATAATCGATACGCCGAGGCCGGAGACGGTGGCCCTGAGGGCGGCAAGCGGGCTGTTGACCTCGATCGGGCCGCTGACGGGCACGGTGAAGGCAGAACCGTCAGGCTCGATGAAGCGCCAGTTGGAATAGGAGCGGCCATTCGTATCGAGAATGCAGGGCAGCTTGGAAAGGTCCGTCGGGTGAGCGATCGGGCCGGCCTTTTCCAGGAATTCCGGGGCCGCGCAGATCAGCACCTGGAAATCGTCGAGCTTGCGGGCGATCAGCGTCGAATCTTCGAGCCGGGTGATGCGGATGGCGACGTCGAAGCCTTCCTCGACCAGATCGACGAACCGGTCATCGGAGATGATTTCGAGCGAGAGTTCGGGATGCTGCTTGCCGAAATCTACCAGCGACTGGCCGATCTCCGCATCGACGAAGGTGCGCGGCGCGGTGATGCGCAGCCGTCCCTTGAGGTCGGAATTGTTGGCGCGCACGAGATCGGCGAGATTGTCGATCTCCTTCAGGATTTCCGACGCGGTGCGATAGTAGGTGTGGCCGGCCTCGGTCAGCGAGAATTGCCGTGTCGTGCGGTTGAGGAGCAGCGCACCCAGTTCATCCTCGAGCTCGCGCACATATTTGGAAAGCAGCGCCTTCGACTTGCCGACACGCCTTGCGGCGGCCGAGAACCCCTCGGCGTCCACGACATCGATAAAGGCGCGGATACGGGTGAGTGTGTCCATGGCGATCTTTCTTTCGTGCTCTCAATCGTGCTTCGCCGATTCGCCGGCGAAGGCCTCATTCCGCGTCGATGATGCCGGCGGCAGATTGTCCGTCGCTTGCGTCATCGCGCCGGGTTCCGCCGTTGGTGCCGGTTTCTCAAAATAATAGTCTTCTTTCAATGCTTTAGATCGGTGATCGATCCGGCGGTTGTCGTTCAGGATTTGTGAACATCGACAGTTTTGCCCGGCTGGAAAAAAATTCAACCGCGGTTGTGAAAAAACTCTTGATTACGACGGGCTTTTTTCTTACCTACGCCCTTGCCCAAAGTCGCACGTGCCTGTGGGTGTCCGCCGACCCTCGATTAGGTGAGGGTATCGGTAAGGTACCTGGAACTAACCCCTCCAGTCGCTATTCCGGCCAACCGGGAAATGCGAGGACATCTTGAAGCAACGACGGTGCGGGCCTTTCTGGTGTCTGCCGGCTTTCCAACAGCCGGGGTTACTGAAGAGGCACACCTTCATTGCCGGAAGTGCGGTTGGGTTACCCCCTCCAATCCATGGCAGACAAAGCCGAATTGAAGCCTAGGCAGGCTTTGATTCACCGTTCGCGCATCGAGCGCATGCATGGTTCCGGGGTCTCCACCGGCTGGTTCCAGAGCATGTGCGCGTATGCCCTTTGTCCTCCGCGAAAGCGGGGCATCTTGGATCAGGGGAATATGGCCATGACCACGGCTCGCATCATCGACTTCATCAACACCCGACGACCGGAAGGCCCGTGCCTTGTTGTCGACCTCGACGTCGTGCGCAACAATTTCAAGGCTTTCCGCCACGCGATGCCGGATAGCTCGATCTATTATGCGGTCAAGGCAAACCCGGCGCCGGAAATCCTGCGCCTGCTCGCCGGCATGGGCTCCTCCTTCGATTGCGCGTCGGTCGCCGAAATCGAAATGGCGCTCGACGCCGGTGCGACCGCAAGCCGCGTCTCCTACGGCAACACCATCAAGAAGGAGCGCGACATTGCCCGCGCCCACGCGCTTGGGGTGAACCTGTTTGCGGTCGATAGCCACGAGGAAGTCGAGAAGGTTGCCCGCGCAGCCCCCGGCGCCCGCGTGTTCTGCCGTGTCCTGACCGATGGCGAAGGCGCCGAATGGCCGCTGTCGCGCAAGTTCGGCTGCGTCCCGCAGATGGCCGTCGACGTGCTCGTCTACGCTCATCAGCATGGCCTCGTTTCCTACGGCGTCTCGTTCCATGTCGGTTCGCAGATGACGAAGCTGGATGCCTGGGATGCAGCGCTCTCTGATGCCAAGCGCGTCTTCGTGCAACTGGCCAAGCAGGGCATCGAGCTCAAGATGGTCAACATGGGCGGTGGCTTCCCGACGAAGTACCTGAAGGACGTGCCGACGGCGGAAGCTTACGGCCAGGCGATCTTCGGTGCCTTGAAGAAGCACTTCGGCAACCACATCCCGGAAACGATCATCGAGCCCGGTCGCGGCATGGTCGGCAATGCCGGCGTGATCAAGGCGGAAGTCGTTCTCGTCTCGAAGAAGTCGGACAACGACGCCCATCGCTGGGTGTTCCTGGACATCGGCAAGTTCGGCGGTCTCGCCGAGACCATGGACGAGGCGATCCGCTACCCGATCCGCACGGCGCGCGATGCCGACGAAATGGAACCCTGCGTTCTCGCCGGCCCGACCTGCGATTCGGCCGACGTGCTCTACGAGAAGAACATGTATCCGCTGCCGATCACGCTTTCGATCGGTGACGAGGTTCTGATCGAAGGCACCGGTGCCTATACGACGACCTACTCGGCCGTCGCTTTCAACGGCTTCGAGCCGCTGAAGGCCTATGTGATCTGATCCGGTCTGCTCCCGTCCTTGGGCGGGAGCGCCATTTCACAATTTTCGTTCGGTCCGCCTGAAGCGGTTTTGATAACGGGAGGCCCCGATGGCCGCTGTTGTTGACGCCCTGCGCGCGTTTTTCGCGCCCACTACATTTGTAATCGATGCCGAGAATCCGGGCGACGTCGTCGCGCGCGAGAACCTGCTCGACCGCGCCATGGGGCCGGAGCGCCGTCGCAAGTCGTCGGAAAAGCTGCGCAGCGGCCGGCTGCCGGCCGAAGGCCTTGCTTTCGTCGCCCGCGATATCGACGGTCACGTGATCGGCACCGTGCGCCTCTGGAACGTCGAGGCCGGCGTCAGCCGCGAAGGCCATGCCGTGCCGGCGCTGCTGCTCGGTCCGCTCGCCGTCGACCCGGCGCATGAGAGCAAGGGCATCGGCGCCATGCTGATGCGCGCTGCCATCGAAGAGGCCAAGAACCGCGGCCATGGCGCGATCCTGCTCGTCGGCGACGCGGCCTATTACGAGCGCTTCGGCTTCTTTGCCAGCCGCACCCAGCATCTCGTCATGCCGGGTCCGTTCGAACGCGACCGGTTCCTGGCGCTCGAGCTTCGCGACAACTGGCTCGAGGGTGCTGCCGGCCTGATCGTCGCCAGCGGCCGCAAGCTCGCCATGCCGCCGGTTCGCCGCGCCGCCTGAGATCGCTTTCCGTCGCCAACCCTGCGGTGACGGATTTTTCGCTGCTCCCTCGCTGGTCCGATCTGATCGGCGAGGGGGCAGACGCATGCCATCTTCCTTGACAATGCGGTGTCGCTGACCTGACCTTGCGGACAAGGCCTTGCCGCAAGCCGGTGGGCCCCGTTGCAAGCGGATGGAAGTCTCGCGCATGGATCCGTTCATTTTCGGGGCAGCGACCCTGCTGCCCTTTCTTTTGACATCCTTCATCATCGAACTGACGCCGGGGCCGAACATGGCGTACCTCGCCATGGTCGCGGCCTCGGAGGGGCGCAGGCCCGGCATGGCGACCGTCGCCGGCGTGGCGCTGGGCCTCGCGATCATCGGCTTTGCCGCCTCCTTCGGCGTTGCCGAGTTCGTCGGCCAGTCGGACATGCTCTATGGAGCGCTTCGCTGGGCAGGTGTCGGCTTCCTGCTCTATCTCGCCTTCGAAGCCTGGAATGGTGACGGTGAGGAGGCGGGGCCGAGCGGCAAGCCCGCATTCTTCTATTTCCGGCGCGGCCTGATCACCAATCTGCTCAATCCGAAGGCGGCGCTGTTCTTCGTCACCGTTCTTCCGACCTTCGTCGACGATACCCGGCCGCTATTGCCCCAGAACCTGACGCTTGCCGCACTCTATGTGGGTGTTGCGACCGCGGTTCACGCCGCGATCGTGCTTCTGGCCGGGGCGTTGGAGCCGGTCCTCAACTCGCCGGCACGCGAACGGCTGGTGCGGCGCGTGCTCGCGCTGATGCTTGCGGCCGTGGCGATCTGGTTCGGCTGGTCGACGCGCCGCTAGGGCCGATCAGGACGTGCTCCCGGCCTCGCGGGCGTCGTAGCAGACGAAGGCCAGCTTGTTGCCGTCGGGATCACGCACATAGGCAGCATAGAAGCCATCGCCATATTGCGGGCGGAAACCCGGTTTTCCCTCTTCGCTGCCGCCGCGCGCCATGGCTGTTTCGAACAGCCGGTCGATCACGCCGGCGCTCTCCACCAGGAAGGCAGTCATGGCGCCGTTGCCGATGGAGGCCGTCCCGCCGTCAAAGGGATGGCAGGCAAAGAAACGCGGCGCCTTGTCATCGTCCTTTCGACCCCAGGAGGAAACCTGCTCGTCGCAATAGCAGCGCTCCTGGCCGATCAGCGCCATCACCGGATCATAGAAGCGCTCGGCGCGCCTCAGGTCCGCCGTTCCGACCATCGTATAGCCGATCATGCCTGTCTCCTCGTCCTGCCTGTTTGGGTGGCAAGTCGTCTCACACCTCTGTCGGCGGTGCAACAGCGCGATCTGCATCAGAAGGACCCGCCGATGCGTGCGACGATGGTGTTGGCGCTGTAGTCCTGCGTAGGGTCGGTTTCCCGTTGCAGCGAATGGGCATACTCGATTTCGAGCTGCGGCTTCTCTTCTGGGCCGAGCAGCAGCTTTGCGGTGACGGTCTCGGTCTTCCGGTCGTAGAGATAGTAATAATAGGTGGCGCGGCTGACCTCGTAGCCGAGGCTTGCCTTGATCCAGGGATTGAAGCGCTGCGCGATCGAAGCGGAGATGGTGCGGGTGAGTTCGGCGACCGCATCGTCGATGTCGTCGATGGCGATGTCCTGCCGGAAGCCGCTGCCGATTTCGAAGCCGCCGGATGTTTCCCATTTGGCTTCGGCTCGCAGATAGGGCTCGGTGTAGCGACTGGTATCGCCGAGATTGTCGCTCATCAGCGCGATCAGGCCGGCCTCGCCGACGAGGGTCAGGCCGTTGTCGAACTGTCGCGCATAGGCAATCGAGCCGCGCAGCGTCGTCGCCGGGAAGCGGACGAAGCTGTTCTGTTCGTCGCCGGGAATGATCGAGCGGTTATATTCGACGCACAGGCAAAGCTCGCCGCCGCCGACGGTGCGGTAGTGGCTGGCGCCGAAGGTCGCAAGGGCGACGTCCGGGTCGAGCTTGGTGGGGCGGATGAGATCGGTGGTGAACTCGGCGATGCCGCGCCGGCGCTCGTCGTATTTCGCCGAGAAGGCAGTCTTGCCGCCAAGGCCTTGGGCCGTGACCTTGGCCGCCGCCTGGGTCGAATAATCGATCGTGCGGTAGCCGATGATGTTGTTCGGCAGCTTGAGGAAGAGGTCGCCGGAATCGTTGCGGATGGCGGCGCCCTCGAGTTCGACCAGCAGGTTCTTTCCGATCGGGAAGGAATAGCCGAGCGTGCCGCCGGTCAAATGCGTGTCGGCAAAACGGTAGTCGATGATCCGGCGCTCGAACTGCCGGATGCCGTAGCTGAGCTTGCCGTCACCGAGCTCGAGTCTGCCGCGTAACCCCAGCCGACCTTCCCAGAATGGTCCGGAAAGCACCTGCGGGTCCTCGAAGATATTGCTGCTGTGGCCGTAGCCGGCGGAGTAATCGAGCGTGGTTTCACTGGCCGCCGGAAAGGCTGTCGCGAGAACAACAAGAGTGACTACGACGGCCGGGAATGGTCGCATCCCCTCTTCCTCAATCGATACCTTTATAAGTATATGATGGAGTTACGTGGTTAATAAAACTTTATGTTGTAATTAGCTGTGTCGAATATTCCCGGTGCCATGCCCAAATGCTTCGTCGGAAGATCCGGCCTGGCGCTCGTTAGAATTGAAGTTGTTATGCTTAACTGTTTATTATGATTTGCTTTCTTAATTGATTACTGAAATGTTAATTGTACTCTCCTGGTTGTGTACAGCAGGTACACGTCCAACAGGAGGTAACCCCATGACGATCAAGACAGTTTGCATCGCATTCGCAGTTGTGGCCGCCACTGTGTCCCAGGCGTCGGCCGGTGGCCTGTCGCTGGGTGTTCTGTCCGGCAAGAACGTCAACGTGCTCAACGGCGGCATCGCCAATGGCATCGTCGTCGCACCGAAGGTCGATGTCGGCGATGTGCTTTCCGACAACAGCATCCTCAACAAGTCGTTGAACGGCGTTCTCTCCGGCAACGATCTCGACCTTGGCCTCGGCATCCTGTCGAACAACGGCGGCAAACAGCGCCGCCACTAAAGGGCAACGGGAAAGCGGCGCGGTTTTCCGCCCCGATCCCGCAATCGCTCCGGGGTTTGCTTCGAAACGCGTTCGAACCGATTACCCGTCAACACTTGCACTGTGATCCGTGACGCAGGGATGTAGGGAAGAGCCTTCAGGGTGTTCTTCTCTGCCGCGGGTCTCGTGTGCCTCAAGTCTGGAAGCGGATGGTGTCCTCGGCACCATCCGCTTTTTCACGCGAGCTATTTTCCCCCGAGAAAGGCACGCCCGCGGCCGGACAGGCGATAGCCGACATCGAGGCTTTCGGTGAGGCCGAGCTCCTTCAGTTTGCGGATGCGCGCCTTGAGCTTCAGTTTTTCCATGCCGATGGCGGCGCTCAGCTCCGCCGCAGTCGTTCCGTCACGGGCAGCGATCAGCTGCAGCACCGGACGGGTCCAGGCCATGCCGGCGCTGTCGTCGAACCGCGCGAGCTTGCGGTCGATTTCTGCCCGCCCGTCATCGTCGAGGTCGGCCGCGTCCCGCAGGGCGATGCGTGGGTCGTCGCCGGCCCGGTGGAAGGCGATGCGGTAACAGCGCCCTTCGGTGCGCGCGGCCAGCTCCCCAACGAGGGCGGCGCGATCGGCAAAGCCGGCCTTGCGGGCATCGCTGTCGGTAATCGCGCCTTCCTCGATCTCGTCGACGGCATCGATGGCGAGAACACCGACCGCGGTGCGCAAGGTGCCGCCGGCCTTGACCGTCGGCTTGGTCCAGCGCCGGAAGGCCAAGGTCACGTCGCCGCTCGCGATCTGCGCAAGGAGGTGTTGGCGAAACAGCATTTCAGGCGGTGGCGCGGCGGTAAAGCGCGAGCGAGCCGGCCAGTGCCAGCAAGGCGCCGCCGCACAGGCGATCGAGCCATATGGCCCCGGATCGTTTGAGGAAGACCGCGGCTTTCGCGCCGAGCAGCGCATAGCCGAACATCACGGTGAAATCGACGGTGGCGAAGACGAGGGCGAGAACGGCATATTGCGCCGCCTGCGGCGCCGCCGGATCGATGAACTGCGGCAGGAACGCAGTGAAGAACAGATAGCCCTTGGGATTGGTGACAGCGACCAGGAAGCTTTTCAGGAAGATCGCGGTAGACGAAACGGGAGCAGTCCCGCCGGCTTCGGTTGCCACCTGGATCGTCCCTTTCGACCTGAGCAGCATGATCCCGAGAAAGGCGAGATAGCCAGCACCCAGCCATTTGACGACGGTGAACCAGAATTCGGAGGCCGCCAGCAGCGCGCCAAGGCCAAGCGCGACGGCGCCGATCAGTACGAAGTCGGAGAGCATGGCACCGACCATGCCCGCACTTGCGCGCCTGACGCCGTAGCGTGATCCATTGGTGAGTGCGAGCAGGACCGTCGGGCCCGGCGTCGCGATGCCGATGAAGGCAACCAGCGCGAATGCGAGTATCGTCATTTCGGTCATCACGTCCTCCTCCGTCGTCTCCGGTAGTCGTCCCACAGCTTCTGCGCGTGCGCAATCGTCTTTCGCGCGGACGCCGGTTCAGCGCCATGTTTGACAGCCGAAGCGGCATCCCCTATGGAAGCGGCAGGGTGAAGGTCCCTGCCGTCCGCGAGCGTCATGCTTTGGTGAAGTCCTTCTTTTGAGACACGGTCAGCCGAAACGGCATGCGAACCGGTGGCAATGCGGGCTCCCATCTTCAAGGAATGCATGCCGCTGCAGGAGACCTTCTCATGACGCGCGGATCAAACCCGCTTCCCTCGCTCGACGCCCTGAAAGACCAGGCCAAGCGTCTGCGCACCCGCCTTGCATCCGAAGGCGAAACCATCGGCCATTCCCGCTCGCTCGAACTGATCGCCGCCCAGTACGGCTATCGCGACTGGAACACGCTGCACGCCGCTGTCGGCAACCGTCCGCCGTTCAATCCCTGGATGCTCGGATCCCGCGTGAAGGGGCGCTATCTTGGCCAGGCCTTCGAGGGCGAGATCCTTTCGGTGCAGGCGCTGACGGCGCAGCCGGGGCGCTACCGCCTGACGATGAAGTTCGATGCACCGGTCGACGTCGTCACGTTCGACAGCTTCTCGGCCTTCCGCCAGCGGGTTACGGCGACGGTGGACGAGAACGGCCGTACGATCGAAAAAACCTCCAACGGGGTGCCCCAACTCGAACTTGAATGGTGAGGCGCGACCACCGCCTGCCGAGGCCGTGCGGACATGTCCGTTTCCGGTCCGGCGCCGAAGTCCAACCCAACGTCCCCGAAGCTGCGCGCTTTCCGGGGACGCTTTCGTTTCAGGGTCGCTGACAGGGCGTCGCCCAGAGCGCGCGGGCCTGCCGGCCCCTGCGGACCGTCATGCGTGCCTGAGTCAGTTGCGAATGGGTCGCATTTGCATTATTTCTGTTGTTGCAAATGATTTGCAGAAGCATGTGGTCCGCTTTTCTGGCGCCCGGTCGGGCACAGCGCGGCGCGTGTTACGCAATGAGGGAGAGGGGCGAATATGGACAAGCCGACAAGACCTGACCTGATGCGAAGGCGCAGCCTGCTGATGGGTGGGCTGGCAGCTGCAGGCGGGACGGCGATCTGTACCAGTGCCGCCCTGGGACAACAACAGGCGAGCCATGTCGGTCATGCCGCGCCATCGGCAGCGGCGGGGCAAGAGCCGATGCCCGCCATGGGACATGGCGCAATGATGACGGTCGGCGAGGTCGATAGCGCCGTCAACGGCTTCGATCCGACGGACATGCTGACCGACTGGGATACCGGCACGATTTCGACGCTGCCGGACGGACGGACGCTGCGCACCTTCGAGATGACGGCGGAGGACCGCGAGATCGAGATCGCGCCCGGCATCAAATTTCCCGCCTGGACCTATAACGGCCGGGTTCCCGGCCCGGCGCTGCGGGCCAAGGAAGGCGAGCGGCTCCGGATCGTTTTCCGCAACTACGCGTCACATCCGCACTCGATCCATTTCCACGGTATTCACGCGGCACGTATGGATGGCGTGCCGGGTGCCGGCATGGTCGATCCCGGTGACGAGTTTATCTACGAGTTCGATGCCAAGCCCTTCGGCTGCCATCTCTACCATTGCCACGCGATGCCGCTGCGCCGGCATATCCACAAGGGCATGTACGGCGCCTTCGTCATCGATCCGGACCCGGACCGCCGGCCGGAGCATGTGGAGGTCGCCCGCTCCAGACTGTTCGGAACACCGGAGAATGCCGGCTGGCAGGAACTGGTGATGGTGATGAACGCCTTCGACACCAATTTCGATGCCGAGAACGAATTCTATGCGGTCAACACCGTCGCCCACGCCTTCATGAAGCGGCCGATCCGGATCGTGAAGGGCAAGCCGGTGCGCATCTATCTCGTCAATGTCATCGAGTTCGATCCGATCAACTCCTTCCACCTGCACGCCAATTTCTTCGACTATTACGATCAGGGCACGACGCTGACGCCGACGTTGAGAACCGTCGATCTCATCACCCAGTGCCAGGCGCAGCGCGGCATCCTCGAGTTCACCTTTGCCGAGCACGAACCCGGGCTCTACATGTTTCACCCGCACCAGACCGAGTTCACCGAGCTCGGCTGGGTCGGCATGTTCGATGTGGTGGAGGCGCTCGCATGAACGAGATGCCAAGAGCTGCCCTTCGCGCGGCAAAGACCAACCTGGTGTGGCTGGCATTGCCTCTCATCGTCTTTGGCATCGCCGTTGCCTGGCTCGTGTCGACCGATCCGCTGTCGGGCTTCCGCAACGGGGCTCCGCCGGTCGAGAACCTGACCTTCGAAAGGACCGTGCTCGACGACAGCGGTCTCAGTCTGCTTGTTCGCGCCGGCGGATCGGAGCCGATGACGGTGGCGCAGGTTCAGGTGGACGACGCCTATTGGCAATTCACCCAGGATCCGCCGGGGCCGATCGCGCGTGGCGGGGCCGCATGGCTGAAGCTGCCGTTTCCCTGGATGCTGGGCGAGGCGCATGCCGTGAAGGTGGTGACCAACACGGGTGCCACCTTTGCGCATGACATAGCGGTTGCCGTGCCGACGCCCCAGGCGACGACGGGCCAGTTGCGGCTGCAAGCCCTGGTCGGCATCATCGTCGGCATCGTGCCCGTGGCCGTCGGCCTGATGTTCTATCCGGTCCTGCGTGGCGTTGGGCGCGAGGGCATGGCCTTCCTGCTGTCGCTGACGATCGGCCTGCTCGGCTTCCTGCTGGTCGATGCCAGCGGCGAGGCGCTCGAGCTTGCCGGCGAGGCGGCGGCGATCTTCCAGGGGCCCGTCATGGTGGTGCTGGCAGGCCTGGGCAGTTTCCTCCTGCTGATGGCAATCGGCCGACGTAGCGGCGCCCCGACCGGACTGGCGCTCTCCACCTACATCGCGCTCGGCATCGGCCTGCACAATCTTGGCGAGGGGCTGGCGATCGGCGCCGCCTTTGCGGCCGGCTCGGCCGGGCTCGGCACCTTCCTCGTGCTCGGCTTTGCGCTCCACAATGTCACCGAGGGCATCGGCATCGCCGCGCCGATCCTGAAGAAGAGGCCGCCGTTCCCGGTCTTTGCCGGCTTGACGCTGCTTGCTGGCGGTCCAGCCGTCATCGGCATGTGGCTCGGCAGTCTTGCGACGTCCGCGCAGTGGTCGGCGCTGGCGCTGGCGGTCGGGGCTGGTGCGATCCTGCAGGTTATCGTCGAGGTTGGCGCCTATCTGATGCGCCAGAGCGATCGGCGGGGCGATGTCTTCCTGACGCCGCCGGTTCTGGCAGGTCTCGCGGCCGGTGCGGCCTTCATGTATTTCACCGCGGCTTTGGTGAAGATCTGACGGGCAATAGGATGGCTCAGACGATCGTCTGGTCCATCTCCGCCGCCGGAATTTCATCGACGCGATGGATGCGCACGACGGTTGCCGGCACGCCCGCGACGGTGGTGCGCGGCGGAACGGTCTTGAGGACGACGCTGCCGGCGGCGACCTTGCTGTAGGCGCCGACCTCGATATTGCCGAGGATCTTGGCGCCGGCGCCAAGCATCACACCGCGGCGGATCTTCGGGTGACGGTCTCCGGTTTCCTTGCCGGTGCCGCCGAGCGTGACGTTCTGCAGGATCGAGACCTGATCTTCGATGACGGAGGTTTCGCCGATGACGATGCCGGAGCCATGGTCGAGCATGACAGCCTTGCCGATGCAGGCGGCCGGATGAATGTCGGGTCCGAAGACGAGCGAGGCGAGGTTCGAAAGCCAGCTCGCGACCTCACGGCGGCCATCGATCCAGAGCTGGTGGGCAGCGCGATAGATCTGCAGCGCCTGAAAGCCCTTGAGGTTCAACAGCACATGCATGAGGCCCGGGCAGGCTGGGTCACGCTCTTTCACCGCCTGAAGGTCGGCTTCCGTCGCCAGCAGGATCTGAGGGTTTGCCTGGAAGATGTCGGTGAGCAGCTGCGCGAGCGAGCGTTCGTCGACGCGCGCGACGGCCAAGCCGGCCGCAAGCACGCCGGCCAGCAACTCGGCATCCGACCCGGCGTCGATGATCGGCATCAGGGAGGGTGCCATGACCGGTTCACGGGCGGCAAGCGCGCGCGCTTCCGCCCGGATCAGGCTCCAGACCGCGCCGTCGGCAAGCGGTGTGGCGAGCGAGCCTTCGTAGCGCTGCGTCTCATTCAATGCGGTCATGCGCCACCCGTCAGCCAGCGATATCGACGACGCCGCAATCACCCTCGGCCGAGCCGAAGGCGAGCTGCCGGCCATCCTTGTTCCAGGCCATGGCGGTGATCGCGCCCTTGCCGGGGCGGCGCAGAAGCACTTCCTTGCTGTCGGCAAAGCGGGCGCCGAGGATCATGCCGTCCTGGTAGCCGATGGCGACGATGTCTTCGGCCGGATGGCAGCAGACGGAGGTCACCATGATATCAGCTCGGGTGCCGAGTTCGAGCGGCGCCTTGCCCATCGGCCCGTCCTTGCCCTGGAAGGGCCAGACGATCGCTGCCGGCGCGCCCGAGGAGGCGAGCCACTTGCCTTTGGCCGACCAGGAGACCGACTTCACCTTCGCCGGATAGCCGGTCATGCGCATGTGGCGGGCCTCAGTGCCGGGCTTGGCGTCGAGCTTCCAGCCATGCAACGCGTTTTCCTGCATGGTGGTGACGAGAAAGCGGCCATCGGGCGAGAAGGTGACGCCGGTATGGGCGCCTTTCCATTCGAGATCGATCGGCTGACCGGACATGCCGACCCAGTGCAGCGAGACGCCATTATAGCGGGCGGCGGCGATGCGCAGACCCTTCGGCGCGAAGGCCAGGCCCTCGACGGTGCGGTTTTCGGCAAATTCCTTCGTCGCGCCGTCGGCAAGCCGCACGTGCGTGGTCTTGCCATAGGCATAGCCAACGGCACCTTGCGGGCCGGCGGCAACCTGGGCGATCCACTTGCGCGGCGCTTCGGCGACGAGCGACGTCGTGCCGTCTGCGGCGGTGCGCATGACCTTGCCGTCTTCACCGCCGGTCAGAAGCGTGTCGTTGGCTTCGTCGACGACGAGCGACAACAGGCCCTCATGGACCTCCGTCGTCTTGTGGCCGAGATCGAGGCGGTGAATGGCGCCGGTTGCTCCGGCGAAGAAGGGGACGCCTTTGAGAAAGGCCACGCCGACGACGTGACCTTCGAGATCGAGGGGAGCGACAGTCGGCATCAGTTCGGCTGCGCCTCGCAGGCCTTGAACGTACGTTCGAGCTTTTCTCGGTCGAGGTCACGGCCGATGAAGACGAGGCGGCTTTCACGCTTTTCGCCTTCCTTCCACGCACGCTGGTGATCGCCCTCGATGATCATGTGCACGCCCTGAACGACGTAACGCTCGGCGTCGCCGGCAAAAGCGATGATGCCCTTGAGACGCAGGATGTTCGGGCCGTCCGTCTGGGTGATCTTCTGGATCCAGGGGAAGAAGCGATCGGGGTTCATCTCGCCGCCGCGCAGCGAGATCGACTGTACCGTCACGTCGTGGATCGGCGACGGGGCATCGTGGTGGTGATGATGGTCGTGATCGTGGTCATGATCATGATGGTGGTGGTCGTGATCATGGTGGTGATGGTGATGATCGTGGCCGCAGTCGGGACCGCAGGTGTGATCGTGTTCGTGATCGTCCTGGTCGAGGAAATGCGGATCGTTTTCGAGCGCCCGTTCGAGGTTGAAGGCGCCCTGGTCGAGAACCTTGGCGAGATCGATGTCGGAGCGCTGGGTGCGGTAAATGCGGGCCGACGGGTTGATGACCCGCACGGTTGCTTCGATGCGCTCCAGTTCCTCGGGGCTGACGAGGTCGGTCTTGTTCAAAAGCACGACGTCGGCAAAGGCGATCTGGTCTTCCGCCTCGCGGCTGTCCTTGAGGCGCAGCGGCAGATGCTTGGCATCGACGAGCGCGACAACGGCGTCGAGCTCGGTCTTGGCGCGCACGTCATCGTCCATGAAGAAGGTCTGGGCAACCGGGACCGGATCGGCAAGGCCTGTCGTCTCGACGATGATCGCGTCGAAGCGGCCGGGGCGGCGCATCAGGCCCTCCACCACGCGGATCAGGTCGCCGCGCACGGTGCAGCAGACGCAGCCGTTGTTCATTTCGTAGATTTCCTCGTCGGATTCCACGATCAGGTCGTT
The DNA here is from genome assembly GCF_050435225.1 of Ensifer sp. LBL. NCBI lineage: Bacteria > Pseudomonadati > Pseudomonadota > Alphaproteobacteria > Hyphomicrobiales > Rhizobiaceae > Ensifer > Ensifer sp. LBL. The sequence goes on along the minus strand of NZ_JBNDJY010000007.1, from coordinate 304,780 downwards.
GTCGATGCCGATCTCGCCGAACTCGTTGACGATGACCGCGTATTTGCGGCCATGGTTCTCGCTGAGGATGCGGTTCAAAAGCGTCGTCTTGCCGGCGCCGAGATAGCCGGTGAGCACGGTGACGGGGATCGGCTTCTGCGGGGATGTTTCGGTCATGGGAACCTCTGGGATTTCCGGATGCGGGAGCAGGCATCCTAGTCGCGTCTCATATAGGAGATGCGGCGACGATGCGCAAATGGCGCAGGCGATTTTGCCGGTCGGGCGGCGTTGCTCGCTACGATCCCGATAACCCTCCTTTCATCAAGATCGGCGAGAGTGCGGGGCCTATCGAAGGGGTGCGCACGTGAAGACGATTTCCATCAACGGCCGGTTCCTGACCCAGCCGCTTACCGGCGTGCAGCGCTTCGCCCGCGAGATGACCCGGGCGCTGGATCGCCGCATCGCATCGGGTGCCGTGCCGCATGCGCTGAAGGACGTGCGCTGGCGGCTGCTTGCGCCGGGCAAGGCTGTCGACGATCTCGGCCTCAAGGCGATTTCGGTGGAGCGCTTCGGCTCCGGCCCAGGCCATCTCTGGGAGCAGGGGCCGCTCTTCTGGCGGTCGCGCCGCGACACGCTCATCGGCTTCGGCGGCAGCGGACCGGTGCTGCATGGCGACCAGGTGGTGGTGATCCACGACGTCACGCTCTTTCGCCATCCGGCCTCCTTTGGTCGAGGCTACCGAATGTTCCACGGAGCGCTCGGCTATCTTCTAACGCGACGGGCCAAAATCGGTACGGTCTCGAACTTCTCGCGCAAGGAACTTGCCGAGGTCTTCCGCGTGCCTTCGGCCGGTATCGACGTGATCTACAATGCAACCGACCACTTCGCGGGCCTTCAGCCCGACGACGGCGTCATCGCGCAGCTCGGGCTTGCCGACACGCCCTTCTTCCTCCTGGTCGGCACGCTGAAGCCCAACAAGAATGTCGAGTTTGCCGTGCGCGCTTTCGAGGCCTTGGGTGCCGCTGACCACAAGCTGGTCGTGGTGGGTGGCACCGACCCATCGGTGTTTCGCGATATCGCGCCGACATCGAAGGGCAATCTGATCTTTCCCGGACGTCTGACCGACGAGGAGATCGCCGCGCTGCAGCGCCGCGCCGTCGCCTTCGTCTTTCCGAGCCTTTACGAAGGCTTCGGCATCCCGCCGCTCGAGGCGATGACGCAAGGCTGCCCGGTGCTTGCCGCCGACATTCCACCGGTGCGCGAGGCCTGTGGCGATGCGGTGCGCTACTTCGATCCTTTGAAGACCGAAACGCTGGTCGAGGCCATGCGGACGATCTCCGCCGACGCGCCTTTGCGCCGCGAGTTGATGCAGGCCGGCCACGACAATGCCAAGCGCTTTTCCTGGGATGGAAGTGCGGTGGTGCTGCTCAACATGCTGGCGGCGCAGCGAGCCTGATCCGCTCGCGCCCAGGCATCAGAGTTCGAGGATCCGCATCGGATCCAATCGCCCCCGGCAAAAATCGGCGAACGCCATGAGGTTACCCTTGAGGCGGCCGCGTCGATCGACGAGGCCTTGCGGCCTGAGGCTGCCGAGGATGTTGGCGGCGATGTTGCCGCCCATCAGTCGTAGCGCCCATTTCAGGCCGACGGTGCCCTTGTTGCGGAGGTAAAGCGGGTTCGCGACCTGGGAGTAGCCGAAACGCAGGCCGGACGTGCGGCCGCGCTTGTTGCCAAGATGGACGCCACGAAGCGCAGGCGATTTGACGATCCGGCCATGCTTCGCGAGCCGCCGGCAGAAATCGACATCCTCCTGCCAGCCATAAAGAGGCAGCCTTTCATCGAAACGGGTACTTTCGGCGGCAATCGCTGAAACACGAAAAGCCATGTTGCAGCCATAGGCATTGAAGGCCGGCTGCGGGATGTCCTGGGGCTGAGCGCCGACATCGGTATCGAGGATTGTCTGGGCTTCGGCGATCGATATGCCCGGGCCATGAATGCCGTCAGCAAGAACGAGCCCCGTTGCAACGACGATATCGGGCTCCGTTTCGAAGAGCTTCACAGTCTCTGCGAGGAAATCGCTGCGCGGCAGAAAATCGTCATCGAAAAAGACGATCAGATCGGCGGTTGTCGCCTGATCGAGGATGGCGTTGCGTTGAGCGCTGGACCCCTTGTCGCCTGCGACGATACGGACCTCCATGGGAAGCATGCCCAACTTCACTTCGTCGATGTCTTCCGCAGCACTTGGGCAGACGAGAATGAGGTCGGGCAGACGAGTCTGGCGCGTCAGATGCAACAGGGTTTCGGAGAGGACTTCGCGGCGGCCCGCGGTCGCTATGCCGACGACGATGTTCATGGATGCGCTCCCCGCTCGTTTCGGTGGCGATCTAACCGGAAGATCGTGCAGTTTCAGTTAGCGACTAAGCCGATCCAGGTCCCGGCGCCCGCAGCATGAGCCGCAGTTGGTTGAGCGAGAGCAGGCAAAGCAAGCCGCCGCCGATGATGCCGGCGCCGATTGTGGCAAAGCTGGTTTCGCCGGAGAGGGAGAAGGCAAGCACGGCCGCGCCCAGTCCGGCGGCGGCGAAGAGGACCGGCGGCCAGGAAAACTCGAAGGCAAGCGAGGACATCAGCCGCAGGCCGACCAGAGCGGCGAGGAGCGCGCCGACGGCGCTGCCCCATGCGAGTGCCGCACCATCGGGCCCGGCGGTGAGCAGGGCCGTCAGCGCACCGAGGTTCAGGAACGCACAGTCGATCACCGCGAGCAGCAGGATCAGCGCCAGGCGCTGCTTCAAGTGCAGCGGCGTCGGCAGCATGATCTGCGTCAGCGTGCGAACAAGCGAGAGCACGATGATGGCGGGTGCGGTGGCGAGGAAACTTTGCTGCAGGTCAGGACTGATGACGAGCCAGGCGGCGGGCAGGAGGACCGAGAAGATGCCGGCTGCCATCATCAGCGCAAAGCTCGTCAGCAGGGCGTAGTAATGCCCGAGCTGGCGGGGGAGGTTGACGCGATCTTCGGCCCGGTCGTGTGCGGCGACGATTTCGGGATACTGGATCGCCTGGAGAGCGGAAACGATCAGCACGAAGGGGCGCTGCAAAAGGTCGAGCGCGAGCAGCGCGCCGGCGGCGCCGGTGGTTCCGAGCGCTGCGGTGAAGATCGCCTTCAGCGCCAGCGGCGCGAACATGGCAGCTGTCGCAGCACCTGCCGAAACGCTGCCATAGACAAGGTGCTTGCGGACCCGGGCGCTGTCGAGCGCTGCGGCGGGGCGGGCCTTCGCGCGGCGCGACAGAAGAAGCGCGAGGAGGCCATAGGCCGCATAACCGCCGAGCAGGCCGGTGACCGTCGAGAGGAAACCGGGGGAGACCAGCGCGCCGAGAAGTGTGCCGGCGGCGAGGATGGTGGCACGGGATCCCTGCAGTACGGAAAAGGCGCGAAAATCCTGGCGGAAGCGCAGCATGGTCAGGTGCAGGTCGCTGCCGCCCTGCGCGATCGAGACGAGGCCGCCGACAAGCGCCACGACAGGCGGCACGCCAAAGAACAGCGACAGGCAAGCCGCGATCAGGCAGAGGGCGGCACAGGCGAACGCTTCGACGAGGATCGCGCGCCGCTCCGCCGCTTCGCTTGCAGCATCCGGCCCAGGGTAGAAGCGCGTGCAGGCAAACCGCACCCATTCGAAGGCGGCGATCGCGGCAAACTGGCAGATGGAGATGAAGAGCGAGTAGCTGGCATAGTCGGCCGGCGCCAGCCAATGGGCGACGACGATCAGCAGGCCGAAGGCGATGACGGCCTGGTAGAAATAGGCGCCGAGCGCAATGATCTTCGCCATGTGGTTCTCTGTCGGACGCTGTCAGCTGCAGTTCTGATAGCGCAAAAGCGCAAACAAAGTGTTTGCCGGCCCTTCAGGCCAGATCGTTCGGATCGAAATCCCTGACGTCTTCGAGAAGTTCGATGAAGCCTTGGACAGCATGGGCGACCAGGATTTCGCCGCGTGCTGCCGTTGCCGCGGCGGCGTTGCCGGCGACGCCTGTGGGGTTGAGATCGCGCATCTTCCAGCCGAAGGCGTGGGGCCCATAGGCGCGCAGATGCTTGAAGCGCTCCGCAAACTGTTCCTGGCGGGAGGAAAAGCGGTCGGCCTTGGCCATGTCGACCCTGTCGGGATGGAGCGCCAGCATGACCGAGGTTTCGATGTCGCCGCCGTGGATGTCGAGTGCCTTGTCCGCCGGCGAGATCCAGCCGTCCGGTTGGCCGAAACGGGTCCAGCTCGTCGCGACCGCAAGCATGTTGAACCGCACCCGCGCTTCGGTGGCGACGATGGTCATCAGGGGCGCGTTGCCGCCATGGGCGTTCAACATCACGAACTTGCGGATACCCTGCTGCTGAAGTCCGGCGGCGATGCCGAGCCAGCGCTCGACCGCCTCTCCGTAACCAAGCGTGCGGCTGCCGGCGACATCCATGTGTTCGATCGAGTAGCCGACCGGCTCGGCCGGCAGGAAGGTGACGGGCAGATCGGTGGGAAGGGCGGCGATCGTGCGGGAGACGATCCCCTCGGCAATCAGCGTGTCGGTTTCGAAGGGTAGGTGCGGCCCGTGCTGCTCATGCGCGCCGAGCGGCAGCACCGCGATCCACTCGCGGCGGGCGTCTGGTGGAAGGTCGGCCGGATTGTCCTGCCATCGCGGCTCGGGCATCGACATTTCTCTTCGATCCTCCACGTCAATTGTCGTAAAATTGTTATTTGAGTCATACAGTTCGTAATCGCAAGCTGTATTGTTATAAGTGTGCGAGACGGGATTCGGCAGGAGGTCCAATGGGCAAGAAGAACAAGGCCGAAAAGAAGGGCAAGAACGGCAAGAAGAAGGACGAGCTCCTGATCGAGCCTCACGATCTTGCCGCCGTCCTTGTCCAGGCTGCGCGGTCCATGCGCACCGTGCTCTCCCGCAATCTGCTCGAAAGCGGCCTCTATGCCGGACAGGATGGCGTCATGCTGGCGCTGGCCGAGACCGATGGCCTGACGGCCGGCGGGCTTGCGGTCAAGCTCGGCGTCAAGGCGCCGACCATGACCCGCACGATCGGCCGCATGGAAGCGCAGGGCTTTCTCGAGCGGCGGCCGGACGACGATGATGCCCGGCTCACCAAGGTCTATCTCACCGAGCCAGGCCGTAACCGGCTGCAGACGATCGCCGAGGCCGGTCAGCATTCGGAAAAGCTTGCGACCCGCGGCCTGACCGACAAGCAGGTTCGCACGCTGATGAAGCTGCTGCGCGCCGTCGACAGCAATCTCCAGGCTGCGCGCGCGGCGGACTGAGCCGGATCTGCCGCATATTGCCGCGGCGATTTAAACAGTTTAAATAGGGATTTAAATTTATGGCACGCGTGCGTTGGCAACGGCGCGCGAAGGATGCCGAACGATTTGTCGCGCTACTCCTGGCTGGGGTGCTGCGGATGGGGCGAAACAGGGCTTATAGGGGGCATCGTGGCGCAAAAGGTCAAGCTTTCGACGATCGCGGAAACACTCGGTCTTTCGACGGCGACGGTATCCCTGGCCCTGCGTGACAGCCCGCTGGTGGCGACCGTCACCCGCGACAAGATCAAGGAACAGGCACGCGCGCTCGGCTACATCTACAACCGCCGCGCCGCCAGTCTCAGGACATCGCGATCGGGCATCATCGGCGTCGTCGTGCACGACATCATGAACCCGTTCTACGGGGAAATCCTGAAGGCGATCGAGGCCGAACTCGACCGCGACAAGCAGACCTTCATTCTGTCCAATCACTATGACTCGGTTGAAAAACAGCGCGATTTCATCGAAACGCTGCTGCAGCTCGGCGGCGACGGCGTGATCATGTCGCCGGCCATCGGCACGCCACTGGAGGACATCCAGCTCGCCGAGGACAACGGCATGCCGGCGATCCTGATCGCCCGCTCGATCGAGGGCGTGGACGTGCCGATCTTCCGCGGCGACGACGCCTACGGCATCTCGCTGGCCGCCAACCACCTGATCGGCCTTGGCCACCGCTGCATCGCCATGGTCGGCGGCACGGACGAGACCTCCACCGGACGCGACCGTTACCAGGGCTACGTCAATGCGCTGCGCAAGGCCAATATCGAGGTCGATCCGGAGCTGCGTATTCCAGGTCCCCGCACGAAGCAGGGCGGTTTCGAGGCGGCGGTGCATCTGCTTTCGCTGCCGCAGAAGCCGACCGCGGTCGTCTGTTGGAACGACCTGGTGGCGATCGGCATGATGAACGGCATCGCGCGCGCAGGTCTCATTCCCGGCGTTGATATCTCGGTCACCGGCTACGACGACCTGGAAGAGGCGTCGATCGCAACACCGGCTCTCACCACCGTCTGGAACGGCCAGGCCGATGTCGGCCGGAGTGCCGCCCGCGCGCTTCTCGACAAGCTCTCCGGCAGCCATGAGCCGGATGGCATTCACCTGATCAAGCCGGAGATGCGCATCCGGCAGTCGACCGGCCCCTTGCGGGTCATCGCCTGAGACCTTCCTCCCGACAGGAGCTGCCCATGTCCGTCAACCGCACGCGCGTGCTCGTGCCCGGAAAGATCAACCAACGGGTTCTCGACCGGCTGGCGGATGCGTTCGAGGTCGTCAGGATCGAGAGCGCCGATCCGGCCCTGGTGACTGCGGACATGCGGGATGTGAAGGCGGTTGCCGTTTCTGGCCGAGTTCCCGGGGCCCTGATGGACGCCCTGCCGCAGCTTGAGATCATCGCCAATTTCGGCGTCGGCTACGACGGAGTGGAGGTCGGGCATGCAGCGGAAAAGGGAATTGCCGTCAGCAATACGCCGGACGTCCTGACCGAAGAGGTGGCCGATACGGCTGTCGGGCTGCTGCTCAACACGCTCCGTCAATTGCCGCAGGCGGAACAATGGCTGCGCCAGGGTCGCTGGAACCGCGAGGGCGCCTTCCCGCTATCGCCGCTGTCGCTGCGCGGTCGAAGCGTCGGTCTTTACGGTCTCGGGCGCATCGGCCTAGCGATTGCCAAGCGGCTCGAAGCCTTCGGCGTGTCGATCGCCTATCATACGCGCAGCCCGCGCGAGGGCCTTTCCTATGCCTACCATCCGACACTTGTCGGGATGGCCGGTGCGGTCGACACGCTCGTCGTCATCGTGCCGGGCACCGAGGCGACGCGGCGGACGATCGATGCCGAGGTGCTTGCCGCGCTCGGAAGCAACGGGGTGCTGATCAATGTCGGCCGCGGCTCGACGGTCGACGAACAGGCCTTGATCGCAGCACTTCAGGCGGGCGTGATCGCCGGTGCCGGTCTCGATGTCTTCGAGAACGAGCCGCAGGTGCCCGAGGCGCTGGTGGCGCTGCCGAATGTTTCGCTGCTGCCGCATGTGGCCTCGGCCTCGGTGGTGACGCGCAACGCCATGGCCGATCTCGTCGCCGACAACATTCTGGCGTGGTTTTCGACCGGCAAGGCGCTGACACCAGTGCCGGAAACACCGTTCACGCGTCGCGCGGACTAAAGCCCGAGGACGACGGGCCGAGCTTAAGCTCAAATCGCCAGATCAGGCTGCCAGACGACCGGCCGCGTAGGTCCTGACCGCATCGCCGAACGCCTTGAACAGGCTCGCGGACGGCGTGTCGGTGCGCACCCAGTATTCCGGATGCCATTGCACGCCGACGGCAAAGGCCTTGGAGCCGATCACTGAGACTGCCTCGATCGTGCCGTCGTCGGCGACCGCTTCGACCGCAAGACGGGGCGCGGCTGCGCCGATCGCCTGGCGATGCAGCGAGTTGACGCGGATGCGGCCGGCGCCGAGTACCGGCGCAAGGCAGCTTCCTTCCTTGACGATCACATCCTGGCGGATGCCGTAGGCGACGTCGAGTTCCTTCACGTCGGGCTTGCGGTGATCCCAGATACCCGGCTGGTCCTGAATTTCGGAGGCGAGCGTGCCGCCGAGCGCGACGTTCAGTTCCTGAATGCCGCGACAGATGGCGAGAACCGGCACGCCGCGTTCCAGCGCGCGGGTGATGAGCGGCAGGCTGGTCGCGTCGCGGCCGGGATCGAAGGGGCCGTCGCTCTCCTTGGCCTCGGCTCCATAGAGCGAGGGATGGACGTTCGAGCGGGCGCCGCTGGCCAGCACGCCGTCGACCCGGTCGAGGATCTCGTCGATGTCGTTGCCGGTTTCGAGCGCAGGGATGAGGAAGGGCATGATGCCGGCGCCTTCGACGGCGGCGCGCACATATTGATGGGCAACGACATGCCAGACATTGCCGTCGAATTCGCGGAAATCGCAGGGGATGGCAACGACAGGTTTCGACATCATCAGGCTCCGTTGGATGCTTGAGAAAAGCCTTGCCTTCAGTTGCAGATGAAAGTCAACTGAGAAGGTGGTGAGCGCGATCGTCGCGCCGATCCCGGGCATCGAGACAGGAGGAGCGGTCCGAAACGGCAGGAAATCACAGGTAATTCTTCAAGAACGAGTAACCATCACAGGCGCAAGTTTGGGATCAACTACCGGCGTCGCAGAATTGTCGAAGTTGCGATCAAGCCGTTTTATTGTGCGAATGCCTATGTTTGGTTGTAGAAACCGAGTATTGTCCCGCGCGGTTCGCACTACTGAGTTGAACTCTTGGGCGATGCCGGCGAAGACCCGTGATTTTGCTGGGATTCGGTACATTTTTCGGGGCGTTAGACGAAATCTTTCGTTAAGTCATCACCCCTAACAATCCGGTAAACCGGAGCTTGGTTCATGATGCGACTTGGACAGAGCGCTCTTCCGACTGACGTGTATCTGTCATCCGTAAGCTCGCTCTACGAACATCGCAAAACGTTGCTGATCGGCATGTTGTCGCATGTCGTGACGTTCCTGCTCGTCTATCTGAAGACCAGTGATCCGCTTTACCTCGCCTGCTCCGGCGTGATCTTCGTGCTTTGGGCGCTGCGCAATCTCGACATGGCGCGCTTCGACCGGCAGGACTTCTCCAATGCCGACCGGGCGATGGTGCGAAAATGGGAGAACCGCTACATCGTCGGCGGTGTCAGCGTCACGCTCACCTGCGGCATCGCCTGCGGTTATGCCATCGCCGTCAGCCAGGATTCCTTTTCCGAGCTCGCCACCATATCGGTGACGCTGGCCTCGATGATTTCGCTCGTCGGGCGCAATTACGGCTCCGAGCGGGCCGTGCTTCTGCTCTCCTCGTCGGCCTGCCTGCCGATCGTCATCGGCCTGATCTCGCTGCAGGACGTGTTCATGCTGGCGCTTGCCGTGCTGATCCTGCCCTTCATCCTGTCCACCTGGATGATGGCCAACAACGTGCGCGCCTTTCTCTACGAGAACGTGATGGCGGCGCGCGAGATCGCCACGATCGCCGGCCAGTTCGACACCGCGCTCAACAACATGACGCACGGGCTGTTCATGCTCGATGCCGATGGTCGCGTGGTCGTTGCCAACGAGCGGGCCTGCGAATTGCTGGCTCTCGGTGACCGCACCGAGCTCAAGGGCTGGCTGCTCGACGACGTGATCCGGCGCGGCGCACGGCGCATGCGCCTCGATCCGGACAAGACCAAGGTCATTTCGCGCCAGCTCGACCTTCTGCTCAAGGGCAAGCGGCCGCAGGTGCTGATCCCGGTCAGCGAAGAGCTGCATCTGGAGTTTTCGGCGAGCCGCCGCGACAACGGCGACACGGTGCTGATCTTTGAAGACGTGACCGCGCGCGTCCAGGCGGAAAAGCAGATCCTGCATATGGTGCGGTTCGACAAGCTCACGGAGCTGCCGAGCCGCGACTATTTCGGAGAGCTGGTGCAGGCGACGGTGAGCGCCGACGACACGGCCGAACGGCTGGTCGGGCTCATGGTTCTCGACGTAACCGAATTCAAGCACGTCAACGACATGCGCGGCCATATCGTCGGCGATCGACTGCTTCAGGCGATTGCCGGCCGGCTAAGGGTGCTTGCCGGCGACGATGCGATCGTCGCGCGGCTGATGGGCGACGAGTTCGTCGTGTTCATTCCCGATGGCAGTGACGCGATTGCTCTCGAAGAGCGGATGCGCGGACTGCATGCCGATCTGCGCGACACTTACGAAGCCGGCGGCTTCACCTTCAGCATGACGATGAGCGCCGGCTTCGTCATCGCTTCGAACGTCGACCTCAAGCTCGAGGACCTGCAGATCAAGGCCGATCTTGCGCTTTCGGAAACGAAGCTGCGCAACCGCGGCGGCTGCACCGCCTTCGAAGCCGAGATGGATGCGCGCTATGTCGACCGCCAGAAGCTGAAGGCCGACTTGCGCGAGGCGATCAACGCCCGCAGCCTGACGCTCTCCTACCAGCCGATGTTTGCGCCGAACGGCGGGCGCGTGGAGTGCTGCGAGGCGCTGGCGCGGTGGACGCATCCCGAACGCGGGCCGGTGCCGCCGAACGTGTTCATCCAGCTCGCCGAAGAGCTCGGGTTGGTCACCGAGATCACCCGCTTTGTGCTCGATCAGGCGTGCCGTGACTGCATGAGCTGGCCGAGCGACGTATCCGTGTCGGTCAACCTGTCGGTGCTCGACCTTCGCAGCAGCGAAGTCGTGGTGATGGTGACGAACGCGCTTCACCTCACCGGTCTCGATGCCGCGCGGCTGCATCTGGAGGTGACGGAAAGCTGCCTGATGGACGAGCCGCTCAAGGTGCAGGCGATCCTGCGCGAACTGCGCGGACTGGGTATCACCATCGCCATCGACGATTTCGGCACCGGCTATTCGAGCCTGAGCTATCTCGATGCCCTGCCGGTCGACATCATCAAGATCGACCGTTCCTTCGTGCGCAACATCCGCGAGGATTCGCGGCGCTTCAAGCTCCTGCGCGGGACCGCCAACCTGGCCCGCGCGCTCGGCCTTCGCATCGTCGTCGAAGGCGTCGAGACGGCGGACCAGCTACAACTTATCAACGAGCACAATTGTGCCGATTTGATACAGGGCTTCGTCTTTGCCGCGCCCATGCCGGCCTCGGCCATTGCCACGCTTTGCAAGAACGGTGTGCCAAAACGGGGCGCAAAGCCCACGAGCAAGCGCATCGCCTGACCCCTGAATCTTCTGGAATCCGTCCTGTTTTGCCACTGGTTTTCCGGTAGCAAGCCATTGATTAGGCGTGCCAAACTCGTCCCGATTCGGTGCGCTTGATTTCAAATCGAGCAAATACGTTCACGAATTTTTATGGTTAACGAAAAGTTAACGGTGAACTGTTTCGATTTGCGGTTGCCGCCCCATCGCCCGTCAATAGGTTAACGATTTGTTAACCATGAGGTGTTGAGTATGGGTGAGACGGTTCACCAGGCTGAGCCTGGGCGCTTTTCTGAAAAACTGATGCAATTGCTCGATCGCGTCGAGTACCGGCGGGTCGAAACCGGCGAGGACATGGAGGACATCGCGCGGCTGCGCTACAAGTCCTACAAGTCCGTCAATCTGATGGAGTTGACCGGGTCGACGCTGATCGACGATCTCGATTTCGACAGTCACGCCTATGTCTTCGGGCTCTATCTCGACGAAGTGCTTGTCAGCACCGTGCGCGTTCACCACGTGACGCCGGATCATCGCGCTAGCACGTCGGGCGTGATCTTCGCACCCGAGATCGACGCGTTCCTCGATGCCGGCATGGTGCTGGTCGATCCCGGCCGGCTGGCGGTCGATCCGGACGTGATCGGCGACGAGATGCGGGCGCTTCCCTATCTGACGCTGCGACCGGTCGCGATGGCCTGCGAGTATTTCGCTGCCGACCGCTGCCTGACGGCGTGCCGTCCGCGCCACGCGGCTTTCTACAAGCGCATCTTTGCGTCGGAGACTGTTGTCGCCAAGCGCGAGAACCTCGGCGTCTACAATGCCGACGGTGCGCTTCTGGTGGCGCAGGTGCGGGGGCAGCGGCCTTCGATCCTCGACCGTTACCCGGTTTTCGATTCCGAGCCGTTCGAACGTCGCATGATGTTTGCCGACCGTAACGAAGTGCCGTTTGCGCCGCTGACGATCCTGCCGACCGCGCGCATGGCGCAGACCGGATACGGCCGCTCCTACCGGACGTCCGTTTTCCGCTAAGCGGCCTTGATTGCGCAGGCGAATTTCGGGCGCACCGAGGCGTGCCACCCCTTGCGGAATGGCGCGACATTTCGCCCATCAGGTGCGGCTAAAGAACGGGTTTTCGTTGCGCCGGCCCTGCGCATTGTGTAAGGGCAGCTATAAAGGTTTCGCGGCTTTTCGCGGGACCATGCTTCGATTAGGGGCGGCGATGACCCCAAGGTGGCGCCGCGGCATTCAGGGAGAATTTTGAACGATGGCTGAGCATCATTCTGGACCGGTCGATGTGGGCGCTCCGATGGACTATCCGGAACACGAGAAGACCTACCTCATGTTCCTGAGCGCCTCGAAGTACGGCACGCTTTTCTGCGTCGCCCTGCTGATCGCGATGGCTGCCGGCTTCTTCACGACGATGGGCCTGATCTCCTCGATCGTGCTTTTCATCCTGATCAACGTCGCCGGTTTCTTCTTCCTTCGCTAACCGGCGCGACCAAACCGACCGTTGAGGGAGCGCAGATGGTGCTTCCTCGGCGACCGGGCGTTTGCCCGGAAGAAGTTGCATGCCGCTGGCTGGAGGTGCCGCCGCATGTGGCTTGAGGCCCGGATGCCCGCAAAGGGCAGGGGGCGGATAATCCTCACCCGCGTGAGGGAGGAGTGAAGAGCAGGCCCGCAGAGCCCATTTGAGGCTCGATGCCGGTGGACCGCCCAAGGTCCCGCATCCAGGCGACGGCTTGCTCCAGACGATTGCGCCGGGCACAGATGTGTCGCGCGCAGGAGGGCGTGTCGGCCCGATAGGCCCACCCGCTTTGCAGTCGGAGAGAATGCCCGCATTCCGGCCCTGGCTCGATTGCGGCCAGGAGGGGGGACTTGTGAGCGAGATCGTCTTCGTCGCCAAGGAAACGGATCCGAACGAGGGTCGCGTTGCCGCATCACCGGATACCGTGAAGAAACTGAAAGGCCTCGGTTTCGACGTCGTCGTCGAGGCGGGGGCGGGATTGCTGTCGCGCATTCCGGACGCAGAGTTCGAAAAGGCCGGAGCCCGGATCGGCACGACGGCAGACGCCAAGGCGGCGGATGTCGTGCTCAAGGTCCGCCGACCAACGACTGCCGAAATCGGCGGCTACAGGTCCGGCGCCATCGTCATCGCCATCATGGATCCCTACGGCAACGAGGCGGCGATCGCCGAGATGGCGAATGCCGGATTGACCGCTTTTGCGATGGAGCTGATGCCGCGCATCACCCGCGCGCAGTCGATGGACGTGCTGTCGAGCCAGGCGAACCTCGCCGGCTACCAGGCGGTGATCGATGCGGCCTACGAATATGACCGGGCATTGCCGATGATGATGACGGCGGCCGGTACGGTGCCTGCCGCCAAGGTCTTCGTCATGGGCGCCGGCGTCGCCGGCCTGCAGGCGATCGCGACGGCCCGCCGCCTCGGCGCCGTGGTGTCGGCGACGGACGTGCGTCCCGCCGCCAAGGAACAGGTCGCTTCGCTCGGCGCCAAGTTCATTGCCGTCGAGGACGAGGAATTCAAGGCGGCGGAAACGGCTGGCGGCTACGCCAAGGAAATGTCCAGGGAGTATCAGGCCAAACAGGCGGCTCTCGTCGCCGAGCACATCGCCAAGCAGGACATCGTCATTACAACGGCCCTGATCCCGGGGCGCCCGGCGCCGCGGCTCGTCACCCGTGACATGCTGAAAAGCATGAAGCCCGGCTCGATTGCGGTCGATCTCGCGGTCGAGCGCGGCGGCAACGTCGAAGGTGCCGAAGCCGGCAGGATCGCTGACGTCGAGGGCGTCAAGGTCATCGGTAATCTCAACGTCCCGGGCCGGATCGCGGCATCGGCCTCCGGTCTTTACGCCAAGAACCTCGTCACCTTTCTGGAAACCCTGGTCTCCAAGGAGACCAAGGCAATCGCCCTCAACATGGAGGACGAACTCGTCAGGGCGACGGCGCTCACGCATGGCGGTCAGGTCGTGCATCCGAACTTCGGCGGCAGCAAGGGAGACAAGTGATGGCGAATGAACTTCTCGACAAGGCGCTTGCCGATCTCGACCGGGCCGTGGAAGCGGTCCGTACCGCTGCCGAATATGTGCCGGACGCGGCCGGTGCCGTCGCCCATGGGGCCACCGGCGGCGCGGTCGATCCCTTTGTGTTTCGCCTGGCGATCTTCGTGCTGGCGATCTTCGTCGGCTATTACGTCGTCTGGTCGGTGACCCCGGCGCTGCATACGCCGCTGATGGCAGTCACCAACGCGATCTCCTCGGTCATCGTCGTCGGCGCTTTGCTGGCCGTCGGCATTTCGGCCTCTGGGCTTGCGACCGGCTTCGGCTTCATTGCGCTGGTGCTGGCCTCCGTCAACATCTTCGGCGGCTTCCTCGTCACCCAGCGCATGCTCGCCATGTACAAGAAAAAAGACAAGTGAGGCCGGCCCGATGAACGCCAACTTCGCAGCCTTCCTCTATCTCGTCTCCGGCGTCCTGTTCATCATGGCGCTGCGCGGCCTCTCGCATCCGACCACCAGCCGCAAGGGCAATACCTATGGCATGGTCGGCATGGGCATCGCCATCGTCACGACGCTGCTGCTCGCCAAGCCGAGCTTCGGCGGCTTGATGCTGATCGTGCTCGGCCTTGCCATCGGCGGCGGTATCGGTGCGGTCATTGCCCGCCGTATCGCCATGACGTCGATGCCGCAGCTGGTCGCGGCCTTCCACTCGCTGGTCGGTCTTGCCGCCGTCATGGTGGCGGCCGCCGCCATGTATGCACCGGAAAGCTTCGGCATCGGCACGATCGGTGACATCCACGCGCAGGCGCTGGTCGAAATGTCGCTCGGCGTCGCCATCGGCGCCATCACCTTTACCGGCTCGGTCATCGCCTTCCTGAAGCTCGACGGTCGCATGTCCGGCAAGCCGATCATGCTTTCGGGCCGCCACGCCATCAATGCCGGTCTTGCAGCCGCGCTCGTCGTGCTGGTGATCATGCTGGTGCTGACCCAGAGCACGACGGTGTTCTGGCTGATCGTCCTGCTGTCGCTGGCGCTCGGCGTGCTGATCATCATCCCGATCGGCGGCGCGGACATGCCGGTGGTGGTCTCGATGCTCAACTCCTATTCGGGCTGGGCGGCGGCCGGCATCGGCTTCACGCTCGGCAACCTGGCGCTGATCATCACCGGGGCGCTCGTCGGTTCCTCCGGTGCGATCCTCTCCTACATCATGTGCAAGGGCATGAACCGCTCGTTCATTTCGGTCATCCTCGGCGGCTTTGGCGGCGAGACGGCGGCGGCCGGCAGCGACGACGGCGTGCAGCGCACGGTCAAGCAGGGCTCGGCCGATGACGCGGCCTTCCTGATGGCGAACGCCTCCAAGGTGATCATCGTGCCCGGCTACGGCATGGCGGTCGCCCAGGCCCAGCATGCGCTGCGCGAAATGGCCGACCAGCTGAAGGCGGCCGGCGTCGAGGTCAAGTATGCGA
Source organism: Ensifer sp. LBL (assembly GCF_050435225.1). Lineage (NCBI taxonomy): Bacteria > Pseudomonadati > Pseudomonadota > Alphaproteobacteria > Hyphomicrobiales > Rhizobiaceae > Ensifer > Ensifer sp. LBL. The sequence goes on along the minus strand of NZ_JBNDJY010000007.1, from coordinate 289,323 downwards.
TCCACCCGGTCGCGGGCCGCATGCCCGGCCATATGAACGTGTTGCTCGCCGAAGCAAACGTTCCCTATGACGAGGTGTTCGAGCTCGAGGACATCAACTCCGAATTTGCGCAGGCCGATGTTGCCTATGTCATCGGCGCCAACGACGTCACCAACCCGGCGGCGCGCGACGACAAGTCCTCGCCGATCTACGGCATGCCAATCCTTGATGTCGACAAGGCCAAAACCTGCCTGTTCGTCAAGCGCTCGCTCGGCTCGGGCTATGCCGGGATCGACAACACGCTGTTCTACAAGGACGGCACGATGATGCTGCTCGGCGACGCCAAGAAGGTGACGGAAGACATCGTCAAGGCGCTGCACGCCTGAGGCCGTTCGCATCGACCGATAAAGAGACGCCCGCCTTATGGCGGGCGTTTTCCGTTGAAGGATATGGCGCGCTGCGTGCGGCGATGTGTCGGGCTTTTGTCGAGGCCGACTTAGCCTGCGGGCGCCAGTGTCAACTCGTCGATGCCGACGGCGACGTTCAGGCCTTCCTGTACCTGGACGTTGACGGGCTGCAGCATGAAGGCCTTGTTGGTGCCGCCGCCGATCACCTTGGCACCCGCGCCAACGGCCATGCTCGCATCGGCGCCGACGCCGTAATATTCACCGGCGAGCGCGAATTCGCTGACCGGGGTGCCGGTCTTGGCAAAAACATCCCAGATCATCGTGCTCTTGCCCGTCTTGCCGATGTCGATGCCGATCTTGCGGATCGTGCCGGCATAGACGGCCTTCGGCGCGCCATTGGCGGGCGTGAAGGTGCACATCAGGTTCTTGGTCGAGGTCAGGATCATGCCGGTGCCGCCTTCCGAACCGCAGACGAGCCGGCCAAGGGCGACATAGTTCTGTGCGGCGGCCGGGCCCGTGGCAAGCGCGGCGAGCGCCAGCGCAGTAACGAGGGTTCGTTTGATCATGGCTTGGTCTCCGTTTTTGATGCTTCAAGCAAACGGATGGCCGGCAGGAAGGTTCCGCCGTGCAGGGCTCAATGCCTGCAAACGAAAACGCCCGCGACGCGGTCGCGGGCGCTTCGAAATGCGTGACCGGCTTGGCTCAGGATGCCTTGACGCGGGCAAGGCCTGCGCGGGCCGGCTCGTATTTCGGGTCGAGCTGCAGCGCGTGCGAATAGGACTTCGACGCCTTGGCCTTGTCGCCCTTGCGCTCGTAGATCAGCGCCTGGTTGGCCCAGGATTCGGCGACCTTGCCGTTGAGGTTGATCGCGGTGTTGAAGTCGGAGAACGCGTTGTCGTCGTCGCCCTGGGCGACATAGGAAATGCCGCGGCCGTTATAGGGCTCCGGCGAGCTCGGCGAAAGCGAGATCGCGGTCGAGAAATCTTCGATCGCCTGGCCGTGCTGGTTGCGCGCCTGGTAGATCAGGCCGCGATTGTGATAGGCGCGCGGGTCGGTCGTATCGAGCTGGATCGCCTTGTTGAAATCGTTGAAGGCGGAATCGAGCTGGCCGGCCTGGCGATAAAGATTGCCGCGGCCGATATAGGCGACGTCGTAGTTGGCGTTGAGCTGCAGCGCCGTGTTGTAGTCGGCAAGCGCTGCCTGGGTGTTGCCCATGTTGCGGTGAACCAGCGCCCGGTTGGCATAGGCCTGGTAGAAGCGCGGGTTCAGCTTGATCGCCTGGTCGAAATCGGCAATGGCGCGGCGGTATTCGCCGGCGCGGCCGTAAGCCGAACCGCGAACATTGTAGCCTTCCGGATCGCTCGGGTTGGAGGCGATGACGCTCGAGAGCGAGGCGATGTTTTCCTGCGAGCCCTGTTCGCGCTCGACCTTGTTGGTGACAGAGTCCGGGCCGTCGGTCGTGCAGCCGGCAATGAGAAGGGCCGAACCGAGAAGCAGCAGGGCGGCAAGCCTTGGCTTGCGCTGGTGGCGGCGAGACGCCTCGTGGGCAGTGAAACCGGAGACGTCCGCAGTCATGGCAGCAAGTGTCAAAGGTTGATCCCTCAAATCGACAAGGTCTCGAAAGCCATCGGCTTTCTGTTCCTGAAGCCGCCGATACTCCCCGGGGCTCCGCAGCCGGGCCCTGTTCAGGCCACTGGCGTCCGCCCGGCCAAAACGCTCCGGTCGGCTATCCGTCTCCGGCAGCGTTTCTCACGCTAGCCTGTCGGCGGAAAAGATGTCCATACCAAAAAAAGGCGGTGGCGATATATCGCCCCCGCCACGACTTACATCGGAAAGCGTCGAAAAATCGACAAATCAGCGGGCCAGGAGGCCTTCGCGCTGTGCACGCTTGCGTGCCAGCTTGCGGACGCGGCGTACGGCTTCAGCCTTTTCGCGGGCGCGCTTCTGGGACGGCTTCTCGTAGTAGTCACGCATCTTCATTTCGCGGAAAATGCCTTCGCGCTGCATCTTCTTCTTAAGAGCGCGGAGCGCCTGATCGACATTGTTATCGCGGACAAGTACCTGCACGTGAATCCCGTTCCTTGGTTCGAGTTATTTTGCAGCTCCGTCAGGTACGGAGGCAAAAGAATGACATTCGCTAAGCTGGAAGCTTTACGATTAGATGAGCGGATACCAGATCGTCAGGCGAAAGTCCAGCGACGACATGAGGAGACGCTGAAAAATCCTGAGATGCAGGGCCGGCGCTGCTTCCCGTCTGCCGCTTAACCGATCCATAGTCATGTCGCAACTGCGCGCAAGTCCACGCAAATGCGTCGCAAAAGAAACGTTGCGCGGGCCCCGGATTTGCGATTTCTAACGCCAACGAGAATGAACACCGGGAGTAACGGGCCGATGCGTAAATATTCAGTTTTCGCCGTGGCGCGCGAGGCGCTGCGCGGCCACAAGGGATGGGGCCCGCACTGGGCGTCGCCGGAGCCGCGCAAGGAGTATGACGCCATCATCATCGGCGGCGGCGGCCATGGTCTCGGTGCTGCCTACTATCTTGCCAAGGAGCACGGCATCACCAATGTCGCGGTGCTCGAAAAGGGATGGATCGGCGGCGGCAATACCGGCCGCAACACGACGATCATCCGGTCCAACTATCTCTATGAAGAGAGCATGGACATCTACGAGCATTCGCTGAAGCTCTGGGAAAACCTGTCGCAGGACCTGAACTACAACGTCATGTATTCGCCGCGCGGCGTGATGATGCTGTCGCACAACATCCATGACCAGCAGTCGTTCAAGCGCCATATCCATGCCAACCGCCTCTATGGCATCGACAATGAATGGCTGACGCCGGAACAGGCCAAGGCCTATTGCCCGCCGCTCGACATCGCCAAGACGGCCCGCTACCCGATCAACGGCGCTGCCCTTCAGCGCCGCGGCGGCACGGCCCGCCATGACGCGGTTGCCTGGGGCTATGCCCGCGCGGCCTCCGACCGCGGCGTGCACATCATCCAGAACTGCGAAGTGACCGGCATCCGTCGCGACGAGACCGGCCGGGTCGTCGGCGTCGACACCAGCCGCGGCTACATCGGCGCCAAGAAGGTCGGCATCTCCGCCGCCGGCCATACCTCGGTGCTGATGCAGATGGCGGACGTGCGTGTGCCGCTGCAGAGCCAGCCGCTGCAGGCGCTGGTCTCCGAGCCGCTGAAGCCAATCTTCCCCTGCGTCGTCATGTCGAACTCGGTGCATGCCTATATCTCGCAGTCCGACAAGGGCGAGTTCGTCATCGGCGCCGGCACAGACCAGTACAATTCCTATTCGCAGACCGGCGGCCTGCAGATCATCACCCATACGCTCGATGCGATCTGCGAGCTCTTCCCGATGTTCCGCCGCGTGAAGATGATGCGGCAGTGGGGTGGCATCGTCGACGTCACCCAGGACCGCTCGCCGATCCAGGGTGTGACGCCGGTTCCGGGCCTTTATCTCAACGCCGGCTGGGGTACGGGCGGTTTCAAGGCGACGCCCGGCTCGGCCCATCTCTTCGCCCATCTGATCGCCAAGGGCGAGCCGCATCGTCTGGCCGCAGGGTTGACGCTGGAGCGTTTCCGCACCGGCCGGCTGATCGACGAGGCGGCTGCCGCCGCCGTTGCGCACTGAGGATTTCGAGATGCTTCTGATCTACTGCCCCTATTGCGAAGAAGAGCGTTCCGAGCTCGAATTCCGCGGTGCCGGCGACGCCCATATCGCCCGTCCGGAAAACATCGCCGACATCACCGACGAACAGTTCGAGGAATATTTCTTCCTGCGTCAGAACCCCAAGGGTCTGATCTTCGAACGCTGGCGCCATATCCATGGCTGCGGCCGCTTCTTCAACGCCGCCCGCGACACGGTCAGCGACCGTTTCTACACCACCTACAAGGCGGGCGAGCCAAAGCCTGACATCGCCACCATTCTCCAGAGCGAGCAGGACAAGAACGGCCAGGACAAGGGAGCCGCGAAATGATGGGCGCCAACCGCATTCCAGGCGTCGGCCGCCTGACCCCCGCCCGCACCGCGCGCTTCACCTTCGACGGCCGCACGCTGACGGCGCTCGAAGGCGACACGGTTGCCTCGGCGCTGCTTGCCAACGGCATTCATCTCGTCGGGCGTTCGTTCAAGTATCACCGCCCGCGCGGCATTCTTTCGGCCGGTGCCGAGGAGCCGAACGCGTTGATGGACGTCTCGCGGGACGCCGCCCGGCGTCAGCCGAACGTGCGCGCCACGGTGCAGGAAGTCTTCGACGGCATGAAGGTGAGTTCGCAGAACCGCTGGCCGTCGCTCGCCTTCGACATCGGCGGCCTCAACGACCTGATGTCGCCGTTCTTCGCCGCCGGTTTCTACTACAAGACCTTCATGTGGCCGAAGGCTGCCTGGCACGCGATCTACGAACCCTTCATCCGCCGCGCTGCCGGGCTCGGCGTCGCGCCGACGGAAGCCGATCCGGACCACTATGCCAGCCGCTACGCCCATTGCGACGTGCTCGTAATCGGGGGTGGCGTTGCCGGCCTCTCGGCGGCGCTTGCCGCAGCCAAAGCCGGCGCCAGGGTGGTCATCTGCGACGAGCAGCCGGAAATGGGCGGCGCGCTTCGATATGAAAGCGGCACGACGATCGACGGCAAGGACGGCTGGGACTGGGCGCAGGAGACCGCAAAGACGCTGGCCTCGATGGACAACGTCACGGTGCTCACCCGCACCACCGGCTTCGGCTACTACAACCACAATTTCGTCGGCCTCGTCGAGCGCGTGACCGATCATCTGGCGGCGCTCGACAAGTCGCTGCCGCGCGAGCGGCTGTGGCAGGTGCGCGCCAAGAAGGTGATCCTCGCCAACGGCCAGATCGAACGGCACATGGTGTTTGCCAACAACGACCGTCCGGGCATCATGCTCGCTTCGGCCGGGCGCACCTATCTCAACCACTTCGGCGTCGCCGTCGGCTCCAAGGTCGGCGTCTACACCGCCCATGACTCGGCCTATGAGGCGGCTTTCGACCTCAAGCGGGCCGGTGTCTCGGTTCCCGTCATCGTCGATTGCCGCGAAAATCCGGGCGAGGCGGTGCTGGCCGAAGCGCGCAAGCTCGGCATCGAAGTGCTGACCAGCCATTCTGTGATCAAGGCCGGCGGCAAGCTTAGGGTCAACTCGATCAGCGTCGCCCGCAATGGCGGCGGCTCGGCCCGCAAGTTCGCCGTCGACGCACTGCTGGTTTCGGCCGGCTGGACGCCGTCGGTGCACCTGTTCTCGCAGTCGCGCGGCAAGGTGAAGTTCGATGCGGCAACCCAGCGCTTCCTGCCGGGCACGTACCTGCAGGATTGCCTTTCGATCGGCGCCTGCAACGGCACCGACGATCTGCAGGCCACGATCGACGAGGCGCTGGCCGCCGGCGAACTGACTGCGCGTGCGGCTGGTGCCGAAGGCGGAGCGCAGGTGACGCTCTCGGGCGAAAACCGCTACGGCTGGACCGGCGGCATGATCGGTGCCGCTGAAGGGGCAGGGCCGGACACGACCGTCAAGGCGTTCATCGACTTCCAGCACGACGTCTGCGCCAAGGACATCCGTCTGGCGGTGCGCGAAGGCATGCACTCGATCGAGCACATCAAGCGCTTCACCACCAACGGCATGGCGTCCGACCAGGGCAAGCTTTCCAACATGCATGGCCTGGCGATTGCTGCGGAAGCGCTCGGCAAGGACATTCCGCAGGTGGGTCTCACCACCTTCCGCCAGCCCTATACGCCGGTGACCTTCGGTGCGATCGTCAACCATTCGCGTGGATCCCTGTTCGACCCGGCGCGCAAGACGCCAATGCATGCTTGGGAGGAAGCGCATGGCGCCGAGTTCGAGGATGTCGGCAACTGGAAGCGCGCCTGGTTTTACCCGCGCTCCGGCGAAGACATGCATGAGGCGGTGGCGCGCGAGTGCAAGACGGTGCGTGATGTCGCCGGCGTCTTCGATGCCTCGACCCTCGGCAAGATCGAGGTCGTCGGCCCGGACGCGGCCCAGTTCCTGAACCTCATGTACACCAACGCCTGGGACAACCTGAAGCCCGGCCGCTGCCGCTACGGCATCATGCTGCGCGACGACGGCTTCGTCTATGACGACGGCGTGGTCGGCCGCCTGGCAGAGGACCGCTTCCACGTGACGACGACAACCGGCGGTGCGCCGCGCGTCATGAACCACATGGAAGACTATCTGCAGACCGAGTTCCCGCATCTGAAGGTCTGGCTGACGTCGACGACGGAACAATGGGCGGTCATCGCCGTGCAGGGTCCGAAGGCGCGCGAGATCATCGCGCCGCTGGTCGAAGGCATCGACCTCTCCAACGAGGCCTTCCCGCACATGAGCGTCGCCGAGGGCAAGATCTGCGGCGTGCCGACACGGCTGTTCCGCATGTCGTTCACCGGCGAGCTCGGTTTCGAAGTCAACGTCCCTGCCGACTACGGCCAGGCGGTCTGGGAAGCGATCTGGGCGCGGGCCGAGCCGATGGGCGCCTGCGCCTACGGCACGGAAACCATGCATGTGCTGCGCGCCGAGAAGGGCTACATTATCGTCGGCCAGGATACCGACGGCACGCTGACGCCCGACGATGCCGGCCTCTCCTGGGCTGTCTCGAAGAAGAAGCCCGACTTCGTCGGTATCCGCGGGCTCAAGCGCCCGGATCTCGTCAAGGACGGCCGCAAGCAGCTCGTGGGTCTTCTCACCAAGGATCCGAAGGTGGTGCTGGAGGAAGGCGCGCAGATCGTCGCCGACCCGAACCAGCCGAAGCCTATGACCATGCTCGGTCACGTGACGTCGTCCTACTGGTCGGAAAACTGCGGCCGCTCGATTGCACTCGCCATGGTGGCCGGTGGCCGCGCGCGGATCGGGCAGACGCTCTATGTGCCGATGACCGATCGCACCATCGCCGTCGAAGTGAGCGACATGGTGTTCTTTGACAAGGAAGGGGGCCGCCTCCATGGCTGACCAGGTTACTGCAAGCCGCAAGGCGGCACTCACCGCGCGCGGCGGTTCGGCCGAAGCGATCCTGACGCCGGCACCGGCGGCAACCCGCATCTCGCTGCGCGCCGGCGCCGACGCACTGCCGGCCCTTTCGGCGGCCCTTGGCGTGACGCTGCCGACCCGGCCGAAGACCTCGGCCTCCTCCGGCCAGCGTCATGCGCTGTGGATCGGCCCCGACGAGTGGCTGGTGTTCGACGAGAATGAAGCCGACCTGATGGCGGCGGCCGCCTCGAGCGGCACGCTGCATTCGGCGGTCGACATCTCGCATCGCAACGTCGCCGTCATCGTCAGCGGCCCAGGCGCGGACGTGGCCATCAACAGCGGCTGCCCGCAGGATCTGTCCCTGGCGATCTTCCCGGTTGGCGGCTGCTCGCGCACGATCCTCGGCAAAGCCGAGATCATCCTCTTCCGCACGGCCGAGGATCAGTTCCGGGTCGAGTGCTGGCGGTCGTTCTCGCCCTTCGTCTTCGGGCTGCTGTCCGAGGGTGCGGCGGACGCCGGGCATTGAGATAAAAAGGCCGGGAAGCGCTCACGCGTTTCCCGGCCTTCAAGTCTGTCGGCAACCGTTGGCGCTTACCGCGTAGCCGGCAGGATGCCTTTTTCCTGGAATGTGCGCTTCGTCGCGTCGTTGAGTTCGTAATCCTGGAGCTGCTCGGGCGCGACCCAGGCATGTTCGACGAATTCGTCGTTAAGGCTGACCTCGCGATTTTCGGCCTCGCAGTCAAAGATCAGATAGATCATATGCAGCTCTTCGGTTGAGCCGTCGGCGTAGGACTTCGTCCGGATGTCGTCCCGGAAGGTCCAGGGCTTGATGGTCCCGATCTCCAGGCGATCTCCAAGTTCTTCGCGGATTTCACGGCGCAGGCCCTCGTCGAGACGTTCGCCCGGCTCGAGGCCGCCACCGGAGAGCGCCCACTGCCCGGGAAACACGCCGCGATCGGTCGGCATCTTGCAGAGCAAGTAGGCGCCTCTGTTCTGAATGAGCGGGCAGACGATGATACGCTGGCGCAATGACTTCTCCATTCCCTGATTTTGCGACCACAACAGCCGCCTTGATTTCACGCGAAGCGCAAGTACCAGTAGAGCGCGATCTCGCGGGTTCCCGGCGTCAATGCCGAATAGAGATGGCGGTCGTAGCCGGCGAGTTCGAAGCCGTAGCGCTCGTAGAAGCGGCAGGCGGCGACATTGTTCGACTGGGTCTCGAGACGGATCCCCGGCAGGCCCCGTTCCCGCGCCCATGACACCGCCCGGTCCATGAGGGCCCGCGCGACGCCGGCTCGGCGCGCGTTGCTGTCGACGGCGATATCGTCGACTTCGGCAAAGCCGTTCCAGGCCTTCGAGAGCGCGATGTAACCGGCGAGCCGGCCGTCGAGACGTGCTGCGAAGAGGGCGGCATCCGGCCCGGCCGCCGCCTCCACAAGCTCGTCCGGGTCGGATCCATAGGCCTTGATGTAGCGCTCGACCGGGGCGATGTCGCGGAGACCGGGGCCGGTGAAGGGCGGCAGCGCCTCGGACGTGATCTCGAAGGAGAAGTCGCAGCCGGCAAAGTCGCCGACGAAACGTCCGTCGGCCGGCGCGACGATGACTGATGCTGTCATGGGATCTGCCTGCTCAAACCGCCTCAGGCATCGGCGGGTCGATCCTTGGGATCGAACTGGATGATGGTCTGCCAGGTCGCCGTCAGCGCCGGCTTGCGCTCGCCTTCGATCTCGACGCTGACGTCATAGGTGATCATCAGCATGCTGGCGCCGCGAAAGCGGGCATCGGCCATGGTGAAGTGGCCGCGCACTTTGGCGCCGCTCTTCACCGGCGCGACGAAGCGCACCTTCTCGAAGCCGTAGTTGATACCCATCGTCTGTTCGCGGATCTTCGGCAGGCAATTGTAGTTCATCGCCGAAAGCAGCGAGAGCGACAGGAAGCCATGCGCGATCGTGCCGCCGAAGGGCGTTTCGGCAGCGGCCCGCACCGGGTCGACGTGAATATACTGATAGTCGCTGGTTGCTTCGGCGAATTTGTCGATCGTTTCCTGGGTGACCGTGATCCAGTCGGAAACGCCGACTTCCTTGCCGACCAGTATCTTGATCTCAGAAAGTGATATGTCCTGCAGCATGTGAACGCCTCGAAACAAGCCCCCCAAGCGATCTATAGGCTCGCCTGTTGCAACCTGCAAGTGGTGGAAAAGCTTAGAAAACTTCGACGAGGAAGGTGACGGAGCGCGGCGCTACTTGATCGGCGGGGGCTGACGCTGCGAGCGCGTCCTGCCATTTCCCATTGACGCTGTCGGGCAGGCGGAGGGGATGCGGCGCATGGCTGCGATTGATGACGACGGCCAGCCGCGTTGCCCGCTTCTGGGTTCGGTCGCGGGTGGCCAGCACCATCATCAGATTGTCCGTTGCCGGATGCTCCCAGTCGCCAACCGTCATCGGGTGACCGTCGAGACGGCACCACTCGACGTCGCCGCTTCCGGTCAGGAACGTAGTCTCGTCGAAAACGCCGAAGCGAGAGCGCATGGCTGAGAGGGCTGCGGTGTGGGCAACGATCTCGTCGTCCATCGCCGTCCAGTCGAGCCAGGTGATGGCGTTGTCCTGGCAATAGGCGTTGTTGTTGCCGTGCTGGCTGCGCCCGGCTTCGTCGCCGGCGGTCAGCATGATCGTGCCGCGGGTGGCAAACAGCGTGCCGACGAGCGCCATCAGGTCATGGCGGCGAGCCGCCTTGATTTCCGGATCGGTCGTCGCGCCCTCGGCGCCGTTGTTCCAGGAGTGGTTCTCGTTGTGGCCGTCGCGGTTTTCCTCGCCGTTCGCCTCGTTGTGCTTGCCGGCATAGGAGACGAGATCGGCCAGCGTGAAGCCGTCATGGGCGGCGATGAAGTTGACCGTACGGGTTCCTGCCTCGCCCCAACGGGAAAAACTGTTCGACGAGCCGGCAAGCGCTGTCGCCAGCGCGCCGATCGAATGTCGATCGCCGCGCCAGTAGATGCGGATGTCGTCGCGGGCGCGGTCGTTCCACTCAAGGAAAGGGGCGGGGAAGTTGCCGAGCTGGTAGCCGCCGGGGCCGATATCCCACGGCTCGGCAATCAGCACGCGGTCGGCAAGCAGCGGATCGGTCGCGATCGCCCGGAAGAGCGGAGCATCGCGGTGGAAGCCGCCCATGTCGCGGCCGAGGATCGAGGCGAGGTCGAAACGAAAGCCGTCGACGCCGGCGACGCGGACGAAATGGCGCAGACTGTCGAGGATCAGCGCCTCGACCACAGGGTTGTCGCAGGCGATCGTGTTACCGCAGCCGGTGTCGTTGATCAGTTCGCCCGGCCGGTCGGTGACATGGCGGTAATAGGTGAGGTTGTCGAGGCCGCGCATCGACAAGGTCGTGCCGAAGCGGTCGCTCTCGCCGGAGTGGTTGAAGACGAGATCGAGGATGACGCCAATGCCTTCCTTGCGCAGCGCTTCGACGGTCTTGCGCAATTCCTTGAGGCCACCCGGCACGAGGCGCGGATCGAGCGCCATCGGGGCGATCGGATTGTAGCCCCAGCCGTTCTTCAGCCCGAGCGGCGGCAGATGACGCTCGTCGATCCAGGCGACGATCGGCATCAGTTCGACCGCCGAAACGCCGAGGCGCTTCAAGTGCGCGATGATGGCAGGCTCGGCAAGCGCCGCCACCGTGCCACGCTTGGCTTCGGGCACGTCGGGATGGAGGATGGTGAAAGGCTTGACGGCGATTTCGTAGACGAGGCCGCCGGCGCGAAAGAGCGGCGCCTTCACCTTGGCCGGTTTTGCCTCGGTGACGATCGCTTTCGGTACGAGGTCGGCGGTGTCTTCGCCAAAGATCGTCAGGCGTGGATCGTGGCGGAACGGGCGGTCGAGCTCCAGGGCGTAGGGATCGACGAGAAGCTTGGACGGATCGAACCAGAGACCGTGATCGGGCGAATAGACGCCATCGGCCCGGAAGCCGTAGCGCGTTCCCTTCGGCGCGTCGGCAACCGTCAGGCTGTGAATGTCGCCGTTCCGCGTCATCGGCAGCTGGCGCAGCTGCTTGGCGCCTGATTTGTCGAAGAGGCAGAGGTCGATACGGGCGGCGTTGCGCGACCAGACCGAAAACACCGTGCCGTCGGGGGTGACGGTGGCACCGAGGGGTGGGTTTCCGATCGTCGGCATGAAAGCGTCCCTCTTCCTGGTATCGAACTCATATTCCATCAGCCCCCTCCGCCAGGCTAGGCAGCGAGGGTAGGCGACAACAGAAAAGGGCCGCCCGAAGGCGGCCCCGATCGTCTGGTTTCTCAGGTAATGACGCTCGGCTCGGTGCGGCCGGTGCGGGTCTTGATGCTGGCGATCTCTTCCGCAACGGCGATGAGATCGGCAAGCGCCGTCTGCGTCTCGATATCGTGACGCGAGGCGTCCGGCTCGAAGCGCTCGATATAGACGCGCAGCGTTGCGCCCGATGTGCCGGTGCCCGAGAGGCGGAAGACGACGCGGGAGCCGCCTTCGAACAGGATGCGGATGCCCTGGTTCTTGCTGACGGAATGGTCGACCGGATCGTTGTAGGCAAAGTCGTCCGCGGTCGCGACCTTGAGCGCGCCGAAGGACGTGCCGGGCAGCGTGGCAAGCTGGTCGCGCAGGTTGGCGATCAGGCCATTGGCCGCATCGCTGTCGACCTCTTCGTAGTCATGGCGCGAATAGTAGTTGCGACCGTAGGTCGCCCAGTGGCTCTTGACGATGTCGAGCGCACTTTCCTTGCGGGCGGCGAGAACGTTGAGCCACAGCAGGACCGCCCAGAGGCCGTCCTTTTCGCGCACGTGGTTGGAGCCGGTGCCGGCGCTTTCCTCGCCGCAGATCGTCGCCATGCCCTCGTCGAGCAGGTTGCCGAAAAACTTCCAGCCGGTCGGCGTTTCGTAGAGGCCGATGCCGAGCTTCTCGGCCACGCGGTCGGCCGCACCGCTGGTCGGCATCGAGCGGGCGATGCCGGCAATACCCTTGGCATAGCCGGGTGCCAGATGCGCGTTGGCGGCAAGCATGGCCAGACTGTCGGAGGGCGTGATGAAGATGCCGCGGCCGATGACGAGGTTGCGGTCACCGTCGCCGTCGGAGGCGGCGCCGAAATCCGGTGCATCCGGTCCCATCATCGTCTCGTAGAGCGCGCGGGCGTGCACGAGGTTCGGGTCCGGGTGGTGGCCGCCGAAATCGGGCAGCGGAATGAAGTTCATCACCGAGCCCTTGGGCGCGCCGAGGCGCTTCTCGATGATCTCCTTGGCGTAAGGCCCGGTGACGGCGCTCATGGCGTCGAAGACGACGCGGAAGCCGCCGCCGATCATCTTGCGGATGGCGTCGAAGTCGAACAGGCTTTCCATTAGCTCGGCATAGTCGGCGACCGGGTCGATGACCGTCACGGTCATGCCGTCAAGCTCCTGCGTGCCTTCGGCATCGAGGTTGATGTCGGCGACGTCGGAGATCTTGTAGCTGTCGATCACCTTGCTGCGGGCAAAGATCGCATCGGTGACCTTTTCCGGTGCCGGGCCGCCATTGCCGATATTGTACTTGATGCCGAAATCTTCGGTCGGGCCGCCGGGATTGTGGCTGGCCGACAGCACGATGCCGCCAAAGGCCTTGTACTTGCGGATGACGTTGGAGGCAGCCGGCGTCGACAGGATGCCGCCACGGCCGACGAGCACGCGACCGAAGCCGTTGGCCGCCGCCATCTTGATGGCGATCTGGATGACTTCGCGGTTGTAGAAGCGGCCGTCGCCGCCGATCACAAGGGTTTCGCCCTGAAAGCCTTCGAGCGCGTCGAAGATCGACTGGATGAAGTTCTCGGCATAGTTCTTCTGCTGGAAGACCGGGACCTTCTTGCGCAGCCCTGACGTGCCAGGCTTCTGGTCGCCGTAGGGGGTTGTGGTAACCGTTCTTATCATGCTGACTTAACCTTTCCCGAGAAGTCCGGAATAAAGAGAGACGTAACGCTCGGCACTTGTGGCCCAGGAAACGTCCGATTTCATGCCCTGGGTCTGAATTTTCGACCAGACTTTGGGCTCGCTGTATGCACGCAGCACCCGCCGGATCGCAAGCCGCAACCCATCGGCATTGACAGGCGTGAACTGGAAGCCGGTCGCGACCTTGGCCGCAAGCCCGGCCTCGTTGGCGTCGATGATGGTATCGGCAAGCCCGCCGGTGCGGGCGACGACCGGCACGCAGCCGTAGCGTAGGCCATAGAGCTGGGTAAGCCCGCAGGGCTCGAAGCGCGACGGAATGAGGATCGCGTCGGAGCCCGCCTGCATCAGATGCGACAGCGGCTCGTTGTAGCCGGTGAACATGCCGATATGGCCGCGATGGCGGGAGGCGGCGGCGAGCAGCGCACCTTCGAGCGCCGCGTCGCCGGAGCCGAGCACCACGAGCTTTCCGCCCATGGCGACGAGCTCGTCGGCGATCTCGGCGACCAGATCCATGCCCTTCTGCCAGGTGAGCCGGCTGACGACACAGAAGATCGGGCCGCTGCCCTTTTCAAGGCCGAAGCGTTCCTCGAGCGCACGCCGGTTTGCGGCGCGCTGCTTCAGGCTCGTTGCGCTGAAATGCTGGGCGATGTGCGGGTCGGTCTGCGGATCCCAGACATCGGCGTCGATGCCGTTGACGATGCCGGAGAGGTCGGCGACGCGGCTCTTCAACAGACCTTCGAGACCCATGCCGAATTCGGGTGTCAGGATTTCCTGGGCATAGGAGGGGCTGACGGTGGTGATGGCGTCGGCGGTCTGCAGGCCGCCCTTCAGAAAGCCGACGTCGCCGTAATATTCGACGAACTGCATCGAGAAGGCTTCAGGGGGAAGGGCAAGCTCCGGGAAGACCGAGGCGCCGAACTGGCCCTGGAAGGCGATGTTGTGGATGGTCATCACCGTCGGCGTTGCAGCTGCCGGGCCGAAATGCATGTAGACCGGCGTCAGCGCGGTCTGCCAGTCATGGGCGTGAACGATATCGGGTTTAAAGCCCGCGACGATATCGCCGCCGGCAATCTCGGCGGCCGCAAGCGAGAGCGCGGCGAAGCGACGGAAATTGTCGGCATAGTCGAGGCCGGTCGCATCGACGTAAGGACCGCCGTCGCGGGCGTAGAGTTCCGGCTGGTCGAGGACCAAAAGGTCGAGCCCGTCGATTTCAGCGGCGAGAACTGTCGCCGGATTGCCGAACAGGTTGTCGAAACTGCCGACCTTCTTTTTCTTCTTCAGCTTCTGCAGCACGGCCGGATAGCCGGGCACCAGGGTGCGGGTCTTGACGCCGTGCGGCAAAAGCGCTGCCGGAAGCGCGCCGACGACATCGGCGAGCCCCCCGGTCTTGATCAGCGGATAGACTTCGGACGCAACGGACAGGACGTTCATGAAGTGCCTACATTCCCAATTTGTCGATCATCGTTTGCGTGATCAGGCAGACGCCGTTTTCCGAGCGCCGGAAACGCTTGGCATCGAGCACCGGATCGTCCCCGACGACGAGGCCCTCCGGGATCACGACACGGCTGTCGATGACCACGTTGCGCAGCGTCGCATGGCGACCGATCTTCACATCGGGAAGAACTACGGCATTCTCCAGACGGGAATATGAATTAACACGCACACCTGTGAACAACAGGCTGCGGTTGAGAGCGGCGCCTGAGATGATGCAGTCGCCGGAGATGAGCGACGAGGTCGCCGAGCCGCGGCGGTTTTCGTCGTCATGCACGAATTTGGCCGGCGGCTTGATCTCGGCGAAGGTCCAGATCGGCCAGGTGCTGTCGTAGATGTCCAGTTCCGGCGTCACATGGGTGAGATCGATATTGGCCTGCCAGTAGGCGTCGATCGTGCCGACGTCGCGCCAGTAGGCCTCGCGCTCGAAATCGGAGCGTACGCAGGACTGGGCAAAGCGATGTGCGACGGCTTTGCCGTTGTCGACGATATAGGGAATGATGTCCTTGCCGAAGTCGCGGCTCGATTTCGGATCGGCGGCGTCGCGGCGCAGAAGATCCATCAGGAACTTCGTGTGGAAGACATAGATGCCCATGGAGGCGAGTGCCATCTCGGGATTGCCGGGAATGCCCGGCGGATCGGCGGGCTTTTCGACGAAGGCGATGATGCGGTCCTTCTCGTCGACATGCATGACGCCGAAGCCGGTCGCTTCCATGCGCGGCACTTCGAGGCAGCCGATGGTGACATCGGCGCCGGAATCGACGTGCTGCTGCAGCATCAGTTCGTAGTCCATCTTGTAGATGTGATCGCCGGCAAGGATCACCATGTATTCGACGCCATGGTCCTCGATGATGTCGATGTTCTGGTAAACGGCGTCGGCCGTGCCTTCGTACCACTGCGTCTCGGAAACGCGCTGGCTGGCGGGCAGGATGTCGAAGCTTTCGTTTCGTTCAGGGCGGAAGAAGTTCCAGCCGCGCTGCAGGTGGCGGATCAGCGAATGCGCCTTGTACTGGGTGGCGACGCCGATGCGGCGGATACCGGAGTTTAGCGCGTTCGACAGCGCGAAGTCGATGATACGGGCCTTGCCGCCGAAATAGACCGCCGGCTTCGCCCGTCGGTCGGTCAGTTCCTTCAGGCGACTGCCGCGACCGCCGGCGAGAACATAGGCCATGGCATCACGTGCCAGAGGTTGCGTACGCTTTTCCACCATTTGTCCTCCCCATTCATTGACCTCAAGGGGTCGTCACGGCGGCCTTCTGCGACGCCTTGCGGCCCTCGATTTTTGCAGTCTCCCGCCCGCCGCTTCGGCTGGCGGATCGGATAAATTACTCCTGTTCCAGCATCAGTGTCGCCAGCGGCGGCAGGGTGATGTTGGCCATGATCGCTCCCGTACTGTTCTTCTCGGCAAAAACGGCGCCGCCGTTGCCCTTGCCGCTTCCTCCGTAGATTTCCGCGTCGGAGTTGAGGATCTCCTTCCAACGACCCTTGACCGGCAGCGGGATGGCGTAGCTTTCCCGGTACACGGGGGTGAAATTGGTGATGACGGCTACGAGCTTTTCGCCGGGCGCCTTGCGCAGCCAGGCAAAGATGGAGTTGTCGCGATCGTCGGCCAGCAGCCACTCGAAACCTTCGCCCTCGCAGTCCCGCGCATGAAGGGCGGGCTTGGCCCGGTAGGTGCCGTTGAGGTCACGCACCAGCCGCCGCATGCCTTCGTGCAGGTGGTATTCGAGCAGGTTCCAGTCGAGCGCGCGGTCTTCGGACCATTCGCGCCATTGAGCGAACTCCTGGCCCATGAACAGCAGCTTCTTGCCCGGATAACCCCACATGAAGGCGTAGTAGGCGCGGAGATTGGCGAACTTCTGCCAGTCGTCGCCGGCCATCTTGGCGATCAGCGAACCCTTGCCGTGCACGACCTCGTCATGGGAGAGCGGCAGCACGAAGTTCTCGCTGAAGGCGTAGAGCAGGCCGAAGGTCAGGTCGTTGTGGTGGAACTTGCGGTGCACCGGCTCGCGCGACAGATACTGCAGCGTGTCGTGCATGAAGCCCATGTTCCACTTGAAGCCGAAGCCGAGGCCGCCGGCGTGAACGGGATGCGACACCTTCGGCCAGGAGGTCGATTCCTCGGCGATCGTCAGGATGCCGCCATGCAGGCCGTAGATCTGGGTGTTCATCGTCTGCAGGAAGCGGACCGCTTCGAGGTTCTCGTTGCCGCCATACTCGTTCGGCACCCACTCGCCATGTTTGCGCGAGTAGTCGAGGTAGAGCATCGAGGCGACCGCATCGACGCGCAGTCCGTCGACGTGGAATTTTTCCGCCCAATAGAGCGCGTTGTTGACGAGGAACGACAACACTTCCTGACGGCCGAAATTGTAGATCGCCGTGTTCCAGTCGGGATGAAAGCCCTGGCGCGGGTCTTCGTGTTCGTAGAGCGCGGTGCCGTCGAACCAGCGAAGGCCGTGCTCGTCGGTGGGGAAATGCGCGGGCACCCAGTCGAGGATGACGCCGAGGCCGACCTTGTGGCAGCCATTGACGAAACGGGCAAAACCTTCAGGCTCGCCGAAGCGGGCGGTCGGCGCATAGAGGCCGGTCGTCTGGTAGCCCCAGGACGGATCGAAGGGAAATTCCGAGATCGGCAGGAACTCGATATGGGTGAAGCCCATGTCGACGCAGTAGGGGATCAGCCGGTCGGCAAGTTCATCCCAGGAGAGCATGTCGCCATTGTCGCGGCGTTGCCAGGAGCCGGCATGGACCTCGTAGATCGAGATCGGCTGGCGCCTCGCGTCGGCAGACGCCCAATGCTTGCGGTGCGCCTCGTCGTCCCACACCTGCGCGATTTCCGGCGTGGTGACGGAGGCGGTGTTGGGGCGGAGCTCGGAGCGCCGGGCAAAAGGATCGGCCTTCAGCGGCAGTAACGTGCCGTTGCGGTCGAGGATCTCGTATTTATAGGCAAGTCCGCCTTCGACGTCGGGAATGAAGATCTCCCAGATGCCGGTATCGGCGCGCAGCCGCATGACGTGCCGCCGGCCGTCCCAGTCGTTGAACTGGCCGACCACCGAAACGCGCTTGGCGTTCGGCGCCCAGACGGCGAAGTGATAGCCATGCGCGCCGTCATGCTCGATCGCATGGGCGCCCATCTTGTCGAACAGCCGGAGATGCGAGCCCTCGCGAATGTAGTAATCGTCCATCGGCCCGAGCACCGGGCCGAAGCTATAGGGATCGACCACCACCCATTCGCCGCCTTGATTGCGGGCGCGGTAGCGCACAGGCTGCGGCTTTTTCAGGGAGACAGGTCCCTCGAAGAAACCGGCATCGTCGCGCCGTTCGAGTGCGCCCAGTTCCTTGCCGGCGAGCGCTTCTACGGTCACCGTCTCGGCATCGGGGATGAAGCAGCGGGCAAGGATGGCCTTGCCGGCGGGGTGCACGCCGAGAACCGCGAAGGGGTCCTCATGCGTGCCCGAGAGGATGGCCGCGATATCCGGCGCTGACAGCAGACCTGAAGTTGCGGGTTCCGGGTCCTTGCCGGCCGAAGACGTCATCCGGCTCTCCAGATTTCCCCGGCATATTGCCGGATGGTGCGGTCGGACGAGAACCAGCCCATCCGTGCCGTGTTGCGGATTGCCTGTGCTTGCCAGTCGGACGGCGTCGTCCAGAGCTGGTCGAGCTCGCGCTGTGCCTTGGCGTAAGCTTCGAAATCGGCAGCGACCATGAACCAGTCGTGATTGTAGATGCCCTCGATGAGGCCGGCGAAGCGGTTGCGGTCGTCGGGCGAGAAGACACCGGAGGCAATCGCCTGCAACGCCTGCGACAGCTCGCGCGAGCCTTCGATGATGGCGCGCGGATTGTGCCCTTCCGCTCGTGCGCGCGTCACCTCTTCCGCGGTCATGCCGAAGATCTTGATGTTTTCCTCGCCGATCCAGTCGCGCATCTCGACATTGGCGCCGTCGAGCGTGCCGATCGTCAAGGCGCCGTTCAGAGCGAACTTCATGTTGCCGGTGCCCGACGCTTCCATGCCGGCCGTCGAGATCTGCTCGGACAGGTCGGCAGCCGGAACCATGATCTCGGCCAGCGAGACGTTGTAGTTCGGCACGAAGACGATCTTCAGCAGCCCGCGCACGGCCGGGTCGTTGTTGACGACACGGGCGACGTCGTTGGCGAGTTTGATGATCAGCTTGGCGTTGTGATAGCTCGGCGCCGCCTTGCCGGCGAAAAGCTTGACGCGCGGGACCCAGTCGAGCTCCGGATGCGAGCGGATCTGGTCGTAGAGCGCCACCGCCTCGATGATGTTCAAGAGTTGGCGCTTGTATTCGTGGATGCGCTTGATCTGGATGTCGAACATCGCCGACGGATCGAGCCTGATGCCGAGGCGGCTCTGCACCAGCTGGGCGAGGCGCACCTTGTTGGCGCGCTTGACCGCGGCGAAATGCTCCTGGAAATCCGCCTTGTCGGCGAACGCGTCGAGCGCCTGCAGCGCTTCAGTATTGTCCATGAACTCGTCGCCGATCGCTTCGCGGATCAGTCCGAAGAGACCGGGATTGCACTGCATCAGCCAGCGGCGCGGGGTAATGCCGTTGGTCTTGTTGTTGATGCGATCGGGATAGAGCTTGTGCAGGTCGGCAAACACCGTTTCCTTCATCAGCTCCGTGTGCAGCGCCGAAACGCCGTTGATCGAGTGCGAGCCGACGAAGGCGAGGTTGCCCATGCGCACCCGCCGTTCGCCGCTTTCGTCGATCAGCGAGATGTTGCGGATCTCGTCGTCCGTCGCGCCCTTCTGGCGGCGGGCCTCGATCAGGATCTTGGCGTTGATCGCATAGACGATCTGCATGTGGCGCGGCAAAAGCCGCTCGATCAGCGGCACCGGCCAGCTTTCGAGCGCTTCGGGCAAAAGCGTGTGGTTGGTGTAGGAGATGGTGCGGCGGGTGATGTCCCAGGCCTGCTCAAAGTCGAGGCCGTGCAGGTCGGTCAAGAGCCGCACCAGTTCGGCAATGGAAATCGCCGGGTGCGTGTCGTTCAATTGAATGGCGACGGCGTCGGGCAGCGAGGTGAAATCCGGATATTGCTGCAGGTGACGGCGCAAAATGTCCTGCAACGAGGCCGAGGAGAAGAAGTATTCCTGGCGCAGCCGCAGCTCCTGGCCGGCGGGCGTGGCGTCGGCGGGATAGAGAACGCGGGTCAGGCTTTCCGCCTTGTTGCTTTCGCGCAGCGCGCCGATGTGGTCGCCGGCGTTGAAGGCGGCAAGCAGGATCGGATCGATCGGCTGCGCGGTCCAGAGACGAAGCGTGTTCACGCGTTTTGCCCGCCAGCCGACGGCCGGGGTGTCGAAGGCGGTGGCGATGACACGCTCGGCCGGTTTCCAGACGAAACGCTGGATTTCCTCGTCGATATTGGCGGTTTCGACGACCCCGCCGAAGCCGATTTCGTAGGAGCTTTCGCGCCGTTCGAATTCCCACGGATTGCCGTGGGCAAGCCAGGTTTCCGGCAGTTCCACCTGCCAGCCGTCGGCCATCTGCTGGCGGAAGAGGCCATGCATGTAGCGGATGCCATAGCCATACGCCGGCACGTCGACGGTCGCCATCGATTCCATGAAGCAGGCGGCCAGTCGTCCGAGACCGCCATTGCCAAGCGCTGCGTCCGGCTCGAGCTGGGCGACGACGTCGATATCGACACCGAGGGAGGCGAGCGCATCGCGCATCTCGTCCATCAGGCCGATATTGGTCATCGCATCGCGCATCAGCCGGCCGATGAGAAACTCAAGCGAGAGGTAGTAGACGCGCTTTGCACCGGTTGAATAGGTCTTGCGGGTGGAATCCATCCACTTGTCGGTGATGCGGTCGCGCGCAACAAGGATCGCCGCGGTCAGCCAGTCATGGGGCTTTGCGACCTTCGGGTCCTTGCCGATGCGGTACTTCAGACGTTCGAGGATTTCGACGGCGAGCTGGCTAGGTTCAGACGACCTTGGGGCGGGCTGCGGCACGTCGTTGGTGGAGAGCCTGTTCATCATGAAACTGTCTTTACCCTTTTGCGTTGGGAGGTCGCAGGCCGGACCCGACCGGGGATAAAGGCAATTTATGCATCGATCCGAAGCGCTTGCAACAGATGTTTTTAAATGGATTAGACGTGTCTCAAACGGTGGAGAAAGCGTCCCGCCGAAATGCAAAATGCCGCCCGGAGCAACCGGGCGGCATCGTCAGCGATGTGGTCTGTCTTACCGCGTCAGGCGTGCCATCTTGCCCGAGGTCGTGGCGCCGATTTCGCCGAAAACCTTGACCAGAGCAGCGGCATCTTCCGGCGACTTGTAGTCGGCGGTGCTGCTGGCGCATCGGCTGAGCACCGATTTTCCCTGGATCGGCGCCATGAAGGCGATCGTGAAGACGCGAATGCCGGCGTCCTTGGCATCCTGGCACGCCTTGAGCGTTGCGGTGTCGGATTTGGAATCCTGGGCCGTGTAATTGTCGAGTTCCGGTTCCGGCTTTGGCGCCGCCGGGATGGTCAACGCCTTTCCTTCGAAATGTGTGTTCGCCCCATCGGTCATGAAGACGATGTACTTTTTCGGTGTCAGGCCGTTGGAAGCCGTGTGCGCGTCGTTCTCGCTCTTGAGCTTCAGATCCGCGACGGCCTTGGCGAAGGCGCCGCTCGAATCCGTGCCGCCGTTCGCTTCCAGGTTCTTGACGTAGGTGCCGGCCTTCGTCGTGCCCCAGGCCAGTTTTTCTTCCGCGAAGATGGAGCTGCTATAGGAAACGGCGCCGACACGAACATACTTCTTATCGGGGTCCATCTCGGTCAGTGGCTTCAGCAGCGTCTCAACCGCGGATTTCAAGGTCGTGATCTTGTCGATCATGCACGGGGTGGACGCCTTGACGTTGCTTTTGCCCCAATTGTCCGAGTTCCAGTTGACGCAGCTGGTGGTCGGCTTCTTTTCCACGTTCGTCGCGAACGCCATCGAGCCCGAGCGGTCGAGCACGAGATACATCGACATGGCGTTCTTGGTTTCCGTCGCGCTCTCGGCGATGGCCACCGTTTCCAGATTGACGGACTTCTGTCCGAGCAATCGCGTCATGGGGTTGAGCTGAATGGTCTGCTTGTTGACGATCGTGACCTTGAAGGCCTTGTCGCTCTTGCCGACCGGCGTGGTAACGATGTCGACCGTCGGCTGAACCTGGGTCTCCGTCGGATCGGTCACGCCGCCCGCCGAGGCTGTACCCATGCCCGGGTCGTTGCCGCCGGGCACATCCGTCGAACTTGCGGCCGACTGCGCCTTCAGGAAGTTCAAGGCGATTTCCTTGGCCTTCTCGGGCGTCAGTCCATCCTTGCTGGCAACCAATGCCGACGCAGCCGCAAGAGCCGCCGCATCGGCCGCATCCTGCATCTGGTTCTTCGTCGTCATCATGGTGGCCAGATCGACGGCGACGCCGCCGGCTGCCAAGACCAATGGCGCCGCGAGTGCAGCCATCACACCAAAATTGCCACCCCGGTCCTTGAGCATGGCTACGAAGGACCGGCCTACCGTGTATCGTCTTCCCATCTTTGCACACCCCAAAGGAACACGTTGCAAGCTTGGGGGCATCAATAGCGGCGATGGCTTACGATATCGTTCCGGCAATGCGCGCAATTTTAATGGATCGCCGGAAAACCAGTTGTTGTAAGGGGTTTTGCGGCACCCGATCTGTCCTGAAGCGGGAACTGGGCTGTGCCAAATCGGGTCACGGTACCGGAATGACGTCGACCGCCTGTTTCGTCGTCTGGCTGCCGTAGCTTTTCAGGACCCCGATGACGGGCGCGACATCGCCATAGTCGCGGCCATGGCCGACGACGATATGGTCGGTTCCAGCCGGAATATTGTTGGTCGGATCGAGTTCGAGCCACCCACCGGTTGTGCCGCACCAGACGCGCACCCAGGCATGCATGGCATCGGCCCCTTCGAGGCGTTCCTTGCCGGGCGGAGGGATTGTCCTTAAGAATCCACTAACATATCCCGCAGGGATGCCGAGGCTTCTGAGCGCCACGATCATCACATGGGCGAAGTCCTGGCAGACGCCGCGCTTGAGCTTGAACGCTTCTGCCGGCGTCGTGTTCACCGTCGTTGCTTCACCGTCATAAGTGAAGTCGCGATGGATGCGGTCGCACAGTGCGACGGCGATCTGGCGCACGGTCATCCCGTCGGTGACAGTGTCACACGCATAGGCGGCGATTTCGGCGGCCCCGGGCAAGAGCGGGCTCGGGCCGGCGAAGTGGTGCGGCGCTTCGGCATCGACCGACCAGCAGGCGGCAAGCTCTGCCGGCAGGCCGGCGAGATCGGGGGAGAAGTCTGCGGTCAGGGCCTGGGCCTCCACCTGCACGCGCGCCTGCATGCGGATCGTCAGGTCGGCATGCGAATTGCGAAAGAGGATCGACGTGAACGGGTTGGCGAAGAAGTCGATGCTCTCGGTGCGCTCGGCCGGCATGGGATGGCAGCTGAGCGAGCCGACGACGAGACGCTGGCGGCCCGGCAGCGTCGCCGGCAGCACGCGCACGAGGTGGCGGCCGCCGGACACCGGCACTTCGTAGTCATAGGTGATCTTCAGGCTGATGTCGTAGAGCATGGCTAGCCGAGATAGGTGCGTGCGAGCAGATCGGACAGGCTTTCGAGATCCCGCTCCAACCGATTGTAGACGCCGAGGTTCATGGCTTCCGGTGTCATCACCGCCAGGCCCGAATGCAGCCGCATCGCCTCGCGGTAGAAGGGAGACATCTGTCCGTTGACGAAGGCGTTCGGCAAGAGCTCGACCTCGGTCTTGATCTCGTTCAACTGGTAAAGCACCGAGCGCGGATTGAGCGGGTCGAGCGCCAGGAGGTCGGTGACGGTCAACGCGGCGGTGCTGACATTGTAGCGCCGGCGGTGGGTCATCACGCTGTCGCCGATTTCGAGCAGCATGTCGTAGGCGCCGTCGGGTGCGTCCGGCCCCGACATGTGGCCGAGCAGCCGCGTCATGTGCAGGCCGCGCTCGATGTAGCGGCCGATCGAAAGAAAGCGCCAGCCGGTGAAGCGGTACATGTTTTCATGCACGAGACCGGCAAAGCCGGCGAGCTTGCGCAGGAGCACGGTGATCGCCCGCGTCGCGTCGTCGCCGGCCTGCACCGTCGCGTGGAACTTGCGCGCCGTCTGCGACAGGTCGTTCAGCGCCAGCCAGCCGTCCGGAGAGAAACGGTCGCGGATGTTGCCGGCGCTGAAAAGGGCGCTGGAGATATTGGCAAGCAGGCTGTCGGGCACCGGCTGGCGGGCATCGATGTCGAGAGCGGCGAGATAGTCGCCGACATCCTTCAGGAGCGGCAGGTCCGGATCGGCGGTTTCGGCAAAGCGGCCGTGCCAGGCGCGCAGGATGCGAAGCGCCCCTTCCGCACGCTCGATGTAGCGGCCGAGCCAGAAGAGATTGTCGGCCGCCCGGCTCGGCAAGCTGCCCGGCATGTTGCGGGTGAAGCTCTCCTCGGCCGGAAGCAGCGTCGTGCGCTCGACCGGCCGGTCGCTGACGATCCAGACGTCGGCGGCGGTGCCGCCCGCCTGCATCGCGATCGCAGCGACATCGTCACCGGAGCCGATGCGGGCAAAGCCGCCCGGCATGATCTGCCAGCCGTCGCGGGTGCGCGCCGCAAACACGCGCAGGCTCATCGGCCGTGGCGTCAGCCGCCCGCGCACCCAGGCGGGGGTGGTCGAGAGCGTGACCACTTCCTGGCCTACGAGCTTGCCGCCCTCGGCGCAAAGCCAGTCTGCGATCGAGGCCCGGGCCTTCTCATCGAGTGTGCGGCCGAGCACCGACTGGCCGTTGTCGTCGAAGAAGGGGCGGGTCTGGTAGGCGGGGCCGATGACCATGCGGTCGAGGTTGGCGGCGACCTGTTCGCGTTCCGCGCTTTGGCCGCACCACCAGGTGGCGATCGAAGGCAGCTTCTGTTCCTCACCCAGCAGATGGCGGCAGATCGCTGGCGTGAAGGCGAGGAAGGCACGGGTTTCGACGATGCCGGTGCCGAGCGCGTTGACGATCGAGACCGATCCGGCGCGAAGCGCCTCGACGATGCCGGGCGTGCCGATATGGGAGGACTGATTGAGTTCGAGCGGATCGGCAAATGCGGCGTCGAGACGACGCCAGAGCACGCCGATGGGCTTGAGACCGGCGACGGTGCGCACCATCACCCGGCCGCCGACCACGGTCAGATCCTCGCCTTCAAGCAGCATGAAGCCGAGATAGCGGGCGATATAGGCATGTTCGAAATAGGTCTCGTTGGCGATCCCCGGCGAAAGAACGGCGATGCGGTCGTCCGGATGTAGCCGGCGGCTCTGCAGCGTGTCGCGGAACTCGCCGAAAAACCCGGCCAGTCGGTGGACGTGGCTTTCCGCATAGAGATTGGAGAAGGCGCGCGTGGTCGCGACTCGGTTTTCCAGGGCGAAGCCGGCGCCCGAGGGCGCCTCGGTGCGATCGGACAGGACCCACCAGTTTCCGTCGGGGCCGCGGCCGATCTCGAAGGAGACGAAATGCAGGAAGTGGCCGTCGGCCGGCTTTACGCCGAAAAGCGGGCGCAGAAACTCCGGATTGGAGGCAACGAGCGCCGGCGGCAGCAGCCCTTCGCGCACCAGCCGGTTCTCGCCATAGATGTCGGCGACGACCTTTTCCAGGAGCTCGGCGCGCTGCACGAGGCCCTGTGAGACGTGCGCCCATTCCTTTTCGTCGATCAGAACCGGAATGTGCGACAGCGGCCAGCTGCGCTCGGAACTCTCCTTGGCGCCATAGACGCGATAGAACACCCCGGCATCGCGCAGATAGCGGTCGGCGCGGGCGAAGCGGTTGGCAAGCTCGGTCTCGTCGAGCCGCCCAAGGGTCGCGAGCAGCCGCTGCCAGACCGGGCGGACATTGCCTTCCTGGTCGAGCATTTCGTCGGCAATGCCCGGTAGGGCCCGATAGCCGAAGACCGGATCGTCGTCGGTGCCCGGATGGCTTGCGGCGGCTGTCTGCTTCTTCGGCATTTACGCTCCTGGCGGACGCCTGAGATCAAGCGTCATCGGGAATTCCATCGACGGGCTTTCGGGGCGCAGCGGGTAGCCTCCCGGCGTATGGCCCCAAGGCTCGAACCGCGACAGGCGCCGCGCCTCCGCCTCGTTGCCGTTGACCGGAAACGTGTCGTAGTTGCGCCCACCCGGGTGGGCGACATGGTAGATGCAACCGCCGATCGCCCGATTCGACCATGTATCATAGATATCGAATGTAAGGGGAGTGTTGACCGGCAGCACCGGGTGCAGCCCGGATGCCGGTTGCCACGCCTTGTAGCGCACGCCGGCCACCGCCGCGCCGTTCGGACCGGTGCGGGTGAGCGGCACGGGCCGACCGTTGCAGGCGACCGTGTAACGTTCGGGATTGGCGGTATCGAGCTTGACCTGAAGGCGCTCGATCGAGCTGTCGACATAGCGCACGGTGCCGCCGATTGCGCCCTGTTCGCCCATCACGTGCCAGGGTTCCAGCGCCTGGCGGATTTCGAGCTTTGCCCCCTCGTATTCGACCTCGCCGCAGAAGGGGAAGCGGAACTCGAGCTGGGCCTCGAACCATTCCGGCTTCAGATCGAAGCCATGGGTTCTGAGGTCGGCGAGCACTTCGAGAAAATCCTGCCAGACGTGATGCGGCAGCATGAAACGGTCGTGCAGTGCCGTGCCCCAGCGCACGAAGCGGCCACCAACGGGGTGTTTCCAGAAGCGGGCGATGAGGGCGCGCACCAGCAATTGCTGGGCTAGCGACATGCGGGCGTTGGGCGGCATCTCGAAGCCGCGAAACTCGACGAGGCCGAGACGGCCGGTCGGGCCATCGGGCGAGAACAGCTTGTCGATGCAGATTTCCGCGCGATGGGTGTTGCCGGTGACGTCGACGAGCAGGTTGCGGAACAGCCGGTCGACGAGCCAGGGCAGGGGCGGCGGCGTTGCAGAGCCGGGCATCGGCACCTGCGCCAGCGCGATTTCGAGCTCATAGAGCTGGTCGTGGCGGGCCTCGTCGATGCGCGGGGCCTGCGACGTCGGGCCGATGAAGAGGCCGGAAAACAGGTAGGAGAGCGAGGGATGCCGCTGCCAGTGAAGCACCATGCTCTTCAGGAGATCCGGGCGGCGCAGGAACGGGCTGTCATTGGGATTGGCGCCGCCGACGACCACGTGGTTGCCGCCGCCGGTGCCGGTGTGGCGGCCGTCGATCATGAACTTGTCGGCGCCGAGCCGGCTCTGGCGCGCCTCCTCGTAGATCGCGGTCGTGATATCGACGCAGTCGCGCCAATGGGCGGCCGGGTGGATGTTGACCTCGATCACGCCGGGATCGGGTGCGACGCGGATGACGTTGATGCGCTCGTCCTGGGGCGGGGCATAGCCCTCGATATGCACCGGCAGGCCAATGGCGGCAGCGGCCCGTTCCGCAGACGCGATCAAGTCGAGATACTCCTCGATGCTTGCCGTCGGCGGCATGAAAACGCAGAGCCTGCCGTCGCGGGGCTCGACGCTGATGGCGGTACGCACCAGGCCGGCGATTTCGTCCCGCGCGACCGGCAGCGGTGTTTCCGGCGCTTCCAAGGGTTGGAAGCGTGCCTGTTGCGGCCGGCTGATCTCCTCGGAGAAATCCGGCAGGTCGTCGCGCGGCAAGGTCGGGTCGAGCGGGTGGATATAGGGAAACTGAGAGGGCGCGATATAGGGCAGAGTGCCGAGCGGCAGGCGATAGCCGACCGGGCTGTCGCCCGGCACGAGGAAGAGCCGACCGCGGCGAGTGCTCCACTTCTCGCTCATCCATTGTCGTCCGGAGGCCTGGGCGTTCCAGGCCTGGACCGGCAGAACGTAGCCGGTCGGCGTCGTCAGCCCGCGCTCGAAGACACGCGCCATGCGGCTGCGTTCCTCCGGGTCCTTGAGCTTCGAGTTGGCGGGATCGACATTGTCCGGGAGGTTCGCCTCCTTCAAGAGCCATTCGGCCGGATCCTCGAAGGCGGGCACCACCATCTCGGCCGCGACGTTGAGTTCGCCGGCGATCGCGTGCAGCAGGCGTTCGGCATCCTTTTCGGTCACGTCGTGCCGGCCGGCTTCCTCGGCGATGAGATCGGGCCGGCGCCAGATCGGCACGCCGTCCTTGCGCCAGTAGAGCGAGAAGGTCCAGCGCGGCAGGCTTTCGCCGGGATACCACTTGCCCTGGCCGTAATGCAGGAACCCGCCGGGGGCGAAACGCTCGCGCAGCCGACGGATGAGATCGTCCGCCTTCTCGCGCTTGGTCGGGCCGACAGCGGCGGTGTTCCATTCTTCCGCCTCGAAATCGTCGATCGAGACGAAGGTCGGTTCGCCGCCCATCGTCAAGCGGACGTCGTTTTCCTGCAGCAACCGGTCGACCCTTTCGCCAAGTGCGTTCAGCGACTCCCAACTCTCGTCGGAGAACGGCTTGGTGATGCGCGGATGCTCGGCGACACGCTTTACCTTCATGTCGAAGGCGAAGTCGGTTCGGGTCTCGGGATCGCCGAAGAAGCCGCCGGAGATCGGCGCGGCGTTTCGATAGTGCGGCGTTGCGGCAAGCGGAATGTGGCTTTCGCCGGTCAGGAGGCCTGAGGTCGGGTCGAGCCCGACCCAGCCGGCGCCGGGCAGATAGACTTCGGCCCAGGCGTGCAGGTCGGTGAAGTCGTGGTCGGTGCCGGAGGGGCCGTCGAGGGCTTTCAGATCGGGTGTCAGCTGAATGAGATAGCCGGAGACGAAGCGGGCAGCGAAGCCGAGATTGCGCAGGATCTGCACGAGCAACCAGCTGGAATCGCGGCACGATCCTCTTGCCGATGTCAGCGTCTGCTCCGGGTCCTGCACGCCCGGCTCCATGCGGATGACATAGCCGATTTCCTGCTGCAGGCGCGCGTTGAGCCCGACGACCATGTCGATGGTGCGCTGGCGGGAACGGTCGACCGTTGCCATGAAGGCGGAGAGCGCCGGGCCGAGCGGCTCCGGCGTCATGTAGATCCTCAGATCGTCGCTGAGATCTTCGGGGTAGGGGAAGGGCCAATGCTCGGCCTCTTCCTCGACGAAGAAGTCGAAGGGGTTGTAGACCGTCATGTCGGCGACGAGATCGACTTCGATCTTCAGCTCGCTCACCGGATCGGGAAAGACGAAGCGGGCGAGGTAGTTGCCGTAGGGGTCCTGCTGCAGGTTGACGAAATGGTTGCCGGGCGAGACCTTCAGCGAGTGGCTGATCACTTTTGTCTTGGAGTGAGCGGCGGGCTTCAGCCGGATGATCTGCGGCGACAGCCTGACGGGACGGTCATAGGTGTAGTGGGTCAGGTGATAGATACTGGCCTTGATAGACATGCCGGATTTGATCCCCTTCGTGGAAGGTCTGGTGCCCCCATCGCCACGAAGTTTGTGCAATGCAAATCGAGAATGCAAGCGCGAAAGCGTGCCTGGAAAATCGAGGCAGCGCAGTGCTTTCGCACGCCAGTGCGGGGCGTGCGAAAGCGGTTGCCTGACGATCAGACGATCGGCGGATTGATCCGCGCGAAACCCTCCTGGCGGTAGTAGGGGAAGTAGGGGTAGGCCGGAGTCGTATTGCTCGCCGCGTCGAGCCGGGCAATCTGTTCCCGCGACAACGACCAGCCGACGGCGCCGAGGTTCTGGCGAAGCTGCTCCTCGTTGCGGGCGCCGATGATGACGCTCGAGACCGTCGGGCGCTGCAGCAGCCAGTTGATGGCGATCTGTGGGATCGTCCTGCCGGTTTCCTCCGCCAGTTGATCGAGCACGTCGACGACATCGTAGAGCTTTTCGTCATCGACCGGCGGGCCGAAGGCGGCTGTGTCATGCAGGCGGCTGCCTTCCGGCCACGGCTGCCCACGCCGGATCTTACCGGTCAGGCGCCCCCATCCGAGCGGGCTCCAGACCAGCGCGCCGACGCCCTGGTCGGCACCAAGCGGCATCAGTTCCCACTCGTAGTCGCGTCCGACAAGCGAATAGTAGACCTGGTGGGCGACGTGGCGCACGAGGCCGTGCTTCTCCGACGCCGCCAGCGATTTCATCAATTGCCAGCCCGCGAAGTTTGAGGCGCCGACGTAGCGCAGCTTGCCGGCAGTGACGAGACCGTCGAGTGTCGAAAGCACCTCCTCGACCGGCGTTCCCGCGTCGAAGACGTGCAGTTGCAAAAGGTCGATATAGTCGGTGCCGAGCCGCTTCAAGGCATCGTCGACGCCCTTGACGAGGCGCGTGCGCGACGTGCCGGCGTCGTTCGGTCCATCGCCCATTGGCAATGCCATCTTGGTGGAGAGCAGCACGGCATCGCGCCGGCCCTTGATGGCTGCACCAAGCACGCTCTCGGACGCGCCGTCGGAATAGACGTCGGCGGTGTCGAAGAGGTTGACGCCGGCCTCGAGCGAGATGTCGATCAGCCGCCTGGCTTCCGAAGCGTCGCTGTTGCCCCAGGCGCTAAAGAGCGGCCCCTTGCCGCCGAACGTGCCGGCACCAAAGCTCAAGGCAGGCACTTTCAGTCCCGATGATCCAAGCCGTCTGTATTCCATGTCGTCAAACTCCTCGATGGTTGGCCTTTGCGAGACCGGATGTCCGCTCGCCCACGAGGAGAAGGTGGTGTCGTTGCTATTTGCGATGTAGACATGATGAAAGAACATCATTTGTGAGTTGAAGTCACATGTCGCGCTTGTCGATCAATCGTTCGGGGGAGATGGCGGTTTTCGCCAAGGCGGTGGAACTTGGCGGTTTTTCGGCCGCCGCAAAGGTCTGCTGTATGACCCCCTCGGCCGTCAGCAAGCTCGTGCAGCGGCTTGAAGAAAGGCTCGGCGTCCGGCTCGTCAACCGCTCGACGCGGCGGTTGCAACTGACGGCGGAGGGCTGCGCCTTCTACGAGCGGGCGGTGCGCATCCTTGCCGATATCGACGAGGCGGAGCGCGAGGCGGGTTCAGGCGAGACGCCGGAGGGTCGCGTGCGTCTGAACGTCAGCGCTTCCTATGCGGTGCATGTGCTGATGCCGGTGCTGCCGGAGTTTCTCTCGGCCTTTCCGTCGGTCTCGCTCGATATTCTGCAGACCGACGCCGTGGTCGACCTGATGGCGGAGCGGGCCGACATTGCCGTGCGCGCCGGTCCGCTGAAGTCTTCAAGCCTGATCGCCCGCAAGCTCGGCAGCACGTCGATGACGATCGTCGGCGCGCCGTCCTATCTTCAACGGTTCGGCACGCCCGAGCGTGTTGAGGATCTCGAAGCGATGAACAGGCTGAGCCATAGCTACGCCCGTTCGATCGATGGCTGGCCACTCCTGTCGAACGGGGAGCCGATCACGCTGGCACCGACGGAGCAGGTCCGCGTGAGTGACGGCGAGGGTTTGCGCCAGCTTGCGCTCGCCGGCGTCGGCCTGGCGCGACTGCCGACGTTTACGGTCAAGGAGGATATCCGTTGCGGCCGGCTGACGGCGGTTGCCGAGCACTTGAACCCGGGCGACATCGAGGCCTTCCATGCGGTGTTCCACGGGCAGGGTGGAGCCCTGCCGGCGCGTGTGCGGGTGGTGCTCGATTTCCTGGCTAAGCGCGCGCGGATTTCATCGCCTTGAACGGCGAGTGCGCGGCTTCGTCCGGCTGGCCGCAGACGCGATTGCGGCCTTCGGACTTGGCGCGATAGAGTTCCGTATCGGCAAGTTCGATCAGGTGCTTCCAGCCACCGTCCGCGCTCCGGCCTTCGGCCACGCCGAAGCTGGCGGTAACATTCAGCTTCTGCCCGTCTGCAAGGACGATCGGTTCGCGTGCGAGGTTGACCCTGATCCTTTCGGCAAGGGCAAGCGCGGATTCGATGCTGTCGCCGGGCGTGATTACAGCGAACTCCTCACCACCGAAACGGGCGACGAGATCGGAATTGCGCACGGAATTGCGGATGATGCGGGCGGTTTCCTGAAGCACGATGTCGCCGATCAGGTGGCCGTGGGTATCGTTGATCTGCTTGAAATGGTCGATATCCATCAGGATCAGACAGGCGTCCTGGTCCTTGCCGTCCGTGTCCTCCGCGCCGCCGATCAGCTCCAGTGCGCGGCGATTGAGCAGGCCGGTCAATTCGTCCGTTTCCGCCTGGCGCTCGAGATGCTGCATCAGCAGGGTGCGCTCGTCGAGGCGCTGGCGCAGGATGTCGATCGCATCGAACAGGCGCCCCATTTCGCCTTCTCCGCCCTTGCCCTGGAGGCGCGGGATCGGTCGGTCGTTGGCGAGCTCGATGATGCTGTGGCGCGCAAGGAGCAGCGGTTCGAAGACCAGCGAGCGGGCGCGGCGCATCAACACCAGGAGCACCAGGAAAAGCGAGAAGGTCGCAAGGCTCGCGACTGCGAGCTTGATCGACGCGCGCGTCTTGTTGGCCGACAGGCGCTCGACGGTCGAATCCATGAAGGCGCGACGCAGATCTTCAAGCGGCTTCATCTTCGGGACGAAAATGTCGGTGAGTTGTTCGGCAGTCAGCGGGTAGTTGCCCGAGCGTTTGCCGACCGCGACGATGTTGTCGATGATCGCAAAACCTTCGCCGAAGAACTCGCGGTCGATCTTGGCGAGATCGCCGATCTTCGCCGGATCGAGGCCGGGAAGCGCGCCCGGCTTGCCGACGATCGCCCAGACCTCCTGCAGCCTGCCGCGTGTGCGTTCGCTGTCGGCCAGGTTCTTGATCGCGAGCGGCTTGCCGACGGCAACGGGCGCCATGACCTGCGAGCCGAGGCGACCACCGTCTTCACGCAGATTGGCGAGCATTTGGGCCGCGAGAGCAATGCCCGCAAGGTTCGGGTCCGTATTGGTCAGGCGCTGAATGTTCCAGTCGATCGCGGGGCGGAGCGCATCGATCACGCCGAACATGGCCTCGATCGACCCTTCGATTTCGGCCAGGTTTCGCTCGTCCGGCGGAAGGGCTGCAATGCGATCGACTTCCGCACGCGCAAGCATCAAGCGACGGTGCACCTCGACCAGGATGGGCGAGAGTGCGCCGGCCGGTTCGGAACGGCTGGCATTGTCTATGTCGGCGGTGATCTCGGCGAGTGCCGCGTCGCTGCGGGTACGAAACTCCGCCAGCCGCGCCTGAACGGTGGACCCGGGCGCTACGCCGAGGCCAAGCATGCCGTTCGACGGACCACGTTCGGCCGAGAGGTAGTTCGCGGCGTCGAGGACGCGGCAAAAGGCCATGACTTCCGTCAGATTGCGGCGCGCGATGACGAAATCGCTGTAGGACGCGGCGATGATTTCGGTCGCAAGAATGCCCGTGCAGGCAACGACAATGGCCACGAGCCATTGGAGCTTGCGCCGCAGGGCCTTGGCCGTGCGTGCTTCCCCGACGCCCATCTGAGGGGACGCATAGCTGCTGCCCTTATTGCTCATCTGCGCGAAGTTGCTCCACTCATGTCGCCGCTCGTCGTCTCGACAGTCACGACAAATTCTTGTCGCCCGACAAGAAACCCATCCGAAATCAGTGTGCTTGTCGCCCCTGTTATCGTATAAGATGTTAAATAAGCTTGAAATACCCTGAAATACTAGGGGCTAATCCGCAACCGAGGGATGCGCCCGGCGCAGGGCAGGCCATGGCTTTGGTGGCCTCGGTGTTCGCTTTCCGGTCCATGATCGTAATAAATCAGGCCCGTTTTCTTGCCGAAAGCGGGCCTGGACTTGGTCTGCCGTGATTTTACTTCTGTAACTCTTCACGGCAACGTGATCTGTGCTGCGGCTGGCGTGCCTCGCGTCCCATCAAACCCTCAGAGGTTGCCGTGGCACTTTGACCTGCTGCGTGTCTTTTGCCTTAAATCGAGGAGGATTTAAGGAGACATGCAACAGTCTCAGCGCCTCGGCCCGACCAGTGCGAAGAGGGCGCCTTGCGGGTCGAGCGCCTGAACAATCCAAGCTCCTCCAGGGACTTCCATCGGCTCCAGCACGATCTTGCCGCCGCCAGCCTTGATGCGTTCGATGGCGGCATCGATGGCCGGCACGTTGATATAGTAGAGCCAATAGGGCGCGGGCACTTCCTTGGGCTTGGTCATCATCCCGCCGATCGGGGCGCCGCCATGGGCGAAGATCTGGTAGATGCCCATCTCGCCCATGTCCATGCCCTGATCCTTGGTCCAGCCGAAGAGCTCGGAATAGAAGGGAAAGGCAGTGTCGAGGTCGCCGGAGGCAAGCTCGTGCCAGCCGATCAATCCGGGAGCCATCGGGTCTGTGACCGGCGGTGGATCGCCCGTCCCCTTGAAGACCGAGAACACCGCGCCGTGCGGGTCGGTGACGACGGCGAAACGCCCGATGCCGGGGATATCGTCCGGCGCCCGGTGCACCTTGCCGCCCTTGGCGGCGATGCTGGCGGCGGTCGCATCGACATCGTCGACGCCGATATAACCGAGCCAGGCGGGCGGCACGTTCATTTCAAGCGCGCCTTCCGGCATGGTCATCAGGCCGGCCACCGGAATCTCGCCGACGTTGAACAGGGTGTAGTTGATGCCGGCCATGCCGGAATCGGCGGCATTCCACCCGACGACGTCCTTGTAGAACGTTTCGGCGGCCGCCATGTCGGTCGTCATCAGCTCGTACCAAACGAATTTGCCGTGATCTGCCATTGCCTTCCTCCGATTGCCTTGGCGCGGCGTATTTTGCGCCGCTTGGTTGCCTGTTCGAATGAACTGTCGCCGGGTCAGCCTGACGGGACGTGTGACCGCAAAGCTGAAGGCCGGCCGCCAGCACCGCTTTCAATCCCGGCGCAGGTACTCCGCGGTCATCAAATCTTTCCAGCGTCCGTCCGCTGTCTGCATCTGCGCCGTCAGTAGTCGCCGGGACGGACCGTCAAGCGTGATGACATCACGGTAGCGCGCGGTCCGGTCGGGAGTCTCGAAATCCGGCCCTTCGCAGGAGAGGGAGAGGGACGTACCGGCCGCGTCCAGTTCGCCGTCATAGATCCACATGTGCTTCATCATCGATCCGATCCAGGTGCCGACGTAACGCCCGGTCTGCGGATTGAAGCCGAGCGTCATCAGCGTCTGGCCGAAACTGCCACCCGGCATCGTTCCCTGACCTTCGCAGACGATCCAAAGGCCTTCGAGGGACCGGACATGTTCGGTCCAGGGGCCGCTGCCGTCGGGCTCGCCATCGGATCCGGCCGTGCGAACGTGCCAGTCGCCCAGCAATTGCTCGAGCCAGCGGTGCGGTTCTTCCGGTTCTGCTCTCACGGGATTTCCTTGTTGGGCACAGGGTTCGTCCGGGCATGGGCAATCGGCCCGGCAGGCGAGCGTTCTCAGAACGATTTCGCGGGCGAAAAGTTCCGCCCGCGGCGGATGCGAAGGTCAGCCCGCCTTGCGGCCCGGTTCCTGGTCGTATTCGTCGTGGCGCCGGACGAAGTCCATCGTACCGTCTTCGTTGCGGCCCTTCGGCGCGCGGTCGAGCAGCATCAGTGTGCCCACCAGTTCCTCGAGCCCCCGGGCATAGGACGAATAGGTGTGGTAGACCGTGCCGTCCTCGCTCTTCTGGAAGGCGCTGAGGCCGGGCAGTTCCTCATGCGCATTGGCGCTTTCGATGTCAGTGAAATTGTAGCCGACCTTGCCACTGGCGAGTTCGTCTGCCGAAAAGGCCACGTGGAAGTCATGGTTGAAGCCGTTGCCTTCCGCCGAGACCCAGGGGAAATGCCAGTCCATGCGTTTCTTGTAGGCTTCGATTTTGACCAGCGGCGCGTTCGATGCGGCGACCAGCGTGACGTCGTGATGGTTGAGGTGCGGCAGCATGCCGGCGAAGTGATCGACCAGGAAGGAGCAGCCGGGGCAGCCGGCCTCCCAGGTGGGGCCGAACATGAAATGATAGACCATGAGCTGGCTGCGGCCGTCGAAAAGCTCGGAGAGTGATCTGCGGCCCGCCGGCGTATCGAAGATGTAGGTCTTTTCCATTTTCACCCAGGGCAAGGCCAGCCGGGCGGCATTGACCTTGTCGCGTGCGTGGGTGTGTTCCTTTTCCAGCGCAAGCAGGTCTCTGCGCGCCTTCAGCCACTCTCCAGGCGATACCACTGCGTGGTCCTGTCTCATGCCCGTTCCTCCTTCCAACGTTGCACTTGACTATTTACGTTGATATCAACATTAATCGGTCATGTCAAAAATGCCGCTCGTTTCGTTCGATACCACCCTGCATGTGAAGGACACCTGCCTCTGCCTGCATGTGCAGCGTGCCGCGCGCGCCCTTGCCCGCCGGTTCGACGAGGGGCTGCGCCCGCTCGATATCACCAACGGACAGTTCTCTCTGCTGATGTCGCTCAACCGCCCGGTAGCGCCCAATATGGGCTCGGTGGCATCGCTTCTCGCCATGGACCGGACGACCTTGACGGCGGCGCTGAAGCCGCTGGAACGGCGCGGCCTGGTCGAAAGCTTCCCGGATGCCGACGACCGGCGGTCGCGCCGATTGCGGCTGACGCCGGAGGGGCAGGGGCTGCTGGCGCGTGCCGTGCCGATCTGGCGGGACCTCCATGAGGCGCTCGATCCGGTGTTCGGGGACGGTGGTCCGGACCGCCTGCGTGCGGATCTCCTAAGGCTGGCCTGACCGGCAGTCGGTCAGTCCTCGGACGGCTCTGGCGTGGGGCGTTCCCTGAGTACTTCGATCACCTCGGCGATCAAGGCGGAAGCCTGGCGTAGCCGCCTTTCGCCGAGCGCGCCGCCCAGGCCATCCGCCCAGGCCGCCTGCCGTTGCTTGATATCGTGCAGCGCCGTCTCTCCCGCCGCGGTCAGGACCATGAGTTTCGCCCTCTGGTGCGTCGGGTTGTCCCTGTAGGCGATCAGCCCTTCGGCCTCCAGGAGATCGGCGATTCGCTGCACTCCCTGTCGCGCAAGGCCGAGCGCGCGTGCCGCATCGGCCACCGACATCGGCGCATGGTTTGCCGCGGCCAGTACCTGCCAGCGGGCGCTCGTTTGTCCGGAAGGCTTGGCGAGCGCGTCGCCGGCCTGCGTCAGGGGGCCGGCCAGCCGCAATACCGATATGGCGAACTCCGCAAAGGCGTCTCCGGCGGGTGTCCGATCAGGATCTTTCATGTTGACAGCACCAGCGTCGTGTGAATGTTTGCATGACATCATGTTGTCATGATGCAGTTGTTTCAGCAAGCCATTTTAGCAAGGGAGATGAGAGCATGGCGAGAAGGACTTACAGCGGCGGTTGCCATTGCGGCAAGCTCAGATATGAGGCGACTTTCGATCTCGATGCCGGGACGACGCGATGCAATTGCTCGTTCTGCGGCAAGGCCCGCTACTGGGGTGCGCAGGTCCAGCCGGAAGATTTTCGCCTCCTGTCGCCGGAAGATCAGGTTGGCCGGTATCAGTTCGGCGCCAAGGTGGGCAACCACCGCTTCTGCCCGGCCTGCGGCATCGCCTCCTATAGCCATGGTTATGTCGAGGAACTCGGCGGCGCCTATTACAGCGTCAATGTTGCCACGCTGGACGATGTCGATCCATCGGTCCTTGCCGAGGTGTCGGTGCAATATCTGGATGGCCGGAACGACCGATGGGATCAAACGCCCGCCGAAGTCCGTCATCTCTGAGGCGTGCCGGTTCATAATTGACAATATGTTGTCAATATGGCACTTGCATTGCATGAGCTTCACCCGGCAGGCATATCGCCTGCCGGGTGGGCGGCAATATGGGGGCTGACCGGCCCACGAGCAGGAGCGACAGCTATGAAACTGACCTA
The DNA here is from genome assembly GCF_050435225.1 of Ensifer sp. LBL. Classification (NCBI taxonomy): domain Bacteria; kingdom Pseudomonadati; phylum Pseudomonadota; class Alphaproteobacteria; order Hyphomicrobiales; family Rhizobiaceae; genus Ensifer; species Ensifer sp. LBL. The sequence continues at coordinate 251,859 of NZ_JBNDJY010000007.1, read as the reverse complement.
CAAAGGAAGCTGCCATTGCGGAAACATCCGCTATGAGGCCGATATCGACCTCGATGCCGGCACCGGCAAATGCAACTGCTCGATTTGCTGGAAGCGGCGCTACTGGGGGGTGGTCGTGAAGCCCGACGCCTTCCGGCTGCAGTGCGACGAAGCCAACATCGCCGACTACCAGTTCGGCAGCAACAGCGTGCATCACCGCTTCTGCAGGACCTGCGGCGTTGCCGCCTTCGGTCACGGCTACATCGAGGAGATCGGCGGCGCCTACTATTCCGTCAACGTCGCCTGCCTCGACGATCTCGACCCGGCGGTGCTGGCCGAAGCACCGGTGCAGTACATGGACGGGCGCAACAACAACTGGTTCCACGCGCCGGCCGAGACGCGTCACCTCTGACGCCCGTGGCCAAGCTGGTCACATCTTGCGAAATTCGAGGTGGTAGATGACCTCCTCGCCGGTTGCCGGGTCCACGCCCGGCGCACCATAGATCACCAGCTTGTCGCCTTGCAGGACAAAGGGGCGGATCAGGTCGGAGACGCCCCAGGCCGGGTTCCAGCTTGCCTCGACATGATGGATGATCCGGCCGTCCTTGAGTGAATAGGAGCCGGAATAGGCGAGCATGGAATCAAACAGTGCCGCTTTTTCGTCGTGAGAGGGCACGAGCCCTTTGAGCTGCGGCCGATCGCGCTTCACCACGACGGCAGTCATCCGGCCATCCGGAAAATACGAGAGATAACCGATGGGGTCAGGGCCCATGGCATCGCTGACCTCGCCAGTGGCGACGACCTCGCGCGTCCAGGAAAGCATCTTCCAGGTGCCGAGCAATCCAGACTCGTCCGCCATGATCCACCTGTGTGATTTTAGGGTAAACTAAAATAACAGATGGTTCCTGTCCGGCAAAGCCGGGCCGATCCCTAGGATGAGATCAAAGAAAAGGGCCCCCGCCGCGCGGGAGCCCTTCGTTATTTCTTGCGCCGCTCGGGCGCTGCCAGAACGTGGCTGGTCAGTGCTCGCCGAGGTCGCGCACGGCGCCACGGTCGGCGGAGGTGGCGAAAGCCGCATAGGCCTTCAGCGCCGTCGTCACCTTGCGCTTGCGCTGTTCGGTGGGCTTCCAGCCCTTCGCGTCCTGCTCGGTACGGCGGCGGCTGAGTTCCGCCTCGTCGACGCGCAGGCTGATCGTGCGGTTCGGGATGTCGATATCGATCATGTCGCCCTCGCGCACCAGGCCGATCGTGCCGCCATTGGCCGCTTCCGGCGAAACGTGGCCGATCGACAGGCCCGAGGTGCCGCCGGAGAAGCGGCCGTCGGTGATCAGCGCGCAGGCTTTGCCGAGGCCCTTCGATTTCAGGTAGCTCGTCGGATAGAGCATTTCCTGCATGCCCGGGCCGCCCTTCGGGCCTTCATAGCGGATGACGACGACGTCGCCGGCCTTGATCTCGTTGGCAAGGATCGCCTTGACCGACGCGTCCTGGCTTTCGAAAACGCGGGCCGGACCGGAGAACTTCAGGATGCTCTCGTCGACGCCCGCGGTCTTCACTATGCAGCCATCGATGGCGATGTTGCCCTTCAAGACAGCGAGGCCGCCATCCTTGGAGAAGGGATGTTCGACCGAGCGGATGACACCCTTTTCGCGGTCGGTGTCGAGTTCGTCCCAGCGGGCTTCCTGGCTGAACGCGACCTGGGTCGGGATGCCGCCCGGTGCCGCGCGGAAGAAATTGCGAACCGTTTCGCTCGAGGTGCGGGTGATGTCCCAGCGGTCGATGGCGTCGCCGATCGTGGCGCTGTGCACCGTCGGGCAATCGCGGTTGATGAGCCCGCCTTTTTCGAGTTCGCCGAGGATCGACATGATGCCGCCGGCACGGTGCACGTCTTCCATGTGCACGTCGCTCTTGGCCGGTGCGACCTTCGACAGGCAGGGCACCTTGCGCGACAGGCGGTCGATGTCCGCCATGGTGAAATCGACCTCGCCCTCATGGGCGGCGGCGAGAATGTGCAGCACGGTGTTGGTCGAGCCGCCCATGGCGATATCGAGCGCCATGGCGTTCTCGAACGCCTTCTTCGAGGCGACGTTGCGCGGCAGGACGCTGTTGTCGTCCTGCTCGTAGTGGCGGCGGGTGATGTCGACGATCAGGTGGCCGGCTTCGACGAACAGGCGCTTGCGGTCGGCGTGGGTGGCGAGCGTCGAGCCATTGCCGGGCAGCGACAGGCCGAGGGCTTCGGTCAGACAGTTCATCGAGTTGGCCGTGAACATGCCGGAGCAGGAGCCGCAGGTCGGGCAGGCGGAGCGCTCGATGACCTTGACGTCTTCATCGGAAACATTGTCGTCGGCTGCGGCGACCATGGCGTCGACCAGGTCGAGCGCGTGCGTTTTGCCGTGCAGCACGACCTTGCCTGCTTCCATCGGGCCGCCGGAAACGAAGACGGCGGGGATGTTGAGGCGAAGTGCGGCCATCAGCATGCCGGGGGTGATCTTGTCGCAGTTGGAGATGCAGACCATGGCGTCGGCGCAGTGCGCGTTGACCATGTACTCGACCGAGTCAGCGATGATCTCGCGCGACGGCAGCGAATAGAGCATGCCGTCGTGGCCCATGGCGATGCCGTCGTCGACGGCGATGGTGTTGAATTCCTTGGCGACGCCACCGGCAGCCTCGATCTCGCGGGCGACGAGCTGGCCAAGATCCTTGAGGTGCACGTGGCCCGGCACGAACTGGGTGAACGAGTTCACCACCGCAATAATCGGCTTGCCAAAATCGCTGTCCTTCATGCCCGTCGCGCGCCAGAGGCCGCGGGCGCCGGCCATGTTACGGCCGTGGGTGGTGGTACGTGAGCGATAGGCAGGCATGGCATGTTCCTTCACGGACAAGGGGTATTGCTCGGGAATGGCGATCCCTGATCGCCACCGAATGGGCTACCTAGCGCAAAATTGCGTGCGCGTCATCTTTTGCGTCAGATTATTTCGACGCCGCGCGCGCTGTCGCGCCGGGCTTTCGCCTGTTCGGAAACCAAATCTAGACCGCGGCCGGCGTCTTCCACAACACCCACCGAAGCGCTTTACGGAAATCTTATGCCGGGCGCCCGAAGTCGCAATCGAAACCGGACGCCTGCCGGGTCTAGCCTTGCCGCATCGAATAGGGATGCGTGCCATGTCTCTCCAGGATTTCAACATCCGTCGTCATATTCTTCCGGCCCCGCGCAAGGTCGACGTGGGTCCGGAGTTGACCGGCGAAACGGTTGCGCAAGCGCTCGATGCGCTGATCCTCCGGCTGACCGCCGTTCGCCGCCTGCGCGAGCACCATGTCTGGGAGGCGGTACGGGTGATCGCGGACATGCCGGATCTGGCGGTTGGGGAATGGCCGTCGCGCCGGTTCCGTGAACTGATGGCCGCCGATGCACTGGTCGATGCCGTCATCCAGCTGACGTCGGCGACCGAGGCGAAACTGTGCCTTCGAACGCTCAATCACGAGTTCGGCCTGTGGACCTGCGCGCTGCGCTATCAGCCACCGGGCGCCGGCCGGATCACGTTCAAGGCGCGACATGCCGACCTTGCCGCGGCGATCCTTGGCGCCTTCCTGCGCTCTTGCCGCTGCCACCAGCTTGCGGCCGCTGCCGGCCGCGGCCAACTTTCCACCTGAAGGATACGTCCATGAACATGAATTCGCTGCGCCTCGAAGGGGCGATCACAGCACTCGTCACGCCGTTCCGGGACGGCAAGGTCGATGTCGTCGGCCTGATGTCTCTGGTCGAATGGCAGATCCGCCACGGCATTTCCGGCATCGTTGCCTGCGGCACCACCGGCGAAGCGCCGACGCTGTCGCGTGCCGAGCGGGCGCTGGTGATCGAGCGCTGCGTCGAGGTGGCGGAGCGCAAGATCCCGGTTATCGCCGGAACCGGTACCAACAGCACCGCGACGACGATTGAACTGACCGCGGAAGCCAAGGCCCTCCGTGCCGATGCGGCGCTCGTCGTTGCGCCCTACTACAGCAAGCCGTCGCAGGAGGGGCTCTATCGCCACTTCGAGGCGGTCGCCCGAGCGGTGGACCTTCCCATCATCATCTACAATGTGCCCTCGCGCGCCGGGGTCGATCTCGCTCCGCGGACGATCGAGCGGCTGGCGGAGCTTCAAAATGTCGTCGGCATCAAGGACGCCACCGGCGACGTCGGCCGCTTCCTGTCGTCGTCGCCAGCCTTGAAGACCAGGCTCAAGCAGCTCTCGGGTCACGACCAGACGGCGCTGCCGTTCAATCTCTGTGGCGGCCGCGGCACCATCTCGGTGGCGTCCAATGTCGTGCCGCGGCTGGTGGTCGCCATGCATCAGGCCGTCACGACCGGAAATGTCGCAGCGGCGCTCGCCCTTCATGAGCGCCTGCGGCCGCTGCTCACGGCGCTGGAGCGCGAGACCAATCCCGGACCTGTGAAATACGCATTGCACCTGGTGCGGGCGCTCAGCCCCGAGGTGCGCCTGCCGCTGACAGCAGTGGCGCCGGAGACGGCTGCGGAAATCCGCGCGGCGCTTGAACCGCTGACCGAGCTTCCCGCCTCCACCCGGATCGGCCGCGGGGTGCGCCTCGCGCTCGCCGGCTGACGGCACGTCCTCACCCGGATCCTGCATGCCCGATTGCCGCGGCGGCGCCCGCCGCCCGCATCCATCTCACCCGAAAGGAACGACCATGTCCCGTTTTCCCCATCTTGCCGCGCGCGCTGCCGGGCGCCGGCGCATCGAAAGCAGCGAGCGCGCCGAGCACCTTCCGCCCAAGGACAGCGCCGTTCGCGATGCCTTTCTCGGCATCGGCATCCGGCTCGCCATCGTGCTCGGCCTTGCCTACGGCATCCAGGCCGCACTGCCGTGGATCGCCGGTTAAGCCGTCTTTTCCTCAACAAGGATTGTTCGATCATGGGCAGTATGCAGCAGATCCGCCGTGGTTTCCTGGCGCGGGCGCGTTTCGTCGTCGGCCGCGACCGGCACGGCTGGTGGGTCGTATCCGACCGCAAGGGCCTCGTCGGCGGCCTCTTTACCAATGAGAGCGCCGCGATCCATTTCGCCGTCGAGGCGAGCGACCGGCATCCGGAGGAGGTGTGCCGGGCACCGGAAGGGGCGGCGATCGATCTCGATACGTTTTCGCGCGGGCCGAGCGCCACGCGACAGCGCCGGCGCGGCGCCTATGCCTGACGTCCAATGAGACAGAGGGGAACCCCGTCGGCTCGGAGCCGACGGGGTTTCTCTTGTTGGGACGTTGCGCTTCCGGACATTCAGCCGAGCGAGGCGATCGCCTCGTCGATCAGCGCCACGATTTCCTTGGCGTGCGAGGCAAGGGAGGCGTGGCTGGCGTCGAGCGTGATGATCTTCTTCGCCTTGATGCGCTCGGCCATCCATTGTTCGGTTTCCGGCGGGATCATGTGATCGTGCCGCGAGACCTGGTACCAGCTGGGTTTCGTCTTCCAGGCGGGAGCCCCGGCCTTGTCCTCGAAGCAACGCCCGGCGATCGGTTTCTGCGCGACCGCCATGACCAAAGCTTCGGTCTCGCTCAGATCCTGGCCGAAACTCTCACGGAACGTATCCTGCGCCAGCCAGAGGAAGCCGTCTTTGTCGGGGCGGATGCTGGCGGCGCCGGACGGCGGATCGCGCCTTGCGAAGATGCTGCCGAGGCTGTCGCCCTCATCCGGCGCGAAAGCGGCGACATAGACCAGGCCGACGACGTTGGACGCGTGGCCGGCGCCGCTGATCACCGCGCCGCCATAGGAATGGCCGACAAGCAGCGTCGGACCTTCCAGCGATTCCGCCAGCTTGCGGGTGCGCTCGACGTCGTCGGCAAGCGAGGTCAGCGGATTTTGTACCGCTGCGATCCTGTAGCCCTTGGCGTGCAGCGGCGGGATCACGTGGCGCCAATGGGAGGCATCGCCCCAGGCGCCGTGTACAAGCACGATATTCCTGACTGCCGGCATGGTCCGTTCCTTTCGCTCGAATGGAGAGGTGCTCGGTTCGGCAGCACACTCGTCCCTGGAGAGGTGTGCGAGGTGCTGCCTGTCGTCTGTTCGGTGGCTTGCTCGGCCTTGCGCTTGGCGCTTGGCAAAGCGTTGAGATTGCAGCCCGAAATTAGGGCGACAAGACGTGCCTTCCATGACGCAAGCCACAAATTTTCGTGACGGACGACCGCCCTTTGGCTCGGGTGGCCGCGGCAGCAGGCAGTTTCAGCCATGTGGAGGAGGAACGGGGTCCCAGAGCGGCGTATTGGGGCTACGGGGCATCGCCCTGGGACCAGTTGCGTCCAGGAGGCGGGCTTGCTTCCGGGCGCATCGGCATCAAGTCACCGCGAAACCGATTCGACAATGCGCCCCGGACCTTTGCCGTCCTCTGTCGGACCAAAGTCTGAGCGCCGGCTGTGGGCAAAGTGGTGGGGAGCGCCTTGATCGAGGCTGATGCTGCGATCGGGTCGTGCGCAAGTTGAAGGCCGGAAGAAACGGGGAGAATCGAAAAAGGCCTTTCGATTTCTCGAAAGGCCTTTTGAATTCGAATGGTGGGCGTGACAAGGATCGAACTTGTGACCCCTACGATGTCAACGTAGTGCTCTCCCGCTGAGCTACACGCCCATCCGATGTGGCGCATAGACCACAAAAGCCGTTGTCGCGTCAATAGGGTTTTCGAAGGTTTTTTGACAGAAATTTAGAGGCGGCGATTTTCCCCACGGGAACGGCGTCGATGAGACACCGGCAAGATCCCGGATTTGCTGGGTTTCCGCTAAGGCATTGAAACGAAAAGACCGCCGGAGATCCCTGTGGATCGCGGCGGTCGGTCCGAAGTCGCATTCTTTACAGTCGCGGAACGGCGCGCCTGTGGAAAACTGTCTTGATCAGGCAGCAGCCAGCATCTTGTTGACCTCGTCCACGAGGTCGCGCAGGTGGAAGGGCTTGGAGAGCACCTTGGCATCCTTCGGCGCCTTGGAGTCCGGGTTGAGGGCAACCGCGGCAAAGCCGGTGATGAACATGACCTTGAGGTCCGGGTCGAGTTCCGTCGCGCGGCGCGCCAGCTCGATGCCGTCCATCTCGGGCATGACGATGTCGGTCAAAAGGAGCGAGAACGGTTCTTCGCGAAGCCGGTCGTAAGCGCTGGCGCCGTTGTCATAGGACATGACCTTATAGCCGGCCTTTTCCAGCGCCTTCACCAGGAACCGGCGCATGTCGTTGTCGTCTTCGGCAAGAAGGATTTTCGCAGTCATGAATTGGGCCGTGCTTCTCTTTATCAGTTCATTGCGCGTAGATTGCGGCGTTTTATCCAAACCGCAACGCGGTAAATATCTCGTGAACGCGGGACGTCAATTCCCCGGGATGCTGTGATTGGCCACTATGGACACAGAGCGGGCCAACTGGCAACATGATGACAATTGCAAGTACCGCATATGGTAAAAAAGGGTTCAGATGGGGGAAGTTGCGGAGAGGGAACTGTTCGAGGTCCTTGAACCTCCAATCCAGCGCATTCCCTTTGTGTTCAATTCGCCGCATAGCGGCCGGTCCTATCCCCAGAGTTTCCTCGACCAGTCCAGGCTCGATGCGCTTTCGATTCGCCGGTCGGAAGACCATTATGTCGACGAGCTGTTCCAGAACGCGACGTTCCTCGGCGCGCCGATGCTGCTTGCACATTTCCCGCGCGCCTTCCTCGACGTCAACCGCGAGCCCTACGAGCTCGATCCGCGCATGTTCGAGGGATCGCTGCCGCCGCATGCCAACATCAGTTCGATGCGCGTTGCAGGCGGGCTCGGAACGATCCCGCGGCTGGTAGCCGAGAATATGGAGATCTATCGCGGGCGGTTCCCGGTCGAGGATGCGCTGACGCGGATCGAGACGATCTACAAGCCCTATCACGCCACCTTGCGCAAGCTGATCGCCCGCACCCATGTGCAGTTCGGCCTGTCGGTGCTGATCGATTGCCATTCGATGCCGGGCAACGTGCATCTGCCGGGCAGCGCCCAGCGACCGGATTTCATCATCGGCGATCGATACGGCACCAGTGCTGCCGGCGAACTTTCGCGTGCTGCCGTCGATCTGTTGCAGCAACTCGGCTACAGTGTCGTGCGCAACAAGCCCTATGCCGGCGGCTTCATTACCGAGCATTACGGCCGGCCGACGCGCGGGCTGCACGCGCTGCAGATCGAGATCAACCGGGCACTCTATGTCGACGAAACGACGCTGGTGCGCAAACCCGGCTTCGGTTCGCTGGTTGCCGACCTCACGACCTTCATCGGCTCGCTTGCCCGCCACGTCGAAGACTACGGCGCTTATCTGCCGCTGGCGGCCGAGTAGCCTTTCCCAGAAACCAGGAAGAATCGGCAAGGGTGCCGTCCAGCAAGGTGCTGGCGACGCTTGGTATTTTCTGTCGGGGAGGTTCAAAAAAAACCGCGCCAACGGCGCGGTCAAGTCTAGGGAGGAAACACCCAAGGAGGGTATTTACAGTCACAGGTGACTGTAGGAAAACCATAATATTGCACTGCACAAATGTCAAGTTTGCCGGTGAAAACTTTTGCATTGCGTCAAAAGTTTTTCAGCCGAAAATGGCGAATCAACCGATTGAATTCGGCAAAGCCGCGTTTGAAGCGCAAAGCGGCCGTGGTGCAGTGCGAAACGCTCCTGCCCTGACGCCGACGCCGCCCGCAGATGGGCGTGCCCGGTCGTTTGCCTTTCGACAAATTTCGTCTATTCAGGACGTACCTTCCTCCATGTTTTTCAGAGAGATCGCCATGTTGCCTGACCGCGCCTTCTTCGATCGTCTTGCAGATGCCGCCAAGGCGGAAACCCTGCCGCGCTTTCGGATCGGGACCAGCGTCGTCAACAAGCTCGAAAGCGGCTTCGATCCGGTGACGGAAGCGGACCAATCGGCTGAAGCGGCGATCCGTGCGCTGATCGAGGCGCATTTTCCGGAGCACGGCATTCTTGGCGAAGAGCACGGCAATGTCGGCCTCGACCGCGAATATGTCTGGGTCATCGACCCGATCGACGGCACGCGCGCCTTCATTTCCGGCCTGCCGGTCTGGGGCACGCTGGTGGGCCTCTATCGCAATGGCGATGCGGTCATGGGCCTGATGGACCAGCCTTTCACCGGCGAGCGCTACTTCGCCGACGGCACGAAATCGATCTACCGTGGACCGGGTGGCGAGCAGGTGCTTTCGACGCGCGCCTGCAAGTCGCTGGACGACGCGGTGCTGTTCACCACCTCGCCGCATCTCTATTCCGGCGATCTCAAGACCCGCTATGAGGCGGTGCAAAACAAGGTGCGGCTGTTCCGCTATGGCTGCGATTGCTACGCCTTTGCGCTTCTGGCTGCCGGCCATGTCGATCTGGTGATCGAATGCGGGCTGAAACCCTATGATGTCGGCGGGCTCATTCCGCTGATCGAGCAGGCCGGCGGCATCGTCACCAACTGGCAGGGCGGCCCGGCGGAAATGGGCGGCGAAGTCATTGCGGCCGGCAATGCCGAACTGCACGCGCAGGCGCTGGAAATCCTGAAGGGCTGATGCGCCCTGCGCCTCGCGCAACGGCTGCAGATATCCGTAAAATCAAAGTGTTACAGAGACCTTCGTACGTCCGATAGGACGCGCGGCGTTGTCGGGAGCGCGCGCGCTGGCTTCAGGCGGCGGTGGTTTCGCGCGCGTCGCCTTCTTCGGGGATGACGAAGGCGAGGATCGCCGCCATCGCCTGGGCGCGATAGCGGTCCGCCTCGTGCAGCAGTTCATGGCGGGCGCCATCGATCGGGATCATCTGGGCGGCGCGGAAATTGCGCGCCAGCCATTCGACGGCGACATGGGGCACCAGCCGATCGGCCGTCGGTGCCAGGATGATCGTCGGCAGCGTGATGCGGGTCAGATGGTCGCGGCGGAGGATCCGGCGCATGGCGTGGAAAGCCTCGCTCAGCCAGCGCGCCGTCGGGGGGCCGAGCCTCAGTTCCGGATGCGCGTCGGTCAGCGCGATGTTGCGGGCGTAACGGCGACGGTCCGCTGTCAGCACGTTGTTTTCGAAGGGGCGGTTGCCCTTGTCGGGATGTGCCGGCAGGGCGCCGAGGCCGACCAGCCGCATGAAGGTCGCGACCGTCGCAATGCTCTTTTCGCCGAGCGCCTGGCCGCCAAGGCCGACGAAGGGGGCCAGCACCACCAGCCGGTCGATGCGGCTTGCAAGCATCGGGGCGAGCGACAAGGCGACGAGCGCGCCCATGGAATGGGCGACGATCGAGAAGGGCAGGCGGGTATCGGGCAGCACGATTTGTTCGAGGAAGGTGCTGAGATCGCGCTCGTAATCGGAGAAGTGGTCGACATAACCGCGTCCGGAGTGCGTCAGCAGCCGCTCGGAGCCTGCCTGGCCACGCCAGTCGAAGGTGGCAACCCAGAGGCCGGCCGCAGTCAGATCGGCAATGGTCTCGAAATATTTCTCGATCGATTCGTTGCGGCCCTGCAGCAGCACGACCGTGCCGCGCGCCACCGGTTGCTTCGTCTTGAAGATCGCATAGCGGATCTTGCGGCCGCCGATGCCATCGAAAAAACCAGCGACATGATTGTCCGGGATCGGATTGTCCGGTGTCGCGTGGAGGATCGAGGTCATGGGGTCGTGGCCGGAGGTGAAAGCGTGTTGATCGGTAGCATCAAGGGATAGGCGGCAGGGTCTTCGCCGTCAAAGAAAAAAGCCGGAAACGGTGGGTGAAATCCGGACGATCACCGTTTCCGGCCGCTGAAGGGGAAGGGACATGTCACTTCAGCCTGGGCGTTGCGGCCCAGGATTTCGTTTTAGTCCCGCCGGGCTGAACGGCAGCCGAAGCCGGCGTTCATGTCGGGTTCACGGAAAAATCGTCGGCGGGGGCGTCTTGAAGTCGTCAAATCGCCTCCCCAAATCAGGGTCACGGGCGCCGAAGACGGGTCCGTTCACCGGTCCTGCCACTGCCAGAATGGGGTGGCCGACCAGACATCGCAAACGTTGCTCCAAGGAGGACACCATGCGTCACTTCGATTTCTCCCCCCTTTACCGTTCCACCGTTGGTTTCGACCGCCTGTTCACCATGCTCGACAGCCTCGGCCAGCCCGGTGAAGCCCAGACCTATCCGCCCTACAACATCGAGCGCACCGGCGAAAACGCCTACCGCATCACCATGGCCGTCGCCGGCTTCGACGAGAGCGAGCTTTCGATCGAGGCGCGTGAACACACGTTGACGGTCAAGGGCGAAAAGGCCGAGGACAAGGGTGAAGAAAGCCAGTTTCTCCATCGCGGTATTGCCAAGCGCGCCTTCGAGCGCCGCTTCCAGCTCGCCGATCACGTGGAGATCAAGTCGGCTTCGCTGAAGAACGGCTTGCTTCATATCGATCTTACCCGCGAGATCCCGGAAGCCGCCAAGCCCCGCCGGATCGAGATCGCGTCCGTTGCATCGCAGCCGAAGCAGATCGAGGCTCAGACCCTCTAACATCATGCCCGACCAGGGCACGAAACAGACCTCCCACAAAGAACGGCGCCCGTCAGGGCGCCGTTTTTTGTTGTCGGATCAATCGGGGCTGGATCAGGGCTGGGCCGGCACCGGCACCGCGGAAGCCGCCGCTTTCCGGGCGGCATAGCGCTGCGCGATCACGGCGCAGGCCATCAGCTGGATCTGGTGGAAGAGCATGACCGGCAGCACGATCGCGCCGATGTTCTGACCGGCGAAGATGGCGCTTGCCATCGGCACGCCGCTCGCCAGGCTCTTTTTCGAGCCGCAGAAGGTAATGGCAATCTCGTCGGCCTTGTCGAAGCCGAGCAAGCGGCTGCCATACATGGTGACCGCGAGCACAAGCGCCAACATGACGATTTCGATGATGACGAGCACACCGAGATCGGTCAGCGAGAACGTCTGCCACAGGCCCGACGTCACCGCCTGGCTGAAGGCGAGATAGACGACCATCAGGATTGAGCCGCGATCGACCGGCGCCAACAGTCCCTTGCGGGCGCGGATCCAGTTGCCGATCAAGGGCTGCAGCATCTGGCCGATGACGAAGGGAGCGAGCAGCTGCAACAGGATCTGCTTGACCGCGTCGAGCGTGACGGTGCCGTGGCCGCCGGCGGAAAACAGCAACCCGACGAGAAGCGGCGTCAGGAACATGCCGAAAATGTTGGAGGCCGACGCCGAGCAGATCGCCGCCGGCACGTTGCCGCCGGCCATCGAGGTGAAGGCGATCGACGACTGCACCGTCGAGGGCAGCACGCAGAGGAAGAGGATGCCGGTATAGAGCGACTGCGGCAGGATCGAATCCGGCACGAAGCCGATCGCAAGGCCGATCAGCGGGAAGAGCACGAAGGTCGAGGCAAGGATCGTCAGATGCAGCCGCCAATGCAGGATGCCGGCGATCACCACGTCGCGCGACAGGCGCGCGCCGTGCAGGAAGAAGACCATGCCGACGGCCACCTTCGTCGCCAGTCCGAACCACTCGGTTGCCTCGCCATGGATCGGCAGGACGGATGCAAGCAGCACCGTCGCCAGAAGCAGGATCGTGAAGGTATCGGGAAGGTAGCGGCGCATATCAGCTCACTTGCTCGTTAACGAACGTCTTGCGGGGATCGCTCATTGTGAAGCAGGATGCAAGGAATAACAGTTATCACGAAATGAGATGAGCCATGTTGGATCTCGTGCAGTTGCGCAGTTTCGTCGCCCTCGAACAGATGGGCAGTTTCACGCTTGCGGCGGAAAAACTGTCGCTCGGGCAATCGACGGTCAGCCAGCATATCCAGCGGCTCGAGGCCTCGCTTGGACGCACCCTGGTTGCCCGCGACACGCACCGCGTTTCGCTGACGGCGGACGGTCAGGCGCTGCTTGCCCATGCGCGCTCGATGCTGGCGATCGACGGCGAGGTGAGGGCGCTGTTTGCCGAAAGCAGCTTGCGCGGCCGTCTCCGCCTCGGGGTCTCCGAGGATTTCGTCATGAGCCGGCTGCCGGCGGTGCTCGAAGATTTTGTGCGCGCCCACCCGTCGGTCGACCTCGAGCTGACAGTGGCACTGAGTGGCGTGCTCTACCAGATGCAAGACAATGGCGAAATCGATCTCGTGCTCGCCAAGCGCAGGCTCGGCGACCTTAGAGGCGAACTCGTCTATCGCGAACCGCTGGTGTGGCTGGCGCGCGATCCGGAAAGGATCAAGCGCGACAAGGTGCTGCCGCTGATCGCCTTTCCGCCGCCGAGCATCACCCGCAGCGTCGCGCTCGAAGTGCTTGACCGGAACCGCCTGCCGTGGCGGATCGTGTGCACCTGCGGCAGCCTCAGCGGCCTGACGGCAGCGGCCCGCGCCGGCATGGGCGTGCTCGTGCAACCGCGCAGCATGGTGCCGTCAGGGCTGAAGGAAATCCCCGCCGGCCTCCTGCCGCCGCTCGAAGACGTGGAATTCGTGCTGGTGCCGAGCAAGGGCGTCGACCGAAAGCTGAGTGCGGCGCTCTCGGTCGAAATCCTCGCCAATCTGAGGACCCTGCAAGGGCAGGGTTGAGGGAAGGGCTCAGCAGCCGGCGACGAAGCGGTCGACGTCCTCGGCCTTGGTCGCAAAGCTGGTGACGAGGCGATAGAGGCCCTCGTTCTTGGCAAGCTTGCCCTCAAGATCGTGCGGCACCGGCCAGTCGTAGAAGACGGCGCCATCCTTCCTGAGCTTCGTCGCCACATCCTTGCTGATGATGGCGAAGACCTCGTTGGCATCGGCCTGCCAGGCAAGCCGGCTCGACTTGGAGGCGGCAATGCCTTCGGCCATGCGTGTGGCCATGGCGTTGGCGTGACGGGCGAGGTTCAGCCAGAGATCGCCGGCGAAATAGGCGTCGAACTGCGCCGAGACGAAGCGCGACTTGGAAAAGAGCTGGGCGGAGCGCTTGCGCAGGAAGTGCATCTCATGCGCCTTGGAGAGGTCGAACAGCACCAGCGCCTCGGCGCACCAGCAGCCGTTCTTGGTGCCGCCGAAGGAAACGAGGTCGACGCCGCGCTTCCAGGTCATTTCGGCGGGCGTCGTGCCCAGGCTGACGAGTGCATTGGCAAAGCGCGCACCGTCCATGTGCAGCGGTAGTTTGTGCGCCTTGGCGACGGCCGAGATCGCCTCGATCTCAGCGAGCGAATAGACCGTGCCGCTTTCCGTCGCCTGCGTCAGCGATACTGCACTGGGCTGGCCGCCGTGGACGTTGTCGAGCGGGAAGCGGCGGATCTCGGCTTCAAGGCGGGAGGCCTCCATCTTGCCCCGCGGTCCGTCGACGGGTTTCAGTCGGGCGCCATGCGAAAAGAACTCGGGCGCACCGCATTCGTCGGCGATGACATGGGCCTCGCGATGGCAGAAGGCGACGCCGCCGGCGCGGTTGGTTGTTGCCAGCGCCAGCGAATTGGCGGCCGTCCCGGTGCCGACGAAGAAGACGGCGACCTCCCTTTCGAAAATCTCCGCGAACTTCTTTTCCACCTTCCGGTCGAGCTCGCTGGTGCCATAGGCCGATGCGTAGCCGCCGGCATGCGCCATCAGGCTTTCGGCGATCGCGGGATGGGCGCCAGCCCAGTTATCAGACGAAAAAATCATCACTTCTCACCCTGTTTCACCGTCATTTCGACGGCTTTTGCCGACCTTAGCCGAGTTTATAGCCGGATCAATCACGGTGAGAGGCCGAAAGGCCAACAGGAGACCAGTTTGAAACCAAAATGAAGAAAACGACGATATGCCGTAATTAAATTATAAAAGCCGGAAATTTCCGGCAATGTTCGGCAAAATCTTCTCCATTATTTGCTGATATGCCTCTTGCGGAGGGGGGTGGTTTCTGGCATAGAGCACATGAAATAGGACAGGTTTGCTGTCCTATTTCGGTCTAGGGACCGGAACAATCGCCGTGAGTGCCTAAAAAAGTGGCAGCCGGCGTGCGCAGCGGGAGGATTAACCGGATTTCATCCGGTTGTTATCGCCTGCCGTCAGGATGGTCGCAGACATCAGTGCCTGATGATGCCGTGCTTATTTGCGACCTGATCAGGATCATGAGACGATGAGTGCCCCGGCTTTTCGGCGTGTCTTTGCACGCAACGAAGAGTCATGCGCGGGCGGTGCCATGCCCGGCGGTGCCGGGTTCAACAGGAGGGAAAACGATGACGGATCATTCGCCATCACAGCAATCTGGGCTCAACCTCGCACACAGCGTTGCGACGGCTGAAAAAACGCCCGCATTCCCGACTGGCCTGCCGCGAAAACAGGGTCTTTACGATCCGCGCAACGAACATGACGCCTGCGGCGTTGGCTTCGTCGCCCATATGAAGGGCCAGAAGTCGCACCAGATCGTGCGCGACGGTCTCTTCATGCTCGAAAACCTGACGCACCGCGGTGCCGTCGGCGCCGACCCGCTGATGGGTGACGGTGCGGGCATCCTCGTGCAGATTCCCGACCGCTTCTTCCGCGAGGAAATGGCCAAGCAAGGCATCACCTTGCCGAAGGCAGGTGAATATGCCGTCGGCCACATCTTCATGCCGCAGGACGATGCGCTGGTCGAACACTTCAAGCAGGTGATCAAGGACGTCGTTACCGAAGAGGGCCAGGTGCTCATCGGTTACCGCGACGTGCCGGTCGACAATTCGTCGCTGTCGAAGGCGCCGGAAATCGCCGCGACCGAGCCGCGCCATGTCCAGATCTTCATCGGCGCCGGCCGTGACGCCGCCACGAACCCCGAGTTCGAGCGCCGTCTCTTTACGCTCCGCAAGGTGATCTCCAACCGCATCTATGACGAATACAAGGGCGAGGAGAGCAACTTCTACCCGGTGTCGCTGTCGTCCTCGACGATCGTCTACAAGGGCATGTTCCTCGCCTATCAGGTCGGCGCCTATTATAAGGACCTGGCTGATCCGCGGTTCGAAAGTGCGGTGGCGCTCGTCCATCAGCGCTTCTCGACCAACACCTTCCCGTCTTGGAAGCTGGCGCACCCGTACCGCATGGTAGCGCACAACGGCGAAATCAACACGCTGCGCGGCAACGTCAACTGGATGGCGGCGCGCCAAGCCTCTGTATCCTCGCCGCTCTTCGGCGACGACATCTCCAAGCTCTGGCCGATCTCCTACGAGGGCCAGTCGGACACCGCTTGCTTCGACAACGCGCTCGAGTTCCTCGTGCAGGGCGGTTATTCGCTGTCGCATGCCGTGATGATGCTGATCCCCGAGGCCTGGGCCGGCAACCAGCTGATGTCGCCTGAACGCAAGGCGTTCTACGAATACCACGCGGCGCTGATGGAGCCGTGGGACGGCCCGGCCGCGGTCGCCTTTACCGACGGTCGCCAGGTCGGCGCGACGCTCGACCGCAACGGTCTGCGTCCGGCCCGCTACATCGTCACCTCGGACGACCGCGTCATCCTCGCATCGGAAGCTGGCGTGCTGCCGGTCGACGAAGACAAGATCGTCAAGAAGTGGCGCCTGCAGCCGGGCAAGATGCTCCTGATCGACATGGAACAGGGCCGGATCATCTCCGACGAGGAGGTGAAGTCCTCGCTCGCGCAGAAACACCCCTACAGCAAGTGGCTCGAAGACACCCAGCTGATCCTCGAGGAGCTGAAGCCGGTGGAGCCGCGTGCGCTGCGCCGCGACGTGTCCCTGATCGACCGCCAGCAGGCCTTCGGCTACACGCTCGAAGACACCAAGATCCTGATGTCGCCGATGGCGACGACCGGCCAGGAAGCAATCGGCTCGATGGGCACCGACACGCCGATCTCGGCGATGTCAGACAAGCGCAAGCTGCTTTACACCTATTTCAAGCAGAACTTTGCGCAGGTCACCAACCCGCCGATCGACCCGATCCGCGAAGAGCTGGTGATGAGCCTCGTCTCCTTCATCGGCCCGCGCCCGAACATCCTTGACCACGAAGGCATGGCGCATGCCAAGCGTCTTGAAGTGCGCCAGCCGATCCTGACCAATGGCGATCTCGAAAAGATCCGCTCGATCGGTCACACCGAGGATCGTTTCGACACCAAGACGCTCGACTTTACCTATGACATTTCGCGCGGTGCCGAAGGCATGCCGGAAATGCTCGACCGGCTCTGCGAGCGCGCCGAAGCGGCGGTAAAGGGCGGCTACAACATCATCGTGCTCTCCGACCGCCAGGTTGGTCCGGACCGCGTGGCGATCCCAGCGCTGCTTGCGACCGCCGCCGTGCACCACCACCTGATCCGCAAGGGTCTGCGCACGTCGGTCGGCATCGTGCTTGAATCCGGCGAACCGCGGGAAGTGCATCAGTTCTGCCTGCTCGCCGGTTACGGCGCCGAGGCGATCAACCCCTACCTCGCCTTCGATACGCTCACCGACATGCACAAGCGTGGCGAGTTCCCCAAGGAAGTCGACGGCAGCGAAGTGGTCTACCGCTACATCAAGGCCGTCGGTAAGGGCATCCTCAAGGTGATGTCCAAGATGGGCATCTCGACCTACCAGTCCTATTGCGGCGCGCAGATCTTCGACGCCGTCGGCCTGTCGTCGAAGCTTGTCGACCAGTTCTTCTTCGGCACGGCGACGACGATCGAAGGCATCGGTCTCGAAGAGATCGCCGCCGAAACCGTCGCCCGCCACAAGGCGGCCTTCGGTGCCGACCCGGTTCTCGCCAACTCGCTCGACATCGGCGGCGAATATGCCTTCCGCATGCGCGGCGAAAGCCACGCCTGGACGCCCGACGCGATCGCCTCGCTGCAGCATGCAGTTCGCGGCAACGCAGAGGACCGGTACCGCGAATTCGCCGAGATGGTGAACAACTCGGCGCTGCGCATGAACACCATTCGTGGCCTGTTCACGATCAAGAGCGCCGAGGCCCTTGGCCGCAAGCCGATCTCGGTCGACGAGGTCGAGCCGGCCGTCGATATCGTCAAGCGCTTCTCCACCGGGGCCATGTCCTTCGGCTCGATCAGCCGCGAGGCGCATACGACGCTGGCGATCGCCATGAACCGGATCGGCGGCAAGTCGAACACCGGCGAAGGCGGCGAGGAAAGCGACCGCTACCTGCCGCTGCCCGATGGTTCGATGAACCCGGAACGTTCGGCGATCAAGCAGATCGCCTCCGGGCGCTTCGGTGTGACCACCGAGTATCTGGTCAATGCCGACATGCTGCAGATCAAGGTGGCGCAGGGTGCCAAGCCCGGCGAAGGTGGCCAGCTGCCCGGCCACAAGGTCGATGCGACGGTTGCCAAGACCCGCCATTCGACCCCGGGCGTCGGCTTGATTTCGCCGCCGCCGCACCATGACATCTATTCGATCGAAGACCTGGCGCAGCTGATCTACGATCTGAAGAACGTCAATCCGGAAGCCGACGTTTCGGTCAAGCTCGTCTCGGAAGTCGGCGTCGGCACGGTTGCCGCCGGCGTTGCCAAGGCGCGCGCCGACCACATCACCGTTGCCGGCTTCGACGGCGGCACCGGCGCTTCGCCGCTGACCTCGCTGAAGCACGCCGGTAGCCCCTGGGAAATCGGCCTGGCCGAGACCCAGCAGACGCTGGTGCTGAACGGCCTACGCTCGCGCGTCGCCCTTCAGGTCGACGGTGGTCTGAAGACCGGCCGCGACGTCATCATCGGCGCGCTGCTCGGTGCCGACGAGTTCGGCTTTGCGACCGCACCGCTGATCGCCGCCGGCTGCATCATGATGCGCAAGTGCCACTTGAACACCTGTCCCGTCGGCGTTGCGACCCAGGATCCGGTGCTGCGCAAGCGCTTCAAAGGCACGGCCGAGCACGTCATCAACTACTTCTTCTTCGTGGCCGAGGAAGTGCGCGAGATCCTGGCGTCGCTCGGCGTCAAGAAGCTCAACGATATTGTCGGCGCGTCCGAGCTGCTCGAAAAGGACAGCGCGCTTGCCCACTGGAAGGCCAACGGCCTCGACTTCTCTAAGATCTTCCACAAGGTGGAAGCCAAGAAGGAAGAGACATACTGGACCACGCGCCAGCAGCACCCGATCGACGACGTTCTCGACCGCAAGCTGATCAAGGAAGCAACTGTCGCGCTCGAAACCAAGGCTCCGGTCAAGATCGAAGCCGAGATCAAGAACGTCGACCGGTCGGCCGGCGCGATGCTTGCGGGTGCGCTTGCCAAGCGCTGGGGCCACAAGGGCCTGAAGGACGACACCATCCACGTGACCCTCAAGGGCACGGCCGGCCAGTCCTTCGGCGCGTTCCTGGCACGCGGCATCACCTTCGATCTCGTGGGTGACGGCAACGACTATGTCGGCAAGGGTCTCTCGGGTGGTCGCATCATCGTCCGTCCGCCGGAAAACGCGACGATCGTCCCGCAGGAGTCGATCATCGTCGGCAACACCGTGCTCTACGGCGCGATCTCGGGCGAATGCTACTTCAACGGCGTGGCCGGTGAACGTTTCGCCGTGCGCAACTCCGGCGCTGTCGCGGTCGTCGAGGGCGTGGGTGACCACGGCTGCGAATACATGACCGGCGGCGTCGTCGTCGTGCTCGGCGGGACGGGCCGTAACTTCGCGGCCGGCATGTCGGGCGGTGTTGCCTATGTGCTCGACGAGGAAGGTGACTTCGCCCGTCGCTGCAACATGGCGATGGTCGAGCTGCAACCGGTTCCGGAAGAGGACGACATGCTGGAGAAGCTGCACCATCACGGCGGCGACATCATGCATAAGGGCATGGTCGACGTGTCCGGCGACATGACACGCCACGACGAGGAGCGGCTTTATCAGCTCATCTCCAATCACCTTCACCACACGGGTTCGCCCCGGGCGAAGGAGATCCTCGACCACTGGACGGATTACCGGCCGAAATTCCGCAAGGTCATGCCGGTCGAATACCGCCGTGCGCTTGAGGATATGGAACGCATGAAAATGGCAGAGGCGGCTGAATAGGAGGCCCCGGTGACCAAGGCTCCCGGTTCATTGCAGATCGGTTCGGGGGCCCTTCACGCGCGCTTGTCAAAAGCGCCTGTTCAGACGCAAAGCTTTCAGGATGAAACGATGGGTAAGGTAACTGGATTTCTCGAGATCGACCGGCAAGTGGCAAAGTACCAGCCGGCGTCCGACCGCATCCGCCATTTTCGCGAATTCACCATTCCGATGTCAGAACCGGAAGTGCAGAAGCAGGCCGCACGCTGCATGGACTGTGGCATCCCCTATTGCCACGGCCCGACCGGCTGCCCGGTGCACAACCAGATCCCGGACTGGAACGACCTCGTCTACAACGGCAACTGGGACGAGGCGATCCGCAACCTGCATTCGACCAACAACTTCCCGGAATTCACCGGTCGCGTCTGCCCGGCGCCGTGCGAGGAAGCCTGCACGCTGAACCTTGAAGACACGCCGGTCGCGATCAAGACCGTCGAGCAGGCGATCGCCGACAAGGCCTATGAGATGGGCTACATCGTGCCGCAGCCGGCCGTCACCAAGACCGGAAAGAAGGTTGCGGTCATCGGCTCGGGACCTGCCGGCATGGCATCGGCCCAGCAGCTTGCCCGCGCCGGCCACGAGGTTCACGTCTACGAACGCGAGACCAAGCCCGGCGGCCTGCTGCGCTACGGTATCCCGGACTTCAAGATGGAAAAGAACTTCATCGATCGCCGCGTCGATCAGATGCGCGGCGAAGGGGTCACTTTCCATTGCGGCATCAATGTCGGCGTCGATGTCCCGATGCAGCGCTTGCTCGACGATCACGACGCCGTGCTTTACTGCGGCGGCTCCGAGACTCCGCGCGACGCGGGCATCCCCGGCGTTCAGTTCGCTGGCGTTCATGATGCGATGCCCTATCTCGTCCAGCAGAACCGCCGCGTCGGCCGTGAGAACATCGACAGCGTCGGCTGGCCGTCGCAGCCGATCCTTGCCGGCGGCAAGCACATCGTCGTCGTCGGCGGTGGCGATACCGCGTCCGACTGCGTCGGCACCGCTTTCCGCCAGGGCGCGGTCAAGGTGACCCAGCTCGACATCCGCCCGCAGCCGCCGGAAAAGGAAGACAAGCTTGCCGTCTGGCCGTTC
Organism: Ensifer sp. LBL; assembly: GCF_050435225.1. Taxonomy (NCBI): domain Bacteria; kingdom Pseudomonadati; phylum Pseudomonadota; class Alphaproteobacteria; order Hyphomicrobiales; family Rhizobiaceae; genus Ensifer; species Ensifer sp. LBL. The sequence continues at coordinate 230,943 of NZ_JBNDJY010000007.1, read as the reverse complement.
TGGGCAACCAAGATGCGCACCTCCTCCAGCCAGGCCGAAGGTGCGATCCGCGAGTTCCAGGTGGCGACGCTCGAATTCATCGGCGACGAGGACGGCAACCTCACCGGCGTGAAGTGCTGCCAGGTGGATGATCGCCGCAAGCCGGTCGCCGGCACGGAGTTCATCATCAAGGCCGATCTCGCCTTCATCGCCATCGGTTTCAGCGGTCCCTTCACCAACAGCGTGATCAAGGACCTCGGCGACAAGCTGACGCTCAACACCGACCGCCGCGGCTCGACCAACGTCGTTGCCAACGAGCGTGACTACAAGACCTCGGTCGACAAGCTTTGGACCGCCGGCGACGTGCGCCGCGGCCAGTCGCTCGTCGTCTGGGCGATCCGCGAAGGCCGCCAGGCGGCGCGCGCGATCGACGAGGCGCTGATGGGCTCGACGACCCTGCCGCGCTAAGCAAGTTCACTCCCAAGCATGAAAAAAGCCCCGCAGCGATGCGGGGTTTTTTTTGTGGCCGGGCCAGAAGGCCGACTGTTCGTCGATCTAGTTCCGGATCACCGGGTTGCTGATCACCGTGCTCGGTTTCGACAGGCGGAAGTCATCGACGCGACCGGCCGGGGCGGCGGCGACGTCGCCCTTGCCCACCAGCAGGTCGCGCGGGCTCTTGCCGTTGCCCTTGTCCGGTGCTGCGCTGCCGAGCAGGGACGCGGCGCCATCGAGCGCCGGATCGGTCAGCCCGATCGGCTGGGTCTTGACGATATCCTCGTTGCCGAGCGGTGCGGTCACCACAAGGTCCTTGAGTTCGTCGGCGCCCGGTACGTTCTTGTCGGTTGCGGCGGCATCGCCGAGCAGCCGGCGGATGTCCTTCTCCACATAGAAGGCGAGCTTGCGCTTGCCCGCCTTGGTCAGGTTGACGCCGTCGGCGCCGCGCAGGCGCACCTGCTGGCCGTTGATGTCGGACCCGGTCAGCACGAATTTGCCGCCCTCGTCGACGAAACCGTCCCAGATGTCGACGAACTGGCCACCGACCTTCTCGATTTCCTCGCGGTAGATGCCGTTGAAGGTGACCATGTCGGCGGTCATGGCGGCCGACTGGAATGGTGGCATGCCGACCCAGAGAACCGGCAGCTTTTCCTTGCGCGCAAGGGCTGCCAGCGCGTTGACGCGCTTGCGATATTCTTCCGTCCAAAGGTCGGAGCGGAACTTCTCCTTGGTGCTGCCGATCTGCATCTGCTGTCGGTCATTGGCGCCCAGGCTGATGATGATGACCGACGGCTTCACTTCGCCGACATAGCCCGGCAGCGTGCCGGGCCAATTGAAATAGTCCTCGCGCACGAGACCGGACGAGCCGTTCGCGCGTGTCTCGATGGTGATGCCGGGCGTCATCTCGAAGGCGGTCTTCAGGCCGTCGCCAAGGCTACCGGCCATGAAGTCGCCGACGACGAGCACCTTCTTGGCATCCGGCGCCTTTTCCACCACCACGGGCGCCGGGGCAGCGGTGTCGGCAGGTTTCGGCTTCTGCTTCTGTTGACCCAGGCCCTTCTGGCGCTGTTGCGGCTGGCGCTGGCGCTTCGGGCGCGGCTGTTCGGGAAAATAGTCCCGGTCCTCATAGACCGGCCGCTCGCGGCTCAGTCCGCCAAAGAGCATCTGGAACAGATTGCGCCGCTGCACCCGCTCCTGCGCCTCGGCAAAGCTGGCGAACAGGCTGACGGTGAGCATGGCCGCAAGCGCGATCATGATCGTCGCAATCCCGAACGGCGTCCGGCCCTGTTGCCTGCTGCGCTTGCTCGTCATCTGCTTTTCTGCCCGTTCATACGTGTTCCGGCGGCGCCTGGCCGCTGTCACGGATCAGCGCGCCGCAGGGAATGCAGCGCGCCTTTTCGGTCTTTTATCTCACGGATACGTAGATCGTGAAACCGTTTCGAGCCTGCTAGTTGCGTAGCGCCCGCAGCAGCATCTGGGTCGGCTCTCCATCCGGCGCCAGCCCGTTCTTCGACTGGAACGCCTGGATCGCGGCCTTGGAGCCGGAGCCGAAGTTGCCGTCGACTTCGCCGCTGTAGTAGCCAAGCTCCTTCAGGCGGTTCTGCAACTCGAACTTCTCGCTGATATCAAGCGATCCGTCCGGGCGCGGCCAGCGCTGTTGCATCCCCTGGTAGCCGGCGATCTGGTCGGCAAGCAGGCCGACGCCGAGCGCGTAGCTGTCCGACGCGTTGTAGCGCTTGATGACGAAGAAGTTCTTGGTCATCAGGAAGCCCGGGCCCTGGCCACCGCTCGGCAATTTGAGTTCGGCGCGTGTGCTGCCATTGCGGAAGCCCTTGCCGTTCGGCCGGGCAAAACCGAGCGACGCCCATTCCTTGAGCGTCTTCGTCTGGCCGGAATACTTCGCGGCATTGGCCGGCGGTGCGACCTCGTAGCCCCAGGTCTCGCCCGGCTGCCAGCCGTTCTTTTTCAGAAGGTTGGCGGCGGTTGCCAGCGCGTCCGGTACGGAATTCCAGATGTCGCGGTGACCGTTCCCGTCTGCGTCGACCGCATAGAGCAGGTAGCTCGTGGGGATGAACTGGGTGTGGCCCATTGCGCCCGCCCAGGAGCCGGTCAGCTCACGCGGGGTGATATCGCCTTTCTGCAGGATCTTCAGCGCGGCGATCAGCTGCTTCTTGGCATAGTTCGACCGCTTCGGATCCGCATAGGCAAGGGTGGCGAGCGCGCGCGGCACGTAGTGCAGACGGTCGTCCTTTTCCAGCACGGCGCCGTAGTTGGACTCCATCGACCAGATGGCCAGCAGAATGGTCTTGTCGACGCCGAAGTGTTTCTCCAGCGCGTTCAGCGTGCGGGCGTGCTTGGTCGCCATCTCCTGGCCGACGCGCTTGGTGTAGGGGTTCACGCGGGAATCGATATATTCCCAGATCTTGTGCTTGAACTCCGGCTGGTAGTTGGCCTTGTCGATCACGGTCTGGTCGGGCGACTTCACGCCGGCAAAGGCCTGGCGGTAGGTTGCCTTGGTGATGCCTGCCTGGGCGGCGGTCGCGTAAAACTCGTTGATCCAGTTCTGGAACCCGGTATCGGCGCGCGCAGGCGCGGTGCCGAGGGTGGCGGCGGATAGGACGAGGGCGGCTGCGATATGACGGAAAAACGTCCTGCGGTTTCTGATCATCAGCTGTCGGTTCCGTTTCTCTGCGGAGTTTCGGCCGTCATGGCCCGAATCACTCCGCAAGGTGGCAGTCTGGGGCCAGCCTCGACGGTGGGGGCACTCGTCGGCGGCTCCTGGTTCGGATCCGGCCGCGCTTGTTGCATTGCCGGATTGCAACGAATCTACAGAAACGTGGTCAACAAACCCTTTACCATGAAAATGTGGTGGCGTCTTCGGCCACAGAAAATGTCAAGCCTTGGTCGTGGAGTTCGCATATGCATTTGTTTCGTCGGTTCATGCTGTGTTCAGCTGACGGCATAGAGATTGCGGCTCCATTACGGAGCGCTGTATGGTTCGGGACGGATTGACGTCCAGGACCATTCGGCAAGAGTTATGAGTGAAATCCTTTCAAGGAGGTATCGATGACCGACAAGCGTAAAGTCCGCAAAGCCGTGTTCCCGGTCGCAGGACTGGGCACCCGTTTCCTGCCGGCGACCAAGGCCGTGCCGAAGGAAATGCTGACGGTGGTGGACAAGCCGGTCATTCAATATGTGGTCGACGAAGCGCTGGAAGCCGGTATCGAGCATCTGATCTTCGTCACGGGCCGCAGCAAGGCGGTGATCGAGGACTACTTCGACATCCAGGTCGAGCTCGACCAGACGCTCCGCGAGCGCAACAAGAAGGCCGAGATCGCGCTGCTCGACGGCATCCTGCCGAAGGCCGGCACCACAAGCTTCACCCGCCAACAGGCGCCGCTTGGCCTTGGCCACGCGGTCTGGTGCGCCCGTGATCTCGTCGGCAACGAGCCGTTTGCGCTGCTTCTGCCCGATATGATCATGAAGGGCGAGAAGGGCTGCCTCAAGGGCATGGTCGAGCTCTATGAACAGAGCGGCGGCAACGTCATCGCGGTTGAGGAATGTGCTCCGGATCAGGCGCACAAATACGGTATCGTCGGCGTTGGCGACAAGGTCGGCGAAGGTTTCAAGATCACCAAGATGGTCGAGAAGCCGGCACCGGGCACTGCCCCGTCGAACTTCTTCATCAACGGCCGCTACATCCTGCAGCCGGAGATCTTCCCGATTCTCGAAAAGCAGGAGCGCGGCGCTGGCAACGAGATCCAGCTGACCGACGGCATGCTCAAGCTTTCCGACAACCAGCAGTTCGCCGCCTACCACTTCCGTGGCGATACCTATGACTGTGGCGCCAAGGACGGCTTCATCCTGGCCAACGTTGCGTTTGCGCTCGAGCGTGGCGACATCCGCCCGACCGTGGAAGGTCCGCTGAAGAGCCTGCTCGGCAGCCTGAAGTAATCGGCTTTCTCTTCTCGAAGGCAGAAAGGCCGCGTCCATCGGACGCGGCCTTTTTTATCTGATGATCGGATTGCCTCAGCGGCGGAGCGTCAACCCGACGCCGACACGGGTGATGTCGGTGGTGTCGCCCTGATCGCGGGTGGTACGCTCGTAGCTGACGTCGCCCGTCAGCGCCAGGTAGCGGTTGATGTCGTAGGTGAGGCCGGCGCCGGTGCGCCAGGTGGTCTCGTCCGACGAACGGGCGTTCGAGGGGTAGTTGCGGAGCGTCAGGTTGTTCGTCAGTCGCGCGACCAGGTCCGAGCGCATCTGGTGGGTGATGATGTTGGTGAAGTTGTAGTCGATCGAGCCGGCATCGCCCGGCGTCGTCGACGGGTTGAGGTCGGTCGAAACGGCGAAGAGCACGTCGGTACCGCGTTGCGGCGACCAGTTGAGGCGGCCATCGACCGATAGGCCGCTGAGATCGCCAAGTCGGCCATCCTCGAAATTGTAGGTCTCGTAGCCGAGGCCGAGCTCGCCATAGAGCTTCTCGCCGAGGTCGAGCTCGATACCGCCGCGTCCGGCATAGGTCTGGTAGGAACGTTCGAAGCCGAGCGGGTCCTGGCGCAGGTCGTAGAGCGACTTGCCGACGGAGCCCTCGATGAACGGGATCAGCGCCGGCGACAGTTCGTAGCCGACGCGGGCCGTCAGCATGCCGGTGTTGCGGTTTCGATACTTGACCGACAGGTTCGTGCCGTTTTCGAGTTCGACATCGCCATAGGTGCGCCGGTCGAAATCGATGCCGACCGAGCCGCGGATCAGGCCGAAGTCGCGCTCGATGGCGGCGCCAAGGCGGTAGGTGTTGACGGCGGACTGGTCCTTGGCGTTCGAAATCGCGTTCGGGTCGTCGGCGTCTTCGCGCTCGAAGCTGTAGCCAGCGCGCAGACGGGCGATCGTCTCGTCCCAGAGATCGAGGCGCAATTCGGCATCAACATTGGCGCGCGGCTCTTCCTCGCCCTCGCCGGAGATGTTGTTCTGCAGCACGCCTTCGCCAGTGACGATCAGCTGATGCCGCGACCAGTCCGACGTCAAGGTGCCGCGAATTCCGGTTTCGAGATAGCCGCGGTTGGTCTTGGTGTCGCCGTCCTTGCGCCATTCGTGATTGATGGTCTCGCTGATTTCAGGGCGCAGCGTGAAGGTGCCGAGGCGAATGCCCGCTGCGCGATCGTATTCGGGGTCATAGGCCCGCAGCCGCAGGCCGTCGAGCGTCGGCTCGCGCTGGTTCAGGCGGAGGTAATCCTCGTTTGAAGCCGGTGTCAGATCGTCGGCGCTGACGGCGCCGGTCGTCTGCGGATCGGTGATCGCGGGTGTCGTGGCCGGGACGGCTGACGGTGCCGTGCCGGCAGTATAGGTCGTCGCCGGCGCGGTCGTGGCGGTCTGGGCGTTCAAGGACGCCGGGACAAGCAGCGCCGTGCCAGCCAGCAGTAACGCCAGCGAGGCTGAACGCCGCGCGTCTCCTTTGGTCGAGCGAGATGTGCCTGGCACCATATGCCGTTTGTCCACGAGCCTGATTGCAATCCTTTCGCAATCGTAAAGTGACGTGGTTAAGCAATCGTTTCCAAGCGGAAAAAACGTCGTGGCATCAGCCGCTTGCGGTTACGCCTTCGACGGTCAGGTTGCGGCCGTTGGTGGAAACGACGCGCACCCGCGTGCCGGCCGGCAGGTCCGGCCCCTCGACGATCCAGAACGTGTCGTCGAGCCGGATCCGTCCCCGGCCCTCGGCGATCGGCTTCTCCAACACCGCCGTGCGGCCGACGAGGCTTTCGGCGCGCTGGTTCAACAGCGGCTCGTCGGACGTCTCGGAGGTGGAGAGAACGAAGCGGCGGCCGAGCAGAACGGCCGCCACCGACAGCAGTGCAAAAAGCACCAGCTGAACCTGCCAAATCCAGAAACCGACCTCCCAAAGGAGGAGGGACAGGATGCCGACGACAAGGGCCGCGACGCCGATCCAGATCAGGAACACGCCGGGCGCGACGAGCTCGGCTGCCAGAAGCACGAAGCCCAGAACCCACCAGCTCCAGGGTCCGAGTTCTTGAATGGCGCGTTCGATCATGGGTTACTTCCCTTGCGAGGGATCGGCCGGGAAGGCCGGCGTGGTGCGCGGCGTCGACTGGCGCGGTCTCGCCGGCGTGGTATCGCCGTTGCCGAAGACTTCCTTGGCGATGGCGCCGATACCGCCGAGCGAACCGATCAGCGCCGAGGCTTCCATCGGCATCAGCACGATCTTCTGGTTGTTGGCGGTGCCGATCGAAGCGAGCGCTTCGGTATACTTCTGCGCGACGAAGTAGTTGATCGCCCGCACGTCGCCGGCCGCAATGGCCTCGGAGACCATCTTGGTCGCCTTCGCCTCGGCTTCCGCCAGACGTTCGCGCGCCTCGGCGTCGCGGAAGGCTGCTTCACGCTGGCCTTCGGCCTGCAGGATCGCCGACTGCTTGGCGCCTTCGGCGCGCAGGATCTGCGCGTTTCTGGCACCTTCGGCTTCCAGCACCTGGGCGCGCTTCTCGCGCTCGGCCTTCATCTGCCGCGCCATGGCATCGACCAGGTCCTTCGGCGGTGCGATGTCCTTGATCTCGACGCGGGTGATCTTGATGCCCCAGGGGCTGGCGGCCTCGTCGACGACGTGCAGCAGCCTGTCATTGATCGTATCGCGGTTGGACAAGAGCTCGTCGAGATCCATCGAGCCCATGACCGAGCGGATGTTGGTCATTGTCAGGTTGAGGATGGCATTCTCCAGATGCGCGACCTGGTAGGCGGCCTGCGCGGCGTTCAGGATCTGGTAGAAGGCGACGGCATCGGCCGAAACGCTGGCATTGTCCTTGGTGATGACTTCCTGGGTCGGTACGTCGAGCACCTGTTCCATCACGTTCATCTTCGCGCCGATCCGGTCGATGAAGGGAACGATCAGGTTGAGACCAGGCTCAAGCGTTTTCGTGTACCGGCCAAAGCGTTCGATCGTATAGCGGTAGCCCTGGGGCACCGTCTTGATCCCCATGAAGAGGACCAGGATGATAAGCACCACGAAGCCAATGACGACGATATCCATTCCGCCCAAGATATACCCCCTTAAATTGCAATCTCGACCTGTGGCTGCAGTCTAGCGTATTCCGTTTCCATTCGGAATCGGTTTTCCGCGGATTGCGCGTAAATTCAAAATGTTAGAAAGGCGCACTCGCCGGTGGGCGAGCGCGCGGCTCCTTCATCCTGAGGTGGTGATCGGCCTGCCGTTTTCAAGTGGGCTGGCGGGAGGCTCAAAGCCAGCCGGCAAGCTCCCGGCGCACGACGTGTTCGAGCACGGCCATGCCTTCGGCGCTGTCGTTCAGACAGGGGATGTGGGTGAACTTCTCGCCGCCATTGTGATGGAAGCTCTCAGCCGCCTGCTCGGCGATCTCTTCCAGCGTTTCGAGACAGTCGGAGACGAAGCCGGGATTGAGCACGGCGATGCGCTTGACGCCATCCTGGGCGAGCTTTTCGACCGTCTTGTCGGTGTAGGGCTGCAGCCATTCTTCGGGCCCGAAGCGCGACTGGAAGGTGACCTGGAGCTTGTCCTTCGACCAGCCGAGCTTCTCGCGCAGCAGCCGCGCGGTCTTCTGGCACTGGCAGTAGTAGGGGTCGCCCTTGTCGAAGTAGCTCTTCGGAATGCCGTGGAAGGAGGTGAGCACCACTTCCGGCTCCCAGTCGAGCGTCGCCAGGTGACGCTCGATCGAGGTCGCCAGGGCGTCGATGTAGACGGGGTCGTCGTGATAAGGCGGGACGGTGCGCAGCGCCGGCTGCCAGCGCATCTTCAGAAGCGCCTCGAAGGCCTTGTCGTTGACGGTGGCCGTGGTGGCGGCGGCATATTGCGGATAGAGCGGGAACACGAGAATGCGTTCGCAGCCGGCCTTCTGCAGCGCGTCCATGCGCGATGCGATCGACGGCTGGCCGTAGCGCATGCCCCAGTCGACGATTACGTTGGGCTGGTCGGCGAAGGACTTGGCCATCAGTTCGGACTGGTTGCGGGTGTAGGTCCGCAGGTAGCTTTCGTTCAGGTCCTTGTTCCAGATCGTCTCATAGGCCTTGCCGACCTTGCCGGGGCGGGTGTTGAGCACGATGCCGAACAGGATCGGGTACCAGAACAGCCGCGACCATTCGATCACCCGGCGGTCGGTCAGAAACTCCTTCAGGTAGCGGCGCATCGAGGTGTAGTCGGTGCCGTCGGGGGTGCCGAGATTGACCAGCAGGATGCCGACCTTTCCGGATTTGACGGAAGGGTGGTTGGCAGGAGTGGTCACGGCAAGCTGATCGGTCATCTTCATCCTCGTCGGGTCCCCGCATCGGGACGCCGCTTTCGTTCCTTCGGTTTCCAGTCCTTCTAAAAAGAAAAGCCGGCGCGGGGAAGCCCGCGCCGGCCCTGAAAGGAGAGGCAAATTGTCTTACTTTGCCGGAATCTCCAGTTCCTTGCCGACATGCAGGGCGCGCGGCGCCGGCTTGCCGTTGGCGTCTGAGATCTTCTTCCAGAGTGCGCCTTCGCCGTAGAAGGCCTTGGCGAGGTCCCAGAGCGTGTCGCCCTTGGCGATCACATGCTTCTGCGGGCCGCTCGCCGCCGCGGCGGCGCCAGCGCTTGTTGCCGGCTGGGTTGCCGTGGCGTCGGCCGCCGGCTTTGCTTCGGTTGCCGGCTGTTCGGTCGTCCCAGCGCCTGCGGCCGAAGCGACCTCGGTGATGCGGCCGTCGGTATAGGGCTTGAACGGCTGGTGGGCGGCGAGGTAGTCGGCAAGCACGGTTTCGAGGCCCGGACCGTAGTCGTAGGCGTTTTCACCCTGCGTCTTGAAGACGTCGTAGCCGTCGCCGCCATTGCGCATGTAGTTGTTGGTGACGAGCGAATAGGTCTTGGCCGGATCGAGCGGGACATAGGCCTCGCCCTCCTTCACCTCGACCGAGACGACGCGGCTGCCGACCGGCTTCGACTTGTCGAAGGAGAACTTCATGCCGGCCACCTGCGGGAAACGGCCGCCGGCTTCCTCGAGCTTGCTGAGGCCGTTTTCAAGGGCTGCACGAATGCCGTCGCCCTTGATCTGGAAGGTCGCAACGGTGTTCTGGAACGGCAGCACGGTGATGGCTTCGCCCATCGAAACGTCGCCGGCATCGATGGAAGCGCGCAGACCGCCACCGTTGGTGATGGCGATGGTCACGCCCTGGCCCTTGACGCGGTCGAGCATGGCGTCGGTAAGCAGGCTGCCCATCTCGCACTCTTTGGCGCGGCAATTCTCACGCGAGCCGTCGATCGGCGCTTCGGTCTTGGCGATGATCTTCGAGCGCAGCTCCTCGATCGGCTTGCCGAGTTCGGCGACGCGGGCAAGCACGGATTCGTCCGGCTTGACCGAGCTGTCGACGAGAATCGGATCGCCCTTGGCAGACTTGACCACGCCCTTGTCGTCGAAGGTGACGACGAGGTCGCCGAGATACTTGGTGTAGGAGCCGGCCTGGACCACCGGGACCTTGTAGCCGCCGGGGTTGTCGACCATCGTCGGGTAAGGACCCTCGGCCTTCGCATCGGTGTTGGAGAGCAGGCTGTGCGAGTGGCCGCCGACGACGACGTCGACATCCGGGATCTTGGCGATGGCCGCGAGGTCGCGCGGATAGCCGACATGGGTGAGCGCGATGATCTTGTCGACGCCCTGCTTCTTCAGTTCCTCGACGGCTGCCGTGGTGGTGGCGACGTCGTCACCGATCAGGATGTCCGGGCCGGGGGAGGAGAGTTCCGGCGTGTCGTTGGCAACCGCGCCGACGATGCCGACCTTCTGGCCGCCGACGTCGAGCACGAGCGACGGCTTGATGCGATCGCCGATCTTCGACTTGACGCTCGGCAGCACGTTGGCGGTGACAACAGGGAAGGCGATCTTGTCGAGGAAGCCGGCAAGGCCGTCTTCGCTCTCGTCGAATTCATGGTTGCCGACGGTCATCGCGTCGAACTTCATCAGGTTGAGGAATTCGGCTTCCGCCAGGCCCTTGTAGGTGGTGAAGAACAGCGAGCCCTGGAAGTTGTCGCCGGCGTTCAAGAGCAGCACGTTCTTGCCTGAGAGGTCCTGGCGCTTCTGGTCGATCAGCGCTTTCAGGCGCGCGACGCCGCCGAAGCACTCGTTCTTGCCTTCCTCTTCTGCCGAGCAGGTGGAATCGAACTTGTTGATCGATTCGATGCGGGAATGAAGGTCGTTGATATGCAGGATGTTCAATTCATAATCGGCGAAGGCTGCGCCCGAGGAAAGGGCAAGAATGGACGCGGTCATCAGGCCGGTCCGCACGTGTCTGATCATGATGTTCTCCTGTTTTTTTGCCTATTGTCGTCCGACCGCATCCGGCCGTCGAAACGGATCCGGTCCCCACGATCGGGGTGGCTTTGCCGGGCCGGATGTTTTCATCACTTGGAGGCGACTTCAAGCGTTAAAACCATGCCCTGGTCGTCGGGTTTACCGTTAAGGTTAAGTCGTGGCGCTGAAACGAAAAAAGCCTCCGAGTGGAGGCTTTTGTTGTTTCCGGTTTGCTGTATTAGCCGCGTCGCGCCAGCGAGAACTGTGCCCCGGCATCGGTCGTGCAATTGAGCTGGTTCTGGGTGACAAGAGCGCAGGCGACCTTGGACTGGGTGTTGCGCACCAGCGAGGTCATGTTGATCTCGACAAGGGTCGGGCTCGTCTTGACGTAGTTGCCCGAGGCGAGCAACTGATTGGTGTCGGTCGTGCGCGTGGAGAAGGTACCGCCGGCAAATGTCGAGACGATACCGTTCGGGTCCACCCAGGAGCCCTCGACGCCCGATGCCTGGCGTGCCGGCTGTCCACCGTCATCGATGATCCGTGGCGACGACTGGCAGGAGGCAAGCGCCGCCGCGGTTGCGATTAGGGTCAGAACGGCGAATGGCTTCATAGGCGATTTCCCCCGCGTTTGGGTCGAGCGGATTGTTTCATTCCGGCAGACCATGCCGCGATCATGAGTTGAAAGCAAGAGCGGCAGGCCGCGGCCTCCGGCTTTTCCGCCAGAGATGAAAAGGCCCGGGGCACGTTCGTGTCCCGGGCCGGATGCGCTTACGTCTCAGCAGCTTAGCGAACGAGGATGTTCTTGAACTGCCACGGATCCTTGGTGTCGATGTCTTCCGGGAAGAGGCCCGGGCGACCGTCGAGCGGGGTCCAGTCGGTGTAGTGACCTTCGACCGGGCCGAGGTACTGCAGCTGCACTTCGAGGCACCGCTTGTAGTCCATCTCGTCGGCTTCGACGATGCCGGACTTCGGGTTCTCGATTGCCCAGACCATGCCCGCGAGAACCGCCGAGGTCACCTGCAGGCCGGTGGCGTTCTGGTAAGGCGCGATGCGGCGGGTCTCTTCGAGCGACAGGCGCGAACCGAACCAGTAGGCGTTCTTGTCGTGGCCGTAGAGCAGCACGCCGAGTTCGTCGACGCCGTCGACCAGTTCCTTTTCGTCAAGGACGTGGTGCACCGGCTGGGCGTTGCCGCCGTTGCCGAACATTTCGTGCAGCGACAGAACTGCGTCGTTGGCCGGATGGTAGGCGTAGTGGCAGGTCGGGCGATAGGTGACTTCGCCGTCCTTGTCGCGAACCGTGAAGAAGTCGGCGATCGAGATCGCCTCGTTGTGGGTCACGAGGAAGCCATACTGCGGGCCGGGGGTCGGGCACCAGCTGCGCACGCGGGTGTTGGCGCCCGGCTGCTCCAGGTAGATCGCCGCCTTGCAGCCTTTCTTGTGCTTCTTGGCGTTCTTCGGCATCCAGTTTTCATGGGTGCCCCAGCCGAGTTCGGCTGGCTGCAAGCCCTCGGAGATGAAGCCTTCGACCGACCAGGTGTTCCAGAAGGTGTTGAACGGCTTCGGGTTCTTGGTGCGCTGGGTGTCGCGCTCGGCGATGTGCACGCCCTTGACGCCGACCTTCTTCATCAGCTTGGCCCAGCCTTCGCGGTCGTCTTGATGCGGCTCTTCGAACTTTACGCCCAGGTCGTTGGCGAGGTTGAGGAGGCCCTGCTTGACGAACCAGGAGACCATGCCCGGATTGGCGCCGCAGGTGGAAACCGCGGTCGTGCCGCCCGGGTTCTTTTCCTTTTCCTTGCGCAGGGTTTCGCGCAGCGCATAGTTGGTGCGCTCGGAATTGTCCATTTCGCTGTCGAAATAGAAGCCGAGCCACGGCTCGACGACCGTGTCGATGTAGAGAACGTCAAGCTTGCGGCACATCCTCATCAGATCGACCGAGCCGGTGTCGACCGACAGGTTGACGCAGAAGCCCTGGCCTTCGCCTTCGGTCAGGAGCGGCTTCAGCAGTTCCTTGTAGTTGTCCTTGGTCACATGCGCGCGAACGTGACGAACGCCGTGGCGTTCGAAGATCTCGTTGTCGGCAGCATCCTCACGGGGCTCGACCACGATTAACCGGTTCTTGTCGTATTTGAAGTGGCGCTCGATCAGCGGCAAGGTGCCGCGACCGATCGAGCCGAAACCGATCATGACGATCGGACCGGTGATCTCGCCGTAAACCGGATAGGTGGTATCTGCCATTTTTGTCTTACTCCTGAGAAAACTTTCCCTGTGGCGGTGGGTGACTAAGCATGAGGAAGCGGCTGTGGCCGCTGTCTGGCTCGTACGAGTGTGCCGAAACGGCCGCTGTGCCCGTGGGGCACGCGGCGCTGTAGAGCATAGATTGCTGTCACAATAAAGAGCCGGCCGGTCAACCGCTATTTGAGAGTGTGCTTAACCGGCGATCGTCAGCAGTGAAGCAATCAGGCCGTCCCGCTTGCTGACAAGCCCCTTGTAGGCCGCCTGCGGCAAGGTCAGGGCGCGCAACTGTTCGACGAAGGACGCGGCCAGCGCTGCGGCATCCGGCCGCTTGCGCAGCATCGCCAGCGGGTCCGAATAGATGCGGATGGTGAAGACCAGCGCGCCGGTCTCAGGCAGCTTGCGCAGCGTCTGCCGTTCGATGCGGATGAAGGTGCGCTCCTCGGTCATCTCGATGGCACTGGCGGCGATGCCCTCGGACTTCGATTTCGGCAGGTGCAGCGCGCCGTCGACATTGACCGCCCAGTTGAAGCGCTCGACGAAACGGCCCGGCGGCAGATTGTCGAACATGCGGGCAATCAGTTCGGCGTTGCGGGTGCCATGCTCGAAGCCCGGGACGGGGCCATGGATCTCGTTCATGGTGCGGCCGTATTTTTCGGCGAGCGACCAGGAAGAAGGAAAGGCGACATAGGCGGCGTTGAGGCGCCAGCCGTCGTCGGTCTTCTGCATGATGGCAAGATCGTCCTGGACCAGCGAGCCCGAAACGGCCAGCGGCTCATCGCCGTCGAGCGGCACGGGCTCGCCGCCGATGATCATGCGGTCGCCGTCGCGGCGGTAGATCTCCGGATAGGCGGCCGGCAGGTAGTCGAGCAGAACGTCGAGCAGTTCGCGCTGCGCGTCCTGCGTTCCGTCAGCGGCGGCGAACACGGTATCGCGCGCCTGCGCAAGCAGCCGCTTCTTTTCGCAGAGGTAGTGCTGCAGCTGTTCGTCCGGCTCGATCCAGCGATCGGGGTCGAGCTGGGCAAGGCCGATGGTGAAAGGTTTTGAAGAACCGTCGTAAGGCGTATGCTTCATGCTCAGCGGCCGCACCAAGGCTGTGATTTAACCATATCCCTATCGTTTCGCACGATGAAAGGCTTGCCACAAGCTGTTCGTGCTATAGCTTCGCTAGAAGCATCCGCTTCGCGCCATAATTGATAGTTGTCCGACCCGGAGGCGTGACAGACCGTGACCGGTAGTCATCTCAAGGCTCTTGCGGCCTTACAGAGCAAAACACCCGTGCTGATCGCGCTCTACGACCAGCATGATCGCCTGCGGTTTGCCAATCCGGCATTCCGCGCAGCCTACCACGTCGGCCCGGATGAGAGCCCGACTTGGGAGGAAATCATGCGCCGGAACCACGCTGCCGGCCACGGAACGATCCTCAAGACCGAAGACATCGATGCCTGGATCGCCTCGACGATGCATCGGCGTGGCAAGGTTCCGTTCCGCGCCATGGAAACCGACCTGCATGACGGTCGCTGGATGTGGATGACGGAGACGGTGGACGCGGACGGCTGCATGCTGTGCATCGCCGTCGACGTGACGGCCATCCATGCGGAAGAGCGCGAGCTCAGGCAGGATCGCGACTTCGCGCTTCGGGCCGCCCAGGTGGATGAGCTGACGAGCGTTCCCAACCGTCGCTACACGATGGGCCGGCTCACCGAGTTCATCGCCAATTGCGCCGAGAACCCGCATATGTGGGGCTGCGTCGCGATCATCGACATCGACTACTTCAAGGCGATCAACGACCGCCATGGGCACCAGCGCGGCGACGAGGTGCTGCTCGATTTCGCCCGGCAGATGCAGGAATTCGTTCGCCGTTCGGATTGTTTCGGACGGATCGGCGGTGAGGAGTTCATGCTGATCCTGCCGGATACGACCATCAGCGAAGGCAATCGCATCCTCGACCGCCTGCTCGAACGGGTCAGAAGCTCGCGACCGCTCGAGAACATTCCTGAGTTCTTCTACACCTGTTCTGTCGGCGTTGCGGAATATCGCGACGGCGACAGCGTCAGCGATCTCTATGCGCGCGCCGACCAGGCGCTCTATCTTGCCAAGCGCGACGGCCGAGATCGCGTCCGCCGCTACACGCTTCCCGGCTCAGACCAGGAGGTTCACCCGGATCAGGCCCCGTAGCGAATTACCGACATAGAGGTTGCCGCGAACAAGGTCGTCACGCGAGAGCCGCGCGACCCGCGCGCGGCGCTGGCAGATAAGCTCGGTACGCAGCACGCCGGCAAGCAGGCCGCAGGCGATCGGCGGCGTCTTCAGGAGGCCGCTGCCGTCGTCGAGGAAGACGGAGGTGATCGTGCCTTCGCAGACCTCGTCCCTCTCGTTCAGAAGCAGAACCTCGTCGGCCTCGCTCGCCGCAAACTCGTTGCGGGCTGCCTCATAGGTGGCGCGGCGACTGGTCTTGTAGCGCAGCAGTGGATCGTTCGACTTGAGCCTGACGGTGGCAATCCGCGCCCGCCAGACCGTATCTTCGGGTAGCGGCGCAAAGGGAGCGGTCTTCACCTCGATATGGCCGTCCGGGAACAGCTCGAGGCGCACGCGAAGCGCGGTTCCGGCATTGCCGGCGGCCGCATCGACCGCCGCAAGCAGCGCAGCCTGCGCGCCACCTGAACCCGCGATGCCGAGACGGCGGGCGGAGCGGACCAACCGGGCAAGATGCAGGCGCAAGCGGACGAAGCCGACTTGGGGCTCGTAGCGCAGGGTTTCGATCAGCGAGAAATCCGTCATCGGATGACCGCATTGCCGACGGGCGCGACATCGCCTTCGCCGAGCGCGATCCTATCGTCGCCGACGGCGAAGCGGGCCTTCAACAGGCATTCCTCGTATTCGGATTGGGCGGTGCTGTCGAAGACGATGCCGCCGCCGACATTGAAGACGGCATCGCCATTATCAAAGAGCGATATCGTCCGGATCGCGACGCTGAAGCGCATCACGCCGTTCGGGGCGATGAAGCCGATCGCGCCGCAATAGGCGTCGCGGGGGCCGTCTTCCAGGTCGTGCAGGATTTCCATCGCGCGCATCTTCGGCGCCCCGGTGATCGAACCGCAGGGGAAGAGTGCTGCGAAGACGTCCTTGAGGGTGATCTCCGGCAGGAGCTTCGCCCGGACATGGCTCACCATCTGGTGCACCGTCGGATAGGTCTCGATGTCGAAGAGTTTTGGGACGCTGAGCGTGCCGACCTCGGTGATGCGCGAGATGTCGTTGCGCAGGAGATCGACGATCATCCGGTTTTCGGCCTGGGTCTTTTCGTCGGCGCGCATGGCGGCGATGATTTCGAGGTCTTCGGCGGCCGTGGCGCCACGCTTGGCCGTGCCCTTCATCGGGTGGGTCTCGATCCAGCCGTCCGTGTCGACGCGGAAAAAGAGCTCCGGTGAGCGCGATAGAAGGACCGGACCGTCGAGGGCGACGAGCGCGCCATACTTGACCGGCTGCCGGTCGATCAGCGACCAGAAGGCGGCCCGCGGGTCGCCGGACCAGCGGGCGCGGATCGGCATCGTCAGGTTTGCCTGGTAACAATCGCCCTGCCGCAGGTGCTGGTGCAGGCGGTCGAAACGCTCGCGGTAGGTCTCGAAATCCCAGCCGGCGCGGGGCTCGCTCAGGAAGGGTTCGTTCTCGGTGCGGCGTTGCGGCTCGGCGAGGGGGTGGTCCTCGCACGGCGCATCGAAGATGCCGAACGACATCAGCGGCGTCTTGCGATTTTCCTCGGCAAAACCTTCGAGCTTCTCCTCGAAGAGATGGCCGGCCTCATAGGACATGAAACCGGCGATCCATTTGCCTGATGTGTGCGCGCGTTCAAGCTCGGCAAGGCCGCGGACAAATTCGGCCTTCGTGCGGGCAGTTATGACGCGCGAGGGCGATGCGAAAACCGTGGTGCGGTTTTCGCTGTCGTCCCGGAACAGCACATAGGGTGCGGTGTCGCTCATAAAGTCGTCTTGTCGATCGCGCCGTGATCCGGACCTGTGTCCGGATCAGGCCTTATCAAGCGCTTCAAGTTCGTCGATCAGCCCTTCGATCATCGACAGTCCCTGTGCCCAGAACGACGGATCGGTGGCGTCGAGGCCGAAGGGGGCGAGCAGCTCGGAATGATGCTTGGTGCCGCCGGCCTTCAGAAGCTCGAAATACTTCTCCTGGAAGCCCTTTTCGGCGTTCTGGTAGACGGCATAGAGCGAGTTGACCAGGCAGTCGCCGAACGCATAGGCGTAGACATAGAAGGGCGAATGGATGAAGTGGGGGATATAGGCCCAGTAGGTCTCATAGCCTTCGGAAATGCGGATCGCCGGGCCGAGGCTTTCGTTCTGCACCGACAGCCACAGCTTGCCGATGTCGTCCGCCGTCAGCTCGCCCTCCTTGCGCGCGGTGTGCACCTTGCGCTCGAATTCGTAGAAGGCGATCTGGCGCACGACCGTGTTGATCATGTCCTCGACCTTCTGGGAGAGCATCGCCTTGCGCTCGCGCTTGTCCTTCGTCTGGTCGAGCAGGGCGCGGAAGGTCAGCATCTCGCCGAAGACGGATGCGGTTTCGGCGAGTGTCAGCGGCGTCGACGCCATCAGCGCGCCCTGGCCGCCGGCGAGCACCTGGTGCACGCCGTGGCCGAGCTCGTGCGCCAGCGTCATCACGTCGCGCGGCTTGCCCATGTAGTTGACGAGCACATAGGGGTGGGCCGAGGGCACGGTCGGATGGGCGAAGGCGCCCGGCGCCTTGCCGGGGCGAACCGGCGCGTCGATCCAGCTTTCGTCGAAGAAGCGGCGGGCGATCGCCGCCATCTCCGGATCGAAGGCATTGTAGGCGGAAAGCACCGTTTCCTTGGCCTCGTTCCACGAGATCAGCGCGTTCGGGGTTTCCGGCAGCGGCGCATTGCGGTCCCAGAAATCCATCTCGCTCATGCCGAGCCACTTGGCCTTCATCGTGTAGTAGCGATGCGACAGCCGCGGATAGGCCGCCTTGACGGCTTCGGCGAGTGCATCGACGACCTCGCGCTCGACGCGGTTGGCCAGATGCCGGCTGTCGGCGATATCCTCGAAACCGCGCCAGCGATCGGAGATTTCCTTGTCCTTGGCGAGCGTGTTGGTGATCAGCGTGAAGGTGCGGATGTTGGCCTTGAAGGTTTCGGCAAGCGCCATCGCCGCCTTCTTGCGCACCTCGGTCGCCGGATCCTGCAGGAGGTTCAGCGCCACTTCGAGCGGCATTGTCTCGCCGTCGATGGTGAAGGTGAGGCTCGCCATCGTCTCGTCGAACAGGCGGTTGAAGGCGGCGGCACCCGTCATCGATTTTTCCAGGAACAGCTGCTCCAGCTTGTCGTCGAGCTGGTAGGGCTTGTCCTTGCGCAGGTCGGTGAGCCAGGGCTTGTAGTGGGCGGCAAGCGCGTCGGTTTCGAGTGCCTTGTCGAGGATCGCGTCGTCGATCCGGTTCAGCTCCAGCGAGAAGAACAGGAGATGCGCCGACATGTCGGTGAGCTTCGACTGCACGTCGCCGTAGAGCTTGCCGTTTTCCGGCTTGGACGTATCCGAGAAGTAGGTGAGGCCGGCAAAGGAGGCGATGCGGCCCATGACGTCCTCAAGCGCCTCGAATTCGCGCACGGCAGCGCCGATGCCATCGTCGCCGCTCTTGGCGGCCGCTTCGGAAAGCTTGCCCTTCCACCTGGCTTCGAAGGCGATCGCATCGGCTTCGGCCTTCTTCATGTCGTTGCGGAACGCATCGGACGTGGACGACGGATAGAGATCTTCAAGCCGCCAGGAGGGCAGGTCACCGAGGTCGGCAGCGGCGCCGTGGCTCTGGCCGGCGGCGGCGCGGACAACAAATTGCTCGGGGGCGAAGGGGCGGAAGGTCATCGTCGGATTTCTCTCGTTCGTGACAGGAAGAGGCAAGCGATATGGGCCCCATTGCTATCGCCGGCAATGGATAAAATGCAAGCATTTCTCAAAACATGATGTTCAGCCCTTTATGGCACAGATGCCTGACGTGATTTGGCACATGAGGTTGGCCAAAGAGTACCGCGTGTCCAGAGCAGGAGGCTTCCGTGACATCACACATTCTGGTCATTGATGACGATCCGGTGCAGCGCCGGTTGCTGACGAACATGATCGAGCGTCTCGGTCATGTCGCCCATCTGGCTGACAACGGCCGCAGCGGCCTGGAACTTCTGGAGCGCAAGGGCGGGATGATCAATGTCATCCTTCTCGACCTCTTAATGCCGGAAATGAACGGCCACGGCTTCCTTGAAGCGCTGGCCGAGCGCGGCGTCGATACGCCCGTCATCGTCCAGACCGGACAGGGCGGCATCGAGACCGTGGTGCACGCGATGCAGGCCGGCGCCTTCGACTTCCTGGTCAAGCCGGTCTCTCCGGAGCGGTTGTCTGTGGCGATCGGTAACGCGCTGAAGATGGCGAGCCGTGACGGCAAGGTCAAAACCTCGCGCCGTCCGCGCGGCGGCGCCGTTGGCTTCGACGACATCGTCTCTGCAAGCCCGGCGATGATCCGGGTGATCGACCTTGCGCGCCGCGCCGCGCAGTCGAACATTCCGATCGTGCTCGAAGGCGAGAGCGGCGTCGGCAAGGAAATGGTGGCGCGCGCCATCCAGTCCGCAAGCGACCGGGTGGGCAAGCCCTTCATTACCGTCAACTGTGGCGCCATCCCGCACAATCTGGTCGAGAGCATCCTCTTCGGCCACGAGAAGGGCGCCTTTACCGGCGCGACCGAAAAGCACACGGGCAAGTTCGTCGATGCTGACGGGGGAACCCTGTTCCTTGACGAGATCGGCGACCTGCCGCTGGAAGTCCAGGTGAAGCTTCTGCGCGCGGTCCAGCAGGGCGAGGTCGAGACGATCGGCGCACGCCATCCGCAGAAGGTCAATGTCCGGCTGATCTCGGCCACCAACAAGGACCTGATCAACGAAGTGCGCGAAGGGCGGTTCCGCGAGGACCTTTACTATCGCCTCAACGTTTTCCCGATCACCATTCCGGCGCTCCGCCGGCGCAAGGAAGATATCCCGGTGCTGGTGCGCTCCTTCGTCGAGCGCTTCGCCGCCGAGCAGCGGCTGAACCAGCCGCTGACGGTGTCGAGCGGCGCGCTGGCGCTTCTGACCGCCTATGACTGGCCGGGCAATATCCGCCAGCTCGAAAACGCGATCTTCCGCGCCGTCGTGCTTGCCGAGGGCAACGAGCTGACGGTGAAGGATTTCCCGCAGATCGCCACCCAGATCCCCGGCTATGTGGTTTCCGACCGCGCCGGTTTCTCCTGGGGCGAGGCTGGTCCGGAGCGGGCGGCGGCTGGCGGCGAGACCGTGTCGAGCGTCTATCCGGACTTTGCGAGTGCGGCGAAATCCATGGAGGCGGAGGCCTCCGGCGACGCACGCATGGAGAACGCGATCGCCAGCGTCGACGAGGGCGGAGACGTGCGCAAGCTTGCGGAAGTCGAGGAGGAACTGATTCGTTTTGCGCTGAAATTCTACCGCGGCCAGATGAGCCAGGTGGCCCGCAAGCTCGGTATCGGCCGGTCTACCCTCTACCGCAAGCTGAAGGATTATGGCATCGATCCCGATAACCCCTTGAGAGAGGCGGCATAAAATCGACGCATTCACGATTCATTAGCCGTGCTATTCAGTCACCGCCGTTTAGACCTTGTTAGTGAAGTATTCACTATATTATAAGGGGCGGTGACGACTGTGGCAAATTTGCCATGCTGTCACCTTATTTGACAGTCATCTGAGACAGCGAAGCACGGTTGTCCGTCGGACGGGGATTGAATGCCAAATTTGTTCGGTTTTAAGAAGCCGCTCGGCTCCTTAGCTAGAGTCTGCGCGGCGGTCACCCGCCGGGTGCCGCAGGTTCTGACATCCGTTGCTCTTGCGGCTGCCCTCGTGACGCCTGGTTTTGCCCCTCCCGTGGAGGCCGCAGGCCAGACCCGGACACTGAAGCTCTATTTCATTCATACTCAGGAAAAGGCGCAGATCACCTTCAAGCGCAATGGCCGCTATGACGCCAAGGGCCTGCAGGAAATCAACCGGTTCCTGCGCGACTGGCGCCGCAACGAGCCGACGAAGATGGATCCGCGCCTGCTCGATCTCGTCTGGGAAGTCTACCAGAAGAGCGGCTCGCGCGATTACATCCACGTCGTCTCTGCCTATCGTTCGCCGGCGACCAACGGCATGCTGCGTTCGCGCTCGAAGGGTGTCGCCAAGAAGAGCCAGCACATGCTCGGCAAGGCGATGGACTTCTATCTGCCGGATGTGAAGCTGAAGACGCTGCGTGAAATCGGCGTGAAATTCCAGGTGGGCGGCGTCGGCTATTACCCGACATCTGGCTCGCCTTTCGTTCACATGGACGTCGGTGGCGTTCGCGCCTGGCCGCGCATGAGCCGTGCCGAACTGGCACGCCTCTTCCCCGACGGCAAGACCATGCATTTGCCGTCCGATGGCAAGCCGCTTCCGGGTTATGACCAGGCGGTTGCCGACTACAAGCGTCGCGTCGGTGCTTCGGCGATCCAGGTCGCTGGTGGTGGCGATACCGGTCCGGGCGATACGGCCAGCGGCAAGCGTCGCGGCAACCTGTTTGCCATGCTGTTTGGCGGTGGCGGTGACGAGGATGAAGAACCCTCGGCAATCGCGGCCGGCCCCGGTACCGATGACGAAGGTGGTGCTGCGCCCGCTGCCAAGGTGCAGACGGCTGCTGCGCCCGCCGCTCAGGAAGCGCTGCCCGGTGTTGCCGGTTCTGTCGCCGCCGAGCCGACGGTTGCTGCCGAACAGAACATCAATGCGCCGGTTCCGGCCGTGCGGCCCGCCTTCAAGCAGGCGCCTGCCGATGCTGGTGTAGCCGTGGCTCTCGTGGCGCCGGAGAAGAACCCGGCCCAGGAAGCGCTTGCCGCAGCCCTGCCGCCAACCTCGGAAACGCCGAGCGAATTTGCCGACCTCGGTTCGATGAAGGTTCCGGTCCCGCAAATGCTTGACCGCCGCGACATGAACACGCTCGTCGCATCCGCCGATGCCGAACCGGACATGCAGGCGCTCGGTTTCGTGCCGGTTCCGGCCATGCGGCCCGCGGGTGACGCAGCCCTTGCCGCCGTTGCGGATGCGCAGGTCGTGATCCCCTCCTTCGCGGAGCGCCCGGTCGTGGCATCCGCAGAGCCGCCGCGCGATGTGGCGGCCGAAGCCAAGACCCGTGTGGCGCTGGCCCAGCCGACCCCGGCTGAGCGCCAGCCCGTCGCCCAGCCGCAGCCGATCGAGATGGCAGCCTACGCGCCGCAGTCGGGCACCAATGCACGCGCCGCGATCTTCGATAGCGCCTTCGACACGCAGGCGGAAGCGCCGGCCAAGGGCGGCCGACCGAAGAAGAACGACGCCGATGCCGCGACCCGCTCGTCGGTGCGCGCCGAACCGAAGCTGACCCAGAAGATCATCTCCGAATGGGCGCTTTCGACCGGCCGCGTCGCAACACTTTCCAAGCCGGTGAAGGCGCCGCGCTTCGTCAGCAAGTCCCTGCGGACTGCCCCGACGACGGTCTATGCGGCCGGCTTCTCCAGCAGCGCCGGACCAAACGTCGATACGGCCCGCTTCAGCGGCAACGCCGTCAACTTCATGGAAGTGAAGAAGTTCAGCACCAACTGAGCTTCCACCAAACACCAGACACGAAAAAGCCCGCCGACCTGGCGGGCTTTTTCGTGTCTATCGTCTGCCTTCGCCTCATGCCGGCTCCGACTGCATGCGAGCCTCTGCCGCGGCGTTCCCGCGCGGGAAGCGAAGGCCGCCTGGCGGCGGCCTCGAAAAGGTCCTGCTTATTCCTCGTCGGCCGCCGGCACCATGCCGAGCGCCTGGAGGTAGGTGTCGAGGATCGCTTCCTGTTCCATACGCTCGTCGTGATCCTGCTTGCGGATCGAAATGACCTTGCGCAGGATCTTGGCGTCGAAGCCGGTGGACTTGGCTTCGCCGTAGACGTCCTTGATGTCGTCGGCGATGGTCTTCTTTTCTTCTTCCAGGCGTTCGATCCGTTCGATGAAAGCACGAAGCTGATCGCGTGCGACGCCGTGAGCATCCGACATGGTCTTCTCCTTGATAGGGGGAATGGAATTTCTTGGGTGCCGTGACGTGCCGCGAACGGCCGCCAAGGTCAAGGGTGATTGCGCAACAACGCGGTCATTTCCGTGGCAGAGGCGGGCGAAAAGACCCTAATCCCTTGATCACGACGGTTTGTGTCGGCGCGATCCAGCCATCATTTTCAAGCGGCTCACGCGTTCGAGCGAAGTGCGGGTGGAAGCCCGCATACGCCTTTCGTCATTCCGCCTTGGGCCGGTTGAGCTCGAACGCCGCCTTTTGTTCGGCCGATGCTTCCCTCTGGTTGCGCTCGCGCCATTCCTCATAGGGCATGCCGTAGATGATCTCGCGCGATTCCTCCTTGGCAAGCGGAACACCCGCCTGTTCGGCGGCTTCGCGATACCAGTTGGACAGACAGTTGCGGCAGAAGCCGGCGAGGTTCATCAGGTCGATGTTCTGGACATCGTTGCGTTCGCGCAGGTGGTTGACCAGCCGGCGAAAGGCGGCGGCCTCGAAGGCGGTCTGTTGCTCAGGGGTCAGTTCGGTCATGGTCGCTCGTCCTCTTCATCATAGGCGCCGGTGCGCGAGATGTGCCGCTCGTAGCGATGCAGCTCGGGCATGGCGTTCAGGCTTGCCAGGATCGGCGCCAGCCGCTCGGCCCAGGCGGCAACGCCTTCAGCGTCCGCGATCAGGTCCTGCCGCACCTCGATGAGGGCATGCGCAATGCCCGGCACCATGCAATGCCTGAACATCGTATCGCCGCGCAACGCGCCGTCATAGGGTTCATTGTTGCCGACGACGATATCGCCCGGCGCCTCGAGCCTGTCGATCAGCGGCAGCACGGCGCGGTCGTCGCTGTCCCAGAGCACGGCGGCGTGCCAGGGACGGGCGACGCCCTTCCAGGCCGGCGTGTAGGAATGGATTGAGATGACCAGCGGTGCTGCGCCATGCGCCTCGGCGCTTCGGCCGATGGTCTCGGAGACGGCGCGGTGATAGGGGCGATGGAACCGGTTCAGCCGGTTTTCCCACTCCTTCTCGGTGATGGGGTGGTTTCCCGGAATGATCGCTCCGTCGGAAATCCGCATGATCAACGTCGGGTCGTCCTCACCGCGATTGGGATCGATCAGCAAGCGAGAGAAGCAGCCGAGAACGGCCGGCGCGTCGAGCATCGCCGACAGGCGCCGCACGAGCGCTTCGACACCGATATCGTAGGCGATGTGCCGCTCGAAGGCTGCGGCGGGAAGGCCGAGACTGCCATATTCGGCAGGCAGCCGGTTCATGGCGTGATCGGCAAGGAGCACGAGCCCGGTTGTGGGCTTGGCTTCGATAATCTCATAGGGAGAATAGTGTTGCATGCCCTTCCAGTCCGTTTCAGCGTCCCGTCTCGCTGATCGCACGCGTGGGCGTCAATCGCAAGAAAAACGCAACTGTTTAACGAAATCCGAAAGCAATTTACCGATTGTAATCGATTAGAGTTGCGTTGACTTTCGGGGCTGCCCGTCGCAAGAAAGTGCCACGCAAATCAAAACGGAGTTCCATCGGAAACCGTGTCCAGATATCCTTTTTCCAAAGCGAAGCCGGGGCTGACGACACTGGGAGGCATCCTCCTGTTTCTCCTGGCAACATCAAGCTCATTTCTTTTCGCCAGCGATGCACGCGCCGATTTTCGCGTATGCAACGGCACCCAGACACTGGTCGGCGTAGCCATCGGCTACCGGGCCAAGGACGGCTGGATGACGGAAGGCTGGTGGCAGGTGCCTGCCAACACCTGCGCGACCCTGATCGAGGGCGAGCTTCAGTCACGTTATTATTATCTTTACGCGGAAGATGCGGCCCGTGGCGGTCGCTGGACCGGTGACGTCAACATGTGCGTCGCCGAGAACGAATTCAAAATCACGGGCGTGCAGGACTGCTTCGCCCGCGGCTTCCAGCGCATGGGATTCAAAGAGTACGACACGGGGCGGCAGGGAAGCTGGATGGTTCAGCTTTCGGATCCGTCCGGCACGCAGGAAAGCCAGAATTGATGAAGCGGAACAGAAAAGTCAAAATCCTCGCAACGCTCGGACCGGCGTCTTCGGACGAGCAGATGATCCAGAAGCTGCACGAGGCCGGGGCCGATCTGTTCCGCATCAACATGAGCCATGCGAGCCACGACGTGATGCGCACGCTGGTGCAGCGCATCCGCGCGGTCGAAGCGCGCTGCGGCCGGCCGATCGGCATTCTCGGCGACCTGCAGGGACCGAAGCTGCGCGTCGGCAAGTTCGCCGAAGGCAAGGTCGATCTCAAGGTCGGCCAGACCTTCACGCTCGACAACAAGGACGAGCCTGGCGACAACACCCGCGTCTATCTGCCCCATCCGGAGATCCTCGAAGCGGTCAAGCCCGGCCACCGCCTGCTGATCGATGACGGCAAGCTGCATCTGAAGGCCGAGAAGACCGACGGCAAGAGCATCGTCACGACCGTTGTCGCCGGCACCAGGATTTCCGACCGCAAGGGCGTCAGCCTGCCTGATACGCTGCTCGCCGTCGGCGTGCTGACCGACAAGGACCGCGCCGACCTCGACGCCGTTCTGGCGACCGGTGAATTCGACTGGGTGGCGCTCTCCTTCGTGCAGCGTCCGGAAGACCTGGCCGAAGTTCGCAAGATCGCCCGCGGCCGCGTTGGCCTGATGTCGAAGATCGAAAAGCCGCAGGCGCTCGACCGCATCGACGAGATCATCGAACTCTCGGACGCGCTGATGGTCGCCCGCGGCGACCTCGGCGTCGAGATGCCGCTGGAATCGGTGCCCGGCCTGCAGAAGCAGCTGACGCGCGCTTGTCGCCGCGCCGGCAAGCCGGTAGTGGTTGCCACCCAGATGCTGGAATCGATGATTTCGGCTCCGGTCCCGACCCGCGCCGAAGTCTCCGACGTCGCGACGGCCGTGTTCGAAGGTGCTGATGCTGTCATGCTTTCGGCAGAATCGGCCTCGGGCGAATATCCGGTGGAAGCCGTTTCGACCATGGCGTCGATCGCCAGCAACGTCGAGCGCGACCCGCATTATTCCAGCATCATCTACGCGCAGCGCACGCCGCCGGAAGCAACTGGCGCCGACGCGATTTCGCTCGCTGCCCACCAGATCGCCGAGACGCTGCGGCTCTCTGCCATCGTCTGCTACACCTCGTCCGGCACGACGGGCCTTCGCGCCGCCCGCGAGCGGCCGCAGGTGCCGATCATCGCGCTGTCGCCGATCGTGCAGACGGCGCGCCGCCTCTCGGTCGTCTGGGGCCTGCACTGCGTGGTCACCGAGGATGCGACCGACCTCGACGACATGGTCAACCGCGCCTGCCGCATCGTAGCCTCGGAAGGCTTCGGCAAGCCGGGCGAACGCATCATCATCTCGGCCGGCGTGCCGCTCGGCACCCCCGGCGCGACCAACATGCTGCGCATCGCCTATATCGGCTCGGACGGCATGAGCGGCGTCTGACGCCCCCTCTCATTTTCGGACTGCAACGAGACCCCAGGAGCGATGATCCCGCTCCTGGGGTCTCGTGTTTTGTTGATGATGGGGCAGGTCGTGGGATGACGGGCGCTCCGGCAAAACCGGCCAGATCCCCAACGGATGGCCTGGCGCGATCAGGGCGACTTGGCGGCGGCGAGCCTTTCTTCGGCGCGCTTGACTGCCGCTTCGAGATCGCCGGGCTTGCCGGCCAGTTTCTCGACCGCGGCAACGACGACGTCGGTGACCACATAGTCGGGCTTGTGGCCGAGATTGCCGATCCAGTGCAGTTCGGCGCCGGGGATATCGCGCGCCAGCCCGCGCGAGTGGATATCGGCAAGAACGATCCCGTCGCTGTCGCCGGTGATGATCACGGTCGGTGCGGCGATGTCCCGGTAGCGGGGCGCAGTGGCGGTCAGATAGCCGTGCAGATTGGCGATATCGCGAGCATTGCTGAGGAAGGTCGAGGGACGCAGCACCAGATGCGGGCCGGTCTTGTCGATGTAGTCGGCCGGCCGTGGGTTGGGCGAAAAGATCGAGTGCGTACCGCCCTCGATGCGTCGCTGTCCCAGTGGCGTTACCAGCGTATGGGCAAAGAGCCAGCCGACGAAGGGCAAGGCTGTCAGGCGGTAGTACCAGTCGATGCCGCCGGGCCAGGGGTGGGTGGCCGGCGCCAGCAGGAGGAGGCCGGCGGTCTTGTCCGGATGATTGAGCGCGAAGCTCGCCGCAATCGCGCCGCCGAAGGAGTGGCCGACGATCACCGCGCGACCGACGCCGCGCTTGTCCATCAGCCTTGCGATCGCATCCGCCTGGCCACCGGGCAGGTCGTTTTCCGGCCCGCCGCGCTCGGAATAGCCATGGCCCGGCCGATCGACGAACAGCATCTCGGCGCGACCATCAAGCGCGGTTGCGAAAGCATGCAACTGGTCGAGCAGGTTGCCGCTCGCGCCATGAATGAAGACGACCGGCAGGAGGTCGGCCTGCCCGCCGGCCGGCAGGTGCACGCTGTTCATGCGGTAGCCGCCGATATCGATCAGTTCGCCGACATTGGGAAAGCGCCGGGCGAAGCCACGCGCGTGCCAGAGGCTGTAGGCGACGCCGGCGAGTATCAGTGCAAGGAACAGGAGCGTGACTGGGAACATCGTTTCTATTTGTCTTCCGGCGCCCGTCTTTCAAGGCGTGCCGAACCCT
Organism: Ensifer sp. LBL; assembly: GCF_050435225.1. Taxonomy (NCBI): domain Bacteria; kingdom Pseudomonadati; phylum Pseudomonadota; class Alphaproteobacteria; order Hyphomicrobiales; family Rhizobiaceae; genus Ensifer; species Ensifer sp. LBL. The sequence continues at coordinate 203,225 of NZ_JBNDJY010000007.1, read as the reverse complement.
TGAGGCCGCCGAGGTTTATCCTTTGCCATCGCGGCCAGATATCGTCCACAGCGCGCTTGCGGGCCAGCACAAACTCTGGCAGCGCCGCATCCCGGTTGTCTTTGTTGTAGCGGCTGTCCATGCGGTCGACAACGAGCACCGGAGGCGCGCCGAATTGATCGGCTGTGATGTCGATGATGAAATTCCCGCATTCGACCCAGGCATGGCTTTGCCAGGTCTTCCCCCAGCGGAAGCCGAACGGTCCGTTTTCAGGCCCCAACGGCCCGCTGCGCGGCGTACCGCAGACCCATTCGGCGCCGAAGCCTTGAGTGTTCAAGACGCGCTGCAGGAAGAGGCTCGTGCGACCGCAGGTGCCTTGCGCGGCGATCGCTGGGCGGTCGGCTCCGGCATGGCGATGCCATTCCTCCCAGATGGGCTCGACGAAACGGCGCGCCGCTGCCGCGATCTTCAGAAGCGACGTTCTGTCGGAGGGGAGGAGCGTTGACGGGCTAGGCAATCGACCGGGTCGCGCGTTGTCAGGTCTTGCTGCCGGCGAGCTTTTCGGCAAGTTCGCCCAGTTGTTCCTGCGCCTTGCGATCGGCGGGATAAATGTCCAGGAACTGTTCCCAGGCACGCATGGCAAGCTCATCCTTGCCGGAGGCGCCGAGGATTGCCGCCATGCCGGCAAGCGCGCCGAAGTGGCGGGGCTCGATCGACAGCACGCGGTTGATGTCGGCCATCGATTTCCGGTAATTGCCCATCGTATAGTGCAAGGTCGCGCGGCGATTCCAGCCTTCGACATAGTTGGGCGCAAGGGCGATAACCTGGTCGAGGATATCGAGAGCGGCCGGCTGCTTGTTGTCGGAGATCGCCTTGTCGGCCCATTGCATCAGCAGGTTGACCGTGGCGCTGCCGGAATCCTGCCACTCCATGCGGATCTGGTTGGAAAGCTCGCGCGCCTTGTCAGGGTCGCGTTCCTTTTTCAGGTCGGCGAACAGGGTGTCGAGGCGTTGCTTCGGGGTGGTGAGACTGGTTGCTTCCGTTTGCGTCGAGGCTTCCGCCGCGAAGGAGAGGTTGCCAGCTCCCGTGGAGGTGGCGAGCAGGGCGGAACACGCCAGAATCAAGGGTCTAAAAACTCGCATGGCGAGCATGTTAGCTCGCCACGGAATAACTTCAAAATCAATTCTGGGACATCGCCTGAGCGCTGTTCCCAAGTCCCCTGACGGGTCTCAGCCCTGACGAGCCTTGAAGCGCGGGTTGGACTTGTTGATGATGTAGATGCGGCCCTTGCGACGAACCAGACGGTTTTCGCGGTGGCGGGTCTTGAGCGACTTGAGCGAATTCTTGATCTTCATTTTCCTGATCCGCAGGTTTCGGGGAATGAAAATTCGCCCGGTATCTCTAACAATCAAAAGCGCGCCCGTGAGCGCGCTCCTTTAAGGTGGGATGGCAAATACCGTGTCACCCCTGGTGTGTCAACCACAAGACGCCCCATTTTGGCGTCTTGCCCCGCATTTCTATGGCTCTCAGCCGCGAACGAGCCGCGTGACGTGGCCCATTTTGCGCCCAGTGCGGGCCTCGGTCTTGCCGTAGAGGTGCACCAGCACGTCATCCTCCGCAAGCCATGCGGGGACCGCGTCGAGGTCGTCGCCGATCAGGTTTTGCATGACGCAGTCGGAATGGCGACGCGGATTGCCAAGCGGCAGTCCGGTGACGGCACGGATATGCTGCTCGAACTGCGAGACGACGCAGGCGGCTTCCGTCCAGTGGCCGGAATTGTGCACGCGTGGCGCCATCTCGTTGACGATCAGGCTGCCGTCGGCGAGCACGAAGAACTCGACACCGATGACGCCGACATAGCCGAGCGCATCGAGGATCGCCTTGGCGGCAACCCGTGCCGCTTCGCCTGTCGCAGCGCCGATCTCCGCCGGGACCGTCGAGGTGTGGAGGATGCCGTTGCGGTGCACGTTTTCCGCCGGATCGAAACAGGCAACGGCGCCGTTGGACGCACGGGCGGCGATGATCGAGATTTCGCGCTCGAAGGGCACGAAGCTTTCGAGGATCAGCGGTACGCCGCCGAGTGCCGCAAAGGCGCCGGCCGGGCTGTCTGCCGTCGAGCGGAAGACGCGCTGTCCCTTGCCGTCATAGCCGAGGCGGCGGGTTTTCAGGACGCCGGTTCCGCCGAAATCGGCAAGCGCCGCTTCGAGGTCGGCCTGGCTGTCGACGGCATGGAAGCGTGCCGTGGCAATGCCGCAGCCGTTGATGAACTGCTTTTCGGTGAGGCGGTCCTGGGCGACTTCCAGCGCCTTCGGCGGCGGGAAGACGGGACGTTTCGCGGCAAGCCGCTCGGCGGCCCCGACCGGCACGTTCTCGAATTCGTAGGTGATGATGTCGCTGACGGCGGCAAGCTCGCCGAGCGCGGCTTCGTCGTCATAGGCCGCGACGATCTGGTCGTTCGCCACCTGGGCCGCCGGACAGTCGACCTGCGGCTCGAGGATGACGGTGCGGAAGTTCAGTCGGGCGGCTGCCATCGCCAGCATGCGGCCGAGCTGGCCGCCGCCGATAATGCCGATGGTGGTCATGCCTCGTCCACCGGATACTCGGCAACGGCAATGGTCTGCTGTTCACGCCAGTCGTCGAGGCGGTCTGCGAGGTCCTCGTCGCCAAGCGCAAGGACGGCTGCGGCAAGGAGTGCTGCATTGACGGCGCCGGCGCGGCCGATCGCGAGCGTGCCGACCGGGATTCCGGCCGGCATCTGGACGATCGACAGCAGGCTGTCCTGGCCGGAGAGCGCCTTTGACTGGACGGGGACGCCAAAGACCGGCAGCGGCGTCATCGAGGCGCACATGCCGGGCAGATGCGCTGCACCTCCGGCGCCGGCGATGATCACCTTGAAGCCCTCGTCGCGGGCGCCCTTGGCGAAGCTGACCAGCCGATCGGGCGTGCGATGGGCCGAAACGATGCGTGCCTCATAGGGAATGTCGAGCGCGTCGAGCGTATCGGCGGCGTTCTTCATCGTCTCCCAGTCCGACTGGCTTCCCATGATGATGGCGACGGGTGGGGTCGTGGTGTCGATCACGTCTATCCTGTTCTGCTTCAGGCAATGATATCGGGAATGATCTGGTCTTCGATCTTGCTGATCTTGTCCTTGATCGCCAGCTTCTTCTTCTTCATGCGCTGGACTCTGAGCGCGTCGCAGCCCGTCTCGATCATGGCGTTGATGGCAGCATCATAGTCTTCATGTTCCTGCCTCAGCCGCGCTGCGGTCAGTCTGAGTTCGGCCTGGTCCTGGTCCGGCATGCAAAGCGATCCCCATCAGCCCGGTTGCGAAGTCCTCCTCGAACCGGAATTTCATGCGCCGCTCTATCACATCTTGGGCGGTAACGGGAAGTTATCCGTCGTCATCATTTCGCCTTCGACAAATGAAAAATGGCGTGGCACAGTAGTAAGGTTACAACCATGAAACATCCGGCATTTGCGTGCCGGATGCAAGCAAAAGGAAGGGACTGCCAAATGACTGTTGAGGCTCATCTTGCAACGCTTGAGAAAAAACATGGCGCCCTGGAGCAGGAGCTCCACGTAGCGATGAATCAGCCGTCAGTGGAAGACGAACTGATTACCGATATCAAGCGAAGGAAGCTGCGCATCAAGGACGAAATCGAAAGGCTTCGCTCCTCGACTCACTGATTATCAACGGTATTTCCCAGAACCATCGGGAAGCGCCATCTCCCCTCTGAGTAGGCGCAACAAGGTTTAGAACCAATCCCCCACAGTGGAATATACGGATTTTTGGACCGGGCCTGACGCCCGGTCCTCTTGTTTCCGGGCCGTCGCTTCCAAGCTTTAAGACCAGAACTGGTCGAGCCAGAGATTGAGGCGGTCGAAGCCCGGCCGGTTGATCGCATAGATCCGCCGGGTGCCGCTCGCCGATACCGAGACCAGATTGCAGTCCAGCAGGGCCTTCAGGTGCTGCGATACGGCCGGACGGCTGATCGGCAGGCCTTCTGCCAGTTCGTTCACGGTTTTCGGCGCGCGCCGCAACTCCTCCAGCAGGTGGCGCCGGTTCGGGTCCGCAATGGCATCGAAAGGGTTCGCGATGGTCATGGGCGGACGTTAGGCGAATTTTTGCAAGGCAGCAAGAATTTTGTGCGGTGCGAAACGCTAATTTTGCTTTGCAATATTTCCGTAATACTTGGGTGGCGACTCAGCCGGCCGCGGCGAGGCCGACGATACCGTCCCAGAGCAGCTTCGAGCCCGCGATGAAGGCCATGCTATACATGAAGGGATAGAAGATCTGCGGCTTCATGCGGCGTACGATAAAGGCGCCGCACACGGTGGCGACGATCGCCAGCGGGAAGAGCGTCGCCGAGATTTTCAAGTTGCTGAGATCCAGTTGCCCGAGCGCGAAATAGGGAATGAGCTTCACTGCGTTGAGGATCGCGAAGAAGCGCACGATCGTGCCGGTATATTCGCGCGGATCGAGTTGCAGCGGCAGCGCATAGATCTGGAAGGGCGGGCCGCCGGCATGCGCCACGAAGCTGCCATAGCCGGCGAACGAGCCCCAAAGCGCTGCCGGCCCGGCCCGCTGCGTCTTCGGCGCGATGGTGATGCCGAGGCGCATGCGCCAGATGTTGTAGACGTAGCGAAGCACGAAGAGCACGGTGATCAGGCCGATGATCAGGCGGAGCAGATCACGCGAGACATAGGCGGAGGTCGCCCAGCCGATGAGGATGCCGGCAATGGCGCCGGGCAAAAGCATGAAAAGCGTCTTGCGGTCGCCATGCTTGCGCCACATCCAGAGCGATACAAGGTCCATCGCGATCAGGATCGGCAGGAGCAGGGCCGCGGCCTGGACGGGCGACACCGCCATCGACAGGATCGGCACGCCCATGAGCGAAAGGGCTTCTCCCATGCCGCCTTTGCTGAGGCCGACAAGCAGAACGGCCGGGATGGCGATAAGGTAGAAGTCGAGATCCGGAAGCATGGGTGGCTGTTGATCCTTTTGCAGTCTCCGTCTATCGGTTTTCGGAAATGAAATCGAGCGCTGGTTTCGCGGCTTACGCGGTACAGCCGGAAATGGATATCTGAGCATGACAACAGAACGCTGCCGCCTGGTGCTGATCGCGCCCGACATGCCCGATGCGGCGGAACGTGCCAAGGTGCTCGCCGACGCGCTCAAGGGTGGCGACGTCGCCTCGGTGATCGTGCCGCAATACGGGCTCGACGACGCCGAGTTCCAGAAGCATGCCGAGCGCCTGGTTCCGGTCATCCAGGAGGCGGGCGCCGCAGCGCTGATCGCGGGCGACTCGCGCGTGGCTGGTCGCGCCAAGGCGGATGGTCTGCATGTTACCGGCAATGCCGAGGTGCTCGGCGAGGCGGTCGAGAAGCACACGCCGAAGCTGATCGTCGGCGGTGGCAACGCGGCCGACCGCCACCATGCGCTGGAGATCGGCGAAGTGCGTCCGGACTACGTGTTCTTCGGCAAGACCGATGGCGACATCAAGCCGGAGGCGCATTCGAAGAACCTGGCGCTTGCCGAATGGTGGGCGTCGATGATCGAGATCCCTTGCATCGTCATGGGCGGCACCGATCCGCAATCGGCGCTTGCCGTGGCGGAGACCGGCGCCGAGTTCGTGGCGCTTCGTCTGGCCGTCTTCGGTGAGCCGGGACAGGCGCCCTCCGTCGTTGCCGCGGTCAACGCGTTGCTTGACGAAAAAGCGCCACGGTTTGAAGATTAAGACGTTTCGATGTTGAACCGTCCGTCTTCCAGATTGAGTAGGGGTCTTTCCCTTGTCGCCCTGGCCGTTGCGCTGGCGCTGCCGGCGCATGCGCAGGAGCAGCCGAGCGACGGCGGCGATGCCGGCGTCGAAAAACGCGGCCGCATCACACCCTTTAACGGCGCGGCGATGCCCGAAGGGGCAGAGACTGGCGACAAGTCGAACGCGGCCCCGGGAAAGAAGCCGGGAGACGGCACGGCGCCGTCTGGAGGCGTGGGCGTTTTCGATCGCATGGGTGCGGAATTGCCGGCGCTACCGGCCGAAAAACCCTTCGCCGGCAAGGTCGACGAGGCCTATGGCGCGTTCCAGCGCGGCTATTACCTGACCGCGATGGATCTGGCGTTGCCGCGGGCGCAGCTCGGCGATCCGGCGGCGCAGACGCTGATTGCCGAAATCCTGCAGCAGGGGCTGGGCGTCGTGCGCAACCCGCAGCAGGCTGCCTTCTGGTATGGCCAGGCGGCGGAAAAAGGCGATCCGGCGGCGATGTTCAAATATGCCCTGATCCTGATGGAGGGGCGCTACGCCAAGCGTGACCGGAAGAAGTCCGAAGAGCTGATGAAGAAGTCGGCCGATCTCGGCAACGGCTCGGCGCAGTTCAACTATGGGCAAACGCTCGTTGCCGACAATCCCGGACCGAAGGGGTTGAAGCTGGCGATGCCCTATTACGAGAAGTCGGCCGAGCAGGGCATTGCGGACGCGCAATATGCGTTGTCGCAGATCCTGGTCAATGTCGACGGCATCGAGGAAAGCAAGCGGGCGCGTGCCCGCGAATGGCTGATCCGTGCGGCGCGGGCGGGCTTCGACACAGCCCAGCTGGACATCGCCATCTGGATGATCGAAGGCATTGCCGGTGAGCGGAACCTGGAGGACGGCTTCGGCTGGATGCGCCGGGCGGCCGAGGGTGGCAACGTGGTGGCGCAGAACCGGCTCTCGCATCTCTATGTCAATGCCATCGGCACGAGGCCCAACCCGGTCGAGGCGGCCAAATGGTATGTGCTGTCGCGCCGCGCCGGTCTCAAGGACGATGCGCTCGAGGACTTCTACCTCGGCCTGAACGAAGAGCAGCAGAAGCAGGCGCTGAGTGCGGCCAACAGGTATCGCCGGAGCTGAGCGAGGCGGAATCCCGTCGCCGCCGGCCGGCAAACATGCTATTTCGCTTGAACTCTCGGGGCTTTTGTGGTTCTGAGGCCGCGGTTTTGCTCGCGGCGCCGCGACAGTGGCAGCAATGCGCGAGCGGAGTGAGACTTCACTCGGTTTTTTGACGACGGAACACGGTTTGCAGCTTGCCCTTGGGGCCGGCAATGCGCCTATGTTTCGTCAAGCAGGTTCAACGTCCGATCGAACGCGTTCGATCGGCCTTCGTTTTCAAGGGATCGCCAGATGGCCCGTTCAGCACTTCTCAATGTCATGGTTCAGGCCGCCTTCAAGGCGGGCAAGTCGTTGTCCCGCGATTTCGGCGAAGTCCAGAACCTGCAGGTCTCGCTCAAGGGACCGGGCGACTATGTTTCGCAGGCCGACCGTAAGGCCGAAAAGCTCATCCGCGAAGAACTCCTGAAGGCTCGCCCGACCTATGGCTTCCTCGGGGAGGAAGGCGAGGAGATCATCGGCACCGATGGTGCGCACCGCTGGATCGTCGATCCGCTCGACGGCACCACCAACTTCCTGCATGGCATTCCGCATTTCGCCGTTTCGATCGCACTGGAGCGCCAGGGCGAGATCGTCGGCGCCGTCGTCTTCAACCCGGCGACCGATGAACTCTACACGGCCGAGCGCGGCGGTGGCGCCTTCCTCAACGACCGTCGTCTGCGCGTCGCTGCACGCAAGCATCTTTCCGATGCCGTGATCGCCACCGGCACGCCGCATCTTGGCCGCGGCAACCACGGCAAGTACCTGATCGAGCTGCGTCACGTGATGGGCGAAGTCGCCGGCATCCGCCGCATGGGCTCGGCTGCACTCGATCTTGCCTATGTCGCTGCCGGCCGTTTCGACGGCTACTGGGAGCGTGACCTTGCAGCCTGGGACATCGCCGCCGGCGTGCTTCTCATTCGCGAAGCCGGTGGCTGGACGCACGATATCAACGGCGGCGCCCGTCCGGTCGACGACGGCTCGGTCATTTGCGGCAACGAATACATCGTCAAGGCGCTGACGGAAGTCGTTCACCGCCCGGTGCCGACGAAGTAAGTCGCCATCCCTTTCGTTTCAAAGCCTCCGACGCGCAGCCCGCATCGGGGGCTTTGTTTTTGGTGCGAAGCCCGACGGAGCAACACGACACCGCCACAGGCCCGTGCCTAACTGGCGACCTGTCGGCCGCGACGTGATCGCGGCTGCATGCACAAATTGGGCCTTGAATCGATTTCGGTTTCAGGAATTATGCGATAGGCTCCGGGCCGGCGCGGCGCCGTTCCGTCAAGTGAAGCGGAGATACTCATACCCATGACGAAACTGCATCTGTCCGGATGGAACGGTCGGGAAGGCATGGAAGACGGCTACAACCCGCATAAGCTCTCGAGCCCCATGCACTATTTCTGGACGATGGTGGTCTTTCTGATCATCGTCGGCTTCGTGGGTGCGATCCTCTTCCGCCAAGCGCAGAATGCCTTTCTCGCCAATCCGGGCCTCAACGGCCTGATCCTCGGCGTCCTGCTGATCGGCATCCTGCTCGTCTTCAACCACGTGCTGGGCTTGCGTCCCGAAGTGCGCTGGTTCAATTCGTTTCGTGCCGCCGGTAGCGCCGACAAGGTCGGGCGCGATCCTGTGCTGCTCGCGCCGATGCGGGCCCTGATCGGCGGTCGTCAGACGGCGATCTCGACCACGGCGCTGCGGTCGATCCTCGATTCCATCGCCACCCGCCTCGACGAATCGCGCGACATTTCGCGTTACCTGACCGGGCTTCTGGTGTTTCTCGGCCTGCTCGGCACCTTCTGGGGTCTGCTTGGAACGATCGGCTCGATCAATACGGTCATCCAGTCTCTGGATGCCGGATCGGGCACGACGGAAGACATTCTCTCAGCGCTGAAGACTGGCCTGTCGGCACCGCTCACCGGCATGGGTACGGCGTTCTCGACGTCGCTTTTCGGCCTTTCCGGTTCGCTGATCCTCGGCTTTCTCGATCTGCAGGCCGGGCGGGCGCAGAACCGTTTCTACACCGAGCTTGAAAACTGGCTCTCCTCCGTGACCGATGTTGGCTCGGAGCTTTCGCCGGCGCTCGACCTGCCCGCCGGCGCGCCGGTCGAGGAGCTGAAGAGGCTCACCGACCAGCTCGTCCGCCTCAACCATGAGGGCGGCGCGAACCAGCGCACGACCGCCGCCATGGCAAGCCTCGCCGAAGGCATTCAGGGGCTGGTCAAGAACATGCGCGGCGAGCAGCAGATGCTGCGGGACTGGATCGAGGCTCAGCAGGACGAAGCCAAGGCGATGCGCAAGACGCTCGACAAGCTGGCTTCGCGCGTCGGCATCTCCGACCGGTCGTCTGCGCATGACAAGCCGGCCGTTCAGGCCAAGGCGCGCGCGGAAGAGACCGGAGGGGAATGATCCATGGCGCTCGCGCGAAAAGGCCGCTCTCAGCGCACGATCGACTATTGGCCGGGCTTCGTCGACGCGCTGTCGACGCTGTTGCTGTCGATCATGTTCCTGCTGACCGTTTTCGTCCTCGCCCAGTTCCTGCTCAGCCGCGAAATCAGCGGCAAGGACGAGGTACTCACGCGACTGAACAGCCAGATCAACGAGCTGACCCAGCTTCTGGCGCTCGAAAAGAGCGGCAAGCAGGATCTCGAGGATTCCCTTGCCAATCTGCAGGCGTCGCTCGCCACCTCCGAGGGCGAACGCTCGCGGCTTCAGGCCCTGCTCGACCAGGGTGCTGGCAGCTCGGACGCCGCCAACCAGAAGATCGGCCGTCTCGGCTCTGAGCTTGAGACCGAGCGCGAAGTCAGCGCGCGGGCGATGAGCCAGATCGAACTCCTGAACCAGCAGATCGCGGCGCTCCGCAGCCAGATTGCCGCCATCGAGGTGGCGCTTCAGGCATCGGAAGCCAAGGACCAGCAGTCGCAGACCAAGATCGCCGATCTCGGCCGACGGCTGAACGTGGCGCTGGCCCAGCGGGTGCAGGAACTCAATCGCTACCGTTCGGACTTCTTCGGACGCCTTCGGGAAATTCTCTCCGACCGCGAAAACATCCGCATCGTCGGCGACCGCTTCGTCTTCCAGTCGGAGGTGCTGTTCCCGTCCGGCGGCAACGACCTCAATCCGGCGGGGCAGGCGGAAATGGCCAAGCTCGCCACCGCACTGCTCGATCTCGCCAAGGAAATCCCGGCCGAGATCAATTGGGTGCTGCGTGTCGACGGCCACACCGACAATGTGCAGCTTTCCGGCGCCGGGCGTTTTGCCGACAACTGGGAGCTCTCGTCGGCGCGCGCGACCTCGGTGGTCAAGTTCCTGATCTCGAAGGGCGTACCGGCGGACCGGTTGGTTGCCGCAGGCTTTGGCGAGTACCAGCCGATCGCGCCGGGCGAAAGCCCGGAAGCGCGGGCGCAGAACCGCCGCATCGAGCTCAAGCTGACCGAGAAGTAAGCTTTCGGCCCCGCGAGCGTCCCGTTGTCGGTGACGCTAGCCCGGCCCTTGAATTGACCTTGACGTACGCGTAACAGTTTCTGCAGCCATTTCGATGGCTGCGGCAGCCTTTGCGTGTCAGGGCGTGGGGTGCCGGATGGGATGCGAGGGGGAGAGCATTTCATGGATTGCGATGTATTGGTTATCGGCGCGGGCCTTGCCGGGCTTGTCGCCGCAGCGGAGGCGGCAGCACTCGGGCGCAGGGTCATCGTGCTCGACCAGGAGGGGGAGCAGAACCTCGGCGGACAGGCCTTCTGGTCGCTGGGCGGTCTGTTTTTCGTAGATAGCCCCGAACAGCGCCGCATGGGTATCCGCGACACCCGCGAGCTTGCCCGGCAGGACTGGGCGGGCTCGTCGCAGTTCGACCGTCCTGAGGATCACTGGCCGCGGCTCTGGGCGGAAGCCTATCTCGATTTTGCCGCGGGCGAGAAACGCTCCTGGCTGCACTCGCTCGGTATGCGCTGGTTTCCTGTGGTCGGCTGGGCGGAGCGCGGCGGTGGCCTTGCCCACGGCCACGGCAATTCGGTGCCGCGCTTTCACGTCACCTGGGGCACCGGTCCGGCGGTGCTCGAGCCGTTCATCCGGCTGACGCGGGAGGCGGAAAGCCGCGGTCTCGTGCGCTTCCGTTTCCGCCACCGGGTCGATGAGCTCGTGACCACCGACGGCCGCGTGACGGGTGCGCGCGGTGCGCTGCTCAAGGACGATCCGGTCGGGCGCGGCGAACGCAGCTCGCGCGAGATCGTCGGCGATTTCGAGATTTCGGCGGGCGCGGTCGTCGTCACGTCAGGCGGTATCGGCGGGAACCATGATCTGGTCCGCCGCAACTGGCCGCGCAAGCGTCTCGGCCAACCGCCGGCGACAATGGTCGCGGGCGTACCCCATCATGTCGACGGTCGCATGCTCGAGGTCGCCAGCCAGGCGCGGGGCGCCGTCATCAATGCGGATCGCATGTGGCACTATACCGAGGGGTTGAAGAACTTCGATCCGATCTGGCCGGACCATGGCATCCGCATCCTGCCGGGGCCTTCGTCCTTCTGGTGCGACGCCGACGGCAACCGCTTTCCGGCACCGGCCATGCCCGGCTTCGATACGCTCGGCACGTTGAAGGCGATCCGCGACAGCGGCCATGACTACAGCTGGTTCGTGCTGACGCGGGCGATCATCAAGAAGGAGTTCGCGCTTTCTGGTTCCGAGCAGAATCCCGATCTCACCGGCAAGAGCGTCGCCCTTCTGTTAAAGCGGCTCGGCAAGAACCCGCCAGGGCCGGTCCAGGCGTTCATGGACAGGGGCGAAGACTTCATCGTGCGTGATCGGCTCGACGACCTGGTGCCGGCGATGAATGCACTGACCGGCGAGAACCGGCTGTCGCTGGAACACATGCGGCAGCAGATCGAGGCGCGCGACCGGGAAATCAACAATCCGTTCTCCAAGGACGCGCAGGTGACCGCGATCCGCGGCGCCCGCGCCTATCGCGGTGATCGGCTGCTGCGCACCGCCAAGCCGCATCGGCTGCTCGATCCCAAGGCCGGACCGCTGATTGCCGTCCGCCTGCATATCCTGACCCGCAAGACGCTCGGCGGGCTCCAAACCAACCTGTCAGGCCAGGTTCTGGAGCAATCGGGCGAGCCGGTACCCGGTCTCTACGCTGCCGGTGAAGTCGCCGGCTTCGGCGGCGGCGGCATGCATGGCTACAATGCGCTCGAAGGCACGTTTCTCGGCGGCTGCATCTTTTCCGGCCGGGCTGCGGGGCGGGGTGCTGCCGGGGCGTGACGTGGTTGTTAGCTGGAGCGGCCCCTCACGATAGCCCTCTCCCTGCCAAGCCCGAAGAGGCGACGTTCGAGTCTGGGGTGGTGTTCGGGTTCAATCCGAGGGACACCGTGTATGCTTGATGCACACGCACGGAGCGCGCCACACGTCCCTTCTCCCCGCGGGCGGGGAGAAGGTGGCGGCAGCCGGATGAGGGGCCGCGATCGTTCTGATCGTCAATCCATCTGCACGTTGGCGTCACGTACGACCGGTGTCCACTTCGCCAGCTCGGCCTTCACATGCGCTTGCAGCTCCTCCGGGGTCGAGCCAACGATCGTGGCGCTGAATTCCTTCATGCGTTCGACGACGGCGGGATCCTTCAGCGCCTTGTTGGCCGCCTCGTTGAGGCGGGCGACGACCGGCTGAGGCGTGTTGGCGGGGGCGAAGAGCGCATTCCAGGTGTAGGTCTCGTAGCCCGGGATGCCGGCCTCGGCGACCGTCGGCACATCCGGGAAGGACGGTGCGCGTTCCGCCGTGGTCACCGCGAGCGCCCTCAGCGTTCCCGCCTTGATGTGGCTGGAGGAGGAGGGGAGGTTGTCGAACATGATCGGCACCTGGTTGCCGATGACGTCGTTCAGTGCCGGACCTGCGCCCTTGTAGGGGATGTGCTGCATGCTGACGCCGGCCATCTTCTTGAAGAGTTCGCCGGAGAGGTGCAGCGGCGTGCCGTTGCCGGAAGAGGCGTAACTATACTCGTCGGGCTTGGCCTTCAGGAGCGCCAGCAGTTCCGCGACGTTCTTGGCAGGGAGTTCCGGGTTGACGACGAGCACGTTGGGCACGACCACGAGCAGCGAGATCGGCGCGAAGTCCTTCTCGGGATCATAGGGCTTGGTCTTCAGGATCAGCGGATTGAGCGCGTGGGTGGCGACCGTGCCCATCAGGATCGTATAACCATCCGGATCGGCGCGGGCGACATTGTCTGCGCCGAGATTGCCACCGGCGCCGGCGACGTTCTGGACGATCACCTGCTCGCCGAGGTCCTCCGACATTTTCTGCGCGACGATGCGGGCAACCACGTCGGTGGAACCGCCGGCGGCAAAGGGAACGACGAGCGTTATCGGCCGGTCGGGAAAGCCTTGGGCCAGTGCCGTCGAGCCAAGGGGCAGCGCCGTCAGCGCCATCAGGCCCAGCGCCAGAGTGGCACGCCGGGTCAGGTGCGAAAATGCCATGCGGTAGTCCTCCCGATCAATTCAGCAGAAAGCGATACCGGCCTCCTCGGCCGGCCCCATAACAATAGGGCTCGGCCTTCCGTCGGCAACCGCTTTACGGCAAATCGGAGGACGCTTTTCGCGCCGTGCGGTGCGTTTAGCTCTGCGCGTTGACGAACAGGGCCTCTGCGCCATGGTTGAACTGCAGCCGCGCCAGCTTGGCGTAGAGCCCGCCCTGGCGGATGAGGGAGGCGTGGGTTCCTTCCTCGACGATGCGGCCATGATCCAGCACCAGGATGCGATCGGCCTTCAGCACGGTCGCCAGGCGGTGGGCGATGATGATGGTAGAGCGCTCGTGCAGCAGGCTGTCGAGCGCCTTCTGGACCAGCGTCTCGCTCTCGGCGTCGAGGGCAGAGGTTGCTTCGTCAAGAAGCAGCACCGGCGCGTTCTTGAGGATGGCGCGGGCAATGGCGATGCGCTGGCGCTGGCCGCCGGAAAGCGTGACGCCCCGCTCGCCGACATAGGTGTCGTAGCCTTTGTCGAGCCTGCCGATGAACTCGTCCGCCTGCGCGGCGACGGCGGCGGCGCGCACCGCCTCACGGCTTGCATTCGGCATGCCGAAGGCGATGTTGTCATGCACGGACGAGGCGAAGATCGTCACATCCTGCGGCACGATCGCAATGCGGTCGCGCAGATCCTTGGGGTCGACGGTGCGAATGTCGACGCCGTCCACGCTCACCGCGCCCTTGGCGGGGTCGTAGAAGCGAAGCAGCATGGAGAAGACGGTGCTCTTGCCGGCGCCGGACGGTCCGACGATCGCAACGGTCTCGCCGGGTGCGATGTTGAAGCTGAGGCCGTTGAGGCTCTTGTAGTCTGGCCGCGACGGGTAGGCGAAATGGACGTCGTCGAAGGCGATGGCGCCGGTTGCCGGCACTGGCATGGCGACCGGATTTTCCGGTGCCTGGATCTCGGGGACTTCGGTCAGAAGCTCGTTCAGCCGTTCGGCAGCACCCGCTGCCTGCGAAAGCTCGCCCCAGACTTCCGAGAGCGAACCGAGGCTGCCCGCGGCAAAGACCGAGTAGAGCAGGAACTGGCTGAGCGTGCCGGCGGAAAGATTGCCGGACAGCACGTCGTGCGCGCCGAACCAGAGCACGGCGACAACGCTGCCGAACACCATGGTGATGGCGAAAGCGGTCAGCACCGAGCGCGCCTTGATCGCGGCGCGCGCCGCGCCATAGGCCTCCTCGACGGCGGCTCCGAAGTGGCTGTTAGCAAGCCCTTCGCCGTTGAAGGCCTGGACGGTGCGCGATGCGGCGATCGCCTCGCCGGCATAGGCCGAGGCGGCAGCGAGCGTGTCCTGCGCCTGGCGCGAGCGGCGGCGCACGGAACGGCCGAAGCCGACGAGCGGGAAGACGATGATCGGGATCGCGATCAGCACGAGGCTCGAAAGCTTGGGGCTGGTATAGACCATCATGCCGATGGCGCCGAGACACAGGATCAGGTTGCGCAGCGCGACCGAGGCGGTGGCGCCGACTGCGGATTTCACCTGCGTCGTATCGGCGGTCAGTCGCGAGACGATCTCGCCGGACTGGTTGACGTCGAAGAAGGAGGCGGAAAGGCGGGTGACGCGGTCGAAAACGCTGCGCCTCAGGTCGGCGACGATGCGTTCGCCGAGCGTGATCACGAAGTAGTAGCGCGCCGCACTCGCCAGCGCGAGCACGATGGCGAGCATCATCAGCATCGCGAAGTAGGTGTTGATGAAGCCGCTATCGGGACTGGAGAAGCCGTTGTCGACCATCCGCCTGACGGCGAGCGGCAGCGCCAGCGTGGTTACGGCAGCAAGGATCAGCGAAATGCTGGCGCCGACGACCAGATGACGGTAGCGCGCGAGATAGGGAAGCAGCGTGGCGAGCGGGCGAATGGATTTGCGCGTTGGCGCCTGGTTTTCTCTTGACGACACTTGACCCCTTTCGCCAAACACGGAGGAAGGGATTGCCCATGAGTCTTCCGTGCGGCACTTGTTATCCCGCAGACCTTGATGTATAGGCACGGCATCGAATTGGGAAGCCGTGGCCGTTCAGCCGGTACGCGGCTTCATTTACGTGTTCGGTCTCGAAGTCGCAATGCCTTGCGACAATTGGACCCTGGAACTCTAGGAAGATCGTTATGAAGGCAGACATCCATCCCGATTACCACGTCATCAAGGTAGTCATGACTGACGGCACCGAATACGAAACCCGCTCGACCTGGGGTTCTGAAGGCGCCACCATGAACCTGGAAATCGACCCCAAGTCGCACCCGGCTTGGACGGGCGGCAACCAGCAGCTCATGGACCGCGGCGGCCGCGTCTCCAAGTTCAAGAAGCGCTTCGAAGGCCTCGGCCTCTAATCGAACGCCTCTTCGGCATTTCAAAAAGCCCGGGCCATTGGCCCGGGCTTTTTGCTGTCTTGGTTTTGGGAGATACGCCGGGCGCGGCGCTGCGGGCAGCGGCGCTCAGTCGCTGTTCCAGGCAAGGAGCAGAATGACGGCGTTATGTCGCGGTTCCTGATCCGACCAGTCGGCGATTTCCGCAAGTGGCAACGCCTCTTCCGTCAGAAGATCGAGATGCTTTTGCGTGGCGTCGATCGGATAGGCGCCCTCGGTGAGGTTTCTCCAGGAAACGTCGCAGTCGAGGCCCAGGCGTGCCAGCGTTTCGACGTAAGACACGACCTGCGATGCGCGCAGATTGTCTGGATGAAGGAAACCGGCGTCCGCGTCATAGTGTTTTCGGGCTATGGCGTTCAAATGCGCAGCGATCGCTGGCCTCGGCCTCAGGCGCGTCGCGATCATCCTCATCTGCTGGCAATAGAATCCGGAGCACTGATGGACCAGCCCGCGCCATTCCACGGCTGGGTTGAGAAAAGGGACGTGTCGTCGGAAGGCAAGGACGGGGATCGCCTGGAGCGTCTCTCGCGCCCTGCTGGAATCGAAGGCGTTCCATTCGGTCTCGAAGGCTTTGCGGGTCGGGGTCAGCATCTGGCTTGGCAGGACGACGCGTCCGGGGCTGAGTAGCGCCGCAGCGCTCTCGAGGAACCCGGGAAGCGGTTCCAGATGTGCAAGCCCGTTCGCGTCGCGGAAGGGAGCCAAGTCGGCTTCGGTGAGGATCATGTCCGATAAGTCGCTGTTTGCCGATGACGACGGGCGGCCGCCGCCGCTGCCGGTCGCAAAGAAAAACCCGCCGGCAATTGCTGTTGCGGCGGGCTTGGTTTCTCAGATTTGTTTTTTGCGCGGCGTCAGTTGGTTCCGAAGGCCGTCTGCAGCAGCTTGATCTGCGCCTTGACGCCGTTCTGGTTGTCCGGGACGATCGCGGCCGCTTCGTGCGGGCGATAGATTTCGCGGTCGAGCAGGGCGACGCGGTTCTGCAGGCGCAGCGACCGCTCGATCAGGTCGCGGAAGGATTCCGGCAGCTCGGCCCAGCCCGGAGCTGCCTTGTCGACGTTGAAGCTGTCGAGGCGAACCTTGCTCTTTTCCGACATCACCTGGTCGCGGCTCATCTCGCCGTTGTTGACGGCGCGCTGCAGCAGCAGCCAGGAGGCCATCTGCATCAGGCGGGTGGTCAGTCGCATGGATTCGGCTGCATAGAGCACCGATGCCATGCGCGGCAGGACCTTGGAAGCGGCGCGGCCGGGTCCGTCAAGATAGGTGGCCGTTTCTTCGACCAGTCCCATGCCTTCCGAATAGAGTGTCTTGAATTGTGCCGAGGACGCCGCGTGTCCTGCGAAACTGACCGTATTCAATCCTCTCTCGGACATGACCTGTTTTCCCTGGTTCAAACGCATCACGACAGTCAGGTAGGGGACGGTTATGGGAAATAAATCCTTGCCCGTCTCTATGCTTGAAGAATGATCCGATAGCGCATTTCGCGCAAGGGCATTCTTAAGAAAGGGTTAATCTCCACAGTTCTTTAGATAAACCTATGCCAAAACAAAAAAAGAGCCGCGGAAAGCGGCTCTCAAGGTAAAACAGGGAGAAAAATCAGACCCATTCGCCAGTCGGAGAAATTGTCTGAAACCGGAAAGCTCCGGATGCCCTGACAATCGCAGATAATGCTTAATGCCGCGTTAAACGCGCTCCGTTTTGCTGCGGTGCGACCTTACGCCGCCGGATCAGCGAAACAGGTTCTCGGCGGCCGAGCGGCTGGCGGATTTGCGTGTCCGTTCCGCCTCCAGCCGGGTAATCTCTTCGGTTAGAAGCGCGATGCGCTGCGTCAGCTCATCGACGGACAGCAGCGCGAGATCGCTGCCGACTTCATGGGCCACCTTCTTCTGCGGCCGGTCGTCGTCAAACAGGCTCATCCGACTGATCCTCCCATTCCGGACGCCTGTCCGGTTCGTTGTGTGCTTCTTCGAACGGGGCTGCGCGCGGCGAAAGCTGCAGGCTTTCCGGGGTCGTCGGCGCACCGGCATTGACCGGCGAGAAGGCGTCGCGGTCGGAGACCGGAACCGGTGCGCGCATCCGGCTGCGGATGATGGCATAGGCCGTGATCAGGATATGGGCGCAGGCGGTGATCATGAACAGGCCGTAGGGGCCTGCCGCGGTCATGACCGGGCCGCCGATCGTCGGGCCGATGATGGTGCCGATGCCGTAGAGCAGCAGCAGGCCGCCGGACACCTTGACGAAGTCTTCGGCTGTGGCGAAGTCGTTGGCGTGCGACACGGCGATCGGGTAGAGCGCGTTGGCCGCAGCGCCGTAGATCGCGATCAGCGTCAGCACGATCCAGACCTGGCTCGGCTCGATCAGGAAGATGAGGAGCCCGGCAAGGGCGCCGATGCCGGCAAGCGCGGCGAGAACGTAGCGCCGGTCAATGCGGTCGGAGAGGCGACCGGCCGGCAACTGCATGACGGCGCCGGCAAAGATCGCCACGCTCATCATAGCTGCGACGGTGCTGTCGGAAAGGCCGGCCTGGCGACCGAAGACGGCGCCGAGCGTGCCGAAGGCGCCGTTGGCGATGCCGACGAGCAGAATGCCGAGGAAGGAAACCGGCGAGTTTTTGTAGAGGCCACGCAGGTCGAGGCTCACCTTCTTCAACGGTTGCGGCGAGGCGGCCTTGGACATAAGCGTCGGCAGCATGGCGACGCAGTAGAGAATGCCGCAGATCATGAAGAAGATGCTGGTCGACGTATCGCCGAAGGGGATCATCATCTGGCCGCCGACGACGCCGAAGAGCGTGATGGCGATATAGAGCGAGAAGATGACGCCGCGGCTCTCGTTGGTGGCGCGCTCGTTCAGCCAGCTTTCGATGATCATCGAGGTGCCGGCCGTGGAAAAGCCGGTCAAGGCCCTGAGGATCAGCCACCAGGTCGGGTCGATCAGGATGCCGGTGAGCAGCGCGACGATCGCGATCAGCGATGCAAAGACGCTGAAGGCGCGCACGTGGCCGATGCGCTTGACGACGGTGGGCGCAAAGAAGCAGCCGAGCACGAAGCCGGCAGCCCAGGATGTGCCGATCAGGCCGAGGATGGTGGTGGGATAACCTTCAGCGGTGCCGCGCACCGGAAGAAGCAGCCCCTGCAGACCATTGCCCAGAAAGAGAAACAGCGTGCC
Organism: Ensifer sp. LBL; assembly: GCF_050435225.1. NCBI lineage: Bacteria > Pseudomonadati > Pseudomonadota > Alphaproteobacteria > Hyphomicrobiales > Rhizobiaceae > Ensifer > Ensifer sp. LBL. Next base: position 184,327 of record NZ_JBNDJY010000007.1, on the reverse strand, counting down.
GAGCAGGAGGGCGGCGACAGGGAGCAGGTTCTTTCTCATCATTCATCCGAAATTCGTTCTGCCGTCAGCAAGTTAGGGCGGTGCCTGGTGAATTGCCAGCCGGTTTGTGATTGCAGCGCCTGGCGTTGCCGCAGGTTTTGTCCTTCGATCGGAGACGAATGACGCAACATGCGGCGGCCGGTCATTGCAAATCGCCCGCGGAAACACTAGCCCTTTTTGCTAGGCGCAACGTATCGCTAGTCCTCGGGGGAGGCGGTGCTGCGTGCGACGAAGAGTGCCGGTGTTGCGAACGCTTCACCGGTCGAGGCAGCCTCCCGGTAGACGAGGGCAACATGCAGAAGGCGATCGCCCTTTTTCTGCTTCTGATCATGGCCATTCAGCTCCTCTGGCCGATAGGCATTCCGGGGCTGCGCCGCCGTCGCGATTTCTGGAAGATCGCGGTCTTCGCCATCGTGATGATGATGGTGACAGTGTTGATCCGTCCCTGACGCGGCGGTCGCGCCGCAACTCCCCGTTACCTTTGGAACTCCATCGCCTGCGGCTCACCGCTACCTTGGTTGCGAAACCTGTCGTTTCAACCAGAAAAGGGCGCAGGACAGATGGGAAAGAAAGCGCTAAAGTGCGAGCCTCATTCGGGAGATGACTTCGAGGGTTTCTTGGAACGCCGGCTTGCTGCCATTCTCGCTGCCGATGTCGTGGGGTACAGTCGCCTGATCGGCGCTGACGAGACCGGTACGTTGGCCGCGATGAAACGGCACAAGAGCGAACTCGTCGATCCGAAGATCACCCGTCACAAGGGACGCATCGTCAAGCTCACCGGCGACGGCATCCTGGTCGAGTTCGCAAGCGTCGTGCACGCGGTCGCCTGCGCCGTCGATATCCAGCGTGGCATGCTGCTGCGCAATGAAAGCGTTTCGCCGCTCAAACGCATCGAACTCAGGATCGGCGTGCATCTTGGCGACATCATCGTCGAAGATGGCGACATCTTCGGGGATGGCGTCAATGTCGCGGCGCGCCTCGAAGGCCTCGCTGAACCTTCCGGCATCGCCGTCTCGGCTTCCGTGCGCGACCATGTCGGCGCGCGCCTGGATGTCGGCTTCATCGACAAGGGCGAACACACGCTGAAGAACATCGCCGCCGGCGTACATGTCTATTCGGTGGCGCTCGGTGCACCGACCAAGGTCGCGTCGGCGCCGAACGGATCGTGTCCGGTGGTGCTCGACGATGGCTACGGGCTCTCGGTCGGCGTACTGCCCTTCACCAATATGAGCCATGATCCCGAGCAGGAATACTTCTCCGACGGCATCACCGAAGACATCATCACCGATCTTTCGAAGATATCGAAGCTGCATGTCGTCGCCCGCAACACGGTGTTCACCTACAAGGGGCGATCGGTGAAGGTGAAGCAGGTGGCCCAGGAACTCGGCGTTCGCTACATCCTCGAAGGCAGCGTACGCAAGGCGGGCGCGCGGGTGCGTATCACCGGCCAGTTGATCGATGCGCTGACCGGCACGCATCTCTGGGCCGATCGCTACGACCGGGACCTGACCGACATCTTCGCCATCCAGGACGAAATCACCCATGCGATCGTCGACCAGCTGAAGATCAAGCTGTTGCCGGCAGAAAGGCGGGCGATCGAGAGCGACCCGACGACAAGCGTCGAGGCCTATACCTACTATCTGCGCGGCCGGCAGTTTTCGCATGCCTGGACGCGCTCTTATCTCCTGCTCGCGCGGCGCATGTTCATGAAGGCGGTGGAACTCGATCCGGATTTTGCCCGCGCCTATGCCGGCATCGCCGATTGCGAGTCGGCGCTGCGTGACTGGCACGAGGACGAGTTTCCGCTGCAAGGCATCCTGTCGATCACCGACAGGGCGCTGGCGCTCGATCCAGACCTCGCGGAGGCACACGCATCCCGTGGTCTGGTGCTTCACCAGGACGGCCAATGCGAGGAGGCGGTTGCCGCCTTCGAGCAGGCGCTGACGCTCGATGCCGGGCTCTACGAGGCGAACTTCCATTATGGCCGCTTCCTGTTCATGCAGGGCGCGTTCGAAATGGCGATCCAGTTCTTCAAGCGTGCCGCCGACATCCGGCCGGACGATTATCTGTCACCGATCCACCTGATGAGCGCCTATCGCACGCTCGGCCGCGACAGCGAACGCAAGCAGTGGGCGCGCATCGGCATTGCCCGGGCGGAGCGGGCGCTGGAGCTCAATCCGGAGAACTCGGGCCCGGCCCATCGCGGCGCGCTGGCGCTTGCCCATATGGGCGAGGCCGACCGTGCGCGCGAATGGGCAGCGCGGGCGCTGGCGATCGATCCCGATGACGTGGTCGCCCGTTACAACACGGCCTGTGTCTATTGCATCCTCGGCGATATCGACGCGGCGCTCGATCTTCTCGAGACCTTGCTGCCGCAGAGCTCCTGCTACCAGCTGCTCTGGTTCAAGCAGGATTCAGACCTCGACGCCGTTCGCCACCATGTTCGTTTCCAGGCGATGGTCGAGGCGATCGCAAAATGCGAGGCCGGATTGCGCTGAACCGCCGGACAATCGTTTTCCATCCGGCGGCTCGCAGTTGCTTAGTGATGACCCTGGCGGGATCCCTGAGGGGCGCTGACCCGCCCGGCGGTCAGCCACCAGATGGCCGCTCCGGTCACGAACAGCATGGCTGTCGCCACCATCACGACCGCGGTAAACGCTCCTTCGAAGGAGAGGCGGGCACGGGTCACCAGTTCGCTCGCCACATCCGCGGGCAGCTTCTCGGCGAGAAGCAGGGCTTCGTCGAGACTGTCGCGTGCCATCGCCGGGATCGCAGCCCCCTCCGGCAGGACGAGGAAGGCGGTGTAGACGACCGACATGACGGTGCCGAGCACGGCAATGCCGATCGCTCCGCCAAGCTCGAACGAGACCTCCTCGATCGATGCTGCCATGCCGGCCCGTTCCGGTGGGGCGTTGAACATGATGGCGCTGGAGGCGGCGGTCATGGACGCACCGATGCCGAGGCCGAGAACCACGAGGGTGGCGACCTGGGCGAGCGCGCCGGTTTCATGGACGAGCAGGTAGCCGCCGAGGCCGAGCGCCGCCAGGATGAGACCGGAGCGCAGCACCACTTCGGCGCCGAGGCGCGGCAGAAGCGTACCGGTCAGCGGCCCGGCGACGAAGGCGGCAAGCGGGATCGGCAGAATGAAGAAGCCGGCCTCGAGCGGCGAAAAGCCCTCGACCAGCTGCAGCTGCTGGCTCAGCACCAGTTCGATGCCGACGATGGAGGCGGATGCCACCAGTGCTGCGGCGACGCCGGAGGAAAACACCGCATTGCGGAAGAGGCTGAAATCGATCAGCGGATGCGGACTGCGGCGCTGGCGACGCACGAAAAGAAAGAGCGCGATCGCGCCGATCACGGCGGCAGCAAGACCCGCTTCCAGCGACGGCTCGCGCTTGCTCGTTTCCTTGACGGCATAGGCAAGACCGATGAGGCCGACCATGATCTGCAGCGAACCGATCGCGTCCCAGGGGTGTTTCGGATTGCCGGCGCCGTTCGGCAGCACGACGAGGCCGAGCAGCAGCGCTACCGCGACGACCGGCACGTTGATGAGGAAGACCGAGCCCCACCAGAAGTATTCGAGCAGGAAACCGCCAAGCACCGGGCCGATCGCGGCGCCGCCGGACGCAATCGCCGCCCAGACGCCGATCGCCAGCGCGCGCTCGCGTTCGTCGGTGAAGGTGAGCCGGATGATCGACAGCGTCGCCGGCATCATAAGGGCGGCGCCGACGGCCAGCAGGACGCGGCCGCCGATCAGGATCGCCGGTGTCGGCGCATAGGCGGCGATCAGCGAAGCGATGCCGAAGACGGCAAGACCGACGATGAAGGGCTTCTTGTGGCCGAGGCGGTCGCCAAGCGTGCCGAGGCCGGGCAGAAGGCCGGCGACGACCAGGGCATAGGCGTTGACGATCCAGAGCTTCTCCGACGCGGTGGCGCCGAGGTCATGGGTCAGACGGGGCAGGGCGGTATAGAGCACCGTCATGTCGACGACGATCAGAAAAAGCGCGCTCGATACTATGGCTAGAATGAGCCAGCGATTTTGCGGAAGCATGGTACACCTCGGTGGCCGCCAGTGGGAAATGGGGGCTGGGCCTTGTTTAAATCAGGGTCGTTGTTTATTTGAATACGTACGTATGGATTTGAAATAGGAAGTCAAGATGGGACGACGACGAACAATCGATCGTGACAAGGTGCTGGATGCGGCGGAGGCGGTGGTGAATTCCGTCGGCGCGGCCGGGCTGACGATCGATGCCGTCGCCAAGGCCTCCGGCATCACCAAGGGCGGCGTGCAATATTGCTTCGGCAACAAGGACGGCCTGATCGACGCGATGATGCAGCGCTGGTTCGACGAGTTCGATGCCGCGGTAACGGCGGAAGGTGGCGACGATCCTGATCCGATCAAGGCGATGCGCGCCCATGCGGCGGTGACCGCCCGGATGAACACGGCCGACAATGCCCGCACTTCCGGCATGATGGCCGCACTGCTGCAGCGGGAAGAGCACATGGCGAAGAACCGCGCCTGGTATCGCGTCCGCCTCGACGGTCTCGACCTGTCGACGGAGGAGGGCCGAAGGGCGCGGATGGTGTTTCTCGCAACGGAAGGTGTCTTCCTGCTGCGCGGCTTCGGTTTCCTCGAGATGGAAGACGCCGAATGGCAGGATATGTTTGCCGATATCTTGAAGCTTCTGCCGGAGCGCGACCGCGCCTGAGGCGTTAAAAAAGCGCTAGAGCTCGATCAGACCGCGCATGGCGCTGACGCAATGGCCGGAAAGGCTGACCTTGCGAACGACGCCACCCTGCTTTCGGACATGCGCACCGATGAGGCTGCGACGCCCCATCTCCACACCCTGCTCGATGGTGATCTCGACATCGATATCCTGCTCCGGGACGAGCGAGACGAGATAGGCGGAAAGCGCTGCCGAGGCGCTACCGGTTGCCGGGTCCTCGTTGACATTGTCGAGCGGTGCGAACATACGCGCCCGGATCTGCCAGGGCGCTTCCACCGAGCGAGCGTAGAGGAACAGGCTGAAACTGTCTTCCTCGGGTTTGTAGCGCGCATTGGCCGCCTGGAAGGCGGTGACATTGGGTTGGGCGGACGACAGCGTCGCGACATCCATGATTTCGGCGACGGCGAAGGGCAGCCCGACGGAAAGCCGGGTCGGCGCATGCACGCGTCTGCTGACGGCTTCAGGCGCGAGCGACGCGCAGGCGGCGATGGTGTCGGCGTCGATTTCGGGGCCGACGGTCAGGCTGCGCGGTACGACGATGGTGGCGCCCACCACTACACCGGCTTCCCGCAGCAATGTGGCCTCGACAAGGCCGGCCTTTTCCTCGAACCGCAGCATTTCACCGGGCGCGCGGCCGAAGATTTCCTTTTGCCCGCCGAGCACGAAGGCCGTGCCGACATTGGGATGACCGGCAAAGGGGATCTCCGTCGTCGGCGTGAAGATCCGGACTTCTGCGGTGTTCGCAGGGTCGTGCGGCGGCAGCACGAAGGTGACTTCGGAATAGCCGAATTCGGTCGCGATCGCCTGCATCTGATGATCGCTCAAGCCGCGGGCGTCGGACATGACCGCCAACTGGTTGCCGGCAAAGCGCTCGTCGGTGAAGACGTCGACGGTGACATAGGCAACGGATTTCGGCGCGGAGTCAGAGGTCATGGTCGTGGCTTTCGCTGGTGGAGCGCCGCTGGCGCTCATCGTGTCGGCTCTGAAGCCAAGGCTTAAGATACCCGACACACCGCACAAAGGCCCGAACTTGTCCGGGTGACAAGTTCCACGGCGCCGACGAAGCCGTCGCGTTGCAGGCGTCAAGCCTTTGCAATGAAAAGGGGCCGACAGCGGCCCCTCCTATGCGGTCAACCTGGCTCAGGCGGCCTTCTCGAGTTCCTTCTTCCACGTTCCCTTGGCGGCCAGGCTGCACATCTCGGCGCGATGGGCAAAGGCGCGCTGGCCGGCGCCGATGTTGTCGGCCTTGCCGTGCCAGGCATTCAGCGCTTCCTGTTGCAGCGCGCGGCCATAGGAGAAGGTGAGCTTCCAGGGCAGGTCGTGGCTGGCGTTCATTGCCGAGAGGTGGGCGGTCGCCTCCTCGGTCGATTGACCTCCGGAGAGGAAGGCGATGCCCGGTACAGCCGAAGGCACCGTGCGCTTCAGTACCCGGATGGTGCGCTCGGCCACTTCGGCGACGGAGGCATTGCGGGCCTTCTTGCCGTCGATCACCATGCTTGGCTTCAGGATCATGCCTTCGAGCTTGACGCGCATGGCCGCCAGTTCCTCGAAGGTGGTCCGCAGCGTCCACTCGGTCACATGTTCGGAGCGATCGATCGAGTGGTCGCCGGGCGCGCCGTCCATCAGCACTTCCGGCTCGACGATAGGCACGATGCCGGCGTCCTGGCAGAGGGCGGCATAGCGGGCGAGCGCGTGGGCATTGGCGCGCACCGCACCGGCGGTGGGCAGCGTATCGGAGATGGAGACGACGCCGCGCCACTTGGCAAAGCGTGCGCCGGCCTCGTGATATCTCGCCAGCCGCTGGGCAAGGCCGTCGAGCCCTTCGGTGATCGTTTCGGCCGGGAAGTTGGTCATCGGCTTGGCGCCCGCATCGACCTTGATGCCGGGGATCGCGCCGGCGGCCCGGATGATGTCGACGAGCGGCGTGCCGTCGACCGCATGCTGGAACAGGGTTTCCTCGTAGAGGATGACGCCGGAGATGTATTTGCGCATCGCCTTTTCGGCGCGTAGCAGCATCTCGCGGTAATCGCGCCTGGAGGTCTCGGTGGATTCGAGGCCGATCGTATCGAAGCGCTTCTTGATCGTTGCCGTGGACTCGTCGGCGGCAAGCAGTCCGCGGCCATTGGCGACCATGGCGACGGCGATGTCTTCCAGTTTTTCCGTCATGCTTTTTCTCTCCCTAGACAGCGCCGATCGTGAGGATCAGGCGAACACTGAAACAGTTGCAGGGCCGACGGCGCACGGGGCAACCGCCACGCTCCCAACAGGAGCGCGAGTAACAGGTGAAATTGTCCAGGAAAATGGCGGGAAAATCGACTGAAACGATTTAAAATTTTTTAATCGTTTGAATAAATAAGGTTTTTTCTTGATTTCACGGCGCGTGAGAGTGCTTCCCACGCGCCGGTTGTATGTCTTACTTCTGCTTCAGGATGTCGACGCCTGGGAGCGGCTTGCCTTCCATCCACTCCAGGAACGCGCCGCCGGCGGTCGAAACATAGCTGAAATCGTCGGCGACTTCGGCGTGGTTCAGCGCCGCGACGGTATCGCCACCGCCGGCAACCGAGACCAGCGAGCCCTGACGGGTGCGGGCAGCCGCATGCTTGGCAACGGCAACGGTCGCCTTGTCGAAAGGCGCGATTTCGAAGGCGCCGAGCGGGCCGTTCCAGACCAGTGTTTCGGCCTTGGAGATCCACGCGTTGACGGCGGCGATCGACTTCGGGCCGACGTCGAGAACCATGGCATCGGCCGGAATGGCGTTGATGTCGACCACTTCGTTGTCGGCGCCGGCCTTGAACTCGCGGGCAATCACGCCGTCTTCCGGCAGCACGATGGCGCAGCCGGCCTTGTCGGCAGCGGCGATGATCGCCCGGGCGGTGTCGGCGAGGTCATGCTCGCACAGCGACTTGCCGACATTGATGCCCTTGGCGGCGATGAAGGTGTTGGCCATGCCGCCGCCGATGACGAGCGCATCGACCTTGGTCACGAGGTTCTGCAACAGGTCGATCTTGGTCGAGACCTTGGCGCCGCCGACGATGGCGACGACCGGGCGCTTCGGCTGGCCGAGGCCTTTTTCCAGCGCTTCCAGTTCGGCCTGCATGGTGCGGCCGGCATAGGCCGGCAGGTGATGGGCAAGGCCTTCGGTCGAGGCATGGGCGCGGTGCGCTGCCGAAAACGCGTCGTTGACGTAGATGTCGCCATTGGCCGCGAGCGCCTTGACGAACTCGGCCTCGTTCTTTTCCTCACCCTTGTGGAAGCGGGTGTTTTCGAGCAGCAGCACATCGCCGTTGCTCATGTCGGCAATCGCGTTCGCTGCCTTGTCGCCGATGCAGTCGGCGCCGAAGTGAACGCGCTGGTCGAGCACGTCCTCGACGGCCGTTGCGATCGTCTTCAGCGACATGTCGGCGACCGGTTCACCCTTCGGGCGACCGAAATGGGCGAGCAGGATGACCTTGGCGCCCTTCTCGGACAGCTCGCGGATGGTCGGCGCGACGCGCTCGATACGGGTCGCGTCGGTGACCACGCCGTCCTTGACCGGCACGTTGAGATCGACGCGCACCAGAACGCGCTTGCCGGCGATGTCGGTCAGATCGTCGAGGGTCTTGAAAGTCATCAGATGGTCTCCGGTGATAGTCTTTGGAAAAGGGTTGGATAGTCGATGACGAGGCCGTCCTCGTCCACGGGCAGGTCCGCTTCAAAGCTGCGGTCCTCGGCCTCGTAGCGATAGAGCCTGAAATCATCGAGGCAGGTGTAGTACTGACCGTCGACAACGGGCTGAAACGTGTCGAACGGCACGTAGAGCATCTTCAGCCTGGCGGCGCCGGATTGGCTCACAAGGCCGAGGCGACGGATCGGCAGGGTGTTCGTGAAGGGCGTGCCGGCGAGATCGATGTCGATGCAGCCGTCGAACTCGGGGAGGGGCGTGCCGCGTGCCGTTGCCCATTCGCCCGGAATGTCCGAGCGCAGGTGCAGGCTGCGGCCGTCTGTCGTGTCGACCATCAGCTTGCGCACGTGCCAGCTGTCGTCGCAGTCGATCCGGTAGCGCACGCCATAGGGCGCGCCGCCGCGGCTGCCGATCAGAACGCCGACGGCGCGGATGACCGCGCCGTCGGTGGTGTCGATTTTCGTCAGCGTCAGGTGTTCGAGCCCTTCCCCTTCCAGCGGACGCCAGCGGACCGTCGTTGAGGAGAGGGCGCGAAACATCTGTCTTAGATGAGCTTGGCGAACGCGACCGCCGTGTCGGCCATGCGGTTCGAGAAGCCCCACTCGTTGTCGTACCAGGTGAGGATGCGCACGAAGTTGCCTTCGACGACCTTGGTCTGGTCGATCGCGAAGATCGAGGAGTGGCTGTCATGGTTGAAGTCGCGCGAAACGAGCGGCTCTTCCGTGTAGCCGAGAACGCCCTTGAGCGCGCCGTTGGAGGCGGCCTTGATGGCGTTGGTGATTTCCTCGACCGAGGTGTTGCGCTTGGCGACGAACTTGAAGTCGACGACCGAGACGTTCGGGGTCGGGACGCGGATCGACGTGCCGTCGAGCTTGCCCTTCAGTTCCGGCAGAACCAGGCCAACGGCCTTGGCAGCGCCGGTCGAAGTCGGGATCATCGACAGTGCGGCAGCGCGGGCGCGGTACAGATCCTTGTGCATCTGGTCGAGCGACGGCTGGTCGTTGGTGTAGGAGTGGATCGTGGTCATGAAGCCATGGCTGATGCCGATGGTATCGTTCAGGACCTTGACGACCGGAACCAGGCAGTTCGTCGTGCACGAAGCGTTGGAGATGACCAGGTGGTCCTTGGTCAGCTGGTCGTGGTTGACGCCGTAGACGACCGTCAGGTCAGCGCCGTCGGCCGGGGCCGAAACGATGACGCGCTTGGCGCCGGCCGTCAGGTGGGCTGCAGCCTTGTCGCGCGCGGTGAAGATGCCGGTGCACTCCATCGCGATGTCGATGCCGAGTTCCTTGTGCGGCAGCGTCGCCGGATCCTTGATCGCCGTCACCTTGATCGGCTTGCCGCCGTTGATGGTGATCGTGTCGCCTTCGACCTTGACCTCGGCCGGGAAGCGACCGTGGATCGAGTCATAGCGCAGCAGGTGAGCGTTGGTCTCAACGGGGCCGAGGTCGTTGATCGCAACGACTTCGATGTCGGTGCGGCCGGATTCGACGATGGCGCGGAGCACGTTGCGGCCGATGCGGCCAAAACCGTTGATGGCGACTTTCACTGTCATGGGTCTCTCCCTGTCTGACTGACGTGGTACGAAAAAAGCGGGGCGCACCTTTCGGCGCGCCCCGCAGATTGATCAGGCGAGCTTCGTTTCCGCGGCGGCAACCACCGCCTCAGGCGTGATGCCGAAGTGCTTGTAAAGCTCCTTGTAGGGGCCGGAAGCGCCGAAGCTCGACATGCCGATGAAGGTGCCATCGCTGCCGATGAAGTGATCCCAGCCCTGACGGATGCCGGCTTCGACGGCGATCTTGACCGGCGAGTTGCCGATGATCGCCTGCTGGTAGTCTTCGCTCTGCTCGGCGAAAAGCTCGAAGCAGGGAACGGAGACGACGCGGGTCGAGATGCCCTTGGCGGTCAGCGTCTGGCAGGCCTTGACGGCGATTTCGACTTCCGAGCCGGTGGCGAAGATCGTGACCTTGGCGTCGGCGGCCGAGATCAGGTCGTAGGCGCCGCGGGCGCACAGGTTTTCTTCTTCGTACTCGGTGCGAACGGCCATAAGGTTCTGGCGCGTCAGCGCGATGCCGGACGGACGGTTGTGGCTTTCGAGCGCCAGCTGCCAGCACTCGGCCGTTTCCGTGGCGTCGGCCGGGCGGAACATCAACAGGTTCGGGATGGCGCGCAGCGCTGCCATGTGCTCGACCGGCTGGTGCGTCGGGCCGTCTTCGCCAAGGCCGATGGAATCGTGCGTCAGCACGTGGATGACGCGGATGCCCATCAGGGCGGCCAGGCGGATCGACGGACGGCAATAGTCCGAGAAGATCAGGAAGCCGCCGGAATAGGGGATGACGCCGCCATGCAGCGCCATGCCGTTCATGGCAGCGGCCATGCCGTGCTCGCGAACGCCCCAATGGATGTAGCGCCCGGAGAAGTCGTCAGGGGTGATCGACTTGGTTTGGCTCGTCTTGGTGTTGTTCGAGCCGGTCAGGTCAGCCGAGCCGCCGATGGTTTCGGCCAGAACGCCGTTGATGACTTCGAGCGCGTCCTCGGAAGCCTTGCGGGTTGCCGGCGACGGCTTGGTTTCGGCGAGCTTCTTCTTGTAGTCGTCGATGGCCGAGGACAGGCGACCTTCGAGTTCGCCCGAGAAGCGGCGAACGAACTGGGCCTTCTTCTCGGCCTCGCTCTTTTCAAGACGGTCTTCCCACTCCTTGCGCGCCTTGGTGGAGCGCAGGCCGGCCAGACGCCAGGCGTCGAGCACGTCGGAGGGAACGACGAAGGCTTCGGCTTCCCAGCCGAGCGCCTTGCGGGTGGCGGCGATTTCCTCGGCGCCGAGCGGCGAGCCGTGAACCTTGTGGGTGCCGGCCTTGTTCGGTGCGCCAAAGCCGATCGTCGTCTTGGCCGCGATCATGGTCGGCTTGTCGGACTTCTGCGCCTGGTCGATCGCAGCGGCGATCGCGTCCGGATCGTGACCGTCGACGGCGATCGTGTTCCAGTTGCTGGCGCGGAAGCGGGCGTGCTGGTCGGTCGAGTCGGCGATCGAGATCGGGCCGTCGATCGAGATGTTGTTGTCGTCCCAGAAGACGATCAGCTTGTTGAGCTTCAGGTGGCCGGCGAGCGAAATCGCTTCCTGGCTGATGCCTTCCATGAGGCAGCCGTCACCGGCGAGCACGTAGGTATAGTGCTCCATCAGGTCGGAGCCGAATTCGTCGCGCAGCTTGCGCTCTGCGATCGCCATGCCGACGGCGTTGGCGATGCCCTGGCCGAGCGGACCGGTGGTCGTCTCGATGCCGGCGGCGTGGCCGTATTCCGGGTGGCCGGCGGTGCGGGCGCCGAGCTGGCGGAAGTTCTTGATCTCGTCGATGGAGATGTCTTCGTAGCCCGTCAAATAGAGCAGCGAATAGAGCAGCATCGAGCCGTGGCCGGCCGACAGCACGAAGCGGTCGCGGTTCGGCCAGGAGGGGTTCTTGGGGTCAAAGCTCAGATAGCGCGTGAAGAGGACTGTCGCTATGTCGGCTGCACCCATGGGCAGGCCAGGGTGGCCGGAATTTGCCTTCTCGACGGCATCCATGGAGAGGAAACGGATCGCATTTGCCATCCGGTCGTGTTTTTCGCGAGAGATCATGACTGTTCCGTTTGCGTTCGGTGGTCAGGGAACGGTCTCTATCCTCCAAAGACCGCGCAAGAAGCGGCTGACACATAGCAGGTGCGCCGTGCGAGTCAACAAATACGGGCCTTCCGCGGCCATTTGACGGCAGGTTGTTCCGGCCCCCGCCGCGGTGCTTGTTCCGCAATGCAACAAGCCTACCGCACTGCCGTTGAAGAAAGCCGGCTACGCAATCCATCCACAGCTTCCGCTGTTGTTTGCTGTACTTGGCATTGTTGAGACTTACGTAATAGGTTTAAAAAAGATCGAACCGAAGCGGCGGACGGGATTCGGGCGATTCGGCCTCATGGGCGAGGTATTCGGAACACATGCCGGCAAAGACTGTCAAAGCGGCGATCGACGAACTGCGAAACGCAGTGCAATCCCTGGAGAATGCGATCGACGGTCGATTTGACAGGGAGCGGGACTTCAGCGAGTTCGAGGGCGAGGTGCGACGCGTCAACACCGACCGGTCGCGACTGGCGCAGGAACTCGATCAGTCGCAGTTCCGGGCAAACCGGCTCGAGGAGGTCAACCGTGAGGTTTCCCGTCGCCTCGTGACGGCGATGGAAACCATTCGGGCGGTGCTCGACCGCTAGGAACAAGCGACATGGCGCAGGTGACAGTTTCGATCGACGGCAAGGCCTATCGCATGGCCTGCGAGGAAGGGCAGGAAGATCATCTGATCGAGCTTGCCACCAATTTCGATCAGTATGTCGGACACCTCAAGACCCAGTTTGGCGAGATCGGCGATCTGCGCCTGACCGTCATGGCCGGCATCATGGTCATGGACGAGCTCAGCGAGGTCAATCGCCGGCTGAAGAACCTCGAAGCGGAGGTCGGCAACCTGACCAACGGGCGCGATGTTGCGCTTTCGGACCAGCTGAAGAACGAGGAAGCGCTGGCCTCGGCGCTGAGCGAAGTGACCCAGCAGATCCACGGCATTGCCGCCAAGCTGAACGGCCGCACCCCGACCCCGTCGAGCTGACAAGGTTTTGTCGGCGAGCCACTGGCGCGGAGCACCCAGACACTTTATATATTGAATGCGGTCTGCGCTTCCCGACAGGAACCACAATCCCCGGGGCCATACTCGATCTCTAGGGAGCCGTCCCTGGCCGGGCTCGTGGGTCCGGACACATGGCGCCCACCTACTTTGTAGGCACCCGGGATCGTAAACTATCCATCGGTTGTGTGGATCGCACTTTCTTCCTCGCTTAGCTAGTTCTTCTTCTATCGACAACCTCGAGTTAGAGAGCCTTCCGTTGTAAGTATGCAAAGACTTGCGCTACGAAAGTTCGCGCTTCAGCTAGCTCAGTGTCGTTAGCTAGGTCTCTTTTCATCACTTCTTCTACCCACTTCATACCGTGCATACCAATGGAACGGCAAAAACCCTCCATCTCGCCATTCGGCGCGACAAATACCCCGATCTCGCGGAGATTGCTTAGTAAGCGCATCGCAGAACTGTAGGGGGTGCCTTTAGGCACGATAGTCACGCCTGCGTCTTTGACATTATCCCAAGGCGAAGCATTCCGGCTCAGCTTCTTGATCGCAGACAAGGTACCCCTGGGAACGGCAGAGCCCTTTGGATATGATTCGAGTTGTTTTTGGACCTCCAAGCGATAGTTGTCTCCGCTCAGGTAGGCGTCGTTGCTCTCCACTGCTTTCTTGACGGCAAGCCAATCGGGTTCAAATTTCGACCAATCACCCTTGTGCGCTTCAATGATGCGTTTGAGTGGTTGCTCATTGTTCAGAACGTCGAAATCCAGAACACTTGCGACGGGTACTTCGACGGCGGAGAGGGCAGATACTAAGACCGGAACGCGGTCCTTTCCGCCAGCATACGCATAGTGGACATCGAGCAGTTGAGCTTCAGATAGTGACTTGTTCGCAAGTCCTTCGTAAAAGCGGCAATCCGCGTCAGCCTCCGTTACAATTACTCCGTCGTGAAAAAGGCCATCGAGTACTTTGCTAAACCGGAGTATTGGGTCATTCCAAAACCTTGAGACATCGTCCGTGCTTAGGAGTGTGGCGCCAGATCCGTTCTGTGTTCTCATTAGCCTGACAACCGACACTCTTGCTTGGCTATCACCCAAGAGGCCCTGGATGACGTCGCTGCTATGTGTTGCTATAACCGTTTGAAACGTTGGTCCCTGTGCCCCTATGGCATTTGCGAGAATTTTTGCTTGGGGGGGGTGAAGGAACGCTTCAGGCTCGTCGATGAGGCGGATTGGTCTGTTTTCGGTGATTACTCTCCCCACGACAGAAGCAAAACTCCTCATCCCATCTCCTTGTTCCTCCAATTTGTCTAACTGTTCGACCCTGTCGACGTAAGATCGTGACTGCCTATCTTCACCTCTTTTGGGTTTTGGCCTCTGGCCGACATAAGCCGGGATGACGGAACCGGACATGCGGTGGATCACCAAGTCCATCCTAAAGGCACGTCGAAACACACTGGAGACAGCAAACTCAAGCCCGTCGTCTGCATACATTCGCTGGAACGGATGTTCGGGGTTAAGTTTTGCTCTGGTGTCGATAGCAGCGACAGGATCGCAGTCAGAAAGGCGTGTCCTTGTATCCAGTTCTGAGACGAGTAAACGAGTTAAAAAAGCGCCGATTCCACCTGTGTATTCCCACATTTGAATGTGGCTTAAATGGAATGAGTTTCCTGGAACGCTTATGATGCCGTTATTGTCCGCGAAGGGAGATAATTGATTGACAATCTCGCTCGTCGTGGACTTTCTAAGCAAGCTTACAGAAGAAATTATCTTTGTATGAGGTGGCTCGGCAGACATCCGTGCTTTTATTTCTTTTAACGCAGTACTCTTTCCAGAATTATTGGGACCAATGATCGCCAAGATGGCATTCCCATTCAGTCCGATCTTAAGTCCACCAGTAAAGGTTATTTCTTTTAAGCGCGCATCGACAACTAAATTCATTCTCCGGCCCGCCGAGAAGTGTGTAAGGGAATCGATTCTCGGCCTGACTATACACAAGTTTGGAACTCTCTGTGTGGTCGTGCTGGCGGCATGATGCACGCAAAAGTACCGCATCGCCAGAAAATCGCTCAATCCCCGGCAAAGGCCCGGCGGATGGCGTCGGCCATGGCCTCGACGATCCGGTCCTTGCCGTTCCCGGCCTTTGAAATCCGCAGCACGACATTTGAGTGGTCGATCACGGTGTAGCCGTCATCCGCGGTCAGTTCGCGGCAGCCGGACGGGATGCTGCTGCGGGCGAGCGGCGCGATGGCAAGGCCGGACACTACCGCCGCCATCAGGCCACCGCTGGTGCGGCTGACATAGGCGACGCGGTTATCGATGCGGCATTTCCTCAAATTGCGCTGGGCAAGGTCGTCGCACCAGCCGCCTTCGAGATAGGTATATGTCGCGATCGGTACGGGACGGCGTTCGTCGGTCCGGTGCTGCTCCGACGTCACCCAGACGGTCGGATCCATCATCAGCACCTCGTTCCTCGTCTTTCCGCCGGGCTCGAAGACGACGGCAAGGTCGATCTCTCCCGCCTCCAGCGCCGCGACATTGGTCATCGAGGCGCCCTGCTGCACGGTCACTTCGACGCCCGGGTGGATGGCCGCGAAACTGCCGAGCGCCTTCGGCAGGGTCGAGTTGATGTATTCCTCGGGCAGCCCGATCCGGACCGCACCGTCGAGTGCCGGCTGACGCAGCGCGGCGGCGGTGTCGTCGAGCAGGGTGACGATGCGCCTGGCATTGTCGACGAGCCGCAGTCCTTGCGGTGTCAGCACCACACCGCGCGAATGGCGCTCGAACAGGGCGTCGCCGAGCACATCCTCGAGCTTCCGGATCTGCATGCTGACGGCCGACTGGGTGCGCCCGACAATGTCTGCGGCGCGCGTGACACTGCTGGTATCGACGACCGCGAGAAAGGTTCTGAGCAGATCGCTATCAAGGGGAAGGGGCATGGCGTCAACCATCAGAATTTCTGATGACAGTCATGCTTGCAATTCGTTTGTCAGATGTCAATGCGAGGACGAAGATCGTTCTGTCAGATCATCCTACGCCCGAGTCCCTGCCATGAGCGTGCTTGCCGTTCTCGTCTTTTCCGACACATTCGCTGCCGCCCGACGCAGGGCAAGGCAATGGGCCGCCGATTTGCTGCTTGTCGAGGCGCCCGCCGAGGTGCCGGCGGACAGGCCGCTGCTGCTGCGCGACGCCGGGATCCCGGCAGTCGACTTCGACCTTCGGCCGCGAGAGCGGATGTTGGAGCAGGCGGTCTATCGGTCGCACTGGATGCTCTAGGCAGTCCCCGCGCCAATCCTTACGAGATGAGATCGAGCCTTGCGGCACGAAAGACCGCTTCAGCCAGGTTGCCGGCCTGCAGCTTGCGCATGGCGTCTTCCAGCGCCCGGTCGATCCGGTCGAGGGGAATATCGGTTTCGCGCATCATGTCCTGGCGCGTGCGGCCGCGGGCGGCGAGCGTCAGGCAACGCAGTTCCAACGGTTCGAGTTCTTTCATCTGGTCCTTCATGGACGTCGGCTTTTCCACTGCTGCCTGCAGGAGCGCGTCCATACATCGAACGCGGGCATTAGTTCCTGCTAATTATTTGAAATCGCGTCTTTATTTGCATGCGGTTGCCGATGCGCGAAAGCGGAACCGTCGTCCATGATGAACGGAACGCTAATGCTGTGCCGAACCGGGAAGACGCTGGCCCTGCTGTCGCAAACCGCGGCAAAAGCGGCGAAGCGGGTGGCTATGCCTGGGTGACATCGGGTGTATAGGCTGGTGATTGAGCCGGGAATCGGCGAGAAAGTGACGGGTTGTGCCATTTCGGGAAGAAAATTCGTCCGCGACGATGGCATGAGGCAGGAGAGGGCACGATGTCACCGAAAGACTTGAAGGCGGCGCTGCGCAACGAGCGGCTGGCATTGCGCGATGCGATGCCCGCGGAGATACGGATCGAGGCGAGCCTGACCATGGCCGACCATGCGGGCGACGTCATTGCGCTCGATCCCGGTCACATCGTTTCCGGCTTCTGGCCGATCCGCTCCGAGGTCGATATCCGGCCGCTGATGGCGCGGCTGAAAAGCCGCGGGGCCCGGCTCTGCCTGCCCGTGATCATGGACAAGCAGACAATCGTCTTTCGCGAGCTGCTCGATGGTGTCGACATCATCGCCACCGGCTTCGGCACCACCGGGCCTGGCCCGGATGCACCGGTGCTCGACCCGGATATCATGCTCGTGCCGCTTTCGGCCTTCGACGCGACCGGTCACCGGATCGGCTACGGCGCCGGCTACTATGACCGGGCGATCGACCGGTTGCGCAACAAGGGGCACCTGCCGAAGCTGATCGGCATCGCCTTCGACTGCCAGGAAGTGGCCACCGTGCCGGCCGAACCGCATGATGTGGCGCTGGATGCCGTGCTCACCGAGAGCGGGTTCCGGCATTTCTAATCGATGACGTAGCCGAGGAACGGCTGAGCGCCTTGAAATCGTGCAGGCCGCGGCCGACGATCGGTTCGCGAATCCGGCGGAATCGATCTTGGGCGTTTCCTGTGGGGCCAGGATCGTGTAGACGCTCTACCTCTTTGTTTTACGCAGGTCCGGCCGCAACTACCGCTGACGCGCTTCCGCCGGAGCTGCCCTGGTAGGATTTGAGCGAGCATGAGGCTTCTGTTTCTGGGAGATATGGTGGGCAAGACGGGCCGTACGGCGGTCTGGGAGCGGCTTCCGGGACTGATCGGCGACCTCAAGCTCGACTTCGTCATCGTCAACGGCGAAAACGCCGCCGGCGGCTTCGGCATCACCGAAGACATCTTCCTCGAGACGATCAACGCCGGCGCCGACGTGGTGACGACAGGCAACCACGTCTGGGACCAGAAGGAAGCGGTGGTCTTCTGCGAGCGGCACGACCAGTTCCTGCGCCCGGCCAACTATCCGGCCGGCACGCCCGGCCGCGGCTCCAACCTGTTCTTTGCCCGCAACGGCGCGCGCGTGCTGGTCGCCAACGTCATGGGCCGCGTCTTCATGCATCCCGAACTCGATGACCCCTTCAAGTCGGCCGAGGCGATCCTCGATGCCTGCCCGCTCGGCGAGCAGGCGGATGCGATCGTCTTCGACTTTCATGCGGAGGCGACCAGCGAAAAGCAGTGCTTCGGCCACTTCGTCGACGGACGCGCCAGCCTGGTCGTTGGCACGCATACGCACGTGCCGACCGCCGATCACCAGATCCTCAACGGCGGCACCGCCTATATGAGCGATGCCGGCATGTGCGGCGACTACGATTCCTCGCTCGGCATGGACAAGGAGGAGCCGCTCAACCGCTTCATCTCGAAGATGCCGAAGGGGCGTTTCGAGGCGGCGTCGGGGCCGGCCACCATCTGCGGCCTCGGGGTCGAGATTTCCGATCGCACCGGGCTTGCCGAGAAGATCGCGCCGCTGCGGCTTGGGCCGAGACTGGCGGAAACGATTCCGGATTTCTGGTCTTAAGGCCAGGGCAGGCGGCGTCCTGAGGTGCAGTGCAAAGCTGCGCGCGGGCACCTTTGGTTGTCCCGTATCGCCTTATCGGAATTGATTTTTTTCAAGGTGACAACCCCATCAAATGATGGCAGGTTATCGCGAAATCACGCCGGGCCGGGGCGTGATGTATTCGTGGGTTTTTGCAGAATGAATGGTGTCCGCAGTCCTGGATTGCGGGCATGTGCTGTTGTCGCCGCGTTTCGGGCTGATGCCCGCTGCGGGCGGTTTTGACCTGACAGCGTTCGCGGGCCGAAGGGCGCAAGGCCGCTGTATCATTTGATTGCTTGTGTGACTTTGCCTCTCGGATCGCTGCCGATCCGAGGATTTGTGCGGAGCGGGACGGGTAATGCGGCTGTTTTGCGCACAGGCCCCGCTCTGAATATTCAAAGCGATTGCGGTGGTTTGGTCGATTGGCTGCCCCTCGTGATCCAAGTGCATTCGGAGGGCATGCATGTTGTCTCAGTGGCATTTGCCGATGATCGTCGGCGCTTCTCTTTCCCTTCTATCCGCAATCGGTGCCCAGGCGCAGGACGCGCAATTGCCCGTCGTGACCGTCGCCAAGCCGGTCGTGCGGGACGTCATCGATAGCGACGAGTTCATCGGCCGTTTCGAGCCCGTCGACGAGGTGCAGGTTCGCGCCCGCATCGGCGGCTATCTCGACGAGGTCAATTTCACCGATGGTGCCCTGGTGAAGAAGGGCGACAAGCTCTTCGTCATCGACCAGCGCCCCTATCGCACGGCCCTCTCCCAGGCCGAATCGACGCTGGAATCGGCGCGCTCCTCGCTGGAATTCGCCGAAGCCCAGTTCAAGCGGACGCAATCGCTGACGGGCACCGGCACGCTTTCGGTCTCGACGCTCGACGATCACCGCCGCGAACTCCTGTCGGCGCAGGCGCTTGTGCGCGGCGCGGAAGCGGCGGTCGAGCGCGCCAAGCTCGACCTTGACTACACCACCATCACCGCGCCGCTCAGCGGCCGCGTCGATCGGCGCCTGCTGTCGACGGGCAATCTCGTTCAGGCTGACCAGACAGTGCTGACGACGATCGTGTCGCTCGACCCGATCGATTTCTACTTCGACGTCGACGAACGGCGGCTGCTATCCTATGCCCGGGTCGCGCGCGAGCGCGGCAGCGCGCTGCAGGAAGGCGGCGGCTCGCTCGAAGTGCTGGTCACCATCGCCGACTCGCAAGAGGAGCCGTTCAAGGGCAAGCTCGACTTCGCCGAAAACCGCGTCGATCCGCAGAGCGGCACGATGCGCGTGCGCGCCCGTCTCGATAACCCGAGCCTCGTGCTGCAGCCAGGCCTCTTCGGCCGTGTCCAGATCGAAGGCTCGAACACCTACAAGGCCGTTCTCATTCCGGACGAGGCGATCGGCGCCGACCAGAACGAGCGCATCGTCTACGAGGTGACCGGAGATGGAACAGTGGTGACCAAGCCCGTCCGTCTCGGTCCGAAGCTGCATGGCTACCGCGTCATCCGCTCCGGCATGACCGGCGACGAGACCATCGTCGTCAACGGCCTGATGCGGGCACGCCCCGGCACCAAGGTGAAGCCGGAGACGGTCCAGCTTCCTCCTGAAGCGCAAGCGGTGGGGGCGGCTCAATGAGGTTTGCTCACTTCTTCGTCGACCGACCGATCTTTGCGTCGGTGCTGTCGATCGTGCTTCTGATCGTCGGCAGCATTGCCTATTTTCAGCTTCCCGTAGCGCAGTATCCGGAAATCGCGCCGCCGACCATCGTCGTTCGCGCCGCCTATCCGGGCGCCGACGCCGATACCGTTGCCAACACCGTCGCGACGCCGCTCGAACAGGAAATCAACGGCGTCGAGAACATGCTCTACATGTCCTCCTATTCGACCGCCGACGGTTCGATGGCGCTGACGATCACCTTCAAGCTCGGCACCGACCTCGACCAGGCGCAGGTGCTGGTGCAGAACCGCGTATCGATCGCGGAGCCCCGGCTGCCGGAAGAAGTCCGGCGGATCGGCATCACCACGGCCAAGAGTTCGCCCGACCTGATGATGGTCGTGCATCTCCTGTCGCCGACCGAACGCTATGACCAGCTCTACGTCTCGAACTACGCGCGCACCCGCATTCGCGACCTGCTCGTCCGGCTCGACGGCGTCGGCGACGTCATCCTGTTCGGCGAGCGCGAATATGCGCTGCGTGTCTGGCTCGATCCGGAGAAGCTGTCGGCCTACGGCATGACGGCCGGTGACGTGGTGCAGGCTTTGCGCGAGCAGAACGTGCAGGTCTCCGGCGGCTCGATCGGCGGCCCGCCGGCGCCGGGCGACAGCGCGTTCCAGTACACGGTCACGACGGACGGCCGCTTCAGCGACGCGCGGCAGTTCCGCTACGTCATCGTCAAGGCGACGGAAAGCGGCCGTCTCGTGCAGCTGCAGGACGTCGCCCGCGTCGAGCTCGGCGCCCGCGAATACGTCAACAACAGCTATCTCGACGGTAGCCCGGCGGTGGCGCTCGGCATCTTCTCGCGGCCGGGCACCAATGCGCTCGACGCCGCCGAGCAGATCCAGAAGGTGATGACCGACGTTTCCAAGGACTTCCCCGACGGGCTCGAATACCGCATCGTCTACAACCCGACAGAGTTCATCTCGGAATCGATCAACGAGGTCTACAAGACGATCGCCGAGGCAGCCATTCTCGTTGCCATCGTCGTTCTCGTCTTCCTGCAATCGTGGCGCACGGCGATCATCCCGATCGTCGCGATCCCCGTGTCACTCGTCGGCACTTTCGCCTTCCTCTATGCCTTCGGCTTCTCGCTGAACATGCTGACGCTGTTCGGCCTGGTGCTGGCGATCGGTATCGTCGTCGACGATGCGATCGTGGTGGTCGAGAACGTCGAACGAAATCTCGCGCGCGGCATGACCCCGCGCGAGGCCTCGCATGTGACCATGGACGAGGTGGGGGCGGCCGTCATCGCGATCTCGCTGGTGTTGACCGCGGTCTTCGTGCCGACGGCCTTCATCCCCGGCATCGCCGGCCAGTTCTATCTGCAGTTCGCCGTGACGATCTCGGTCGCAACGGTGATTTCCGCCTTCAACTCGTTGACCCTGTCACCGGCGCTGGCGGCGATCCTGTTGAAGCCGCATGAGAACGGCCATCATGAAAGCCGCAATCCGCTGACACGCTTCGGCAAGGCTTTGGCGAACGGCTTCAACAACGGTTTCGACCGGATGGCGTCGGGCTATGCATGGGTCGTACGCAAGCTCGTGTCGACGAAGGTGGCGCTTGCCGCGGCCCTTCTCGTTTTCATCGGCCTGCTCGGGGCCACCTGGTACATGGCGCAGATCGTTCCGCGCGGCTTCGTGCCGACGATGGATCAGGGCTATGCGATCGTCGTCATCCAGTTGCCCGACGGCGCCTCGCTCGACCGGACGGACGCCGTTGTCAAGCGTGCCTCGAAGATCATCCAGGACGTGCCGGGCGTGAAGAGCGCCGTTGCCTTTGCCGGCTTCAACGGCGCGACCTTTACCAACGCGTCCAATTCGGGCGTGGTCTTTGCCTCCTTCGAAAGTTTCGAAGAGCGGCTGAAGCACGGGCAGGGCGCCAACCAGATCATCGGTCAGCTCTATGGCAGCCTGCAGAGCATTCAGGAGGCCTTCATCATCGCCGTGCCGCCGCCATCGGTGCGCGGCATTGGCAACTCCGGCGGCTTCAAGATGCAGATCATGGACCGGCAGAGCTCCGACATGCGTCGCGCGCTCGGGCTTGCCTACCAGATGATGGGTGCTGCCAACCAGACGGAAGGGTTGACCGGGGTCTTCACCACCTTCTCGGCCTCCAGTCCGCAATACTTCCTGGCGATCGACCGCGACAAGGCACGCACGCTCAACGTGCCGATCCCCAACATCTTCGAAGCGCTGTCGATCAACCTCGGTACGTCCTACGTCAACGACTTCAACGCCTTCGGCCGCGTCTACCAGGTGCGGGCGCAGGCCGACCAGCAGTACCGAGTCGAGCGTGACAACATCCTGGCGCTGAAGGTGCGCTCGGCCACCGGTGCGCTGGTGCCGATGGGAACACTCGTCGAGATCCAGGACACGGCCGGTCCGACGCTGGTGCAGCGCTACAACATGTACGTCTCGGTGCCGATCCAGGGTAACCCCGCGGTCGGTGTCTCGACGGGTACGGCTCTCGACAAGATGGAGGCGCTCGCCGCCCAGATCCTGCCGCAGGGCACGACCTTCGAGTGGACGGAACTCGCCTACCAGGAACGCCAGACTGGCAACACCGCGGTGTTCATCTTCGCACTGTCGGTCGTCTTCGTGTTCCTGGCGCTTTCGGCCCAGTACGAAAGCTGGGTCCTGCCGCTGGCGATCATTCTAATCGTGCCGCTCGGCGTGCTCTCGGCGCTGGTCGGCGTGTTCATCCGCGGGCTCGACAACAACGTGCTGACCCAGATCGGGCTCATCGTGCTGATCGGCCTTGCGGCCAAGAACGCGATCCTGATCGTCGAGTTCGCGCGGCAGGGTGAGGACGAGGGCAAGACGCCGATCGAGGCGGCGGTGGAAGCGAGCCAGCTGCGCCTGCGCCCGATCCTGATGACCGCCTTCGCCTTCATCCTCGGCGTTGTGCCGCTGATGATCGCGACCGGCCCGGGCGCCGAAATGCGCCAGTCGCTGGGTACCGCGGTTTTCTCGGGCATGCTCGGGGTAACGTTCCTCGGCCTGTTCCTGACGCCGGTGTTCTACGTCGCGCTCCGGTCGTTCCGGCGACGCAAGGTGGCGGTGAGCGAGCCGGCGCCGCACCCGGCCGAGTAACGCAGGCCTCTCGACAATCGGACAAATGCCCCGGTAGCAATGCCGGGGCATTTGGCTTGGAAGAGGTTATAGTTTCTTGATCGTCCGCGGGACCGGTGACGTAAACGTGAGCACCGCCTGCCGTTTGTAACTGGACGTGGCCGGGCCCTTGAACAATTCTCTCCCGGCCCCGTGACGCCACCGTTCGGTCGAGCGAAGGCAAAGGCTTCCATTCGCTGTTCAATACCTGCCTGCCGCGTGCCCCCAGGGCCCGAGGTCGGGCGGCAAGTGAGAGAGGTGAAGGCTGATGCTCCGGTACTTTGTCTACACATTCGCCGCCATATGGATCATCCACGCGTTCTGGCCATCGGTCGCCCATGCGCAGCAACAGCCGCGCCCCGTCAGCCAATGCCAGGCGATCGCCGAGGCGATCCCCCAGGCCACATTCGCCAGTTTCACGCCTGCTGCCACCACCAAGGGGCAGACGACGGCCGGCGAAGTGACGATCAGCTATCTCGGCCATTCCACCTTCCTGATCGAGACGCCCGGCGGCGTCTCGATCGCAACCGACTACAGCGGCTGGTATGCGCCGTCGGCGCCACCGACGGTCGCGACCATGAACAAGGCGCATTCGAGCCACTACACGCTGACGCCGGATCCCGCGATCAAGACCGTGCTGCACGGCTGGAGCGATAGCGGCCAACCGGCGCGCCACGATCTCGTGGTCGGCGACGCCTACATCCGCAACGTGACGACGGACATTCGTGCCGGTGGCGGCGCCATGGAGCACGACGGAAACTCGATCTTCATCTTCGAGGTGGCGGATCTCTGCATCGGGCATCTGGGCCATCTGCACCATGAGCTCGACGACAGCCACTATGGCCAGATCGGCCGGCTTGATGTGCTGATGGTGCCTGTCGATGGCGGCCTGACCATGGGGGCGGAAAGCATGAGCCGGGTCGTCAGCCGGCTGCGCTCGTCGCTGATTCTGCCGATGCATCGCCGCGGCCCGCCGATCGAGGCTTTCCTCGACATGTTCGGCGACGACTACGACAAGCGGTATGCCGACAGCGCCAGTATCAAAGTATCCCTGCGTTCCTTGCCAAGCAAACCGCTGATTTATATTCTCAAGGGCGTTTGAACATCCTGGGATCGCCCGATGAAGTTGCTCGTGGTTGGCGTATCGCTCTTTCTCTCCTTTTCAACTCTTGCCGAGGCCGGTGGCGTGCCGCCGCCGCGCATGCCGTCCCCAGAGGGACAACAGCCGCAAAGCCAACCGGAGATCGCGGTCCAACCAGTTTCTGAGCAGGAGATTTTCGCGATGCCCTCGGGCAATATCGGCTGCATCTATACGCCGGCTGGCGGCACGTCAGTCTATCAGCCCGCCGACGGCGGTCCGGAACTCGCCTGCGATATCGTCGCGCCGCGTTATGTCAGGGCGACACTTGGCCGGGTGGGAGCCGCCACGCTCAATCACGCCGTCGGCGATCCGAGCTGCTGCTCGGTCGGAACCGTTCTCGACTATGGGCAAAGCTGGTCGCGCGGACCGTTCTCCTGCGTGTCGGAACGCACCGGTCTTTCCTGTCGTCGTGACGACGGGCACAGCTTCCTCCTCAGCCGCGCGCAGGTCTCGGCCAACTGAAAAACCGCCCCCCGGCTGGACGGAAAGCGGCAATAAAACTATAAGGCGCCCCATTCCATTCAAATTAATGCATGCAGAGGGTGCCATGGCTGGCCATTCACAGTTCAAGAACATCATGCACCGCAAGGGCCGTCAGGATGCGGTGCGCTCGAAAATGTTTTCCAAGCTCGCGCGCGAAATCACGGTTGCCGCCAAGACCGGCATGCCCGATCCCGCAATGAACGCGCGCCTGCGCCTGGCGATCCAGAACGCCAAGGCGCAGTCGATGCCGAAGGACAACATCGAGCGCGCCGTCAAGAAAGCGTCCGGCGGCGACTCGGAGAACTACGAAGAAGTGCGCTACGAGGGTTATGGCCCGGGCGGCGTCGCGGTCATCGTCGAAGCCTTGACGGACAACCGCAACCGCACCGCCTCCAACGTGCGCTCGACCTTCACCAAGGCCGGCGGCGCGCTCGGCGAAACCGGCTCGGTTTCCTTCTCCTTCGACCGCGTCGGCGAGATCACCTACAAGCTCTCCGTCGGTGACGCCGACAAGGTGATGGACGCGGCAATCGAGGCTGGTGCCGACGACGTCACCACCGACGAGGACGGTCACACGATCATCTGCGGTTTCGAAGCGATCGGCGAAGTCTCCAAGGCGCTCGAAGACACGCTCGGCGAAGCCGAAACGGTCAAGGCGATCTGGAAGGCCCAGAACACCGTTCCGGTCGACGAAGAAAAGGCACAGTCGCTGATGAAGCTCATCGACATCCTTGAAGACGACGACGACGTCCAGAACGTCTACTCGAACTTCGAAGTGTCGGACGAGATCCTGGCGAAGCTGTCTGCCTGATTGGGGCGACCGTCGCTTGAAGATTTCCTACCCGCGTCCGAAAGGGCGCGGGTTTTTCTTTGGATGGCCCGATGACCTATCAGTTCGCGATCTTCGATTTCGACGGCACGCTTGCCGATACGGCGGCAAGCTTCATGACGGCGTGCAATGCGGCTGCGCGGCGCTACGGTTTCCGCGAACTCTCGGTCGAGGAGTTCCAGTCGTTGCGGGCGATGGGCAGCCGCGAGATCATCGCGCAGCTCGGCGTTCCCGTTTGGAAATTGCCGCAGATCGCCACCTTCATGCGCCGGGCCATGGCAACGGAAGCCGCAAGCGTCCGGCTGTTTCCGGGCGCCGCTCAGCTTCTCTGGAAACTGAAGGCGGCGGGCATCGGCATTGCGATCGTGAGTTCGAATGCGGAAGAGGGTATTCGTGCCGCGCTCGGCGAAGCGGCTGCGACTGTCGATCTCTTCGAATGCGGGGCCGCGCTCTTCGGCAAGGCACAGCACTTCAAGCGCGCGATCAGGCACTCCGGCCTCGATGCGGCTCGCATCCTGGCGATCGGCGACGAGGCGCGCGATATCGAGGCGGCGCGAAAGGCCGGTGTGGCGGCAGGGGCCGTCGCCTGGGGCTATGCCGACCCGGTCTTCCTGCAAGGGCTCGGGCCGGATCGGTTCTTTGCCAATCTGGAAGAGATCGCGCCCGCCTTCGGGACGATCTGATCGGCCGGCCTCAGGCCGCCTTGGCGAGATCGCGCTGGGCGTCGGCGAAGAGGCGAAGCGAATTCAGCCGCGCGTCCATGTCGAAGATCGGCATCGAGATGATCAGCTCGTCGGCTTTCGTCTGTTCCAGGAACGCCCCGATCTTGCGCCGGATCGTCTCGGGCCCGCCGACGACCGCATACATCATCGAATGGTCGACGAAGATCTTCTCGTCATAGCTCCACAGCCCATCCATCGACTGGACCGGCGGCGGGAACTGTCCGCGGGCATTGCGCCGCAGCGCCACGAAGGATTGCTGCATGGAGGTGAAGAGGTAGTTCGCCTCCTCGTCCGTTTCGGCGGCGACCCCCATGACGCCGACCATCACCTGCGGCTTGGCAAGGGTCTCGGAGGGGGTGAAGCGCTCGCGGTAGATCTCCAGCGCCGAGAGCAGCATGTCGGGTGCGAAATGCGAGGCAAACGCGAAGGGCAGGCCGAGCATGCCGGCGAGATGGGCGCTGAAATGGCTGGAGCCGAGCAGCCAGATCGGCACGTTGGTGTCGGCTCCCGGCACGGCGATGATCTTCTGGTCTTCGGCGACCGGGCCGAGCAGCGCCTGCAGTTCGACGACGTCGTTCGGGAAGTTGTTGCCGCTCGCTTCCATGTTGCGGCGAAGCGCCTGGGCGGTGCGCATGTCGGTGCCCGGCGCGCGGCCGAGGCCGAGGTCGATGCGGCCGGGGTAGAGGGCCGCAAGCGTGCCGAACTGCTCGGCGATGACAAGCGGCGAGTGGTTCGGCAGCATGATTCCGCCGGAGCCGACGCGGATCGTCTTGGTGGCGGCGGCCACATGCGAGATCACGAGCGAGGTTGCGGCACTGGCGATACCCTTCATGCCGTGATGCTCGGCCAGCCAAAACCGGGTGTAGCCGCTCTCTTCGGCTGCCTGGGCCAGTCGGCGCGAATTCTCCAGCGATTGGGCGACGCTGCCGCCTTCAGTGATCGGGGAAAGATCGAGGACGGAGAAAGTCGCCATGGCAAAGGCCTTCATTGAGAGAAATTGATGCAAGGCTATGTAAGCTCAATTTTCCTCAATCCAAGGGCGCTGCCGAAGAAAACCTGAGTCCGCGTCTCAACTGTGCGTATGTTTTTGTTTTGTTCACTTTTTGCTGGCAGCGTCCGGGCTGACATCATAGGGTGAAATCCATGCAGACCACGATTCGTATCATCGGTATCGATCCGGGGCTCCGCCGTACCGGCTGGGGCATCATCGAGACGCTCGGCAATTCGCTGCGTTTCGTCGCCTCGGGCACGGTGACCTCGGATGGTGACATGGATCTCGCCTCCAGACTTTGCCAGTTGCATGACGGGCTTGCCGAGGTGGTGCACGGCTATCAGCCGCATGAGGCCGCGGTGGAGCAGACCTTCGTCAACAAGGACGCGACGGCGACGCTGAAGCTCGGCCAGGCGCGCGGCATCGCCATGCTGGTGCCGGCACGCGCGGGCCTGAGGGTTGCCGAATACGCGCCGAACGCCGTCAAGAAGGCGGTGATCGGCGTCGGCCACGGTGAGAAGCAGCAGATCCACATGATGCTGAAGGTTCTGATGCCGAAGGCCGAGTTCAAGGGCAACGACGCGGCGGACGCATTGGCGATCGCCATCTGCCATGCCCACAACCGGCAATCGGTGACGAGCCGCCTTGCCGCATTGATGGCGTAGTTGCGCCCGTCATAAAGTGTTACAGCGTCCTTAGCGCGTCTCGTCAGACGCGCGGCGCTGTAGAGACGATAATTTCCGATGGTCCGGTGACCATCACAGCCCACCGCGAGAGACGCCACATGATCGGCAAATTGAAGGGTACCATCGACGAGATCGCCGAGGATCACGTCGTGCTCGATGTGCATGGCGTCGGCTACGTTGCCTTTTGCTCGGCGCGCACCTTGTCCAGGCTCGGGTCTGCCGGAGAGGCGGCTATCCTCTTCATCGAGACCTATGTGCGCGAGGACCAGTTGAAGCTGTTCGGCTTTCTGACGGCGTTGGAGCGGGAGTGGTTCCGTCTGCTGCAGAGCGTACAGGGCGTCGGCTCGAAGGTGGCCCTTGCCGTGCTTTCCACCCTGACGCCGGGCGAACTGGCCAATGCGATCGCGCTGCAGGACAAGACCTCCGTCTCGCGTGCCCCCGGTGTCGGGCCCAAGGTGGCGGTGCGCATCGTCACGGAACTGAAGAACAAGGCGCCGTCCTTTGCCGGCGAGATGTCGGCGTCGATCGGCCTCAAGCAGGAGCTTGGCGAAGGCGTCGCCTCCGCGCCGGTTTCCGATGCGGTTTCGGCGCTCACCAACCTCGGCTACTCGCGTGACCAGGCAGCCAATGCCGTCGCAGCGGCCCTGAAGAACGGCGGCGAAGGCGGCGACAGCGCCAAGCTCATTCGCCTTGGCCTGAAAGAACTGGCGCGATGAACGCTTGCCTTGGCCGGGTGCAGAAGGCAGAACGCATCGTGCCCGGCATGATGACGGGTTGCAGCGCTGAGCTGCCCGACCGAATGGAACGAACGCATGACTGACGCCGCACGCCTGATAACGCCGGAAAAGCGCGGTGAAGACATCGATGCGACCATGCGCCCGCAGACGCTGGATGACTTCACCGGCCAGGCGGAAGCGCGCGCCAACCTGAAGATCTTCATCGAGGCCGCAAAGAACCGCGGCGAGGCGCTCGACCATGTGCTCTTCGTCGGCCCGCCCGGTCTCGGCAAGACGACGCTGGCGCAGATCATGGCCAAGGAACTCGGCGTCAATTTCCGCTCGACCTCCGGTCCTGTGATCGCCAAGGCCGGCGATCTCGCAGCCCTGCTCACCAATCTCGAAGAGCGCGACGTGCTCTTCATCGACGAAATCCACCGGCTCAATCCGGCGGTCGAAGAAATCCTCTACCCGGCGATGGAAGACTTCCAGCTCGATCTCATCATCGGCGAAGGCCCGGCGGCACGCTCGGTCAAGATCGATCTGTCGAAGTTCACGCTGGTGGCGGCGACCACCCGGCTTGGCCTTCTGACGACGCCGCTTCGCGACCGTTTCGGCATTCCGGTGCGGCTCAATTTCTACACGGTCGAGGAACTGGAATCGATCGTCCGGCGCGGCGCCCGGCTAATGGGCCTTGGCATGACCGACGACGGCGCCCGCGAGATCGCCCGTCGCGCCCGCGGCACGCCGCGCATCGCCGGCCGGCTGTTGCGCCGGGTGCGCGACTTCGCCGAAGTGGCGCGTGCGGAAGCCGTGACCAAGGAACTCGCCGACGAGGCGCTGACGCGGCTGCTCGTCGACAATATGGGCCTCGACCAGCTCGACCGGCGCTATCTCTTCATGATCGCGCAGAACTTCGGCGGCGGTCCCGTCGGAATCGAAACCATCGCCGCCGGCCTTTCGGAGCCGCGCGATGCCATCGAAGACATCATCGAGCCCTATTTGATCCAGCAGGGCTTCATCCAACGCACACCGCGCGGCCGTATTTTGACCGCCAATGCCTGGAAACATATCGGCCTTAATCCCCCCAAGGAAATGGAGGCGACCCAGTTTCGCCTGACATTAGAGGACGACGACTAGATGATCAGCCGACGGGGATTGTTGAAACTGGTCGGCGGCGGTATCGCCAGCATGGCTGCACTCGGCGGTTACGCCTTTGCCGTCGAACCATTGGCCCGGCTGAACGTCACGCGATACAAATTGACGCCGCCCAACTGGACGCCGGGGCTGAAGCTGCGCGTCGTCGTGCTTACCGACATCCACGCCTGCGAGCCCTGGATGCCGGCGAGCCGCATCGCTTCGATTTGCCGGCAGGCCAACTCGCTTGGCGGCGATATCACGCTGCTGCTCGGCGACTATGTGGCCGGCATGAACTTCGTCACCAGCTATGTGCATTCCAGCGAATGGTCGAAGGCGCTCGCAGTCCTCGAGGCACCGCTCGGCGTGCACGCCGTCATGGGCAATCACGACTGGTGGGAAGACAGGACGGCGCAGAAGAACGGTGGCGGACCGACCTTTGGGCACAAGGCGCTGCAGGACGTCGGCATCAACGTCTACAGCAACCGGGCTGCCCGCTTCGAGAAGGACGGGCAGGGTTTCTGGGTCGCCGGCCTCGAAGATCAACTGGCGCTGTTGCCCGGTAAAAAATGGAAGCGCAGGCACATGGGTGGTCTCGACGACCTCGACGGCACGCTCGCCCAGGTGAGCGATGCCGATCCGGTCATCCTCATGGCGCATGAGCCGGATGTCTTCCCGCGCGTTCCATCGCGCGTCGCGCTGACGCTGTCGGGCCATACCCATGGCGGCCAGGTGCGGTTTCTCGGCTATGCGCCGGTCGTGCCCTCGCGTTTCGGCGAGCGCTACGCCTATGGCCATGTGACCGAGAACGATTGCAATCTGATCGTTTCCGGCGGTCTCGGCTGCTCGCTTGCGCCGGTTCGCTTCGGCATGCCGCCGGAGATCGTGGTGATCGATCTCGGTTGAGCGGTAAGTTCCGGGCTTGCTGGTCTCGCTCTGAAAGAGCCTGGCGTCAAGACGACGCCAGGTCCGTTTGCTCCCGCCCGCTCGCTCTGTTGAGCCGAGCAGGGCGCCCGTTCGTCACGGCGTATCAGGCGGCCCGGATGGCGCCGCTTCGCAGTGCGCCCCGCAGGCCGGACGCGACCTCATAGGTGTCGGTGACCAACAGCAGGCCGTCGGCGCACTGGTACCATTCCCCTTCGCTCATGCTCTTCACCGACGGGCTGAGCGTTGCCAGTTCAACCGAGCCGGGCGGTGTGCTGATGATCCGTTCGGCGACCCAGCTATCGAGCCAGGCCTGGTTTGCCGGTGAAACCGCCTCGAGCGCGATTTGCGGATGCTTGTCGAAGTAGGTCTGGACGGCCAAGTTGGTCGGCGCGATGACGATCTGGTCGAGATTGCTGTCGCCGAGGGCATCGATCACGCGAGAGTTTTCCAGCGCCGCCAGGAAGGTGTCGGTCTTGCCGTCCCGGCCGGTCGAAGAGGCCAGAGAGCGCAAGGTCTCCAGAATCGTCGGCAGCGGCGGAACGACCTCGATGTCGCTGGTGCCGGTCCTCGTAAGGGACTGGTAGACGAGATCGATCTCGGGCGTGAACGACCGCTTGCGAATGCCGCGCGTCCAGTTGAATTCGAAGTCCACCTCGAAGCGCCCTTTGAAGTTGGGCGTTGCGCCTTGCGGGACCTCGATGATCGCGGCTGCATTCCAGATGTAGCCGGCATAGGAGGGACGGCCGGGATTTGCCGGTACTCCTGGCGACACCCAGCCGACATGGGGCAGCCGCGCCTGCCACTCGATCGATTGCGTTGCGGGCCGCGCCGCAAACGAAACCTCGGAGGCGGTGAAGCTGACACCCACATTGGCGCTGAGCGAGGCGCCGCCCTTCGGGCCCTCCTTGCTGTATTCGGCGCTGAGTTCGCCGCCGATCGAGAAACTGATCGTCGCCTGCTCGACGGTGCTGTTGGGCCCGAAGGTTACCAGCCGCGCCTGCGACGAGTTCGTTTCGAGGCGCAGCTTCATCTGATTGGCGTAAAAGCCGACCGACACCCAGTTGGACGATGGGTTGGACGGCGAGCCCTGGATGCCGTGATAGACATCCCCGACGACGAGATAGTAGTCACGCGTCAGGTTTTGGTTGCCGCGCATCAGTTTGTAGACCGAAAGCAAGGCGTTTGCGGTCAAGGTTTGCGATGAGGTCTTGACCGTACCCCAGCCAAAATCATTGCCGCCATTTGTTTTCCATTCACCGTTCAAAGTGCCGACAAGCTTCCAGACTTCAGGATTCAACGTCTCGATAGGCATGATTGATTTCCTTCGAAGCGCCGTCGATCGACGGGAGGGTTGAGCTTTTGCGCGGAGCGGAACCGCTCCGCACAGCCAACATAGCGCGGATTTTCGAGATCAACCTGTGGTGTTAAATTGTAAATTAACACTCCTTAAAGGAGTCCTTGATCGACACAGAACGGCTCTCTGCTGCGGCCTCAGCCGAGCAGCTTTTCGATCGTCTCGCGCAGCCGCGGCAGCCCGCCCGGCGTCCACCCGAGCGTGCGCAAGCGGTTGCAGTCCATCGCGTTGAAATCAGCCAATGCGGCCGGTTCGGGCAGGTCGTTCGTGCAACCGGTGATTTCACGCACGATTTCCAGAATGGTACGGCTGTCGACGAGGATGTCGGAGACGTTGAAGACCGAAGCCGGTAGGCGGCGTGCTTCCGCTTCAAGCACGAGGCGCACGGCGGCTGCGACATCGTCGCCATGCACTTCCGTGCCGGCCCGCGGCGCAACCGGGCGGCCCTGCAGATAGTCGTCGAACAGGGCCTGCCATTTGTGCGACGCCCCATTGCCCGGCGCTCCGTAGACGCCGGTGACGCGCAGGCTCGCTGTCTTGAAGTCGTTCGTGCTGAGCAGTTCCAGTTGCCGTTCCGCCTCAAGCTTGAGCGTGCCATAGAGGCTCTCGGGATGGCAGGCCGACCCCTCGGTCAGCACCGTGCCCGCCGGGTGTGCTCCATAGACCGCGCGGCTCGACAGGAAGATGCAGCGCTCCACGCCTTGGTTCCGTGCCGTTTCGAACAGGCGGACCGAACCATCGAGATTGGCGCGGCAAAAACCCTCGGGGTCGTCGCCTTCGCCACCGCGATATCGGCCGGGGATGTGCTGGAAGGCGGCATGGATGAAACACTGGACATTGTCGAAGGCCGCGCCGCGATCGCTCGTCGGATCGAGCGACAGAGGTACGAAATCAACAGGTTCGCCGACGAAGGTGCCGGCGGGCCGCGTGCGACCACCCACCACCACCTCGTACCCGGCCTGTAGCAGATGCTCGACGATGAAACGGCCGACGAAGCCTGTGCCGCCGGAGACAAGCACCCGGCTCATCGGCGGGCTGGGTTGGCGAGCGATGCGATGTCCGGAATAGCCTCTCCTGTGAGATAGCCGTGCCAGAGATCGATCAGCGGCTGCAGGGCCTCCCGGCGCGGATGATCCTTCTCCCAGGGCTTTTCATACTGGTAGTGCAGCACGCCGATCGCGCTCCATTCCCAGAGTTCCGGCAGGTTGAACCAGACATATTGAAGCATGTTCATCGTCACCGGCAGGCCGTGCCAGTCCGGGAAGAACGTCTGCAGAAAGCTCTGGTCGGTGCGCGGCCAGAAGGCGTCCGGCGCGTCAAGCCGAGTGAGCATTCTGTCGAATGTCGCCAGTGACGGTTCGGCGACGAAGACGCCGGAATTCAGCCGGTGAAAATCCGCAAGACTTTCATAGACATTGGGGGCGGCCGAGAATTCCGGATAGGCGAACAGCCGGTCGATATTCCTGAGAACGATCGCGTCGGCATCGATGAAGACGCAGCGGCGGTATTCGCCAAGCTGCCAGAGCCGGAGCTTGCAGAAGTTGTCGAGCGGCGAGTGGAAGTCGGGCTTGCGGCCCTTGGTGAAGGGCGCCTGCTCATGCACGTTCCGGCGCTGATGACGCGCGTTGAATTCGTCGGAGAGCGGCAGGAGGTCGGTCTCGACCATGCGGCATTGGAATTCTGCGAGCGGTGCCAGCGCCTCGTGCGAAACGCCGCCGGTATGGAGCACGACGATATCGGCCTTCGTGCCCGTCAGCCTCATGGAGCGCGCCAGCGCGCGGGCGCCAAGCGCATAGTCGGCATTGGTGACGAGCGTCACATAGGCATGGTCGGCTTGGGGAGGCGAGGAGGGGCGGAGCCCCTCCGAAGGATCGGTCGATCTCATGAAACGGATTTCAGCCGCTTGCCCTCTGGGTCGTGGTTGATGAGCGGCGCGATGTCCTTGGTCCAGGCGGAGACGGCGGGCACGCGCGTTCTGTCGACACGATAGGCGAATTTCTTGGCGACATCGACAATTTCCGTAAGAAGCCCATCCTGCAGCCGCGTCGGGTTGAGGCCGAGGCTCAGGAATTTCTCGTTGTGCACGACGAGTTCGTTCTCGGCGGCTTCCTTGCGCGGGTTCGGCAGCCAGGCGATCTGAGCGCCCGATATCGTGGCGATCATCTCCGCGAGGTCGCGCACCCTGTGGGTTTCGGTCATCTGGTTGAAGATCTCGACGCGGCTGCCGCGCGCCGGCGGGTTCGTGAGTGCCAGCTCGATGCAGCGGACCGAGTCCTGGATATGGATGAAGGCGCGTGTCTGGCCGCCCGTGCCGTGCACGGTCAACGGATAGCCGATCGCCGCCTGGATGAGGAAGCGGTTCAAGACCGTGCCGTAGTCACCGTCATAGTCGAAGCGGTTGATTAGCTGCGGGTGGCGGCGCGTCTGCTCGGTGTGGGTGCCCCAGACAATGCCCTGGTGCAGGTCGGTTATCCGAAGCCCGTCGTTCCTGGCATAGAACTGGAAGAGCAGCTGATCCAGGCACTTGGTCATGTGGTAGATCGAGCCGGGATTGGCGGGGTAGAGGATTTCCTGGCTGACGGTCTCGCCGCCCATCGTTTCGATGCCGACAGGCAGATAACCCTCGGGGATTGCCGCACCGATGGTGGAGTAGCCGTAAACGCCCATGGTGCCGAGATGAACCAGGTGGGCGTCGAGGCTGAGTTCGACCAGCGCATTCAGCAGATTATGCGTGGCGTTGACGTTGTTGTTGACCGTGTAGTTCTTGTGGCGGTCGCTCTTCATCGAATAGGGGGCGGCGCGCTGCTCGGCAAAATGCACGATGGCATCAGGGCGATGTTCGGCGAGCCAGTTCTTCAGAAGCTCGTAGTCGCGGGCAAGATCGATCAGGTTGAAATGGATGCGGCGGCCGGTTTCGGCATGCCAGATGCGGGTGCGTTCCTGGATCGAATCCATCGGCGTCAACGACTGCACGCCCAGTTCCGTATCGATCCATCGGCGGGAGAGATTGTCGAGGATATGAACGTCGTGACCGGCATCGGACAAATGAAGGGCCGTGGGCCAGCCGACGAAACCGTCGCCGCCGAGAATCGCAATCTTCATGCACGTTCTCCTGATCGCAAAGGAAGTCCGTCACGTGATAGGATAGGATTGTGACAAGGCTGCAATGCTTGCAAACGGCTTTTTGTTCCTGCACAGGAAACGGGAAATTCTTTCGGAGAAAAGTATGTCCCTGATTTCGCTCGCAGGCGAACTGACCGAAAACGGCCATCAGCTGATCCAGCGCGTCTATTACGAAGACACCGACTTTTCCGGCGTCGTCTACCATGCCCGCTACCTGCACTTCATGGAGCGCGCCCGCACCGATTTCCTGCGGTTGCTCGGCGTCGAACAGGCGACGCTGGCGATCGAGGGCGACAGCGAGGGCCTCGTCTTCGTCGTCCATCGCATGGAGATCGACTTCAAGGCGCCGGCGCGCATGGACGACATCCTGACGATCACGACCGTCACGGAGAAGGCCGGCGGCGCCAAGATGGTGCTGCAGCAGGAAATCCGCCGCGGCGAACAGTTGCTGATCGCTGCCAAGGTGATCATCGCCGTGATCAATGCTCAGGGCCGCCCACGGCGGCTGCCGGAGGCGCTGGCCTACAAGTTCCAGCATGCCAAGGAGAGCGCCGGCTAGGCCGGCACGCCCGGCACGCGCGCGGGCCTAGTCCGCCGCTTCCATGCCGAGCTGCTTCAGCATCTCGTCGGTCAAGGATTGCTTCGCCTTCGCGAAGTCCCGCCAGGGATCCGTGCCGCGTTCGATCCGTTCGAGACTGTCGGCGATGCGGAAGCTGTTGGCGGCGTCAAGACCGGCAAGCTCCTCCCAACTGACGGGCGTGGCGACCGGGCAACCGGCTCGCGCACGGGTCGAGTAGGGGGTGATCGCCGTCGATCCGCGTTCGTTCCGCAGCCAGTCGATGAAGATCCGCCCTTTCCGTTTTTCCTTCGACATGGTGGCGATGAACTTGTCCGGTTCGCGATCGGCAAAGCCTTGCGCAAAGGTCTTGGCAAAGGCCTTGGCCTGCGCCCAGGTGGCGTGCTCTGCCAGGGGCACGATCACGTGCACGCCCTTGCCGCCGGTAACCATCGGCATCGACGCCAATCCGATGGCGGAGAGCGCATCGCGAAGCGCCGTCGCTGCGGTCTTGACCATGCTGAAATCAAGGCCCTCGTCCGGGTCGAGGTCGAAGACCAGCCGGTCCGGTGTTTCAAGCGCATCGACCCGCGAACCCCAGATGTGGAATTCGAGCGATCCCATCTGCACCGCAGCGACCAGGCCGGCGGCATCTTGCACGTACATGTAGTTTTCGGTTTCGCCGGAACTTTCGGTGATCGCCATTTCCTTGATCTCTTCGGGAAAACCATCCCCGGCATGCTTCTGGTAGAAGCGCGGTCCCTTCAGCCCCTGCGGGGCGCGCACGAGCGACAGCAGGTGTCTGGCGGCGCAGGGCAGCATGCGATCGGCGACCACCGCGTAATAGCGGGCAAGATCCAGTTTGCTGATGCCGCTGTCAAACAGCAGCCGTTCGGGGTGCGTGATCGTTATGCCGGCAACCGTCTCTTCAGGGGCGGCCGGACGGGACTTCGCGGGTGTCGCCCCGGCACCCTTCGATGTCCCGGGGGCCGGCTTGCCCTTGTTCCGTTTGGTGGCGGTGTCTTCCGTTTCGGTCATTCTCATCACCCGCAGCGCGATTGGATGGTCCACGGCCTGTGGCCTGTCTGGAGATCGACAGGCCCGATGTCATCAAGGTCAGGATATCGCGAGAATGGCAACTTGTCGCAACGTCCGGTCGAGGATCGGGTCGTGGTCAAGAAACGTGGCGGTAGCGGGTAAGTTCCGCCCCGAAGGTGACGCTGTAAAGACACACAACGGTAACGGTCTCTTAACCATAATGGTGTCTTAATCATCGCATCAGGATTTGTGCAGTGCACGTCATCCTTTGACCAAAATTGACGGAGAGAAGGCAACCTAAAGCTAATTAAGGTCGCGATGGTGCGATCTGCGGCGGTGCCGGGCACTCTTGCAAACAGGACGTTTGGGCTACCCGGTCACGAGCATGAACCGCTCTTGCCGGGTGTTTGGATTCGGGGACTGAAGACGATGGAACAGGTTGGATTGGCCGCGGCAACACACGATGTGAGCCTTTGGTCGCTATTCATGCAAGCGGGCTTCGTCGTGAAGCTGGTCATGCTGGGGCTGGTTGCAGCCTCCGTCTGGACCTGGGCGATCGTCGTCGACAAGACGCTCAACTACGGTCGCGTCCGTCGCCAGCTCGACAGCTTCGAGCAGGTGTTCTGGTCCGGCCAGTCGCTGGAAGAACTCTACCGCACGCTTGCCGACCGCCAGACGGCCGGCATGGGTGCGATCTTCGTGTCCGCCATGCGCGAATGGAAGAAGAGCTTCGAGCGCGGTGCCCGTTCGCCGATCGGCCTGCAGATGCGTATCGACCGCGCCATGGACGTGACGCTCGCCCGGGAATCGGAATCGCTGGAGGCCCGCCTCGGCTCGCTCGCGACCATCGGTTCGGCAGCGCCGTTCATCGGTCTCTTCGGTACGGTCGTCGGTATCATGACCTCGTTCCAGGCGATCGCCGGTTCGAAGTCGACCAACCTTGCGGTCGTGGCGCCCGGTATTGCCGAAGCGCTGCTTGCGACCGCGATCGGCCTTCTCGCCGCTATCCCCGCGGTTATCGCCTACAACAAGTTCTCGGCCGACGCCGGCAAGCTGTCGGCACGCATGGAAGCTTTCGCCGACGAGTTCTCCGCCATCCTGTCGCGGCAGATCGACGAGAAGCTCCAGAACCCGCGCCAGGCCGCGCAGTAATCGCCAGAGAGTACGGAGACCACGCTGATGGGTATGTCGGTTGGCGGAGCCAAAGGTTCGGGTGGCGGACGTCGTCGCCGCGGCGGCAAGAAAGCCATGATGAGCGAAATCAACGTGACGCCGTTCGTCGACGTCATGCTCGTGCTCCTGATCATCTTCATGGTGGCCGCACCGATGATGACGGTCGGCGTGCCGATTGATCTGCCGGAAACGCAGGCAAAGGCGCTGAATTCCGATACGCAGCCGATCACCGTCTCGGTCAACCCGGCCGGCGAGATCTACCTGCAGGAAACCGCGATCGCCATCGATGAAGTCGTGCCGAAGCTCGAGGCGATTGCCACCACCGGCTACAACGAGCGCATCTATGTGCGCGGCGACACCAATGCCGACTACGGCACGGTCATGAAGGTCATGGCCCGCATCTCTGCCGCCGGGTTCAAGAACCTCGGCCTCGTCACGCTGCAAGAACAGGAAAAGTGATCGTCCACGATGAAGGGCAGTCTCGCTACATCTGCTGTCCTCCACGCCATGGTCTTGACCTGGGCGCTGGTGTCGCTTGGCAGCCCGGCTGACTTCCAGGTCGCCGACGTCGAGGCTTTGCCTGTCGACATCGTTCCCTATTCGGAGATGACGCAGGTTCAGCAGGGCGACAAGAAGGCACCGAAGAAGGAGCATTCGTCGCCGGTTCCGACCAAGCGTCCGGAGACGAACCAGCCGGCCGAAAATGTCGGCGACAACGATACCGACCTGAAGACCCCGCCGACGCCGAACGCCAAGCCGTCGAAGAGCGAAGCCACGGCGTCGCCTGAAAAGAACGACAAGCCCGAGCCGACGCCCGATCCGGTCGAGCAGGAGATCAAGAAGGTAGAGGAATCCAAGCCCGCCTCCGAACCTGCGACAGAAGTTGCCGCTCTGCCGGAACCGAAGCAGGAAGTGAAGCCGGAGACGAAACCCGACCCGGCACCCGCCGAAGAAAAGCCGGCCGAGAACCCGGAAGCCGAAGCCTTGCCTGAGAAGGTGCCGACGCCGGCTGCAAAGCCGAAGGTCGAAAAGCCGGCCCAGAGCGCCAAGACGCCTGACCGCAAGAACGAGGCAACGCCGAAGGAACAGAAGAAGGCCGCCTCCACCGAGGAAAGCAAGTTCAACGCCGACGAGATCGCCGCTTTGCTCAATCGGCAGGATCCGTCCGCCGGTGGCGCCAAGCGCTCGACGCAAGAGGCGGCCCTTGGCGGCAAGAAGACGATCGGCGTGGGCTTGAGCGCCAACGAAATCGACGGCGTGAAGGGGCAGATCCAGGGCAACTGGTCGCTGACCCCCGGCCTGACCGGCGTCGAGGAAGTCCGCGTCACGGTCCGCGTGCAGCTCGACCAGGCCGGCAATATCATCGGCACGCCCGAGGTTACCGCAACCGGCGGTCCGGAAGGTACGCGCCGCGCCGTTGAAAGCAGCACCTTGCGCGCGATCCGCCGTTCGGCCCCGCTACAGAACCTGCCGCCTGAAAAATATGAGGGCGAAAAAGGATGGAATACCCTCGTGCTGAACTTCGACCCCTCGGAATTCGCACTCTAGAGCTGCCGGGATTGGAACCCATGCCGGATAGCAAACCACCCCTGCAAACCCTTCGTACGAAGCTGAAAGGCTTGTCTCTATGATCAAGGTCTCTCTTATCCGCGCCATGATGGTGGCCGCGGGCATGTTAGTCGCCGTCGTGGCGGCGGTGACGCCGGCGAACGCTGAAGTCGAAATCAACATCAACAAGGGCAACGTCGAACCGTTGCCGATTGCTGTTACCGACTTCCTCCAGGGCGAACTCGGCCAGAAGATCTCCGACGTGGTCGCAGCCGACCTGAAGCGTTCGGGTCTGTTCGCGCCGATCAACAAGGGCGCCTTCATCGAGAAGATCAGCAATCCGGATGCGACGCCGCGTTTCGAGGACTGGAAGGTCATCAACGCCCAGGCGCTTGTCACCGGTCGCGTGACGCAGGAAGGCGACGGCAGGCTGAAGGCCGAGTTCCGCCTGTGGGATACGTTCGGTAACAAGCAGATGACCGGCCAGCAGTTCTTCACCCAGCCGGAAAACTGGCGCCGCGTGGCCCACATCATCGCCGACGCGATCTATCAGAGCGTCACCGGTGAAAAGGGCTATTTCGATACGCGCATCGTCTATGTCGCCGAAAGCGGCCCGAAGACGGCACGCAAGCGTCAGCTCGCGATCATGGACCAGGACGGCTTCAACGCCCGTGCTCTCACCAATTCCAACGACATCGTTCTGACGCCGCGCTTCTCGCCGAACCGCCAGGAAGTCACCTACATGTCGTTCGAAAACCAGCAGCCGCGCGTCTACCTGCTGCAGCTGGAGACCGGACAGCGCGAGGTGGTCGGCAACTTCCCCGGCATGACCTTCTCGCCGCGCTTCTCGCCGGATGGCCAGCGGGTCATCATGAGCCTGCAGCAGGACGGCAACGCCAATATCTACACCATGGACCTGCGCTCGCGCACCACGACGCGCCTCACCAACACCGCGGCGATCGACACCGCGCCGTCCTATTCGCCGGATGGCAGTCAGATCGCCTTTGAAAGTGACCGCGGCGGCCGCCAGCAGATCTACGTCATGGGTGCCGACGGCTCCGGCCAGCGCCGCATCTCCTTCGGCGACGGCTCCTATTCGACGCCGGTCTGGTCTCCGCGTGGCGACCTCATCGCCTTCACCAAGCAGTCGGGCGGCAAGTTCTCGATCGGCGTGATGAAGACCGACGGTTCGGGCGAACGTATCCTGACCACCGGCTTCCACAACGAAGGCCCGACCTGGGCGCCGAACGGCCGCGTCCTGATGTTCTTCCGCCAGGGCGCTGGTTCGGGCGGACCGCAGCTCTACTCGATCGATCTGTCGGGTTACAACGAGCAACTGATCCAGACGCAGGGCTTCGCATCCGACCCGGCCTGGTCGCCGCTGCTCGAGTAGTTCACGACGGCTTTGGGTCGCCCGATCCAAAGCCGTTGACGTGATCGCCTCTCGTCCACTCGAGGGCGGGAGGCCCGCGGAAAGCCGCGTCCTTATTTCCTGATCCCGCTGCAGGCTGATCCGATT
Source organism: Ensifer sp. LBL (assembly GCF_050435225.1). Taxonomy (NCBI): domain Bacteria; kingdom Pseudomonadati; phylum Pseudomonadota; class Alphaproteobacteria; order Hyphomicrobiales; family Rhizobiaceae; genus Ensifer; species Ensifer sp. LBL. The sequence continues at coordinate 143,041 of NZ_JBNDJY010000007.1, read as the reverse complement.
TGCGGCGGGAAAATGTGGCAATGATGCCGCTTTCTCGCCGCAAAGTGCTGGTCTAGCAGGGCCCGAGCCGAAATTATCGATTTGTTAACCATAACTGTTGAATAGCGATTAACCGCTTCCGGTTACAGTCTGGCAACCGTGAATTCAGACACTTCTCAAGGAGACCGGCGTATGAGCCGAATTGACACCCCGGCCGCAGGCCGCATGCAGACCATCGCTCGCAACCCGGTCATGATCGCCCTGGTCATGACGCTTGCCCTGGCTGGCTGTGCATCGAAGAAGAACCTGCCGGGCAGTGCTGGCGAACTCGGTCTCGGTGGCGCCGGTTCGGCAACGCCGGGCTCGCAGCAGGACTTCACCGTCAATGTCGGCGACCGCATCTTCTTTGACACCGACTCCACCTCGATCCGCGCCGACGCGCAGCAGACGCTCGCTCGTCAGGCCCAGTGGCTCGCCAAGTACCCGAACTACGCGATCACCATCGAAGGCCATGCCGACGAACGCGGCACGCGCGAATACAACCTGGCGCTCGGCGCCCGCCGTGCGGCTTCCACCCGCGACTACCTGATCAGCCAGGGCGTTCCGTCGAACCGCATGAAGACGATCTCCTACGGCAAGGAAAAGCCGGTCGCCGTTTGCGACGACATTTCCTGCTGGTCGCAGAACCGCCGCGCCGTTACCGTTCTCGGTGGCGCTGGCATGTAATGATGCCGCGGCCGCGCGCATCGCGTGGCCCGGAATCACGATGTGATCCGAGGAGGCGCTGCGTGTTCCGGAGATCACAGATCGCTAAATTAAAAGGGCGGCCCTCGGCCGCCCTTTGCTTTTTTACCACACTTTGGCCGAACTCCGTTGCTTTTTCAGGGCAATTGGAAAACTGTGCGGCAATCACCCAGATGACTCGGCGAGATGTATTGCGGGCCCCTGGTCAAGGGTGGGACAACCGGTATTCGAACAGGACAAATGAAATGAAGAAATTTGTCGTGGCGGGCCTGATCGGTCTTGCGACCCTTGCGGGTCTCGGCCAGACGGCGAACGCCATGCCTCTTTCAGGGCTGCTGGCCCGAACGGCTGAGACCAACAGCGGCGTGCAGAACCTGCCCGTCGTGAAGGTGCAGTCGGCCGAAACCGCACGGATTGGCCAGCTCGAAGAACAGATCCGCTCGCTCAACGGGCGTATCGAGGAAATGAGCTTCCAGCTCTTGCAGATGCAGGAGCAGATCCGGAAGTTCCAGGAGGACAACGAGTTCCGCTTCCAGGATCTGGAAAGCGGCAAGGCCTCCCCCAAGAAGAGCGGCGCTCTGCAGACGCCGAAAACCAGCGATCAGGCGTCCGTCACCCCGGGGGTGACGGATAGCCAGACCATGGCGCCGGGCGCCGGCGGCAACGACATGGCGTCTTCCGGCGTTTCGTCCGGAGCAGGCCAGGGCGGCAATGGCGCGGCCCCGCCGTCGACACTCGGGCAGATCGTCTTCGACGAGAACGGCAATCCGGTCGCAGCGACGACCGATGGGCGGCCGGGCGCAAACGCCACGCTTCCCGGCGTTGATTCCGGCGCACCGGCCGATGGCGGCCTGAACAGCAATCCCGGTAGCCAGCAGACCGCGTCTCTCGACAATCCAGGCGACCTCTACCAGTCGGCCTACGGCCATGTGCTTTCGGGCGACTACAGCACCGCCGAACAGGAATTTGGCGATTACCTGGCCGCCTTTCCGAAGGGCGACAAGGCAGCCGATGCCAGCTTCTGGCTGGGCGAAGCCCAATATTCGCAGGGCAAGTACAGCGACGCCGCAAAAACCTTCCTGAATGCGCATCAGGCCCACGGCAAATCGCCGAAGGCGCCCGAAATGCTTCTGAAGCTCGGCATGTCGCTTGGCGCGCTCGACAACAAGGAAACCGCCTGTGCGACGCTGGGCGAAGTCAACAAGCGCTATCCCAAGGCCTCGCCTGCGGTGAAGGCGAAGGTGACGAGCGAGCAGAGCCGCTTTGGCTGCTGAGGCTCCCGCGCCGACAGCCGTTGTCGAAACGGCAAAACGATTTCTTGCCTCCTTTCTTCGCCCAACGCGCATCCTCGTCGCCGTCTCCGGCGGGAGCGATTCCAAGGGCTTGCTTCTCGCCCTGAACGAGGCGATCGAGGCAGCCGAACCCAAGAGATTTTCCCTGGCCGCATGTACGGTCGACCACGCGCTGCGGCCGGAATCGGCCGAGGAAGCGCGCGGTGTTGCTGCGTTCTGCGCAAGCATCGACGTCCCACACCTCATCATGCGTTGGAATGGCGCGAAGCCGCCGACCGGCATTCAGGCGGCAGCGCGCGAGGCGCGTTACCGGTTGCTGGCGGATGCCGCCGAGCGGTTTGAGGCCGGCTGCATCGTCACCGGCCACACCAGCGACGACCAGCGCGAAACGATCCTGATGCGGACGCAAAGGGCGCAGGGGCCGGGTGCATCCGGCATGGCGAGCGCCACGCTTTACGACCGCCGGGTCTGGGTGCTGCGGCCGTTCCTTAGTCTTGATCGGGCGTCGATCCGCGCCTTTCTTGCGACGCGCGATGTGAGCTGGTTCGATGACCCGAGCAACGCCAATCCGACTTTCGAGCGGGTCCGCGTCCGGACTGAACTGGCGCAATCGCCGCGACCGGAGGAGGGGGCATGGGATGCTGGAGCCAGGGCCCGGTCGTCGGCAAGGGCTGCCGGCTTCCTCACCCGCCAGGTGCGCGTGCATGCGAGCCTGGTGGTGGAGATCCCGCGTGCTCTCGCCAACCATCGCGACAACGTCGATTGGCAGCGGGCGCTGCTTGCGCTGGTGGCCGTCGTCGGCGGTCGCGCGCATATCCCCGCAGCCGACACGGTGAAGCGGGTAGCCGCGTTTCTGCAAGAAGCAACGCCCGGCAGGATGACGGCCGGACGATGCGTGTTCGACCTGCGCGCAAGCGGACTCTACCTCTATCGCGAGGCGCGGGGCCTGGCGACTTTGACGCTTGCGGGCGGTAAGACCGGAACATGGGACGGCCGCTTCCATGTGCACAACGGCGCAAGCATGCCCATCTCCGTCGCGGCAGAAGGCAGGGGCGGGCCACAACAGCAGAGACTTATTGCCGCAGGCCTGCCACCGGGCGTTGCTGGCCGTGCATCGCTTGCGGCGCCGAAGGTCCTGTCTGGGAACGGCGAAAGTGTCGCATCCGTCACAATCGAACCGCGGATCGGGCTCTACGACACCTTTTTGCCGGGTTTCGACCGGATCATGGCCGATCGGATCGCCGGATTGTTCGGACGAGAGCCTTATCCTCCGCCGCCGGTTCACGATCTGTTGACAGAAATGGAACGGTAGCCGGCGGTTTGCCTTGGCAATACGTCACCAGAACCCTATGTTAGGGAGCAAGACAGCGGCTCGCGAAATGCGCGGGTCGTGACAGGTTCCGGGGAGTTCGATGAACCCTAATTTTCGTAATCTTGCCCTTTGGGCAATCATAGCGCTTCTGCTGATCGCGCTGTTCAGCATGTTCCAACAGCCGACGGAGCGCACCGGCTCGCGCGAGATTCCGTTCTCGCAGTTCCTGAAAGACGTGGATGCGAGCCGCGTCAAGGAAGTCGTGATCACCGGCTCGAAAGTGATCGGCAGCTATTCCGAAAGCGGCGCAACCTTCCAGACCTACGCGCCTTCAGTCGATACGGCGCTCACCGAGCGCCTTGAAGCCAAGGACGTGACGGTCACGGTTCGCCCGGAAACCGACGGTTCGTCCGGGTTCCTCAGCTATATCGGTACCCTGCTTCCGATGCTTCTGATCCTTGGCGTCTGGCTGTTCTTCATGCGCCAGATGCAGGGCGGTTCGCGTGGCGCCATGGGCTTTGGCAAGTCCAAGGCCAAGCTTCTGACCGAAGCGCATGGCCGCGTCACCTTTGACGACGTCGCCGGCGTCGACGAAGCCAAGCAGGACCTGGAAGAAATCGTCGAATTCCTGCGCGACCCGCAGAAGTTCCAGCGCCTCGGCGGTCGCATTCCGCGCGGCGTGCTGCTCGTCGGCCCTCCCGGTACCGGTAAGACGCTGCTGGCCCGCTCGGTTGCCGGCGAAGCCAACGTGCCGTTCTTCACGATCTCCGGTTCGGACTTCGTCGAAATGTTCGTCGGCGTCGGCGCCAGCCGTGTGCGCGACATGTTCGAGCAGGCCAAGAAGAATGCACCCTGCATCATCTTCATCGACGAAATCGACGCCGTCGGTCGCCATCGTGGCGCCGGCCTCGGCGGTGGCAACGACGAGCGTGAACAGACGCTCAACCAGCTGCTAGTCGAGATGGACGGCTTCGAAGCCAATGAAGGCATCATCCTGATCGCGGCGACCAACCGTCCTGACGTTCTCGACCCGGCTCTTCTGCGTCCGGGCCGCTTCGACCGGCAGGTCGTCGTGCCGAACCCGGATATCAACGGCCGCGAACGCATCCTCAAGGTGCATGTACGCAACGTGCCGCTGGCGCCGAATGTCGACCTCAAGGTGCTCGCACGTGGTACGCCCGGCTTCTCCGGTGCCGACCTCATGAACCTCGTCAACGAGGCTGCCTTGATGGCCGCCCGTCGCAACAAGCGTCTTGTCACCATGCTCGAGTTCGAGGATGCCAAGGACAAGATCATGATGGGCGCGGAGCGTCGTTCGTCGGCGATGACCGAGGCCGAGAAGAAGCTGACCGCCTATCACGAAGCCGGTCACGCGATCCTTGCGCTCAACGTTCCCTCGGCCGATCCGCTGCACAAGGCGACGATCATCCCGCGTGGTCGCGCGCTCGGCATGGTCATGCAGCTGCCGGAAGGCGACCGCTACTCGATGAGCTACAAGTGGATGGTCTCGCGTCTTGCCATCATGATGGGTGGGCGCGTCGCCGAAGAACTGACTTTCGGCAAGGAGAACATCACTTCGGGCGCATCCTCGGATATCGAGCAGGCCACCAAGCTTGCCCGTGCGATGGTGACGCAATGGGGTTTCTCCGACCAGCTTGGCCAGGTTTCTTATGGCGAGAACCAGCAGGAAGTCTTCCTCGGCCACTCCGTTGCCCAGCAGAAGAACGTGTCGGAAGCGACCGCCCAGAAGATCGACAACGAAATCCGTCGTCTGATCGATGAGGCCTACGAGACCGCCCGCAAGATCCTGACGGAGAAGAACCACGAGTTCGTGGCGCTTGCCGAAGGCCTGCTCGAATACGAAACGCTGACCGGCGAAGAAATCAAGGCGCTGATCCGCGGCGAGAAGCCGGCACGCGATCTCGGCGACGACACGCCGCCGCATCGTGGCTCGGCCGTTCCTTCGGCTGGTCCCAAGAAGGAAGGTTCGGCGGGCAACAAGGGCGAAGAGTCCGAAGGCGGGTTCGAGCCGCAGCCGCAATAACCGACACCTGTCGGCCATGTATTGAAGCCGCCGTTCCTTGAGTGGAGCGGCGGTTTTTCGTTGGCGATTTTCTACCTGGCATTTGGTAACGGGATGTAATGATTTCTGATGCTAGGCTCGCTGCCGTTTGCTGCGCTTTTGTGTCAAAGAAGACTCATGTGTTGCGATCGCATGGCCATAGATGGGCATGACGATCCGAGGCGTACGGCAACCGCCGATATGAAATGAGGTCCGGTCAATGAAACCCAGTCGCGCACCCCGCAGACAGGCGAAGCTGGCAAAGCCAGCGCTGACCCGGCAGAACGATGGAGCTCTTATGAAGCGCAAGTATTTCGGCACTGACGGTATTCGCGGCCAGTCCAACATGTTTCCGATGACTCCGGACCTGGCGATGCGGGTCGGCATCGCCGTCGGTACGATCTTTCGCAATGGCGCCCATCGTCACCGGGTGGTGATCGGCAAGGACACGCGTCTTTCCGGCTACATGCTCGAAAACGCGATGGTGGCGGGCTTCACCGCCGCCGGTCTCGACGTCTTCCTGCTCGGGCCGATCCCGACGCCGGGCGTGGCCATGCTCACCCGGTCGCTTCGCGCCGATATCGGCGTGATGATCTCGGCGTCCCACAATCCCTTCCAGGACAACGGCATCAAGCTTTTCGGCCCTGATGGCTACAAACTCTCCGACGATATCGAACAGAAGATCGAAGCGTTGCTCGATCAGGACCTCTCTGGACAGCTGGCAAAATCCGAAGACATCGGCCGGGCGAAGCGCGTCGATGGCGACATCTATCGCTACCTGGAACACGCAAAGCGCACGCTGCCACGCGACGTCACGCTGCAGGGTCTGAGGATCGCCATCGATTGCGCCAATGGCGCGGCCTACAAGGTGGCTCCGACCGCTCTTTGGGAACTGGGCGCCGAGGTCGTCAGCATCGGCACCGAGCCGAACGGTCTCAATATCAACCTCGACTGCGGCTCGACGCATCCGGCTGCCCTTTCCAAGAAGGTCCATGAAGTGCGCGCCGAAATCGGCATTGCGCTCGACGGCGACGCCGACCGCGTGCTGATCGTCGACGAGAACGGCACCGTCATCGATGGCGACCAGCTGATGGCCGTCATTGCCGACAGCTGGGCCGAGGACGGCATGCTGCGCGGTGGCGCCGTTGCGGCCACCGTCATGTCCAATCTCGGTCTCGAGCGCTACCTGAAGGGGCGCGGCATTGACTTGCGCCGCACCAAGGTCGGCGACCGGTACGTCGTCGAGCAGATGCGCCAGGACGGCCTGAACGTCGGCGGCGAGCAGTCGGGCCACATCGTGCTGTCCGACTTCGGCACGACCGGCGATGGTCTCGTTGCCGCACTGCAGATCCTTGCGGTGATCAAACGCCAGGGCAAGGCCGTCAGCGAAGTGTGCCATCGCTTCGAGCCGGTGCCGCAGGTCTTGAAGAATGTTCGTGTTTCCGCCGGCAAGCCGCTTGAAGACGCGACCGTGCGCCAGGCGATTGCGGACGCGGAGGCGGAGCTTGCGAAATCTGGTCGTCTATTGATCCGCCCGTCCGGCACCGAGCCGCTGATCCGCGTGATGGCGGAAGGCGACGATCGCGGCCAGGTCGAGCGCATCGTCGACGAACTGGTCAACGTCATCGGCAGCGTGCGCAACGCGGCTTAAACGTCAGACCTTTGGTTTCCCTCCAGGGCCGGTGCGTTGCACCGGCCTCTTTTTTGTGCGGATGGTGCGTCAGCCATGCGCCGCGTCGGAGACTTTTCCCCGTGCGGGCGCGTCGCTTGCCGGGCATCTGCTTCCAGCCATGCGCAACCTAGCGCTTTGTCCTGCCAAACTATTTAGGTGTGTCTTACGGATGCTCCGTTGCCGTCAGTAACGTCGCACGACAACTACAAGAATAGATCCGATGTTTAACAAACTCGGTAAACGATTGTAGTTAATCGGAACTTAACCTTTGCTCCTCATTATCCATAACCAACAACGGGATTTGGGCACCGGTTTCATGGTGAGCCAAGCAACGAAATGTATTGGAGTGGGCCATGAAGAGAATTTTGAGTGGCGTTGTTGCTATATTGCTCAGCGGCACGGCAGCTTACGCTGCAGATGTCTATCAACCGCCAATGGAGCCGGTGCCGGAACAGCCGGTCGAGGTCATCCAGACCAGCGGCTGGTACCTGCGCGGTGACGTCGGCTACGCCTGGAACAACCTGCGTGGTGCGAACTACTACCAAGGGGGCCCCGGCGGCTCCATCACCAATTTCGAAACGGCCGATATCGATGATTCCTGGGTCGCCGGCGTCGGTGTCGGTTACCAGTTCAACAACTATCTGCGCGCCGACATCACGGCCGACTACTGGGGCAATGCCGACTTTGCCGGTTCGACCCTGGGTGGCTGCGGCAGCGTGGCCGGTCCTTGCCGATCGCGTGACATAACTTCGGTTTCCGCCTGGAGCCTGATGGCGAACGCCTATGTTGACATCGGCACCTACGGCGCCTTCACGCCTTACGTCGGTGCCGGTATCGGTGCCACCCACGTCAAGTGGGACAAACTGCGCAACACCAGCTGCAGCATCGCCGATCCCAGCCAATGCGACCCGACGACGGGTCATGACGGCGAGAGCAAGTGGCGCTTCACCTATGCGCTGATGGCCGGTACGGCCATTGACCTCACCTGCAACCTCAAGGCCGACGTTGGCTACCGCTTCCGCCAGGTCGACGATGGCGACATGTTCGGCTACGCCAATGGTGGCGGCCCGGGCTTCGACAAGGGCTTCTACATCCATGAGGCACGCGCCGGTCTGCGCTACTCGTTCGGCAGTGTCTGCGAAGTGCCCTACGAGCCGGAGCCGATCGTCTACAAGTGATCGACCAGACCAGATGATACAAAAGGCCACCTTCGGGTGGCCTTTTTCGTTGCCGCCAATCTTTGCTGGTTTCCTAACGGGCATGGTTAACCGGGGGTTAACCAGTCGCTGCCAATAGTTAACGCTGAACGAAGCGGTGACGGCAGTGCGCCATCCCGCACCGATAGCAGTGGTGAGAGGGCATGGGCATGGATTGGCGAAACGGGTTCTGCGGGGCCGCTTTTGGTGCCGGCCTGCTCCTTTCCGGCGCGGCATTCGCTGCCGATGAGGAGCTCCTGAATGCGCCGGAGATCACCATCGAAAAAGAAGCGGCTGGCGCCAGCGCGATCTACCTGCGCGGCGATATCGGTTATGCGCCCTGGCGTAGCGAGGGCGATCCCTATTACCGAACCTTCGATGCAGGCACGTCGACATACGACAGCACCACTTTCGACAACGCCCGTTTCGACAAGCCGTTCTCCGGCTCGCTTGGCGTCGGCTACCAGTTTGCCGACACGTTCCGTGCCGACCTGACGGCGGAGTATTTCGAGGGCCGGTTCAACGGTTCGTCATCGTCGACCGCCCCTTGCGCGGGGCAGGGGGCGGGAACGTCCTGCGCATTTTCAACCGGGGCTGATTATTCCGCTCTTGGCCTGATGGCGAACGCCTATGTCGATTTCGGCACGCTCGCGGGCTTTACCCCCTATGTCGGCGCCGGTCTCGGCGCAACGCGTCTCAATTGGGATACGGCGGTCGAGCGGGCGACCTGCGTTGCCGGTGGCGGCGCCTGCGCTGGAGCGCCCGGCTCCACCTCCTACGAGGGGCGCGATAGCTGGCGGTTTACCTATGCTCTGATGGCCGGCGTTTCCTACGATCTCAGCGATCAGCTGAAGCTCGATGTCGGCTACCGCTACTCCCATATCGCAGATGGCGGAATGTTCGGCTTTGGCACTGAGGCGCTTGCCGGCGCGCGGGGTGACAAGGGCTTTGACGATGGACTTTCGCGTCACGAAATCCGGGCGGGTCTGCGCTTCTCGTTCTAACGCCATCGGCCTCGGAAAGATCGGGCAGGTTTGCCGCGTTCTTGACCTCAGGTCTTTCAGCCTGTTGCCCACATGAAGGCAGCCTCCGGCAACAATCGCTCTGCGGTGGCGGCCTGCCTTTTCATATGTTGCTCGCGACGCCATAAATTTTGTCGATTGCGACAAAGCGCTTGACTTCCGGTCCCACCCTCAATATCGACGACGGCGGGACACCCTTCCCCAACGAAGGGCTATCTATCTGGAAGGATAGCACATGGCAAAGCCTGCACAGCCGGACCTCCGTCCGAACAATACCCATTTCTCTTCTGGCCCTTGCTCGAAGCGCCCCGGTTGGACGCTCGACGCTCTCTCCGATGCTCCGCTCGGTCGTTCGCACCGCGCCAAGATCGGCAAGACGAAGCTTAAGCAGGCCATCGATCTTACCCGTGACATTCTTGAAGTGCCGGCCGATTACCGCATCGGTATCGTGCCCGCTTCCGATACCGGCGCCGTCGAAATGGCGCTCTGGTCGCTGCTGGGCCAGCGCGGCGTCGACATGGTCGCCTGGGAAAGCTTTGGCGCCGGCTGGGTGACCGACGTGGTCAAGCAGCTGAAGCTCGCCGACGTTCGCAAGTTCGAAGCCGCCTATGGCGAACTTCCCGATCTTTCCAAGGTCGATTTCGACCGCGACGTGGTCTTCACCTGGAACGGCACGACCTCGGGTGTGCGTGTGCCCAACGGCGACTTCATCCCGGCAGACCGCAAGGGCCTGACGATCTGCGACGCGACCTCGGCCGCCTTCGCGCAGAACCTCGATTTCGCCAGGCTCGATGTCGTCACCTTCTCCTGGCAGAAGGTTCTGGGCGGCGAGGGCGCCCACGGCGTCATCATCCTGTCGCCGCGCGCCGTCGAACGCCTTTTGACCTACGTTCCGGCCTGGCCGCTGCCGAAGATCTTCCGCATGACCTCGGGCGGAAAGCTGATTGAAGGCATCTTTACCGGCGAAACCATCAACACGCCGTCGATGCTTTGCGTCGAAGATTACATCGATGCGCTGCTTTGGGCGCAGCAGGTCGGCGGGCTCAAGGGCCTGATGGCCCGGGCTGATGCCAATGCGCAGGCAATCTTCGATTTCGTCGCCGCCAACGATTGGATCGCAAACCTGGCGGTCAAGGACGAGACCCGCTCCAACACCTCGGTCTGCCTGAAGATCGTCGACAAGGACGTGCTCGCGCTCGACGCCGACGGACAGGCGGCCTTTGCCAAGGGCGTGGTTGTGCTCCTCGAAAAAGAAGGCGTCGCCTTCGACATCGGCCATTACCGCGATGCCCCGTCCGGTCTTCGCATCTGGGCCGGCGCCACGATCGAGGCCGCCGACATGAAGGCGCTGATGCCGTGGCTGACCTGGGCTTTCGAGACCCAGAAGGCAACGCTGGCACAGGCCGCGGCCTGATCGGACAAGGGTGAGGACAATGAACTTCGCCCGCATCTCACACTGATTTGAGTGATCCGCTTCGCTCCCGATGGGAGCGAGGCCTGGCTAACCGCATTTCCATTCAGACCTGATCTTTAAGGAGGCCTTCCATGGCACCTCGCGTTCTCGTATCCGACGAACTGTCGGAAACCGCCGTCCAGATCTTCCGCGATCGCGGCGTCGAAGTCGATTTCCAGCCGAAGCTCGGCAAGGACAAGGACAAGCTTGCCGAAATCATCGGTAACTACGACGGCCTCGCCATCCGCTCGGCCACCAAGGCGACCGAAAAGCTGATCGCAGCTGCGACCAACCTCAAGGTCATCGGCCGCGCCGGCATCGGCGTCGACAATGTCGACATTCCGGCTGCTTCGCGCCGCGGTATCATCGTGATGAACACGCCCTTCGGCAACTCGATCACGACCGCCGAACATGCGATTGCGCTGCTCTTTGCCGTTGCCCGCCAGCTTCCGGCCGCCGATACCTCGACGCAGGCCGGCAAGTGGGAAAAGTCCCGCTTCATGGGTGTCGAAATCACCGGCAAGACGCTCGGCGTCATCGGCGCCGGCAACATCGGCTCCATCGTCTGCTCGCGCGCCATCGGCCTGAAGATGCACGTTCTCGCCTACGACCCGTTCCTCTCCAAGGAGCGCGCCGAGGAAATGGGCGTCACCAAGGTCGAGCTCGACGAACTGCTCGCCCAGGCCGACTTCATCACCCTGCACGTGCCGCTGACCGACAAGACGCGCAACATCCTGAGCGCCGAAGCGCTTGCCAAGGCCAAGCCGGGTGTGCGCATCGTCAACTGCGCTCGCGGCGGTCTTGTCGACGAGAAAGCGCTTGCCGAAGCGATCAAGTCGGGCCATGTCGCCGGTGCCGGCTTCGACGTCTTCGAGGTCGAGCCCGCGACCGAAAGCCCGCTCTTCGGCCTGCCGAACGTCGTCTGCACGCCGCATCTCGGCGCTTCGACCACGGAAGCCCAGGAGAACGTCGCGCTGCAGGTGGCTGAGCAGATGTCGGACTACCTGGTCAAGGGTGCCGTCTCCAACGCCATCAACATGCCGTCGATCACGGCTGAGGAAGCGCCGATCCTGAAGCCGTTCATCCGGCTTGCCGACGTTCTCGGCGCCTTCGTCGGCCAGGTGACGGAAAGCGCGATCAAGGAAATCGAGATCCTTTATGACGGCTCGACCGCCGGCATGAACACCAAGGCGCTGACGAGTGCCGTGCTTGCCGGTCTGATCCGACCACAGGTTGCCGACGTCAACATGGTTTCGGCGCCGGTCATGATCAAGGAAAAGGGCATCATCCTGTCCGAGGTCAAGCGCGACAAGACCGGCGTCTTCGACGGCTACATCAAGCTGACGGTGAAGACGGCGAACCAGACGCGTTCGGTTGCCGGCACGGTGTTCTCGGACGGCAAGCCGCGCTTCATCCAGATCAAGGGCATCAACCTCGATGCGGATGTCGGCAGCCACATGGTCTACATCACCAACACCGACGTTCCCGGCATGATCGGTTTCATTGGCATGACGCTCGGTGATGCCGGCGTCAACATCGCCAACTTCCAGCTCGGCCGCGAGAAGGAAGCCGGTGACGCGATCGCGCTGCTCTACGTCGATGGCGCGGTTTCCGAGGTTGTGCTTGACAAGCTGCGTGCCAATCCGGCAATTCGCCAGGCAAAGCCGCTGGTCTTCAACATAGATTGACGCCAGCCCAGCAAGTGGCAGCACCGTCTGCCACTTTGCCGACCCACTCACGGGACATATCGAGGACGCACCGGCCGACCGCCGGTGCGTTTTCCTGTTTCGAACGCATGTGACGAGAAATGACCGAAATGACATTCCGCTGGCGCGAGGCAAGCCTGCCCGACCTCGCCTCCGTATCGGAGATCCAGCTCGTGGTTCACCAGGCCTTTCCCGAGGATGACGCCGTTCTCGCCGACCGCATCGCGCTCAGCCCTGCCGGTTGTTTCATGCTGGATGCGAAAGGTCTGTCGCGCGGTTATGTGCTGAGCCACCCATGGCTTCGCGGTGCGCCGCCGTCGCTGAACAGCATGCTTGGTGAAATCCCTGAGGCCGCCGACACGTGGTACATCCATGACCTCGCGCTCCTGCCGGAAATGCGCGGCTCCGGGGCAGGGGGCGGCGTGTTGCCGATGCTTGCGGATGTCGCTCGCACGGAAGGGTTCCGGTCGATGTCGCTCGTTTCCGTCAACGGATCCCGCGGCTTCTGGGAAAGACAGGGCTTTGAGGTCCGCATGGACGAACGGCTGGCACAGAAGCTTTCAAGTTACGGTGACGACGCGCTCTACATGGAGCGGCACCTCGTCTAAAATGAAAATGGCGCCGATCGGCGCCATTTTCGTTTTGTGCTGGATCAGGCCGCCCGCTGCGTCGCGGGCCGCCATACCTTTTCCTCGACGGTGAACTGGGCAAGCCGGCCGGAAAGCACGTTGCTTTCGCCGGCGAGTGTCTGGCTTGCGGCCGAGGTTTGCTCGACCATGGCAGCGTTCTGCTGGGTCATCTGGTCCATCTGGTTGACGGCGGTGTTGATCTCCCGCAGCCCGACCGACTGTTCGCGCGCTGCCGTCGCAATCGCGACGATACGGTCGTTGATCTCGTTGACCCGCCGCTCGATGTCACCGAGCGCCGAGCCGGTCGCCTCGACCAGCCGTACGCCGGCCGAAACCTCGACGCCCGACGCGGTGATCAGGCCCTTGATCTCCTTGGCGGCCGTTGCCGAGCGCTGCGCCAATTCCCGCACTTCCTGCGCGACGACGGCAAAGCCCTTGCCGGCATCCCCCGCGCGCGCCGCTTCGACGCCGGCGTTCAGCGCCAGAAGGTTTGTCTGGAAGGCGATGTCGTCGATCACGCCGATGATTTCGCCGATCTTCGAAGACGAGTTCTCGATACGGCCCATGGCAGTGATGGCGTCGCGAACGACCTCGCTCGAGGTGGCCGCACCCTTGCGAGCCTCGGCGACCATGCGGGTCGCCTCCTCGGCACGGTTGGTGGAGTTCTGCACCGCCGAGGTGATTTCGTCGAGCGCGGCTGCGGTTTGTTCGAGCGACGCTGCCTGCTGCTCGGTACGCTGCGACAGGTCGTTGGCTGCACGGCTAATCTCATTGGCATTGCCGGTGACAACAGAGGTGGAATCGGCGATCGCGCTCACCGTCGAGCGAAGTGCGGCGACGGCGGTGTTGAAGTCTTGGCGCAGCTTTTCGTAGTCGGCGCCGAGATCCGGCACGTGGGTGGTGAGGTCGCCGCTCGCCAGCCGCTCGAGCGCACCGCCGATGGTGCTGACGACATGGGCCTGTACGCGGGCGGTCGCCTGCTGCATTTCCTCGTTGGCGCTGCGCTCACCGTCGAGCGCCACCTGCTGTTCGCGTTGGCGAACCTCAAGCGCGTTGCGTTCGATCACCGAGGCGCGCAGCACGACAAGCGCGTCGGCCATGTGGCCGATCTCGTCGCGGCGGTCGGTATCGGGGACTTCCGAACGGGTGTCATTGTTCGACACTTCGAGCATCACGTCCTTCAGCCGGTTGATCGGCCGGCTGATCGAGCGGCCGATCGCCATGGCGGCGGCAAGCGTCGCGATCGCGGCGATCGCCGTGGTGATGATCGTCATCAGCAGCGACGCATTGTACTTGGCGGCGAGATCGTCGGCGTAGACGCCGGTGCCGACACCCCAGCCCCAGGGCTTGAAGCCCTGGATATAGGAGTACTTCTCGACCGGCTCCTCGTGGCCGGGCTTGTCCCAGTAGTAGTTGACGATGCCGTTGCCCGGGTTCTGTGCCAACGCGATAAGCTCGACGTTGAAGGCCTTGCCGTTGGTATCCTTGAGGCCGCGCACGTCGGTGCCGACGAGCTTCTTGGCGAGCGGATGAGCGATCATCGTGCCGTCGAAGCCGTTGATGAAGAAGTAGCCGTCCTGGCCGAAGCGCATGGCCATGACCGCGGAAATGGCGCGGCTCTGGGCCTCCTCACGCGAGAGCGTGCCACTGCGCTCCTGTTCCTCGAAGCTTGCGATCGTCGAGATCGCCGCTTCGGTGACGTTGCGCAGCATCTGCCGGCGTTCGTCGCTGACTTCCGCGTTGGCAACTTGGGTCTTATAGGCCATGGCCGCCGCCATGAAGACCAGCGCCATCGCCGTCAATAAGTAGATACGTGTCGAAATTCTAATGTTTTTCACTGCCTTAGCCCCAAGGAAAATCCTGGGGGCGACAGAAACACCCATCTGCTAATCAAGCCTTAAGTCACCTCCCGAGTTCTAGCGATTGCATCGCCAGAAACTTACCCGGCAGGCGGGAGGCTCCGGCTAGCGCGGGCGACCCTTTTCGGCGATCGCAATCCCTCCAAGCACCAGGAGCAGCGCGACAAGGTGGAAGAGGTGAAAGGTCTCGCCGATCAGCATCACCGACAGCAACGTGCCGAAAACGGGAATGGCGTTGATGAACAGGCCGGCGCGGTTGGCGCCGATCATCTCGACACCACGGACATAAAGCACCTGCGACATCAGCGATGGGAAGATCGCGGCATAGAGCACGATGATCCAGCCGGTGGTATCGGGCGCGATCGCGGTGCCCGTGCCGATCTCCCAGAACAACAGCGGGATGGCGCTCAGGAGCGCGCCGAAGGCGGGGGCTGCAATGAAGCTCTGCCAGTGCATCGTCGGCTTGTAGCGCAGCGCCACGGTGTAGCCTGCATAGACGACGCAGGCCGCGATCATCAGCGCATCGCCGAAGTTGAATTCGAGCGACAGCAGGCTGGTGACGTCGCCATGGGCCGCCGTCACCAGAACGCCGACGAGGGTGACGGTAAAGCCGATCACCTGGGCGATCGACGCCTTCGTTCGAAACAGCACGAAGTTGAAGAGGAAGATCAGCATCGGGATGCCGGCCTGGAGAATGACGGCATTGATGGCGCTCGTATATTTGAGCGCCGAGTAGAGCAGGGCATTGAAGGTCGTGAAGCCGACCACGCCGTAGGCGAGAAGCTGCAGCCAGTGCTTTCGGATCTTGTCCCAGTCGCGCCGGATCTGCGGCGTCATCAGCACCAGGATGACGATGAGTGCAAAGACCCAGCGCAGGGTCGTCAGCATCATCGGGCTCACATGGCCAACGGCCATCTTGCCGGCGACGGAGTTGCCGCCCCAGAACAGAGCGGTGATGCAGAGATAGAAGTAGGCCCTGGAATTCACTATGCTCAGACCTGCATGGGGATGGCGACCGGTTGTCGCGATGGCGGGAGAGCGGAAGATATAGGCTCTAAATCCCGGCCTTGTCATGCAAAAAGGGCGGAACGCCCGACATAACGGGGTCGCTTTCCAGATGACAACACAGTATAGATGCGCGGGTTTGAGAACAGCGCAGCCTCGGTTGCGCGCCTGAACAGGAAGAGAATTATGACGAATGTCGTAGTGGTCGGCTCCCAATGGGGTGACGAAGGCAAAGGCAAGATTGTGGATTGGCTCTCCGAGCGCGCGGATATCGTCGTGCGCTTTCAGGGCGGTCACAATGCCGGCCATACCCTGGTGATCGACGGCGTCAGCTACAAGCTGTCGCTCCTGCCCTCCGGCGTCGTGCGTCCCGGCAAGCTTGCTGTCATCGGCAACGGCGTCGTGATTGATCCGCACGCGCTGATCGCCGAAATCGACAAGCTCGGCAAGCAGGGCATCGCGATCACGCCAGACAATCTGCGCATCGCCGACAATGCCACCCTGATCCTGTCGCTGCACCGCGAGCTCGACGGCATCCGCGAAGATGCCGCCTCCAACAGCGGCACGAAGATCGGCACCACGCGCCGCGGCATCGGCCCGGCCTATGAAGACAAGGTCGGCCGTCGCGCGATCCGCGTCATGGATCTTGCCGACCTCGACACGCTGCCGGCCAAGGTCGATCGCCTGCTGACGCACCACAATGCGCTACGCCGTGGTCTCGGTGAAGCCGAGATCAGCCACGACGCGATCATGCAGGAACTCTCCTCGGTCGCCGCCAAGGTGCTGCCGTTCATGGACACCGTCTGGGTTCTGCTCGACAAGGCGCGCCGCAAGGGCGCGCGCATCCTGTTCGAAGGCGCTCAGGGCACGCTGCTCGACATCGACCACGGCACCTATCCGTTCGTCACCTCGTCGAACACGGTCGCCGGCCAGGCTGCCGCCGGTTCGGGCATGGGCCCGGGCTCGCTCGGCTACATCCTCGGCATCACCAAGGCCTATACGACGCGCGTCGGTGAAGGTCCGTTCCCGACCGAACTTACCGACGAAATCGGCCAGTTCCTCGGCGAAAAGGGCCATGAGTTCGGCACCGTGACGGGCCGCAAGCGCCGCTGCGGCTGGTTCGATGCAGCCCTGGTACGCCAGTCGGTTGCCGCCAACGGCATCACCGGCATCGCGCTCACCAAGCTTGACGTTCTCGATGGTCTCGACGAACTGAAGATCTGCATCGGCTATACTCTGGACGGGCAGCAGATCGACCATCTGCCGGCAAGCCAGGCGCAGCAAGCTTCGGCAAAGCCAGTGTATGTTACGCTTGAAGGATGGAAAGAATCGACGGTTGGCGCACGCAGCTGGGCAGATCTTCCGGCGCAAGCGATCAAGTATGTCCGCCAGGTGGAAGAACTGATCGGTGCACCGGTTGCTCTTCTTTCGACCAGCCCGGAGCGGGACGACACAATACTTGTGACGGACCCCTTTGAGGACTAGTGTCGGCGAACTGACATTGCGTCGTGATCGCAAAGACATACCTGGGCGTATGAGAAAGTACTAATGGCGGATTTTGTTGCAGTTATTCGCAGGACCGTTGACGGCCTGTCGGAAAACACACCTGAAATGCGGGACAGGGTATACGAGAAGGCGCGCGCGGCCGTGCGCCGCCAACTCGAAAACATGAACCCGCGTCCGTCGGACGACATGATCAATCGCCAGCTGGCGAAACTCGAAAATGCGATTGCCGAGGTCGACAGCGAACATGCCGAGGCCTTGCCGGCGCTCGACGAGCCCGAGGTTGCCGAGGCGGAGACCGTCGAACCGGTTGCCTCGGAGCCAGCAGTAGAGCACGTTCCGGAACCGGAACCGGAACCGGAACCGGAACCGGGAGCTCAGCCTGTACAGGTTGTCGAAAGCGAGCCGGTGGCTGTTGCCGATGCGGTAGAGCAGCCCGCAGCGGAACCGGAAATCGCCGCCGAGCCCTACCACCCTGTCGAGGCCTATGAGGCGCCGACGCATGTGGTGGAGCCGGAGGCCGAGCCGGTCGAGGAAACTCCGGTCGAGGCGGTAGAATACGAACCGGCCGTTGAGCCTGCCGAAGCTGTTGAGCCGCCGCTGGACGAAACTCCCGTCGTCGTTCAGCCGCACGAAGACGTGCAGGCCTATGAAGCGCCCGAATATTCGGAGCCGGTGACAGAAGCGCAGGAAACACCGGTGCCTTCCCCGGAGGTCGAGACGCAGCACCATGCCGCGCACGAGCCGACCTGGGATGAAGTGCCGGCTGCAAGTACTGAGCAGAAACCGGCCCTCTCCGAGTGGGACCTGCCCGAATGGGAGACCGTTGGTCCGACCTCGACCGTCGCGCCGGTCACCGAACACATCGGCGAAGAGCGCGCCACGGAGACCCACGACCCGGACACCGCGCCCGAGCTTTTGGGGATGCATCCGGTCGCCGAGCCGGAGCAGCAGGCCCCTGAGGTGACGCCCAAGGCGGACCCCGTGCGCGGCTGGTCGTTCGACGACAATGACCCCTTTGCGCCGATCGAAGAGCGGCGGGCCGAGAAGACTTCAGAACCGGAGATCAGCGACTGGTCGTGGCCGGTCGAAAAGCCTGTTCAGGCGGCTGCCGCACCGGCGGCGCAGAACCAGCAGGAACGCGCCGGTACCGCTTGGGATCACATTGACGATCTGCTCGGCTTCGAGGACGCGGCCAACGCTGCTGCGGCGGGAGCCGGAGCAACGGCGGCAGCGCGCGAGCCGGAACGGGCTGGCGAAGCAATCCCGGCAGCGCCAAGGCCGACATCATACCGGGCCACGCCGAAGCCGTCGCGTTTCAGCGTAAAGCGTCTCGTCATTGCGGGCGTCGCCCTGCTCGTGCTTGGCGGCGGCGGATTTGCCTATTGGCAGAACCGCGAGGCCGGCAACGCCTGGATTTCCGGCATGGTGTCGTCGATAAGCTCGGCGGTGTCCGGCATTGGCGGAACGCCGGCCGAGCAAAGCACGCCGCCGCAGCCCGCTGGCGAAACGGCCACCCAGCAACCGGCCGCGCATGACGATACGGTTGCGCCGGACAACAACTCGACGAAGTTCACGCAGCGCCTGATGGCGGACGGATCGGAGACCGACGACGGCCCGGCCAACCCAACGGGCGAGAGCGCTGCGCAGGAAGGCAAGTCCGTGGCGCCGCAGACGGAAGCAGGCAAGCCTGTCGAAGCGGCGAGCGGTCAAGGTGGCACGGCCGACCAGGCCGGAGCGCCCGCGACTGGCCAGCCGGCCGGCCAGCCGAACCAGCCTGAAGTCGCCCTTGCCACCGGCGAGAAGATGTTCCTCTACGAGGAGCGTCTCGGCCAGTCTTCGCCCACGGCCGTTCCGGGAACCGTGGCGTGGTCGGTGAAGGAGGAATCGCCCGGTGGCGATGCCAAGCCCGAGCCGGCGATCCAGGCCCAGATCACCGTTCCGGACCGCGGCCTGACCGCGCTGATGACGATCAAGCGAAACGCGGATCCGTCGCTGCCGGCAAGCCACGTCATCGAGTTCGTGTTCTCGCTGCCGTCGAATTTCGAGGGCGGCGCCATCGACAGCGTCCAGCGCGTATCGATGAAGCGGACCGAGCAGGATCGGGGAGACGCCCTGATCGCGGTTCCGGCCAAGATCACCGACGACTTCCATATGATCGCTCTGAACGATGCGACGGACGCCATCGGCAACAACACCCAGCTGCTGCGCAGCCGCAGCTGGATCGATATCCCGCTGACCTACCGCAACGGTCGCCGTGCGCTTCTGACGCTTGAGAAGGGGCAGAGCGGCACGGATGCCTTCAACCAGGCCATGCGCGCCTGGTCGGCGACGGGTACGGCTGCCGAGAGCAACAGCCAGTAAGCTCGACAAGAACCGAAGATACAAAAAACCCGGCGGAAGCAACCGCCGGGTTTTTTGTTGGGTTTCGCGTTCTTGAAGCGGAACCGCCGCTTTAAGTTGCTGCGGTTGCCTTAGGCGCCTTCGACGACGCGCAGGGAATTGGCGCGCTCCAGCGCTGCCTTGCGCACGGCATCCTGGACCTTTTCGAACGCACGAACTTCGATCTGCCGGACGCGTTCGCGGCTGATGTCGAACTCGGCCGAAAGATCCTCGAGCGTCAGCGGATCTTCGGTCAGGCGGCGTGCCTCGAAGATGCGGCGCTCACGGTCGTTGAGCACTTTCATCGCGTTCGCAAGCAGAGCCCTGCGGCTTTCGAGCTCGTCCTGCTCGATCAGGATTTCTTCCTGGTTGTCGTGGTCGTCGACGAGCCAGTCCTGCCATTGACCGGACTCGCCCTCGCTCGCCTTGATCGGCGCATTGAGCGAGGCGTCGCCGGACAGGCGGCGGTTCATCGAAACGACTTCGTCCTCGCTCACCTTGA
This sequence comes from Ensifer sp. LBL, assembly GCF_050435225.1. Classification (NCBI taxonomy): domain Bacteria; kingdom Pseudomonadati; phylum Pseudomonadota; class Alphaproteobacteria; order Hyphomicrobiales; family Rhizobiaceae; genus Ensifer; species Ensifer sp. LBL. The sequence continues at coordinate 122,723 of NZ_JBNDJY010000007.1, read as the reverse complement.
GGGTGGTGGCGATTTCCTTGACATGCTCCGGCTTCAGGTCACCCTCATCGAGTGCCTGGATCTTGCCCTTGAGGCGACGCAGGTTGAAGAACAGCCGCTTCTGGTTGGCGGTCGTGCCCATCTTGACCAGCGACCACGAGCGCAGGATGTACTCCTGGATCGCCGCCTTGATCCACCACATTGCATAGGTGGCGAGACGGAAGCCGCGATCGGGCTCGAACTTCTTCACGGCCTGCATCAGGCCGACATTGCCTTCCGACACGACTTCGCCGATCGGCAGGCCGTAGCCGCGATAACCCATCGCGATCTTGGCGACGAGGCGAAGGTGGCTGGTGACGAGCTTGTGCGCCGCTTTGCGGTCGTCGTGTTCCTGGTACCGCTTGGCGAGCATATACTCTTCCTGCGGCTCAAGCATCGGGAACTTGCGAATTTCGTCGAGGTAACGATTAAGGCCGCCTTCTCCAGCGGCAATGGTCGGCAAATTGTTTCGGGCCATATGAAGCACCCCCCTTTTTAGTCTCCGGCCTCCGGTCGGCAAGCCGGGCATGTGGGTCTTCGTCAAGACCCCACGAACGTAGAAAATAAGTACGGCGAAAGCATGATTCAAGGAGTCCGGTTCACAAGGATGTGACGCCGGAGCGACGGAAATGTCACGAATAGAGGCCCGCTTTAGATCGGAATTCTTCCGACGGATTTCAAGGGGCGGTCACTCCCCGCTGCGCAGCGCCTCGATCAGCGCTGCCATGTCGTCCGGCATCGGCGCTTCGAAATGCATGGTCTCGCCGGTCGACGGGTGCTCGAACTGCAGCATGAAGGCATGCAGCGCCTGGCGGTGGAACTGGTTGACAACGGCCTTGGCGGCATCCGGCAGAAGGTTCGCCTTGGTTCTGAAGGCGGCGCCGTATTCGGGATCGCCGATCAGCGGATGGCCGATATGGGCCATGTGCACGCGGATCTGGTGGGTCCGGCCCGTTTCCAGGTGGCATTCGATCGTCGAGGCGAGCGAGGTGCCGTCGGGCTTTTCGAGATAGCGCTCGACCACCTCGTAGTGGGTGATCGCCTCGCGGGCGTCGTCGCTATCCTCGCGCTTGACCGCGCGCTTCGTTCGGTCGCCGGCGCGGCCGAGCGGCGCGTCGATCGTGCCCTTCAACTGCCGTGGCCTGCCCCAGACGACCGCCCGGTAGGCGCGCTCGAGCGGGCCGGTGCGGCCGTGGTCGGCAAACTGGTCCGAGAGATGGCGATGGGCCGCATCGTTCTTGGCGACGACCATGACGCCGCTCGTCTCCTTGTCGAGGCGATGGACGATGCCGGGGCGCTTGACGCCGCCGATACCCGACAGGCTGCTGCCGCAGTGGTGGATCAGGGCATTGACGAGCGTGCCCGTCCAGTTGCCGGCACCCGGATGCACGACGAGGCCGGCCGGCTTGCACAGCACGATCAGGTCGCTGTCCTCATAAAGCACGTCGAGGGGGATATTCTCGCCCTTCGGCTCGGGATCTTCCGGCTCCGGGAGATCGATCTCGAAGATGTCCCCCGGCTGCACCTTCTTCTTCGGCTCGCTCACAGGCTTGCCGTTGACCGACACGGCACCCTGCTCGATGAGAGCCTTGATACGGTTGCGGGAGAATTCACCCGAAAGTGCGTCCGTCAGAAAGGAATCGAGCCGTCCTGCGGCATCCTCGCCCGCCGTCAGGACTTTCCTATTGGCCGTTGCTTGTTTAAAGGGGTCGTTCATTCCGTTAAAAATCCGAAAAAAGGCCAGCCATGACCGCAATCGAGCCCGATGACCAGGAAGACAAGCCGCTAGATCCGGCGATGGAAAATGTCCGCCGCAAGATGGTGAAGCTGCAGCTCGTCTCGGCAGGCGTCATGTTGGTCATGCTTATGGCTGTCCTTGGAACGATTGTCTACAAGCTGACGCGCACGGATGAGAAAGCGCCGGCCCAGACGTCCGCCGCCGTCGTTCCGAGTGAGGCGCCGCTCAACGCCGTTGCCGCGCTGCCTGCCGGCTTCACCGTGACGAATGTCGCGCTTTCTGGCTCGCAGGTGCTGTTCTACGGCAACCTGCCCGGTGCCGAGCCGCGTGCGATCGTCTTCGACATCGGCACCGGCCGCATCGTCGCGGATATCACCGTTCGGACGAACTGACGGCATGTCCGGCGCCCTCCCGCCCGTCCTGCGCATCGACGATCCCGCCGATCCCCGGATCGCTGGTTTCGTCTCGATCAAGGAGCGCGATCTGACGGGGCGGCAGGGCCGCTTCATTGCCGAGGGCACCGTGGTGCTGCGCATGCTGGCCGCCGCGCACGCGGCCGGCCGCGGTTTCGCGGCCGAGGCCCTCCTGCTTCTGGAAAACCGTCTGGAGGGCGTCGGCGACATTCTTCGGCGTTTCCCGCCTGACGTCCCGGTCTATGTGGCGAACGCGCAGGTGTTCGACGCGATCGCCGGCTTCAACATGCATCGCGGCGTGTTGGCACTCGGGCGCCGTGAAGGCGAGCCGGATCGTGATGCGCTGATCGCGTCGCTGCCCACGTCGAGCCTGGTGCTGGCGGCCTGCGGCATCTCCAACCACGACAATATGGGTGCGCTTTTCCGCAACGCGGCGGCCTTTGGGGTCGATGCGGTCCTGATGGACGAGACGAGCTGCGATCCGATGTATCGCAAGGCCATCCGTGTTTCCGTCGGCTCGGTGCTGACGGTTCCTTTCGCTCGCGAGGGTTCCGTCGCCGCCATGCTGGAGCGGCTGCAGGCTGCAGGCTTTGCGATCTGGGGGCTGTCGCCGGCAGGAACGACAGACATCGGCGCAATCCCTCCGGCACCGCGCACGGCGCTTCTGATGGGGACCGAGGGCGAGGGACTGCCGCAAGCGGTGATGACCGCGATCCAGACCGCGCGCATCCGCCAGCGGCCGGGGCTCGACAGCCTCAACGTGTCGACCGCGGCCGGCATCGCATTGCACCAGGTGGCATTGATCAACGGCCGGATCTGAGGGGTCGCGCTGGTGTGAGGGCAGACAGTCCCCGACGGCTGAGGGCGCCTACTCGCGCGGAAGAATATCCTTGACGCGCTTCGCCAGGCTTTTTCTGTTGGCTGTGCCTTCTTCCTCGCCCGAGAGCAGGCCGCGGATGGGAGAGGTGGCGCCTTCGTTCGTCGCCGTAAGGGCGACCATGCCTGCGGCGATTGCGGCGACTTCGTCGCGCAGCGCCTCGTCATGGGCTGCGGATTTGGAGTTGGTCAGGCGCTCCGAAAGGGCGGTGGCGCGATTGCGCAGGTCGTCGGCGGCGACAATGGAGCCGGAATCCCCGTTTGCCAATTCGACCGGTGCCGCGGCACCATTGCCCGTCTGCTCGGATGCCGGCTTGCGGTCGCGGCGCAAGGGAAAGGCGACGCCGGCGGCGCGCAGGGCCTTGGCGGCGTCACGCATTTCCTGGTTGGTGTCCTTCACCTTGGCCTTCAATCTCTCGATTTCACCGGCGCGCCTTTCAAGCGCGCTCTCGCGATCGGCGCTGGTTGCCATTTCGCGCGCAAGCTTGTCTTCCAGCCGGTGCAGGCGGGTTTCGTCGCGCGACAGGCGGAGCTCCATTTCCTTTGCATGGGTGGTCTCGGTCTTCAAGTCGCCGCGCAGGGCTTCGCGCTCGTCGCGCAGCGTAGCGATCCGGCTTTTCAGATGCTCGACCTCTGTGTCGCGTGCGGCCAGATTGATCCGCAGATTGTCGGTCTCGGCAGCATCCTGGGCGAGCTGAACGTCACGCTTCCTGATCTCCTCGGCCTTGCCGGCGTTGTCCCTCTCGACGCTGTCGAGCGTCGCCTTCATCCGCTCCAGGCGCTGTTCGAACTGGCGGATGGCCGAGCGCATGTCTGCCGCCTCGACGTTCATGTCGGCAAGCTGGGCATGCAGATCGGCGTTTTCGCCGCTGAGGCGACGGGCTTCCTGCAGGCTCTTCTCGTTTGTGAGCATCAGAGACACGCCCTTGTCCCGTTCGCGCTTGAGGGCCTGAAGCGTGCGGGCATTCTCGGCGGCAAAAGCGGCGCGGGCCGCATCCTTCTGCGCGCGCACCTCCTGGGGGCTGAGCGGCATCGTCGCCTTCAGCCGGTCCTCGGCGAAACGCACGATGCGGCGGTGGATCGCCGGTGCGACCAGGAGACCGATGATGATCGCCGTCAGAAAGCCCAGGGCAAAGAGAAGCGAGAATTGGATCACGAGCTGGCCGTTTCGAAACTGGACCGGAAACCGAACCGCCTGCCCGGCCACAAAGGGCACGGCAGGCGCTCCATCTTCCGTTTCCTTGCACTAAACATGACGTTTCGTGCGCTGCAAGTCTATGGTGCCGGATTTTGCGACAGGCAGGTCCGGCAACGGTCTTAGAAGGGATTCCAGGTCGGATTCTGGGTCATCTTGAGGTAGCCGACATTGACGCCGAGGCGCGCGCCGATGCCGGTGCGGATCGGCACCACGACGATGTTTTCGTCGGTCAGTACCGTCATGCCGACGCCGGCGACCACATAGGCCGAGCCGGAGACGCCGCCGAAGCGCTTGTAGAGCGCCGGCACGCTTGGCAGGTTGTAGACGAGCATCATGGCGCGGCTGCCCTGGCCGCCCCAGTCGATACCGAGCGACGGACCCTGCCAGAAGACGCTGTGCTGTCCGGCATTCTTGGTGTTGAGCTCGCCTTCGCCATAGGTGAGGCCGGCGATGAACGCGCCTGAGCCTTCCTGTCCGAGAATGTAGCCGTTCGGCAGGCCGTAGCGTTCAAAGGCACGTTCGACGACCTTGGCAAGGCCGCCGGAGGTTTCTCCGAAGAAGCCGTGACCGGCATCCACGATTTCCTGCATGGTGTATTGGCTGTTGTTGTTCGCCGACTGGGCGTGCGCGACGGACAGGGCGCCGGCGACCAGAAACATCGTGGCCAGGACAACACGACCAGCCGATGTGGCAGCCTTCATGATCTGATGCATCATATCCTCCGTCAGGCGCGAAATTTGCTCGCTTGCGGGTTTGCAGTGGCCGACAGTCAGATCACTGCGCGGCCAGGTGGGGTCTGGACCAATTCCATGCAATTTGAACCGATGGTCTTAACAATCGGTTTACCAAATGTGGTGTCATTATGTTCCACTGATGAACGGCTGCGCCGGGCAGCTCATGACTTGCGTCTTCACGCAGGAGGCTTTACCGGCGTGACCACGGCGCGTGCTCCAGGCGACGGCCGATGGCACCAAACAAGGAACTAAGATGGCAACGAATCCGAACCTGACATTGACGGGACCCGATCTGGCCGCGCTTCTGTGCAGCCGGGTTTGCCACGACATCATTTCCCCGGTCGGCGCCATCAACAACGGCCTGGAACTGCTCGACGAGGGCGGCGCCGATGCCGATGCGATGGATCTGATCCGCACGAGCGCGCTCAACGCCTCGGTCCGGCTGAAGTTTGCGCGCCTTGCCTTCGGCGCGTCGGGCTCGGTTGGTGCGTCGATCGATACCGGCGAAGCGGAAAAGGCGGCGAAGGATTTTGCCGCAGCCGAGAAGAAGACCGAGGTCAACTGGCACGGCCCGCGGGCGATCATTGCCAAGAACCGGGTCAAGCTGCTCCTGAACCTCTTCCTGATCGCTTACGGCGCCATTCCACGCGGCGGCTCGATCGACGTGACGCTCGAGAACCCGGAGTTCGACGCCGTGTTCACGCTCGTCGCCAAGGGCCGGATGATGCGCGTGCCTCCAAGGCTGGTGGAACTCCTGTCCGGCACGCCGGAAGAGGCCGTCGACGCCCATTCGATCCAGCCCTATTACACGGTGCTTCTCGGCGAGGAGGCGGGCATGGAAATCGCCGTCACCTCGACCGGAGAGGAAATCATCTTCACCGCCAAGATGCAGCCTGAGGTTTAAGTCGGCGGCGCCAGGCGCCCCGATTTCTTGACGTCTCGACATCCGCCGGGTGCCATCGCATCCGGCGGAAACGTATCTGCCATAAGCGTTTTACTGTCACCCGGATCTTGGAAAATTTAACATTTTCAGTGGGTTGATCTCGCGCGAAAAAGCTTCGTTAAGCAAACTCCGTAACGAAATCTTTCCCAAATTTGTATAGAGTTGTTTCAAGAATGCCGATACGCGTATAGGTAAGTGGCGAAGGGAGTTGGACATGCGACGTTTGATGATTGCCGACGGCTCGGATGTCGTCCGGAAAGTTGGAAAACGTATCCTCTCCGGCATGGGCTTTATGGTTTACGAGGCGTCGAACAGCCTTGAGGCGCTCGTGCGCTGCGAAGCGGAACTCCCGAACATCCTGATCATCGACGCAGGTCTCGAAGGCGCGCTCGAGCTTATCGGCAACATTCGCCGGCTGCCGAACGGCCCGTCGGTGCGGATTTATTACTGCGTCGTCGAAGCGGACCTGAAGAAGATGATGGCCGGCAAGCGGGCTGGTGCCGACGACTTCCTGCTGAAGCCTTTCGACCGCAAGATCCTGACCAGCGTTTTTGCGAGCCAGTCGATGGCGGCCTGAGCCGCCTTATCCTGGCATGCTTGCAGCGAAATCAAGCCGTGGCGTTTGCCGCGGCTTTTTGTTGTGCCAACCCGGCGAGCCGAACAGGGATTTCGATCATTGGGAAGGGGAGGGCGGTGCGCCCTGGATCTGGGGCAATATCATCGCAAAACCGGTAGGCGTGGTCTCTTTCACGCAAAACAAAACCCGCCTCATAGGCGGGTTTTGCGAAACTCTCGAATGTCGGGCCCGCATCATGCGGGGATCGGTGCAAGCCCTGGCAGGGAATCAGGCAGTTTCGGCGTATTCGGCACCATCCGGCTCGCGCAGCACATAGCCGCGGCCCCAGACGGTTTCGATGTAGTTGGCGCCGCCGGCGGCGTTTGCGAGCTTCTTGCGCAGCTTGCAGATGAAGACGTCGATGATCTTCAGTTCCGGCTCGTCCATACCGCCGTAGAGGTGGTTCAGGAACATTTCCTTGGTAAGCGTCGTGCCCTTGCGCAGCGAGAGCAGTTCGAGCATCTGGTATTCCTTGCCGGTCAGGTGGACGCGCTGTCCGCCCACTTCAACCGTCTTGGCATCCAGGTTGACGATAAGCTCGCCGGTGGAGATGACCGACTGGGCGTGGCCCTTGGAGCGGCGGACGATCGCATGAATGCGAGCGACCAGTTCGTCCTTGTGGAACGGCTTGGTCATGTAGTCGTCTGCGCCGAAGCCCAGGCCGCGAACCTTGTCTTCGATGCCGGCCATGCCCGAAAGAATCAGGATGGGCGTCTTCACCTTGGAAAGACGCAGCGTTCTCAAGACTTCGTAGCCGGACATATCCGGCAGGTTGAGGTCGAGAAGGATGATGTCATAGTCATAAAGTTTGCCGAGATCGACGCCTTCTTCACCGAGATCGGTGGTGTAGACGTTGAAACTCTCGGACTTGAGCATCAGCTCAATGCTCTGAGCCGTTGCACTGTCGTCTTCAATTAATAGAACCCGCATATTCTTCCCCTTTTCCGCCGCCCAAGGTTGTCGTGGCACCCTTACGCGATACGGATCCAGTCGTTGCCTGATTTGGAGGCTGCCACCAAATGGTTAACAAATTCTGATTCCCTCTGGCAAGGTGTATCGAGTTTGTTAAATATTTTTAGCAGTCTCCTGATTTCAAACGTGAATCCAGAACGGCTAATCTCATGTGAAACATGAGGAAATCCCGTTATCTGACTCTTCTGACTCGTTAATGCCGGGGCGGTCACATTTCGTGCCTCAGCATTTACGGAGCCTTAAATCATCACGCCTATGATTAACGATGCCCGTAAACGAAAGGTTACCAGCGGTAGGCTTTTGTTAATATCGCTGAAGATTTTTCGTTTCCGGCCCTGTTCGGGCCGGCTCGCGGGCAAATCAGTAACCGGGGTCTCGTTATCCACGGGAGTATTGCGTATGAAAGCACGTGAGAGCCTTGTCCGCCTGAAGGAGTTTCAGGTCCGGGAGAAGCAGCGTCAGCTGAACCAGCTTCAGATGATGATGGCTGAGTTCGAACGGATGACCAAGGATCTGGAAAATCAGATTATTTTCGAGGAGAAGAAGTCGGGTATCTCCGATCCCCAGCACTTCGCCTATCCCACCTTCGCCAAGGCCGCACGTCAGAGAGCCGACAATCTTCAGGTCTCCATTCGCGAGCTGAAGACGCAGCAGGATGCTGCCGAACTCGCGCTCGAAGAAGTGCAGGCCGAATTCGCGAAGGCGGCGGCCCTCGAAGAGCGGGACACGTCGACCCGCCTGCGGGCATAGCTGCGGCTCCTGCGCCACAATCCGGCGCAGCGGGCCGTAACGCCTTGGTCCAAAGGGTGATTTGAACCCCGAGCCGGATGCGGCAAGGGGGATTTGTCCGTTGGACGGGCCGATAGCCCGTTTCGGAGCAGATGGTTCCATCCTTGACGGATCATGCGGTTGGCATGATCCGATCCGGCACGATCGTGACAAGACAAAAAGACCCGCCCGATGCCTCGGCATCCGGGCGGGTCTTCTCGTTTCGGGACCGACAGCGCCGTGGTTCTTTTAAGGTGCACGCGATTTCGATTTAAGATTTGTGCCGCCGCCGCCGGCGCAGGTGTCTCAACCCTGGATGACATCCTGCCATTCGGGATGCCGCATCGCCTGGGCCTTCATGAAAGGGCAGAGGGGGATAATCTTCCAGCCGCCCTTGCGGGCTTCCTCGATCGCATGCTTGGCCAGGGCCTGGCCGACGCCCTTGCCGCGCAGGGCATCCGGAACGAGCGTGTGATCGACGATGATCAGTTGCGGCGAGGTGCGCGAATAGGTCATTTCACCGGTATGGCCTTCGACTGATGTCGAGTAGCGGCCGTGCGATCCAGTTTCCTCGTGCAAGATTTCCATGGCAACCTTCCTTGGTGAACGGGTTTGTCTGCGTGGAAGCTAGCGCAGTTTTTCGCAAATCGGAATCGCCCGCTCGGCCATCGCCGGTGCACAGTGTGTTCGCGAAACGCAACCAATGCCGGTCCGCACGGGACCTTTAAGAACGACGGCGGCGGCCCCGGGGAACCCGGAGCCGCCGCGCGACCTATGGCCCTGTGATGGGCGAAATTAGTGGCGATACTGCTGGATGCGAGTGGTGCGCAGGCCGGCGAGACCGTGATCGTTGATCGAGGACTGCCAGGACAGGAACTCCTCGACAGTAAGGGTATAGCGTTCGCACGCTTCTTCCAGGCTCAACAGGCCACCGCGCACGGCGGCAACAACCTCAGCCTTCCTGCGGATTACCCAGCGCCGGGTATTCGCCGGCGGCAGATCCGCAATCGTCAGAGGGCTGCCATCGGGGCCGATGACATATTTCACGCGTGGTCGCATCATTTCGGTCATGGGACTCTCTACACAAACTCAAGACCATATGACCGTGACCTTAGCCTGCCACATTTAACATTTGCCTAAGCGTCAAGTAACAATTTGCTCATAATTTGAGACACTTCCGATGGGCCTTTGCCCATGTGCGGCGTCCCCCAAAACTTGCGGCAATATTTCCCCGACTTGTGGAAACGCTTGAGAACAATCCGGATTCTCCCGGAATTGACATGGGAGCCATGCAAATACCACATTTCACTTTAACTAAAATTTTTGGTAACGAAGCCCCGAAATAAGGATGAGCGTCGTATGTACGCTCCCGCATTCATTCTTGGTGCATCGTCATATTTTTCACAACCGGACGCGTTTCTTTCGCGGGCAGGCCGGTAGCGGCAGTTTTATTTCGTCTGCCGGGTGAATTTCATGCTCCTGACGATGTGGGGCGTTGTTTGTATTTCTCTCGACCGGTGCGGTGGCGCCGGGGATGTGGTGATCGCAGATGAAGGAATCGCATGAACCGGCCTTGCTGCGCGAGGCTGAAACGGTGGAGATGTTTTCGGACATCGATACGGCCACGGTGCGCACCGAGTACGAACTTCTGCATCTCATGCGGCGGTTGATCGCGCGCTATGGCTTCGGCCATTTCATGATCGCGCGCATGCCGCTGGCCGAACAGCAGCGCTTTTCCGAGCGGCTGGTGCTCAGCAACTGGCCGTCCGAACTGGTGCGCCAATACGACGCCTGCGAGACGTTCCAGTCGAGCGGGCTGGTCGAAAAGTTGCGTTTCACCAAGCTGCCGGTAACCGGCGGGGCCGAACTGCTCGATGTCGCGGCCAAGCCTGCGGACGAGGCGATGGTGCACCGGCTGCTCGCCCATCCGGAGATGGCGCGCCATTTCGCGGTGCTGCTGCACACAAGCGGCGGCGATCCCTTCATCGCCATGCTGTCGGGGCGCCGCGAGGCGCCTGCCGGCGTCGAGCGCGCCACGCTGTATCTCACTTTGGTTCAGCTTTTCGAATGCCTGGAGCGCACCTTCGACACCGGCAATACCGCACGCGAAAAGCTGTCGAGCCGCGAGTTGGAATGTCTGCGTTGGGCGGCTGCCGGCAAGAGCAGCGACGAGATCGGCATCATCCTGGGGATCTCGACCTATACGGTCAGCAGCTACTTCAAGAGCGCGACCCGCAAGCTCGATGCCGTCAACCGCATGCAGGCGATTGCCCGCGCCATGCGGCTGAAGCTGATCTGACGCCTTTAGGGCCAGGCACGCGCATGTCATCCGCAGCGGCCGGCCTTGCCGCCGGACGGACAAGTTTCTATATGTCGCGGAACTGAAAGTACCGCGACGCGCTCTATGCATCCGATTGATGCCGGCCGCCGCGGAGCCGAAGATGCCGTGGGCCGAAAGTTGCTCGGCAAAGCATCGCATGAAGCGTGAAACAGGGCAGGCGCAAGGTTGCCGCCCGAAGGCCGGATTGGATCCCGTGAACAGTCTCGATTTTGACCGCAAGCCCGAAGATACGCGTGTCGTCGTTGCCATGTCCGGCGGCGTCGACAGTTCCGTCGTTGCCGGCCTGCTCAAACGCGAGGGCTACGACGTTCTCGGCATCACGCTGCAGCTCTACGATCACGGCGCCGCTGTGCACCGGGCCGGTTCCTGCTGTGCCGGCCAGGACATCGACGATGCGCGCCGCGTCTGCGAAACGCTCGGCATTCCCCATTACGTGCTCGACTACGAAGCGCGCTTCCGCGAAACTGTGATCAATCCCTTCGCCGAAAGCTATATCGCCGGCGAGACACCGATCCCATGCGTTGCCTGCAACCAGACGGTCAAGTTTGCCGACCTGCTTTTGACGGCCAAGGAACTCGGTGCCGATGCGCTGGCGACCGGCCACTATATCCGCTCGCGCCCGAGCCCGAACCCGCGCTATGCCGGCCAGCGGGCACTCTACCGGCCGACGGATGCCGACCGTGACCAGAGCTATTTCCTCTTCGCGACGACGCAGGAGCAGATCGACTACCTGCGCTTCCCGTTGGGACACCTCTCCAAGGCCGAAACCCGCAAGCTCGCCGAAGAGATGGGCCTTGTTGTCGCCCAGAAGGCCGACAGCCAGGACATCTGTTTCGTGCCGCAGGGCAAGTACAGCGACATCGTCTCAAAGCTGAAGCCGAATGCAGCACTCTCCGGCGACATCGTGCATCTTGATGGCCGCGTGCTCGGCACGCATGAGGGCATCCTGCACTACACGATCGGCCAGCGCCGCGGCATCGGTGTTGCGACCGGCGAGCCGCTCTACGTCGTCTATCTCGACGCCCGCTCGCGCCGCGTCATCGTCGGCCCCAAGGAAGCGCTGGAGACGCGCCGCGTCTACCTGCGCGACGTCAACTGGCTAGGCGACGAGGACGTCGAGGCGGCAGCCGCCCGTGGCTTCGAATGTTTCGCCAAGGTGCGCTCCACCCGCCAGCCGGCGCCGGCCGTGCTCGCGATGGACGACGAGGGCATCTATGTGGAGCTTGCCGAGGGCGAAGCCGGCATCGCGCCCGGCCAGGCCTGCGCGCTCTATTCCGGCGTCGGCGAGGATGCGCGCGTCTATGGCGGCGGATTTATTCGCAAATCGGAACGCGAAGCCGGCGCGGAAGCCGCGCTGAAGGCCCTGCTCTCGGCGCAGGCAGCCGCCTGAAGCCGTTGATTTCCGGGCTGTTGTGAAAACTTCACATTTTCCCGGAGACTTGGGTTGACAGTGGACGGAAGCGGGCCGTATAAGCCGCCCGTCCAGTCAAGACGGCTTCCACTTCGAAGCCCTGACGCGGTACCCGGCGGAGTAGCTCAGTAGGTTAGAGCAGAGGAATCATAATCCTTGTGTCGGGGGTTCGAATCCCTCCTCCGCTACCATTTTTCCACATCCATCCCGATAGCGTCGATCAAGAAACGTCCGCAAGACACGGGTGATTTGATCCGTCTTGTGTCCTGAGACGGCGGGACGACGGCAAAGAGCTTATTGCCGTCACATCACCAAGTTCATGTCGAGCCCGGTTTCGCCTCAGTCAATGCTGTGTCGGCTTCACCGAGGGTCGCGGGTTGTCTGTCACTGAGTGCCTTTCGAGATGATCAGTTCACGTGCCGGCGTCCCTTTGCCGCCGCCGACCGAATAGGTCAACTCCGCTTCGATCGAAGAACTCCGACCAGTCGAGGTTCTCCAGGATCACGCCCGCTAGGCGCTCGCGGACGTCCTCGAGCATCGGCGCCAGGCGCGTCAGGTTGAACCGCAGCTTGCCGGCAAAGCGGCCGGAGAGCTGGCGCGACCGTTCGGCCTGGGCGCGCTCGGCACCGGTTGAAAACCTTCGTTGCGGAAGACCGCGAGCACTCTCTGACGTTCTTGCTCGGTCATGTCTTTGGTCGAAGACTTGCCGGTGATGTGGGTGAGCTTGGCACGGTAGCTGTCATCGTCCAGGCCGAGCTTCTTCTTGGCGACATGAATGGCAGCAAGGGAGCTGGTCATCGGACCCCTCCCACCAGAGCGCAGCGATCGTGACTTGCACTGCCGCATGCCCTATTTTTGCAGCTAGGGGTTCTTCTACGGGGAGGGGAGATGCGATGAGCGACGGTCGCGGATCGAGAATGGTGTCGCATGTGGTGGTGATAATACTTGCCGCTACGCTGCCCGCGGCAATGTTTGGGAAACCTGGCGACGGGTACTTCGAGTTTCTCAAAGAATTTCAGACGCTGCTGACGGGCCTGCTCGCAGTAGGCGCGGCGGCCTACACGATCAGTGAAATGATCAAGAGCGATGCCAAACAAGAGCAGCGCCACAGAGAAACAATCGAGATTTCCATGCTCCCGTCCAAACTAGCCGTGGCTCGGGTCGCTGACTTTTTGCCTGGTAGACTCAGGCACTACAGCGAACAGTTTCGATTGTTCGACGAACTTGTAGATAAAAACACGTTCCAGCCAAGTTGGGACAAGCAAAGTTTGACGCTCGCCATCAGGGTTTGTGTCAATGCAAGGAACCTGCATCGAGAAGTTTTGAGTGACCGTGTCACCTCCTGTCAGCATCTTTTTGACAACGACGTTATGCAAAACCTTGAGGAGTTTCGCACCTGGAGTGGCGAGCTCATATCCCGTTTGCCAGAGGGTTTCGCGACGTCGATGTTTGACGATGACGACGTTGTAGAGCCGCCTGAATGGTACAACCGCGCACTCTATATGTTCATGGAGGTTACGAACCGTTCGTCGGCCTCGTTCGCAAACGATATTGATGCATGGGCAAAGCAGTTCCATCTGCCAAAGAGGAAGGACCCGCCAAGGCCCAGCCAGACGGTGCCGGTTGATGCTGTCTTCCCTCATTTGACGAACCGTCACTGAACGATGGATCGGCATACCGCTGTGCACCGTCCCGGAACCCGAACAGCCCCATTGCGCGACCCGCTGGTCGCGCAGGAGGCAGTCTGCGTCAGGTCAATGGTGCAGCGGCTTCAAGGGCAAGGTCAGCGCCGGTCCGCTCTTGACCCCGATTTGCCTTCTGAACTGCCGCGACGCGCTGCCGTCGAACAGCGATTGCGGCAGTGGCGCGCCAATGGCCCATTTGTATTTCGCCTCTGCATCGCTGCTCAGCGCCTGGTGCGCCACGGCGCTCAACGGCAGGACATATTCCGGCTTGCGCAGGCCGCGCTCGGTATTGCCGAGCCAAGTGAGGACCACCAGGATTTCGCCGCCGAGCTCGAGTGCATCAAGTGCCAATGCTTTTCCGCCGACCGAAGCGCGGACGGCCTGTTCGTGGAAGGTGAAGGCGCTGAGTTTCAGTTCGTTTTGCGGATCCGTCATTTCGGGCCTTCCTGGATATGCTGTCAACGCTGTCTTGAGCGACGATTCGTTCAGTCAGCGTTCCCTATCATAATCCCTTCGGCCATACATGGAGCCGATGATCGATGCAAAAAGGCGCCGTCATCATCGATGGCAGCGCCTGCAGATGCGGCTTGAGAGGGTGTGCGTAGAAACCAGCCGGGCATGCTGCCCGGCTGCCGCCGCGGGGTCGGTCGCCTCAGCGATGAATGGACGACGTGATCGTCGTGTAGTCGGGCAGGTCGATGTTGGCGATTTCGGCTGCGCGATATTGGGACAGGGCGAAGTGCATGATCGCGATCACGGTGATCGAGAAGACCAGTACGGTGACGTTGACGCCGAAAGCGGTTTTGATCATGTCCTTGTCCCCCATGTCCTGCGCTTGTTGATGTGTGGTTAAAAAACGTGACATGGAGACTATCGTGTGGCGTCAATTGTGCTGTTCCCCGGGGAACATGAAATATGGTTGCTGAATTCTTAACCGGCGTGGCCTGAAAACCGCAGGTGCAGAGATTGCTTGCGATCGTCGGGGCTGCGGATAAGGTGCGCGGCTCGGCCGGACCGGATCAGGACCGGACATCTTCACAGGCTGGCGCCCTCGCAAAGCTGCGTTGGCCTCAGCCGGACGCGCGGCAACGCCTCGCCGCCGCCGCATTTTCAGAAGCGATTGCATCATGACCATCTCCATCCGCCCCTCCCGTCCATCCGATTTTCCGCGCACCTTCGAGATCTGGCGTAGCGCCGTCGTCGCCACCCATGATTTCCTGACGCCGGAGGATTTTGCTGCAATCGAGGTGCTGGTGCGCGACCAGTATCTGCCGGCCGCCGAGTTCTGGATTGCCGCGGACGAAAATGACCAGGCGCTCGGTTTCATGGGCATGAGCGGGGCGCAGATCGACTCGCTCTTCGTCCATGCCGACGCGCGCGGCGCAGGTGTCGGCCGGCGGCTGATCGAGCATGCGATGAGCCTGCATCCGGTGCTGACAGTCGACGTCAACGAGCAGAATGTCTCGGGCGCCGGTTTTTACCAGCGGATGGGTTTTGAGGTGGTCGGGCGTTCGCCTGTCGACGATGCGGGCCGGCCCTATCCGCTGCTGCATCTCAAGCGCGGCTGAACGATGCGAGCCGGCGCCCGATCAGGCGGCCGGCTTGTCGATGGTGATCAGGAAGAGGACGGCGGAGGCCGCCGGTTCGATGGTGACGGCGGTTGCGCCCGTGAGCACCGCCGTGTCGCCCGCTGCGAGGTCGGCAGTGGTCTCGCCTGCGGTCAGCCGCACGGCACCGCCGTGGCAAAGCAGGAGGGTTGTGCCCCCCAGGCTTTCCGCCCTGCGCGGGTGGTCTATCGCCAGGCGCTGAACCGAGTGCGCGAGCTTGCCGCGCCGTGTCATGACATTGAGGTCGACGATCGGACCATCGACGAGCGTCGCTGAGGTTGCGGCGTCGGCCGGGAAGGGGAGCGGCGCCGTCTCGCCGGTCATCAAGGCGGGTGCGCGCCCCTCGATCATCAGCCGCATACCCTTGCCCTGAAGGATCGACAGCGTGCGGTCGATGCCGGGGAAGCTGGAGAAGGGGCCATCGGTGGCGACCGTCGCCATGCTGACGCGCCAATCGAAATCGGTGAGCGAGGCTTTTTCCGGTGAGACGGCGATCTCCACCGTCTCACCGCCGCCGTTCTTCCAGGGCATGCGCTTGTAGTCTTTCGCGCGGAGGATCTTCATGGCGTGCCTCCTTCGATCAGCGTGCGCATGCGGGCGAAGTCGCCGTTGAGCGGCCGGTCGTCGGCATAGGTGGGAATTTCCGCACGGATGCGCTGGTAGAGCGCGCCGGTGCGGGCGGCACGGCCGCGCGGCTGCAGGTCATAGGCCTGGGCTGCGGCGAGCAGTTCGATCGAAAGGATCGTTTCGAGATTGTCGGCGATCGACAGCGCTTTCCAGGCGGCCGGCGTCGCATGGGTGAGGATATCCTCCTGCAGCGCCGAGGTGATGCCGCCGTCAAGGCTGGCGGGTGCGGCCAGGCGCCGGTTTTCGGCGGCAAGCGAGGCAGCGGTGTATTGCGCGATCATGAAGCCGGAGGCAACACCGCTGTCGCCGGCCAGGAAGGCCGGCAGGCGGCTCACCAGCGGATTGACCAGCCGGTCGATGCGGCGCTCGGAAATGGCAGCGACCTCGGCGACGGCGACCGCCAGGCTGTCCATGGCAAGGCCGAGGGCAGCCCCGACCGCATGGGCCTGCGAATGTACCTCTGGCGCCTCAGGCGTGCCCGACACGGCCGGGTTGTCGGTGAGGCTTACAAGCTCGCGGTCGACGACTTCTGTTATCTGGGCGAGCGCATCGCGCGCGGCCCCATGCACGTGAGGCACGGCGCGAAGGCTCAAGGGATCCTGTGTGCGGGTGCCGGCGGTCTCTGCCAGCATCGGGCTGTCGGCGAGATAGGTGCGCAGCGACGCCCCGACCTCTTCGAGCCCCTTGGAGCGGCGCAGCGCCAGCGGGCCCGCAGCAAAGGCGTTCGCCTGGCTGCCGAGGTTTTCATAGGTCATGGCGGCGGCGGCATCCGCCCAGTCGAAGAGGTGCGCGGCACGCGACAGCGCCAAGGCTGCAAGGCCGGTGGCGCAGGGTGTGCCGTTGACGAGGCTGAGACCCTCCTTGGCTTCGAGCCTGAGTGGTTTTAGCCCGATCCGCGCGAGCGCCTCGGCGCCGCCAATCTTGCCCGTCCCGTCATCGACGGTGCCGTGGCCGATCAAGACGAGGCCGATCGCCGCTGCATGGGTGAGGTATCCGACCGATCCGCGCGACGGAATGTCGGGGATGAGATTGGCATTGAGCAGCGCCAGCAGCGCCTCGACCGTCTCGATGCGCACGCCGGAATAGCCGTGGGCGAAGTTGGCGATCTGGGCGGCCATCACTGCCCGGGCTTCAGGCCGTGCGAGAGGGTCGCCGACGCCACAGGCGTGGCTGAGGATGATGTTGCGCGACAGCGCCTGCTGGTTCTCTCGGTCGATGACGACGTCGCAGAGCGCGCCGACACCGGTGTTGATGCCGTAGCCACGGATGCCGCGCTCGACGAGCGCATCGACGATCCTGCGAGCGTGGACGATGCGCTGGCGTGCCGCATCGGAAAGCGCGAGCGGTGCGCCATTGGCAACCGCCGCGATTTGCTTCCAGGTCAGCGGCGCATCGAGGACTATATTCTCACTCATGGGCTTCCGGTCGTCCCTGTCGGCGTTGCACGAAGCGGGCAACATAATCGTTGGCCGGGCGTTCGAGAATATCGTCCGGCGTGCCGACCTGCACCACCTGGCCGTCCTTGAGGATGGCGATTTCCGAACCGATGTGCAGCGCCTCGTCGAGATCGTGGGTGATGAAGACGATGGTCTTTGAAAGGTTCTGCTGCAGTTGCAGCAGCTGGTCCTGCATGTCGGCGCGGATCAACGGGTCGAGCGCCGAGAAGGCCTCGTCCATCAGGATCACGTCGGTATCGGCGGCAAGCGCCCGGGCGAGCCCGACGCGCTGCTTCATGCCGCCCGAAAGCTGGTGCGGAAACTTGGCGTCGTAGCCGGCAAGGCCGACGGTCTCGATCCATTTCATGCCGATGTCGCGGGCCTCGGCCTTGGGCAGGCCGCGCACGCGCTGGCCGTAGACGACGTTCTGCAGCACCGTGCGGTGCGGCATCAAGGCAAAGCTCTGGAACACCATGCTGACGCGGTGCATGCGGAAGGTGCGCAGCGCTTTTGCATCAAGATCCAGGATGTTGCTGCCGTCGAAGGCCACTTCGCCGCTCGTCGGCTCGATCAGCCGGTTGATGTGGCGCACCAGCGTCGACTTGCCGGAGCCGGAAAGGCCCATGATCACGAAGATCTTGCCGGCGCCGATCGTCAGGCTGACATTGTTGAGGCCGACGCTGCAGCCGGAGCGGGCGAGGATTTCGCTCTTGTTCAGCCCTTCCTTGGCCATGGCGAGGGCGGCTTTGGCGTCCTGCCCGAAGATCTTGTAGACGTTGCGGATCTCGATATCAGCCATTGCGGGGATCCTCCGTCCGGCTCTTGCCAAAACCTTGCGTGATGCGATCGAGAACGATCGCGAGAATGACGATGCCGATACCGGCTTCCAGCCCCTTGCCGACGTCGAGCGTCTGGATGCCGTTCAGCACCTGCTCGCCGAGGCCTCGGGCGCCGATCATCGAGGCGACAACCACCATCGACAGCGCCATCATGATCGTCTGGTTGAGACCGGCCATGATCGTCGGCGTGGCGAGCGGCAGTTCGACGCCGAAGAGGATCTGGTTGGGGCTGCCGCCAAAGGCGGTCGCCGCTTCCACGACCTCATGGTCGACCTGGCGGATGCCGAGATCGGTCAGACGGATCAAGGGCGGCACGGCGTAGATGATGGTGGCAAGGATCGCGGGGACCTTGCCGAGGCCGAAGAGCATGAGCGCCGGGATCAGATAGACGAAGCTCGGCATCGTCTGCATGACGTCGAGGACGGGCAGGGTGATGCTGCGCACGGTTCGGCTCTTGGCGACGAAGATGCCCATGGGAACGCCGATGACGACCGAGACGATCGTTGCCATCAGCATCAGCGCCAGCGTCTGCATCGTCAGGTCCCAGAGGCCGAGCACACCGACGAAGAACAGAAGCACGCCGACGGCGACCGTCAGGGTCCAGCGCTTCGAGCTTTGCCAGGCAAGCGCCATGAAGATGAGGATGACGACCCACCAGGGCAGGCCGCGCAGGATCCATTCGATGAAAAGGACGGCCTTCAGGATGACGGCGCTGATCGCCTTGAAGACCCAGCCATAGCCGCTGACCAGCGCCTGGATGAAATCGTTCACCGGCCCGCGAATGGAGAGATTGAGAGAATCCGGAAACATCGGAAACGTTCCTTGCTCGGGTCATCGATGGCCGCCTCCTGCGGTCATCGATGACGCTTGCCTCGGGAATGGTCGCAAGGGGCCGGGAGGAGCCCCACCGACACGGATGTGTGGTGGGGCCCGATCGCAGCGATTGCGTGATTACTTCAGGCTGGCTTCGATCTTGCCGCGAGCCTCGTCGGAGACCCACTTGCCCCAGACGTCGCCCTTGGTCTTCAGGAACTCGGCCGCCGCCGCCACCGCATCGACCTTGTTGTCGGTCATGTAGGCGAGGCTGCCGTTGACGTCCTCGAGCGGGAAGGTCGCCTTTTCGAGGATGGCGATGATTTCAGGGGCTTCCTGCGCGAAGGTGCTGTTGACGCCGTAGGAGACGTCCACCGACGGGAAGGCGCAGCCCTGGTCACGCTTGCCGTTAGCGCTCGAAAGCTCCTTCCAGCATTCTTCGCTATAGGCCGGCTCCTCAAGCTGTACGAGCTTGAACTTGCCCATGATCGCCGTCGGCGACCAGTAGTAGAAGAGGATCGGCTCGCCCTGGAGATAGGCGGACGTGATGGCGGAATCGAGCGCCGTGCCGGTGCCCGGACGGAAGTTCACATAGGTCTCGCCGAGCTTGTAGGCTTCGAGCTTGGCGGAGCTCACGCCCTCGCAGGTCCAGCCCGACGGGCAATTGAGGAAGCGGCCCTTGGTCGGCTCCTCCGGATCGGCGAAGAGTTCGACGATCTTCGGGTCGGAGAGCTGCGACACGCTCTTCAGGTCCGGCGCCTTGGCTTCGAGGCTGCGTGACGCGTCGCCCTTGATCACGTATTCCGGTACGAACCAGCCTTCGCTGGCGCCGACGAAGGTCTTGCCGACGGCAACGACCTTCTTTTCCTCGACCGCCTTGTTCCAGATATCCGAGCGGCCGAGCCATTCCTCGGCGAAAATCTGCACGTCGTTGTTGGCGGTTGCCTGTTCCAGCGTCACCGAGTTGCCGGGGATGGAATCCACCTGGCAATCGTAGCCCTTGGAAAGAATGGTCTTCATCACTTCGGTGATGAAGGCGCCGCTTTCCCAATCGATGCCGGCGAACATGACGGTCTTGCCGTCGCCGCAATAGGAAGCGCTGGCGCTGCCGGTGGAGGCCGCGAGCACGAGGCCGGTGGCGGCGAGCGTGAGTTTCAATTTGTTGATCGACATTAAGTTGTTCCCTGATTTGATTTTTGGCTTTGACGATTACTTCAGTTTCATCAGCACCCGCGCGAAGGCGCGGTCGATATCGTCCTCCCGGTCGTGGCGTCCGTTCCGGATCTTCCACGCGCCCGCGACCATGACGTCGCGGACAGTCTCGCCGCCGAGCGCAAAGAGCCAGCGGTCGAGGATCTGGTTGTCGGTGGCGGCGGCGATGTAGGGATTGCTGCCGTCGAGCACGACGAAATCGGCGCGCGCGCCGACGGTGATGCCGGCCTCCTTCTGACCGGCGGCCTGGGCGCCGCCCTTGAGCGCCGCGTCGAAGATGGTTCGGCCGATCGAGGCGCCCGGCCCGGTGGCCAGCCGGTTGCGGCGGCGGTCGCGCAGACGCTGGCCGTATTCGAGCAGCCGCAGTTCCTCGGCAACGCTGGTCGCCACATGGCTGTCGGTGCCGACGCCGAAGGTGCCGCCCTCGGCCATGAACTCGACCGCGGGGAAGATGCCGTCACCGAGATTGGCTTCGGTTGCCGGGCAGAGGCCGGCAACGGCGCCGGAGCGGGCGAGGCGCTGGCGTTCGCTTTCCGTCAGGTGCGTCGCGTGGATCGCGCACCAGCGCTGATTGACCGGCATTTCGTCGAGCAGCCACTCGACGGGCCGACGGCCGCTCCAGGCGAGGCTGTCTTCGACTTCCTTGGTCTGCTCGGCGACGTGGATGTGGATCGGGCCGGAAACGGGCGCTGCGTCAAGGATCGTGCGCATTTCCGCAGGCGTCGCCGCGCGCAGCGAATGGATGGCGTAACCGAGCGTATGGCCCTCTCCGCGGCAGAGTGGCTCCAGGCGCTGGAGAAGCGCGAGGAAGCGATCGGGATCGTGCAGGAACGGGCGCTGGCCGGGATTGGGGTCGACACCGCCGAAATTGGCGTGGGCGTAGAAGACAGGCAGATGGGTGAGGCCGATCCCGGTCGTGCGGGCGGCTGAAAGAATGCGCAGCGACATCTCGGCCGGGTCGGCATAGGGGGTGCCATCGGCCTGGTGGTGCAGGTAGTGGAATTCGGCGACGTGTCCGAAACCGCCCTTCAGCATTTCCATATAGAGCTTGGCGGCGATCGCTTCGACATCGTCAGGGTTTACCAGCCCGACGGTGCGATACATTTCCTCGCGCCAGGTCCAGAAGCTGTCGTCGCCGCTGCCCGCCACTTCGGCAAGGCCGGCCATGGCGCGCTGGAAGGCGTGGGAGTGAAGGTTGGCGATCGCCGGGATCAGCGGGCCGGCCGTGCGCTCGTCGCTGCCAGCGGCGGCGCTGCCGGTTTCGATCACTGCGATGCGACCGGAAGCGTCGAGCGAAATCGCGACGTTTTCGGCCCAGCCGCCGGGCAGGAGAGCCCGTTCTGCAAAGATCCGGTTGACGGGAAAAGTTGCCATGTGCATTTTCCTGTACGTAGTTGTATATGGAACTATAGATATTTTACGCTGGCGCGCAAGCGTGAAATGAACGAAAAGATTCGAGGGCGAATGCGCATGATTTGTTCGGTGGCGCGGAAAGGCGGGGGTTGAGTTGATGACGGCACTGGGAAAACGGAACGAGACAATCGCTTTCGAAGACGGCCCGATGCCGCGCTACGAGGCGGTCAAGCAGTTCATCCGCAGCCGCATCGAGAGCGGCGAATGGCCCGCCCATCATCGCATCCCCTCGGAAAACGAGATCGTCGCCGACCTCGGCGTCAGCCGCATGACCGCCAACCGGGCGCTGAGGGAACTGGCAACCGAAGGCGCGATCACGCGGGTACAGGGCGTCGGTTCTTTCGTCGCCGCGCACAAGGGCAGCACCGCGCTGCTCGAAGTCCGCAACATTGCCGACGAGATCCACGAACGTGGCCACGCCCATACGTCGTTGATGACGCTGCTCAAGGAAGAGGTCGCGACGCCTGAAATCGGCTATGCGCTCGGGCTTGCCACCGGCGCCCGCGTCTTCCATTCGATCATGGTGCATTCGGAAAACGGCCTGCCGATCCAGATCGAGGATCGTTTCGTCAATCCGGCGATCTGCCCGCGCTATCTGGAACAGGATTTCCAGGCGATGACGCCGAACGCCTACCTGACGGCGATGGCACCGATCACCCGCACCGAGCAGATCGTCGAGGCGGTGGCGCCGCAGCTCTGGGAATGCAAGCTGCTCGGCATCGACCGCAACGAACCGTGCCTGATGATCCGGCGCCGCACCTGGTCGGACGCCGGCAATGTGACGACGGCGCGGCTGCTCTATCCCGGCACGCGCTATCGGCTGGAAGGCATGTCGCAGTAGGCTGCGGGTGGGTGTAAACGGGAAACCGCACATCTTTTCCTTGATCCCGCTCTAATCTCGACAACATTCCGGTCGATTCGGAGGATCGACCGCCGAAGGGGAGGATGACGAGACCATGGTTGAGGACGCGCTGAAGCTTCGCACCGAGCTCCCGAGACCCGATGTCGGAGCCGAGGAGGCGCGTTCGCTGCTCGCCGAACACTATGGTCTGTCGGGCACGATCAGCGAACTCGGCAGCCAGCAGGACCGCAACTACCGCCTCGACACGGGCGAGCGGCGTTATGTGCTGAAAATCTGCCGGGCGGAATACGAGCCGCTGGAACTGGAAGCGCAGAACGCGGCCTTGCGGCATCTCGGCAACCGTCTGCCGACCGCACGCGTTGCGGAAGTCGTGCCCTCTCTCAAGGGCGAGACGATCGAGAGCGTCGCCGTCCGCGGCGCGGATTATCGCATTCGCCTGCTCAGCTATCTCGAAGGCGAACCGCTCACCCGGCGCAAACATCTGTCGCGCGAAGCCGTGGCTGCCCTCGGCGGCCTGGCGGGCCAGCTCGCGTCGGCACTGGAGGACTTCGAGCATCCGGGGCTCGAGCGGGAGCTGCAATGGGATCTGAGGCGCGCCGGCCCCGTCGTCCTGCATCTGCTTACAGATATGGTGGACCAGCAGCGCAAGAAGCGCATCGCTGAAGTCATGGTCGGCGCTATGCGGCGGCTGCAGCCGCTCACCCCTGGCCTCAGAACCCAGGCGATCCACCATGACGTCACCGATGACAACGTCGTCAGCCGGCCCGACGCGGCCGGCCGGGCGATGCCGGACGGCGTCATCGATTTCGGCGACATCCTCAATGGTTGGCTGGTCGCCGAACTTGCCGTCACCTGCGCCTCGCTGCTGCATCATGCGGATGGCGACCCCTGGTTCATCCTGCCCGCGGTCAAAGCGTTTCATGCGGCATGCCCGTTGACCGAGGTGGAGCTGAAGGCGCTTTGGCCGCTGATCGTCGCGCGCGCTGCGGTGCTGGTCGCAAGCTCCGAACACCAGCTCTCTCGCGAGCCCGACAACGCTTACGTCGAAGGCAATGCCGCGCATGAGCGGGAGATCTTCGAGGTCGCCTCGTCGGTGCCTTCGGCGTTGATGGAGCACGCCATTCTTTCAGCCGTCGGCTTCGCGCCGGTCTCGGCCCGGGTGACCGGTGAGAGCCTGATCCCGGGGCTCGGCCCCACGGACGTGCGCCAGATCGACCTCTCGATCCTGAGCCCGCTTTTGCCGGAGGAGCGCTGGCAGCACCAGGGATTGCCGATCTCGCTGCTGCAGCACGCCGCGCACGCAATCGGCATCGCGACGACGCGCTACGGCGAATACCGGATGACGGAGACCCAGCTGCGGTCACCGAAGCCCGATGCCACCTTTGCCTTGCATGTCGATATCTGCCTGGAGGCCGGGCGCGAGATTGTCGCTCCCTTTGCCGCTCGTATCGTCCGGCAGGATGGATTGCTGGTGCTCGAAGGGGCCGAAGTGAGCCTGTTTCTCGAGGGCGTGGAAGCCGGGGCCGATCTGGAGGACACGATCGTTGCCGGTGCCGTGCTCGGCGTCGTCTCCGGCGAACAGAAGTCCTACGGCCTGATCCGTGTCCAGCTTTGCCGCGAGCATGGTCTCGTGCCGCCGCTTTTCGTCGTGCCGCATCAGGCGGCGGCGTGGAAGCACCTGTGCCCGTCACCGGCCGGCATCCTCGGCTTCGAATGCGATGGGCCCGAGCCGCACAGCGAGACACTGCTCGCCCGCCGCCAGCAGCACTTCGCCCGGCCGCAGAAGAACTATTACCGGCAACCGCCGCAGATCGAGCGCGGCTGGAAGGACCATTTGTTCGATATCGAGGGCCGCAGCTATCTCGACATGGTCAACAACGTCACCATTCTCGGCCACGGGCATCCCCGGCTTGCCGCCGCGGTCGGGAGGCAATGGTCGCTGCTCAACACCAATTCGCGCTTCCACTATGCCTCCGTCGCCGAATTCTCGACGCGGCTTGCAGCCCTCGCACCGGATGGGCTCGACACGGTGTTTCTGGTCAACAGCGGCTCGGAGGCGAGCGACCTGGCGCTGCGGCTTGCCTGGGCCTATTCCGGCGCGCGTAATGTCGTGAGCCTGCTCGAGGCCTATCACGGCTGGACGGTCGCGAGCGATGCGGTGTCGACCTCGATCGCCGACAATCCGCAGGCGCTCGAAACGCGCCCGGCCTGGGTGCATCCGGTCACCGCGCCCAATACCTATCGCGGCGAATTCCGCGGCGCCGACACGACCGACAGCTATGTGCGCTCCGTCGTCAAGAAGCTGACCGAGCTGGACGCGGCGGATGAGAAGCTCGCAGGCTTCATATGCGAGCCGGTCTACGGCAACGCCGGCGGCATTCCCTTGCCGAAGGGCTATCTCGACGCTGTTTATGCGATGGTGCGGGCGCGTGGTGGCGTTTGCATCGCCGACGAGGTGCAGGTCGGCTACGGCCGGCTCGGCGATTATTTCTGGGGCTTCGAGGAGCAGGGTGTCGTGCCCGATATCATCACGGTCGCCAAGGGCATGGGCAACGGACATCCGCTTGGTGCCGTTATCACCCGCCGCGAGATCGCCGATGCGCTGGAGAAGGAGGGATACTTCTTCTCGTCCTCGGGCGGCAGCCCGGTGAGCTCCGTCGTCGGGCAGGTGGTGCTCGATATCCTGACTGAGGAACGGCTGCCGGAAAACGCACAGGTGGTCGGCGGCTATCTGAAAGCGCGGCTCGAAGCGCTCGGGCAGCGTTTCCCGCTGATCGGCGCGGTGCACGGCATGGGGCTCTATCTCGGCGTCGAATTCGTTCGCGATCGGGAGACCCTGTTGCCGGCAACCGAAGAGACGGCGGCGATCTGCGACCGCCTGCTCGATCTCGGCGTCATCATGCAGCCGACCGGCGATCATCTCAACGTGCTGAAAATCAAGCCGCCGCTCTGCTTGTCGCGCGAGAGCGCCGACTTCTTCGCCGACATGCTGGGCCGCGTGCTGGAAGAAGGCTGGTAAAAGCGAAAACGCCGCGGGGAGGGCCGCGGCGTCTCGTTGGCGCTTTTCCTTGGGTCTAGCAATTCCGAACGGAGACTTGCCGGAATTGCCCCTTGCGGATCAGCGTGCCGGCGGGGCGTACATCAGGCCGCCCTGGCTCCAGAGTTTGTTGAGACCGCGATCGATCTTCAGCGGGCTGTCCTTGCCGAGGTGGCGTTCGAAGACTTCGCCATAGTTGCCGACGGCGGAAACCACATGGTAGGCCCACTTCGGATCGAGGCCGAGCGACTTGCCCGCTTCGTTCTCAATGCCGAGGAAGCGCTTCTGGGCGGTCGTGCCGCTTTCGATGAGCTTGGCGGCATTGTCCTTGGTGATGCCGAGTTCTTCCGCCTCGGTCAGTGCGAACAGCGTCCAGCGCACGATCTTGAACCACTGATCGTCGCCCTGGCGGACAGCCGGACCGAGCGGCTCCTTGGAGATGACTTCCGGCAGAACGACGAAACGATCGGGGTCGTTCAGCGTCAGGCGCTGGGCGTAGAGCGCCGAAGCGTCGGTCGAGTAGACGTCGCAGCGCGCGGTGTTGAAAGCCTGGATCGTCTGGTCGGCCTTCTCGAAGGCGACGACCTGGTATTGGATGTTGTTGGCGCCGAAATAGTCGGCCATGTTCTGCTCGGTCGTCGTGCCGGTCTCGGTGCAGACGGATGCGCCGGAGAGTTCCTTGACGCTCTTCACGCCGAGGTCGTTGCGCACCATGAAGGCCTGGCCGTCATAGTAGTTGACGCCGACGAAGCTCATGCCGAGATCGGTGTCGCGCGACAGCGTCCAGGTGGTCTGGCGCGAAAGCAGGTCCGCCTCGCCGGACTGCAAAGCGGTGAAGCGCTCCTTGGTCGAGAGCGGCACGTATTTCACCTTGTCGGGATTGCCAAGCGCTGCAGCGGCCACTGCGCGGCAGAAATCGATGTCGAAGCCGGTCCATTCGCCCTTGTCGTTGGGCGCGGAAAAGCCGAGCACGCCCTGGCTGACGCCGCAGCGAAGCTCGCCGCGTTCCTTGATGACGTCGAGCATGCCGGCGTTGGCGGCGGTGCCGGCAAGAAACGCCGCGCTCGCCAATGCCAGAACTCCAAGTTTCACTCCGAGTTTCATTTCCTGTTCTCCTCTTCTCTTGTTTTAGGACATGCGTCTTCGTTGCCGGGATGCGTGTCGTGCACCCGGTCATTGCATCTGGTTGTTCTGCTGTTCGACCCGGCCTTAGCCGAGCGTCCTTGCGACGTCCGCGAAGGTCTCTTCGAGCACGGCGAGCAGGTGATCGGCATCGCGTTTCGAGAAGATCATCGGCGGGCGCATTTTCAAGATGTTGTCATGCGGACCTTCTGTGCCCATCAGCACGCCACGGCGGCGGGCGCCGTTGGAGACGGCGCGGGCGAATTCGGTTGCCGGCGCCTTGGTCTTGCGATCGGTCACGAGTTCGATGCCGAGGAACAGGCCCATGCCGCGCACGTCGCCGATGACCTCGTAACGCGCCTGCATGGCGCGGAAAGCGTCGATCAGATAGTTGCCGACCGAAAGCGCATTGCCGCGCAGGTCCTGCCCCTCGATCACGTCGAGCACGGCGAGGCCGACGGCGCAGGAGACCGGGTTACCGCCGAAGGTGTTGAAGTACTCCATGCCGTTGTTGAAGCTGTCGGTGACTTCGCGGGTCGTGACGACGGCTGCGAGCGGATGGCCGTCGCCGATCGGCTTGCCCATGGTGACGATGTCAGGCACGACGCCTTGGGTCTCGAAGGCCCACCAATGGCTGCCGACGCGGCCGAAGCCGACCTGCACCTCGTCGGCGATGCAGACGCCGCCGGCTTCGCGCACGAGGCGATAGACTTCCTTGAGGTACCCCTCCGGCAGGAACACCTGGCCCGCGACGCTCGGGATCGACTCCGCGATGAAGAAGCCCGGACCTTCGCCCTTGGCCTTCATCGCCTGGATCAGCTCGGCGACGCTTTCGGCGAAGCGCTTGCCGTGTTCCTCGGCCGGCCACTCCGCCGGCGCATGGTAGCTGTCGGGAATGGTCGCGACATGCACATGCGGCTTGGGTCCCTTGCCGCCCTTGCGGCGGAACTTGTAGGGGCTGATGTCGATCAGCTCCTGGGTCGTACCGTGATAGGACCAGTCGAGTGTGATGGCATTCTCGCGACCGGTATGAGCACGCATCAGCCTGAGCGCCAGGCTGTTGGCTTCCGAGCCGCTGTTGACGAAACCGGCGACCGTCAATTCCTTCGGCAGCGTCGCCGTCAGCCGCTCGGCATAGGCGACGATGTTGTCGTGCAGGTAGCGGGTGTTGGTGTTGAGGATCGCCGCCTGCTTGGCCATCGCCTCGACGACAGCCGGATGGGCGTGACCGATGTGGCAGACATTGTTGAAGCAATCGAGATAGGCGCGGCCGCTATCGTCTATCAGCCAGACGCCTTCGCCGCGCACGAACTTGATCGGCTTGTCGTAGGAGATCGAAAGGTTCGGCAGGAGCAATTCCTTGCGGCGCTTGACGATCTCCTCGTGCGAGCGGCCCTTCTTCTCGTAGAATTCCTCGGCAATGCCGGCAAAGGTGCGCGCATCCGGGAAGAGTTCGGCCCAGACATCGAGAAACTGCGGTTCGCCGACGCCGAGGATTTCGGTCGCCGTCAGGCTGGTGTCGGTCGAAAGCTGGAGATGCAGGTGCGGCGCCCAGCCGCCGTTTTCCTTCGGGGCGCCCATCTCGCCGACCAGCGCGCCGGCCTCCAGCCGGTCGCCGGCCTTGATGCGTCCCATCGCTTCGTGCGCCATATGACCCCAGAGCGTGACGAAGGGCGGGCAGCCCTCGGGCTCGTGGCGAAGGGCTATCAGGCAGCCGTAGCCGAGCGGGTCTTTCTCGATCTCGACGCTAACGACGGTGGCGGCAAGCGGGGTGTAGAGCCTGGTGCCGGCAGCCATGAACAGGTCTAGCCCGAGATGGCGGGTGCGACGGGTGTGGTCGATGAAGCGCGAGACGAACATCTCGCCGGCATAGACCGTCCGTTCTTCGCCAAAGGGGCCGATGCCGAGTTCGACGCCGTGCGCGCGGCAATAGTCTTCCCAGATCGCCTGGGCTTCATTGGGTTGTTCGGCTGCCGACTTCACGGTCATCGGATGCTGCGGGTCGCCATAGGGAACGAGCGCTGCGGGGTAGGTGGCGGCCGGACGTGCGAGCAGCGGCTTCAGCGCCTTGCGGTTCTCGCGGATCCAGGCGGCGACGGCACGGGCGCCCGGAGTTGCCTCGAAGCCGCAGGCATGCCGCAGGATGGCGGTCGCGAAACGCGGGTTCATCCGGTCGAGCTTGCGCAGCAGCGTCCAGGCCGGGCGTTCGCTGATCGCCAGATAGGGATTGTCCTCGGTGTGGGCGCGGCGGGACGCCGAGATCGTCACCGACGTGACGAGGCGCATGGCGATGAGATCGAAGAGCAGGTCGATCTCTTCTTCCGCCAGCGGATATTCGCCATGGAAGCCGCGGGCGATCGCGGCGGCAGCGCCGATCGGATCGGGATGGTCGAGCCCGGCATAGGCAGCAGCGATCGCCACCTCGGCGATAACAGGCGCATGCAGCGCGTCGCCGAAGTCGATCAGGCCGGAAATGGTGTCGTGGTCGCCTTTATCGACCAGCACATTCCAGTCGTTGGCGTCGTTGTGGATGACGGCGGCACGAAAGGTTGCAAGGCGCGGCGCCACGGACTTTTCGAAGCGGACAAGGAAGCGCTCGAGCAGCGCGCGGTCTTCGGCGGAAGCGACGTGATGCAGCCGGTCGGCCGAACGGCCGGCGTGGCGGATGTCCCAGTCGAGGTCGCGCAGCGCGCCCGGATGCATGAAACCTTTCAGCGATGCGTCGAAGCGGCCGAGCATCTGCCCGAGCGACTGGAGCGCCGCATCGCTGCGTCCGGTTTCGGCAAGCGGCAGGCCCTCGACCCAGCTGACGAGCCGCAGGCGGTGGGTGACGCCGCCCGCACTGGTGGTCGAAGCAAGGCTCGCGCCCGACAGCGTCGGCCGGATATGCGGCACCGGCAGGTCGGCGGCATGGGTGCCGACGTGGCTGAGCAGTGCGGTCTGGAAATCGCTTTCGACCTCGGGCTCGGCGCCATTGACGATCTTCAGAATGGAGATGCTGCCGTCCTCAGCCTCGACCTTGAAGTTCTGGTCGCGTTCACTGGCCAGCAGCGAGAGCGTGCCGGAGAGGCCGTAATGCTCCTTCAGCAAGGCGGCTGCCGCTTCGGTCGAAAAGTCGGGCGTGGTCTTCAGCATATCGTTCATGGGGATCCTCATCTCGGTGAGAAGATTTGCATGAGCGGCGAGGGGATGCATCCGGCAATATGCCGGTTGCACCGGCACTATGTTTATAATAACCGTCATCTTGTCGGCGAGCACGGAGGAGGGGACATGCAGGACATCGACGCGATCGACCGCACCATCCTCAGCATCCTGTCGCAGGAGGCACGGATCCCGATGAAGTCGCTGGCAGGCCGGATCGGGCTCTCCCGGAGTGCGACGACCGAGCGGGTCACGCGACTGGAAAAGGCTGGCGTCATTCGCGGCTATCGCGCCGACATCGGGCAACTGGACGAGGGCACGATCCAGGCCTTCCTGCTGGTGACCCTGAAGCGCACGCCATCGATCGGCGTGCTCGACCGGCTCGCCGGTTTCTCCACCGTACGCAAGGTGTCCTCCGTCAGCGGCCAGCTGGATTTGGTCGTCGAGGTCGAGGTTGGCTCGATCAATGCGCTCAATGAGCTTCGCAATGAAGTGGCGACGATGGACAATGTCGAGGACCTGACGACGTCCATCGTGCTGAGAAGAGATATCGAGCGGAGCTGATCCGCAGCGGAACTAGGGGCTCGGTCAGCCCTCGCTCAGCATCTCCGCCTGCGGCGCAAGCCGTTCGAGCAGCGAGCGGCGGACCCGGCCAATATCGCGCATCGGTGGCTCGCCAAAATGGCGGGCATATTCGCGGCTGAACTGCGACTGGCTTTCATAGCCCACCTGATGGCCGGCATCGCCGGCGTCAAGGCTTTCCTCCAGCATCAGCCGCCGCGCCTCCTGCAGCCGAAGCTGCTTCTGGTATTGCAGCGGGCTCATGGCGGTGATCGCCTTGAAGTGATGGTGCAGCGACGAGACGCTCATGGAAACACGGTTGGCGAGATCGTCGATCCGGAGCGGCCGCGAATAGTGTTCCTTCAGCCAGGCGACAGCGCGGCCGACCTGGTGCGGCTGACTGTCGGTCGTCGCCATCTGCCTGAGCCGGTGGCCATGCGGGCCGGTCAGGAGCCGATAGAGGATCTCCTGTTCGATCAGGGGCAGGAGTGCCGGGATATCGTCCGGCCGTTCGAGCAGGCGCAAGAGCCGAAGGGCCGCATCTTCGAGTTCGCCTGTGATCTTGCTGACGCTCATGCCGCGCACGGAGGCGGCGGGTGCCGGCAGCTGCGACAGGGACGCAAGCAGCGCCTGGATCTTGCCCGGGTCGAGCGTGAAGGCCATGCTGAGATAGGGCTCGTTTGCGGAGGCCTGGCAGACCTGGGACAGAACCGGCAGGTCGATCGACGTCAGCAGATAATCCGAGGCGCCGTAGATCAGCGTCTCTTCGCCGAGCACCACGCGCTTTGCTCCTTGCACGATGATCGCCAGGCTCGGCCGGTAGGCGGAGCAGTTGACCGGGGCATCGCCGCCGTGGCGGTGCAGGCTCAGGCCGGCAATCTGCGTCATGTGATCACCGTCGGTTTTGGCAAACCGGGCAATGACGTCGATCATCTCGGGACGGGCAGTCTGTCGCGTGGCTGTCATAATCTCAGGTCTTTCCAGCGGCTTAGCGTTGCATGCGGCAACGCTCAGATAGGGTCTCGACGTGCCATCTCCAGGATGTCGCTGTCAATCTTGTAGGATCGTGCAAAAACTTTGCAGGATCGCTCTAACGCTTGCAGCGCCCGCACCCTCATAGTCCTGATGCGTCAGGCCGGGCTCCCTCCGGACCTGCACCCTTTCCCAAAATGAGGACAGACTGATGGCCATTGCAAGAGGATATGCGGCGACCGATGCGTCGAAGCCGCTGACGCCCTTCACCTTCGAACGCCGCGAACCGCGCGACGACGACGTGGTGATCGAGATCAAGTATTGCGGCGTCTGCCACTCCGACATCCACCAGGCCCGCAACGAATGGGGCAACTCGGCTTTCCCGATGGTCCCAGGCCACGAGATCGTCGGCATCGTCACGGCGGTCGGCTCCAAGGTCACCAAGTTCAAGGTGGGCGACCGCGCCGGCGTCGGCTGCTTCGTCGATTCCTGCACCACCTGCGCCACCCGCGACCTTGACCTGGAACACTATATGCCGGGCCTGGTCGTGACCTATAACGGCGTCGAAGCCGACGGCAAGACGCCGACGCAGGGCGGCTATTCCGACAGCATCGTCGTCAAGGAAGGTTACGTTCTGTCGATCCCGGAGAACTTGCCGCTCGACGCCGCGGCTCCGCTTTTGTGCGCCGGCATCACGCTCTATTCGCCGCTGCGCCACTGGAAGGCCGGGCCTGGCAAGAAGGTCGCGATCGTCGGCATGGGCGGTCTCGGCCATATGGGCGTCAAGCTGGCGCATGCCATGGGCGCGGATGTCACCGTTCTCAGCCAGACGCTCTCCAAGAAGGAAGACGGGCTGAAGCTCGGCGCCGACCACTACTACGCCACCAACGACCCCGAGACCTTCAAGGCGCTGGCAGGCACCTTCGACCTGATCATCTGCACGGTTGCGGCCGAGATCGACTGGAACGCCTATGTCAGCCTGCTGAAGGTCGATGGCGATTTCGTGCTGGTCGGGATTCCTGAGAACGCCGTGCCGGTGCACGCCTTCTCGCTGGTGCCGGCGCGCCGCAGCATTTCCGGCTCGATGATCGGTTCGATCAAGGAAACCCAGGAGATGCTCGACTTCTGTGGCGAGCACGGCATCGTTTCGGAAATCGAAACGATCCGCATCCAAGAGATCAACGAGGCCTATGAACGCGTCGTCAAGAGCGACGTGCGCTACCGCTTCGTGATCGACATGGCGTCGTTGACGGACGCTGCCTAAGTTGAAAAACAGACGGCTCGGGATCTGCGCAGATCCCGGGCCGTTTTTTGTTTGCGGCAGAGGCTTACACCAGCGGCAGAGGCCCGTCGTTCTTGATCTCTTCCATGACGGCATAGGTGCGGGTTTCCTTGACGCCGGGCAGAGTCCAGAGCACCTGGCCGAGGAAGTTGCGGTAGGCGGCCATGTCCTCGAACCGCGTCTTGACGAGATAGTCGAAGCCGCCGGCCACCATGTGACATTCGAGCACGGACGGCGCCTGTTTGACGGCGGCGGCGAACTGGTCGAAGACGTCGGGTGTCGTCTTGTCGAGCATGACCTCGATGAAGACCAGCAGGCCGAAGCCGAGTTTCTGCGGGTCCAGTCTCGCGCCGAAGCCCGAGACGTAACCTTCCTTCAACAGCCGCCGCAGCCTTTCGCTGGTCGCGGTCGGCGACAGGCCGATGCGATCGGCCAGCTCCAGATTGGTGATGCGGCCGTCCGCCTGGAGGATGTTGAGAATTCGTCGGTCAATCTTGTCGATCTGATGCATGGAGCCTCCCACCCGTGCTTCAGGCGGCAAGTCGCGTTTCCGCGAGCTTCACCCAGTAGGAAATGCCGTGCGGGATCGCGTCGTCGTTGAAATCGTAGGCAGGGTGATGCAGCCCGGCCGTGTCGCCATTGCCCATGAAGATAAAGGCGCCGGGACGGGCAAGCAGCATGTAGGAGAAGTCCTCGCCGCCCATCATCGGATCGAGCGACGGCTGGATATTGCCGGCGCCGGCAATTTCGGCTGCTGCCTGCAAGGCATAGCCGGTCTCGTCGGCATGGTTCACCGTCACCGGGTAGTTGCGGTTGTAGGCGACCTGGACGGTCGCGCCGTAGATCTGGGCAACGCCCTCGGCAATCGTGCGGATGCGGCTTTCGCCGATCTCGCGCACCTCGGGCATCAGGGTGCGCACGGTGCCGCCGAGCACGGCTTCCTCTGGTATGACGTTGTGGGCGAAACCGGCATTGAACTTGGTGACGGAGACGACGACGGAGGCGAGCGGGTCGACGGTGCGCGACGCGATCGTCTGCAGGGCGGTCACGATCTGGGTGCCGACGACGATCGGGTCGATCGTCTTGTGCGGTTGGGCGGCATGGCCGCCACGGCCCTTGATGGTGATGGTGAACTCGTCGGTCGAAGCCATGATCGGGCCGACGCGGCTGCCGAACTGGCCGACGGGCATGCCCGGCATGTTGTGCATGCCGTAGACTTCGGCGATGGCGAAGCGCTCCATCATGCCGTCCTTGACCATCTCGTTACCGCCGCCGCCGCCTTCTTCGGCGGGCTGGAAGATCACCGCGACCTGGCCGGCGAAGTTGCGGGTCTCGGCGAGATACTTCGCCGCGCCGAGAAGCATGGCCGTGTGGCCGTCGTGGCCGCAGGCATGCATCTTGCCGGACGTCTCGGACGCCCAGTCCTTGCCGCTCGTCTCGGTGATCGGCAGCGCGTCCATGTCGGCGCGCAGGCCGATGGTGCGGCCCGCGCCGAGATTGCCGCGGATGAGGCCGACGACGCCGGTGCGGCCAAGCCCCGTCACGATTTCGTCAACGCCGAACTCCTTCAGTTTCTTTTCGACGAAGGCTGCCGTATTTTCGACCGCGAACAGGAGCTCCGGATTCCTGTGCAGGTGGCGCCGCCATTCGGTGACTTCATTCTGGAGCTCGGCGGCACGGTTGAGTATCGGCATCGTTTCGTCCTGTCGGTCTGTTCGATCACTAATTGTATCTGCGTATCAGTGTGGATTGGCATCACTGCCCGTGAATGGGCTTTGCCATCTCCTCGCCATATAGGCTAAATAGCCGGACGAGACGAGGCAACAGCGGATTTTCGAGGTCCTATCGTGGTGACAGCAGGATTTTTCACGCGTGGCAAGATGAAGGCGCTCGGAGTGACGGCGGCGACATGCGCCACGCTTCTTGCGGCGCTGCCGGCTGCGGCCAATCCGAGGCTGGTCGTCGACGTCAATTCGCTGAAGGTTTACGAGCACCAGGATATCTTCCAGAAATGGTATCCGGCGTCGCTGACCAAGCTGATGACGGCTTACACGGCCTTCCGCGCCATCAAGTCCGGCCAGCTTACGCTCGAGAGCCCGGTCGTCATGACCAAGAACGCCGCCGCCGAGCCGCCGAGCAAGATGTTCTACAAGCCCGGCCAGGCGATGACGCTCGACAGCGCGCTGAAGATGATGCTGGTGAAGTCGGCAAACGACGTCGCCGTCGCGATCGCCGAAACGGTCGCCGGTTCGGAGCCCGCCTTCATCGAACGAATGAACGCAGAGGCCCGCCGCATCGGCATGACGTCCTCGAACTTCGTCAACCCCAACGGGCTGCCCGGTCCCGGCCAGTACACGACGGCCCGCGACCTTGCGGTGCTGGCGATCACGCTCAAGCGCGAGTTTCCGCAATACGCCTCCTATTTCTCGCTGGAAGGCTTTACCACCGGCAAGAAGGACTATCCGAACTACAACATGCTGATCGGCCGCTTCGAGGGCGCTGACGGCATGAAGACCGGCTTCATCTGCGCCTCGGGCTTCAACCAGGTTTCCTCCGCCACCCGCGAGGGGCGCAGCGTCGTTTCGGTCGTGCTCGGTGAGGACAGCCTCGGTGCGCGTGCGGACGAGTCGGCAAGGCTCCTGCAGATGGCACTGACGACCAACGGCAACGGCAAACCGTCGCTGGTGCAGATCCCGCCCTATGGCGAGACGCGCGACATGGTCGCCGACGTCAGCAAGCAGATCTGCTCGAAAGCGGCCGCGAAGGTCCGCAGCGAAGGCCGCGACGAGGCCGGCCGCCAGAAGCTGCTCTCGCCCTATATCCACGAAATCAACCGGCCACTGAAGCTCGCCTTCGCCGGGCTCATCGCCGGCAGCGGCGAAAAGGCACCGAAGCTTGCCGGCGACCCGGCCGGCCAAGGCGATGTCGCCAATGTGCCGATCCCGGTGCCTCGGCCGACCTTCTGATCGGAGTGCATGATGGTTAGTCCCTTGTCGGCGGTGCCGGTCTCGATCCTCACCGGCTTTCTCGGTGCGGGCAAGACGACGCTGCTCAACCGGCTGCTGAAGGATCCCGATCTCTCGGATACGGCCGTGATCATCAACGAGTTCGGCGACGTCTCGATCGACCACCTGCTGGTGGAAGCCTCCAGCGACGGGGTCATCGAGCTGTCCGACGGCTGCCTCTGCTGCACCGTGCGCGGAGAACTGGTCGATACGCTTGCCGATCTCATGGACCGCATGCAGACCGGCAAGATCAAGCCGCTGAAGCGCGTCGTCATCGAGACCACGGGCCTTGCTGACCCGGCGCCGGTGCTGCAGTCGGTGATCGGCAACCCGATCATCGCGCAAAATTTCCGGCTGGATGGCGTCGTCACCGTCGTCGACGCCGTCAACGGCCTGCAGACGATCGCCAACCACGAGGAAGCGCTGAAGCAGGTTGCCGTTGCCGACCGCATCGTCATCAGCAAGACCGGCCTTGCCGAAGCGTCCGAGCGTGATGCACTGACGGCGCGGATCCGCGCGCTCAATCCGCGCGCGCCGCTGATCGATGGCGACAGTGCCGAGGCAGGTCGCGCAGAGCTGTTCGACTGCGGCCTTTACGACCCTTCATCGAAGATCGCCGATGTCGGCCGTTGGCTGCAGGACGAGGCGCACCACGACCACCATCATCATGGCCACGACCACAATCATCACGACCACGATCACCACCATGATCATGGGCACGATCATCACCACCATCACGATGTGACGCGGCATGGCGGCGACATCCGTTCCTTCAGCATCGTGCACGACCGGCCGATCGAGCCGATGGCGCTCGACATGTTCATCGACCTGCTGCGCTCGGCGCATGGCGAGAAGTTGCTTCGGATGAAGGCGATCGTTGCGGTTGCCGACAGGCCGGAGAGGCCTCTGGTGCTGCACGGCGTGCAGAACGTCTTTCACACGCCGGAGCGGCTTGCCGCCTGGCCGGACCCGAACGACCGGCGCACGCGCATGGTGCTGATCACCAAGGGGCTGACGGAAGACTTCGTTCGCGATCTCTTCGATGCCTTCACCGGCAAGCCGCGCATCGACCGGCCGGACGCCCAGGCGCTCTCCGACAATCCGCTCGCCGTTCCGGGCATGCGGTTCTAAGCAAGCTCCAGGAAAAGTGCGAAGCGGTTTTCCGTCCGGAGTTGCGCCCTTGAGGTAGGCTCCGGGAAAAGTGCGGACCGGATTCTGGCTGCAGGCAATCCGAATACAAATCATGCCAAGCCGCGTTGCGGCTGGCTGCGTCTCAGACGCCTTTGCGGATGAGGAACCGGTGGCCACCGTCGGCGGGTGCGGTCTCTTCGAGCTTGTGGCCGTCCTCGTTGCAGAAATGCGGAATGTCGATCACGGCCAGCGGGTCGGTGGTCGTAATCTCAAGCAAAGCGCCTGGCGCCACCGAAGTCATGCGTTTGCGCGTCTTCAAAACGGGAAGGGGGCATTTAAGCCCCCTCAGGTCGTAGACGATCTTCTGTTCGTCCGGCATCAATTGCCCCAGATCTTCCAGAATGGGCGCTTCTTCGGCGGCTCTTCCGTCAGAACCGGCGCCTCGGCGGTCGCATCGGCTGCCGGCGTCGTTGCCGTGGTCACGGCAGCGGCCTGCTGCTGGGCGGCGGGAGCCGCTGCTTTCGCCTGCTTTGCGGTCGTTGCCGGAGCCGGCTGCGCCTGCGGCGCGGCGGTTGCCTGCTGGTCCGGCGTCACGACGACGGGAGCCGGCATCTGCAATTCCGGTTCGCTCTTCGAGAACAGGCTCCAGAAGGATTTCTTCGGCTCTTCGACGGCTGCCTGCATCACCGGCTGCGGAATGGGATTGGCGGCGGGGACGGGCACGTGCTTGCCGCCATCGGTCGCCTTTTCGAGTTCCTTCTTCTGGAGCTCGACAGCCACCTTGGTTTCTTCCGCTTCCTTCTGATCGGCGAGCTTCTTTTCGAGATCGCTCGCCTTCATCATCTTGCCGGCGTCAAGCGAGTTGCCGGTCGGAGCATAGGCGAGCTCGCGGCCGACGCGCTGCTTGGCGACGATCGCCTTGCGCTCGGCCTCGCTCGGCTCGTACCAGACCATGCCGTCATACTTCTTCATGGCCTTGTCGTAGTCGGTCTGATAGCTCTTCTCGAAGGTCGACATGGCGACCTGCAAGGCCGGCGGCGTCGACATGGCCGGGCACTGTCCACCCGGATTGAACGGGCCGGAGGCCTGCTGGTTGAAGACGTACTTCTTTTCGCAGACGTTGACTTCCGGCGGACGCTTGGTGACTTCGAACTGGTCGTAACCGACCTTCAGCATTTTCCAGAAGTCGATATTCGGGTTGTCGCGGTGACGCGCCATGTTTTCCGCGGTCATGCGGAAGGGGAAGGCTTGCAGCTGTACGCTCTCCTGGCCGCCCTTGAAGCTGTCGCGGGCGAGCGCGAAAATCTCGATCATCTGCTCGTCGGTCATCGAGTAGCAGCCCGACGACGAGCAGGCGCCGTGGATCATCAGGTGCGTGCCCTGGCGACCGTTCGCCTTGTCGTAGGCGTTGGGATAGCCGGTGTTGATCGCCAGATAATAGTTGGAGTTGGGGTTCATCTGGCGGGGGAAGAGCGGGTAGAAGCCTTCCGGCGCCTGCCGGTCGCCTTCCTTCACCTTGGGGCCAAGCTTGCCGGACCAGGCGCAGATCTTGTAGGTCTTCAAGAGCTGGAAACGGTTGGCCGTGTTGGCCTTCCAGACCTCGAGCGTGCCTTCTTCCTTGAAGATGCGCAGCGCGATCGGCGCCTGCTTCTGCATGCCGAGTTCGGTCATCTTTCTGACCATCGGCGCAGAGACCTGGTACTCGGTCTTGTTCTTGACGGACTTGATATCGACCGACGTCGTCGCATCCAGCGCTTCGTTGGTGCAGCCGGCAAGTGTGGCGACAATGGCGGCGGAAGCTAAAAGGTTCCAGAAACGCATCAGCAGAGGCCCGTTCAAACCCAAACTCGACTAGGATAGCCCAGTCCGCGAGGGTGGGCCCTTTAGAGAATCACTAAGCGATTATACTTCACGAATTCTTAACCCTGCAGGGTGGCCCTGCCGATGCGCTGTTCATGACCTCATGAATATGGCCAAGATTTGGCCACACTCCGCTTTGCAGTTGCGAAACACGCTGCCGCAATCGCGGGCCATGGAGACCGGCGAGGGGAAAGGCGTGGGATTTTCGCCCCGTCCCCGCCTAAGGACTGCCGATTGAGGCTTAGAGATTACGGCCGATATTCAGGTATTTCTGCCGGCGATCGGTGCGCAACTGGTCGCCATCGCGTCCGGAAAGTTCCTTGAGTGCGTCGGCGATCACGGTTCCGGTGCGGCCGATGACCGCATTCGGGTCGCGGTGTGCGCCGCCGACCGGCTCCTGGATGATGCCGTCGATGACGCCGAGCGCCTTCAGATCCTCGGACGTGATCTTCATGTTGCTGGCCGCTTCCTTGGCGCGGGTGGAATCGCGCCACAGGATCGAGGCAGCGCCTTCCGGCGAGATGACGCTGTAGATCGCGTGCTCCAGCATGTAGACGCGGTTGCCGGTGGCGATCGCAATCGCGCCACCGGAGCCGCCTTCGCCGATGACGACGGTGACGATCGGCACGCGAACGTTGAGGCACATCTCGGTGGAGCGGGCAATCGCTTCTGCCTGGCCGCGCTCTTCGGCGTTAACGCCCGGATAGGCGCCGGCGGTGTCGACCAGCGTGATCAGCGGCAGGCCGAAGCGATCGGCCATTTCCATGACGCGGATCGCCTTGCGGTAGCCTTCCGGACGGGGGCTGCCGAAATTGTGCTTGATGCGCGACTTCGTATCGTTGCCCTTCTCCTGGCCGAGAACGGCGACCGGCATGCCGCGGAAACGCGCAAGGCCGGCCTGGATGGCGTCGTCATTGGCGAAGTTGCGGTCGCCGGCAAGCGGGGTGAACTCGGTGAAGAGTTCGGCTGCATAGTCCAGGAAGTGCGGACGCTGGGGGTGGCGGGCGACCTGGGTCTTCTGCCACGGCGTCAGCTTGGAATAGATCTCGACCATCGCGTCGCGGACGCGCGTCTCCAGGCGTTCGATCTCATCCGAAGTGTTCACGCTCTCGTCTTCGCCGGCGAGCTTCTTCAATTCGAGAATCTTGCCTTCGAGGTCGGAGATGGGTTTTTCGAAATCGAGATAGTTGTGCATGAGATGCGTTTCCGATCATTTTGCGACAAGGGTCTGCGGGCCGAAACCAGCCTGCCCGGCGGTCCTAATCCTGTTTTTTCGCCTGTTTGGCAAGAGGGTGATGGTTTTGCACGAGGTTGTGCAGCCGTTCTTCCAGCACATGCGTATAGATTTGTGTCGTGGAAATGTCCGAATGCCCCAGCAGTTCCTGCACCGCGCGAAGGTCGGCGCCATTGGCGAGCAGGTGGCTGGCGAAGGCATGCCTGAGCACGTGCGGGGAGATCGTGGCGACCCTTATGCCGGCGCGGGCCGCAAGCGATTTCAGGTCGCGCGCAAAAACCTGGCGCGGCAGGAAGCCCTGCTTGCCCGAGGAGGGAAAGAGCCACGGGCTCTCGCGGTTGCCAGTTTCGTCGCGCGCCATCTCGTCGGCAAGCGCCTCGCCATAGGCCCGCATGGCCCGGATCGCCGCCTGCGACAGCGGCACGAGGCGGTCCTTGTTGCCCTTGCCGCGGATGACGAGGAAGCGGCCGTTCTGCGCAAGCACGCTTGCCGGCAGCGACACGAGTTCGCTGACGCGCATGCCGGTCGCATAGAGCAGTTCGATCAGCGCATGCATGCGCAATTTGGCGAGGTGGTCGGCGCCGCCGGCTGCCGCCTCGGTCTCCGCCTGGCCGATCAGCCGCGAGACGTCGTCGACGCTTAGCGTCTTCGGCAGGCTGCGTCCCTTCTTCGGTGCGTCGAGAATCCCGGTCGGGTCGTCGCCGCGCATGCCTTCGGCGTAGAGGAACTTGTAGAACTGCCTGAGTGCCGAAAGCCGCCGCGCCTGCGAGGACGCCTTGAAGCCCTGGCCGGCGAGGTGGGCGAGATACCCGCGAAGATCGTCCGGTGTCGCTGCCGTCAGCCCGGTTCCAAGTGTGCGCAAGTGCGAAGAGGCATCTTCGAGATCACGCTCGTAGGATTGCAGCGTGTTGACCGCAGCACCCCGCTCGGCGCTCATCATTTCGAGGAAAGCCTCGACGTGGGCGGCGGAAAGATCGCTCATTGGGTCTTGTTCACCCGTTCGGACGGGATCTTCACGGTGACGTCGCGCTCCGTCGGCTCGACGAAGGTGACGAGAGAGATCATCGTGCCGTACACTATCCCGGCAATAACGGCGCAGAAGAACAGGAACCGGAAGAGGGTCGGCATTTCAATCTCCTCTGCATGTGCCTTTCGATCGAAGCGGACGCAAGGATACATGCAGGCGTTCAAACGGCCAGTGCGTTTCAGCGCCCGGAATGAGCGCGCGACGCCGTGGCGGGTGTCAGACCTATATGAACGCCGCTTCCGCCGAGTTCAAGAACCGTGAGCGGACGCGCGCGACGACTTGACGCTACACCCTGATTTGTCGATACCGAAAGGGAATGGGGAATAAGAAGTCCAATGAACGACGTGATCGAACCGGTTTCCGCAACGCTTGCCGAGCGGGCGAAGCTTGTACTCGGTAAACGCAATCTCGTGTTCATCGGCCTGATGGGCGCCGGCAAATCGGCGATCGGTCGCTTGACGGCTCAGGCGCTCGGCATTCCCTTCGTCGATTCCGACCATGAGATCGAGCGCGTCTCGCGCATGACGATCAGCGATCTCTTCGCCCGCTATGGCGAAGACGAGTTCCGGGCACTCGAAACGCGGGTGCTGAAGCGGCTCTTGCGCAGCGGGCCGCGCGTGGTCTCGACCGGTGGCGGCGCCTATATCAACGAGCGTTCGCGCCGCCAGATCAAGAAGGGCGGCCTGACGGTTTGGCTCAATGCCGAACTCGACGTGCTCTGGGAGCGGGTCAACAAGCGCGACACCCGGCCGCTGCTGAAGACCGAGAACCCCAGGCAGACGCTCGAAAACCTGATGAATGCGCGTTACCCGATCTATGCGGAAGCGGACCTGACGGTGCTGTCGCGCGATGTGAAGAAAGAGACGATGGTCGAGGACGTCCTCAACGCCGTCATCGAG
The DNA here is from genome assembly GCF_050435225.1 of Ensifer sp. LBL. Lineage (NCBI taxonomy): Bacteria > Pseudomonadati > Pseudomonadota > Alphaproteobacteria > Hyphomicrobiales > Rhizobiaceae > Ensifer > Ensifer sp. LBL. The sequence goes on along the minus strand of NZ_JBNDJY010000007.1, from coordinate 80,930 downwards.
TACCAGGACAAGAAGACCCATGAATAGCCATGCGATGCCTGCCGCCGAACGCAAGGTCCGTGTCGACCTCGGTGACCGTTCCTACGATATCCTGATCGGTCCCGGGCTGATCGCCGCCGCGGGTCACGAGATCGCGGCTCGCCTCAAGGGGCGCAAGATGGCTGTTATCACCGATGAGAACGTCGCGCCGCGCTACCTCGAGCCGCTGATGGCGAGCTTGAAGGAGCGCGATATCGATGCCGTGTCGCTGGTGCTTCCCGCTGGCGAAAAGACCAAGAGCTTCGAACATCTGATCCCCGTCTGCGAAACCGTTCTCGGCGCCCGCATCGAGCGCAACGATGCGGTGATCGCGCTTGGCGGCGGCGTCATCGGCGACCTCACCGGCTTTGCCGCCGGCATCGTGCGCCGCGGCTCGCGCTTCATCCAGATCCCGACTTCGCTCCTGGCACAGGTGGATTCCTCCGTCGGCGGCAAGACCGGCATCAACTCGCCGCATGGCAAGAACCTCATCGGCGTGTTCCACCAGCCGGACCTGGTGCTGGCCGATACCGACGTGCTCGACACGCTGAGTGAGCGCGAATTCCGTGCCGGTTATGCCGAGGTGGCGAAATACGGGCTGATCGACAAGCCGGACTTCTTTGCCTGGCTCGAAAACAATTGGCAGGCGGTCTTTGCCGGCGGCAGCGCCCGCATCGAGGCGATCGCGGTCAGTTGCCAGGCCAAGGCGGACGTCGTCGCCGCAGACGAGCGCGAGAACGGCTTGCGGGCACTGCTCAACCTCGGCCACACCTTCGGCCATGCGCTGGAGGCGGCAACCGAATACGACAGCGCCCGGCTGGTGCACGGCGAGGGCGTTTCGATTGGCATGGTGCTGGCGCATCAGTTTTCGGCGCGCATGAACCTTGCAAGCCCCGACGATGCGTCCCGTGTCGAGGCGCACCTGAAGGCGGTCGGCCTGCCGACGCGCATGGCGGAAATCCCGGGCACGCTGCCGCCGGCCGAACGGCTGATGGATGCGATCGCCCAGGACAAGAAGGTCAAGGGCGGCAAGCTCACCTTCATCCTGACCAGGGGCGTCGGCCAGTCCTTCGTTGCTGACGACGTTCCGTCGTCCGAGGTCCTGAACTTCCTGAGGGAAAAGCACCCGCAATGACCGGCGAAGCCTTCATTGCCTTCCTGGCGGAGTATTGGCTGTCGATCCTGTCGGTCTTCTGCCTGCTGTTGCTGTCGGCTTTCTTTTCGGGCTCGGAAACGGCGCTGACGGCCGCCTCGCGCTCGCGCATGCATACGCTTGAAAACAACGGCGAGGAGCGGGCCGGCATCGTCAACCGGCTGATCGAACGGCGCGACCGGCTGATCGGTACGCTTTTGATCGGCAACAACCTCGTCAACATTCTGGCGTCGTCGCTGACGACGAGCCTGCTGATCGGCCTGCTCGGCGACAGCGGTGTGGCGATCGCCACGCTCGCGATGACCGTGCTGCTCGTCATCTTCTCGGAAGTGCTGCCGAAGAGTTGGGCGATTGCCTCGCCGGATCGTTTCGCGATCGCCGTGGCTCCTCTCGTGCGCCCCTTCGTCGCGGTCGTCGGACCTCTCTCCAGCCTCGTCAACGGCATCGTTCGCCGGATTCTGAACCTCTTCGGTGTCAATCTCGCCGCCGATATGTCGATGCTTTCGGCGCATGAGGAACTGCGTGGCGCGGTGGATCTGCTGCACCGTGAGGGCTCGGTGATCAAGGCCGACCGCGATCGGCTCGGCGGCGTTCTCGACCTCGGCGAGCTCGAGATCTCCGACATCATGATCCACCGCACCAGCATGCGGGCGATCAATGCCGATGAACCGCCCGAGGTGTGCGTTCGCGACATCCTCGAGAGCCCGTTCACCCGGCTGCCGCTCTGGCGCGGCTCCACCGACAACATCATCGGCGTCGTACATTCGAAGGATCTGCTGCGGGCGCTGGCCGAACCCAATGTCGAGCCGGAGAACCTCGATATCGTCAGGATCGCGCAGAAGCCTTGGTTCGTGCCGGATACGACCAACCTCAAGGACCAGCTCAACGCGTTCCTGCGCCGCAAGCTGCATCTGGCCATCGTCGTCGACGAATATGGCCAGGTTCAGGGCCTGGTGACGCTGGAGGACATTCTGGAGGAGATCGTCGGCGATATCGCCGATGAGCACGATCTCGATATCCAGGGCGTGCGCCAGGAGGCTGATGGCTCGATCGTCGTCGACGGCTCGGTGCCGATCCGCGATCTCAACCGCGCGCTCGACTGGTCGCTGCCGGACGAGGAGGCGACGACGGTTGCCGGTCTGGTCATCCACGAATCCAAGAGCATTCCCGAGGAGCGCCAGGCCTTCACCTTCCACGGCAAGCGCTTCATCGTGATGAAGCGGGTGAAGAACCGCATCACCAAGCTGCGCATCCGCCCGGCGGAAGAGGGCGCTCCGCCGACCTGATCGCCGCGATTGCCTCTACCAGCGGGTCGGCTCGCCGGGGGCGGCTGGTTCGACCGCGAGCGCGTGCAGGCCGGCGTCGAGTTCAGGCTTCAGGAGATCGTTGATGGCGCGGTGGCGGGCGACACGGCTCATGCCGGCAAAGGCGCTTGAAACGATGCGCACGCGCATATGGGACTCGCCGCTGCCATCGAAGCCCGGCTGATGGCCGGCATGCTGATGGCTCTCGTTGATGACCTCGAGCCGTTCAGGGTGGAAGGCCTCGATCAGCTTCTTTTCGATGGTCTCGGTGAGCGACATTCTTCCGTCCCATTTTGCTGTTTGCTTGTCGCCCCTCGCAGTTCCTAAGAACCCGGCAATCGCTGGCACGGCGGCGCAAAATGCCCGCACAAAGCCAGCAACATTCCGCTTTGTCAATTCTTGTTGTGACTCCCGCCAAACCCCATAATGAGCGCCATGAGACTCGATTCAAAATACTTCGATCGCATTCGAACCCGGCGCAAGGTCGAGCCGCAGGCGGAGCCGGCGGCTCCCGTCTGTCAGTGGGACGGCTGCGATCAGAAGGGTGTGCACCGGGCGCCTGTCGGCCGCAACGCCGAGGGGCAGTACTTCATGTTCTGTTTCGAGCACGTGAAGGAATACAACAAGGGCTACAACTTCTTCTCCGGCCTCTCCGACGGCGAGGTCGCCCGCTACCAGAAGGAAGCGATAACCGGTCATCGGCCCACCTGGACCGTCGGCGTCAACAAGAACGCCAAGAACGGCCCGACCCAGTCGCAGACGCGGTCCGGCTCCGCCGGCGCCCAGGCGCGCATGCGCGATCCCTTCGGCTTCGTCAGCGAGGCGCGCGCGCGTTCCGGCCGCCCGGAGCCGCGCCAGCGCAAACTGAAGACGCTCGAGGCCAAGGCCTTCGACACGCTCGGCCTGACCGCCTCGGCGACGACAGCCGACATCAAGGCTGCCTACAAGGATCTCGTCAAAAAGCATCACCCTGATGCCAATGGCGGAGATAGAGGGTCGGAAGAGCGTTTTCGCGCGGTTATTCAAGCCTACCAATTGTTAAAACAGGCTGGCTTCTGCTAACAACGCGGATTATTACAGAAGCACTTTTGCAGGCGAATGCGCGGGTGCCGTCCGGTGGCCGCTCTGGAGACATGATGAGCAAGATTGACCTCGACATTTCCAACCTCCCCGACACCACGATTTCCGTCCGGGAGGTTTTCGGCATTGATACGGATTTGCGCGTTCCTGCCTATTCGAAGGGTGACGCCTATGTCCCGGACCTGGATCCGGACTACCTCTTCGACCGCGAAACGACGCTCGCCATTCTCGCAGGCTTCGCCCACAACCGACGCGTGATGGTCTCGGGCTATCACGGCACCGGCAAGTCGACCCATATCGAGCAGGTCGCCGCCCGCCTCAACTGGCCGTGCGTGCGCGTCAACCTCGACAGCCATGTCAGCCGTATCGACCTCGTCGGCAAGGACGCGATCGTCGTCAAGGACGGCATGCAGGTCACCGAATTCAAGGACGGCATTCTTCCCTGGGCCTACCAGCACAATGTCGCGCTCGTCTTCGACGAATACGATGCCGGCCGCCCGGACGTCATGTTCGTCATCCAGCGCGTACTGGAATCCTCCGGCCGCCTGACGCTGCTCGACCAGAGCCGTGTCATCCGTCCGCACCCGGCCTTCCGCCTGTTCGCCACCGCCAACACGGTCGGCCTCGGCGACACGACCGGCCTCTATCACGGCACGCAGCAGATCAACCAGGCGCAGATGGACCGCTGGTCGATCGTCACCACGCTGAACTACCTGCCGCACGACAAGGAAGTCGATATCGTCGCCGCCAAGGTCAAGGGCTTCACGGCCGACAAGGGCCGCGAGACCGTCTCCAAGATGGTGCGCGTCGCCGACCTTACGCGCGCTGCCTTCATCAACGGCGATCTGTCGACCGTCATGAGCCCGCGTACGGTCATCACCTGGGCCGAGAACGCCCACATCTTCGGCGACATCGCCTTCGCCTTCCGCGTGACCTTCCTCAACAAGTGCGACGAGCTGGAGCGGGCGCTGGTCGCCGAGCACTACCAGCGCGCCTTCGGCATCGAGCTGAAGGAAAGCGCTGCCAACATCGTGCTCGAAGCCACCGCCTGATCCCACGGCCTGCAGTCTCCTTGGAGAGGGCGGGCCATGACGCTGTGGCAAACCAGATGACGCCCCGCTGGGGCGTTATCGCCTCTGGCTGAAGAAGGAACTGTCGTGAGCTCGAATTCGAAGGCAAAGCCAACCACGCGCGAGAATGCTGCGGAACCGTTCAAACGGGCGCTTTCCGGCTGCATCCGATCGATCGCGGGCGATGCCGAGGTGGAAGTCGCCTTCGCCAACGAGCGGCCGGGCATGACCGGCGAACGCATCCGTCTGCCGGAACTTTCCAAGCGCCCGACCCTGCAGGAACTCAGCGTCACGCGTGGCCTCGGCGACAGCATGGCGCTGCGCAAGGCCTGTCATGATGCGCGCATCCACGCGACCATGTCGCCGCAAGGGGCAGACGCCCGCGCGATCTTCGATGCTGTGGAGCAGGCTCGTGTCGAGGCGATCGGTTCGCTGCGCATGGCGGGTGTCGCCAAGAACCTCAACGTCATGCTCGAAGAGAAATACGCCAAGGCGAATTTCGCGACGATCGAGCGCCAGGCCGACGCCCCTCTCGGCGAGGCCGTGGCGCTGCTGGTGCGCGAGAAGCTGACCGGCCAGAAGCCGCCGGCGTCCGCCGGCAAGGTGCTCGACCTGTGGCGCGAGTTCATCGAAGGCAAGGCGTCCGGCGATATCCAGAACCTGTCCTCGACGATCAACGACCAGCAGGCTTTCGCCCGCGTCGTTCGCGACATACTGACCTCGATGGACGTCGCCGAGAAATACGGTGACGACGACAACGAGCCGGACGAGCAGGAAAGCGAGACCGACGAAGACCAGCCGCGCAGCCAGGAGCAGGACGAGAACGCCAGCGACGAGGAAGCCGGCGACGACGCTGCCCCTGCCGACGAGAACCAGGCTGCCGAAGAGCAGATGGAAGAAGGCGAGATGGACGGCGCGGAGATCTCCGACGACGATCTCCAGGACGAAGGTGACGAGGACAGCGAAACGCCCGGCGAGGTCAAGCGTCCGAACCAGCCGTTTGCCGACTTCAACGAGAAGGTCGACTACGCCGTCTTTACCCGTGAGTTCGACGAGACCATCGCGTCCGAAGAACTGTGCGACGAAGCCGAACTCGACCGGCTGCGCGCCTTCCTCGACAAGCAGCTTGCCCACTTGCAGGGTGCTGTCGGTCGGCTCGCCAACCGGCTGCAGCGCCGCCTGATGGCGCAGCAGAACCGCTCCTGGGAGTTCGATCTCGAAGAGGGCTACCTCGACAGCGCACGGCTTCAGCGCATCATTATCGACCCGATGCAGCCGCTCTCCTTCAAGCGCGAGAAGGACACCAACTTCCGCGATACGGTGGTGACGCTGCTGATCGACAATTCCGGTTCGATGCGCGGCCGCCCGATCACGGTTGCCGCCACTTGCGCCGATATCCTGGCGCGCACGCTCGAGCGTTGCGGCGTCAAGGTCGAGATCCTCGGCTTCACCACCAAGGCATGGAAGGGCGGGCAGTCACGCGAGAAGTGGCTGGCCGGCGGCAAGCCACAGGCTCCGGGTCGCCTCAACGACCTGCGCCACATCGTCTACAAGTCTGCCGACGCTCCGTGGCGCCGGGCACGCCGCAATCTCGGCCTGATGATGCGGGAAGGCCTGCTCAAGGAAAACATCGACGGCGAGGCGCTGATTTGGGCGCATGAGCGGCTGATGGCGCGGCGCGAGCAGCGCCGCATCCTGATGATGATTTCGGACGGCGCGCCGGTCGACGACTCGACGTTGTCGGTCAATCCCGGGAATTATCTTGAGCGGCACCTGCGCGCGGTCATCGAGCAGATCGAAACGCGCTCGCCGGTGGAGCTTCTGGCGATCGGTATCGGCCACGACGTGACGCGCTACTATCGCCGCGCCGTCACCATCGTTGATGCCGACGAGCTCGCCGGCGCCATGACCGAGCAGTTGGCCGCACTCTTCGAGGATGAAAGCCAGCGCCGCGGTCCCTCGCGTCTTCGCCGCGCCGGGTGATCCTTCCCGCTTGGGGGGGGCGGTGGAACATCGCCTCCGAGCTGCCAATCGGCGCCTGCACGAATCGCTGGTGGCCGAAGTCAATTTACGGACATAGTTTTACAGTCTACCAAGCGACAATGCTTGGTGGCGTTGCATGTTCGCACGCCGCTTCATTCCCGATGCTCCCCTGAAGGTAATTCTCTTGATGCTTGGCCGCGGTCTCCTTGCCCTTTTCCTCTTGGCCTCGGCCTGCCCGGCATGGTCCGCTTCCGATAGCGAAGACTTGCCGATCCGCAGCCGTCAGATAAGCAATTTCGAGGTCGGCTCCAGCGCCACCCGGTTCGGCGCCCTGGAGTTTCTCGGCGGCCTGGAGATGACCTCGTCAAATCCTTTGTTCGGCGCCGTCTCCGCGATCCGTTTTCGTCCTGACGGCAGCTCTTTCGTCGCCGTCATGGACACCGGCCACTGGCTGGAAGGGGCCGTGACCCGTGACGAGCAGGGGAGGCTTTCCGGGATCACCAACCTGACCGCCACGCCGATGGCGGATCGCAACGGCGATGTGGGCCTTGCGAAATGGAAGGTGGATTCGGAAGGGCTTGCCCTTCGCGACGGCCAGGCGATCGTCAGCTACGAGCAAGCCCATCGCATCGACATCTATCCGGATCCGGGCTTTGCCGGCTCGAAGCCGATCGGAAGCCTGGCATTGCCGTTCCCGATCAGCGAGCTGCGCAGCAATGCCGGCATCGAAACGATTGCCGTCTCGCCGAAAGACAGCCCGCTCGGCGGCGCGATGATCGCCATTGCCGAGCGCAGTGTCGATAAGGCGGACAATCTTCTGGCAGGCATCCTGGACGGACCGCAACGCGGCGCATTCAGCGTCGTGCGCAAGGATCCCTATGCGGCGACCGATGGCGCCTTCCTGCCGAACGGCGACCTGCTTCTCCTGGAGCGGCGTTTCTCCTTCGGCTCGGGGCTCGGCATGCAGATCCGCCGGATCCCTGGCGACAGGATCAAGCCCGGCGCGGTCGTCGACGGCGACGTCGTCTTCGAGGCCGACATGCGCTACCAGATCGACAACATGGAAGGCCTCGACGTCGTCGTGCGCCCCGACGGCGAAGTGCGGGTCATCGTCGTTTCCGACGACAACCATTCGATCCTCGAGCGCAACCTGATGCTGGAGTTCCGGCTCAACACTGCGCTGACGCAATAGGCTAACGCCTGAAAGGCGCGATCTCCGCCCGATCGTGCGGAGATCCGGTCAAGAACCGGCGAAGGGTCGGGCCGTCTCGCGTGGCTAAGTCGAGGAAGGATCGGCACGATGCTTGACCGCGTCCCGGCGAAGGCCTATTGGCCGATTGTCCGTTGAAGGAGATTTATGCGCAGAGGCTGAAAATTTACCCGCATTTGCGGTTGTTCAAGGCGCCCAACAGGCGTCCCTCTTGACGCATATCTATTGAACGGAAAAACCATGAAAAATATGGATGTGATGATCCGCGCCTACCGGGCTGCGGATATGGAAGAACTGTCGGCCATCTGGTTCGAGGCCTCGATCACGGCGCACGCATTTGTCGGCGAAGCGCGGTTGCGCGAACAGCGCGTATTGATCGAGACCGTCTATCTGCCGAACGCAGAGACATGGGTCGCCACCCGCGGCGGCGAACCGGCCGGGTTCGTCAGCTTGCTCGACGATTTCATCGGCGGGCTGTTCGTGTCGCCGCGACACCAGGGTGCCGGCATCGGCCGCTTGCTGGTTTCGCATGCTCTGCAATTGAAGGGGCAGCTCCGCCTGGAGGTCTACACGGCCAACGCACAGGCCTATGCCTTCTACGAGAAGCTCGGCTTTGAAGAACAGTCCCGGCGGTCGGAAGACGACGAGGGGCTGCCATTCGAAAACGCCCAGATGCTCCTGAGGCAGCGCTAGCAGGCGCGGCGCGGGGAAGGGCGGCTGCCGCTCTTCCCCGCGCCTAGCAATCGATGCCCGGTCACCGCTTGGGCGCAGGCCGAGGCTTGCCGGCAAGCGGCCTTCAGGCCGCCTGCTTATCCGCAGCTGGCATGGGCTTCACGATGCTCATCAACGCGCCATAGGGGAGCAGCATGACGAGGCCGCAGAGGATCTTCACGCTCAGGTCGCCGATCGCCCAGGAGATCCAGCGCGGTGCTTCAGCCGCGAGCACGCCGAGCAGCGGCGCGGTTTCCAGCGCAAAGCTGTCGTTCGGGCCGAAGAACACGAAGAACGGTGCGAACGCAAAGGAGAAGAACATTGCGGTATCGAGCGCCGAGCCGATCAACGAACCTGCCAGCGGCGCATGCCACCAGCTCTGACGGCGGAGCCGATTGAATACCGAGATGTCCAGCAGCTGACCGAACAGGAAGGCCGAGCCTGAGGCGATCGCGATGCGCGGCGTGGCGGCGACGAAGGAGAGCAGGATGGCGACGATAAAGCCTGCGACCACCACACGGCGCGCGATGCGCGGCCCGAACTGGCGGTTGGTAAGGTCGGTCACCAGGAAGGCGAAGGGGTAGCTGAAGGCGCCCCAGGTCAGGAGATCGCCGAGCTGCATGCCGGCAATCGAGCCCGGCAGCGGAAACTGAACGAGGATGTTCGAGGCGACGACCACGAGGGTCATCAGCGCGACATAGACGAAGAACGTGCGGTTGATCAGCATTTTTTTATCCTGGGGTATGCCACCAGCTAGAGGGATGGAAGCAGGGTAGTGCACCCGGCCGATGAAGGCAAAAGCGCGTATCGGTTAAGAAACGCGCGCACGAGAAAAAGGCTTGCCGGATGAACCCGCAAGCCTTTTAAACGCGTGTCAAAGACGGTGCGCTGGCGCCGATTAGGCGGCTTCAGCAACCTTCTTGACGATCTGGCGACGCAGCAGGCGAGCGCGCATGCTCAGCTCGTTCTCGTCCGACTTCAGCAGGAAGGCGTCGAGGCCGCCACGGTGTTCAACCGAGCGGAGAGCTGCTGCGGAAACGCGCAGGCGGTAGCGCTGACCGAGAGCATCGGAAATCAGCGTGACGTTGCACAGGTTCGGGAGGAACCGGCGCTTGGTCTTGTTGTTGGCGTGGCTTACATTGTTGCCCGACTGGACGCCCTTGCCGGTCAATTCGCAACTACGGGACATAGTACACCTATTCTCTTTTATCGCCGGCGGACAATGCGGTAGCGGGCCCAGAGCCCAGGCCGCGTTCCTATTGGCCATTATTGGAAAGTCGCGGTTCTATAGTCAGAGACGGCTCGTCCGTCAAGCCAAACCTCTTGCATTCTCGGAAAACCGCGGATTTTCCCGGCAGTTCTTCACATCCGAAGCGCTGTCTGGGTAAGAATAATGCCTCACGAGACCCATTCCAAGCGGTTTTGCTATGCGCTATTTCTTAATCGAGGACACATGACGGTTTGGTTCCGTGATCGGACCGACCGCGTAGCCGGCGGCAGCGAAATGGGCGCAGAAAAGCCGTAAACACCCTGCATTTCAGGGTATTGCGGCAATATTCAAGTGATGGATTTCTTCAGGCATGAAGTTGCGAAATGGTTTTCGCGGGGCAATGCTGCTTTCCGCGGTCATGTTTTCCACAGCATCATCGGCCGCCGATGTCGAACATCTGACGGATTACAGCATCTCGCTGGCCGGTCTGCCGGTGGCGCGCGCCTCATTCCACACCGAGGTTCAGAAGAATCGCTACACGATATCGGGGACGCTGAAATCGGCGGGCCTGCTCGATATCCTCAGCCGCACCTCGGGCCAGACAAAGGTTTCCGGCGTCGTCGACAAGGATTACCTGCGCGCCTCGCAGTATTCGATGTCCTATCGCAGCGGTTCCAAGAGCCGGGCGATCAGCGTTACCTACCGCAACGGCAATGTCGTGCATGCGAGCATGACGCCGAAGCGCACGCCTTTGCCGAAGAACTGGGTGCCGGTCACCTCGCGCGACATGCGCAACGTGCTCGACCCGCTTTCGGGCCTGATCATTCCCGCGGAGGCGCGCGTCTGCCCCAACACGCTGCCGATCTTCGACGGCGAGTCGCGGCTCGACATCAAGCTTTCGCCGAAGGGCACCAGGCCCTTCAAGACCAAGGGGTTCGAGGGCGAGGTGATCGTCTGCGGCATCCGCTTCGTGCCGAAGGCCGGCTACAAGAAGGGCCGTGAGGACGTCGAGTATCTGCGGCGTCTGCAGACGATGGAGATCTGGTTCGCCAAGGCGCCGACCGTGAACGTCTATGCTCCCGTCTATGTCCGCATCCCCACCAAGCTCGGACCGGTCACGGTCTCGGCGACGCGATTTGGTGGTTGACGCGCGATCGCGCGCAACTAAAAGGTTAAATACCAGAAAGCACCGTGATTTTGACGGCGCAGGTTTCCGTTAGAGAAATCGCGCCAGGGGACGACAATGAAACTCAAGGCAACTCTGATCGGTTTTTCGGCCATCCTGATGTGGTCGCTGCTCGCGCTGTTCACGGCCGCATCGGGCAAGATGCCGCCGTTCCAGCTTTCGGCGATCTGTTTCCTGATCGGCAGTCTGCCCGGCCTTGCGGTGCTGGTGGCCAAACCGGAGCGCCTGGCGCTGCTCAAGCAGCCGGCGAAGGTCTGGATCACCGGCATTGCCGGCCTGTTCGGCTATCACTTCCTCTACTTCACGGCGCTGCGCAATGCGCCGGCGGTAGAAGCGGGTCTGATCGCCTATCTCTGGCCGCTCCTGATCGTCGTCGGTTCCGCGCTGCTGCCAGGTGAGCGGCTGCGCTGGTACCATATCGCCGGCGCGCTGGCGGGCCTTGCCGGCACGATCCTGATCGTCGCGCGCAATGGCGTCGCCTTCGACGATGCCTATCTCATCGGCTATGGCGCGGCCTTCCTCTGCGCCTTTACCTGGTCCGGCTATTCGCTGATCACCCGCCGCTTCGAGGCGGTCTCCACCGATGTGGTCACCGGTTTTTGCCTTGCGACCTCGATCCTGTCCTTCGTCTGCCACCTGGCGCTCGAAACGACGGTCTGGCCGGAAACGACCTTCGAATGGCTGGCGGTCGCCGGCCTCGGCCTCCTGCCGGTCGGGGCGGCCTTCTATGCCTGGGACTTCGGGGTGAAGAACGGCAACATCCAGCTTCTCGGCGTTTCGAGCTATGCGGCACCGGTGCTCTCGACGCTGATCCTGATCCTCTTCGGCTTTGCCGAGCCGTCCTGGCGCATTGCGCTTGCCTGCCTGTTCGTCACCGGCGGCGCGGTGCTCGCCGCCCAGGATCTGATCTTGCGCAAGAATGCTGCGGCTACCCAGCCGGCGGAGTAGTCCCGAAGATCGCTATCGGGTTGGCGGCTGCCAGCCGGGGGCTGCCATCTCGAAGGCGGCAAAATCGAAGCCCGGCGCGACCGTGCAGCCGACCAGCGTCCAATCACCTACCGACGCGGCGGACTGCCACCAGTTGGCCGGCACCACGCCCTGCGGCCGCTCGCCCTCCCGGATATCAGGCCCAAGCCGCAACGTCTCGGCGGGCTTTCCGTCCTCCGCGATGCTGAGTTCGAGCGGCGCACCGGCGTGGTAGTGCCAGATCTCGACGGCATCGCGGACGCGGTGCCAGTGTGAACGGTCGCCACGCTCGAGCAGATAATAGATCGCCGTCGAATGGCCCCGCGGGCCGCCGGACGTATCGCGGAAGGTCTCGATGTACCAGCCGCCTTCCGGATGGCGCGCCAGGCCGAGCGCCGTGATGACCTCTGCTGCGGTCTGCGCCGCAGCCATCAGAAATTATCCTTCCGCTTGCGGATTTCCGCAAAGACCGCGGCATCGTCGGCGTCTCGCATGCCGAGATGGGCGCGAATGCCGGGGTCGCTAGCGCGCAGGAACGGGTTCGTGCGTTTTTCCAGGCCGATCGTCGTCGGTGCGGTGAAGCCGCCGTCGCAGCGGATTTCCTCGATCTCGGCAGCGCGCGCCTTGAGTTCGGCATTCTCAGGGTCGACCGTGACCGCGAAGCGGGCATTGGAGAGCGTGTATTCGTGGCCAAAATAGACGGTCGTCTCGTCAGGCAACGCCATCAGCCGGCTGAGAGACTGCCACATGGTCGCCGGCGTCCCCTCGAACAGCCGGCCGCAGCCGAGCGCAAACAGCGTGTCGGCGGCAAAGAGAAGCTTGTCCTGTGGGAAATGGAAACAGATATGGCCGGCCGTATGGCCCGGCGTCTCGATCACCTCGATGGCGCGGCCTGCAAAGTCGAAGCGTTCGCCATGACGCACAGTCTTGTCGAGGCTCGGAATCTTCGCGGCCTCGCTGAACGGACCCACGATGGTTGCGCCGAAGCGGGCTTTCAACGCGTCATTGGCCGCGACGTGGTCTCCGTGATGATGCGTCGTTAGGATATGGGTGAGCGTCCAGCCACGGCGTTCCAGCGCCTCCAGGATCGGCGCTTCCTCGGGCGCGTCGATCGAGGCGGTGAGGCCGCTTTCGGGGTCGTGGATCAGCACGCCGAAATTGTCGGTGCGGCAGAGGAAAAGATCGAGTTCGAGCGCGGCCATGGCAGGTCCTCCGGTCACGAGAGGGGAGATGCTGCCGAATGTAGCGAGCCTTACCTTGAAGTCTACCGCTTCGAAGCTAACATGTTGCGAATGCATACCGATATCGTCGACCTTCGCGAATTCTATCACTCCGAGCTTGGCCGGATGGCGGAGCAATCCGTCACCATGGCGCTTTCGTCCGTCTGGGCGCGCCTGCCGGACGAGCGGCTGGTCGGCCTCGGTTATGCCGTTCCCTATCTCGAACGGTTCCGCAAGGACACGGAGCGCACCTTCGCCTTCATGCCCGCGGGCCAGGGTGCGGTGAACTGGCCGGTTGCCGAGCTTTCCTCGACGGCGCTGGTGTTCGACGAGGAGTTGCCGCTGCCGGACGCGTCGATCGACCGGGTGCTGATGGTGCATTCGCTGGAATTCGCCGAAAGTCCGCGCGAGACGATGAAGGAGATCTGGCGGGTGCTGGCGCCGGGCGGGCGGCTTGTGATCGTCGTGCCCAACCGGCGCGGCGTCTGGGCGCGCATGGAGCATACGCCCTTCGGTTCCGGCCGGCCCTATTCCCGTGGGCAACTGACGGCGCTCTTGCGCGAGACCAATTTCACGCCGGGCGCGACGGCAGACGCGCTGTTCTTCCCGCCGTCGAAGCTCCGGGCGATCCTGCGGCTGCGGCGGGGCTTCGAGCGGCTCGGCCGCTGGCTCTGGCCGGTCTTTTCCGGTGTCATCGTCGTCGAGGCGCAGAAGCGGCTTTACCAGGGGCTGCCGGTCGCAGCCCGCGCGTCCCGCCGCGTCTTCGTGCCGGTGCTGGCGCCACAGGGCGTGCCGAGCACGCGCGAACAGCCACGCCTCACCCGATAAGGCTTACGTCCAGGCGGCGGACCCTCGACAAAAGCCGCTTGCGCCGGTAATGGCTTGACCTCTTTTCCTGCCATAGCGCCCCGCGCCTCCCAAGGCGCACCAAAGGCCGCTGTGGCACCCTGATGGCCATAGAAAGCTGACCCCATGAGCCTTGCTTCGAAGAGCCCTGAGCCGCGTTCCGGCATCCTCGATATCGACGCCTATGTACCGGGCAAGGAGCATGCGCCGGGTGTCGCCAAGGTGCATAAGCTGTCGTCGAACGAGACGCCGCTCGGTGCCAGCCCGAAGGCGATCGAAGCCTTCCAGGCGGCGGCCTTCAATCTGGAGCGTTATCCGGATGGCCAGGCCAAGGCGCTGCGTGAGGCGATCGGCGCGGTTCATGGCCTCAACCCGGCAAACATCATGTGCGGCAACGGTTCCGACGAATTGCTCGCTCTTGTCTGCCGCACCTATCTTGGTCCCGGTGACGAGGGCATCATCACGGAGCACGGGTTCCTGGTCTACAAGATCGAGATCCTGGCGTCGGGCGCCACGCCCGTGACCGTCAAGGAAAGGGATGCGCGCGTCGACGTCGATGCCATTCTGGCGGCCGTAACCGAGCGGACCAAGATGGTCTTTCTCGCCAATCCCGCCAATCCGACGGGCACCTATATCCCCATCGACGAAGTGCGCCGGCTGCATGCGGGCCTGCCGGATGGCGTGCTCCTGGTTCTCGATGCGGCCTATGCCGAGTATGTGCGCCGCAACGACTACGCCGCCGGGCTTGAGCTGGTTTCGGCCAGCCGCAATGTGGTGATGACGCGCACCTTCTCGAAGATCTATGGCCTCGCGGGCCTCAGGATCGGCTGGATGTATGCGCCGGCGGAGGTGATCGACGCCGTCAACCGGGTCCGGGGCCCCTTCAATCTCAGCGCGCCCTCCATCGCGGCGGGTGCTGCGGCGATCCGTGACCAGGCCTTTGTCGCAACGGCGGTTGATCACAACCTCACCTGGCTTGCCCGCGTTGCCGAAGCGCTCGCCGCGATCGGTCTTCGCATCACGCCCTCGGTCACGAATTTCGTGCTGATCCATTTCCCCGACGAGCCCGGCAAGCGCGCGGAGGAGGCCGACGCGTTCCTCACCCACCGCGGCTTTATCCTGAGGGCGGTCCGCAGCTACGGCTTTCCCAATGCCTTGCGCATGACCATCGGCTCCGAAGAAGCCAACGAAGGCGTCATCGCGGCGCTGACCGAATTCATGGGACGGAAATAATGGCTCAGCAGTTTGAAACGATCGCCCTTATCGGCATTGGTCTCATCGGTTCGTCGATCGCGCGCGAAATCCGCGAGAAGCAGCTTGCCGGCACGCTCGTCGTTTCCACCCGCAGCGAGGCGACGCTGAAGCGGACGCAGGAACTCGGGCTCGGCGATCGCTATACGCTGTCGGCCGCCGACGCCGTTCGCGATGCGGACCTCGTCATCGTCTCGGTCCCGGTCGGCGCGTCCGGCGCGGTTGCCGCCGAGATCGCAGCGCATCTGAAGCCGGGCGCCATCGTCACCGACGTCGGCTCGACCAAGGGCTCTGTGATCGCGCAGATGGCGCCGCATTTGCCCGAGAATGTGCATTTCGTGCCGGGGCACCCCATCGCCGGTACCGAGCATTCCGGCCCGGATGCTGGCTTCGTCGGGCTCTTCCGCGGCCGCTGGTGCATCCTGACGCCGCCGGAAGGCGCTGACGGCGAAGCGGTGGCGCGGCTCAGGCTTTTCTGGGAAACGCTCGGCTCGATGGTCGAGGAGATGGACGCCGAACACCACGACAAGGTGCTGGCGATCGTTTCGCACCTGCCGCACATCATCGCCTACAACATCGTCGGCACGGCTGACGATCTCGAGACCGTCACCGAATCCGAAGTCATCAAATATTCGGCTTCGGGCTTCCGCGATTTCACGCGCCTGGCGGCATCCGACCCCACCATGTGGCGCGACGTCTGCCTGCACAACAAGGATGCGATCCTGGAGATGCTGGCGCGGTTTTCGGAAGATCTTGCCTATCTGCAGCGGGCGATCCGCTGGGGTGATGGCGACAAGCTGTTCGATCTCTTTACCCGCACCCGGGCCATTCGCCGCTCGATCATCCAGGCAGGCCAGGACACGGCGATGCCGGACTTCGGCCGCCATGCGATGGACCAGAAATAGCCTTGAGCAGGCCGGGGAAGACCGTGGAGCGGTCTTCCTTCCTGTGCGGTTTATACCCGTGGCCTAGAGGGTCGGCAGGACGCCGATCGGGATGAAGGCGAGGAACGCCGTGCCGTCGCGCACGTTGAGCTTCACGGTCGCCTCGTTCTTGCCGTTGGCGAGCGCCTTCAGCATGTTTGCGGTGTTGTCGACGAGATTGGCGTCATCCGGGATCAGGGTGACCAGATTGGCGCGCCAGGCTTCGATGTTGGTCATCGTCAGCGAGAACTCGCCGGAAATCAGCCCCTGATCGTTGACCGAGAACGGCCCGGAAAGCTTGGCGTTCATGCCGGAGCCGAGGTCGAGGGTAAGCTGGCGCAGTTCGCCCTTGCTGCCGCGAAACATCTCAGGCGTCGGCGGTGCCGTCATCCACCCGGCCCGGTCGGTGAAGGTCAGGTCGGCGGCGACGGTCGCCGGCGGTGCGAGGCTCGGGCCTTCTTCGGGCCGAACGTCGAGCTTGTCGACGCTCAAGGCGGCGTCGAGGTCCGCGCCGTTCTGGCGCAGGTGCACTTCGCCGTGGCTGGCGCCGAAGCCGAGGCCGTCGCCCGAAAGCGGAAGGCGTAAGCGGCCGGTGAGGTTGTCATAGGTGAGCGACGTTTGGTCGACACCGGACAGGGTCGCGCGCACGCTCGCATGCAGCAGCGTCCAGTCGGCAAACACGTTGAGGCCAGGGGAAGCCCGGATCTCGGCAGGGCCGTCGAGTTCGATCACCGCATGGCCGGGCTGGTAGACCTGGGCGGCGGTCCTCAGTGCTCCAAAGGAAGCAGAGGTGCCGTTGCGGGTGTCGTCGAGATGCACCTTGTCGCAGAAGAGGCCGATGCGGAACGGGAAGCCACGCACGTCCATGTTGGTGCATTCGCCGCCGAGGCCGGCCGCCTGTCCTTCGGCGAGGCGGGCCGTCAGCCGCTTCTCGATCTGGTCGGCGGCAAAGAACCAGCCGGCCGAATAAACGCCGGTGACAAGCACGATGCCTGCCATGAGCCAGCGGAATTTCCGGCTGACCGGCGATGGGTTGGAGACTGCGGTGGCCGACATGGGCGCGGGTACCTCACTCAAAACAGGATGGAGGCTGCCTTTCGGGTGGCGCCGTCGATCCGCAAAACTATTCTTTCCTTCGGCCGCAGGAGGACGAGCTTGTCTCTTTCGTGCCGGGATGCTGTGCCGTAGAAACCGAAATGGCTCACCGTCCCACGCGACCGATCGTGATTCGGCAGTGAGAACAGCAGCGCGGGTTGAATGACAGTGGATATGGACGAATTTTGGGTCTTTGGCTACGGCTCGCTGATGTGGAACCCGGGCTTTGCGTTCGAGGAGAAGCTGACGGCGCGCGCCTTCGGATTTCGCCGCTCGCTCTGCGTGCGTTCCTGGGTTCACCGCGGCACCGAGCAGCGGCCGGGCCTGGTGCTCGGGCTCGACCGTGGCGGCTCCTGCATCGGGACGGCGTTTCGCGTCCAACGCGGACAGCAGGCCGGTGTCGTCGACTATCTGCGCGAGCGCGAACTGGTGACCCACGTCTACAAGGAGCGCACCATGCCGGTGCTGCTTGCCGACGGCCGCCGCGTGCCTGCGCTCGCCTATGTCATCGATCGCGGCCATGTCCAGTATGCGGGCGCGCTGACGACTGCGGAGGCGGCCGGCATCGTCTCGGTTTCGACGGGAAAATCCGGGCCGAACAGCGAATACGTGTTCAACACGCTCGCCCATCTCAAGGAAATGGGCATCCGCGATCATTGGCTGGAAGAGGTGGTCGGATTGCTGCGGCAGGCGCCGCATCCGGCAGGGCCCTGAAGGATCAGGCCCGGCCTTCGGCCTTCAGTTCCTTCATCCGCTGCTCGGCGGTCGGCGGCAGCGGTACGTGCGGATTGGCCTTCACCGTTTCCACGAGCAGTTCGTCACTGGCCTTTTCCGTTACCTCGACAAGCTTCTTGAGGAAAGCGTCCGGATCCATGCCGGCCTCGACCGGCGGCAGGATGCGGACCTTGAAGTGGCCCGGAAAGCGCAGGAACTTGCGGCGCGGCCAGAACAGGCCCGGATGCATGGCCACCGGTACGACCGGCACGTTCAGATCGCGATAGAGGCGGGCGATGCCGTACTTGTATTCCGGAGGCGCGCCCGGCGGACGACGGGTGCCTTCCGGGTAGATGATGAGCTCGCGGCCCGTCGCCATTTCCTGCTTGGTGCGATCCATGACGCTGGTCATCGCCTTGCCGCGCGCCGCGCGGTTCACCGGCACCATGCGCTGCTTGAGGATGTACCAGCCGAAGAGCGGGATCCAGGTCAGTTCGCGCTTCAGGATGTAGAAGGGGTCGTTCAGCCACGGCAGCAGCGCGTAGGCGTCCCAGAAGGACTGGTGCTTGGGCGCGAAGATGTAGGGCCCGTTCGGAATGTTCTCCAGGCCTTCGATCTCGAAGGTCGTGCCGACCATCTTTTCAAGGAGCCAGTGGTTGCTGCGAACCCAGTTCTTCGGCACGAACCACGCCTTCTTGCGCGGCAGCAGGAAGTAGATCGGGGTCAGCACGATCATCTGCACGATCAGATTGGCGTAGAACACCACGTTGAAAAGGATCGAACGCAAGACGATCATCAGGCACGCTCTCGTAGGCGAGGTCTCAAGGGGACCGGCGTCTTTGAGCCGGTTGTTCGCTGCCTACACGATTAAGTGCTGAAGGAAAACTGCTCTGTTTCACTTTGCAGCGGGGAAGGGCGTTCCTGCCGGCCTATTCTTCGGCGGGTGTCGCGCGCGAGGCATCGGTGCGCAGGCCGTTGGTCGGGCGGGCGCCGGCGAGGTCGCGTATCGACGCCACCGTATACTTGCCGAATTCCAGAAGGATCGACTTCAGCACCATCGGATTGCGCAGCCAGTTTGTCGTCTTCAGATCGGAGTTGACGACTGGGTAGGGGATGAACTCCGTTTCCGGCCGGGCGCGGCGAAGCTCCAGCAGGCTTCGCGGCATGTGATAATTGTTGGTGACGACAAGCACGGTCGCGTAGCCACGATCGCGGATCCACTGCGCCGCTTCGGTCGCATTGCCGATGGTGTCGATCGCCTCATGGCCGATGTCGACGCAGCACTTGAAAAGATCGGCCGAACTCTGGGTGTTGCGGCGGATCTGGCTGCCTGTCGTCGTCGGGTGAACCCCGGAGATCAGCAGGCGCTTGCCGGCGCCGCCTTTCAAAAGATCGACCGCCTGGTCGATCCGCTGGAAGCCGCCGGTGAGGACCACGATCGCATCGGCCTTGGGATGGCCGGGCGGCTGCAGCGACGCCACCGTGTCGGCAAAATTCAGGAAGGCGGCGATCAGGATTGCCAGCGGCAGGAGCAGGACGAAGAAGGTGCGGCGGAGGATTTTGCGCAGGAGACTGCGGGACCGCCGGCGATCATCGGCTTTCCCGTGCCATTTGTCTCCTCCGGCCATTCCGTTCCCGCGTAGTTCTCGCGCCATCATGATTCTCTTCACATAGCCGCAGATTGCGGCAAGGAATAGATCGAGTGGCGGCGAAACATCAGGTGGCTCAGCTTTGGTAGAGGTCGGTACGGCCGGGGTCCGAGCGGATGAGGTCGATTTCGTAGATCGTGCGGGTCACCGTCAGCCGCGCCGTAACCGTCGTCAGGATGGCGATGACGACGATGATCGCGGCGATGCCAAGATAGCCGCCGTAACCGATGGCGAAGGTTCCGAAGAGGGCGGTGGCCTGATCCGTCTCGGGGGTCGCCAGGGTCCGCGACTGCCAGAACCCCGCCAGCGCAAAGAAAAGTGCCGCGAGCAGGCCGCCAGCACCGGCGCCCTTGAGGCTGATCCTCAAGAAATGTTTCTGGAATTCCGACGCGACGAAGCCGGCTTCGGCACCGACGAAATGCAGCACCTCGACGATGTGGCGGTTGCCTGACAGCGCGCCGCGCGTGGCGAAGACCACCGTCAGCACCATGGCGGAGAAGACCAGCGCCAAGACGCCGGTGCCGATCATCGCCGTGGTGTTGGCCATGGCGACCAGCCGGTCGACCCAGGTGCGGTGGTCGTCGAGGAAGGCCTGCGGGATGATTTCGGTCAGTGCCTTGCGCATGGCCGCAAAGTCGGGCGGGTTGTTTTCGTCGATGGTGATGATGACGAGGCGCGGGACGGGCAACTCGTCGAGATCGAGGCCTTCGCCGAGCCAGGGTTCGAGCAGGCGGGCGGTTGCGGCCCGGTCGACGATCTTGCCGTCCGTCGTGCCGCTGAAGGTCAGCGCCAGGTCGCGCGCATCCGCGAGCGCCTTTTCCATGTCGAGGCTGTCGTCGGGCTTGATCTGGATGGTGATCTCGCGGGAGATCTGCGATTGCCAGCTCTGGGCCGTGGCTCGCACCATGCTGACGCCGCCGAGCGTGAGGCAGGCGAGGAACGACATGATGGCGATGACGCACATCAGCGCATTGCCGGACACATTGCTCGACGGCACGATCGGGCCGGTCGGGCGCACGCGCATTTCGGTCCGGCGCTGTTGCGCCTCCGGTGCCTGTTCGGGCACGTCCTTCTGGCGTTCCGTGCGGCTGTCACTCATAGATGTCGAGCCGCCCTTGCGAAAGGATCATGCGCCGCGCCTCCACCTGGTCCATCAACGACAGATCGTGGGTGGCGATGACGACCGCCGTGCCGAGCCGGTTGAGCTCGAGGAAGAGATTGAGCAGGCGCCTTGCCATCGGCGGATCGACGTTGCCGGTCGGCTCGTCGGCAAGCAGGATCTCCGGCCGGTCGATCAGTGCCCGGGCGATGGCCGCACGCTGTTTTTCGCCACCGGAAAGCACCGGCGGCAGCACGTTGATGCGTTCACCAAGGCCCACCCATTTCAAGAGTTCTATCACGTCGGCCCGGTAGCTCGCCTCTTCCTTGCCACGCACGCGCAAAGGCAACGCAACGTTCTCGTAGGTCGTGAGATGTTCGAGCAGGCGGAAATCCTGGAAGACGATGCCGACGCGCCGGCGCAGCATCGGGAATTCCTCCCGCGGGATCGACGAAATGTTGCGGTCGAACATCCGGATCAGGCCGCGTGTCGGCTGCAGCGAGAGGAAAAGAAGCCGCAGCAGTGTCGTCTTGCCGGCACCCGACGGGCCCGTCAGGAACTGGAACGAACGGCGTGGAATGTCGAAGGTCAGGTCCCGGAGGATTTCCGGTCCCATGCCATAGCGCAGTCCGACGTTCTCAAAGTGAATCAAGCGGCAGCCCAGTCTCTCTTACGGCCCTGCAACCGATGGCCGGTTCCGGTCCTCCGCGCATAGGACGACCAGCCAGGAAAGGCAAAACCGCCAGCGGAATCATGGTTAAGTGACGGTTAATTTTTCATGAAAACGCGCCGCTTTCGCGACGTCTTTCCGAAACATTAACCATTCCGGTTTACGTGTCGGAAAGATTTGATGCAATGCCTAGTTCTTGCACCGCAAGGGGCTCGCCATTGCCCGAGGGTTTCGCAGACAAGCCGGCCGCCTGCGGCCGTGTTCTCTTGCGGGACAGGAGGAAATGATCATGCAGGCATTCCGGACCAAGTCCGCCAGCAGCAGCGCCTATACCGACTTCCTGCCGCCGGAGCGCGGCGGACGCGAGGGGGCTACAGCGCCGCGGCGCGCCGACGTCGTCGATGCGGAATTCGAGGTGATTTCCGCCTCGTCGCGTCGCACGCCCTATCCGGTGTTCAATGACAATGCGAAGACCGGCAGCCGCCGGCGGCCGACGCTGACGGTCGTGGAGCAGGAGCCGTCGCTCGGCGGCCGATTGCTTCGTCTTGCTGAAACGCGGCTTCGCGACATGCCGGCACGCCGCTTTGCCGGGATGGTGGCGGGGGTTGCGCTTGCATCTTTCCTGGCGATCGTCGGCTTTGCCGGTGACGGACAGGCCGACGTCCAGCCGCTGGCGATTTCCGGCATCAAGAGCGGGCTCGACTATTCCGGTGGCATGCGCGTGCTGTCCGTCTATGGCTCGATCGACAATCGCTCCGATGTCGAGCAGCGTTTGCCGCAGGTCGTGGTGGAGATCACCGCCAACGGCCGCAAGGTCACGACGACGCGGGTGATGCCCGAGGGGGCTGCCATTGCGCCCGGTGAGAGCCGTCATTTCATGACGAGACTGCCCTATGCAGGTGGAAAAATGCCCGAAGTCGCGGTTTCCTTCGCCGAAAACGGTGTTTCGGCCCGCTGATTGTGCTAAGCGGCGGCAACGGGAAGGCCGAGGTCTTCCGCATGAAACGCTGGAGAAGCCCTGATGCCCGTTGTTCGCGGTAAGAATATCGAACCTCTCTATACGGCTGAAACGATCGCTGCCCGCAACAGCGAGCTTGCCGGAATGATCGTCAACGGCCCGCACAAGGATCTGCTGGTGATCGCGGTGCTCAAGGGATCGTTCATCTTCGCGGCCGATCTGATCCGCTCGATGCATACGGCTGGTCTTGCTCCGGAAGTCGAGTTCATCACGCTGTCGAGCTACGGCACCGGCACCGTTTCGCAGGGCGTCAAGATCACCAAGGACATCGACAGCGACGTGCATGGGCGCGACGTTCTGCTGATCGACGACATTCTGGAATCCGGCCGCACGCTGCGCTTTGCCAAGGAACTGATGTACGAGCGCGGCGCCCGCAACGTGACGATCGCGGTGCTGCTCGACAAGCGGGTCAAGCGCAAGGTCGAGCTCGAGGCGGATTATGTCGGCTTCGAATGCCCCGATCACTTCGTCGTCGGCTATGGCATGGACGTCGCCTATGCCTTCCGCGAGCTGCCGTTTGTTGGCGTTGTCACCGGCGACGCCGAGTAAACGTCCCGTTTTGGGGCATGCGCCCTGAAATCCAGTCGTTCGGCGTTTACCGAACACAAACGAAAAACTGGTTGTTTTGGTGCGTGCCGCAGTGATTCTCGACGAGGATCGGCGGCGCTGCAGCGCCAGTGTGTCTCCCGATGATCCACGCCCGCTGTACCTTTGGATCAGGTGCGGGTGCCGGCGTGAACGCCGGACTCGGAAGCGAACGCGGAGGCCATGATGGCGAAGATCCTGATTACCGAGGACGAGGATGCATTGCGTTCCTTCGTCGCGCGGGCCCTGAGGCTCGACGGCCACGAGACGGTTGAAGCGGGCGATGGGGCCGATGGCCTTGCCTGCCTGGAGGCCCAGGCCTTCGACCTTCTGCTTTCCGATATCCGCATGCCCGTGATGGATGGCATCGAGTTGACGCACCAGGCGTCGGCCGCCTTTCCGGCCATGAAGATCCTGCTGATGACAGGCTATGCCGAGCAGCGCGAGCGGGCTGACGATCTCACCGACAAGATCGTCGACGTCATCTCCAAGCCCTTTTCCCTTCCCGATATCCGCAAGGCAGTCGCTCTGGCGCTGGCCGCCTGACGGGCAGATCCACCGACCTGCATTACAGCAACAAGACCGCCACCCGCCGCAGCGATTTCGATGCGACGGGTGGCGTTGTCATGTTCTGCCGTGATGGGGCAAGCGGCCGAAGCCGGGCGGATGCTCCGCTCAGCGCATGTCGAGCAGGCGTTCGAGGTACTGCCGCTCCTGCTCCGGCGACAGGCTGTCGCCGAGCCTGCGGCGAATCTCATCCAGGATCTGCCGGGCGCGCTGGGAATCGATCTCGTCTGGAACCTTGACCTGGTCGCCGAAATTCGGGCCGAGATTCTGTTGTCGCCGTCCCAGGGGATCGCGGCCGTTTTGACCGTATTGCGGCACGCCCATGCCAGGGCCGCCCTGACCTTGGCCCTGCATCTGGTTCATCATGTCCTGGGCGCCCTGGCGCAGCGCCTGTAGCGCGCGGCCCTGATTGCCGACGGCCTGTTCGCCCTGGCCCTTGCCGAGCGCGCCGGAAGCGCCGTCCATTTCGCGCTTGGCTTCACCAAAGCCCTTGCCGGGCTTGATGCCCATGCTTTCCAGGCCCTTGTTCAGCTCGCCGAGCTGCTTTCCAAGCGCGTCCTGCTGCTCTTTCAGCTGCTTCAGCGCGTCCTTCAGTTGTTCGGCCGTCATGTCGTCGAGCGGATTGGGCTGACCGTTCGGATCGCCCTGCTGCCCCGGGTCCTGCGGCATTTCCTGACCGAAGAGCTCGTTGTCCTCGCCCTGCAGCGGGTCGCCGCGCTGCATCCGGTCGCGCAGGGCCTGGTCGAACTTGAAGGTCTCGTCCATCAGTTGTTGCTGCTGCTGCATCAGCTTGCCGAGCTTGTCCATCTGCTGGCGCATGGCGTCGTTCTGCTCGCCCATCTGCTGCTGTCCGCGGCCAGCCTGC
The DNA here is from genome assembly GCF_050435225.1 of Ensifer sp. LBL. Taxonomy (NCBI): domain Bacteria; kingdom Pseudomonadati; phylum Pseudomonadota; class Alphaproteobacteria; order Hyphomicrobiales; family Rhizobiaceae; genus Ensifer; species Ensifer sp. LBL. Next base: position 56,537 of record NZ_JBNDJY010000007.1, on the reverse strand, counting down.
AGGTTGTTCATCATGCGCTGCAGTTCCGAGAGCATCTGCTGTGCCTGATCGCGTGCGCCCGACCGTGCCAGGTTCTCGATCTGGTTCATCATCTTCTCGAGGTCCTGCTGGCGCAGGATGTTGTTCGGGTCGAGCTTGCCGGTCATGCGTGGATTTTTCATCGCCTGCTCGGCGAGCGCCTGCATGTATTGCTGCATCGCCTGGCGCAGTTCCTGCATCAGCTTGGCGATTTCCTGGTCCGAAGCGTTGCGCTCCAGCGCATCCGACAGCGCCTGCTGGGCTTCGCGCAGACGGCGCTCGGCAAGCGACAGGTCGCCATCCTCGATCCCGAGCGCGATCTCCCACAGGTATCCGGCGGCATCGCGTAACATGTCGTCGTTATAGGCGAGCGCCATGCGGGTGCGCGCCGATTTCAACAGCAGGAAATGGGTGAGGTTCGGGATCCAGTCCTCGGCAAGCGAGGTGACGGCGTCGTTGAGATCGATGGCGCGCGGCAGGTCGTTGGCATTGAGCGCGAAGACCTGGCGCTGCTCGGCGACGGCACCGGCGAGCGGCTGCGAGAACTGGCGGGCAGGCAGGATCATCTCGTGCGGCGGGCTGCGGCCTTCCTGTCCGGCAGCATCCCGGGCGACGAGCGTCACCTCTACCCGCTTGCCGGCAAGCGGATGCTCGCTGAGGTTCCGGCTGGTCGTGCCCTTTGCCTCGCGCGCATTGCGGCGCGGCAGATCGAGCCGGTACTCCGGCAGCGGATAGAGCGCGCGGGCGCCTTCTTCCGGTTCCTCGAGCGGCTTGATCTCAGCCCAGGCCTGGGCGATGCCGTAGTCGTCGTTGGCCGTGAACGTGATTTCGAGAGCTGCGTTGACGGTCGGATGAGGGATCCCGTCAAAGGCGATCTGAGGCACGCCGTCCGGGGTGATCTTGAACGCCCAGCGCTGGCTGCCGACCATGAGTTCGCCGTCCTTGACGACCTTGTAGACGTGGTTGCGGACGGCGGTCGCGTTGCGTGCCGGCTCGGTTGCAGCCACTTCGGCGACCTTCGGCCCGGCTTCGCCCACTTGCGGCTCGGTCTGTTTTTGCTCGGCCTTCTCGCCGGCCACCGGAATGATGATCGGTTCGCTCGCACCGGTTTCCGCGTAGCGTACGGACGCGTCCGCACCGGCGCCGGTGATCCTGACGGTGATATCGCTGAACTGCGGAATGGTGATCGCCCCGGCGTCCTCATTCACGGCCGCGGCGGCTTCGGGCTTGCCCGTCAGGAAGATCGGCGCCCGCCCGGTATAGGGCGGCGGCGTCACCCAGGCATCGACGCGGATATTGGCAGCCTCGATTGACGTCTGCGGCAGCCGGAAGGCATCGCTCAGCAATCCGGCGCGGTTGGAATAGGAATAGGCAAAGGCGACGCAGGCGAGAAGCACCGGCACGGCCCTGAGCGCGAAGGGATCGTGCCTGGCGATATCGGGCCGCGGCAGGCCGGTATCGAGCGCGCCGATCATTCGCGCCATGCGCGCCTGGTGTTCGCGCCAGAGCGCCTCGCCCAGGGGATTGTCGGTCGCGGGGCGATCGTCCTGGACGCGGATCGCCTGATGCGGCAGAGCGTTGCGCTCTTCCAGCATGCGATCGGCATCGGCGTTCGCGGGCAGGCGGACCCGACTGAGCGGGACGAGGGACGCGAGGAAGGCTAGGGCGAAAGCAAAGAGGGCCGCCGCATGCAGCCAGAAAGGCGCTGCGCGAAAGAAACCGAGCCAGGCGAAGGCAAGAAACAGAAGGGCGACGGAGCCCGGCAGAAGGATGCGCGGCAGGACCTGCTCAGCGACCAGCACGGCGCGCGCCAGCCATCTCTTCAGCGCCAGAGTTCTCGAAAACGGCTTTGGTTGTGGCGTTTCATCCTGCCGGAATTGCGTCATCCGCCCAAGTTTCCTTTCGGTCGCCCATCAACGCTTGTGGCTGACCCAATATAGTGAGGCGACGGCCGCGCTCAAAAAAGCACGCAGCTTCGCCTATCCCGCTTGCGTTCAGGATACCATCGTTTGTGGCGAAGACGAGGGCGCAAACACAATCGTGATCGTCCGCACGGCCGATCCACAGATTGTCGTTGCTGCGGCAGGACGGCTCAGTCGAGCCAGTCCGGCACCGAATCAAGACCGATCAGCGCATCATAGTCCTGGCGCGGACGGATGACGTGGAAACGGTCGCCCTTGACCAAAACTTCGGGGATCAGCAGGCGAGAATTGTAGGTGCTGGCCTGCACGGCGCCGTAGGCACCGGCCGAGCTGATGGCGAAGAGATCGCCGGGCTTCGGCATCGCCATCTCGCGGTCGAGCGCCAGATAGTCGCCGGTTTCGCAGACCGGGCCCACGACGTCGGCGCGGATGCGCGGCGCGTTGGCGGCGGAAATGCGGACCGGGCGGATCTCGTGATAGGCCTCATAGAGGGTCGGGCGGATGAGATCGTTCATCGCACCGTCGACGATGACGAAGGTCTTGTCGCCGCCGTCCTTCACATAGATGACTTCTGTCACCAGAATGCCGGCATTGCCGACGATCAGCCGGCCCGGCTCGGTGACGATCTTGCAGCCGAGCGACTGCAACTGGCTCTTGACGATTTCCGCATAGGCATCCGGCAGCGGCGGCGGATTGTTGTCGTCCTTGTAGGGAATGCCGAGGCCGCCGCCGATGTCGACGTGATCGATCGAATGGCCGTCGGAGCGGAGCGTGTCGACCAGTTCGCGCAGCAGCTTGAAAGCGGCGTCGAAGGGCTGCAGCTCGGTGATCTGGCTGCCGATATGCATGTCGATGCCGGTCACCTGGATGCCGGGCAGGGTTGCGGCATGGGCGTAGACGGCGCGGGCGCGCTCCCACGAAATGCCGAACTTGTTTTCCTTCTTGCCGGTCGAGATCTTCGCATGCGTGCCGGCATCCACATCCGGATTGATGCGGAAGGAGACATGGGCGCGCTTGCCGGCACGCACGGCGCGCTGGTTGAGCACTTCGAGTTCCGGCTCGGACTCGACGTTGAAGCAGTAGATGCCGGCTTCCAGTGCGAGATCCATTTCCAGCGGCGTCTTGCCGACGCCGGAGAACATGATGCGGCTTGCCGGGATGCCGGCTGCAAGCGCGCGGCGCAGCTCACCGCCCGAGACGACGTCGACGCCGGCGCCGAGGCGGCCGAGCGTCTTCAGCACGGCCTGGTTCGAGTTGGCCTTCATCGCATAGCAGACCATCGCATCCACATCGGCAAAAGCCTTGGAGAACACCGTGTAGTGGCGCTCGAGCGTGGCGGTCGAGTAGCAATAGAAGGGCGTGCCGACGGCGCGGGCGATATCGGTCACCGGCACATCTTCGGCGTAGAGAATTCCGTCGCGGTACTGAAAATGGTTCACGTCAGGCAGCTCGGCTTTGAGCAATTCCAGGAAAGTGCGAAGCGGCTTCCGTTCGGAATTGCATAATTTCTACTAGAGGAGGGGATCGAGCAGGAACGAACGCTCGTCCGCTTTTTCCTTCTGCTCGACAGTTCCTGCCGGCGCCTTGGTGTTGATCGGCGCGGTCGAGCCGGGGCGATCGAGGTCGCCTTTGCGTCCGCAACCGACAAGAACCAGCCCGGGGATCGCCAGCAGAAGTGCAAGCCGGGCCGCCTTCGTGAATGTCATCGTGATTTTCCTTCGCGGGAACTGATGCAGGTGCGATGTCTTACCGATTTTTCAGGCACTTGTGCACCCTGTTTCTGCGGGCGAGGAACCGCCCGCAGCGGGCTTGGCGCGGATGCCTTAGTTGCGGGCGCGCCACCAGGCGATCTGCTTGCGGACCTCGTTCGGCGCGGTGCCGCCAAAGGAGGTTCGGCTGGCCACGGAGGCTTCGACCGTCAGGACATCGAAGACCTTGTCGGTGATGTCGGCATGGATGGACTGCAGGTCGGCAAGCGAAAGATCCGCGAGATCGCAGCTCTTCTGTTCGGCAAGCGCCACGGCGCGGCCGGTGACATGGTGGGCGTCGCGGAAGGGGAGGCCCGCTTCACGCACCAGCCAGTCGGCAAGGTCGGTCGCGGTCGAATAGCCGGACCCGGCGGCCGCCTTCATGCGGTCGGTGCGGATGGTCACGTCACGCACCATGCCGGTCATGGCGGCGATCGCCAGTTCGAGGCTTTCGGCAGCGTCGAAGACCTGTTCCTTGTCTTCCTGCATGTCCTTGGAATAGGCGAGCGGCAGGCCCTTCATGACCGTGAGCAGCGCGACCAACGAGCCGTTGATGCGGCCGGTCTTGGCGCGCACCAGTTCGGCTGCATCCGGGTTCTTCTTCTGCGGCATGATCGAGGAGCCGGTCGAGAACGCATCTGACAGGCGGATGAAGCCGAACTGCGGCGTCGACCAGATGACGATCTCTTCGGCAAGGCGCGACAGGTGCGTGGCGGTGATCGAGGCCATCGACAGGAATTCGAGCGCGAAGTCGCGGTCCGATACCGTGTCGATCGAGTTGCGGGTCGGGCCGGCAAAGCCGAGCGCCTTGGCGGTCATATGCCGGTCGATCGGGAAGCCGGTGCCGGCAAGGGCTGCGGCGCCGATCGGGCTTTCGTCCATGTGCTCGATGGCGTGGCGCACGCGCGAGCGGTCGCGGCCAAACATCTCGACATAGGCCATGCAATGGTGGCCAAAGGTAACGGGCTGTGCGGTCTGCAGGTGGGTGAAGCCGGGCATGACGGTATCGGCATGTTCCTCGGCGCGGTCGAGGAAGGCGGCGATCAGCGCCGTCAGCGCCTTCTCGGTCCGCTGCAGCTCTTCCTTGACCCAGAGGCGGAAGTCGAGCGCCACCTGGTCGTTGCGCGAGCGGGCGGTGTGCAGGCGGCCGGCGGCGGGACCGATGAGGGTCGCGAGCCGGGCTTCGATATTCATGTGGATGTCTTCGAGGCGGCGCGAAAACTCGAACGCACCGCTTTCGATCTCTGACAGGATCGTGTTCAGACCGTGAACGATCTTGTCTTTGTCCTCAGTCGAAATGATGCCTTGATGCGCCAGCATCGTCGCATGCGCTATTGAGCCGCGGATGTCCTGGGCATAGAGCTTCTTGTCGAAGCCGATCGAGGCATTTATTTCCTCCATGATCGCGTCCGGACCCGAGGCAAAGCGACCGCCCCACATCTGGTTGGAGGATTTCGTCTCGGAATTGCCGTCAGCCATGAAGAATGCCCGCCTTGGAGAATGAAATGCCCGACCAGAAGAAATCCCCCCCGGCCGTGAAACTGTTCGCGCTCGCCGCCCTGTTCGGCGTGATCGTCGGTGCGGCAGCGGTATACGTGAAGGAGACCGGGTCTGGCAATGGCGAGACGGCCGAAACGGCTGCAGCCAGCTGCCCGCTGACCTCGGCCAAGGTCGCCTCGCTGACGCCCTTCATGAAGGGGCAGGTCGCCGCGATGTCGCCGGCGTCGGCACCGCGGCCGATCGCGCTCGACTTTAACGGCCCGGACGGCAAGCCGACCAATGTCTCGGCCTTTGCCGGCAAGACCCTGCTCGTCAATCTCTGGGCCACCTGGTGTGTGCCCTGCCGCGAAGAAATGCCGGCCTTGAACGCCCTGCAGAAGTCGCTCGGCAGCGACAAGTTCGAAGTGGTGGCGATCAATATCGATGTCGGCGACGACGAGAAGCCGAAGGCTTTCCTCGACGAGACCGCCGTGCACGCGCTTGGCTATTACCGCGACGCATCGATGGGCGTGTTCAACAACATGAAGAAGGAAGGCCTGGCTTTCGGTCTGCCGGCAACCTTGCTGCTCGACGACAAGGGCTGCCTGATCGGCTCGATGAACGGCCCGGCCGCCTGGGACAGCGACGATGCCAAGGCGCTGATCAGCGCTGCGCTTGCCCCGGCTGCGGGAAGCTGAACGGGACAGGATTTGAGCAAAGAAAAACCCGGCGGATCGCCGGGTTTTCCTTGTCAGATGCTGACGGAATTAGCGGGTGGGAACCGGCACTTCGCCGCGATAGTCGTAGAAGCCGCGCCCGGACTTGCGGCCGAGCCAGCCGGCTTCGACATATTTTACCAGCAGCGGGCAGGGGCGGTACTTCGAGTCCGCCAAGCCATCATAGAGCACCTGCATGATCGACAGGCAGGTATCGAGGCCGATGAAGTCGGCAAGCTGGAGCGGGCCCATCGGATGGTTGGCGCCGAGCTTCATGGCGGTGTCGATCGCCTCGACGCTGCCGACGCCTTCGTACAGCGTGTAGATCGCCTCGTTGATCATCGGCAAAAGGATGCGGTTGACGATGAAGGCCGGGAAGTCTTCGGCGACCGTCACGGTCTTGTCGAGCGTCGCGACGAATTCCTTGGCGGTCTTGAAGGTCTGCTCGTCGGTGGCGATGCCGCGCACGAGCTCGACCAGCTTCATGACCGGAACCGGGTTCATGAAGTGGATGCCCATGAAGTGCTCGGGGCGATCGGTGGCGGAGGCGAGTCGGGTGATCGACAGCGACGAGGTATTCGTTGCCAGAATCGCTTCCGGCTTCAGGATCGGACAAACCTGGCCGTAGATCTTGCGCTTGATCGTCTCGTCTTCGGTGACGGCTTCGATCACCAGATCGGCCTGTGACAGGTCGTTGATGTCGGAAGAGCCCTTGATCAGCGCAAGTGCCGCCTTGCGCGCCTCGTCGGTCATCTTGCCGGAGGAGACCTGACGGGCAAGGTTGCCGTTGACGGTGGCAAGGCCTGCTTCGATCCGCTCGGCGGCCAGATCATAGATCTGTACCTTGTATCCGGCGATTGCCGAAACATGTGCGATGCCACAGCCCATTTGCCCGGCACCAATAATTCCGACCGTCTTGATCATCGCAGCGAACATCCATCTTCAAAGCTTGGCGGCGAGGCCGCCGTCAGACATGCAAACCGGGCCGGTTTGGCCGGCCCGGTAGATTGTTAATGCCAAGTCCCCGCTTTTGCCAGCCCTTTTCACGGGTGCGGCGGGTGGCATCGATTTGGACTTACAGCGCCTTCTGCAACTCCGGCAGAGCGTCGAAAAGATCAGCAACCAGGCCGTAGTCTGCGACCTGGAAGATCGGCGCCTCTTCGTCCTTGTTGATCGCGACGATGACCTTGCTGTCCTTCATGCCGGCGAGGTGCTGGATGGCACCGGAAATGCCGCAGGCGATGTAGAGATCGGGCGCGACGACCTTGCCGGTCTGGCCGACCTGCCAGTCGTTGGGCGCGTAACCAGCGTCGACCGCAGCGCGCGAAGCGCCGACGGCAGCACCGAGCTTGTCGGCAACCGGCAGGATCACTTCCTGGAACTTCTCGGACGAGCCGAGCGCACGGCCGCCGGAGATGATGATCTTGGCAGAGGTGAGCTCCGGACGATCGGACGACGACAGGGCGTCGGCGACGAAGGAGGAAACGCCGGGGTTGGCGGCAGCCGAAACGCTCTCGATCGCAGCCGAGCCGCCTTCAGCGGCCGACGCGAAGGAGGCGGTGCGCACGGTGATGACGCGCTTGGCTTCCGTCGTCTGCACGGTCTGGATGGCGTTGCCGGCATAGATCGGGCGCTTGAAGGTGTCGGAAGAGACAACTTCGATGATTTCGGAGACCTGGCTGACGTCAAGCAGGGCTGCGACGCGCGGCATGACGTTCTTGCCGACCGAGGTCGCGGCCGCAACGATCGTGTCGTAGTTGCCGGCGAGCGAGACGATGAGGGCGGCCAGCGGCTCTGCAAGATTGTTGGCCAACGAAGCGTCGTCGGCGACGAGCACCTTGGCAACGCCTGCGAGCTTCGCGGCCTGTTCGGCCGCAGCCTTGGCGCCGGCGCCGGCAACGAGGATGTGCACGTCGCCGCCGATCTTGGAGGCAGCGCTCAGCGCCTTGGCGGTCTGGTCGGAAAGGTGGTTGCTGTCGTGATCAGCCAGAAGAAGAATGGCCATGATGATGTCTCCCTTTCCTGAACTTAAAGTACGCCGGCTTCGGTCTTGAGCTTTTCGACGAGCTCGGCGACCGACTTGACCTTGATGCCAGCCTTGCGGCCCGACGGCTCCTCGGTCTTCAGCACCTTGAGGCGGGCTGACGTGTCGACGCCGAAGTCGGCCGGCGACTTCTTGTCGAGCGGCTTCTTCTTCGCCTTCATGATGTTCGGCAGCGATGCGTAGCGCGGCTCGTTCAAACGCAGGTCGGTGGTGACGACCGCCGGCAGCTTGATGTCGATGGTCTGCAGACCGCCGTCGACTTCGCGCGTCACGGTCGCCTTGCCGTCGCCGATCTCGACCTTGGAAGCAAAGGTGCCCTGGGCCCAGCCCAAGAGAGCCGACAGCATCTGGCCGGTCTGGTTGCTGTCATCATCAATCGCCTGCTTGCCGACAATGATCAGGCCCGGCTGTTCGGCGTCTGCAACGCCCTTGACGATCTTGGCAACGGCGAGCGGTTCGACCTGGTCTTCGGTCTCAACCAGGATGGCGCGGTCGGCGCCCATGGCGAGCGCGGTGCGCAGCGTCTCTTCGGCCTTGGCCGGACCGACGGATACGACGACGACTTCCTCGGCCTTGCCGGCCTCCTTCAGCCGCAGCGCTTCTTCGACCGAGATTTCGTCGAAGGGGTTCATCGACATCTTCACGTTCGCAAGTTCGACGCCCGAACCGTCTGCCTTCACGCGGATCTTGACGTTGTAGTCAACGACCCGCTTCACCGTCACAAGTATTTTCATGGATTCTTCCCTCCAAGAGCTTTCGCAGGAAAATGCGCCTTAACGGAGCCGCCTGATTGTCGGTTGGCGACATCGATACGCGTTTTTTCTCCAATTACAATCGCTGTGCATGACGCTAAATCGATATAATCCCGAGAATTGGAATTACGTTTACGTACACGTAAGAATAGTCGATGGCAAGTGGCTCGAGGCCTGATGCAGCCCTGTCCCGGCGGCGCCGTGCAGCGTCCAGGCAAGCCATTGAAATAATGGATCATCCTCGTTGAAGGCTGGCGATTGCCGGTGTCAGGATCCGGTCTGGCGTCCCCAGGGAACGGGCGCTCTTGTCGCATCTGGCGAGGGCTGTTGGCTTGCGGTGACCGGTTCGGCCTTGTGCCGGACGGCTCGGGGGGTGACGATCGTGCGGTCGAACAGCGGCACATCGCGGCGTCGCAAAATGACCACCAGAACCAGCCCCGCGATAATGCCGCCGACATGGGCGCTCCAGGAAACGCCACTGCCGGGATCGACGACCAGCATGAAGAACTGCTGGCCGATCCAGAAGGCGAGCGGGATGACGGCGGGCAGCGGCAGCGGGATGCGGAAAAACACCAGCACCCAGACGCGCACCTTCGGGTGCAGGAGGAAATAGGCGGCAACAATGCCGGAGATCGCCCCCGATGCTCCGATCAGCGGGGCCTCGGAGGCCGGGTCGAGCAGCCCATGCGCCAGTGCGCCTGCAGCGGCGCAGAGCAGGTAGAAGACGAGGTAGCGGAAGTGCCCGAGTGCATCCTCGACATTGTCGCCGAACACCCAGAGGAACAGCATGTTCATGGCGAGATGCATGAAGTCGCCATGCAGGAAGGAATAGGTGATGAAGGTGAAGCCGTCGGGGACGACGACCAGCGAGGGATCAAGCTGGGCGTAGTCGAAGATGAGCGCCGGGATGTAGCCGAAGCCTAGCAGTGCTGCGTTGGCAAATTGCTCGGAGGCAATCGGACCGGTGATCAGCCAGACGACGACGTTGATCACGATCAGGCTGATCGTGACGTACTGGACCTTGATGTGCTTCAGGGTGTTCGTATCGTGAAGCGGTATGAACATGCGGTCTCCCGAAGCACAGGTTACGGCCCGTTTCTCGCGCCGAATCTCGATCGGGCGACGATGCGCAAGCGGACGTTATCTGTTTTTCCCGGGAATCCAAAGAACGTCGGCTTGACCTTTGTCATTTGCAAAGCGGGCCGCGACGAACAGGAAATCCGACAGGCGGTTGATATAGGCGATGGCTTCCGTGCTGACGATTTCGCCTTCGATCTGGGCAAGCGCCACCACCTGGCGTTCCGCACGGCGTGCGACCGTGCGGGCGACATGGAGGGCTGCGGAGGCGGGGCTGCCGGCCGGTAGCACGAAGGAGCGCAAGGGATCGAGCTCGGCATTCAGCCGGTCGATCTCGGTTTCGAGCCAGGTCACCTGTGCTGCGACGATGCGCAGCGGTTCGTATTGCGGCGGCTCGCCGGTGTCGGGTGTCGCGAGATCCGCGCCGAGATCGAAGAGATCGTTCTGGATCCGCATCAGCGCGGTATCGAGGTCGACATTGCCGGCCGTATGCTGCCGCGCCAGGCCGACGAAGGCGTTGGTTTCGTCCACTGCGCCATAGGCATCGACGCGCAGGTCGTTTTTCAGACGGCGCGGCCCGGAGACCAGCCCGGTGGTGCCGTTGTCACCCGTCCGGGTGTAAATCTTGTTGAGCTTCACCATGGGTGGACGCAGTCCTCTTGCGCAATATCAGGAACGGTTTGGAACGGCCGTCCGTTCAAAATTGCGTCAGGTCGGGCGGCCGCCGCCGGTGATCCAGAGCGTGAGCATGATCAGGGCGATCGCGATCGCCTGCAGCAGAACGCGCGCCTGCATCAGCTTGTTGGACGTGTTGCCACTGCCGCCCTTTGCCATGTTCACGAGGCCGCGGATCAAGACGATCACGACCAGGCCCATGACGAACAGGGTCAGGCCGGTAAAGAAGCTGGACATCGAACTCTTCCTTGCAATTCTTGCGTCAGCCAAGTCGGCCGATGATGCGATAAAACAGTGCCGCCGGCAGAAGCTTCTTCAGAAGCGCGCCCTGTCTGGCGGGCCTTGTTACAATATAGTGCGGTTTCGGTTTCTTTGCTGTCAGCGCGTGCTTCAAAACCGCATAAACCGCCTCCGGGCCAAGCTTTCCGGCCGCGGGTTTGCTCTCGCCTTTCAAGCGTCGCATCTGCCGTTCGTATTCGATGCGATGCACCGAATTCTTGAGGTCGATGAAGCGCTCGATATAGGTGACGGCATTGGCGGTGAATTTCGAGGTGATCGGCCCGGGCTCGATCAGGCTGACCTCGATACCGCTGCCGGCCAGTTCCATCTTGAGGGTCAGCGACAGGCCCTCGATCGCAAACTTGGAGGCGTTGTAGGCGCCGCGCCAGCGATAGGGCACGATGCCGAGAATGGAGGAGCACTGCACGATGCGGCCGCTTCCGCGCGCCCGCATCGCCGGGATCACCCGTCGCGTCAGGTCGTGCCAGCCAATGACGTTGGTCTCTAGTTGAAGCCTCAGCGCCTCTGTCGGCAGATCCTCGACCGCACCCGCCTGGCCATAGGCGCCGTTGTTGAACAGCGCGTCGACGCGCCCGCTGGAAAGCGCCAGCACCGTATCGGCGAAGGCCGCGATGCTCTCCGGCTTGGTGTAGTCCATCAGAAAGGTCTCGATGCCCTCGCTTTCAAGCGATTGCCGGTCCTCTTCCCGGCGGACGGTGGCGAAGACCCGCCAGCCATCGGCGTGAAGCGCACGGGCGCAATAGGCGCCGATGCCGGACGAACATCCGGTGACAATGATTGTTGGGCGATCCGTCATCCGGTCGAATCCTGTAGAAATCCTGCCTCGGTTTCCCATATTCATCGGCGGGATACAATTGAATTGCGCGGACTGGAACCAGCCTGCGTTGCGACATCAGGAATTGTGCCGGGCCCGGGCGATACCTATGTGAGCGGACCGCCGGTGTCGGGCGGGTTTTAGGATTGGAATGGAATGCCAGCATTCATACGCATCACCTGGAAAGTCGTTTTCGATGCGCTCTGGCATTTCAGCCTCGATGACGGTTGGGCGATGGCGAGCCACGTGGCGCTGTCCTCGCTGCTCGCGGTCTTTCCTTTCTTGATCTTCGGCACCGCGCTCGGCAGCTTTCTCGGTGCCGACCAGTTTGCCGAAACGGCCGTACACCTGATTTTCGACGCCTGGCCGGAATCGATCGCCAAGCCCATCGCCGACGAAATCGTGCGGGTGCTGACGATCCCGCGCGGCGGGCTCTTGACCGTTTCGGTGCTGGCCGCCGCCTATTTCGCCTCCAACGGCGTCGAGGCGCTGCGCGTCTCGCTCAACCGCGCCTATCGCGTCACCGAGAGCCGCTACTGGTACGTCACCCGGCTTGCGAGCCTCGGCTTCGTGCTGGCCGGCGTCCTGATTCTGGCCGCACTCAGCATCCTGCTCGTCGCCGTGCCGTTGGCGGTGCGGTATGCTGGACAGTGGCTCCCCTGGCTTGCTGATGTGCTTGCGACGGTCGACAATTGGAGCTTGCCGCTCGCACTCGTCGTGCTGACCACCGGTCTGCTGGTGTCGCATCTCTGGCTGCCGGACGGCCACCGCAAGGTGATCGACGTGCTGCCGGGCATCGTGCTGACGCTCGTCTGCTGGACGATCGGCGCCTATGCCTTTGCTTCCTACCTCGCGACCTTCGCCACCTATGTTTCGACTTATGCGGGCCTGGCGTCGATCATGATCGTGCTGGTGTTTCTCTACATGATCGCAGCGATCTTCATCATCGGCGCCGAGATCAATGCCGCGATCCTCAAATACAGGGTCAAGCGCATGGTGCGGCGCAGCTTCCAGCTGCGCAATGGTGGGGACACGGCTCGCGAGGAGCAGGACCTAGCCGATTAGCGCACGGACTTCTGCAGCCGTGCGGCCGGCAGCGCGGAAGGCCGCGATGCCGGTATCCTGGTTGCTCTTCGACAGCTTGCGCCCGTCCGGGCCAAGGAGCAGCCGATGATGGTGATAGAGCGGCTCCTGCAGATCGAGAAGCCGCTGAAGCAGCCGGTGAACGGATGTCGCGTGATAGAGGTCGCGGCCGCGCACCACATGGGTGATGCCCTGCAGCGCGTCGTCGACGACGACGGAGAGATGATAGCTCGACGGCGCATCGGAGCGCGACAGGATCACGTCGCCCCAGGCGCCGGGATCGGCGATGATCGTGCCGGTCTGGCCTTCGGGGCCGCTGCCGCTTTCGCTCCAGGTCAGGCGGGTATCTCCGATGAGGGCGACGGCCTTTTCCATGTCGAGCCGCCACGCATAGGCCTTGCCGCTCGACAGCAGGCCGGCGCGGTCGCGAGCCTTAAGCTCACGTTCGCGACCCGGGTAGACTGGGCTTCCGTCCGGATCGCGCGGCCAGGGCCCGCCTCCTTCTTCGGCGGCGGCGACCGCCGTCTTGATCTCGCCGCGCGTCATGTTTGCGGGATAGACGACGCCGAGCGCATCGAGCCGCGCCAATGCCGACGCATAGGCGTCGAGATGCTCCGACTGGCGGCGCGCCGGGCGCTCCCAGTCGAGGCCCAGCCAGGCGAGGTCTTCGAAGATCGCCGCCTCGAATTCGGGGCGGCAGCGGGTCCGGTCGATATCCTCGATGCGCAGCAGGAACCGTCCGTTTGCGGCCTTCGCCATGTCGTGGTTCAGGACCGCGGAAAGCGCGTGGCCGAGATGAAGCAGGCCATTGGGGCTGGGGGCAAAGCGGAAAACGGGTGGCGTGTCAGGCATGCTTTCCCTTTGCCATGGAAGGGGTATAAAAATCATCCGCTTTGTGGAGGCGTCATGCGGATCATCCGGACACATGAGGACATCGAGGCCGGGCTTTCGGGCCTGGTGATGCTCGATGCGCGCCTCGGGCACGTCGTTGCCAGAGCCGGCCCCGTGCCGCTCCGGCGCACCGATCCCGGCTATCGTGGCCTTGCCAGCATCATCGTCTCGCAAATGGTCTCGAAGGCCAGTGCGGCCGCGATCTGGCGGCGCATGGAGGAGAAGCTCGGCGAGGTGACGGCCGCGGGCGTCAATTCGCTGAGCGACGAGGATTGCCGGGCGATCGGGCTGTCGCGGGCGAAGGCAGAGGCGCTGAGGCGCGTGGCCGAAGTGGTCGTCGGTGGTCAGATCGATCTCGACGCGATCTGCAACATCGACGGATCGGAGGCGATCCGGGAGTTGACGGCGATCAAGGGGGTGGGGCGCTGGACGGCTGAAGTCTATCTGCTCTTCTGCGCCGGCCACCCGGATGTCTTTCCCTCCGGCGACGTCGCGCTGCAAAACGCGATCGGCCACGGACTGGGCCTCGAACTGCGCCCGAGCGCACGCGAAATTGATTCGCTCGCCGCTTCCTGGTCGCCCTGGCGCAGCGTCGCGGCACGCCTCTTCTGGGCCTATTACTCACAGGAAATGCGTCGTGATGCTGTTCCTGTGACACCTTGAAGGAAAAAGCGAATCCAGCGCACGCATTTTTGTTTCCGGCTTCACAATCCTGTTGCAACGGGCCTAATATAGAAGGTGCAGATGCCGAATCGATCAGGAGAATACGCTTGACGATTGCAGTCTCACCACAGGCCTTGCCGGCGCTCGTCTTGAACGCTGACTACAGGCCACTGAGTTACTACCCCTTGTCGCTTTGGTCCTGGCAGGACGCGATCAAGGCCGTCTTCCTTGACCGTGTAAATATCCTTGCCGAGTACGAACATTCGGTGTCGTCTCCGAGTTTCTCGATGCGACTGCCGAGCGTTGTTTGCCTCAAGAGCTACGTGCAGCCCTCACGCCACCCGGCCTTCACCCGGTTCAACGTGTTCCTGCGCGACAAATTCGAATGCCAGTATTGCGGTTCGCCCGACGATCTCACCTTCGATCACGTGGTGCCCCGCGCTCACGGCGGCCAGACGACCTGGGACAATGTCGTCGCAGCCTGCTCGCCCTGCAATCTGCGCAAGGGCAGCAAGCTGCCGAAGCAGGCCGGCATGTTCCCGCACCAGCGGCCCTATCAGCCGACGGTTCAGGATCTGCACAACAACGGCCGGCTCTTCCCGCCGAACCATCTGCATGAAAGCTGGATGGACTATCTCTACTGGGACGTCGAACTGCAGCCCTGACGCTGTTCGTGCCTTCTTGCCGGATCAGGCCGCAAAAGCGGGATCAGGACAGGTGCGTGCGCTCGCGAACCCTTGTCGGGGCGGTCACGACACATAGTGCCTGTTTCCCAAGAGCGATCTCTGTCAGCGCGCCTTTGCCGCACCGCGCAGGGCGATCGCTGCGAGGATAAGGCTGGCGATCACGTTCCATCCGGCAAAGGAGAGCCCGAGCACCCGCAAGGAGGCTTCGGTGCAGGACGGGCCATGCTTGGAATCGAGGTCGCCGAGCAGGTCGCCGACATTGGACGAAATCCCTTGCGCGGTCGTGGCGCAGGTGGACGGGCCTTCCCAGAAGCCCCATTCTGCGCCCGAATGGTAGACGCCCATGCCGGCGCCGACCAGCATCAGGATGCCGACGATGAGAAGCAGCGTGCGTGTCGTCCACGCCGGCAGTTTGAAGACGCTCGTGGCGATTGCCAGAACACCGGCCGGGATGCCGTAGTAGTAGGGATCGCGCTGCAACAGGCAGAGCGCGCAGGGGATATAGCCGCCGACATGCTCGAAGCCGAGCGCCCCGCCGACGGTCGCCGCCATGCCGAGCGTTACGATAACGGCGATCAGCAAATGCTGGCGGGATTGGGTGGCGGCGTCGATCATCTATACCTCGCGGGCGACAGCTCGAAACCGAGGGATGTCGCAGTGCAAACTGGATGGCGCCTTCTTAGGCAGGATCGTACGCGCTGTAAATCGCAGCGGCCGCGACCGGCCCGCACGCTTTCGTGATTGTTGGTCGTGCATCCTGAAAATGATGGTTGACCACGGCGAAATCCTTCGTGTAAATCCGAGCCGCTGATATCGCACTTCCCTGAGCCCCATTGGCGGAATTGGTAGACGCGCTCGACTCAAAATCGAGTTCCGAAAGGAGTGCTGGTTCGACCCCGGCATGGGGCACCACCTACACCTAACAGCTATTATTTTTGTTGTTGTTTTTCGCTGTTTTTGCCCCGCGTTTTCGTACCCCGAAATGTGTGGGACAAGATGCGGCCTACTTTTGTTCCGGCGCAAGCTTTGTGCATGGCGCCAGCCGCCATCTATTTACGGCGCGCTTTCTTGGTGTAGGTCGTCGTCTGGTTGTTGGTGGTCCAGCCGAAAATTGCCATCAGCTCTTCATCCGTTGCGCCGTTCTCGGCGGCGATCGTGGCGCCGGCTTTCCGCAGGCCGTGAGTGGTGCAGTGGAACAATCCGGCCTGGTCGCACCAGTCACGCATCTTGTTGCCGAGACCGTTCGTTGTGAATGGTTTGCCAAACTCGGTGACGAGGAAGGTCAGGTTTCCAGTCGGGCATTCGTCAATGGTCTTTTGCACCGACCCGGTGTTGGTCGCTGATGTTGAGTATCGAGCGTGGACAGAAGACAATCGATTTCGTCACCCATCGTTCAAGGGAGTTACGAAGCGGAAACCCAAAACCAAGCTCTGGCGCGCTAGGCCTCGCGGCGACCTTCAAGGATCGCGCGGAGAAGCGACATAATGTAACCGCTCTTTAGAATATGGATGTGTTCGCCACCAGCGCGTGTTGTCATGCCAGCCAAGTAGGCCTTCGGTCGTCCGTTGACCAATTGCACCGTGAAGGCCGAGCCTCCACTCATGCCGTCAGGATCTATCGAGAGCGGTTCTGTGGTCCTCAGCCTCATCAGCGCCGGGTCGGCAGGTTGACCGTCGAGATCGCAGAGAACCTTCAACTTCTTAAATCCAAGGCGCTTTGTTGCTTCATCTACATCGTAGTCTTGCATTGATGTGGGGTAGCCCGCGACCTGCAAGAAAAGGGTGTCGGTGTTCGGGGCGTAGGGAGGGATCTCCCGGAAAGGAAAAAAGCGACGCCGGAGGTCAGGATGTTCGCGACATGGCTCCGAAAAGTCGAAAATTGCCAAGTCGGAGTAGTCGGAATCTGTCTTGGTAATGAAGTGCCGCACTCCGGCCGAAGTCACGAGGTGGGTGCCGTCTTCTTCCAGTAGCGCAACCCGATCATACTCGACGCCCTTCAATTGATGACTGCAACAAGCCAGAAAATAGCGCCCTTCAAAGACGATCGGCGTGGCCGATCCACGAAGGGAAAGCAGAAAGGTCGGATCGTCGTTGCTAACGACCAGGTTCGTCACGTAGCGAGAAAAGACGTTGCTGATCGACCTGGTTGGCACCATTACGCCGTTCAGATCGATGGGCATCTGGAGAAAGGTATCAACCGTTGTGTTCACCTGTCAGACTCAGAATCGGTTCTCGGGCCACTCATGTTCTCGCAGAGAGACCCGACGATCGTAAAGCCCCATGGGAACGCTACGCCCGGGCTGGACACTGTTAAGGAAAAACATAATGAAAAGGCTGGACGGGTGAGTGTCCAGCCTTTGCGTAAGTTATTGATTTCGGCCACTTGAGGTGGCCCGCCTCCGGATGCCACTTTCCATGAGCTTCAAGTTCTAATTAATTCTTCGGCGCGATGATTACACGAACTTTCAGTTCCTCTGTCGCCAATTTTTCTAAGTCGTTCTCGATGCCTTTGGGATTTCCAATATATCCATCAGGATCGTAGACGAAGCAAACTAAACAGATGCAGTCGGGATGAGATCTATAGCGGGCGATATCTATCGCGAGTTCTTTCCCCACATCCACCGCTTTTAGCGACGGCCGCGTTTTCTTTACTTCAATAACAATGCGTTCGTCTTTGAGTAAGAAATCAATCCTAGATGAACCGCCGGCGAAACTTGGGGTCCATTCCTCCTCGCGGATGTCGACGAAATGAACTCTTAAAAGCGCATGCAGAAGGTCCTGGACATCGTATTCGTCGGCAACGGTCAAGGTTTCCCGATGGCTATGTCGCGACTGCAATTGGCGGGCCACAGTATGAAACCGCAGACAAATTCTCTCGATTAGCGTGAGGACATCTGGCGCCTCGCTAACATCGTCGCCCGTGCCGAACTGGGCGACCTCATCAATTAGTGACGACAACAGCGAGTTCGCTCTCGCCAAACCTCTATGATAAGCTCGCGAGCGCTCGGTCTGGGTACTCGGAAAGGCCATTACGCCATACCCGATTTGGCGAAATTCCTTCACGTGACGACTGTCGTCTCCGAAGATCTTCCTAATCGCCACCTCCGTATCACGCCGCCATTTCATGAAATTTGCGCCATCGTCCCCTAAGTCCGGCAGAGCTGTTCCATCGTCGCGTTTCTTTTTAAGTAGCTCTAGTGCGCGCTCGCTGTTCATGTGACCCCAAAATTACGTGCGTCGATCGCTACTTGCTAGCTCCAAACGTCTGCCATTCCTAGTGGTAACCGAAACAGTCCGTGGTGCTGCCCTTGGGTATGGAATAGGCTGGCGCCTGCGATGGCGAAGTTCACGATCTGATCAAGGCCGAGATTACCCCGTGTTGAGGCGCACGCGTCCCCCCAGAAGTACCCTGAAGCGTGGGACGTGGCCGAGAAAAAACATAACAAACTGGAAGCCCGTGGTTATGTCCCACATGACCGCAAGTGTTTGAATTCAGGCCGTTGCCGTGCTTCGGCATGGGGCGCCACCAGACAGCAACCCATCCTGCATCCACCGACGCCCGTTTCGACGGGCCGCGCGCCATAGAGATCTCTTATATTCGCCGGTTGCGTCCGCGACTGCTGCGGCGTGGTGATGCTGTTGCACGGACGCGCTCCGCTGCCGATTTGTCGCAGTGACTCTTGAACCCATTTCGGCAACAAACAGAATGATCTTTTTGTTTTGGATGTGCCGATGATGGATCTGCTCTTTCCCTACTACCTCTGGATAAAGGCCGTGCATGTCGTTTCGGTCGTCATCTGGCTTGGCGGGCAAGCCCTTCTCGTCGCGCAACTCGCCAGCCACCGGCAGGCGCTTGCCGAAGGCGGCGGTGCCGAAACCTTGGGGGGGATCGGACAGCGTGGCCTGCGCGTCGTGATCAATCCGGCGATGCTCGCGACGCTTTTGTTGGGCGCCACCCTGTTTTTCCTGCGGGGGCCGGAGCTGCTCGCCGAGCCCTGGTTTCAAGTCAAGCTTGCCTGCGTCCTGGCGATGACAGGCCTGCACGGCGCGATCGCCGCAACGGTGTCTTCCCTTCGCCGCGCAGACCGGGTGTCGGCCGGTCGCATTCGCATGCTGCAAGCTGCCGGCCTGGCACTGACCGTCACCATCATTTCCATCGCTATCATCAAGTGAGCCTGACCATGTCCGAGCCCGAAACCCGAAATCCTATCTCCCGCCTGCTGCGCTTTGCGGCGATCGCCGAGGGAACGACTTTGCTCCTCCTCGTTTGCGTCGGGGTGCCGCTGAAGCACGGCTTCGGCTTTGCCGAGGTCACACGCTGGCTCGGCCCTTTGCATGGCATGGCCTTCCTTATCTACATCTGGGCCGTCATCAATGAGCTGGCGCTGCGTGATCAGCCACGCGGTTGGGCGATCAAGGCGATGCTGTTCAGCTTCCTGCCGGGCGGGACCTTCTGGTTCTTCCGTCGCTCGGTTGTATCCGGGAGATAGGATCGTGGGCTACGACAAGGGACTTCGTACACGGGAGGAAATCCTTGAGGCCGCTGGGCGGCTGGTTTTCGTTCGTGGCTATGCGGCGTCCTCGTTTTCGGAGATCACGGCTGCCCTTGGCGTCTCGCTCGGCAAGATCACCCACCACTTTCCAAACAAGGCCGCCCTGTTCGAAGCGCTGTTCGAACAGGTGGTGATGCATTTCCGCACCGAGACTTTGCCGATCTTCGAAGACCCGGAACTCTCGCCGTCGCAGCGGATCGAGCGGGTGCTTTTCCGGATCGAGACCTTCTACGCCGGACAAGGGGAGATCATCGGTTGTCCGGTTGGACAGACGATGATCGATCCCCTGGCGACGACGGCGGCGATGCGGGACCTTGCGACTGCTGTCCTCAAGGATATGGAAAGGCTGCTTGCACGCAATCTCGAGGAGATGGGCTGGGCGCCGGCGCAGGCGGTCGCACGGGCCGCCATTGTCGTGGCGGCCTGGCAGGGGGCGGTGTTTCTGTCCCGAGGCGGTGGCGGGATTGGCGGCTTTCGTCACGTTCTCGGATATATCCGCGCTCTTCTCGCCGAAGTGCCGCCGACTTGAAACGCAAGGGCGGTGTTCGGCGCTGAAGCGATGACCAGTGTGGCGCACGCTCACGCAGCCGTGTCGTCGCGGTCATTGAACTGTCGCTTGCGAAGGTGTTAGGTGCGCTGCAGCAAGAAAACTGTCATGGCAGCGTCATGTTACCGAGAATAGAGACCTACGACGAACTCTACCGCGCCTTCCGCTGGCAGATCCCGGAAAAGTTCAATATTGGCGTTGCCGTCAGCGACGCCTGGGCTGCGCGGGCGCCGGAGCGGGTCTGCCTCCAGCATTTTGATCCCGGCGGTGCGCATCGATCGCTCACCTATGGTGCATTCGCGCGGCAATCCTCGGCCTTCGCCAAGGGGCTTGCGGGGGAGGGTATCGTGCCCGGCGAGCGGGTCGCGATCCTGCTGCCGCAGGGGTTCGAAACGGCGATCGCCCATGCAGCGATCTACAAGCACGGTGCCATCGCTCTGCCGCTGGCGCTGCTCTTCGGCGTCGAGGCGCTCGAGTACCGGCTGCGCGATGCCGGCGTGGCAGCTGTCGTCACCAACAGCTTCGGTTATGAACGCATTGCGGCGATCCGTGAACGGCTGCCTGACTTACGGCTTGTGGTGCTGGCGGACGATCAGCCGCAGGCGGGCACGATCGCCTTCTCGGACCTGGCGTCGGGTGATCCTTCGGGCTTTGTTGCGGCCGATACCGGCCCGGACGACCCGGCCTTGATGATCTACACGTCAGGCACGACAGGACCGCCCAAGGGGGCGCTGCACGGGCACCGGGTGCTGCTCGGCCATCTGCCGGGCTTCGAGTTTCACCATCATTTCCTGCCGCAGCCGGGCGACCGGATGTGGACGCCGGCCGACTGGGCCTGGGCGGGCGGATTGCTCAACGCGCTGTTGCCGTCGCTGCTGCATGGCGTGCCGGTCGTGTCGTCGCCGGCCCAAAAATTCGATCCGCATACGGCCTTTCGCATCCTGGAAGAAATGGACGTGCGCAACGCCTTCATTCCGCCGACGGCGCTTCGGCTGATGAAGGCGGTCGAGAACCCGCGCGAGCGCTATCGGCTTAATCTGAGAACCATCGGCTCGGCCGGTGAATCCCTTGGTCGCGAAACCTATGAGTGGGCAAAGGCCGCGCTCGGCCTCGAAGTCAGCGAGTTCTACGGCCAGACCGAGTGCAACATCGTCATCTCGTCGGCCGCCGATCTTGGCGTCGTCAAGCCGGGATCGATGGGCAAGGCAGCCCCCGGTCACCGGGTGGCGATCATCGACGGCGAGGGGCGCGAAATGCCGGCCGGCAGCGTCGGACAGGTGGCGGTCAAGCGGCCGGACCCGGTGATGTTCCTCGGCTATTGGGGGAATGAGGCGGCGACCGAGAAAAAATTCATCGGCGACTGGATGACGACAGGCGATCAGGGCGTGATGGATGAGGAGGGCTATTTCACCTTCTTCGGGCGTGACGACGATGTCATCACCTCGTCGGGCTATCGCATCGGCCCGGGCGAGATCGAGGATTGCCTGGCCGGCCATCCGGACGTGCAGCTTGCCGCCGCGGTCGGCAAGCCCGATCCGGTGCGCACCGAGATCGTCAAGGCCTATGTCGTATTGCGGCCGGGCGTCGTTGGCGACGCGCGTGTGGCGACCTCCATCCGCGAATGGGTGAAGACGCGGCTTTCGATGCACGAATATCCGCGCGAGATCGCCTTCGTCGACAGCCTGCCGCTGACGACCTCGGGCAAGGTGATCAGGCGGTTCCTGCGCGAGCAGGCGGCGGCGGAAGCGCACGAGGCGATCGACATTTCCGAAGCCTCGTAGCCCCTCGGCCGTTGCGCGATCGATCCCGATAGGTTGGAGCGGGAAAGCGGGCGGAAACCGCGCGCGGTTTCTCGTCCCGCTCTAGCGTCCGGCCAGCGCCTTGATCTTGTCGCGCAGAATCCGCGCCATGTTGCGGGTGTTGCGATAGAGGTGGAGCTGGGCTGCCACCTGGCGCACTTCGCGGTCTCGGGTCTGCTGCAGGCCGATCACCATGGTGCCCATGTCTTCGCGCTCCTGCCAGAAGCGGCTCATGATCGGGTGGTCCGGCACCGCGCAGGAATCGGAGCGGGCGATGTTGGCGTCGTCGAGATGCCATTCCGTCAGTTCGGCGAGAAGCAGCTTGCCCGGCGAGAACCTGGCATAGCGCTCGTCATAGGCGGTCTTCCAGGTATAGGCCTCGCCCGACATCAGGAAGACGACCATTGAGGCGATCGCCTTGCCGTCGAGATCGAGCGTGTGGATGCGCACGCTGTCGCCGTCCGCCAGATTGGTGATCGCCTCGCGGGCAAAGGCGGCGCGGAAGCGGTCGAGCACCATGGCGCTGCGCGCCTTGCCCTTCCAGCCCGAGGCCTCCAGTGCCAGGAATTCCTCCATGCGCAGGCGGACGTCGGCCGGCTGGCGGGCGACCGAATAGACGAGTTCGCCTTGCTTCTCGAGATTGTTCCACTGCCGCCGCAATTCGCGGAAGTGCGCCGGGCTGATGGCCTGGCGCAGATAGGTCGGTCCGTCGAGCAGGCTTTCGAGCATCGGCCGGCTGAAGGTGTCGGTCACCGTCAAAGGCAGGTTGCGGCCGATGGCGACCGCGCGGGTGAGGCGGGCAACCTTGCCGTTCAGCCGCATGTCGGGCAGCACCAGGATCGAGGGCAGCCCGGTTGCCGGTGCGGCAAAGGCTTCGAACAGGTTGTCGATTGTCTCGGCCGCATCCTCGGCGTCGAGCAGCGGCACGCCGAGCGGACCGAACGGGTTCGACCAGGCGCGGATGATCGGTGCGCCGATCGAGAAGCCGGGCTTTTCGATCGAGAACGGCATCAGGAAACGCAGACGGCTGCGGCGTTCGTCGTTGTCGCGCATGATCGCAAGCCGGATGACGCGCTCTTCGAGGCGCGGCATGGCCGGCGCCAGGAAGCGGCCCGTGAAGAAGACATTCGGTTCCAGCGCCCGGTTCGACAGGAAGTCGAGCTCGCGCTGCAACTCGTAGCCGGCCCTTGCCGGATAGATGGCAAGATGGCGTCCGGGGCGACCGACCTCGATCAGCTGCTCTGCGGTCGGCCCGCTGTCGCCGGCCTGCGCCAGACCGCCGAGAACCCGTGCGGCCCGGCTGTTTGCATCGCTCGGAAGATTGGTATTGCCGATCATGGATGGACAGCCCCGTTGTTATCATTGCCGGCCCGTGCACTTGCGAAGGCGAAGAGCGCGAAGCCGAAGGTACGCCGGACGGCGATGTGCAGCAGCATCGCCTCTACGAACATAGCACCGGCGGTTGCAAAAGCAGCACCGTTCAGTCCGAAAAGAGGGATGAGGCTGAGGTTGAGTGCGATGTTGACCACCAGCGCGCCAGCGTAGAGGATCACGCACAGCGTCTGTTGGCCGGCCATCGTCAGCAGCGTTTCGGCCGGGCCGACGAAAGCCTTGGCGAGGATGCCCGCAAAAAGCACCATCATCAGCGGCAGCCCGGTGACGAAGGCCGGCCCGAAAAGCGATAGCAGGAACGGTCCGGCCACAAGCACCAGCGCGCCGACCAGAAGCGACGGCCAGAAGGCCCAGCGGGCGCTTTCGATCGCGATGCCGGGGATCTGGCCGGGATCGCGCGCCATCGCGTTGGAGACGCGCGGACCTGCGGCTGCCTTGACCGCGAACATGACGAAATGCACCAGCGCCATCGTCTTGGCGGCGGCGAAATAGATCGCGACGTCGTCCGGCTCAAGGTAGAGGCCGACGATCACCACATCGGAATTGGTGAGAAGGAACCCGAAGCCATCGACCAGGAAGACCGGGATCGAGACCTTGAGCCAGCGGCGAAGTTCGATGCGTCGCGGTCCTGGAACATAGCGCGAGCGAAGGCGATAGGTGAGCGCGAGGAACTGCGAGACGCTGGTGACATAGGCCGCCGCCATGGCTGCCATCATGGCCGTTTGCGCCGTATGCGGCGCCCCGGCGGTGACGGCGAGCACCATGAAAACGAGCACCAGCAGCGGCCGGATGATGAAGGTGGGGCTCATGGCGGCAATCGGCCAGCCATGGGCGCGCGCGGTGCCATCCATGACGTCGCCGAGCGAAATCATCGGCAGGGTAAAGAGCCCGAGATAGAGGGGCACGAGGTAGTAGGCCTCGATGTGCCCGGAAAAGAACCAAAGACCGGCAAGGCCGAGGACCGCGACCGTGGTAGCCGAGGAAAGTGCGAAGACGCGCACCGTCGTCGTCACGCCGCGGATCTCGTCCATGGCGGCCGATGCCTGGTACTCCGGCAGGAAGCGGATGACCACCGAGTGGAAGCCGACGCAGGAGAGGCTGCCGAACAGGATGACCAGCACCCAGACGAAGACGAAGATGCCGTATTCGAATTCGCCCATCAGCCGCGCAAGGATGATCTGCGACAGGAAGGCGATGGCGGCGCTGACGATACGAACCGCGAAGGCGACGAGCGCCATGCGGCGCGCGGCGTTCTTCGCGTCCGAACCGGTGAGGATCGGGAGAAGTCCGGCGAATATTGCGGACAGGCGGTGTCTCAGTGCCGACGGCAGCATTCGTCCGGCCGTTTGACATACCGCCATGAACACGAGAACACCCTGAGATTACGCAATACAGGGTTTCAGTACTGCCAGAACAGCGTTAACAAAGGGTGCAGCGCGGTTGTAAGGAATAGGGGCAACCATGCCGATTGAGGACATCGAGCGGCAACGGATGATGCAGGCGAAATCGATCGGCCCGCGCATGGTCGGCTATCTCCAGGAGATCGGCATCGAGCGGCTGGACGACCTCAAAACGGCGGATGCGCAATACCTCGCACTCCGCATCAACGCCACGCTCGGCCGCCGCCACATCAACCGCACCGGCATTCGCGCACTCGAAAGCCTGATTGCCCACGCCAGGTCGTCCGATCGCTAGCAAGCAGGCCCCGCGAAACGAAAATGCCGCCCGGAGGCGGCATTTCTGAAGGGCAGGGGGTGCAGACAGCACCCGCTTTCCATATTCGGCTTATGCCTCGTAGATGCCGTGGCAGTGCTTGTACTTCTTGCCCGAACCGCAGGGGCACAGCTCGTTGCGCGACACCTTGCCCCAGGACAGTGGGTTGGCCGCGTCGCGCTGTACCGGCGGAGCTGCCAGAAGCGTTTCGCCGCCGAAATCGTCCTCGCCGGTCAGCGGGTCGATGTGGTGGCCGTGCATGGCAGGCGGGACCGGCTGCGGCGCTTCTGCCGCTTCGCGCACCAGCTCAACGCGCATGAGTTGTGCCGTCACGGCCTGGCGCAGGTTGCCGAGCAGGGCCTGGAACAGCTCGAAGGCTTCGGACTTGTATTCCTGCAGCGGGTCGCGCTGGGCATAACCGCGGAAGCCGATGACCGAGCGCAGGTGGTCGAGGTTGACGATGTGCTCGCGCCACAGATGGTCGAGCGTCTGCAGCACGACCGAGCGTTCGACATACTGCATGATCTCGGGACCGAAGCGTTCGGCACGGTCGGCGGCTTCCTTTTCGGCAGCGGCCATGACGCGCTCGAGAATGTCGGCCTCGTCAATGCCTTCCTCGGCGGCCCATTCGGTGATCGGCAAGTCGAGATTGAGGTATTGCTGCACGTCGGCCTTGAGGCCCGCGACGTCCCACTGCTCGGCATAGGCCTTCTCGGGAATGCGCTTGCTGACCATGTCTTCGACGACTTCGGTGCGCATGTCGGTCACGGTTTCGGTGACGCTTTCGGCATCCATCAGCTCGATACGCTGCTCGAAGATCACCTTGCGCTGATCGTTGAGAACGTCGTCGTACTTCAGAAGGTTCTTGCGGATGTCGAAGTTGCGGGCTTCGACTTTCTTCTGGGCGCGTTCGAGAGCCTTGTTGATCCACGGATGGATGATCGACTCGCCTTCCTTGAGGCCCAGCTTCTGCAGCATGCCGTCCATGCGGTCGGAGCCGAAGATGCGCATCAGGTCGTCCTGGAGCGACAGGTAGAACTTGGAGCGACCCGGGTCGCCCTGACGGCCGGAACGGCCGCGCAGCTGGTTGTCGATGCGCCGGCTTTCGTGGCGCTCGGTCGCGAGAACGTAAAGGCCGCCGGCGGCCAGCGCCTTTTCCTTCAGCTGCTGCACTTCGGCGCGGATCGCCTGTTCGCGCTGTTCGCGCTCGGGGCCGGGCTCGACGTCCGAGAGCTCCTGCTGGATGCGCATGTCGACGTTGCCGCCGAGCTGGATGTCGGTACCGCGACCGGCCATGTTGGTGGCGATCGTGACGGCGCCCGGCACGCCGGCCTGGGCGACGATGAAGGCTTCCTGCTCGTGGTAGCGGGCGTTCAGAACCTGGAAGTTGGCAAAGCCCGACTTCTTCAGGAGGTCGGCGAGCTGTTCCGACTTTTCGATCGACGTCGTGCCGACCAGCATCGGCTGGCCGCGCTCGTGTGCCGACTTGATCTCCTCGATGATGGCGTTCAGCTTCTCGCCCTGGGTGCGATAGACTTCGTCGTCCTCGTCGATACGCTTGATCGGCAGGTTGGTCGGGACTTCAACGACTTCCAGACCGTAGATGTTGCCGAATTCTTCCGCTTCGGTGGAGGCCGTACCGGTCATGCCGCCGAGCTTGGAATACATGCGGAAGTAGTTCTGGAAGGTGATCGATGCGAGCGTCTGGTTCTCGGGCTGGATCTGCACCTTTTCCTTGGCTTCGAGCGCCTGGTGCTGGCCTTCCGAATAACGGCGGCCCGGCATCATGCGGCCGGTGAATTCGTCGATGATGACGATCTCGCCGTTGCGAACGATGTAGTCCTTGTCGCGCTGGAACAGCTTGTGGGCCTTGAGCGCATTGTTGACGTGGTGGACGATCGCGACGTTTTCGATGTCGTAGAGCGATTCACCCTTGAGCAGGCCCGCCTCGCGCAGCAGGTTTTCGAGCTTCTCGGTGCCTTCTTCGGAGAAGTTGGCCGAGCGCTGCTTTTCGTCGATCTCGTAATCTTCGGGCGAAAGCAGCGGAATGAACTCGTTGATCGTGTTGTAGAGATCCGAGCGGTCGTCGAGCGGGCCGGAGATGATCAGCGGCGTGCGCGCTTCGTCGACGAGGATCGAGTCCACTTCATCGACGATGGCGAAGAAGTGACCGCGCTGGACCATCTGTCCGCGCTCGTACTTCATGTTGTCGCGCAGATAGTCGAAGCCGAGCTCGTTGTTGGTGGCGTAGGTGATGTCGCAGGCATAGGCGGCTTTGCGCTGCTCGTCGGTCAGGCCGTGGACGATGACGCCCGTGGTCATGCCGAGAAAGCTATAGATGCGGTCCATGGTGCCGGCGTCGCGCTGGGCGAGGTAGTCGTTGACGGTAACGACGTGCACGCCCTTGCCCGCAAGCGCGTTCAGGTAGACCGGAAGCGTCGCGACGAGGGTCTTGCCTTCACCGGTCTTCATTTCGGCGATGGCGCGCTCATGCAGGATCATGCCGCCGATGAGCTGGACGTCGAACGGGCGCAGGCCGAGCACGCGGCGAGCCGCCTCGCGGGCGACTGCAAAGGCCGGAACCAGCAGGTCGTCGAGCGTCTTGCCTTCTTCCAGCTGCTTGCGGAATTCCACCGTCTTGCCGGCGAGCGCCTCGTCCGACAGGGCCTTCATGTCGGCTTCGAGAGCGTTGATGGCATCCACCCGGGCTTTGTAGCCGCGCACGCGGCGATCGTTGGAGGAGCCAAACAACTTGCGGGCTAGGCCGCCGAGACTGACCATATGAATGGTCCTTTCTTTTTTGTTGCCTTGGGTCTCATGGCCGCGCCGCGAAAACCGCGCAATGCCGTGAAACGCCCGGAAACTGTTCTGGACGCGAGGTTGCGTGACAGATAAGAGGGGGGTCGAATTATGTCAACGCAATTGCACTACTGGACGGCTACAGAACCGCCACATTCTGGTGTTGTGCAGCCGCTACAAGCTGCAGGCAATTGCGCCGAAGGCCAATGTGAAAGGTTAGTGAGCATGACCAAGTTGAAAACCCTGGCCGCCGCGGCACTGGTTGCGGCGATGGCCGTACATGGTGGCGCGCGGGCGGAAGACGCCGATCCGGTGGTCGCCAAGGTTGGCGGCGAGGACGTGCGCCAGTCCGAACTCAACCTTGCTCTGGGCGGTCTCGACCCGCAGCTGCAGCAGATGCCGGAAGAACAGAAGCGCGCCGCTGCACTGTCGGCGATCATCGACGTCAAGCTTCTATCCGCCACGGCCGAGAAGGAAGGCCTGCAGGACGACGCCACCTTCAAGCAGCGCGTCGCGTACCTCACCGAGCGCGAACTGCACAACGCCTACTTCAAGAAGCACGTCGTCGACGCCATCACCAAGGACGAGGTGAAGGCCCGCTACGACAAGGAAGTCGCGGCCATCCCGGTTCAGGAAGAAGTGAAGGCCCGTCATATCCTGGTCAAGACGGAAGACGAAGCCAAGGAAATCATCAAGGAACTCGACGCCGGCAAGAGCTTCGTCGAGCTTGCCAAGGCGAAGTCCACCGATCCGAACAAGAACGACGGCGGCGACCTCGGCTACTTCACCAAGGGCCGCATGGTGCCGGAATTCGAAACGGCTGCCTTCGCTCTCGAGAAGGGCACCTACACCAAGACCCCGGTCAAGACCCAGTTCGGCTTCCACGTCATCCTGGTTGAAGACAAGCGTCCGCAGGCTCCGCCGCCGCTCGAGCAGGTCGAACAGCAGGTTCGCCAGCTCGTCATGCGTGACAAGTATGTCGAGCTGCTTGCCGCTGCCAAGAAGGATGCAGGCGTCGAAATTTCCGACCCAGCGCTGAAGCAGGCCTATGACGAGGCCAACAAGGCGCAGGAAGCGCAAGAAGCCAAGTAATTCGATCGGCGGGCCCTGCCACCGGCGGGGCCTGTCGTCACCGCTTTTTTGTCGATGCCCGGCGGTGAAAACCGTTCGGGCATTTGTCGCAAGATGGATCTGGAGCCGTTTCGGTTGTAGACCGCTCCGGATCTTTGTTCTTAGGCACTCCTGAAGGCCGCCCTGGTTCTTCCTGGAGATGCTTTGGTTTCAACACGTCACAGCAGGTTTCTCATGTCCGGCTCCGTTTCCCCGCTCGCTCCGAAAACCTTTGCCGAAATGCCCTCCGTGCGCGGCGTCCGCATGGCGACCGCAGCCGCCGGCATCAAGTACAAGAACCGCACCGACGTGCTGATGATGGTGTTCGATCGGCCGGCCGTCGTGGCCGGCGTCTTCACCCGTTCCAAGTGCCCCTCGGCCCCTGTCGATTTCTGCCGCAAGAACCTTTCGGGCGGTGTCGCACGCGCCGTCGTCGTCAACTCCGGCAACGCCAATGCCTTCACCGGAAAGAAGGGCCGCGACGCGACGGAACTGACGGCGAAGTCGGCGGCAAAGGCTGTCGGCTGCGCGGAGAGCGAAGTGTTCCTGGCGTCGACCGGCGTCATCGGCGAGCCTTTGGACGCGACAAAGTTTGCCGGCGTGCTCGACGATCTGGCTGCTGCCGGCAAAGAGGATTTCTGGTTCGAAGCCGCCAAGGCGATCATGACGACGGATACGTATCCGAAGGTTGCGACGCGCAGCGCCGACATCGGCGGCGTCAAGGTGACGATCAACGGAATCGCCAAGGGCGCCGGCATGATCGCACCCGACATGGCGACGATGCTCTCCTTCGTGGTCACCGATGCCGACATTGCGCCGGCCGCGCTGCAGGCCCTGCTTTCGGCCGGCGTCGGCCCGACCTTCAATTCGGTCACGGTCGACAGCGACACTTCGACGTCAGACACGCTGATGCTCTTTGCGACGGGCGCTGCATCGGCTGACGGCCAGCCGGCGATCACCGACGCGGCCGACCCGCGGCTCGATGCCTTCCGCGCAGCACTGAACGATCTCCTGCGCGATCTGGCGCTGCAGGTGGTGCGTGACGGCGAAGGCGCGCGCAAGATGGTCGAGGTCACCGTCGAGGGCGCCGAAAACGATGCCGCCGCCAAGCGCATTGCGCTTTCGATCGCCAATTCGCCGCTGGTCAAGACCGCCGTTGCCGGCGAAGACGCCAACTGGGGCCGCGTGGTCATGGCCGTCGGCAAGGCGGGCGAATTGGCCGAACGCGACCGGCTGGCGATCTGGTTCGGCGATGTGCGCGTCGCGGTTGAGGGCGAGCGTGATCCGACCTATTCGGAAGCTGCGGCCACCGCCGTGATGAAGGCCGAGGACATCCCGATCCGCGTCGAGATCGGCCTCGGTTCGGGTCGCGCCACCGTCTATACCTGCGACCTGACGAAGGAATATGTCGAGATCAACGGCGATTACCGGAGCTGAGGCACCGATTGCAGGATGGTGAGCGGCCTGGCGTGCCAGGCCGTACAGAGGTAGCAAGATGACATCGAGTGATATTCGGCCCGTGGCGGGCAAGGCACAGGCCGAAGCTGGGGAAGTGGCAATGGTGGATCTTCCGAACGTGCGCCGTCTCGAGGCCGTGGGTTTCCGCGCCTGGCCGGCAGCGTCCGTGCAATATGATGGCAGCTGGCTGATCCGGCTCAATGCTGGGCATGATTCCAAGCGGTTGAATTCCGTCAATCCGCTCGATCCGTCCGACTATCGCGACATCCCGGTCCGTCTCGAAAAGGCCGCCCGGCGCTTTGCCGATTACGGCCGGCCGTTGACCGTGCGCCAGACGCCGCTGACGCCACCGCAGCTTGTCGCCCATATGGACGCCGAGGGCTGGACCGCGTTCAGCCGCAGCCTGGTGATGACGGTCGATCTCGTCGAGCGCGAGTTTGGCGACGGCATCGATCACCTGCCGATCAAGGACGTCGGCCGCTTCGTCGACGCCTGCATCGGGATTGCGAAGGGCGATCCGAAGCGCAAGGCGGCGCTGGCGGAAATCATCAATGCGATCAAGCCGGAGAGCGGCCTCTTCCTGTTCGAGGATGCCGAAACGGGGCCGACGGCCGTGGCGCTGGTCGTCCAGGACAACGACCTTGCCGGCATCATGCAGTTTGCCGTCGACGAGCGCGTCCGTGGCCAGGGCGTCGGCAAGGCAATGCTCGACGTCTGCCTGCGCTGGGCGCGCCTTCGCGGCGCCAAGAAGGCCTGGCTGCAGGTGGAAGCGGACAACAGCGCGGCCATGGCGCTTTATCGCGGCGCCGGTTTCTCCGAAGTCTACAGCTACATCTACAGAACGCCGGGAGCTTGAGGCCATGGACGCCAACGGAAAGAAGATCGTGCTTGTCGCGGCCTGCGCGCTGGTCGAT
The DNA here is from genome assembly GCF_050435225.1 of Ensifer sp. LBL. Lineage (NCBI taxonomy): Bacteria > Pseudomonadati > Pseudomonadota > Alphaproteobacteria > Hyphomicrobiales > Rhizobiaceae > Ensifer > Ensifer sp. LBL. The sequence continues at coordinate 25,385 of NZ_JBNDJY010000007.1, read as the reverse complement.
TCCGATGGCCGCATCCTGCTTGCGCAGCGGCCGGAAGGAAAATCGCTTGCCGGCCTATGGGAGTTTCCCGGCGGCAAGGTCGAGGCCGGCGAGACGCCGGAGGAAACCCTGATCCGCGAGCTCGAGGAAGAGCTCGGCATCCGCACCAAGGTCGCGTGCCTCGCGCCGCTCACCTTCGCCAGCCACACCTATGACGACTTCCATCTCCTGATGCCGCTCTATGTCTGCCGCCGCTACGAAGGGGTTGCGACCGGGCGGGAAGGCCAGGCGATCAAGTGGGTCCGGCCAAAGGCCCTGCGCGATTATCCGATGCCGCCGGCCGACGAACCGCTCATCCCGTTTCTTATGGATTTGCTCTGAACCTACCCGAAATCTGATTGATTATTAATCGATCGTTTATCTCCCTGGCGCAAAGATAGCTCCAATTCAGTTTCGGTACGTATCGTTGGCAACGGCGTATCGATTTCAGGCAGTGCGGTAGAACCAAGCTTGGGAAGGGCGCTTGCGTTCGCCGTATTTTGCGCGTTTGTGAGGCTGGGATGGTGGACGACGATTTCTGGAACACGGTTCAGGAAAAGGATCTGATGAACAATCAGTCCCGCCGGACAGGTGTGCTCAATCTGTCGCTGTTGTTCGGAACAGCGGTGATCGCACTGACGCTGATCCTGACGCCCATGCTGTCGTCAAAGACAGACAAGCGCATCATGGCCAATACGCCTGTCGATTACGACAACATTTCCACCGGCTCCATCCCTTCGAACGGGACCACCAAGCGCTACACGGTTCGGCGCAGCGTCCTTCAGGAAATGCCCGGAGCGGTTTGCATTATCGATGCCGACGGCCGCAAGAGCGGCTGCTGAAACGAACGCCATCCGCCCGTTGGTGCTGGCTTGCGTTTCGGATTGAACAGAAATCAGGCTGGGGACGAATGGAAACGCTTAGACGCTTGTTTCGCGGCAAGGATGGAGGCATCGCCATCGAGTATGCGCTGATTGCCGCCCTCGTCTCCCTCAGCCTGATCTTCGGGGCCAACCAGATCGGCAGTGCGTTGACCTACGTCTACGACTCGCTCGCCGCAGCGTTCCCAAGCGCATAAACATTAAAACCGGATCTGGGGGTGGATGCCGCCCTAAAGCGGCTGCTCTTTCGTACCGAGAGCGGTTGAAAGCCGCTGTTTTGCCGAACCCGGCTTCAACGGCTTCTGCTGGCTCTCGTGCGGTGCCCAACCGGACAGGTAGATGATCGAGAAGGTTGCGCGAATGCGACCGTCCGGATCGGAGAAGCGCTCCGCATAGATTTCCGCAGCTCTGAGGAAAAAGCGCCTGGAAACGGGCGTGCGGCTGCGCGCCGAAAGCGGGCTGGTCATGCCCATGGCGCGCAGGTCGCGGATCAGCGCAAACAGCGAATCGTAGCGGACCGTGTAGTTTTCCGTGTCGGTGACCGGCAGGGCGAAACCGGCGCGCTGCAGGAGCGCGCCGACGTCACGGACATCGGCGAAGGGAATGACGCGCGGGCTGGCGCCGCCCGTCAGCTCGGCTTCCGCAGCCAGCAGTGCTTCGCGCAGTTCCTGCAACGTGCCGCTGCCGGGGATGGCGGCGAGGAACAGCCCGTCGGGCTTCAGCGCCCGCCGCACCTGGATGAAGGCGCCCGGCGTATCATTGGTCAGATGCAGGGACAGCGGCGAGACGATCAGGTTGACGCTTTCCGGTTCGGCCGGAACTTCTTCGAGCGAGGCGATCGTCACCGGCGCCTCGGTCGAGCCGAAGCGGGCGTCGGTCTCGACGCGCTCGATGGCGTCGATCTTGCCGGTCGCCATCAGTTTGCGGGCCGTTTCACCGGTGTAGCCGTGCAGTTCGAGTGCGCGGTCGAAGTGGCGCTCGACCACGCCGACACGCTCGGCGAGCTCCTCGGCCACGATGTCGAGAAGGAATCCGGCCTTCGGATCGGCGTTTCTGAGCGCCCTTGCCCGGTGCGCCTCGACGAGGCTCTGGTCAAAGATTTTTTCCACGATAGTCTCTCCGCGATGGGCAGCAAAGAGACCTTCGGAGGCACAAAGTCAACCGCATGGCATGGGAGAGGTTGCGTATTCCGCAGGCGTGGCGCGCGGGCATGCTGAGACGGTTCGGCCTGGGTCTCGTCGATCTCGTCTTTCCGCCCGTCTGTTGCGGCTGCGGCCGGCTGGTCGGCGATCATCGCGCGGTCTGCGCCTCCTGCTGGGCGACGCTGCCGCTGATCGAACGGCCCTATTGCGATATTCTCGGCACCCCGTTTTCGGTCGATCATGGCGCCGGATCGGTGTCACCGGAGGCGATCGCCAACCCGCCTGCCTTCGATCGGCTAAGGTCGGTGGCGACCCATGAAGGCGTCGCCCGCGATCTCGTCCACGGGCTGAAATATCGCGACCGCACGGATCTCGCGCCGATGATGGCGGCATGGATGATCCGGGCGAGCGACGGCGCCGTCGCTTCCGCCGATGCGATCATTCCCGTGCCGCTGCATGCCTTCCGGCTGTGGAAGCGGCGGTTCAACCAGTCGGCGGAGCTGGCGCGGGCGATTGCGCAACTCTCCGGCCGTCCCTATCAGCCCGATCTCTTGAAGCGCATCCGGCGCACGAGCCCGCAGGTTCGCCTGGGGCTGCGCGCCCGCGAGGAGAACGTGCGCGGCGCCTTCGCCGTCTCGGAAAGCGGCAAGGCGGGTCTCAGCGGGAAAAGCGTGGTTCTCGTCGACGATGTATATACGACCGGCGCAACCGTTGTCGCAGCGACCCGTGCGCTGAAGCGGGCGGGGGCGGGGTCGGTCACGGTTTTGACCTTTGCAAGAGCCGTATCCGGTCTTATATGACAATCAGATGTCCGGCACGGTCGCCGGCAAAGGAGCGGTTCAGGATCATGGCTTCGGTGGTCATTTATACGCGTCAGTTCTGCGGCTATTGCTCGGCTGCAAAGAAACTCCTGGAAACCAAGGGCGTTTCCTTCCTCGAGCACGATGCCACCTATGATCCGAGCGTTCGGAAGGTGATGATCGACAAGTCGCACGGGGGGACGACGTTCCCGCAGATCTTCATCAACGACATTCATGTCGGTGGCTGCGACGATCTGCATGCGCTGGAACGCGCCGGCAAACTCGACGCGATGCTGGCTGCCTGAGGCACCGCACCCCTGCAAGAGGCGACGTCCCGTTTGTCAGCGGTGAGCGCCGGGAGTTGGACGACATGAGTTTCAAGGCCGCAGCCCTTCAGATGTGTTCCGGCGTCGATCCCCGCAAGAATGCGGAGACGATGGTGCGGCTTGCGCGCGAAGCGGCAGCCCAGGGCGCGACCTATATCCAGACCCCGGAAATGACCGGGGCGCTCCAGCGCGACCGGGCGGCTCTGCGCGCGATCCTGAAGGACGAGGCCAACGATCTCATCGCCGCGGCGGCAGCTCAGCTTGCCGGCGAACTTGGCGTCTACCTCCATGTCGGCTCGACGCCAATCGCGCTTGCCGACGGCAAGATCGCCAATCGCGGCCTGCTGTTCGGCCCGAGCGGCCAGAAGATCTGCGACTACGACAAGATCCATATGTTCGACGTCGATCTCGACAACGGCGAGAGCTGGCGGGAAAGTGCGGCCTATCAGCCCGGCAGCATCGCGCGCCTGGCCGAACTCGACTTTGGCAAGCTTGGCTTTTCCATCTGCTACGACGTGCGCTTCCCGGAGCTTTTCCGGCAGCAGGCCGTTGCCGGCGCCGAGATCATGTCGGTGCCTGCCGCCTTCACGCGGCAGACCGGTGAGGCGCACTGGGAAATCCTGCTTCGCGCCCGAGCGATCGAAAACGGCCTTTTCGTCATTGCCGCCGCGCAAGGGGGCATGCATGAGGATGGGCGCGAGACCTTCGGCCATTCGATGATCATCGATCCCTGGGGGCGCGTGCTTGCATCGGCTGGCCCGACCGGCGAGGCGATCGTGCTTGCCGACATCGATGTCGCCGCCGTGCACGCGGCGCGCGCCAAGATACCGAACCTGAAGAACGCCCGCAGTTTCGTGCTCGATGAAGTGGCGCCGACCGGGAAGGGAGGCGTTGCCGCTTGATCCGCTACACTCTTTCCTGCGACAACGGCCACGATTTCGAGGGCTGGTTCTCGTCGAGCGACGATTTCGACCGCCAGGTCGAGCGCAAGCTGGTCTCCTGTCCGAGCTGCAATTCGACGTCCGTTGCCAAGCAGCTGATGGCGCCTTCCGTCGCGACTGCGCGCAAGAAGGAAGCGACGCGGGCCGTGATCATGGACCAGGCGCAGAAGGAGACGGTCGCCAAGATCCGCGAGCTGGTGAAGTCCGTACGCGAAAACGCCGAGGATGTCGGCGAGCGCTTTCCGGAAGAGGCCCGCAAGATCCATTACGGCGAAGCGGAAGAACGCGGCCTGATCGGCAAGGCAACGGCGGAAGAGGCCGTGGCGCTGCTCGAAGAGGGCATTGCCGTCGCGCCGCTGCCGATCCTGCCCGACGAAGTCAACTGACGCACGGGCGGGAAACACTCGCCCCTTTTCGCGTAAACGCGTCGGCGCCCCTTTAAATACAACGGCTTGCTTCCCATCTGGCGGTTTTGCAGTGGGAGTTTTTCAGCCTATGACGTTGTCCGATATCCGCATTTCCACCGATCGCCTCATCATCAGGGCCTTCGCACCCGATGATTTCGTGAGCTACTTTGGCTATCACCAGCTGCCGGAGGTCTATCGCTATCTCTACCAGGAGCCGCTGAACGAAACGGCAGCGCGGACAAAATTCGCCAAGGCTTCGGCGCCAAAGCTTGTGGATGATGGGGATGTCGCCGTGTTCGCCGTCGAGCGTCGGGACGATGGCGCCGTGATCGGAGAGGTGCTGCTGAAACTCGCCAACGGCGCGGCGGAGCAGGCGGAGACCGGCTACATCTTCGATCCCGCCTTTGCCGGCAAGGGCTATGCCACCGAGGCAATGCGGGCTACCCTCGATCTCGGCTTCTCGACGCTGAATTTCCACCGGATCTTTGCCCGGCTCGATGCCCTCAACAAGGGATCGGTCGGTGTCGTCGAGCGTCTCGGCATGCGCCGCGAAGCGCATCTGATCGAGAACGACCGGTTCAACGATGTCTGGGGAGACGAATACGTCTATGCGCTCTTGAAGCGCGAATGGCAGGAGCGTCGGCAGGCCGGTTGAGCCCGCCGACAGCACTTATAGCGGCCGCTTGGCGACGATCATGTAGTTGACGTCCATATCCTTGGACAAGTTCCACTGGTTGGAGAGCGGATTGAAGAAGACGCCGGTCCGCTCGGTCACTTCAAGGCCGTTGGCCACGAGCGGCTTTTCCAGCTCCTCCGGACGCACCAGCTTTTCATACTGGTGCGTGCCGCGCGGCAGCCAGCGCAGCACGTTCTCGGCGGCGAAGATGGCAAGCGCCGCCGCCTTCATCGTGCGGTTGATGGTGGCGACGAACATCAGGCCGCCGGGGCGCACCATGTGGGCGCAGGTGGTCATGAAGAAATCGACATCGGCGACATGCTCGACCACTTCCATGTTGAGGACGATGTCGAAGCTCTCGCCGGCTTCGGCGAGCGCTTCGGCGGTCACCGCGCGATAGTCGACCGCTACCCCGCTTCCGGCCGCATGGGTCTTCGCGATCCCGATGTTCTTTTCGGAGGCGTCGGCGCCGAGCACGTCTGCGCCCATGCGCGCCATCGGTTCCGACAGGAGACCGCCGCCGCAGCCGATATCGAGCAGCCGCAGGCCCTTCAGCGGCTGCGGGCTCCTGGGATCACGGCCGAAATGCTCAGCCACCTTGTCGCGGATATAGGCGAGGCGAACGGGATTGAACTTGTGCAGCGGCCGGAACTTGCCGGTCGGATCCCACCACTCCGCGGCCATGGCGGAAAAGCGGTCAACCTCGCTCTGGTCGATCGTCGTGCGTGCGGTCTCGCTCATGTCGCCGTCTCCTTGCATCGTCCCGACAGCGCCGCGCGTCATTTTACGACGCGCTACGGACGCTGCAACACTTCAAACTGCTGCATCATTTACCCCTAAACCGATCCCGATTTAGGGAGTTGTGCAGCAGTGAAGTCGGACGATCGGACAAGGAAGTCAAGAGGTGGCGCTGGGCCAGATCGGCGCACGCGCCTGCGTGGCACTCGTCCCGCTATGCGCTCGCTTCCGGCTGGTAGTGCAGGATGACGACACCGGATGCCAGAGGGCGCGTGTGGGTCAGCTTGAGTTTCGTTCGCTTCAGTCCTGGTTTGAAGAGGGGCACACCCTCGCCGAGCAATACCGGATTGATGCCGAGGCGGTATTCGTCGACGAGGCCCTTCTCGACCAGTTCGCTGGCGAAATCGGCGCTGCCGAAAATGAAGATCGTGCCGCCTTCGAGCCTTTTCAATCGTTCGACTTCCTTGGCGGCGTCGCCGGTCACGAGCGTCGTCCGTGCCCAATCGGCGGAGGTCAGCGTGCGTGAGAAGACGAATTTCTCGACGCCGTTCATGAAGGTCGCGATGTCACCTTCGGCCGACGGCCAGTAGGCCGCCATCATCTCATAGGTCACGCGGCCGAAAAGCAAGGTGCCCGTTCCGAGCTGTGTTTCGCCGATATAGGCGGCGAGCTCGTCCTCGAAGACGAACCAGCCGATGTCGTGTCCCGGCGCTTCGAAGAAGCCGTCAACGCTGACCATGTCCCACATGATGACCTTGCGCATTTCTCTCTCCCGTTACGGCACGCTCTCTTACGGGGAGAGTGGCAAATCTGATATAATTATGCAAGCGGTTTTATATTTGCATCGGATGGATTCACGCCGGCACGCGTGCTAGTTTTCGGAGAAGGGAAGGAGAGCAATCCAGATGACGCTGAACAGGATCGACTGGGCGATCGACGTCATCGCGCCCCGCCCGTCCGATCATCTGCTCGAAGTCGGCTGCGGACACGGCGTTGCCGTGACGAAGGTTTGCGAGCGGCTTGTCGATGGGGAGATTGTCGCGGTCGACCGATCGGCTGCGATGGTGGCAGCCGCAGCACGCCGAAATGCCGAATATGTTGCCGCCGGGCGAGGCGCTTTGCGGGTCGCGGAGCTTCGCTCGCTCGATCTCGGTGGCCGTCGCTTCGATAAGGTGTTCGCCATGCGCGTCGGCGTGTTCACGCGGGGCGATCCCGCCCGCGAGTTTGCGGCGCTGGTGCGGCTGTTGAAGCCGGAGGGCCGCCTTTTTCTTTTCCATGACGAGCCGTCCACGGGGGCGGACGACGTTGGCGCGCGGCTTGAGGCGGCGGCCCTTCGCCACAGCTGGCAGGTCGAGGTCCGGTTGGCGAAGAGCTTCGACAGCGGCGAGGTCGCCTGCCTGATTGCGCGGCCGCCAGCCTGACGGTTTTGCGACTGATGACGCCCGTTTTCTTTGCGGGCGCCACGTTTGCGATGATTGGGGTTATGTCAGCCGACGTCGCCTGCAGCCGCCGAGGCGAAGAAGTCCTCGGGATCCTCGACCTCGACGAGGCGGCGCTTTTCGATCAGCCAGAAACGATCGCCGACATTGCGCACGAAGCTGCGGTCGTGGGAGACGAGCAGGCAACTCGTCTCGTTTCTCAACAGCTCCGCCTCAAGCGCTTCCTGGCCCTCGATGTCCAGGTGGTTGGTCGGTTCGTCGAGCAGGTAGAAATTGGGCTCCTTCAAGCGCAGCACCAGCATGGCAAGACGCGCCTTCTGGCCGCCTGAGAGCCGGCCGATCGCCTTTTCCTGCATGTCGATGCCGACGCCGACACCGACGAGCAGGCTACGGGCGCGCTGATCGCCGAGCGAGAAGCGGCGGGAGAGTGCTGCAAGCGGCGTCTCGTCATCCGACAGTCCGGCAAGTGCCTGGTCGCTGTAGCCGAGCACGAGCGAGGGCGTTGCCTTCAGCGTTTCCGGCGCGCGGGAGGGTTCGTCGATCGCGGTGCGGATGAGATTGACGAGCCGGGTCTTGCCGGCGCCGTTTTCGCCGAGCAGCACGATGCGGTCGCCCTGGCAGATCCAGCGCTTGCCGGTGCGGAAAAGCGGGGTGCCGTCGGGCGTTTCGACCTGAACGTCGTCGAGCGTCACCAGGATCTTGGCGTGGGTGCCGCGGTTGGCGAGCCGGATCGCACCGGCTGAGCGCTCCTGATGCGCTGGCTTTGCCGCATCCTCCAGCCGCTCCGCCCGCTGTTTCAACTGCTTCGTCTTTATCGTCAGCAGGTCGCTTCCGGAGTTGATGCCGATGTTGTTGAGCTTGGCGGCCTGGCGACGCAGCTGCTGTGCCACCTTCATGTCGCGCTGGTAACGCCGCTCCTCGGACGCGTCCACTTCGTCGAGAGCGGCGCGCGCCCGCGAATAGGGGAGCGCGAAGACCGGCGATTGCTCCGGCCTCAGGAACAGCGTGCGGTTGGTGGTTGCGTCGAGGAAGGCGCGGTCGTGGCTGGCAACCAGCACCGGCACGTCGCGTGGCAGAGCGTTCAGCCAGGCCTCGAGCCGGCCGATCTTGGCGAGATCGAGATGGTTGGTCGGCTCGTCCAGCAGCAGCGCGTCGGGCTCGCTGACCCAGACACGGGCAAGCAGCATCAGCCGCTGCCAGCCGCCGCTCAACTGCGAGACGGCACGCGCCCGCAGAACCTCCGGCACATCGAGGGAATCGAGCACGATATCGACGCGCCAGCTTTCGTTCTCCGCCTGGTCTGCCGGGAGCGCCGAAAGAACCGCGTCGTGGAAGGAGAGAGGCAAAAGGGACGCAGGCACGTTCTGCTCGACGTGGCCGACCGTCAGGCCGCGCGAGCGGGTGATTTCGCCCGCCGTCGGGTCGAATGTGCCGGCGATCGATTTCAGCAGCGTCGACTTGCCGCGCCCGTTGGCGGCGACGATGCCGATACGGTCGCCTGACGCGACGGAGAGGTTGAGGTTGGAGAAAAGCGGTGCGCTCAGGCTGACGCCGAGGTTGCGGATATTGATCAAGGCCATGGTCGTTCTCTGGACTGCGCGAGCGACGATGAGGCATCCGGGGTGGCAAGCTTATGCCGTGGTTGGCGGATGGTTTAACCCGCGACAGCGAGGGGCTGTGCTCGGGCCATGTCGGCTCGGTATGGGAAGACGATGCAGGCGTTCAAACCGGTACGGTTGCGCACTGCATCACTCTGGGCAGACCAGGGATAGGTTCGCGATGTTGCAAAGTATGTCCGGTCAGCCCTGCAAACGCATCTGCAGGGCTTGGACGGGGCCACGCTGGCGGTGGTGCCGGAAAAATGTCATCACGTGCAGCCCCCCTTCCTCGAATTCAAGTCGCGCGGTGTGAATACCATCGTCGCGTGCAACTTTCAATGCCCCCGGCATCGAAGGCTCATATCTGCAGGCCGAGGAACTTGAATGGTTCGGCCGGCTTGAAATCGCCGGTCGCGTCGCCCGAATAGGTGTGATCCTGGTTTTCGCCGAGATCGAGTTTCATCACCTTGCCGGTCTCCTTGGCAAAGTCGATCTTCTTCAGGTCGACCCAGAAGGTGTTTGGTGTCAGCGCGGATTCGAAGAAGTAGAGCTTGCGCTTGTGATCGACGACGGTGCGCCAGCGGGTCGAGGAAATGTTCGGTTCTTCCGGGGTGTTGAGCCCATAGGGGACCGAGACATTGCGAATGACGCTAAAGACGCTTGCCAGCGCCCGGTCGGGGTTCTCGTCCTTCGGGATAGCATTGACGTAGAAGGAGGCGCGGGCGAACCGGTCGGATGCTCGGTTGGTGCCGGGCAGCATCACCGTTCCGCCGATCTGCTTCCAGTAACTGTTCAGCGCCAGTTGCTGGTCGAAGACAGGCGAGTTGGTCATGACCTGGTATTTGCGGTCGTGGTGGATCACCTGCTTGCCGCCGATATATTCGACGATGGCGCTATCGCCCGTCGTGTCGGAGATGGAAAGGTGCAGCGTCGTCAGGCGGTTCTCGCCCGGAACATTGTCCGTGACGATGGTGAAGGGCTCTTTCTCGAGCGCTGTCACTGCCTCTTCGACAGTTGCGAAGCTGTCGAGCACATATTGCGCCCAGGCGGCGATCGTCAGGCCGGGCTTCGATTTGTCATTGAACTCGGGGTATTCGGATTCGACCAGCCAGAGCAGATTTGCATTCAGCCCTACCTCGTTGACGCCGTCGGTGGTGGAGACGTCATAGCCGGTGGCAACGACGCTGCCATACTTCGCCGTCCATTTGAACGAATTGGGGCCGGCCTGGCCATCGCGTTCGGTGCCGCGCGGCAGCACCCAGAGATTGGTGGCGACATCGCTCTTCCAGTCCATGGAACGCGCTGTGATGATATTGTCATCAGGGCCGAGATAGACGAGGCGCGTGCAGGCTTCGGCGCTGGTCTGGGCAAGGACGAGAAGGCTGGCGAGTGCCGCTGAAACAATCGAGCGGGCGGACTTTCCGATAAACGTCACGGCATTCTCCCTTTCAGGTCGCGTGCGGATCAGGCCTCTCTAGAACAGCATCGAGAATCCGATGACCGGGCCATGCTGGTTTACGTCCCAACGAAACTTGTTGGTTCCAGTGAAATCGTCGCTTTCGTAGTCCTGATAGAGCAGGCGGTAGCCGGCGCGAAGGATCGTCGGTTGACCGAACATTTCGGTGCGGTAGCCGAGATAGGCCTGGGCGTTGACGCTGAGCTTGGAGCCGACATCGAAGCCGCCGACATCGGCCTCGGCGACGAGGTTCCAGCGTTCGCTGAGGTCGGCGTTGAGCCGCAGGCCGACAAAAGGGTCGGTCCAGTCGGCGCTCTTGCTCGCATTCACGCCGGCCACGGACACGTCCGCTTCGAGCTTCGTCCAGCGAAGGCCGATCGTCGGCTCGATCGAGAGCGTCCGGGGCTTGCCAAAGGCCGTGTTGCCACCGAGCTCCTGCTCGTAGATCTGATAAAACGCGCCGACCGCCAGTGTCGTCATCTTGATATCGAGGCCGATCTCATGGGAGAGCAGCTCTTCGTCCTGGCTGGTGCGCACATATTGGCCGTCGAAATAGACGCCCCATTGGCCGTTGGTCAGCTCGATGTTGCCCATCAGCGCCAGGTCGAGATGGTCGAGCGTGTCCTTGAACGGCACGTCGACATCGGTGTCGAAACCGGCGAGCGATGCGTCGCCCTTCAGGCTGGCGGCCCAGATATAGGGGCTGACGATCACCGTCCAGTCGCTCTCAGGCGCCATACGCTCGGCGTCGAAATAGGCAGCGCGCGCCGGTGCGGAGGCGAGCAGCGCCAGCGCAAATGTGCCGGCAAGGTGGGCTGCGGCGCGCCCGGTTGCGGCTATGCGTCGTGTCTGCATGTCTGCCCCCTTGATCCCTCGCTGGCAGCCTAGCCGCCATGGCTGCAATTGCAAGTGGCGCATGCTTGTCCCGGTACAGGTTTCCGGCGGGGGTTCCCGCGCCTTATTCCTGCCCTCTTGCCATTGCGTGCGGCCCCCTGATCCGCTAAGAGACGCCGCGACTTTCCGCTCCCCGAAGCGGTGACTGCCGATGTCCGAGAAGTCTCCCAAGCTTTTTGACCGTCGGGCGCCGGCGGGGACTTTCCTGTCACGCGCGCCTCACGCGCGCAAATTGGGTACCGGTAGAGGCACATGGCACGCATCGTGATGAAATTCGGCGGAACGTCCGTCGCTGATTTGGACCGCATTCACAATGTTGCCCGCCATGTGAAACGCGAAGTCGATGCCGGCCACGAAGTTGCCGTCGTCGTTTCCGCCATGTCCGGCAAGACCAACGAGCTGGTCGGCTGGGTGCAGAACATGCCGAAGGCAACCGGCGCCAACTCGCCCTTCTACGATGCGCGCGAGTATGACGCGATCGTCGCGTCCGGCGAACAGGTGACCTCCGGCCTGCTGGCGATCGCGCTGCAGTCGATGGGCATCAACGCCCGTTCCTGGCAGGGCTGGCAGATCCCGATCCGCACCGACAATGCCCATGGCGCAGCCCGCATTCTCGATATCGACGGTGCCGAGCTCGTCCGCCGCATGGGTGAGGGCCAGGTCGCCGTCATCGCCGGCTTCCAGGGACTTGGGCCCGACAACCGCGTCGCCACCCTCGGTCGCGGTGGCTCCGACACCTCGGCCGTGGCGATTGCCGCTGGGGTCAAGGCTGATCGCTGCGACATCTATACCGACGTCGATGGCGTCTACACGACCGACCCGCGCATCGAGCCGAAGGCGCGGCGGCTGAAGAAAATCGCGTTCGAGGAAATGCTGGAAATGGCATCGCTCGGCGCCAAGGTGCTGCAGGTGCGCTCGGTCGAGCTCGCCATGGTGCACAAGGTCCGCACCTTCGTACGTTCGTCTTTCGAAGATCCCGATGCGCCGGGCATGGGTGACCTTCTCAATCCGCCCGGTACGCTGATTTGTGATGAGGATGAGATCGTGGAACAGGAAGTCGTAACCGGCATTGCCTATGCCAAGGATGAAGCCCAGATTTCGCTGCGCCGTCTCGCCGACCGGCCGGGCGTCTCCGCCGCGATCTTCGGCCCGCTGGCTGAAGCCCATATCAACGTCGATATGATCGTCCAGAACATCTCCGAGGACGGTTCGAAGACCGACATGACCTTCACGGTTCCCTCCGGCGACGTCGACAAGGCGCTGAAGGTGCTCGGCGACAACAAGGACAAGATCGGCTACGACGTCGTCCAGTCCGAAGCGGGCCTCGTCAAGGTATCGGTCATCGGCATCGGCATGCGCAGCCACGCCGGTGTTGCAGCTTCGGCCTTCCGCGCACTTGCCGACAAGGGCATCAACATCAAGGCCATCACCACGTCCGAGATCAAGATTTCGATCCTGATCGATGGACCCTATGCGGAATTGGCGGTTCGCACTTTGCATTCCGCTTACGGTCTCGATAAGAGTTAATCGACAGACGACCGATTTGGGATTCGCGGCGGTTTGGCCGCGTATCCCCTTTGCTGCCGTCCCCTCTATTTCGGGAGACCCCACGCGATGAGAGACCTTTCCGCAGGTCCGCGCGTTCTCCTCAAGCGGTTGCGCGAGTTGATGGCGGAACCGCTGGAGCCGCAGGAGCGCCTTGACCGTATCGTGCGCCAGATCGCGCAGAATATGGTCGCGGAAGTGTGTTCGGTCTACGTGCTGCGCTCCGACGGCGTGCTCGAACTCTATGCGACCGAAGGTCTGAACAAGGCCGCCGTTCACCTGGCGCAATTGAAGATGGGACAGGGCCTCGTCGGCACCATCGCCGCTTCGGCGCGGCCGCTCAATCTCTCCGACGCCCAGTCGCACCCAGCCTTTACCTACCTGCCGGAAACCGGCGAAGAGATCTACCATTCCTTCCTCGGCGTGCCGATCCTGCGCACCGGGCGCGCGCTCGGCGTTCTCGTCGTTCAGAACAAGGCGATGCGCAACTATCGCGAGGACGAGGTCGAGGCGCTTGAGACGACCGCTATGGTTCTCGCCGAAATGGTGGCGACCGGCGAGCTGAAGAAGATCACCAAGCCCGGTCTCGAACTCGACCTGTCGCGTCCCGTCTCGATCGACGGCAACAGCTACGGCGAAGGCATCGGTCTCGGCTATGTCGTCCTGCACGAACCGAGGATCGTCGTTACCAATCTCCTCAACGAGGATACCGACCAGGAGCTGCAGCGGCTTGCCGAAGCGCTCGGCTCGCTGCGCATTTCGATCGACGACATGCTGTCGCGCCGCGAGGTGTCGATGGAAGGCGAGCACCGGGCGGTGCTCGAAACCTACCGCATGTTCGCGCATGACCGCGGCTGGGTGCGCAAGCTCGAAGAGGCGATCCGCAACGGCCTGACGGCGGAAGCCGCGGTCGAACGCGTGCAGAGCGAAACCAAGGCACGGATGATCCGCCTGACGGATCCGTACCTGCGCGAGCGCATGCATGATTTCGACGATCTCGCCAACCGCTTGCTGCGCCAGCTCTCCGGCTACGGCGCCAAGCTTTCGGCGAGCGACTTCCCGAACGATGCGGTTATCGTCGCGCGTGCCATGGGCGCTGCCGAACTGCTCGACTATCCGCGCGAAAACGTGCGCGGCCTGGTGCTCGAAGAAGGCGCCGTCACCAGCCATGTGGTGATCGTTGCCCGCGCCATGGGCATTCCTGTCATAGGCCAGGCGACCGGTGCGGTGGCGCTTGCGGAAAACCGCGACGCAATCATCATCGATGGCGACGATGCCAAGGTGCATTTGCGACCGCTCGCCGACCTGCAGCGCGCCTATGAGGAAAAGGTTCGTTTCCGGGCGCGGCGTCAGGCGCAGTTCCGGGCGCTGAAGGATGTCGATCCGCTGACCCGGGACGGCACGCGCATCACGCTGCAGATGAACGCCGGCCTGCTCGTCGACCTGCCGCATCTGAACGAGGCGGGTGCCGAAGGCATCGGTCTCTTCCGCACCGAGCTCCAGTTCATGATCGCCTCGACCATGCCGAAGGCGGAGGAACAGGAAGCCTTCTATCGTAACGTTCTGAAGCAGACGGGCGGCAAACCCGTGACCTTCCGCACGCTCGATATCGGTGGCGACAAGGTGGTTCCCTATTTCCGCGCAGCGGAAGAGGAAAACCCGGCGCTCGGCTGGCGCGCCATCCGGCTTTCGCTCGACCGGCCGGGTCTGCTGCGCACCCAGTTGCGCGCCATGCTGCGTGCCGCGGCCGGTGCCGAGCTCAAGCTGATGCTGCCGATGGTCACCGAGGTTTCCGAACTCAGGATCGCGCGCGACCTCCTGCAGAAGGAAATCGAACGTCAGTCGAAGCTCGGCGAACAGTTGCCGCGCAAGCTGCAGTTCGGCGCCATGCTGGAGGTGCCGGCGCTGCTCTGGCAGCTCGACGAGCTGATGACCGAGGTGGACTTCGTTTCCGTCGGCTCCAACGACCTCTTCCAGTTCGCCATGGCGGTCGACCGTGGCAATGCCCGTGTCTCCGACCGGTTCGACGTGCTCGGTCGCCCGTTCCTCCGTATCCTGCGCGACATCGTGCGCGCCGGCGACAGGCACGATACGCCGGTAACGCTCTGCGGCGAGATGGCGAGCAAGCCGCTCTCGGCCATGGCGCTGCTCGGGCTTGGGTTCCGTTCGGTGTCGATGTCGCCGACGGCCGTCGGACCGATCAAGGCGATGCTTCTGGCGCTTGACGCCTCCAAGCTCGGCGCACAGCTCAACGCTGCACTGGACGATACGCGTGATCAGACGCCCGTTCGCCAGATGCTGGTGGATTTCGCCGCGGAAAACGGCATTCCGGTTTAGATTGAAGTGACGCGTCGCAACCCTCGTCCGGAGCTGATCCGGCCGGGGCAAGACGCATTGGAGTGAGACTTGGCAAAGCTTCCCGTTGAAAAGATGCGCGAACTGGAACGGCGGTTCGGCGAAATCGAGGCGCGCATGTCCGCCGGCCCGGCCGCGGACGTCTACGTCAAGCTCGCCTCGGAATATTCCGAACTGCAGCCGGTGGTGACGAAGATCCGCGCCTATGAAAAGGCGACGGCGGAGCTTGCCGACATCACCGCCATGCTCGCCGACAAATCGACCGACCGCGAGATGCGTGATCTCGCCGAAATGGAAAAGCCCGAGGTCCAAGCGGCGATCGAGGGGTTGGAGCAGGAAATCCAGATCCTGCTCCTTCCGAAGGACGCGGCCGACGAAAAGAGCGCGATCCTTGAAATCCGCGCCGGAACCGGCGGTTCCGAGGCGGCGCTGTTTGCCGGCGACCTGTTCCGGATGTACGAGCGCTATGCGGCGGGCAAGGGGTGGAAGGTCGAAGTGCTGTCGTCGAGCGAAGGCGAAGCTGGCGGTTTCAAGGAAATCATTGCGACCGTTTCCGGGCGCGGCGTGTTTGCCCGGCTGAAGTTCGAATCCGGCGTGCACCGGGTGCAGCGTGTGCCGGAGACGGAGGCGAGCGGTCGCATTCATACATCGGCGGCAACCGTCGCGGTGCTGCCGGAGGCCGAGGACATCGATATCGAGATCCGGCCCGAGGACATCCGCATCGACACGATGCGCTCGTCGGGCGCCGGCGGACAGCACGTCAACACGACGGACTCGGCCGTGCGCATCACCCACCTCCCGACCGGGCTCGTCGTCACCAGCTCGGAAAAGTCACAGCACCAGAACCGTGCGAAGGCGATGCAGGTGCTGCGCTCGCGCCTCTACGACATGGAGCGCCAGCGCGCCGACAGCGAACGCTCGGCCGATCGCAAGAGCCAGGTGGGATCGGGCGACCGCTCCGAACGCATCCGTACCTACAATTTCCCGCAGGGACGGCTGACCGACCACCGCATCAACCTGACGCTCTACAAGCTCGACCGGATGATGATGGGCGAAATCGATGAAGTCGTCGACGCGCTGCTTGCCGACTATCAGGCAAGCCAGCTGGCGCAGCTCGGCGAACAGCGAGGCTGAGCGATGGCCGAGACGCTCGCGAGCCTGGTTGCCGAAAGTCGCGATCGCCTGCAGGCGGGCGGCATCGAACACGCGGCGCTCGACGTCCGGCATCTGATCTCGGGCCTGCTCGACCTGTCGCTGAGCGCGGTCGTGTCGCGGGGCAGGGACCCGGTTTCGGATGAGGATGCTCAGCGGATCCGGGCTGCGGTTACCCGCCGGCTGGCGCGCGAGCCGGTCTATCGCATCCTCGGTGAGCGCGAGTTCTTCGGCCTGCCGCTGAAACTGTCGAAGGAAACGCTGGAGCCGCGCCCGGACACCGAAACCCTGGTCGACCGCATGATCCCTTATTTGCGCGCGGTGGTGGCGCGAAAGGGAGGGTGCGAGATCATCGATCTCGGCACAGGCACGGGCGCGATTTGTCTCGCGCTTCTGTCTGAGGTTCTTGAAGCCAGGGGCACGGCGACCGATATATCCGGAGACGCGCTGGTTACGGCGACGGCAAATGCCGCCGCTCTCGGACTTGCGGATCGATTTCGGCCCCTGCTCAGCAACTGGTACGAAAAGGTGGATGGTCGCTACGACGTCATCGTCTCAAATCCGCCGTATATCCGGTCCAGTGTGGTCGAAGAGCTTGAGCCGGAGGTGAGACTTCACGACCCGGCCGCAGCGCTTGATGGCGGAGAAGATGGGCTAGATGCCTATCGCGCCATCGCTTCTCAAGCTGGTCATCATCTTGAGACAAATGGCGTGATAGGCTTGGAAATCGGTTTCGACCAGAAAGAGGCGGTAACGGCGTTGTTTTACGCCGAAAAATTCCGTCTGTGTGAAGAGGCGAAGGATCTCGGCGGCAATGACCGCGTCCTGATCTTCGAACGCGACACAAACCGTTGAAAAAATGCTGCACTGGCGCATCTTCTTTCTTGCAGAGGCAAAGAAAGGGCTTGGAATCCCAGAGGAAGCGGGCTAGTTTGCCCGCGCACTGGGCAGAAGGTCATGGACCTAAGATTCGTTCCGGTATGACCTGGCCACGGGGATTGCTCTCAAGAAAGAGTTGCTAGGGTTCAACAGTGCCTTGTGCGGGTACCTGTTAATTTGACGTCAGTCGGCGCCGAAGCCGCCATTGTGCGAGCACAACGGCGCGTGTTCTGTCGGGCGTGAACGGATCCGGCCGGAAGACGAAACCACATGATCATCATTATCAAGAGAATTCGGGTGAATGTACTATGAGGCCAGGACAGCAAAACAAGCGCGGCCGCGGGCGGAATAACAACAACAATAACAACAACAATGGTAATAACAACAATCACAACCGCAAGGGCTCGAACCCGCTGACGCGGACCTACGACAGCTCCGGTCCGGATGTGAAGATTCGCGGTACGGCCCAGCACATCGCCGAGAAGTATTCTGCACTTGCGCGCGACGCCCAGAGCTCCGGCGACCGGGTCATGGCGGAAAACTACCTGCAGCACGCCGAGCATTACAACCGCATCATCGCTGCCGCACAGGCGCAGATGCAGGACCGTTTCCAGCGTGACGACCGTCAGGACTTCCGCGGCCACGATGCCGCCGACCAGGACCAGGACGATCTGGATCAGGGCTATGTAGACGACATGCCGGCTCCGGTTGCCGCAGCCGCAGCGCCGGTTTCCGAGCCGCAGCCTGTCATCGACGGTACCGGCCCGCAGCCGGTGATCGAAGGCACGCCGGCCGAAGTCGCGATGGAAGAAGAGGCACCGGCCGCTTCCGGCCGCGCCGCTTCGCGCCGCCGCAACACGCCGCGTCCGCGCCGTCCGCGCCGCAGCGCCGCCGAAGGTGCTGCCGACGAGGCTCAGCCGTCGGGTGATGACGCTCCGGAAGCACCGGCTCTCGCCGCTTCGGAATAAGCGAAGTCGCAATCCTCAGCCTGTCCAGTGCAGGCACCAAAAACCCGGCCCTTAGCGGCCGGGTTTTTCTTTGTCCGGCCACCGCTGATCAGCCTTTGTGCTGGTCAGCTCTTGGCACTGTCGACGATGAGCGCAGCAAGGTTGCTGCTCGCGGCCGTCTCGCTTGTGCGCCCACGGATCAGTTCGCGGCCGATCGCTTCGGCCGCGCCGGCGATACCGGTGCAGCGAAGCCTCAGATCGTCTTCAGCGATTTCCGAGAAGGGGGAGAGGGCGGTCTTGATCATGGCGACGTAGTCGTCGACCTGCTGTTGCTGCGTGGCGATCATGTCGGCATTGCCGCGCAGCGCGCCGGAGATCGCCTGCCATTCCTCGCCGCTTTCGACCGCACAGTCGATGTAGACCGAACTGATGATGTCGGCGACCGCATCGAGCCGACTGGAGGCACCCTCCAGCGCCACCCTCAGTTTCTCGGTGTGCCGGTCTTCGATTTCCTGGGAGAGGGCGATCAAAAGCCCCTCGCGCGTGCCGAAGTGTTCGTAGGCGATCGGCTTGCTGACGCCGGCGCTTTCGGCGAGATGGCCAAGCGTCAGGGCGTCGGCGCCCCGTTCGCGCAGGATCTCCCTTGCGGTCTCGAGTAACTGGGCGCGTCGCTCCGGCTTGGCAAGCTTTCGGCCCTTCGTCCGGCTCATCGATCAAAATCCTCTTTTCGCGTCGGCTCAGGCCTCTTGAAAGTGGCCTTCGGCATCTTACTTACCAATAGTAAGTTACTAATGGTAAGTTCGGTAAGTGCCGCTTACCTCTCGTTTAGGAGATAGGAAGATGTCGAGCAAGTTTCTGCCCGTTTTGATCATTGGCGGCTCCGGGGTCGTCGGGTCGCAGGCCGCAAAGATCATTCGTCGCCTGCACCCGGCGCTGCCGATCGCGATTGGCGGTCGCGATCTTGGCAAGGCCGAAGCGGTCGCGCGTGAGGTTGGCGATGCAATCGGGGTCAGTGTTGACCTCGGGCGACCGGATCTCGGTCTCGGCGCCGAGCGCCGCTTCAGTGCGGTCGTCATCTTCCTGAAAGACGAAAAACTGAGTTCGATGCGCTACGCCCAGCGCCACGGCATTCCCTATATCAGCCTCTCGAGCGGCACCTTCGAGGTCGGTCCGGAGATGGCGCAGTACATCCACGCGCCGGACAGCGCGCCGATCCTGCTCGCCAGTCACTGGCTCGCCGGCGCCGCGATCTTCCCGATCCTCGACTTTTCCAAAGCCTATGAGGCGATTGACGCGATCCGCATCGGGGTCCTGCTCGACGAAGAGGACATGGGCGGGCCGGCAGCGCTTGCCGATTACAACCGCATCACCGGTCTCGCGCCCGCGGCCTTGACCGTCACGGATGGCAAGTTCCACTGGGCCGGCGGCGAGGATTCCAAGGCGCGCTTCAGAAGCGTTGACGGCGTCGAGCTCGAAGCGACCGCCTATTCGCCCTTCGACGTCATGGCGCTTTCGGCCCGCACCAACGCCAGCGATATCCGGCTGGATCTTGCCTATAGCGTTTCCGCGAGCAGGCGGCGCGGCGAGCCGTTCTCGACCGAGATCGCCATCGATATCAAGGGCCGCGACAAGCATGGCGAACCGGTCGACCGTCGGTACGAGATCGTGCACCCTCAGGGCCAGGCGCCGTTGACGGCCCTTGGCGTCGCCCTTGCGGTCGAGCGCATGCTCGGCCTTGAGGGCGGGGCAGCCCCGGCGCCGGGGCTCTATCTGCCGGAGGTCCTGATCGACCCGGGCTACTACGTGCGGCGGATGAAGGATTTCGGCGCGACCTTTGCCGAGCGGCCGCCCGCGGCATAGGCAATCTGGCGGCCGCGTTGCCCTTTTGGTGCGCGGCCGCCTCGCGGTTGCAGATTTCCGTCTCAGGAGCGTCGCGAGGCTCTTTAATTTCCAAAATCGCTGCCCCATATTCGCTTCGGACGCGTTGATCCGACGCAAAGCGGGGATCGCGCCACACTGACAGGCTTGCCGAATGCGGGAGCCTGATCCTGAAACACCGACGGGTGCCATGATGGGCCTGCCGGGATATGGAGGTAGAGTATGAATATCGAAAAATATTCCGAGCGCGTGCGCGGTTTTCTGCAGTCGGCGCAGACCTATGCACTGGCGCAAGGACACCAGCAGTTCACGCCTGAGCATGTGCTGAAGGTACTGCTCGATGACGACCAGGGCATGGCCGCCTCGCTGATCGAGCGGGCCGGTGGTGATGCCCGCGAAGCGCGCGCCGGCAATGACGCAGCGCTGGCAAAGCTCCCCAAGGTTTCCGGCGGCAACGGTTCCGTCTATCTGTCGCAGCCGCTTGCGCGGGTGTTTTCGAGTGCCGAAGACGCAGCCAAGAAGGCCGGCGACAGCTTCGTCACCGTCGAGCGCCTGTTGCTGGCGCTGGCGATCGAAAGCTCGGCTGCCACCGCCGATGTGTTGAAGAAGGCCGGTGTCACGCCGACCAAGCTCAACCAGGTGATCAACGACATCCGCAAGGGCCGCACCGCCGACAGCGCCAATGCCGAGCAGGGTTTCGACAGCCTGAAGAAATACGCGCGTGACCTGACGGCCGATGCGCGTGAGGGCAAGCTCGACCCGGTCATCGGCCGCGACGACGAGATCCGCCGCACCATCCAGGTGCTGTCGCGCCGCACCAAGAACAATCCGGTTCTGATCGGTGAGCCCGGCGTCGGCAAGACCGCGATCGCCGAAGGTTTGGCGCTGCGCATCGTCAATGGCGACGTGCCGGAAAGCCTCAAGGACAAGCGGCTGATGGCGCTCGATCTGGGTGCGTTGATTGCCGGTGCGAAGTTCCGCGGCGAGTTCGAGGAACGGCTGAAGGCCGTGCTCAACGAGGTGCAGGCCGAAAACGGCGAGATCATCCTGTTCATCGACGAGATGCACACGCTGGTCGGGGCCGGCAAGGCCGATGGCGCCATGGACGCCTCCAACCTTTTGAAGCCGGCGCTGGCGCGCGGTGAGCTGCATTGCGTTGGCGCGACCACACTCGACGAATACCGAAAGCACGTCGAAAAGGACGCGGCCCTTGCCCGTCGCTTCCAGCCGGTCATGGTCGAGGAGCCGACGGTCGAGGACACGATCTCGATCCTGCGCGGTCTGAAGGAAAAGTACGAGCAGCACCACAAGGTCCGGATCTCGGATTCGGCCCTGGTTGCCGCCGCGACCCTTTCGAACCGCTACATCACCGACCGGTTCCTGCCGGACAAGGCGATCGACCTGATGGACGAAGCCGCATCGCGGCTTCGCATGCAGGTGGATTCCAAGCCGGAAGAGCTCGACGAGCTCGATCGTCGCATCATCCAGCTGAAGATCGAGCGCGAAGCCCTGAAGAAGGAAACCGACGTCTCGTCGAAGGATCGGCTGGAGAAGCTCGAATTTGATCTGGCTTCCCTCGAAGAACAGGCATCCGCGCTGACGGCCCGCTGGCAGGCGGAAAAGCAGAAGCTCGGGCGTGCCGCCGATCTCAAGAAGCAGCTCGACGAAGCCCGCAACGAGCTGGCGATCGTCCAGCGCAAGGGCGAGTTCCAGCGTGCCGGCGAACTGACCTACGGTGTCATCCCGAAGCTCGAAAAGGAGCTCTCGGACGCCGAAAGCCAGGAGAACGCCAATGCCAACCCGATGGTGCAGGAGGTCGTGACCCCCGACAACATCGCGCATGTGGTCTCGCGTTGGACCGGCATTCCGGTCGACAAGATGCTGGAAGGCGAGCGCGACAAGCTGCTTCGCATGGAAGACGAACTGGCGAAGTGGGTTGTCGGTCAGGGTGACGCCGTGCAGGCGGTTTCCCGTGCCGTCCGGCGTTCGCGCGCCGGCCTTCAGGATCCGAACCGCCCGATCGGTTCGTTCATCTTCCTGGGTCCGACCGGTGTCGGCAAGACCGAGCTGACCAAGGCGCTTGCCCGGTTCCTCTTTGACGACGAAACCGCGCTGCTGCGGGTCGACATGTCGGAATACATGGAGAAGCACTCCGTCGCCCGACTGATCGGCGCGCCTCCGGGCTATGTCGGTTACGAGGAAGGCGGTGCGTTGACCGAAGCCGTTCGGCGCCGGCCCTATCAGGTCGTGCTGTTCGACGAGATCGAGAAGGCGCATCCGGATGTCTTCAACGTGTTGCTGCAGGTGCTCGACGACGGCCGCCTCACCGATGGTCAGGGTCGCACCGTCGACTTCCGTAACACGATGATCATCATGACCTCGAACCTCGGCGCGGAATATCTGGTCGGGCTCGGCGAAAACGAGGACAGCGATGTGGTTCGCGACCAAGTGATGGAGGTGGTGAAGTCCGCCTTCCGGCCGGAGTTCCTGAACCGCGTGGACGAGATCATCCTGTTCCACCGGCTGCGCCGCTCGGAAATGGGTGCGATCGTCGATATCCAGCTCGAACGGCTGCGCAAGCTGCTTGCCGAGCGCAAGATCACGCTGGAGCTCGACGAAGATGCCCGCGCGTTCCTGGCCGACAAGGGCTACGATCCGGCCTATGGTGCCCGTCCGCTGAAGCGGACGATCCAGAAGTTCGTGCAGGATCCGCTCGCCGAGAAGATCCTGCAGGGCGAGTTCCCTGATGGTTCGACCGTCAAGGTGCTCTCGGGCTCGGATCGCCTCAACTTCAAGCGCGGGGCAGGGTCGGACAAGGAAGCCGCCTAAGTCCAGCAGTGCACAAATCAAGAGGCCGCCCTTCGGGACGGCCTTTTTGTTTGTGCCGATCTTCGAGCAGGGGAGGGGAGGAGCGGCTAGTTGCTCGCGACCTCTGCGCCCGTGCCGTCCTTGTTCAGCAATTCGTCGATGCGGTCGCGTTCCTTTTCGAACTTCGCCATCGCATCGCCGGAAAGCGACTTGCCGCCGGGCAGGCGGATGCGCAAGGGATCGACCTTGTTGCCGTTGACGATCAGCTCGTAGTGCAGGTGCGGTCCGGTCGAAAGGCCTGTTGTGCCGACCCAGCCGATCACCTGGCCCTGGACGACCTTGTTGCCCACCTTGACGTTCTTGGCGATCGCGCTCTGGTGGTTGTAGGAGGACACGTAGCCGTTGGCATGGCGGATCAGCGTCTGGTTGCCATAGCCGCCGGAATCCCAGCCGGCCTTTTCGACGACACCGCCGCCGGCGGCGATGATCGGCGTGCCGCGCGGGGCTGCCCAGTCGACGCCGGTGTGCATACGCGAGAAGCCGAGGATCGGATGGCGGCGCATACCGAAGCCCGAGCGGAAGTGGCCGTTCGGTACGGGGTTGCGCAAGAGGAACTGACGGATGCTTTTGCCGTCCTGGTCGAAATAGTCGATCGTGTTGTCGCTCGGATCCTGGAACCGGTAGAAGGCGGTAACGGCATCGCCGAACTTGGCGCGAACATAGAGGAGTTCGGAATCCTCCGTCGCCATGCCGCGTTCGTCGGTCACGGAGAAGAAGGCTTCGAGCGAGTCCGTCGGCTTCAGTTGCGCCTGGAAATCGACATTGCTGGCGAGCAGCTTGACGACGAGGCCGACCATGTCGGCGTTCATGCCGTAGGAAAGTGCCGCCCGGTAGATGCCGTCATAGACCCGCGGCAGATCGTGGCTGCTGGTCATGACCGGCGCGCCGTTGTCGTCGAAGGCGGTGGCGACCGCGTCAAGTCTCGGCGGCTCGGCGCCGGGCACGAAGCGGCCCTTGTCGTCGACCGCCATCGTCAGCACATGCCTGTTGCGCGAATAGATCGTGGCCCGCACGATGCGT
Source organism: Ensifer sp. LBL (assembly GCF_050435225.1). NCBI lineage: Bacteria > Pseudomonadati > Pseudomonadota > Alphaproteobacteria > Hyphomicrobiales > Rhizobiaceae > Ensifer > Ensifer sp. LBL. The sequence continues at coordinate 1,425 of NZ_JBNDJY010000007.1, read as the reverse complement.
GCGTCCTGACCCTTCTGCGTCTCGCCGTTCTGAATGATGCCGATGCGCAGGACATCGCCTTCGGAAAGTTCGCTCGCGCCGAGCGCCTGGCCGAGATAGCCGGCGGCGTCTTCGGCCTGCGCCTTGGTATAGCCGGCACTGCTCATCACGGTCGCGATGTCGGTCTGGCGCCGCACCGGGATGATGTCGTCGGCGTATTCGGTGGTTTCTTCGTCGATCGTCTCGTAGGCGGCGTCGCTCTTGTTCTGCTCGACGATGCGGGCGGTCAGGCCCTGGAGAAGATCGAGCCCGTCATTCTCCGAGGCGAAGCGCTGCGGATCGACATAATAGAGCGAGGCGACCTGGGTGCTGCCTTCGGTCAGGACAGAGCCGTTGGTGCGGACATTTTCCTCGACCTCTTCGAGCGACATCGAGCTGTCGAAGGTGGCGCCGCCACGCAGCGGGAAGTCGACGGTTTTCAGCGCCACTTCGGAATCGACATTCGAGCCGTAAAGCGTGCCGGTTCGCGAAACGGGGGACTCTTCGTCTGCCTCTTCCGTCGAGAAGATCGCCAGAGGATCGAAGTCCGGATAGCTTTCCGAGGCCTGATGATTGGCGGCGAGCGCCATCTTGACGTGAACGAAGGGCTGCTTGCGCACCACCTCCTTCTCGCCGTCATGGGTCATCGTCGAGACTTCCATGATCGTCTTGTCGGCAGGCTTGGCAACGAGCTTCGGCGACAGGATGCGGCCGCCGCGAACGGCAGTTGCCTGCTCGTCGCCGTTCGAACCGGCATCGAGCGCGGCGTAGGCTTCGGCCGGGATTGCCAGCTGCTGGCGGCCGTCAAGCGCTGCAAAAAGCGCGACACCCATCAGGAGGCTAGAGGTGATCCCTGTCAGGAAGGTACCCGATAGCCAGCGCAGCGAGATCTCGCGCCTGTCGGGCGGGCGCCGGCCATGCGCCAGGATCGGTGGCTGGTCGCCAAGCGACCTGACCATGTTCTTGTCGGTGATCATGCCGAACTGAGGGTCCCCGATTTCTCTAAACCGTATTCTTGCCTGCGATACGTTGCGCGAAGGTGTGCATCTTTCACGCGGCGGAGTCAAATCACGCGCCGAAGCGGCAAGGGCGATATCCTATATATCCCAAGCCTGTCCGCGCGCCCGCATCCGCGACGCATCTTCTTTTTCGCTTAGATAGGCGGATTGTGAAAAAGGTAGGGCCAAATTGTGTCTCCACAGGCTCGGGGCAGGGGGCAAAAGTTTTTTGGGGGCGCAAAGCCCTGCGTTTGTGGGCTTTGTCAGAAATCTGTCATTTTTTCCGAAAATCCCTGTTGACGTGTCGGATGTGTGGGGTCTATAAGCCCGATCACTGACGAGGGCGGCGGCGCTGCTGGCGACGACGACCTTCGCTCTAGAGTTTCCTGGGTTGGCTGATGCTGATTTT